>JACCES010000018.1 GCA_013416455.1 Alcaligenaceae bacterium | reverse complement strand
CGGCCGGCGCAGCCTGGGCGGCCGTGGCGCCTTGGCGTTCCGCCGCCAGTTCGCGCAATTGGGCGCAGATGCGTTCGTAGGTTTCCCGGCTGGGTTCCTGCTGGTTGCGATAAGCGGCAACCTGGTCGGTCAGCACGTCTTTGGTTTCGAGAAAGATATCTATCATGTCTTTGCGAAGCACCATCTCGTTGCGGCGAATGTGGTCGAGAAGGTTCTCGAGCAAATGCGTGGTGTCGGCCAGCATCCCGAAGCAGCCGAAAGTGCCCGCTCCCCCCTTGATGGAATGCGCCGCCCTGAAGATGCCGTTGAGCTGATCGATATCCGGATTGTCCACATCCAGATTGAGAAGCAATTGCTCCATATCGGTGAGCAGCTCATCGGCTTCATCGAAAAATGTATCGAAAAACTGACTCAGGTCGACGCCTGCGCTCATGATCGATTTCCTTTCACACTTTCAGTGTCACTGATGCAGTCAGTCCGCCGGCGGTTGCCGGGGAAGAATACGATATTATTACCTAATGTTACCAATTCTGCCGACGGTGGCCCCGGGCTCGTCGGCCACGGAAAGCGGCAGAATGACGGTTTCAACGAGGTCGGTGCCGGGGCGCGGCAGCAGCGGTGCATCGTACTGCGGATTCCCGCCCCGCCCCAAGCCTTGCGGCGCGGACATCGGCAGCACCGGCACTTCCATGCCGGGCATCAGCAGCCCGGACGCGCCCCCGCCGGGGGCGGCCTCGTCCGGCATGCCGGGAATCCCCGAACCCGGCGCAGGCCAGCCCGGAATCGCGGAACCGGGCGGTGACCGGCTGTCTTGCGGGCTGCCCTGCTCCACGCCCAGCCTTTTCGCCGCATCTGCCCCCAGTACTTCATCCAGCTCGACCTGGCTGGCATAGGTGGCTTCCTGTTCGTCCATGCGACGCTCGGCACGCTGGTTCAGCACCAATATGCTGATGCGACGATTCGCGTCCGCGTACGGATCGTCCACCAGATTGACCGTCGAGGACAGCCCGAGGACGCGCCGGACCTTGGTTTCATCCATGCCGCCGGCAACCAGCTCGCGCCGCGCCGCATTGGCCCGGTCGGCGGAAAGCTCCCAGTTGGAATATTCACGCTCGCCCGTGGCATACCGGCGCGCATCGGTATGACCGGTGATGCTGATGGAGTTGGGCATGTTGTTCAGCAAGGGGCCCAACTGGCGCAGAATGACGCGCATCTGCCTTTGCAGCTGCGCACTGCCGGTATCGAACATGGGACGGTTCTCGCGGTCGAGGATCTGGACGCGCAACCCGTCAGGAGTCATGTCCAGCAGCATCTGTGGCCTGTACTCCGACATGACCGGATCGTGCTCGATGAGCTGCTCCAGGTCCTGCTTGAGGTTTTCGAGACGTTCGATATCCTGGATATCGCCGCTGTCGAAAGGATTGCGGGGGGCCAGCTGGAAATTCGGGATGATGCTGGGCGCTCCGCCGGGTATGACGCTGTCGGTCCCGATGGGCCGGTTTTCATTCTGAGAGCGAATGGCTTCGACCAGGGGCTTGCGGAAATATTCGGCCACCAGCGTGAGTTCGTGTACAGGAATCAGCGACAGCAGCCACATGACCAGGAAGAAGGCCATCATCGCCGTCATGAAGTCGGCATAGGCGATCTTCCAGCTGCCCCCGTGCGGCGCTTCGTGATGCAGCTTCTTGCGGCGGACGACGACGCGCGGTTCTGCCTTGCTCATATCCGATCAGCCGCGGCGCGCGCCGGCGCGCACCTGTTTCACGTGATCCTCGAGCTCCATGAAGGACGGCCTGAGGTGCGAATAGAGCACCTTGCGGCCGAATTCGACCGCAAGCTGCGGAGGATAGCCGTTCATGCTGGCCAGCAGCGTGACCTTGATGCATTCGAGCACCTTCACGGAAGAGATCGAACGGCGTTCGACGGCCGACGCCAGTGGGGCGACGAAGCCATAGGCCAGAAGGATGCCAAGGAAGGTGCCGACCATGGCCTTGGAGATCAGGTCGGCCAGGATGGCCGGCGGCTGGTCCACGGCCGCCAGCGCCTTGATCACCCCCAGCACCGCCGCCACGATGCCGAAAGCCGGCAGGCCGTCGGCCACGGCGCGCAAGGCAAGCGCAGGGATGTTGCGCTCGTGCAGATGCGTTTCGATTTCCTGGTCCATCAGCGTCTCGATCTCGAAGGAACTCATGTTCCCGCTGATGATGAGCCGCAGATAGTCGGAAATGAACTCGATGAGCACCGGGTCGTTGAGGACATCGGGATACTCGGCGAAGATGGGGCTGGAATGCGGGTCTTCGATATCGCTTTCAACCGACATCAGGCCGTCGCGCCGCGCCTTGTTCAGCAGGACGTACAACAGCGCCATGAGCTGCATGTAGGTGTCTTTGCCATAAGGGTTGCGCCGCAGCACGCCGGGTACGGCCTTGAACAGCATTTTCATGGACTGGCCGCTGCTGGAGGCAATGTAGGCGCCGGCGGCCGCCCCGCCGATCAGCAGGAGCTCGAATGGCTGGTACAGAGCCCCCATCGCCCCGCCCATCAGGACATAAGCGCCGATTACAGAGGCGAAGACGATCAAGTAGCCGATAAGAATGAACACGGGTTGCCCTAAACAAGCCTATCCAAATGCATATGTTCGCGTGGCGGGGTGCCGCAAGATTCCTGCATCAATGCCCGATTTTTAACCTAGATCGATACATACTCACAATAAAACAGATCCTGAAACCAGTGGTTTCAGCTCAGGCCCCGTCGGGAACGAGAGCGGCCACGGCGGCATCATTGGCGCGCCGGGGCGCCGCCACCCGTGCCGGCCGCGAAGCGGCGGGCGTCGCTGAAACCGCCGAGCCCGACAGAGGCTTGGCGGATGCGGCGCCACCTTGCCGGGCGGCCGATGCGCCCCGGCGATTGCGGGTCTTGCCGGCCCGGGGCGGCGGGCGGCAGATTGCGCACACGAAGCCCTGTTGCGGGTCGTGCGCATGAGCAACAAAACCGCCTTTGCAACGTTCGCAATAGGAAAGTTGCAACAAATTGCTATCAAAGAAACGGATCAGCATCCATGCCCGGGTAAAGCTCAGCACCGGCTCTTCGCCCGGCAGCGTGCCCAGGCGCCCGGCAACCGCCTGCTCGCCATACAGGCGATAGGCTTCCACCAGCGCGCGCGATTTCCTGGCGGGCGTGTGGGTATCCAGGTAGCGATAGGCGCTGTAGAAAACGCTGGAATGGATGTTGGGCAGCCAAGTCATGAACCAGTCGACCGAGAAGGGCAGCATGCCCTTGGGAGGCGAGCACCCCTTCACCTCGCGATAGAGGCGAGCAAGGCGATCGTAGCTGAGGCTGGTTTCCGCCTGCAGAACCTGCAAGCGCGCGCCCAGCTCGATCATGTCCGTCGCCAGCAGGATTTCTTCCGCTTCCTTGGCCACACTTCTTTTTGTCATGACTTACCGTTACTGTAACGACTCAGGCGAGCGGCTCGGGCGAGCGCTGCGCGAGCAGGATGGTGGAATGCGCCTGCTGCAGCACGCCGCCCAGAACGTCCTGGCCGAGGGTGGAAAGCAGCTGATAGTCGTTCAGGCGGAAGCCGCAGATCAAGGTGTTGGCGCTGGCCAGCTTGACGAGCTGGGCCGGCGAAAGGCCCAGGACGATATCCGCCACGTCGGCGTCGAAACCCAGGCGATACATGCCGGCGGCATAATTTTCACGGAGGAGCCGCTGAGCGAGCATGAGATAGGACAGATTTACTTCTTGGATATCGCTGAGTACGTTATTGTCGGAAATCGGCATCACGCCATCCTTTTGCTTGACCATTTGTACGAGTTCATCGAGCACAATGCCCCCCTCGCATTGTAAGGGAACGAATACTATTATTTACAATTTTATAGGTATAAATACTATTTGCATGCAAAAAACGAATGGATATAAGCCTGAATAGTACCAAAATATATGTCGTATTACTAATTGTGGCAGTTTCGTTACATAAATAAACAAGCTATGGGCCTTTTTTGTCGTTTTTTTGCCGATAGGCGCTCTCGCTGGTGGGCCATATGCGTGGCGCTCCTCCTGGCGGGCTGCGCGGGCTCGGGTCATCGCCACGCTTCGCAAGGCCTGCCGGAAATCCCCATCCAGCATCGTCAGGAAGTGGTCATGACGGCCATGGGGCTGATGGGCAGCCCTTATCGCTACGGCGGCACCGAACCATCCGGCGGCTTCGACTGCAGCGGCCTGGTCAACTATGTCTTCAGTCAGGCGGCCGGCGCGCAATTGCCCCGCAGCGCGGGCAGTCAGGCCGCGGCCAGCCGCCGCATCAGCCGGCGCGAACTGCGCGAAGGCGATCTCGTATTCTTCAATACGCTGGGCCGCCCCAATTCACATGTCGGCATCTATATTGGCGATGGCCGTTTCGTGAACGCTCCCTCTTCCGGCGGCCGGGTACGTATCGACACGATGGACAATCCCTATTTTTCCCGCCGCTTCGATTCCGCCCGTACGCTGTTCGCGCGGCGCTGATCCGCCTTTTCCCTACCAGGGCACATGGCGGTATTGCGCGGCAAGCGCCAGAAAGGATTCCAGCCCGGGATCACGCCCAGTTTCCTCGCGCAGGATGGCCGCCGCCGCGGGCGCCGCTTCGGCGGCCCGGGCCGCGTCGAGGAACAGCAGGCGCGAGCGGCGCGCCAGTACGTCTTCCACCGTACAGGCGTACTCATGGCGCACGGCAAAGCGCAGCATGGCCTCGGTCAGGCCCGGCGCTATCTCTTTGTCGGCCCCCGGCAGACTCATGACCCATCCGGCTTCGCCGCCATAGCTGTGAATGCCCGGCGGCGCGGCCAGAGATACATTCGATTGCGGGCCGGTGGGCGCCCCCACCAGCAGAAAATCGGCCGTTTCGCAGGGTGGCAGGCGTTCGAGCAGGCCCGCGTCCGTGCATTTGGCCAGTATGTCTTCGGCCATGGCGCGGTATGTGGTCCACTTGCCGCCTGTGACGGTCACCAGCCCGCTGGGGCTGACGATGACGGTATGTTCCCGATTGATCTTCTTTGTGGCGTCGGCGTCCCGGGTCGGCCTCACCAGGGGACGCAGGCCGGCCCAGGCGCTGCGGACATCGTCGGGGCGAGGAGCCCGGGCGAGATAATTCGCCGCTTCGCCAAGGATGAAGCGTACTTCGCCGGCCAGCGGGCGGGGCTCTTCGTGGATGTGATCGCACGAGGTGTCGGTCGTGCCCAGTATGAGTTTGCCCAGCCAGGGCACGGCAAACAGCACCCGGCCGTCGCGGGTGCGCGGAACCAGCAGGGCGTGATCGCCCGGCAGAAAGCCACGATCCACCACCAGGTGCACACCCTGGCTGGGCGTCACCATGGTCTGCGTACCGCGGCCTGTTGCCGTGTCATCCATGTCGCGCAGGGAATCCACCCAGACGCCGGTGGCATTCACGACGCAGCGCGCATCGATCGCCCCTTCGGCCTCAGCCCCCCGCGCAAGGTAGCGGACTCCGGACACCCTGCCGTTGCGGTGCTCCAGGCCCACGACAGGGCAATAGTTGACCAGGAGAGCGCCCTGGCCCGCGGCACTGCGGGCCAGCGCCAGGGCCAGCCTCGCATCGTCGAACTGGCCGTCCCAATACTTGACCCCGCCCTTGAGGCCGTCGGCCCGCACGCCGGGGAGACAGGCGAGCGTCTGCCTGGCCGAGAGCAATTCGGTCGCCCCCAGGCCGGCATGCCCGGCCAGCGCATCGTAGGCTTTCAGCCCCACCCCGTAAAAAGGCGTTTCCCAGCATTTGTAGCCGGGCATGACGAAGGCAAGCGGGCCGGCGACGTGCGCGGCGTTATGCAGCAGCTTGCGCCTTTCATGCAAGGCTTCGCGCACCAGCGACACATTGCCCTGGGCCAGATAGCGCACGCCGCCGTGCACCAGCTTGGTGGCGCGGGAAGACGTGCCTTTCGCAAAATCGCGGGCCTCCAGCAGAACGACGGACAAGCCGCGCAGGGCGGCATCCAGCGCCAGGCCCAGGCCGGTGGCGCCGCCACCCACCACGAGAAGGTCGACCTTGCGCACGGCCGCCAGCCGCCCGAGCAGGTCGGACCGGCGGGTTTCCAGCGGCGCTACGGAAGCATGCATGTCCAGGCAATCACATCGAGGAAGAAAACATGCCCAAGTGTACGGTATGAAGATGGCGCCGCCGAGGCAATGCCACGGCATGGAAGCGAATCGCCGGTAAACTTAAGGCCACACCACCATGCGGCCGACCATGACTTATCTGCTTGCACTCGATCAGGGCACGTCCAGCTCCCGCAGCATCATCTTCAATGAAAGCGGCGAAATCATTGCGCTCGCCCAGCGCGAAACGGCACAGATCTTTCCGCGGCCCGGCTGGGTGGAACACGACCCCATGGAAATCTGGCGGACACAGCTCGAGACCGCGCGAAGCGCCCTGTCCAGCGCCGGCCTGAAGGCGGCCGACATCCGCGCCATCGGCATCACCAATCAGCGCGAAACCACGCTGCTCTGGAACCGCCGCACCGGCCAACCGCTGCACAACGCCATCGTCTGGCAGGACCGCCGTTCGGAACCGGCCTGCGCCGAACTGCGCGAAAACGGAAGGGAAACCGGGATCCTGCAGCGCACCGGCCTGCGCATCGATGCCTATTTTTCCGGCACCAAACTCAAATGGCTGCTGGACAACATACCCGGGGCGCGCGAGCTGGCGGCCAGGGGCGAGCTGGCATTCGGGACCGTGGACAGCTGGCTGATCTGGCAGCTCACGGCCGAAAAACGCCACCTGACCGACGTGAGCAACGCTTCGCGCACCATGCTGTTCAATGTGCATGAGAACCGGTGGGACGATCAATTGCTGGAATGGCTGGATATCGAACCCGCCCTGCTGCCCGAGGTCCTGCCTTCGGGCTCGCACTTCGGCGCCACCGCGCCGGAACTCCTGGGCGGCGAAATACCGATCTGCGGCGTGGCCGGCGACCAGCAGAGCGCGCTGTTCGGGCAGGCGTGCTTCCGCAGCGGGATGGCCAAGAACACCTATGGCACGGGCTGCTTCATGCTGATGCACACCGGCGGTATCTTCAATGTATCTTCCAACGGGCTGGTGACCACCCGCGCGGCGCAAACGGGTCCCGAAGCCGAATACGCCTTCGAAGGCAGTGTCTTCGTCGCCGGGGCCGTGGTGCAGTGGCTGCGCGACGGCATGAAGGCGTTTCCGCAAAGCAGCGACATCGAAGCGCTGGCGCGCAGCGTGCCCGATTCCGGCGGGGTCATGTTCGTGCCCGCCTTCACGGGGCTGGGCGCCCCCTACTGGGATCCCGACGCGCGCGGCACCGTCACGGGCCTGACACGCGGCAGCACGATGGCGCACGTTGCTCGCGCCGCGCTGGACAGCATCGCCTTCCAGAGCGCGGCGCTGCTGCAGGCCATGAGCCGCGATGCGGCGGACGCGGGCGGCCAACCCCTTCGGGAACTGCGCGTGGATGGCGGCGCCTGTGTGAACGATCTGCTCATGCAGTTCCAGGCCGACCTGCTGGGCATCCCGGTGCTGCGCCCCACCATGATCGAAACCACGGCCCTGGGGGCCGCCTTTCTGGCCGGCCTGACGGCCGGCGTCTACGGCGGCAAGGAAGAACTTTCCGGCCTGTGGCGGGTCGAACGCACGTTCGAACCGCAATGCGACCCGGGACACGCCCAGGAACTGATGGCCCGCTGGGAAAAGGCGGTCCGCCAGGCCTGCGCCGACTGAATCGGAGGAACCTGAATGCTTCAACGAACCATATTGGTGATCGCCATCTTCCTGGCGATCCTGGTCGCCCTGACCTTCGGCAACGCCCTGCTCGCCCAGGCCTTTGCCTGGATTTCGCAGCTCAGCGGCTGGGTAGTGCACAATTTCGCCGATCTCTATGCCGGGCTGCATCATTATCTTTCCACCCACACCACCAAGGTGCTGCTGGCCATCGCACTGACCGTGCCGGTCAGCTGGTGGGTCTTCCGCAGCCGGGAAAGGGAACTCAGGAATCCCGCCAACCACCGCAAGATCGCCATCGTGCTCGCCATCTGCCTGGGCTGGCTCGGCGCGCACCGCTTCTACCTGGGCCAGATCGGCTGGGGCATTGTCTACCTGCTGATCCTGTGGTTCTTCCCTCCCCTGGTGATCGTGCTGAGCCTGATCGATGCGATCCGCTACTTCTTCATGACGGATGAACAGTTCACCATCGCCCGCGGCTGAGCACGACGCCGCTCCCCTGCCGCCAGCCGCCTTTCGCCTGTGCCGGCCGGGGTCGGCTGTCCGCCGCGACGCCCGTTTCGACGAATCGCTGCTGGATCTCGTGATGGATCACGGGCCGATCGCCAGCATATGGCAGGCTGACCGCGGCCTGGTCGTGCCGCGCACCTACCGGCGCTTCGAAGCCTTCGAAGACGCCTGCCTGCAATTTGCCGCGCAAGGCTGGCCCGTCACGGTGCGCCAGACCGGCGGCGGCATCGTCCCCCAGGGCCCCGGCATCGTCAATGTCAGCCTGGCCTATCGGGTGGACGGCCCGCCCATGCAGCATTCCGAACAGGGCTACCAGCTGATCTGCGGGCTGCTCGCCGACGCCCTGGATACGTTGGGCGTGGACGCCTTCCCCGCGCCTGTAGAGGGCTCGTTCTGCGACGGCCGCTACAACCTGGCCGTCCATTTGCATGGCGCCGCCGTCAAAGTCGCCGGCACAGCGCAGATGTGGCGCCGCCTGCGTGGCACGGAAGACGGCCACGCCGGGCTGGTGCATGCACTGGTGCTGCTCGACGCCGATACGGCCGGGATCACCGACGCCGCAAACGCCTTTGAAACCGCGATCGGGAGCGGGCGCCGCTACCGGGCGGACCGTGTGGTATCGATTGCCGAGCTGCTGGCCGCCCGGCAAGGGCTGGAGGCCGCCTTCAACGACACGCTGACGCGGGTGCTGGGGCGCCTGCCTGCTCTTTGAGCATGCGCATCTGAGCCGCATTCCATTACAATGCAATCAATCACGAACACTCGCCCCATGGAAAGCAAGACCGCGCGACTCACCGTACTTGTCGACCCGGAAAAAAAGAAAGCATTCGATCGACTGTGCGCCAGCCAGGACCTCACCCCTTCGCAGGTGGTTCGTCAGCTCATCCGCAATTATCTTGCGGATCACGGCGTCAGCTACGGGCCGGCGGCCGGCGACAACGGGCCGCCTTCCACGGTGCGCAACCCCGGGGTCAAGGCCGCCGCGCGCCCTGAAGCACGCGCCCCGCGCAAGGCGAAGCCAGCCGGCTCGTCCGCCGCGCCCCGTCGCCCGAAAACCTGAACCGGCTCATGCGCGGCGGGGCGCCGCGCCTTCTGTCATTCCCCGCCTTTACCCCTCGACAGACCCGCCACCGGAGGGGGCCTGCGACGACCCGCCGCCCGGACGGGCGGCGGGCGCGGACGCCGGCGGCGGCACGGCATCCGACGGTTCGGGATGCTCGTCGGAATCCCGCTGCAGAATGGTATTGAGCCGTGCGGCGGCTTCCCCCAGGCTGCGCACGGCATTGCCTTCGCCCAGACGGCCCAGCAAGCCCATGCGCCGCATTTTGCGGCGCACCGTTTCGTTGATTTCGGTGAAGATCACGATCAAACCCAGCGCCCGCAGCTGTTCGACGACGTCTTCCAGCGTCTGCAGGCCGGTCGCATCGACGAAGGGCACGTACCTCAGGCGGATGATGATGGCCCGGCGATTCTTGTGAGTGTCCGACAGCGCATGCTCGAAGGCCTCGACCGCGGCAAAGAAGAACGGCCCTTCCACCGAATACACCATGACGCCGGGCGGCAGTGCCCGCCCTTCGAGCGCCAGCTCGCGCTGCAGTTGCGCATCGTCTTGCTGGCGCACCGCCACGCTGCCCGCCATGCGCCGCAGAAAGTGGAGCATGGCCAGCACCACGCCGATGTTCACCGCCACCACCAGGTCGACGAACACCGTCAGCAGGAACGTGACCAGCAGGATGACGACATCCGAACGCGGCGCGCCGCGCAGCAGCTTGATGACATGCCGCACATCGCTCATGTTCCAGGCCACCACGAACAGGATGGCGGCCAGCGCCGCCAGCGGAATATTGGCCGCCAGGGGCGCGAGAAACAGCAGGATGAAAACCAGGCATAAGGCATGCACCACACCCGCAACCGGGCTGTTGCCGCCATTGCGTATGTTGGTGGCGGTGCGGGCGATCGCCCCGGTGGCGGCAATGCCGCCGAACAGGGGCGCGATGATATTGGCCAGGCCCTGGCCCACCAGTTCCTGGTTCGAATGGTGGCGGGTACCGGCCATGCGATCCGCCACCACGGCCGACAGCAGTGATTCGATCGCTCCCAGCATGGCGATGGCGAAGGCCGGGCCGATGAGCTCCACCAGCCGGCTCAGGGTAATTTCGGGGACTTCCAGCGCCGGCAGCCCGCGCGGGATTTCACCGTAGGTGCTGCCGATGGTGGCCACCGACTCGAAGCCGAATATCGCCTGCACGGCGGTCACGACGATCAGAACCACCAGGGGCCCCGGGACCCGCGCCAGAACGGATACGCGCGGCGTGACGATCAGGAGCGCCAGGGCCAGGAGGGCCAGCGCCGTGGTGGCGAAGTCCAGCTGCGGAAACACCTGCAGCAAAGCCCACAGCTTCTCGTGAAAATGGCTTCCCCCGACGTTGGGCAGGCCGAAGAAATCCTTCCACTGCCCCACCCAGATGACCACGCCGATGCCCGCGGTGAAGCCGACGATGACCGGCGCGGGAATGAACTTGATGACCGCGCCCATGCGCGCCAGGCCGAACAGCAGCAGGATCACCCCGGCCATGAGTGTGGCGATCTGCAGGCCGGCCACTCCGTATTCGGCGACGATGCCGGCCAATATCACGATGAAGGCGCCGGTGGGCCCCGCGATCTGCACGCGGCTGCCGCCAAAAAGCGAAACCAGGATGCCGGCGATGATGGCGGTGTAGATGCCCTGTTCCGGCTTCACGCCCGAAGCAATGGCGAAGGCCATGGCCAGGGGCAGCGCCACCACCCCCACGATGAGGCCGGCGACGATATTGGACACCCAGTAGCGACGCGCCAGCAGGCCGGACCGGTATGCGTCCACAATAGCAAGCATCGGATACCTGTGAGAACTTGTGAGAACGGAGGTTATGTGGATGAGATTATAATCTTATGTGCTTCCACCCCATGTGCTCCCGGGCTTGTCAGGCCCCGCCAGCTTCCGCGTCGTCCGGAACGGGCTTCTTCATGATCTGCTTGATCCGGAACCGCTCATGGGTTCTGGCATACCAGCCCGGGCTCTCCATGCGGCCGATCAACCCCAGCCGCGCCGCGTCCACATAGCAGCGCTCCTCGTTCACCACGGCGGCCGCATCGACATGAATTCCCACCACGGTCGCCATCACCATGGCGGATGACGGCCTGATATCGACTATCTGCGCCAGCTTGCACTCGAACGCGACGGGACTCGCCAGAATCCGCCGGCAATCGATGAACTCGCAAGGCAGGGTCGACAAGCCGGCGATATCCAGTTCCCGGATACCGTAGTCATAAGGCGTCGCAGTCGTGTTCATGGCTTCCGCAAGGCCTTCCGGCACCATGTTCACGACGAACTCTTTTCTGTTCCGTATGTTTTCGAGACTGTCCTTGTCTTTTCCGTCCGGCCGGCCCATCCCCATACAGACAACCGGTGGATGTCCGCCGAAAAAATTGAAGAGGGAATAAGGCGCGGCATTCAGTCCCTCATCGCGATTCTTCGTCACCACCCATGCGATCGGGCGCGGTACGACGCAAGACGACATCAGTTTGTAACTGCGTGCCTGATCAAGATCGCTGACAGCAAAAAACATGGCGAACCCGGTTTCAAATTCAGTTTGAAATGGCGCCCAGCCGGGTGCGCAGCTGCTGACCCAGTTCGGGCTTGTCGGCAAATGGATCAGACGGGTTGCGCGCCTGTACCACATCTTCAAAACGGGCCTGAACGGCGCCCAGGGATCCCGGATGACTGTATATGTAGAACTGGCGGGATTCCAGTGCGTCAAACACCTTTTGCGCAATATCCGCCGCAGTCACCCTTCCCGACCGCACGGCTTTTTGCAGCATGGCTTCGCTGGCGAGCTGGCTGGCGGTCGGTTGCCGCCCCCCCGCTACCCGTGGACGATTGCGCTTGCTGTCGGCAATGCCCGTCGCTACGAAATACGGGCACAGCACGCTGACGCCGATCTGGTCGGACACCAGTTTCAGATCCTGGTACAAGGTTTCCGTGAACGCCACGACAGCATGCTTGCTGACGCTGTAAACCCCCATGTTGGGCGGCGTCAGCAGGCCGGCCATGCTCGCAGTGTTGACGATGTGCCCCGACCAGCGCGGGTCGCCCCTGGCTGCTTCAAGCATCATGGGCGTGAAGTAATGCACCCCGTGAACCACTCCCATCAGATTCACGCCCATGACCCAGGCCCAATCGGCGGGCGTGCTTTCCCATGCCAGGCCGCCACAGCACACGCCCGCGTTATTGAAAACAAAATGCGGGGGGCCGGCATTGCGGCGAACCCGCTCGGCCAACGCCTCCATTTCAGCCGCGACGCTGACGTCGACACAATGTGCCGACAACGAGCTGCCCTGGGCGCGCGCTTGCGGCTGCAGCTCCGTCATCGCCCGGTCCAGTGCGTCCCACTGCACATCGACCAGGACCAGATTCATGCCGCGTTCCACACCGAGGCGCGCGCATTCGAGTCCAAAGCCCGAACCCGCCCCCGTCAGCACCGCCGTACGACCCTTCAGATCCTTCATTTGGAAACCTCCTCATCGACCCGGAAAACGGGGGGCTGATTTCAAGACCCGCCGGCACACGGGACTTCGCCGGCTGCCGCCTCGCGGCGGCTCACCAGGCCATTTCCAGGATCGCTCTTGCATCGTCGACCGACCCCACCTTGCGGGGATTGAATTTCATGCCGGGATCCCGCAGGCTCTTGCGCGCGACCAGCTCCAGATCCTCGCGCACCACACCCAGCTCATTCAAGCGGGCGGGCAACCCCAGTTCCCTTATCAGCTTTTCCAGCGCATCACCCGCCGGGTCCCGGCTGCCCAAAGCCGCCGACACACGCCGCTGGCGCTCCGCGTTGACCGGATGATTCCACCGCATCACCGACGGCAACAGAACGCAGGAAGTCAGGCCATGCGGTACGTTGGCATGCGCGCCCAGCACATGGCCCAGCGCATGGCTCGCCCCCATTCTCACACCTTCCGCCGAACCGTGAATGGACATCCAGGCTCCCAGCTGGCATTGCAGACGCGGCGACAAGTCGCCTGGCGCCCGAGCCACAGCCGGCAGCGCCTGGGCAAGCATTTGCAGCGCCTGCGTGCAAACCGCATCCATCAGGGGATGGGAACCCATCGACGCCAGCCTTTCCGCGGCATGATCCATCGCCTTGACGCCGCTGGCCAGGAAAATCCGCAATGGCACGGGAAGCGTCAGCGCAGGATCAAAGATCACCGCGCGCGGACTCATCCAGGGGTGAGCAATGATGTGCTTGACCCGCTTTTCCGGGTCCGTGATTCCCGCAATGCCGGTGAACTCCGCTACCGACAGCGATACAGGTATCGCCGTGATCCGAAGCCAGGGGCCGTCTTGCACCGGCCACGGACCAGGATCAGCGGCCCCCGCCGCCGGAACACCCAGCAAGGCCTCCCTGGAGTCGAGATTTGCCTTGAGGCACAGGGCGACCCCTTTGGCTGCGTCGACGACGGAACCGCCGCCCAGCGCGACGAGGTGATCCGCATTGGCCGCTTTTGCCGCTATGGCGGCCTCGATGACGCAATCCGCGGGCACATGCGCCGCCACATTGCAGTACGCCCCGACGAAACGGCCTCCCAGTGCGGACTGAAGCCGTTGCATCGATACCGATTCCGCAGCCTTTCTGGACCCCAGTACGAAGACGCGCGACACGCCGGCCAGATCGATTTCGTGCCGCAAGGCATCATCGAACGGCATGCCATGCACGACGCGTTCAAGCGGCGATTGCCGATACAAGCCCTGAGAGGGGGAACTGATATTTTCCATGGGCCTCGCGCCTTCCTTTTCGACCGGCATCAGCACTTGCGCCCCGGTTCCCCATCAAGGATGGCCCCATAATCTTCCGGCCGCGCGGGGACCTCGATACCGTTCATCCCTTTCAGGCGCACGGGAAAGCGCGCCAGCAGGCCATCGGCGCCCGCTGCGGCGAGGCCGCGCTCCATTGCGGCGGCCCCCGCGAGCACATCATTGGGCGGCACCACCCTCAGGACAGGGACATCCGCCGCCTTGAGCGCAGCTTCCAGTGCCGCTCCTTCCCAAGAGGCAATGCGCTGCTTCATCAAGCTTCGAATCTCGCTGGCTGCCCGCGCCCGGGCATCGAAGTCGAAATATTCTTCGCTGTCAAAAGGCGCCAGATCAAGCACTTGCGTCAGCTGCCGCCAGAAATGGTTTTCGAGGGCGCACACCGTCAGGTCATGCCCATCCGCCGTGCGAAATACCCCATAGGCCGGCTTGTTCAATGCATCCTGGCGCTGATGGAACAAATCATCGATGCCATGCGCCTGATATGCGCCCAGGCGCGGATTGACCCAATGCGTCAGGCAATCCGCAATGGCTATGTCCAGGTGCTGGCCGATGCCTGTACGTTCGCGCTGCAGCAATGCGGCCGTCACGGCCGAGAGCCCGTAAACAGCGCCACACAGGTCGGCCACCGGCAGGCCGAACACATGTTCGGGCTCCCCGTCGGGCAAGCCCGACAGGGCAAGAGCACCGCTTGCCGCCTGATAATTGAGATCATGGCCGGGAAGCAATGCGCGGCTGCCGCTCTGCCCGTATCCCGTGAGAGAGGCATAGACGATATCCTGTCGGATGGAACGTACTGTCTCGTAGTCCAGCCCCAGTCGCTTCATGACGCCCGGCCTGTAAGACTCGATCAATACATCCGCCGCCCGGATCAATTCCACGACCATGGCCCGGTCGCGCGGCGACTTCAGGTCGGCGGCCACGCAATGCTTGCCCCGGTTCACGGCGTTGAATACACCCGGAGCCATTCGACGCGCGTTGTCCCCATGCGGGGGGCGCTCGACCTTGATGACCTTCGCGCCCAGTTCCACCAGGCTTTGGGTCAGAAAGGGACCCGGCAGCAGTTCGGTAAAATCGATGACGGTAATGCCTTGCAGGGGAGCCATGAGCGTTCAACCTTTCTTCACGGGCCGGACATTGCGCTCATCCTGGTCGAGAACCAGGTCCCACAGTTCAAGACCGATGGGCTGATCCGCTTCCTCGCGCAAATGGGCAACCAGCCCCGCGGAACGCCCCACCAGAATCAGCCCCCGCGCCAATATCGCGTCAAGCCCCATATCGGCAATGATGGCGCCAAGCGCGCCCGCCGCATTGAGCGGCAGCTTCTTCCCGTGATCCTGTTCAAACACGCGCGGAACAGCCAGGGCCAGACGCCAGTGCTTGCCATAATAGCCATGCTGTTCAGACACGTCACGCAGTACCGGAACCCGTGGATCGCCATCGACATGGATATTGTGGCCAAGGCCGTGGATGGGGCTGCGTGATTGCCTGGAACGCTGTACCAGCCGGCGGGCGGCGTCCATCACGGCTTCGTCTTCCAGAGTGTCCAGATCCTGAGCGGCCTGCTGCAGCTGCTCAGCCACATTCTGAATCGTCCCGAGAAAACGGCTGCCGGCGCCCAGCAAGCCTGCTGCAACCGCCCCCTGCACCGATTCGGGGGCCCCCAGATAGGTCAGACGGGAAGACAATGCGCTGGGAGTCAGCCCGTGATCCGCCGCGGCGACCAGAATCAGGTTCACCATGGCTTTTTCGCGCTCTTCCGGAAGGCGGGAAAAATTGAGCCAGTAAATCATGTCCACAAAGTCGAACCTGCCCAGGACTTCGTCAGACAAATTCTTTCCGCGTACCGTAATGGCATCCGGTGTAGTAAAACCAATTTCTGTTTTGACAACCATTTCCGACCCCTGCCTTAATTACGGATACCATTGAGAATGACGGCATCGAGCGGGATTGCGCCCTGCCCTTGCTCCCCCACCCAGACCGGGTTGAGATCAAGCTCATCGAGCTCCGCGGCATTATTTTTCACAAACTCGGAGACTTGCACCAAAAGATGTACGAGCGCCGCGATATCCCGCTTCGGCTGACCGCGCGCACCATCCAGAATAGGGAAGGAACGCAGCTCCCGGATCATTTCCAAGGCGGTTTCCTCGTTCAGCGGCAGCATGCGGCGGCTCACGTCCTTGAACACTTCCACGTAAATGCCGCCCAGGCCGAAAGTCAGGAAATGCCCGAAGATCGGATCGCGCTGCACACCGACGAACACCTCGGCGCCCCCCGAAGGGGCCATTTTTTCAATGAGCAGGCCTTCAATGCGCGCCCGGGGCGCTTTTTCGCGCACCGAAGCCATGATGTTTGTCCATGCCTCGCTCACGTCCTGAGCGCTGCCCAGGCCGACCCGGACGCCCCCCGTCTCTGACTTGTGCGCAATGTCCTTGCTGACAATCTTGGCAACAACGGGATAACCACACTCTTCCGCCAGCCTGACGGCTTCTTCGGCATTCGTGGCCACCCCCGCCGGCAGCACCCGAATCCCGCTTGCCGCCAGACGCCGCTTGCCTTCCGCTTCGGACAGCGCGTGCAAGGGCCGGTCGCCCTGTGCGGCGACAGCGTCCTCTGGCAGAAGCGGCTCGAAGTCCGGGTCGAAAGCCCGGCGCCAGTTACCCCAGGCGATCCACCGCTGAACCGCCTTCACCGCATTGCTGAGCGAACGCGAAGGGGTCAGGCCCGCCTTGACGAATGCCTGGTAGCCCTCGCCGATACGATCGCTCATCCATACGGGCAGAATCGGCACGTCGGTTCTGGCCTGAACCCTTATGGTGCTCTCGGCGTTCTGCTGGATCATCTGACCGTAATCGAGCGGGTACGGATACAGCACCAGCCCGACGGACGGATCCTCCACGACCACCTGCAGGCTATCGTCGACCAAACGCGGTCTGGTGAAGATCTCAGTACCGACATCCACCGGATTGGAAACAGGCATGTATGAAGGCAGCAATGCGCGCAAGCGCTGGAGGGTTTCGGGAGCGAACTCGGCGAGCTCCAGCCCCGCACTGCCGACTTTGTCGGCCGCCAGCGTCGCGGCCCCGCCCGAAGAGGCGTAGACCACCAGCTTTTCGTCACCCTTCGGCAGCCGGCGCGCCAGCAGCCACGCGGTATCCACCAGTTCGTCGATATCGTCGACCTCGATGACGCCAAACTGCCGGAGAACAGCGCTGTTGATTTCCGCGGAACCCGTCATGGACGCCGTATGCGACTGGGCCGAACGGATTCCATACTCCGATTTCCCCACCTTCAACGCTACTACAGGCTTGCCCATCCGGGCGGCATGGCGCACCGCGGCCACGAACTTGCGGCCGCTCTTGAAGCCTTCGATCAGTGTGACGATGACCTTGATGTCAGGCGCGTCCGCCATGTAGTGGATAAAGTCGCTGACCTCCAGATCGGCCTGGTTCCCGGATGAAGCCCACATCCCGACACCGATGCCGCGCTCCATTGCCTGCATGAAGGTGCGCCCCAGCCCGCCGCCCTGCGTGGCCAGGCCGATCGGACCCGGGTGCAGATCGTGACGGAATGCCGGCGAAAAGGACATTCCCAATCGGGCATTGATATTGTTGAGGCCGGGACAGTTCGGACCGTAGACGCGTATCCCCGTTCTTTGGACGATTTCGCACAATTGCGCTTCGGCGCGGGCGCCTTCTTCGTCCGCCTCTCCGAACCCCGAGCTGAGGATGATGGCAAACGGCACACCGCAAGCCGCCGCTGATTCCAATGCTTCGATGGCAGCCTGGGCGGGCACCGTAATGATGACAACATCCGGCGCGGCCGGCAGTGACGCCATCGACGGGTAGCAGCGCATTCCGCCGATTTCGTCGCGGCTGGGATTGACCAGATACAGGTCCCCCTTGAAATCAGATACCCGGGTCAGGTTTTCGAGCGTGCGGCCGCCAACGCTATCGGGCCTGGCCGATGCGCCCACCAGCGCAATGGAGCGGGGAAGGAACAACCGGGTCAGATCGGAAAACAGGCTTGAATGATCTTTAGCGCTCATGCCGCCTGTCTCCGTTGGAACAGCATGGTCACCAGGCATTCGAGCAGCGTGTCGCCATTCTGCGATACCGCCGTACGATTGAACTTGACCAGGCCACGATCAGGCCTGGAAGTCGGCCTGGATTCCACCACTTCTATATCGGCATGAATCGTGTCGCCGGCGAACGTCGGCTTGAGATATCGGACTTCCGTTCCCACCAGGGCCAGCATGGAGGGTTCAAGCAATTGATTCACGATGGTCCGGGTATTCAGGCCCGATACATACGACACCACCAGCAGGCCGTGGGCAATCCGCCTTCCGAACGGACCGCTTTTCGATGCTTCGTCATCGACATGAGCGCGATTCAGATCACCGGTGAGCGTGGCAAAGGACACGATGTCCGCCTCGGTAATGGTGCGCGACGAAGTCTTGTAGCGGAACCCGACCGGTAAATCTTCCCAGTAATAACGCTGTTCACCAATACATTCGAGCGGCAGCGCCGGCGCGGCACCTTGTTCGTTCTTTGAAACCAATATTACGTCACTCATCATCCACCCTTTACACAATCGCTGAAATACCCAGCAAGGCCCGGCCGATGATCAGCGTCTGGATTTCAGTGGTGCCTTCTGGAATGGTGCCGCCTCGCGTATCACGGAAAATTCTCTCGATGGGATAGCCAACCGCATACCCTTGGCCGCCATGCACCTGCAAGGCCGAATTCGCCACCTCATGCGCGGCCTCTGTGGCATAGAGCTTGGCAATCGCGCACTCCATGGTGGCACGCCCCTGCTGAAGGGCGCAGGCGGCCTGGTACGCAAGCGCGCGCGCCGCATTGACCTTCATGGTCATATCGACGATGTGTTTCTGTATCAGTTGAAAGCCGGCAATGGGTTTACCGAACTGCTGGCGCGTCTTGGCAAACTCCGTTGCCAGATCAAGGGCTGCCTGCGCGGCCCCCACGGCGCCATGTGCGATATGCAAGCGCCCGAGATCCAGGCCCGCCAGAGTGCTCTTCAGCGCCTCGCCTTCTTTGCCCAGCAGGTTTTCCTTGGGAATGGCCAGATCGTTGAAACCGAGTTCCGCCGTGCCGGTACAGCGCAAGACCATGGTTTCAACCGGCCGCCGCTCGAACGGTGTCTGCCCGTGCTCGACCAGAAAAAGGGAAAGTTTTCCATCGCAGTCCGGGCTATAGGTACGGGCAACGACAATGCCGAAGTCCCCCCACAAACCATTGGTGATCCACAGCTTGCGGCCATTCAGGATGTACTGATCGCCTTTGAGTTCCGCGCGGGTCTGCACCCCCGCCGCGTTGGAGCCCACATTGGGTTCGGTAATGGCCGTGAACACCGAGCGCTTGCCTTCGAGCAAGGGTTCCAGAAAACGTTTGCGCTGTTCAGGATTGGCGGTTCGGGACAGCATCAGAATCGGAACATTGGTGCAGTTCAGAATGGTTCGCAGCGATAGCCAATGATAGCCCGCCTCTTCGAACATCAATGACCACGTCACATAATCGATGCCAAGCCCCCCTTCGGCTTCCGGCAATACGCCGCCAAGATAGCCAAACTCGGCGAGCTTGGGCAGCAGCTCGAAAGGAAACGTACGCTGTTCCTCGTGCCGATCAATCAGCGGCGCCACTTCGTTCTTCATGAAACGGCGCAGTTGGTCGCGCAAAGTAACCTGCTCTGGAGAAAAATCGAAATTCATGGAGTCAGCCTGTCAGGGAATTTTTAAGAAGAGTAGCGCCCGCCGGTCACGTATATGGTCGTGCCGCTGATGTAGCGCGCCGCCTCGGAAGCCAGGAAAGCCACCACATTGGAAACGTCGCGCGGTTCGCCGAGGAAACCCACCGGGTTCTTGGCTATTGCCGCCTCTTTGAGCTTGGGAAAATGGGGCAGATTCATCATACCGGGCGTCATGATGAAGCCAGGCGCCACGGCATTGACAGTGACCCCGAACTTCCCCTGTTCCTGGGCCAGGGCGCGTGTAAAGCCGATCAGGCCGGCCTTGCCGGCCGAATAGTTCGTTTGCCCGGGATTGCCGAACACTGAACGCGATGAAATATTGATTACGCGGCCCCATTGCTTCTGCATCATGCCGGGCAACAACGCGCGGGAGCACAGAAACGCCCCCTTCAGAATAATGTCGACCACCGAATCCCAGGCCTGCTCGCTCATCTTGGTGAGATAGCCGTCCTTCACGATCCCGGCGTTATTGACCAGAATGTCCACACCGCCAAAATCCTGGGCCGCCGCCGCCAGCCGCTCTACCTCTTTTTCAACCGTAACATCGGCGGTGACCGCCATTGCCTCATGGCCCGCGCGGGCCAGCAGAGCGGCGGTTTCGCGTGCATTTTCCGCATTGATGTCCGAAACAACAATCCGGCACCCCTCTTCCGCCAGCTTGAAAACGGTATCCCGGCCGATACCGCTGCCAGAGCCTGTCACCAGCGCCACGCGCCCCTTGAGATTGAGATCCATGCTTCCCTCCCGCGATTCAGTGTTAGACCTTCCAAAGGCAGAGCACCGCCCCCCTTTTTCCGGTACAGATCTATAAATTTAAATACGAAATTTCGTATTAATAACCGATATTTCGTATTATACATTGCAAGGAGAGGACGGAAACTCGGCGAAGCTAAGTATTTCCACTAGCAGAAACTCGCTACATTTAACGATATACTGTATATGACTACGAAATTTCGTATTCGCGATTCAAAAAAGGAGACCTCATGAAAGCTGTCAGAACACTTGCGGTACATTGCTTCGCCGCCGCCTGCGCCGTGGCCTCGTCCGCCGCCGTGGCACAGGGCGCGCAGGGCTACCCTGCCCGTGCCATAACATTGGTGGTTCCGTACACCGCGGGTGGCATTACCGACGCCACTGCCCGCGCCGTCGCCAATGCCTTGAGCGAACGCGTGGGCCAGACCGTAATCATCGACAACAAACCGGGCGCGGGCGGGGCGATCGGCGCAGACCACGCCGCCCGGGCCGCACCCGATGGCTACACACTCTTCTTCGGCACCCGTGGCACGCAGGTCACCAACGCCATGATCCAGAAAGATGCAAAGATTCCACCCGCCAGCGCTTTTGCCGGTGTTCATGCCGTCAATGCCGCCGCGACAGTCATCGTTGCAAACCAGTCAGCGCCCTACAAGACCTTGCAGGAACTGATCGACTATGCAAAGGCCAACCCGAACAAGATCAGTTACGGTACAGCGGGCAACGGTTCAGCCGCACATCTGACCAGCGCGGTATTCATGGACCTGACCGGGGCCCAGATGACCCACGTCCCGTACAAGGGAAGCGCGCCGACCATCCAGGACCTGATCGGCGGGTCCATCGAGCTGGCTTTCGACTACCCCATCACTACGGCATCGTTCATCCAGGATGGCAGGCTGCGTCCTTTGGCGGTGTTATATGACGAACGCATTTCGGCCTTGCCCGATGTGCCCACCGCCGCGGAACTGGGTGTAAAAGGCGCTGAATCATCAAGCTGGATGGGCATTTTCGCTCCGGCTCAAACACCCCGGCCGATAGTCGATAAGCTGGCCGGCGCCATGAAGCAGGTCATGGAAGATCCGGAAATTCAAAAGAGGATGGTCGAGTTCGGCACCATCCCCCTGCTGATGGGAGGCAAGGATTTCGATGCCTTCATTGAAACGGAAATCACATATTGGTCGAAGATACTGGATCGCCTTCCCACCATCATCCAGTAATCGCCTCGACTGCCGGAAACTGGTGTGAAGACAAGCCATCTTGCCCGATCAGGATGGCTGCCGGCCCTTCAGAGCATCCTTGAATCAGGACTCATTCCCAACTGTCGCGGCGATCTGGCGCATTATCTTTACATAGTCTTCTTGATTGGCCTTCATACGCTCAAGAGGCCCGGCAATCGAGGCCGCAACGGGATCCCCGAGAAAAAACATGGGAATGGCAATGGAATAAACCCCATCGCTGCCTTCTTCGTCGACACTGAACCAGCCGCGCGCACGCTGTGCGTCGATGTTTTCCTGCAGTTCCTGAAGGTCGAGAATCGTCTTGCGCGCGGCGCGGCGCATTACCTTCAGGCGCATCTGCCGTTTCATTTCATCAGGATCCAGACTCCCTAAAACGGCCTTCCCGAGCGCTGACGCATGCAATGCGATACGCTCGCCCACCTGCAGGACATAGCGCAAGGGATGAGTACCTTCCACCGTGGCCAGAACCTTGATGGCGCCGTCTTCGAGCTTGCCGAAGAATGCCGATTCGCCCGTCTTTTCACTTAACAATTCAACCACTTCCGTGCCGACCCGGAAGAGAGGATCGTTTATCGCAATCTGTTTTACTGCCGCATACAGTCGCCCCGTCGGATAAAAGCGCCGCGTTTTGGCGGTGCGCATGAGATACCCTTCTTTCATCAGAGTATGCAAAAGATCCGAACAACTGCTGTCTGCGATATCCAGGAAACGCGCCATGTCGGAAACCATCAGTTCCCGACGTTCACGCGCGAAAATTTCAAATACAGCCATGGTTCTGGCACTAGCTGGTACGTATGCAGGCATTTTGCGATCAATCGTTTAGAATTCAAGCTGAAGATTCTAGGCTCCGCCAGAAGCGGCGTCAATTTTTATATAACAAACCCAATAATGGACGGGATATGGATCCCTTCCCAGCATACGGAAAACCCGCCGTCAAAAGGCCCGCTCAGAGAACCGCCGGGCGATCGGCCCTGCTAAAGGTTTATTATCCCGCCCGCCCCCCGCAAATCCTCAGTCACGGATGAAGACGTCCCTGGTGACACAGAAGGATGATCCGACATTCCGTCCACGGACCCCGCAACATTATCTGATCTAAGTCAATACCACACGCAATAAAAAGGCCGCGAACCGGCTGCATTTCCAGAATTGATGCAGAGCAAGGTCACGCGCCGGACAGCCCCCTACCATCACCCCTGATTCACAGACCAGATCACAGCAGGGTGCGATGCAAGCCATATGTCCGTCCGGTTCGACCACGCGAGCGCAGGCCACGTGGTTTTTTCTTGGCCTGCTGCTGGCCTGCATGCTGTTTCAGGCCGCCATGGCCGCGCCGCGCCTGGCCGATTTCATGCCCCGGCTTTCGGCCGCCGACGTCTTTCCCGGCGCGGACCGCCTGGGCCCCGTCGAAGGCAGCCCGCCGGTCGCCCGCGCCTATGCCGGCGACGAGTTGCTGGGCTATGTCTACATCACGACCGATGTCGTCAACACCCGGGGCTATTCCAGCTTCCCCATCGACACCCTGGTTGCCTTGTCCAACGACGGCACCATCGTGGGCGCCAGGCTCATGGAACACCACGAGCCCATCGTACTGATCGGCATCCCGGAATCCAGGGTCGAAGACTTCATCAACGGCTATATCGGTCTGAACTACATTAAAGCCCCGCCCGAACCGGGCGCGCCGCCGCCCGTGGACATCATCAGCGGCGCCACCGTCACCCTGCTCGTGGTGGGCGACAGCATCACGCGCTCGGCCATGGCGATCGCGCGCTTCTATCGCATCGGCGAACCACCCGGCCAGGCGGCCGCGGTGGACGCTCCCCGGGAAAAACGCCAGGTCAACCCTGACAAGCAGGAAACCGCCACCTGGGAGCAACTGCTGGATAACGGCGCGGTCGCGCGCATGCACATCACGGTCGGGCAGGTCAACCAGACCTTCGCCGAAAGCGGCCGGCAGGCCGCCGCCGGGCGCCCCCAGGCGGGCGACCCCGATGAAACCTTCATCGACTTGTACACCGCCCTGGTGAGCGTGCCTTCCATCGGCCGCAGCCTGCTGGGCGACGTCGAGTACGACTACCTCCGGCAAAGGCTGCGGCCCGGTCAGCAGGCCATCCTGGTCGCGGGCAATGGCATCTATTCCTTCAAGGGTTCCGGCTACGTGCGCGGCGGCATCTTCGACCGCATCGAAGTCGTGCAGGACCTCGACAGCTTCCATTTCACCGACATGGACCACGAGCGGCTGGCCGACGTCATGGCCGACGGCGCGCCCCGGTTCAAGGAAATCGCCCTGTTCACGGTACCCGCCTCGGCCGCCTTCGACCCCATCGAGCCATGGCGGCTGCAGCTGATGGTGCAACGCGTCATCAGCGTCACCGACAAAGCATTCATCAACTACAACCTCAACTACGCACTGCCGAACGACTATACGCTCGCCGTCGAGCCCCCCTCCCCGGCCGCGACGCCAGCCGGGCCCCCGCCCCCCGAAGCCGAGGATGAAGCCGGCAGGCGCGCCGCCATCGAAGCGGAAATCGCCGCATCGCCGGCCCTGTGGAAACAGATCTGGGCCGCCAAGACCGGCCAGGTGGCCATCGTGGCGGCGGCGCTGCTGCTCCTGGCCGGCGTGTTCTTCTTCCAGGACACGCTCGCCCGGCATGAAACGTTCTATAAGCGCTTCCGCATCGCCTATCTCACCTTCAGCCTGTTCTGGCTGGGCTGGTATGCCTCGGCCCAATTGTCGGTGGTGAATGTGCTCACCTTCACCTCGGCGGTCACCACCGATTTCCGCTGGGAATACTTCCTGATGGACCCCATCGTGTTCATTCTGTGGGTGGCCACCGCAATATCACTGGTGTTCTGGAACCGGGGCGCATTCTGCGGCTGGCTCTGCCCCTTCGGCGCGCTGCAGGAACTCACCAACAAGCTTGCGCGCCTGCTCCACGTGCCGCAGCTCAAGATCCCCCACGGGGTCAGCACCCGGCTGGCTTCGCTGAAATACGTGATCTTTCTGCTGTTGTTCGGGGTGCTCTTCTACGACATGGCCCTGGCCGAGAAGCTGGCGGAAGTCGAGCCCTTCAAGACGGCCATCATCCTGAAGTTCATCCGCGACTGGCCGTTCGTCGTGTTCGCCGTGCTGCTGGTGATCGCCGGCCTGTTCATCGAGCGCTTCTATTGCCGCTATCTGTGCCCGCTGGGCGCGGCGCTGGCCATCCCCGCGCGCCTGCGCATCTTCGACTGGCTGCGCCGCTACCGCACCTGCGGCAACCCCTGTCAGCGCTGCGCGGTGGAATGCCCCGTACAGGCCATCGCGCCCGAAGGCGACATCAATCCCAACGAGTGCATCCAGTGCCTGAACTGCCAGATGCTCTACCACCATGAACAGAAATGCCCGCACCTGCTGCAGAAGAACGCCAGGCGCCGCCGCAAGGAACCGCCTCCCGTCGAAATCGACACGACCGTCGTCGCGCGCACTCCCACCGTGCGCCCGCGCGAGACATGAAACCAGAACCAGTCCATACAGCCACGAAACCGGAGCCGATACCTTTCACCCCTTTCATCAACCCTTGATGCACCCCCTCCCTGGCCGGCACGACCGGGCCTTGGGCACGAAACAACTCTTTAAGGGAGCACACCATGTCGCACCAGAAAACCGATCGTTCCGGCCTGAGCCGGCGGACATTCCTCGGAACAGCAGCCCTGGGCGGCGCCGTCGCCGTCGGCGCTTCGCAGTTGTCGGCGGTCAATGCCGCGACCAGCAGAAAGAGCGGTCAGAACGCACACGTCGAACCCGGTGATCTCGACGAATACTATGCCTTCAATTCCGGCGGCCAGTCGGGCGAAGTACGGATCCTGGGCCTGCCTTCGATGCGCGAGCTCATGCGCATTCCCGTGTTCAATATCTGCAGCGCCTCGGGCTGGGGCATCACCAACGAAAGCCGCAAGATCATGCTCGAAGGCCTGACGCCCGCGACACGGGCCTTTGCCGAATCCATCGGCGGCATTCTGCCCAACGGCGACCTGCATCACCCCCACATGTCGTTCACCGACGCGACATACGACGGCCGCTACATCTTCGTCAACGACAAGGCCAATACGCGGGTCGCCCGCATACGCTGCGACGTCATGAAGACGGACAAGATCATCGAGATCCCGAACGCCGACGGTATCCACGGGCTGCGGCCGCAGCGCTATCCGCGCACCGGCTATGTGTTCTGCAATGGCGAACACATCGTGCCGCTGCCCAACGACGGCTCGGTCATGGACAACCCCAAGGAAAACTTCTGGGCGATCTTCACCGCCATCGACGGCGACACCATGAAGATCGCCTGGCAGGTCATGGTCGACGGCAACCTCGACAACTGCGATGCCGACTACCAGGGCAAATATGTATTCTCCACCTGCTACAACTCCGAAAAAGGGCTGGACGTCGGTGAAATGTCGGCCCACGAACAGGACTGGGCCGTCGTCTTCAACATCAAGCGCATCGAGGAAGCCGTCAAGAGCGGCGACTACAAAGAGATGAACGGTGTGCCGGTCATCGACGGCCGCAAGGGTTCCAAGTACACGCGCTACATCCCCGTTCCCAATTCGCCCCATGGCTGCAATGCCACGCCAGACGGCATCCACGTCGTCTTCAATGGCAAGCTCTCGCCCACCGTCACTGTCATCGACGTGCGCAAGCTCGATGACCTGTTCGATGGCAAGATCAAGGAACGCGACACGGTGGTGGCCGAACCCCAGCTCGGCCTCGGCCCCCTGCACACCGCCTTCGACGGCCGGGGCAACGCCTATACCACGCTGTTCATCGACAGCCAGATGGTGAAGTGGAATATCGACAAGGCCAAGAAGGCCTATGCCGGCGAGAACGTCGATCCCATCATCCAGAAGCTCGACGTGCACTATCAGCCCGGCCACAACCACAGCACCATGGGCGAAACCAAAGAAGCCGACGGCAAGTGGCTGGTGTCGCTGAACAAATTCTCGAAAGACCGCTTCCTGAACGTCGGCCCGCTCAAGCCCGAGAACGACCAGCTGATCGATATCTCGGGCGACGAGATGAAGCTCGTGCACGACGGCCCCAGCTTCGCGGAACCCCACGACATGCTGCTGGTCCACCGCAGCAAGGTGCGCCCGCTCCACCGGTGGCCGCGCGACGACGCGATGTGGGAAGATGCCCGCAAGATGGCCGAGCAGGACGGCGTTTCACTGGAAGGCGCCGCGCAGGTGATCCGCGACGGCAACAAGGTGCGTGTCTACATGACGGCCATCGCCCCGGTGTTCAGCGTGCCCAACTTCGAGGTCAACGAGGGCGACGAAGTCACTGTCGTTGTCACCAACATGGAAATGATCGAAGACCTGTCGCACGGCTTCACGCTTTCGGGCTACGGCATTGCCATGGAAGTCTCGCCGCAGCAGACCTCGTCCGTCACCTTCATCGCCGCGCGTCCGGGGGTGCACTGGTACTACTGCCAGTGGTTCTGCCATGCGCTGCACATGGAAATGTCGGGCCAGATGTACGTCAAGCCCAAGGCAAAGGCCTGACGGCATGGCGCGCTTGCGTTTCCCGCTCCCGTCAGCCCTGGCTGCCCTGCTGCTGGCCTGCGCCGCGGCGGGCGGGGCGGCGCGCGCCGCCGTCATCCAGGTGCCGGCTGGCGCCGACCTCCAGGCCGCCATCGGGGCGGCCTCGCCCGGCGACACCCTGCGGCTCGCCCCGGGCGAGTACCCCGGCAACATCGTCATCGACAAGCCCCTGACCCTGCAGGGGCCGGAAGACCGGGGGGCGCGCATCATCGGCGAGCGCCAGGGCCGCAGTATATGGATCAAGGCCGAAGACGTTACGCTGCGCCATCTCACGATCAGCAACTCCGGCCTGATCCTGCCTGAAATGGATGCCGGTGTATTTCTCGACAGGGGCGCCCACCGGGCGCTGATCACTGAAAACGATATCCTCGACAATTCCGTTGGCGTCTATGTGTGGGGGCCTCACGACGCCCTGGTGCGCGGCAACCGCATCGTCGGCAACACCGGGCTGCGCGTCAATGAACGCGGCAACGGCGTCACCATCTGGAATTCCCCCGGGTCGAAGATACTCGACAATACAATCTCGGAAGGCCGCGACGGCATTTTCTCCAATGCCAGCAAACAGAACGTGTTCAGCGGCAATCACTTCAGCCGCGTGCGCTACGCCGTGCACTACATGTATACCAATGACAGCGAAGTCAGCGGCAACGTGTCCGAAGGCAATGAAATCGCCTACGCGCTGATGTTTTCACGTTCGCTCATCGCCCGCGGCAACATCGGCATCGGCAACGCCAACCAGGGCCTGATGCTCAACGGCACCCAGCAATCCGCCATCGAAGGCAATGTGCTCGACGGCGGCGAGAAGTGCGTGTTCATCTACAACGCCAACTTCAACCGCATGACGGGCAACGTCTTCAGAAACTGCGAAATCGGCGTGCACTACACCGCCGGATCCGAAGGCAACGCCATCACCGGCAACGCCTTCATCGACAATCAGAATCAGGTCAAATATGTAGGCACCCGCTTCCTGGAATGGTCGGTGGACGGGCAAGGCAACTACTGGAGCGACCTCAGCGCCTTCGACCTGAACGGCGACGGCATCGGCGACACCGCCTATCGCCCCAACGGCATCATCGATCAGGTCATCTGGCGCGCGCCCTCGGCCCGCCTGCTGCTCAACAGCCCCGCCGTGTCCATCGTGCGCTGGGCGCAGGCCCAGTTCCCCGCCATCCTGCCCGGCGGTGTCATAGACAGCGCGCCTCTGATGACGGCGCCCGACACCCCCACTTTCCGCAAATCCGAGGCCATCCAATGAGCTCAAGCGCACCCCCCGGCGCCCTGCGCAGCCCCGACACGCCGTTTGCATACCCCGCCGGCGCCACGCAGGCGGGCCGCCCCCGGCGCGGCACCTCGCCGTTCCCAGAGGATGAAACGGGCCGCGCAAGCGCCGCCGCCCCCGTGCAACTTGAGGACGTTACCAAGACATACGGCCGCCAGCGCGCCGTCGATGATGTCAGCTTCTCGCTGAACCCCGGCGAATGCACCGTGCTGGCCGGCCACAACGGTGCCGGAAAAAGCACGCTCATCAAGCTGATCCTCGGCCTCACCCACGCAGATGCGGGCCGTGTCGCGGTGTTCGGTCGGGACAGCGGCGGCCGCGGCGCCGCGGCGCTGCGCCGCCATATCGGCTACCTGCCCGAAACCGTCGCCCTGCACCCATCGCTCACCGGCGCCGAGACCCTGGATTTCTATGCCCGCCTCAAGGGCCTGCCCACCGGCCCGAATGCCGCACTGCTGGCGCGCGTCGGTATCGCCCAGGCCGCCCGGCGCCGCGTCGGCGGCTACAGCAAAGGCATGCGGCAACGCCTGGCCCTTGCGCAAGCCCTGCTCGGACAGCCCCGCATCCTGCTGCTGGACGAACCCACCACCGGCCTGGACCCCGCATCGCGCCTGCTGTTCTACGACCTCATCCGCGAGCTCCGCAACGCCGGCGCCGCCATTCTGCTCAGCACCCATGCATTGGCCGAACTGGAAGGCCACGCCGATCGCGTCATCGTCATGCGGCGCGGAAAGAAGATCGCCGATGGCTCACTGTCGGACCTGCGCCGCCAGGCCGATCTGCCGGTGCGTGTGCGCCTGACGTTTGATTTCCCCCTCGGCGACATTCCCGCCGGCTGGCAGCGCATGGGTGCGCAGCGCCTGGAACGCAGCTGCGCCGAAGCCGGCAAGCTCGCCATCCTGAACGAAGCCCTGGCCCTGCCCGGCCTGGCGGACATCGAACTCGACGTCCCCGGCCTGGATGAAATGTATGCGCAGTTTCTGCGGCGGGAGGACGACTGAATCATGAACCCCGTTTTCATCATCATCGGCAAGGAAATCCGCGACGGCCTGCGCAACCGCTGGGTCCTCGCCGTCACCCTGCTGCTCGCCGCGCTGGCGCTGTCGCTCGGCTTTCTGGGCAGCGCGCCCACCGGCACCGTCAAGGTCGACCCGCTCACCGTCACCGTAGTCAGCCTGTCCAGCCTGTCGATCTTCCTCGTGCCGCTCATCGCCATGCTGCTCTCCTACGACGCCATCGTCGGCGAGATCGAACGCGGCACCATGGCCCTGCTGCTGAGCCACCCCGTCGCCCGCTGGCAGGTCGTCGTCGGAAAATTCTTCGGTCATCTGGCCATTCTCGCGCTGGCCACCACCATCGGCTACGGGCTGGCCGGCATCATGCTGCAGATCGCGCACGGCGGCATCGACGTCAGCGCCTGGGTGCCCTTCATCTTCCTGATCGTGGCCAGCATTCTGCTGGGCGCCAGCTTTCTGTCCATGGGCTACCTGATCAGCGCCCTGGTCCAGGAACGCGCCACGGCGGCCGGCATCGCCATCGGCGTCTGGCTCTTTCTGGTCGTCATCTACGACATGGCGCTGCTGGGCATCCTGGTCGCCGACCAGGGGCGCATCGTCACCGCCCCCGTTCTCAACATCGTGCTGCTTTTCAATCCTACCGATGTCTACCGCCTGCTCAATCTGACCGGGTACGAAAATGTCTCGATGTTTGCCGGCATGGCCGGCCTGAGCGAGCAGGCGCTCATGCCCCTGCCCCTGCTGTTCGGCGTCCAGCTGCTATGGATCGCCGCACCCTTCGCGCTGGCGGCCGCCGCCTTTCGCCGGAGATCGCTATGACCACGCGCCTGCTGTGGGCCGTCGTCCCGCTGTGCCTTGGCCTGGCGCTTGCCGGCTGCGGCGGCGACCCGGGCGGCGGCCGCCCGCCCCCGCCGCCGCATACCGCCATTCCCGAAGACGCCACGGGGCATTATTGCGGCATGTTCATGTTCGAGCACAAGGGGCCGAAAGGCCAGATCCTGCTGCGCGATCGCGAAGAACCGGTCTGGTTCACCACCATACGCGAAGTCTTTGCCTATACCCATCTGCCCGAAGAACCCAGGGCCATCGCCGCCACCTATGTACAGGACATGGGCCGCATCCGGCCCGACCATAGTTTTCCCGACGACGCCTGGGTCAATGCGCATACCGCCTGGTATCTGATAAAAAGCCGCTACATCGGCGGCATGGGCATCCACGACGCGCTGCCCTTCAGCGACCCGGCCGCCGCCCGGCCCTACCAGCAAACCTACGGCGGCGACATCGTCGCCTTCCGCGACGTACCTCAAGACTACATCTTCGGACCCGGCGAACCCCCGCCCGAACCGACGCCGGAAGCCCGCCCCCCCGCCGGAGCCGCGCAATGAATCGCATCGATACACCCCGCCGCCGTTTCATCGGCATCATCGCCTCCACGAGCGCGCTTGCCCTGGCGCCCAGGGCCATCCGGCCAGCCGCCGCCTCGGCCCCGCCCGCTTCCGCCACCTGGCGCGGCATCGCGCTGGGCGCCGACGCGCAACTGCGGATCCACCACCCGGATCCCGCATGGTCGCAAGAACTCATCCGCCGCGCCCTGATTGAAACCCGGCGCCTGGAGAACATCTTCAGCCTGTACCAGCGGGACAGTGCGCTCGCCAGGCTGAATCGCGACGGGCATCTCGAAAACGCGCCCGGCGATCTACTGCGCCTGCTCCAGGAATCGCAAGGCTACAGCCTCCTGACAGGCGGCGCATTCGACCCCAGCGTGCAGGCCTTGTGGATCCTCTACACCCATGCCGCCAGCACGGGTGCCGGCCTTCCCGATGAAGGCCTTCTGCGGCAGGCACTCCAATGCGTGGATCATCGCGCCATACAGATACAGGGGCGCGATGTACGGCTGGCGGTTCCCGGGATGGCCCTCACCCTCAACGGCATCGCCCAGGGGTACATCACCGACCGCGTGACGGAACTGCTGCGCGACGCGGGGCTGGAACACGCCCTGGTCAACATGGGGGAAATCCGTGGGTTGAACAGCGTCCCCGGGCACCGGCCATGGCGAGTGGGCCTGGCCGATGACAGCGACGCGCGCAAGCCCCTGGAAGTCATCGAGATCCGCAATCGGGCGGTCAGCACCTCGGCCGGTCGCGGCACCCTGCTCGACGCGGCCGGGAAAATCACTCACATCTTCGACCCTCATGGCGGCCACGCCACGCCGCGCTACCGTTCGGTGTCCGTCGAAGCCGCCACCGCAACCATGGCGGACGCCCTTTCCACCGCATTCTCGGTGATGGGCGAAGAAGACATGCGGCGGGTCGCGGCACAAACCGGATCCAGCGTCTGGATACTGAGGAAGGGATCCGACCGGCTCGACTTCATCGGCTGAATCGAACCGCCGGCGCGCCGGACACATTCATCGAAGCTTACTGCGTCCACACCCCGCCGCCCCTTCCGCCCCCCTTCGACACGGCATCGCGGCCATCGTGAAAGAGCGGCGGCGGACGCGGCCATGCGCTGCTGAAAGAAAAAAACCGCCCGGGAAACGGGCGGAAGAAAGTACAGCGGGGAAAACATTGCGGCCTCTTTGGGCGGGCCATTCAGCCCCGCTCCGCCCCGCCCGGCCCCGAAAGGCCTGACCGGGCAATGAGCATACTGATTTATTCAGCGGGCGCCACGGCGACACCTGCCGGTTCGGCACTGCGGCGGCCGCCGCCGAACACGCCGATCACGACCTGCCAGGCAATGGCGAAGCCGCCGACGATGAAGACCATGTCACCGAAGGTGCGCACCCAGCGCAGGGTTTCCAGCAGCGGCTGCTGCATGAATTCCTCGCTGCGCGCATACCACATGCCTTCCGTGATGCTGGCATAGGCCTGGATGATGCCGATGGGCAGCAGACTGGTGACGATCATCAGCACCAGACCGCCGTTCAGGCCCCAGAAACCCAGGCGCATCAGTTTTTCATTGAAGACGAAACCGGGAACGATGTAGCGCAGCACCAGCAGGGTGAAGCCCAGCGCCAGGAAGCCATACACACCGAAGAGCGCGGCATGGGCATGGACGGGCGTGGTGTTCAGGCCCTGGATGTAATAGAGCGCGATCGGCGGGTTCACCATGAAGCCGAAGACACCGGCGCCCAGCATGTTCCAGAAGGCCACGGCCACGAAGCACATTACCGGCCACTTCAGGACGTTCATCCACGGAGCGCGGTCCTTCAGCCGCCAGTTTTCGAAGGCCTCATAACCCAGAACGATGAGTGGAACCACTTCCAGCGCACTGAAGCTGGCGCCGATGGCCATGACCGGAGTCGTGGTGCCGGCGAAGTACAAGTGATGCAGCGTGCCGGGTACGCCACCCAGCATGAAGAGCGAGGCGGCGGCCAGGCTGGCGATGGTGGCGCCGCGCTGCGAAACCAGGCCCATGGACGAGAAGATGAAGGCCAGCGCCGTGGTGGCGAACACTTCGAAGAAGCCTTCCACCCAAAGGTGGACGACCCACCAGCGCCAGTACTCCATGATGGTGATGTGCGTACGCTCGCCGTAGAACAGGCCGGTGCCATAGAACAGACCCACCGCGACGATGGAGCCGGTCAGCAGCGCCAGCAGATTCTTGTCGCCCTCTTTGCGGAAGGCCGGCAGTATGCCGCGCAGCATGAGCAGCAGCCAGAACGCCAGGCCCAGGAACTTCACGATCTGCCACACCCGGCCCAGCTCTATGTATTCATAGCCCTGGTGGCCCAGCCAGAAGTTGAGGTGTTCCGGCATGACCTGCTTGATGGCGAGGTAGTTTCCGATATAGGAACCGACGACCAGCACGATCAGCGCCCAGAACAGGACGTCGACCCCGAGCTTCTGGTATTTAGGGTCCTTGCCACCGTTGATGATGGGCACCAGGAACAGGCCCCCGGCCAGGAAGCCGGCCGCTATCCAGAACAGGGCGGTCTGCAGGTGCCAGGTGCGGGTGAGCGAATACGGGAACCACTGCGATACGTCGAAGCCGTAGAAGGTCTGGCCTTCCACCGTATAGTGGGCGGTGAAGCCCCCCAGCAGAATCTGGAAAATGAACAGCCCCACCACCATCAGCAGGTACTTGCCCAGCGCGCGCTGCGAGGGCGTCAGGCCCGTCAGCGTAAGAGGATCGTGCTCGGGTGCCTGCGGCTCGGGTTCCTCGCGGTGCGTGAAGGCCCAGCCCCATACCAGGAACGCAATACCGGCAAGCAGCAGCACGACGCTGACCACCGACCAGATGACGTTGTTCGTGGAGGGCACGTTATTGATCAGCGGCTCATGCGGCCAGTTGTTGGTATAGGTGACGTTCGAGTCGGGACGCTCAGTGGCCGCGGCCCAGGCCGTCCAGAAATAGAATTTGGCCAGATCGGCGCGGCGCGCTGCGCTGGGCAGCGTGTCTTCCTTCATGGCGAAACTCTCGCGCGAACCGCGCAGTTCCGGGTCGGAGCCGTACAGCTTGTCGTAATAGACCGATACCTGCTCGATCGCCTTGGCGCGCCGGTCGGAAATGGTCACCACCAGCGTGTCCGGATTCAAGGTATTGCCGCGATATTCACGCGTCAGTTCGTCCTTGAGATAGGCCTGCTCGCGGAAATCGAGCTGCCCGAAGGGAACGCCGGCCAGTTCCTGGGCGGCCAGATCCAGCCAGGCAAGCAGTTCGCGGTGCAGCCAGTCGGCCGTCCAGTCAGGCGCCTGATAGGCGCCGTGCCCCCAGATCGAACCCACCTGCATGCCGCCGGTACTCTGCCAGGCGGTCTGCCCGTCCAGAATCTGTTCCTGGGTCATGACCTGCTGGCCCGACGTCGTCACGACCTGTGCCGGAATGGGCGGCACCTGCTTGTAGATTTCGACCCCGCTCCATCCGAGGACACCGAAGGTCACCACCAGCACCGCGGCCAGTAGCCACCACAACTTCTTGTATTCACGCATGTTGCGCTCCTTTGACTGCTTGCGAAGCTTGTGCGAACAACACATCGTTTTCCAGATGGATGTGCTGCGTCAGTTCCCGCGCGTAGATGCCCAGGCCTTCGTAAAGGCCGCGCCAGGTATTGCAGGCGTCTTCGGGCAGGACGAGATCATTGGCAAGAAGGTGGATGCGTTCCATCGAATCGAAATGCTGTTCGTGTTCGAACATCATGACCGAGATGGGACCGCGCGCCGGCCCGTGCATGCCGCGCAAGAGCATGGGAAACAGCACCTGTTCTTCTTTCAGCATATGGCTTTCGAGTTCCTGGAGATGGGCCTCCAGTTCGTCGGCCAGGCCCTCCGGACATCGGGCATGCGCGGCATGCACGTGTTCGACCCTTCGGGACAGGCGGATCAGCTCGGGCAACTGCGCCCGATGGCCGGCATGGAAGCGGCTCACGATGAAGTCGATGAGCGCTTCCGCAGCCATGCCGCCGACCTCTATCGGTACCTGGGCATTCATGACGGATTTCCTCCGTAGTTAGTGACAACCCTAGCTACGCAACATCCGTGCCAATTTTTTCTACAGGTTTACCCCAGATAAAGTGAAAATATCAGGGTTGTTTTTACCCTTTCATAAGGGTTGATACTACCCTGCATGGTAGTATCAACCCTATGGACTCCCTGATACTTGCCGATCTGGTCACCGACCTTCCCGATGCCGTGCGCCTGCAGCGCATCGTGCATACCCTGAGAGAGCGTTTCCATTCCGATGCCGTGGGCCTGCTTCAGCTGGATGAAGGCAGCCTGCGGCTGGTGGCCGCCGCCGGCCTTGCCCACGAGGCGCTGGGCCGCCGCTTCGCCGTCGCCCAGCACCCGCGCTTCGCCACCATTATGTCGCGCCGCGAACCGACCTGGTTCGAACCCGGCAGCGTACTTCCCGACCCCTATGACGGTCTGCTGGACGATCGGCGCGGCGAGCCGCTGCCTGTGCATGATTGCCTGGGAATGAGTCTGCATGTGGAAGGCAAGCCATGGGGCGCGCTGACGCTCGACGCGCTGGAAACCGGCACCTTCGACGCCCAGGCCCAGATGGATCTGCAACGCTACGCCCTGCTGCTCGAAGCCGCCATCCGCGTGACGATGCTGGAAAAGGAAAACCGCAAGCTGCGCCAGCTGGGCAACAGTGCGGCCGACGACATGCGGGTCATCGAAGACAAGGAAATCATCGGTCGCAGCGATGCGATTTCCCAGTTGCTGCGCGAACTGGACGTCGTGGCGGACTCCGATCTGCCGGTGCTGCTGCTGGGCGAAACCGGCGTGGGCAAGGAATTGTTCGCGCGCCGCATCCACAGGCATTCCCGCCGGCACGACAGGCCGCTGGTCCATGTGAACTGCGCCGCCCTTCCCGAATCATTGGCCGAAAGCGAACTGTTCGGCCATGTGAAAGGCGCTTTCTCGGGTGCCAACCAGGATCGGGCTGGCCGCTTCGAGGCCGCCCAAGGCGGCACGCTTTTCCTGGACGAAGTCGGCGAACTGCCACTGTCGGTGCAGGCCAAGCTGCTGCGCGCCCTGCAGAATGGCGAAATCCAGCGCCTGGGCACCGATGCCGCCATCAAGACGGATGTCCGCATCATCGCCGCCACGAACCGGCAATTGAAAAAGCACACTCTGGAAGGCAGTTTCAGGGCCGACCTCTACCACCGCCTTTCGGTGTACCCGGTACACATCCCGCCCCTGCGCGACCGCGACCGCGACGTCCTGATCCTGGCGGGGCACTTCCTGGAATTCAACCGCGCCCGCCTGGGCGTGCGCGGGCTGCGCCTGTCTTACGGCGCCGAGGAAGCCCTGCGCGCCTATCTCTGGCCCGGCAATGTGCGCGAACTGGAACACGTGATCAGCCGGGCGGCGCTGAAGCTGCTGAGCCGCGGCGCTTCGCGCGACCAGATCCTGACAGTGCCCGCGGAACTGCTGGACCTCGATCTGCCGCCGGACACGATGGCCCGCACGGCGCGATCCCCCGACGAAGCCTACGCCGGCAGCGCGGGCACGCTGCCCGGCGCAGTCAACGGGGCGGCCGCGCCTGGCCCGCTGCGTACGGCCATCGAGGACCACGAACGCTCTCTCATCCAGCGCGCCCTGCAAGCTTCCGGCAACAACTGGGCGCATGCGGCGCGCATGCTGGACATCGATTCGAGCAATCTGCACAAGCGCGCAAAAAAGCTGGGACTCAAGGCCGACTGAATCCGGCCCCGGTTCGGCGGCGCGCCGCGCCACCAGCCGGGCCGGCCGGGGCCTGTTCACGCCGGAACGCCTCGATACCCCGCTGTGGCCGTGCAGCACGCCGACCGTGGGCCGGCGGCATGATGCTCTATACTAGCCCGCGCAGCCACGGCCGGCGCGGCCGGGCAGGCAAGCCGCACTGGCGGAAACGCCATGATCAATACGCGGGTACGGTCGGGCACGCCCTCCGAACCCATCCGCCACGCGCATCGCCCGCGCCGACGCAGCGCCACGGCGCAGGCGATATATGGCAACCTTCTTCCTGAAACGACACCGGCATACAAGCATGAATTATCTTCTCATCAAGCATCTGCACGTCACCGCCGCCGTACTCAGCATCCTCTTCTTCGTGGTTCGCGCCTACTGGTCCGTCAGCGAGAACGCCTTGCTGCAGAAGAAGATCGTGAAGATCACGCCGCATGTGATCGATACCGTCCTTCTGGTCTGTGCGCTCCTGCTGTCCATGATGCTGGGAGCGGCCGCCGCCCAGCCCTGGGTACTCACCAAGATCGTCCTGCTGATCGCCTATATCGGCGTCGGCACCATTGCCATCAAGCGTGGCCGCACACCGCGCACGCGCGCCATCGCCGCCGTCATCGCCGTCGCAATCTTCCTGTACATCGTCGGCGTGGCGCTGACGCACCATCCCGCCTCGTGGTTCTATTGAAGACACCATGGCCATGCCCGCCCGCCTCGACCTTCCCCCTTATGAATCGATTGCCCTGGTCCTGCAGGGCGGAGGCGCGCTGGGCGCCTACCAGGCCGGCATCTTCGAAGGCCTGCAGGAAGCCGGTGTCCCACTGAACCGGCTTGCGGGGATTTCCATCGGCGCCCTGAATACCGCCATCATTGCCGGCAATGCGCCCGAGCACAGATTGGAACGCCTGCGGGAATTCTGGGAAACCATCTGCCTGCCCAACACCCCGTTCACCGCGCTCCCGCCCCTCATGGAGCAATCGATCTTCAATCTGAACGATTCGGCGCGGCAGTTCCTGGGACACATGAATGCCAGCCGCGCCATGCTGGATGGCCAGAACGGTTTCTTCCGGCCCCGCACACCGGCGCCCGTGCTGCCCTTCATGCACAATGATCCGGCGCAGACCAGCTACTACGACATCAGCGCGCTGAAAGAAACGCTCGAACGCCTGTGCGACTTCGATCGCGTCAACGCCTGCGAGCTGCATGTATCCGTGGGGGCAGTGAATGTGCGCAACGGCAACTTCGTCTACTTCGATAACCGTGAAATACGTCTGCGCGCAGAGCACTTCATGGCGTCGGGCGCCCTGCCGCCCGCCTTTCCCGCGGTGGAAATCGACGGCGAGTATTACTGGGACGGCGGCCTGGTGTCCAACACCCCGCTGGGCCATGTCCTGCAGGGCCGGCCGCTGCGGGACACACTGGTCTTCCAGGTGGACCTGTGGAGCGCCAGGGGCGCCGCGCCCACCAACATGAGCGAAGTCTCCGACCGCATGCAGGACATCCGCTATTCCAGCCGCACCCGCTTCGTGACCGAGCACTTCCGTCAATCCCAGGAACTGCGCCACCTGCTCTGGCGCATGCTGCAGGACATTCCCGAAGACGTCCGTTCACAGAGCGACTATGTGAAGCTGGCCGAAGAAGTCAGTACCGCCAAGTGCTACAACATCGTGCACCTCATCTTCCGCAACGAGCCCTACGATCTGCACTACAAGGACCACCAGTTCGGCCTGGCCTCGATGCGCGAACACTGGCAGCGCGGCCTGACGGACATCAGGAAGACCTTGCGGGATCCGGCCCGGCTGGCCATGCCGGACCGCGACATCGGCTTCGTGACACATGACGTGCATCGCGAAGAAATCGAAGGGCGCATGGCCCGCTGAATTGATGCCCCCCCCGCAAGAACCGGCTGTTCGCGGGTTCCCGACGGGTGGGGACGCGTGCGGCAGCCGTGATGAGCCTCACCAGCACCGACTCGGCAGGCCATGCAGGTCTGGGGCGTCTATTTGAAAAGGGCCGGGACAAGAAAAAGCCCCTACAGCGTTTAACTGTAAGGGCTTGATTTCTTTCGGTATTCGGTGGCTCCCCGAACAGGGCTCGAACCTGTGACCTGCGGATTAACAGTCATGAAAATCGGAGCTTTCATGAGATTTAACAAGATCGGGTGAGACAATAAAATCCTTTCAAAATCAAATAGTTATTGACTGTTTTGGGTTTTTGATGTCTCATTGAATGGCACCTGATCTTCAGATTTTTCGGACACGGTTCGGACACGGATAAGCTATCACGGCTCAGTTCTGGTGTTCGGTACCGGCAAGGAAGCCAATCATGCCTGCCCTCACCTATCGTGCCATCGAAGCCTACAAGCCCAAGGACAAGTCCTACAGAATCACCATAGATCGTGGCGTGCAATTACGGATTGCCCCCGACGGTCTGCGAACTGTTTTGATCCGGTACACCGTGAAAGGTACGAAGGACGAACGCCAGTACACATTACCCCAGGAGTACGGGGACAGTCCGGGCCAGATAAGGCTGGCCGATGCTTGCGCAGAGGGGCAACGCGTCCGGGCGCTGGCGCGTTCGGGCATTGATTGGCCGGCCGAAGAAGCAGCTCGGTTGCTCGCCGAAGCTGAAGCACAACAGCAAGCCGCAGTCGATGCCCTGACACTGGAGAAAGGAGTCAAGGAGTACGTAGATAAAAAGCGCCGTGCTAAAGATGGTCTGCCACTTAAATTACGTACCAAATCCGAGTATCTGAAGATGGTGACTCCGGGCAAGGTCGGCAAGAATGGCCGAAAATTTGCAGATGGCGGGTTGATGCCACTGGCCCATACGCCTATGACGGCAATCACGGCAAAAGCCATTTGGGCGATCTATAACGATTTGTTGAAGCGTTCCAGGCGACAAGCGGACTATGCCATGCAAGTTTTACGAGCGGTTTTGCGCTGGCATGGTATCCATACTTCCAACAGCCCATTGAGTCAAACCACAGCGGGACGTGACCGCATTGTGATTAAGGCATCGAGTGGCGACCCGACGCCGATACCGGCGGAGAAACTGGGGGCCTGGTGGCTGGCGGCTTGCGCCAGCCCGCGCCGTGTGGCGGCGAACTACTATCGCTTCCAACTGCTCACAGGTTGCCGTGGTGTCGAAATCCTCGGTGCGAAGAAATACGAGTACGAGCCTATCAGAGTGCGGGATGTGAACCTCGACACCGGTCGCATTCTGCTGATTGACACCAAGAACCGCAGCAACCACCTGCTGCTGTTGTCGCGGGAAGCATTGGCGATTGCAAAGGAAGCGTGCGAAGGACGCGAACCCGAGGAGCACTTGTTTCCGATTACGGATGCCCGCAAGACGCTGACCTGGATCAACAAGCAGGCAGGGACGACCGTGCAGGGCCATGACATGCGGGCGACCTTCACAACGATTGCTGAAGAGCTGGTGTCGGGCGGTGTACTCAAGCGGATGATTAACCACTCGACGAGCAACGATGTCACCTTGGGCCACTACGTTGGCAAGGGCGAGGCACAATTGCGCGCGGGCTGGCAGACTGTGGCGGACTTCATTGTCAAGGCCGCTAGCGAGGAAATGGTTCACCTCGCCGTTCCTGACGGTGTGCTCACCGCTGCGGCGGCTCCAGACAATGGAGGCGCAACCCAAGAGCAGGCGTTGGAGGCACTACGTCAAGCCTTCAGTCGGCGATTTGCACAGGCGCCGGACCCCGATCCTGTGCTCACCACGGAAGAGGCGGCGCGACTGGTCGGCGTTAGCCGGTCCTATATGGTCAAGCTGATCGATTCGGGTGCTGTCGCGCTGCATATGATGGCCGGCAATCGGCGGCGTGTGCGGCGCAGCGCCGTCGTTCGCTGGCATGAGGCGGAACGCGCACAGCAGGCTCGCGCGCTCAAGCGGCTGGCCGCCGATCGCAAGCCAGAGATTTTGTCTCCTGAACCCGAGCCTGCGTGATGGCGGCGTGTCCTGATTGAGCGAGGAAATCATTGCATGAAATACAATTTTGTAGTAACGTTTCTGTATGTTGACGCGGTTTGAATGGGACGCCGCCAAAGCGGCGAGCAACCTGCGAAAGCATGGCGTGAGCTTCGAGATCGCAATGCGGGTGTTTGCCGACCCCTTTGCTCTGACCGGACCTGAGCGTGTGGAGCATGGCGAGCAACGTTGGCAGACGCTGGGCGTGGTTGATGGTTATCTATTGCTCTTGGTGGCTCATACGGTTCATGAGGTGAATGAGAACGATCTGGTGATCGAGGTCATTCGCATTATTTCGGCCAGAGCGGCTGATCGGAAAGAAAGGCGACGTTATGAGCAAGAAAATCGTTAAGCAGGAAGTGGATTTGGCCAACCTGCCTCCCCTGAGCGACAAGCAGAAAGCCGAACTGGCCGCGTTGGCGGCGCGTGCCGAGGGGGATGTCGATTACGGCGATATCCCGGCGCTGACGGCGGAGTTCTGGAAAAACGCCGAACGTGGCAAGTTCTATAAGCCGACCAAGACTTCGACCACCGTGCGCATCGACTCGGACGTCTTGGCTTGGCTGCGGTCGCAGGGCAAAGGCTATCAATCCCGCATCAATGCGATTCTGCGGCGGGAAATGCTCGAATCGCTGAAATAAGCGGCGGGCGCTGGACCCTGTTGCCAGGGGGCAGATAGACACCTATGCAGGCCCCAGTCCATCTATCTGTAAATCAACATACCTGTTTTTTTAATCACAGGTCAAGACTGATTGGCAGGTTGAGGTGCCGGCATTTGACCGGGATGACGTCAATTGAGCCATCCCCTCATTGATAATCCAATAAAGCGCCTGGGCTCACCATGCCGATGGAAGAAGCCAGCGGTCATTGACAGCATAGGATCGATGCACGCTCAATCTGAGCTGGTCCACTTGGCGACCACTTCGGCCGCCGGCTCATCGGCCTGGCTGTCGTCCGCACTGACACGCACCGGCCTGTGATGCACGCAGATGACCGTCATGTGGTGCGTGTTGTCGTTATAATGGGCGGCTATCCGGTCACCAGGCGATGGCAGGGACACGAACGCATAGTTGCCCCAGTTTTGGGATTTGTCGTGTATCGATCCCCGTTCGACGAGCAATCTGGCGATAAACATGGGTGTCCTCCGGCGATGGCCTCGGTGAAGTCCGAGTAGCCCGATTTTACTATTTCGAGCCAAGGCGTTCAGAAGATAGTTTGTGGGGTTGCATTCACGCATGCGCGCGCTGCGTAGTTACCCGTTTCATTGCGGCATTGGGTAGAGTTGCTTATAGACCTACGAGAGTATCTTGGATGAAAGTGATTGTTTGCGGCGCCGGTCAGGTCGGAACCACCATTGCCAGGCATCTGGCCTCCGAGGGCATCAGTGTAACGGTCATTGACATTGATCCTCAGCTTGTTCGCCGCGTTGACGAAAGCTATGACGTGCGAGGGGTGGTGGGCCACGCCTCGTACCCTGCCACCTTGAGAAAAGCGGACGCGCGCGATGCCGACATCATCATTGCGGTCACTGGCTCGGACGAAGTGAATATGGTGGCTTGCCAGATGGCGTATTCCTTGTTCGGCGTCAAAAGGCGCATCGCCCGACTGCGTCACGCCGGCTATCTCGCGCAGGACAGCTCCGGGCTTTACTCGGCCGAGCACCTGCCGGTCGACATCATCATCTCGCCCGAAATAGAGATTGCAGACGGGATTGCCTGGCGCTTGCGCACGCCCGGGGCCTTCGACATGGTGCCCATGGCGGACGGGCTGGTAGAGTTGCTGGGCATACACGTCGAATCGGCCGACAGTCCGGTCGTTGGAGAGCGCATTTGCGATATCGTCGGCCAGCCTGACTTCGAAGGCATGTCCGTGGTGGCCAGCATACGCAAAGGGCGCAGCTTCGTGCCGGACAAGCATGATCGCATCGAAGTGGGAGACGACGTCTATGTTGTTGTCAAGGCCGACAAAGCCAAGGACACCATGGGGGCGTTCGGCCACCGGGACCGGGAGGCGCGAAATTTGGTCGTTGTGGGTGGAGGCAATGTCGGCTTGCATTTGGTCCAAAAACTACGGCGCACGACGCCTGGTATCAATATCAAGATCATCGAGCACAATCTCGAACGTGCCAGGTACGTCTCCGACGAGTTGGGCAGCGGGGTCATTGTGCTGCACGGCGATGCGCTCGATCAGGAAATGCTGGAAGAGGCGCAGACGAGTCTTGCGGAAACCGTTGTGGCCGTGACCAACGATGATGAAACGAATATCTTCGCATCGGTGCTGGCCAAGCAAGTCGGATGCAGGCGGGCAATCACGCTGGTCAACAAGCGCAATTACGAGGCGCTGACCCCGGCCTTGGGTATTGATGCGGTCGTCAGCCCCAGCGTGGTCACCATTTCAACGGTGTTACGGCACGTGCGCCGTGGGTCCATTGCAGCGCTTCACACGCTGCGCGAGGACTTTGGCGAAGTCGTTGAGGCCGAGCTGACCGAAGAGTCGAGACTGTTGCGCCGGCCTCTCGGGAAACTGGGGCTGCCGCCAGGGATGAGGATCGGCGTGGTGGTCCGGGACAAGCAAGTCATCATTCCGACGGCGGAAACGCAATTGCTTGTCGGAGACCATATCGTGGCGCTGGTCACCTACAGCTATCTTCGTTTGGCCGAAGCCTTGTTGGGTACGCGGAGAGACCGCCTTGGTTGATCCGGTTCTGCATCGCAATCTATCGCTGCGCTCCAAATCGGCGCCAGGCATCAAGGCGATCCTTTTTTTGGTGGGCCTGGTATTGTTGGCGACGGCGGCGATGATGCTGTTCCCCATGGCGGTTGATGTCTATTACGGAAGTGATGATTGGCAGGCCTTTGCGGCATCGTCAGTCTTAACGGCGTTGGCCGGCGCTGCCTTAACCTATAACAGTCGGCGGGCGTTGAAGACCGGGCTGACCCTTCGACAGGCATTCACACTGACGCCTTTGAGCTGGTTCAGTGTGGCAGCGGTCAGTGGGCTGCCTTTTTTCTTCTCGGATTACGGCAGCGTCAGCGGCAATGTGCCTAACGCGTTTTTTGAAGCCGTGTCGGGCATCACCACCACAGGTGCGACTGTGATCTCCGGTCTGGACCATGCCCCCCGGGGCTTGTTGCTTTGGCGCGCGGTGTTGCAGTGGATGGGCGGTATCGGCATTATTGCGACGGCCATTGCGATTCTTCCCGCGCTGGGTATTGGAGGGATGCAGCTTTTTCGCACCGAATCATCGGATCGGTCCGAGAAAGCCATGCCTCGCGTGCGCCAGATAGCCACCACCATCGGACTGGTATATCTGGGGCTGACCGTCCTGGCGGCGCTCGTCTACTGGCTCGCGGGCATGCCTCCTTTTGAGGCCACTGCCCATGCCTTGACCTCGGTAGCGACCGGCGGCTACTCCACTTCCGACGGCTCATTCGGCACATGGGAAGCCAACGGCATACAGTGGTGGGCCGCGGCCTTCATGCTGTCGGGCAGTATTCCGTTTGTGCTCTATGTCCGTTTTTTTGCCGGCGAAACCAAGGCCCTGTGGGACAGGCAGGTCAAAACGATGCTGGCTTTTATCGCCGTGGCGGTGTCGGTCCTGGGACTATGGCTGGTGTTTTCGGGGCAATACGGCGTGGAGGCCGCGTTCCGGCACGCGACCTTCAATGTGGTGTCAGTGGTTACCACGACCGGCTTTGCGAGCGCCGACTACGCATCATGGGGCAACGCGGCAGTAGGCGTTTTCTTCGGACTGCTTTTTGTGGGCGGCTGCACAGGATCGACCTCGGGTGGCGTCAAAATATTCCGGCTCGAAGTCATGGCGGTCATGCTCAAAGCCCACTTCATGCGTCTGCTTTATCCCAATGGTGTGTTTCCCCGCACCTACGGAGGACGAGTGCTGGACGACGACGTGGTCGGTTCGGTAGTGGCCTTCTTGAGCGTATACGTATTGTTTTATTCTGCGGTCACCATCGCCCTCATGGCCTTCGGGCTCGACTTTTTGACCAGCGCCTCGGGCGCGGCGACGGCCTTGTCCAATGTGGGGCCGGGACTAGGCGAGATCATCGGCCCGGCCGGCAACTTCTCCAGCCTTCCCGATGAGGCCAAATGGGTCATGTGTATCGGCATGCTGCTCGGGCGACTTGAGCTGTTCACCGTTCTCATTTTGTTTGTACCGAGATTTTGGCGTGGGTAATATGGTAATTAGTGGCCAGCATCCCCTATCGCGCCCTGAGTGCGGGGTTGGTAATGCTCAATTTAAGCCTTTATGAATTTTTTCGATGGTCTTGTCAATGACGGTTTTGTAAAACCTGACTATTCTTGAGACGAGTTTTTCTCCAAAACGATGGTCAAAGAGAATTGCAATTAGTGCCGCGGCATTGGCTATAAGTACCGCGCCTATCATGTCTGACGGCCAATGTATGCCGAGGTATATTCTTGCCCATGCGACCCAGAGGCCGGCAAATGCAGCAATGGCAGCTTGCCATTTGTATTTCTTGAAAAGTAGAACCCAAGCACAACAAAACATTATGAGGCCATGATTGCTCAGGAATGATGAACTTGGTCGATGATCAAGTAACTGATCACCGAAAGACATAATAAATGGTCTCTCTACTGGAAATAATGTGCCTATCGTAGCGCTTAAGAGCGTAGCGATCATTAGAGAGAAAAATAGCGTGAAGGCTAGACGCCGTTCTGCCTGCGCGCCAGTGATCCATAAAACAACAATGCCCGTGGGGATCGCAAAAATCAGATACTTCGCTATTACATAGGCGAACAACGCTATAAAGCCATGAGCTCCATACGAGGAATTAATAAGGAGAAAGAGATTCCGATCGAGTCAGTCATTGCTGATGAGTAACCGCCGAAAGGTTATATGAGGGCCATCGATTGGGGAGGCTTATATTATTGCATCTAGGGGGTTGGTGGATAATACGAACAAAATCATCACCAGCACAAAGATGGTACCAAAGCTAGGGTTGCGTGATTCGTGAGTTAGGGTCAGAGCACTCGACAATTTCGCCTGTATGTCCTATCTAACGGCATGCCAGCGCAATGCCTCGATCACCAGGGACAGTGCCGGCGCAATGTGTTTGCGATTCGCGTAATACAGGTGATAGCCCGGCAAAGTCGGCCACCAGTCCTGTAGCACGGGCACCAACCGGCCCGCTTCGATATGCGGCTGCACGATGTCTAGCGGCACAAAAGCAAAACCCATCCCGTCCAGTGCTGCCTGCAGCATCAGGTAAGTGTTGTTGAACGTGGTCTGCCCGCTTACGCGCACATTGACCGACTGGCCTGCCTTCTCGAAGTCCCAGGCATACAGCCCGCCGTGCATGGGCAACCGCAAGTTGATGCAGTCGTGGTCGGTGAGATCGTGCGGCGTGACGGGCCGTGATTTTTCCGCCAGATAGCCCGGCGATGCGCCGCCACAGTCATGCGCAGTTCCGGCGCGAGGCGCACGGCCACCATGTCTTTGTCCACTCGATCGCCTATGCGCACGCCGGCGTCGAAGCGGTGCGCCGCGATGTCGGTGAACGCATAGTCCACACTGAATTCGATCTGGATGTCGGGATACTCCTTCAACAGAGGCAACAACCTAGGCCAGAGCACAGTGGTAATGGCATGATCGTGTGCCGTAATGCGCACGGTGCCCGCCGGCTTGTCGCGCAGAGCAATCAGCGAACCCAGTTCCTGCGCGATCTCATCGAGCCTAGGCGCCACCGCGTCCAACAGCCGTGCCCCGGCTTGGGTGGTGGAAATGCTGCGGGTGGTGTGCGTCAGCAGCCGCACGCCGTTCATGTAACGCTCCCGCCTATCGTTCCAGGTCCAAGTTTTACTCACTTGACCATGAATAAGGCAAACCCTTTCACCATTACACTCGGGACAGTGAGTTTTTACGGTTTTCATTTGCTCATTGGACATACTCTTGCTGCCTGGCTTTGGCTCCAAAATAGCGGTCACGACTACAAATATAAACACAAGAATTGAGTCCGTGCGTCTCTGTTATGCAGACCGCGCTGCTCCAGGTTCTCTCCCCACTTATCCCTGATGGGACTGGTCTTCGCCAGCCTTGTACATCCCTGACGCCTCCGGCCCGGCTTCCCAGCTTCGGGCCTGCGCGCTGGCGCTTGCGGGCAGTCTGTACTCAAAGACCTGGCCGTTGCTTGTCCAGCCATCTTTCCTGACTTCATCACCTTGTCCGCGACTGTAGCCCGTGGCCGCGTGCAGTCAAGGCGCGCCAGGCCGTGTCCTCGGCTGCGCCTGCGGGCCGCACCAACCTGACGCTTGTTTCCTTGACAGCCCACGTCCGTGGGCTCCTGACCGTCGCGGGCGATGAACTCAGGAAGACGGTGGCAACGAGGCCAACCGGGTTCTTCGTGCCGACCGCACATCAAAAGCTCAAACCCGTGGGCTTCCGAATCTTGGAATCCGGTGTGCGGTGAAAAGCAAACCCTTTTCTTTGTCAGGAGAAATCCCATGCTTGCATCCCGTTTCGGTTCCCTTTCTCCGGTACTGCGCAGCGACCGCCCACTGTCCGACGATCAAATCAGGGCCGTGGTTCCGTCCATCTATGCGGAGGCACCCCACGGCAGCCGTTCAGAACGCTATAGCTACATCCCCACAGCGGCGGTACTGACGGAACTACGGAAAGAAGGGTTTCAGCCCTTCATGGTGACGCAAACCCGCGTGCGCAATGAAGACCGGCGCGAACACACCAAACACATGATTCGGCTTCGCCATGCCAATCAGGTGAATGACAGCATCGCCAACGAAATCATTCTTTTGAACTCGCACGATGGCACAAGCAGCTATCAGATGTTGGCGGGCGCGTTTCGCTTTGTCTGCGCCAATGGTCTGGTATGCGGCGACACCGTGGCCGATGTGCGTATCCCGCATAAAGGCGATGTGGCCGGGCGCGTGGTCGAGGGAGCCTATGAAGTGCTGGACGGTTTTGAGCGGGTACAGGAATCCCGCGAAGCCATGCAAGCCATCACGCTGGACGACGGCGAAGCCCAAATCCTGGCCCGCGCCGCGCTGGCCCTGAAATACGACGACCCCGACAAGCCCGCGCCTATTTCAGAGCGCCAGATTCTGATGCCGCGCCGGTTTGACGACCGCCGCCCCGATCTGTGGATGACCTTCAACCGCCTACAGGAAAACCTCATCAAAGGCGGCTTGCGTGGCCGCAGCGCCAACGGACGCCGCCAAAGCACCCGCGCGGTGCAGGGCATTGATTCCGACATTCGCTTGAATCGCGCCTTGTGGCTGCTGGCCGAGGGTATGCGCCAACTCAAAGCCTGACCCCCTTACGCGGTAAGGGACAGGCAGCCACCCTTGCCGCGTCTTTCATGGCTGCAATTCACCATCAACCGCAAGGAGTGTTCACCATGAACGCGATCACACACACACCGAAACCCAAGCCATTGACACGGCCAACGTCGCAACCGATACCATTACCCCGGAGCAAAACCTGATACAAGTACCGCTGTCGCGGCTGCGTCCTTCCAAGCGCAATGTACGCAAAACGGCAGGCCAGTCCATTGATGCCCTGGCCGAGAGCATCGCCCGCGTGGGGCTGCTGCAAAACCTCACCGTCATACAGGCCCGCGACGGCGAGCATTACGATGTTGTGGCCGGTGGCCGCAGGCTGGCTGCATTGAAACTGCTGTCCAAGACCCGCCGCATCCCCAAGGATTGGGAAGTGCCGTGCTTGCTGGTGGCCGATGCCAACGCCCGCACCGTGAGTCTGACCGAAAACGTGCAGCGTGAAGCCATGCACCCGGCAGACCAGTTTGAAGCCTTCGCGGCGCTGGTGGCCGAAGGCAGGCCGATTGAAGACATAGCCGCCGACTTTAGCGTTACTCCGCTGGTGGTGCAGCGCCGCTTGAAACTGGCGAATGTCTCGCCGCGCTTGTTGGCTGATTACCGCGCCGATGCCGTGAACCTCGATCAGTTGATGGCGCTTGCCATCACCGACGACCATGCGGCACAGGAAGCCGCCTTCTATGAAGCCCCCGAATGGCAGCGCAGCCCTCACGCCTTGCGCGACCGGCTGACCGAACGGGAGATTGACGCAAGCCATGCGCTGGTGCGCTTTGTGGGGCTGGATGCCTACGAAGCCGCAGGCGGCGGGATTCGCCGCGACTTGTTCGCGGAAGGTGATAGCGGCGTCTACGTGACCGATGCCGCGCTGCTGGGAACCTTGGTGCGTGAAAAGCTGGACAGCCACGCGGTAACCGTGAAGGCCGAGGGTTGGGCATGGGTGGATGCCACGCCCGCCGCTACTTACGCCGATCTGCAAACTTTCCAACGTGCCCCGCGAGAACGGCGCAACCCCACCAAGCGGGAAAGCGACCGCATGGAGAAGCTGGAAGCCAAGATGCAGACCATTGGTGAAGCACTCGATATGGCGCTGGAAGAAGACGACGAGGAAAAGGCCGACGCCTTGCAGGAGGAAGGCGACCGCGTAGGGCAGCAGTTACAGGCGCTGGAAGATCGTTTGCTGGATTACGCGCCGAACGTCAAAGCCGCCGCCGGTGCCATCGTCACCCTTGACCGGCAAGGCCAGATCGTCGCGCATCGCGGCCTGATGCGCGACGCGGAAGCCCGCGCACTGCGTACCTTGGAGCGATTGCGGCAGGGTTTCAGCGGCGAGGACGACACGGACGGCGACGGCGCGGATGATGACCAGCCCAAGCCCGCTTCCATGTCCGACCGGCTGGCGCAGCGCTTGAGCGCCCACCGCACCGCCGCGCTGCAAATCGAACTGGCCCGCCATCCGCAAACGGCCTTGGCCGCCGTGGTGCATGGCATGGTGCGGACGGTGTTGCAGCGTGACCGATACCATCGCGATGGCTTGCCGCTGGATATGCGTGTGACTGTGCAAGACCGACTGGAAAGCATGGCCCCGGACTGGCCCGAATCCCCTGCCGCCGTGGCGCTGGCCGAACTGCGAAAAGCGGTAGGCGAGAGCTTGCCGCAGGACAGCGCAGGTCTGTTCGCTGTCTTGCTGGCAAGGCCACAGGATGAACTGGTGCGGCTGCTGGCGGTATGCGCCGCCGTGACGGTCGATGCGGTGACGCCGCGTGCGACATCCCTTCAGCCGGGTGCGGAACTGGCACAGGCCGTGGGGCTGGACATGGCGGCATGGTGGCAGCCCACCGCTGAAGGTTATTTCAAGCACGTTTCCAAGGCCGTGATTCTGGATGCAGTGGGCGAGTTCGCGCCCGAGCAGCTATCCCGACTGGCGAAGTTGAAAAAAGCCGACATTGTCAGCGAAGCGGAACGATTGGTGGCGGGTACGGGTTGGATGCCCGCCGTCTTCCGCGCCCAAGCATCGCAGGATGCCGCCATCGAAACCGAAGCCGACACCGACGAAGCGGTTGATGTGGTTGATGTAGTAGCCGCGTAATCCTCACCGTAGGTCTATGTCCTGGCTTCGGCCAGGACATTTTTCACTGGTGGAAAGTAAATCCGGTAAGTGGTTTTTGCGGACGCCGGGCGGCTTGTCGGCCCATCGAAGGCCGCACAAGCCGACCCGCCGCGCCCCGATACAGCCGGGGCGCGGCGGGATTCAATCAGCATTGGCCCCAACGCGCTGACGCCTTGGGGCCAATGGTCAAAATCCGGGCGCTGCATTGTCGCGCCCGGTGCCAACCCCAAAGGCGCATAAGCCGGACGCAGCCATCGGGCTGGCCCAGTGTGTCACGCCCAAAGGCGTGAGTCACAAACAGCCATCACATCATCCAGTCAGGGACAGAGCGATGGCTGTTTGCGGTGCTTTCTCGCACTGCTTGACGATCTGTGCATGTGTCCAAACACTCACGCTGGTTGATCAAACCTCAAGGTGGGTAGCACCGCCACCTTGGCTAAACCCCGTCCCATTTAGCCGCAGGGCGCAGAAAACAAGGCGTGTCATAAAAACTTCACGGATTATGCACAGGCTTGCTCACAGAATCTGTGGATAAAGCTGAGCGTGTCGGCGCAAGCGTCTCAGGGCTGTCGGACAGCGCCCCGTGCCAACCTTGTCGTTACGGCCATTCGGTGTCCATCCCTTGTATCTTTGAGGTGCGTGTTCGGCCGTGCCGTCACGCCTGGACCTGTCAGGGTTCAGGGTTGGTCGTTAGCATATAGCCCGTCATCCCTCGGTGCCTCTTGAGACCGTGCGTGACCTTCCTTGCTGAAGGCATCGCGCTGCGGCAGGATGTCCAGCACGGCTTCCGAGGGCCGGCACAGGCGCGTGCCCAATGGCGTGACAACAATGGGCCGGTTGATGAGGATGGGGTGTTGTTCGATGAAATCAAGCAACTGCTCATCCGTCCATTTAGCGTCGCCCAGATCGAGTTCCGCATAGGGCGTCCCCTTCTCGCGCAGCACTTCGCGTACGCTCAGGCCCGCATCGGCCAGCAGCTTGACCAGTGTCGCACGGTCGGGCGGCGTCTTCAGGTACTCGATGACCGTGGGTTCCTCGCCGCTGTTGCGGATCATGGCGAGCACGTTGCGCGACGTGCCGCAGGCGGGGTTGTGATAGATCGTAATGGCGCTCATTGAGATGCTCTGGTTATCGGGTGAGGGGTTTCGGGGTGCACTCGTACCAGTCGCGAGAGCGGTTGACCACGCGCACGACCAATAGCATCACGGGCACCTCAATCAACACACCGACTACGGTAGCCAGCGCAGCGCCGGACTGGAAGCCGAACAGGCTGATGGCGGCAGCCACGGCCAGCTCGAAGAAGTTGCTCGCGCCGATCAGCGCCGAGGGGCAGGCGATGCTGTGCCGCTCGCCCAGCCGGCGGTTGAGCCAGTAAGCCAGCCCGGAGTTGAAGAACACCTGGATCAGGATCGGCACGGCCAGCATGGCGATCACCAGCGGCTGTTGCAGGATGGCCTGCCCCTGAAAGGCGAACAACAGTATCAGCGTGAACAGCAGCGCCGCGATGGACAACGGCCCGATGCGCGCCAGCGCGGCCTCGAACGCGGCCGGGCTTCGACGCAGCAGCGCGCGGCGCCAGAGCTGGGCCAGGATCACCGGCACGATGATATAGAGCGCCACGGACACCAGCAGCGTGTCCCACGGTACCGTAATAGCCGACAGGCCCAGCAGCAGGCCGACGATGGGTGCGAAAGCGAACACCATGATGGTGTCGTTCAAGGCTACCTGCGACAGCGTGAACACCGGATCGCCCCCGGTCAGCCTGCTCCAGACAAAGACCATCGCCGTGCAGGGCGCAGCGGCGAGCAGGATCAGGCCGGCAACATAGCTGTCGAGCTGGTCGGCGGGGAGCCACTGCGCGAAGACCTGGCGGATGAAAATCCAGGCCAGCAGAGCCATCGAGAACGGCTTGACCGCCCAGTTCACGAACAGCGTCACGCCGATGCCACGCCAATGCTGCCTGACCTGGCCCAGGGCACCGAAGTCCACCTTGAGCAGCATCGGAATGATCATGACCCAGATCAACAGACCCACGGGCAAATTAACCTGGGCGATCTCCATGCGGCCGATGGCCTGGAACACACCGGGTGCGAATTGCCCCAGGGCAATGCCGACGACGATGCACAGTAGCACCCAGACAGTCAGGAAGCGCTCGAAGACGCTTATGGCGGGGATGGCTGGCGCACGGCCAGCCGTGGTGGCTTGGGTCATGGGTAGCTTCGCGTCAGCAGCAAGAAGTGCGGGAGGAATCCGAGCAGCACGCCGAGGTGGCAGCAGATGCGGGGTGCGGTGTTTCGTTGAAGACCGGAATATTGCCCAGTGTGTGGAAATGCTCCCAGGCTACGCCCTGCGGATCGGTGACCCAGTGCTTCTCAATGCGCGCATAACAACAGGTTGTGGCGCCCTCATCCAGCAGTGTCATATCGGCCGCTTCGGCGCGGGCCTTGAGTGCGGCCAGTTCCTGAGCATCATCGGTTTGGATGCCCAGGTGGTCGATACCCGGCTTGCTGCCGCGCGTGGAGATGGCGAAGTTCACCGGTGGGTCTTGGAGCATCCATTTTGCGTAATCAGCTTCGACGCGGGCCGGCTGCGCGGCGAATAGTTGAGAATAGAAGCCGATGCTGCGGTTCAGGTCATCGACGTGCAGGTGGACGTGAAAGCGTTTCATGGCGGAGTCCTTTCAGCAGGAAGTGCAGGAGCGGGAGAAATCGGGGGATGCGGTGACTTCGCAGGTGCCGCCCCGGCAACAGTGCTCAGTCAGGTAACCGAGCAGCACATTCATCTGCGAAAAGTCGGCGCGGTAGATCAGGTTGCGGCCCTGCTGCTCAACGGTGATGAGGCTGGCATGGGTCAATTCCTTCAGATGGAAGGACAGCGCGCTGCGGGCCACGTCGAGTTGCTCAGCCATGACGCTGGGCGTCAGCCCGTCGGGACCAGCGAGGACCAGGGCGCGGAACACGCGCAGGCGCTGGACATGGGCCAAGGCACTGAGGGCGGAAACAATTTGGGCTTCATTCATTGTTTAATAATACAACGATTATTGAATTAATGGTGAAGTGGCTATCGATAAATCAAGTCCGCTCGCTTGGCTTGCAAGGCAGTTGCTCACGCCTTTGCGCCTGGGCGCCGCGCATTCACGTTTGCTGATAGTACTGCGGGCAACCAATGAGATACAGCCGCCTTTCAGACGGAGGCTCCTAACAAAAAATCAAGCGGCACTGGGGGCTGTCTTGCTTCCGGTCATTGTGTCATGCACGTTCTTGTTTTCAAGGGCGGCGCGTCGCTGTGGGCGCCGCTTGCGGCCGCTGGCCGTCCTCGACCCTTGAAACCTGCGCTGCGCCATGCCCTTCGGGTTCCGGGCAATCCCGCCCTGAACACTGGAGAGCATCATGGACAACAACATCGCGGCGCTGAGCTATGACAACATGGACGAGACATGCGCCCTGTATGTGCGCAGCCCCAGGGGCCGCTACAAGCTGGCCAGCGACGAGCAGATTCTGGCGGCTGGCCGCATGGCGGCGGAAAGTCTGGTTTCCACATCTTCGCCGGTCGATCAACCGACCAAAGTGAAGCAATTTTTTCAGGCCAAGCTAGCTGGGTTGGGGCATGAGTGCGCCGCCTTCCTTTATCTGGATTCGCGTTTCAAGCCGATTCGCTATATTGAGCACGGGTCGGGCACATTGAATCAGGCCAGCGTTTATCCGCGCGAGATCGTGAAAACGGCGCTACGCCTGAACGCGGCCGCGCTTATCATGGCCCATAACCATCCTTCGGGTTCCACCGAGCCAAGCGTGGCCGACCTGAATCTGACCAGACATCTAAAAAACGCGCTGGCGCTGATAGATGTACGGCTTCTCGATCATGTCATCGTGACGGCGGCAAGCACGACCTCGCTGGCCGAGCGGGGGCAGGTGTAAAGCCCTGACAACAGTGCGGGGCATTTCGCCCCGCACTTCTTCGCGCTTGTCGGCGCTGCGCGCTTTGCTTGCAATAAACAGTACCCCGCCAAAAGACGGCGCGCAGTAACACTACGCCACGACTTGCTGCGGCGGGTTGCACGCAAGCGTGCCGTCCACGATGCTGGCAGCACCTTATTTTGGAGGTCACGAGGGACGGTTCACTGACAGATCGCCCGGCCTGCTTATGGGATTGCCACGCCACGCTTTCGATTTCTATTCAGCGCCGCAGGCAGCGGGTGCTTTGTCACCTTGCAATGGGAGGCTAAACCTTGCCAGCATCAGCGCACATACCGGTGAAGCAGCCATGCGAAGCACCGAGTCAACCATGTCTCCTTTACAGGACGATCGGCCTGTACGTCCTTGTCTTGTCGTGAATCCTGGCTGGGGACGGCTGCGCCTTCGGGCTATTGGCCGCAACCGTCCAGCACAAACAATTTCCCCGCCGCCGGGGGCGGCTTCCTCGCGCGGCAAATTCTTTGTGCCTCCCGGCCCTTCACGTTGTTACGGCCGCTGGCGCGGTGCGGCCCGCCCACCCCCGCCGGCCGAATCACAACAAGGACGCACTGGCGCGACCTTGATACCCCTGAAAGGAGAATTACCGTGGCTAACATCGGCACCTTCACCGCAGACAAAGACGGCTACACCGGCACACTGCGCACCCTGACGCTCAACGTCAAGGTCAAGCTGGTACCCAACGACAAGGGCGAGAACGACAAAGCCCCCGACTACCGCCTGCAGGCGGCGGGCAACGACGTCGGCGCAGCGTGGCGAAAAACCAGCGAAGCCGGGCGCGAATACCTGTCCGTGACCGTGGATGACCCCTCGTTCCCGGCGACGGTCTATGCTCGCCTGATCGAAAACGAGGCCAGCACGCACGACCTGCTGTGGTCGCGCAAGCCGCAAGCGGCTTAATCCTCGCAGCCCCGCCTTTGGGCGGGGCGTACCACCCATTCACGATGCGGGGATGTCGGCCTTCAGTAGCACGAAGTGTTCGATGAGCCGCACCATGAGTTCTTTTTGTGGCGGCAGGCTTTCCGCCACCAGTAATGCCAAGGCGACCAGCGTGTTGTCGTTAACGAGCTGATCGACCGGGCGCGCCAGCAAGTGTTGGTTCAGCCGCAGATACCACAGGAACAGAAAGGCTCCCGTGCGCTTGTTGCCATCAGCCAGCGGGTGGTTCTTGATGACGAAATACAGCAGATGCGCAGCCCGACTGGCTACGTTGGGGTAGAACAGTTCTTCACCAAAACCCTGTTCGATCGTCGCGATACTCGATGCCAGCCCGTCGCCGCGCACTTGGCCGAAGAGTTCTGTAGCTTCACCCTTGGCAATCAGTTCGGCCTTCAATTGTGCGATGGCGGTTAGCACGTCATCCAGCGCCAGCGCCCGCATATCGGCTTGCCGGGCGTTCTGTTCGCCCAGGTTTTGTTCGTCGTAGCCTTGCAGCAGGCTCCAACTACGCGCGTAATCTTGAATGACGCTCAATACCGCTTGGCCATCGCCCGTGACCAATTGCTGATTGGACAGCGTGCGTGACAGCAGTTCGATGGCATGTTCAAACTCTATGTTGCGCTCTTGCAGGCGGCGCTGATTGAGCGTGTAGCCGTCGATCAGGTGCTGCTTCAGCGTGTGGGTGGCCCATTGGCGGAATTGCGTTGCACGCGCTGAACTGACCCGATAGCCCACGGAAATGACAGCATCCAGATTGTAGTGTTTGATCCGTCGCCGCACTTGGCGTGTGCCTTCTTCTTGAACTACCGAGAAATCCTCGGTAGTTGCGGATTCGTCCAATTCCGCTTCGCCATAGACGTTTTTCAGGTGCAGGCTGATGTTATCGGTGGACGTATCAAACAGCGTTGCCATTTGCCGTTGCGTCAGCCACACGGTGTCTTGATCCAGCGAAACATTCAACTGAATCTGACCATCGGCGGACTGGTAGAGGGAGATCTGAGAGCGGAGCATCTGAGCATCTTACCGTGTCTATCGACCTCGTTGACCACGATGACGGGGCTGCTTCTCGATACCGCTGATCGTCGGCCAGCCTTTTGGCGGGGTGCATGCCTCCCAACGGCCTATTGCGGCGTAGCCGCGCTAGACCTTATCTGCGGTAAGCTGGTTTTCTGTCGCGGTCATCAGCATGGCCGTGCTGCATTCCAGCGCGCCGGCGATCTTGAAGATGACCGATAGCGTGGGCGCGTGCTCGCCGCGCTCGATCTTGCCCAGGTGGGAGCGCTCGATGACGGCCATATTTGCCAGGGTTTCCTGGGCGATGCCGCGTTCCGTGCGCAGCGCGCGCACCGCCATGCCGAAGGCTTGCGCCAATTCGGCATCGAAGGTGGTGGCGCCCAAGGGGCGGCCGCGCTGGATGGGACGCTTGCTCATAGACACAAGCGTCGTTCGGAGGCACAATTAAAACCACGTTATCTTTAACTCATTCATCCAACTTTCCTCTTCTTCCTGTGTAATAACGGAAATCCGTATTTCTGGATTTCCTTAAGACCGGAGAACCGCAATCGTGCTTTTCCTGACTCGCACAAACCCGGCATTACGCCTGTACGCTTGCCCGAATTCCCGACGAACCGCTTCCGTGCTTGCGCACAAAGCCACGGATACAGATCAGCGGCTTTACGTTTCGACGGAACCAACGTGAACCGATCACTCATCACTGACGAGGAACGCGCGCAACTGCTCGCCAATGGGTTAGCCCAAGCTGCTGGCCACCCCTTCGACCCCTTGCCCGTCGTGAGGTTGTTCACGCCGGACGCGTACCTGACCTGGCTGTTGGTCGCGCTCGACCCCGCAGATGGCGATACGGCCTATGGTCTGATCGACCTGGGGCTGGGCATGCCGGAACTCGGTACGATCCAGCTTTCTGTTCTGGCCTCCATCGTTGGGCCGCACGAACAGCCCGTCATGCGCGACCGCTATTTCCAGGCGGTGCGGCCTCTGTCTGAATACGTTCGTCTCGCACAGGAAAACGGCTCAATCACCGATTAACGGGTGAGAAAGGACCGATTGCGACGGCAGCGCGTCACATCCAAACAGGACGCATTGAGACGATTTCCGTCATAGTTCAGACCTGTTGGGTCTGAATCAGCAGCCTTGCAGAAAACCGCAGCGGCCCGGACGTAAATAGTCATGATCTTTTGCGCGAAATGCGGCAGGGTTTTGGAGCTGCATACTGAAATTGCAGCGGTGTCATCGCCGTATTCGGACAAACCGCGCAATGGTTAAGACCCAATCGGACTTGATATTTTCAGTTTCATTTTATGCGATTGGTAGTCAAATCTTAACGCATTGAAACTGCGTTGTGTGCGTTTTATCGCAGCCGATGCGCCCGCTGATCTTCGGAGGGTTTGCCTCATGGCGGATACAGCCACCAACCACTGGTATCCGAGCGCCGCGTATCTGTATGTATTGCATCTTGATGGCCCAGCCTTGGCCTGGGAGTACCTGCGCCGCCATCCCGATTACCGGCAGGATTGGCAGGATTTCCATACCCAGCCCGATGCGGGGAATCACGCCGCCAATCACTGGGGCTTGCGCCTTTTGGAAGATCCGGCCTTGGATGCGCGTGACGCGCATCCGGTCTGGTTTCCCGATCATGATGGCATCCAGCTATACCCGGATGCCGACCCCTTGCCCGATGCCGCTCTCTTTGGACTCTGGGGCATCCCCGGCACCAAGCAACTCGTTCACGATGGCAAGCGCCTGGTGCTCTGGCTGCGTTGGCCGGGCTGCCGCCTGCAACTGGCCATCGCGCCCGGTCTGGACGACGGCATGGCCTACGTCTATGCCATCCGCGCCAGCCCTACGTTACGTACCCACTATCCACCGGCCGTGCCGGATGACGCCGTGCCCATCGCGGTCGTTCGTCCGCGCCCGACCTTGTCCGCCTTGCTCGAACTGCACACCTTGCAGGCGCTCGATGCGACCCTGGCGGGCGCATCCTTGCGCGACGTGGCCCAAGGACTGTTTCTCGAGCAGGTCACCGAGGGCGACTGGCACGCCGACGGCGCGTTGCGCGCCCGCGTGCGTCGCCTGGTTCGCCGGGGGGAGGCGTTGATGCGCGGCGGCTACCGCCGCCTGGCACATCTTCCCCCGCTTGAACAGGGACGTTCTGCACCCCATGCAAAACGTCCCTGAGCAGCTTGCCCGGCTTTGTTGAGACTGTCTCCATCCGGCAGCGCTGGTGCTGCCGACGATACCGAACGATGGAGGCTCATGTCATGCGACCCGCTCCCTTACGGCCTGCCGCCGTACCCTCGACGACAACCCCGCCCGCGCAGCCCCAGCGCTACCTGACCAACGACGAAGCCGCTCAATACTTGCGCCTGTCGCCACGCACGCTGGAAAAGCAGCGCGTGATTGGCGGTGGGCCGACGTTTCGCAAGTTCGGCCGGCGCGTCATGTACGCGGTGGCCGATCTGGATTCCTGGGCCGATGCACGCAGCTACGAGGCCACCTCCGACCCCGAGTATGCGCAGCGTCATGCGGGTGACTGCCGTGACGGCCGCTGATCGACGGCGCACGGCAGGCCGTCGCCATGTCTCGCCTTTTGCTGTCGTCGCGGCAACCGCTCGCGCACCAGCAGAGGCCGCAGGAACAGCTCGACCTGTTCCGTGCGCTGCCGGGCGACATGGCGCCGCGCGATGCCCAGGATTTGATGGCCTATCCGTTCTTCTCGCTGGCGAAGTCGCGGCGCGTCGCGCCCATCGACTTTGTGAGCGGCCCCGTCACCATACGCGTGGAGGGCACGCACGAACACGGCATTGCCACCATCTGGGATGCGGACATCCTCATCTGGGCCGCCAGTCAGATCGTGCAGGCCCGCGATGCGGGTATTCCGCCTTCGCGCCGTATGCAGGCCACGCCCTACGAAATCCTGCGCTTTATCGGTCGCGGCACCGGCTCGCGCGACTACCAGCGCCTGAAAGCCGCGCTCGACCGGCTGCAATCCACAACGGTGGCTACCTCCATCCGCGAAACCACCGGGCGGCGTTTGCACCGCTTCTCATGGATCAACGAATGGAAGGAGCTGGCCGATGCCGGCGGCAAGCCGCTGGGCATCGAACTGATTTTGCCGGACTGGTTCTATGCGGGCGTGCTGGACGCCGCCCTCGTGCTGACCATCGACCCGGCGTACTTTCGCCTGACCGGTGGCATCGAGCGCTGGCTGTACCGCCTGGTGCGCAAGCACGGTGGCAAGCAGGAAACTGGCTGGCAATTCGATTTTCGCTACCTGCATCAGAAGTCCGGCAGTACCGCCAAACCCTACGACTTCGCCTGCGATCTGCGCGCCCTGGTCGCCAGGCAATCGCTGCCCGGCTACGTCCTGGGTATCGAGCTGGTGGCGCACGAAGGGCGCGAACTGCTGACCTTCCGACCGGTGCCGTTCACGGCACGGGGATAAGTCTGTGGAAAAGCTGTGGGTATCCTGTGAATAGTGTCGTGCTATCAGGCGTGCGAGGTATCGTGCTATCAGGCGTGGGACTATCGTGCTATCAGGCGTGCAGAACGGCCGCAAACCCGCGCCGCCATTGGGTTTGCGCAGCCCTTAACTTATCTAACTTAACTATTCTAACTATTAATAGAGGGGCGTCGTCTCATAGGGCAGCGATCCAGCAGCCCGAAATCACCGCTTATTCCCACCACCAAAAAAACGGTTTTGCAAGGCAAACCAAGCAGCGGTTTTTAGTTTGGAGGGCCGTGTCATGATCGTCGCCTTGCTCAATCAAAAAGGCGGGGTGGGCAAGACCACGCTTGCCACGCACATTGCCGGTGAACTGGCTTTACGCGGTCAGCAGATCATTCTGTTGGATGCCGACCCGCAAGGCTCGTCCCTGGACTGGACGCAGCGCCGAAGTCAGCAAGGGCTGCCCAGGTTGTTCAGTACCGTGGGCTTGGCCCGTGAAACCTTGCATCAGGAAGCGCCAGAACTGGCCAGGCGCGCCGATCACGTCATCATCGACGGGCCGCCCAGGATTGCCGCCTTGGCGCGCTCCGCGCTGCTGGCAGCCGAATACGTCTTGATTCCGGTGCAGCCCAGCCCGTATGACGTGTGGGCCAGCGCCGAGATGGTGGCGCTTATCCATGAGGCGCAGGCATTCCGGCCTGTGCTGCAGGCAGCATTTGTCATCAACCGGCGCGTGAGCACCACGGTCATCGGGCGTGAAGCCCGGCAGTCGCTGGCTGAACAGACCCTTCCGGCGCTACGCGCCGAAGTTCGGCAACGGATCGTCTTTGCCGATAGTGTGGCCGCCGGTCGCCTTGCCCGGGAGTCGGCACCCGAGAGCGCCGCTGCACGGGAAATCACCGCCTTGGTGGATGAACTGCTGGGGTGGCCGAGATGACCACCAAGCCGCCGCCCCACGTCAAACCCAGGGCCACGACCAGCCCCAAACCCACCGGCAAGCGCGTCGGCATCGGTGCGCGTCCGCCCGCGAATCCGCACGCCGAGGCGTGGATACGCCAAGGCGACGCCACGGCGCTGAACAAGGGCGATCTCTACACCGCCCGCCTGACCCTGGACGTTACCCCCGCGCTACGCGCGCGCATCAAGGTGTCGGCCTTCACGCAAGGTGTGACGGTGGCCGATCTGCTGCGCGGCATTTTGAAGCGGGAGTTTCCATTGAAGGACACGCCATGAACGCATCCTTATCGTCTCGCGCGCCCGGCCTTGCGGCAAGGGCTGAGGCATCGCTTGTGACGCTTACCGGCCACGCGGCCCGCGTTCCGCTGACCCGCGTGTCGCTTGCCTACATCGAAACCCGTTTGAAACTCCATCTGCGCTTTGGCGAGCCGGCACGCACCGTGACGCTCGACCATTGGCGGCGTTGCGCGGTGTTCCTGCCCGGCGCGATGCTCTGCCGCATACTCTGGCAAGCCAATGACTACGGCACGACCCGCTGGCAGCTCATGGTGATGCAGGCTTGCACGCCACTGGACACGGTGCAGCGTCTCCCCGGCGTGCGGCCTGGGGCGCGGCTGCTTTTGAAGGCCGAGGGCAAGCAGGCCGTGCAGGTGGTGCTGCAACGTATCGACGCCATCGAAGCGCTGGGCATCGTGCCCGCCGCCACATCGCCCGCGTACTGGCGCACGCTGGGCAACCGGCTCGCGGCGCGCTTGCCGTTGCCCGAATACAGCCTGGAACGACATGCGGCGTGGCTGGCCGGGAAGGGACTGCGATGACCAGGGTTCCAACATTCGCTATGACTGCGGGAAGATCGGTTCGCTCTAGCCCGCGCCTGCGCGCTCGCATCGCTTTGGTTGTGCTCTCCGCCGCCGGCCTGGCTGCGCTGGCCTGGGCGTCTTTCATACCGCCGCTGCCGCGCCTGGTCTACAACCCCTCCGACAGCGTTCCCGTCGGCTGGTATCGCATCGAACTCGTCCGACGTCAGCTCCATTCGCTGCCGGTGGGAAGCATTGTGCTGACCAGGATTCCGGCCGAAGCGGCGGCATTCGCCGCGCAGCGCGGCTACCTGCCAGCGCACATTCCGCTACTCAAGCGTGTGGGCGCGGTCGCGCCGCAACATGTCTGCATCCTCGACGGGCAGGTACGCATCGACGGCGTGCCGGTGGCCGCCGTGCTGCCTGCTGACCGGCTGGGCCGTGCGCTGCCATTCTGGCCGCAGTGCCGGACCCTGGCCGAAGGCGAACTCTTTCTGCTGAGCGCCAGCCACCCGGCGTCGTTCGACAGCCGCTATTTCGGGCCAGTCAGCGCATCCGCCGTGATCGGCGTTGCGCATCCGGCCTTGCGTGAGGCTCGCCCATGATGCGCACCGATTCCTTACTCGTCGCCGTGCATGGCATCGTGCTATCAGGCGTGTCTTCATCGTGGTTGGCGGAGTGTCGTAGTGCGTGCAGTGTGGGTGTCGATGCTGTGTCTTCGGCACTGCGCTTCGCGCCGCATTCGGCGCAGCCGTCCAACGTGCAGGCGTCTCGTCTTGAACGCGCCCGGCCTGCGGCCATCGCTGCGTTCATCGGTGGGGGGGCTGCGCGTGCCGCAGCGCCACCGAGCCGCCGACGCAGGGAGCGAAAGCGACAGGCAAAGGCGGAAGGCAAGACAAAAGGACGCGGCACCTGCCCGCGTCGAAAGCCAGTCTGCACATGGGGGTGGCGCGGCACGACGCGGCGTTGCCGCCGTGCCGCTTGGGGCGCGTGGCCCGCGCCGATGCCGGCATGTCCGCGTGCTTCGCACGCCTGGACACGCCCTTGCTTTCTAAAGGGGCGGCCATGAGTGACCGCCACGATGATGATTTTCACATGCGTCCCAGCGCCCCGAAGGATCGGGGCCGGGGCTTTGTGTCCAAGGTGCTCAAGCAGGTCGGCAAGGCCGGTGGCAAGTCGGCGGTGAGACGACCAGCGCTGACTAAAACCCAAGGCCAGCGAGCCGGTCAACGTCCCGGTTCACGCCTGGGGCGCGGCCACACGGCGGCGCGTTTCGCGGGGGCGACGCTTACGCCATTCTCGCGGTGCGTCACGATCAAGACCTTGCTGGTCAATCAGCGCCAAGCCAGCCCGCAATCCTTGTCCCGACATCTGCGTTACGTCGAGCGCGATGGCACGGGCCGTGACGGTGAACCGGGGCGGGCTTATGGGCCGCAGGTGGATGAGGCCGACCTTGATGCCTTTAAGGAACGCTGTGTTGATGACCGTCACCATTTCCGCTTCATCGTATCGCCTGAGGATGGGGCCGAGCTGGATGACCTGCGCACCTATACCCGGCACCTGATGGGCCGCATGGAAGCCGACCTCGGTACACGGCTGGATTGGGTGGCGGTCGATCATTGGAATACGGACAACCCGCATACGCACGTTATTGTGCGCGGGCGCGACGATACCGGCCAAGACCTCATCATTGCGGGCGACTACATCGCACAGGGCTTCCGCCACCGGGCTTCAGAACTGGCAACCGAATGGCTGGGGCCGCGCACCGAACTGGAGATCCAGCAGACCATGCAGCGTAAGGTGGATCAGGAGCGCTGGACGGGCCTGGACCGCACCCTTCAACGCGAGATCAGCGATGATGGTTGGGTGCATATCGAACGCTTCAACGAACCTAGGCTGCAACGCCAGCGCTTGTTGCTGATCGGCCGCCTGCAACGCTTGCAACGTGTGGGGCTGGCTGAGGAATTGCAGTCTGGCTCCTGGGCCATCCATGCCGATGCGGAAAAGACCTTGCGCGCCCTGGGCGAACGCGGCGACATCATCCGCACCATGCAGCGGGCCATGAGCGGCCAGTCCCGGGAGCTGGCCGTGTTCGAGCCGGGCGAGGATGGCCGTACCATTGTGGGTCGCGTCGCCGCCAAGGGGCTGGCCGACGAGCTGCGTGATAGAGGGTATCTGGTCATCGACGGCGTGGATGGCAAGGCCCATTACGTTGCGCTCAATGCCCGCGACGAACCGGCGAACTACCCCACGGGCTCGGTGGTGGAAGTGAAAGGTTCCGCCGACGAACGTGCCGCAGACCGCAATGTCGTGGCGCTGGCGAGCGATGGCTTGTATCGCACCGACCATCACCTGGCGATTGAGCAAGGCCGGGCCAAGCCGGGGCGCGACCCGCAGGAAGTTGTCGCTTCCCATGTCCGTCGTCTGGAAGCCTTGCGCCGCGCCGGCATCGTGGAGCGCGTGGCCGAAGGACTCTGGAAGGTGCCCGATGACCTACCAGAGCGTGGCCGTCAGTACGATGTGCAACGCCTGGGCGGCGTGAGCGTGGAGCTGAAAACCCATCCTCCCATTGAACGGCAGATCCGCGTGATCGGCGCCACTTGGCTCGATCAACAGTTGATCGGTGGCGACAAGGGGCTGGGAGACATTGGCTTCGGCAGTGAGGTCAAGGAAACCATGCGGCAGCGTGCCGACTTCCTAGTTGAACAGGGGCTGGCCGAGAAGCGCGGGCAGCGCGTCATCCTCGCCCGAAATCTGCTGTCAACGCTGCGTAATCGGGAGCTGGCCCAGGCCGCCAAAGACATCGCCGCCGAAACCGGCCTGGAGCATCGCCCCGTGGCGGACGGCCAGCGCGTGGCGGGTGTCTATCGGCGCAACCTCATGCTGGCCAGTGGGCGCTATGCCATGCTTGAAGATGGAATGGGGTTCAGCTTGGTGCCGTGGAAACCAGTGATCGAACAACGGCTGGGGCAGCCGCTTGCCGCGACCGTGCGTGGTTATAGTGTGTCCTGGGAACTGAGACAGCAGCGTGGCCACTCAATCTGAGTGCCCCACCAATCGTCACTTCATCGGACTGTCTCATGTTGAATATAATTTCATCAAGGTCAAGGCAGGGAATGTAATATACTTTGACCCATGTCCGTCTTTCGACACGCCCATCGACACAATACGATAAGGGTCTGGCACGTTCTCTTTTGCCTGACTGTTCTGTCGTTTCTGTGCCGAGCGGTCATCCCTGTGGGTTATATGCCGGATCTATCCGGCGGGCGCGACGGCAAATTCGCCATTACCTTCTGTACTGTAGGCGGCGGCACCAGCACGATGCTGGTGGACTTGAACGATAAGCCCGATCAGCCTTCTCCCAGCGACCACTTCGACAACCAGGATTGCCCCTTCGGCATCGTTGTGTCGCAAGTGGCGATGCCCAGTCAGGAAACGACCGCACTGGTACGCGTCGTCGCTCATCATCTTGTTCCTTTACGACATCGCAACCAGGCGCTCCCGCCGCTGCCGGCACTGGGGCCACCGCTTGGCTCTCGTGCCCCCCCTTCCAACCTCGGTTGATTTCTCGTATGTGATCGTGTTTGCACCGGTCACTTTCCCGCGATATTCATTTCCGAGGTTTTTTCATGTCCGTTTTTCATGCTCGTGCACGCGCCACCGCTATGCTGGCCGCGTTCATTCTTGTTCCGTCCGCCTACGCGCACGTCACGCTTCAGGTCAAAGAAGCTCCTGTCGATAGCGGCTATAGAGCCGTGTTCAGTGTTCCGCACGGCTGCAAAGGCTCCGCCACCACAAAAATCCGTATCCGCGTCCCGGAAGGCGTCGTGGGCGTCAAACCCCAGCCCAAAGCCGGTTGGTCGCTCGAAACTGTCAAGGGCGACTACGCCAAACCGCACATGCGGTACGGCACCGAGGTTAGCTCAGGCGTCAAAGAAGTGACCTGGACTGGCGGCCCGCTACTGGACGAACATTATGACGAGTTCGTTTTTGTCGGATATTTGAGCAGCGAATTGCCCCCCAATAGCACGCTCTATTTTCCCGTCGTCCAGGAATGCGAGCAGGGCGTGGAGCGATGGATAGACCTGCCTTCCGCCGATAAAAAGGCGCCCGACGATCATTCCGACTCTCCCGCACCCGGGCTCAAACTGCTGCCCAAGCGGTAAGCACACCGGTGGCTGGCGCTCTTAGAGGCACCGGCCGTGAGGGGGGAGAAATGATGTCTACACACATTGTGTGCCGTATCGGTGCGCCCGCGTCCTTGGCCGGCTTGTTGACGGTACTGGTCAGGTGGCTTGGCGCCTTGGCGATTCTCGCTTGGGCGCCGAGCGCATTGGCCCATGCTTCGCTTATCGCCAGCCTGCCCGAGGCGGGCTCGGTTTTGCCGCATGCGCCGGCGTCGGTGCGCTTGACCTTCAATGAGCCTGTCTCGCCGCTGGTCGTCAAGATCATTCAACCGGATGGCTCGACAAAGGACATAACACAGACCGAGGTGCTGCCCACCGGTCTGGAGATAGCCCTGCCGACGTTGGATCAGCAAGGCACGCATGCTTTGAGTTGGCGCGTCGTCTCGGCGGACGGCCATCCTGTGGGCGGCACGGTGATGTTTTCGGTCGGTGTCGAGGGAGCGCACCATGTCCAAGAGCCTTCGAGCCGTCCCGGAAAAGACTTTCTGATCTGGTTGTTCCGCTTGGGCGCATACATCGGCCTTTTTGTGGGCATCGGGATGGCGATCTGCCATGCCTTCTACGCCGCGCGCGCAGACAAGCGTCGCTTGGCTTTGGGGTTCCTGGCATTGGGAGCGATTGCCACACTGTTCAATGTAGGCCTCTTGGGCATTGATGCGCTGGATGAGCCTGTCGCGGCCCTGTTCAGCCCCGGCCCTTGGCGCACGGCATTCTTCACTTCATTCGGCCTTGCCGCCGCGCTGGCGCTGAGTGCGCTTGGTTGCGCGGCCCTGTCCTGGCTGCAAGCCGCCTCGATCCCAGGCAGGCTGATGGCGGCCACGGCGCTCCTACTGCTGGGCGCATCCCTGGCGGCCAGCGGCCATGCCAGCAGTACGCCGCCCGCCTGGCTGGCCCGACCCGCCGTCTGGCTGCATGCGCTGGCCATCACATTGTGGATCGGCTCGCTGCTGCCGCTTGCACACGCATTGCAGGACGCAGAGCAGCCGGATTTACTGAAGTGTTTTTCCAAACTGATTCCACCGGTTCTGCTCATCTTGTTTGTCAGCGGCGGAGCCCTTGTTTATCTACAGTTCGACAGGCCATCATCGCTATGGCAAACCGCTTATGGGCAGGTTCTGGCGCTCAAGCTTGCTTTGTTAGCCGCGCTCCTGGCCCTTGGGGCCTATAACCGATATCGCCTGACGGGCGCCGTCCTGAGCGGGCAGTTGCCTGCGCGTCGCGCCATGCGGCGCGTCATCTACGCCGAATGCGTTCTGGCCCTTTTCATTCTGGCAACCGTGGCGCTCTGGCGTTTCACGCCGCCACCGCGCGCCCAGCACAGCGTGCCGGCCGCGCCGACCGAACTCACCGCCCATACCCACGACACCGCAGCGATGGTGGATCTGGCGCTGGCACTGCCGGCCCCCGGCCAGTCCGGGCGGTTGACGCTGTATTTGTCCAACGCCGACTTGACTCCTCTGGACGCGCAAGAGGTGGATGTTGCGTTCTCCAACCCGCAGGCGGGTATCGAACCCATCGTCCTTCCCGCCAGCAGGGCGAATAATGGCACTTGGCAGGTAGACGACCTTGAATTGCCCCGCTTACCGGCCTGGCATATCCGCATCGATGCACTGATCTCGGACTTTGACCGCATCCGCCTGGAGACGACATCGGAGGCCGGATGGTAACGGCGCCCGCATGGCGTATAGCTGGCATCGCGATCTACAGTGGGGTGCGATTCCGATTTTTTATTAATAAGGGGGAAACTCATGAACAACGACCCGATAATTTTTTCAACATTGCCACTGCTGGGCCGACCCCCGTACGCACCTGCGATCGGCGCATTTCTGCTGGCGCTGGGCCTTCCCTTCGCCTGGACAACAGTGCATGCGCAAACTCAAACGCTTGCACCGATCGAGGTGAAGCCCCAAGAGCGTCCCAGTGTGACGGTGCCGAACACGCAAGAGGCCAAGGAGCTCATCGAACAAACGGCTGGTGGCGTGGCCTTGGTGCCTGATGACGCATGGCGCGATACGCAGGCGGCCACCATCAAGGACGTCCTCGACTACACGCCGGGCGTGTTCGCTCAGCCCAAGTGGGGCGAGGATTCGCGCCTGTCCATACGGGGCTCGGGGCTATCGCGCTACTACCACATGCGCGGCATCGCGCTCTATCAGGACGGCATGCCGCTGAACAATGCCGACGGCAGCACGGATTTCCAGTGGATCGATCCGACGGCGTACCGCTACACCGAGGTATACAAGGGCGCCAATGCCTTGCGCTATGGTTCAGGCACGCTGGGAGGAGCCATCAATTTCGTGACCCCAACAGGATACGACGCCAGTCCTTTTCAGGGGCGACTGGATGCCGGTAGCTTCGGCTGGCGACGCCTGCAGTTAAGCAGTGGTTTTGCCGACCAAGGCGTCGATGGCTTCATCACCGGCTCCTGGCAGCGTCAGGATGGGTTTCGCGATCATAGCGCCGGCAATTCTCTGCGCGCGAGTGCGAACCTCGGTTGGAAACTGTCGGATACCGCCGAGACCCGCTTTTACTTCACCGGAGTACGTGTACGACAGGAAATTCCGGGCTCGGTCACACGCGAACAGGCGCTGAACGACCCGCGCAAGGCGGCGGCCAGCAACGAAATAGACGACTGGCAGCGCAATATCGATGGTGGCCGTCTTGCAAATCGTACTGTATTCATATCGGGTGATACGACCTATGAGTTGGGGGGCTGGTTTTCGCAAACCCATATGCGCCATCCTATCTATCAGTATCTGGATAATGATTACACCGACTACGGCGCATACGCCCGCCTGGTGAACGCCACACCGCTGGCCGGACGCGGCAACCGGCTGACTCTGGGCCTCACCTGGTCGGCCGGCAAGGTGGATGCAGGTAATTACGTCAATTCGGGCGGGCATCGCGGCGCCAAGCTGTCGCAAACAGATGACAAGTCGAACAACATCACACTCTATGGCGAGAATGCGTTCGACATTGTTCCGGGGTTGTCACTGATTACAGGACTCCAATACTTGCATGCCGAGCGCAAGCGCAACGACCGGTTCAATGGCGGGCTGCCCACCACTCGTTCGGGCGAGAAAAGCTACGATTTCTTCAACCCCAAGCTGGGGCTGCTCTGGCAGGTGTCGCCGCAATGGCAGGTCTTTGGCAATGTGTCGCGCAGCGCCGAACCGCCGACCTTTGGAGACATGAACTTTGCGACTGCCAATGACCTGGACCGTCTCAAGCCCCAGCGTGCCACGACCTTCGAGATCGGGACACGCGGCCAATCGGGCGATGTGGCCTGGGACGTGGCGCTCTACCATGCTCGGATCAGCAACGAATTCCAATGCGTGAGCAGCATGTGGAATATCTGCGATCAGACCGTCAACCTCGATCGCACGATACACCAAGGCATCGAACTCGGCCTGCAATGGACCGCCATGCGAGGGCTGTTTTCAACCGGCCACCAAGCCGATAGCCTGCAAATCAATGCGTCCTACACATTCAGTGATTTCAAGTTCGACGATGATCGTGACTGGGGCACTAACCAAATTCCCGGCGTTCCCCGCCACTACATTCGCGCCGAAGTGCTGTATAAACACCCGGCCGGATTTTATATCGGGCCCAATGTCGAGTGGGTGCCTAAAGTCTACTACGTGGACAATGCAAACAGCCTCAAAACAAATTCCTATGCTTTGGTCGGCCTACGGGTGGGATGGGAAAACGGACCTTATTCCTTCTATATCGATGGGCGAAACCTGACGGATCGACGATACATTGCCAGTGCCAGCATTACCGACCGCGCCAACACCAATTCGGCACTGTTCGAGCCGGGTACTGGCCGGGCAGTGTTCGCGGGCGTACAGGTCCGATACTAAATCTGGAGTGCTCATGATTTCATCTATGCAACGGCGCGGCTTTCTCGCCGCCTTGATCGCCGCCGGTTTATCGCTTTACGGATGTTCGCGCTCTGACGAGCTGGAGAATATCCACGGCATAGACATGTCCGATACGGACATTGGTCGTGATTTCCAGTTAAGCGGAGCGGACGGACGACAATACCGACTTTCCGATTTCCAGGGTAAGGCCGTGCTGATTTTCTTCGGCTTCACCCAATGCCCCGACGTGTGCCCGACTGCTCTATTTAGGGCGGCCGAGGTTAAGAGGCTGCTCGGAAAGGACGGTGATCAATTGCAGGTTTTATTTATTACTGTCGATCCGGAGCGTGACACGCCGGAAGTCCTGGATGCCTATGTAACTGCCTTCGATTCGAGTTTCATTGGTCTTTACGGTGATCTTGAAAAGACGAAAAAAACAGCTGGCGATTTCAAAGCATATTACGCGAAAGTTCCGACGGGCTCGTCCTACACCATGGATCACAGCGCCATCACCTATGTTTATGACCGGTCCGGCCAACTGCGCCTGGGCTTGCGTCATACACAAACCGTTGAAGAATACGCGGCGGATATCCGTCAAGTTTTAGCCCTCAATTGATCCTTTCTTCAGGAGATTGTTATGTCCACTACATCAAAACTGCTCACTTGGTCTATCGCAACGGCCGGCGCGCTGTTAGTCGCGGCAAACGCGCACGCTCAAATCACCGTAGACGAACCATGGGTTCGTGCCACCGTCGCGCAACAACATGCCACCGGCGTCTTCATGCGTCTTTCCTCCACGACCGACAGCGCGCTCGTGCAGGCCGACTCTCCGGCGGCTCAACATGTCGAGATTCACGAGATGGCCATGGAAAACGATGTCATGAAGATGCGTGAGATTCCACGCCTGGGGCTGCCTGCAGGCCAAGTTGTCGATCTCAAGCCGGGTGGATACCACATTATGCTGATCGACTTGAAGGAGCAAGTTCAAGAAGGTAGTCACATCCCCTTGACGTTGACCTTCGAGAGCCCTGACGGCAAGCGCGAGACCGTCAGCATCGAAGCCCCCGTTCGTCCGCTGGCCAGCGGCTCGTCAAACGGCGGCCACCATCACAAACACTAAACCAAGGAAAATCATGAACCACTCTTTAAAATTCCTGACGGTCGTATTCGCAGCCATCACCTCCCTATCCGCGCATGCCCATTCGGGACATGCCCACCATGGGCATCAACATTCTCAACAAGGTGACTTTGGCGATGCAGCCAAGGCCTCCGCACCCGATGGCGTTACCGTCTCCGACTGCTGGATACGCGCGTTGCCTAATCGCTTGCCGTCGGCTGCTTATTTCACGCTGAACAACAGCAGCGCTCATGACGCCGCGCTTATCGGTGCACAGTCGAAGGCCTTCGGGAAAGTGATGCTGCATGCCAACACAACTGTAAACGGCATGGCCGCCATGGTGCATGAGGATAAGGTTGAGCTACCGGCGGGCGGCAGCTTCGAGTTCGCGCCAGGCGGCCATCACGTCATGCTGGAACAGCCCGCTTCGGAACTGGAAATTGGCAAAAGCCTGCCCATTACGTTTTGGTTCGAGGAAGGCCGCGCCATTACGAGCGACTGCGAAATCCGCTCCGCAGCGGGTTTGAAGTGACTGCAAAAGGGAGCAAGGCACCGTGACACAGAATCGAACCACGTTGGAATCCGAAATGATCCTTGCATTAATGGCAAGAGCTGTCGGAGCCATGGTGTTGGCCTTCATCATGATTGGCGGCGTAGCCACTGCCGCGTCCATAGAAGCAGAGGAGGTGGCGCAATCCATGCGCGCTATCTGGGATCGCCCCGAAGCGCCACTGGTGGTGGGTCCCGTTGCCATTGAGGGAAACTATGCGCTCGCGGGATGGACACAACAAGCACGCGGCGGCCGTGCATTGCTTATGCTTCGCGACGGCAAATGGGAGGTCCATGTTTGCGGTGGAGATGGGCTCAAGGATATCGAGGCATTGAAGATGGCTGGCATGAGTGAGTCGGCGGCCCGCCGGCTGATAGAAGCGGCTAGCATGGCCGAAGCGAAATTGCCCAAGGAAACCCGGGAGAAGTTCGCATCATTCGGTCAAAATGTCTTGGTTAATGGCGAGCATGCGCCGCACTGATGACACTGTATGCTGCACTGGCCTCGGAAGAGTTGAGCGTGACTCGCTCGGCCCAAAGGCGGCCTCAATGAGGCGGCCTTATCCCGTGGGTGTCGCGCGCCCATACCGCCATGCCAGTGTGGTCTGGCTCATGGCGCTACTCGTCCTTTTTGCGGCGCTGGCGCCGACGGTTTCAAAAGTCCTTGCCTCAACAGAAGCCGCTGGCGGCGTCTGGATAGAGGTATGCAGCGCAAACGGAACCAAGCTGGTTCAAGTCGACATGCAGGACGGGGCCGCTGAAGAGCCTAACAGCATTCAGGCGGATCATTGTCCCTTCTGTCTACCTCACTTCCAGTTCCGTGGTGTTCCTCCTGCAGATACATCGCTTCCAGTTTATCAGTTCGTATGCGGGATCGCGCTTTGCTTGCCCGAGTCCGAGCTCATCCTTGCACACAATCAATGGCGCCCTGATCGTAGTCGCGCGCCTCCCTCTATCTCCTGAAAAATCTCTTTCTTAATGCAGGGCGCTCCGTTAGGCAGCGCCGTGTGCGCCTGCCGGCGCGAACAGATTGAATCAGGAGTAATAAATGAAACTCATAGAATTGATGATGCGTTTTCTCACGCATCTAAATATAGGTGCGATTATCGCCCTCGCAGCATGGTTCGTGTTCTCAACGACTTATGCGACGCAAAATGACGCAAGCATTTCCAACATGGACGTTCCGTCCTCCGGTGCTGTCAATACCGGCGCTTCCTATTTCACCGCTTCCGTCCATACGCATAACCGAGACTGCCGCAAAGCTGCTCAAACGGGAGAGCTAGCATGAAGCGAGTCTACTCACCCCGAGGCGCGAGACGGGGCCTCCTGCTAGCGGCAATCTTTATGGCTGGCTGGTGTGGTTGGGCGTTGGGATACACACAAAGCGCTCAGTTATCCGCCAGTATGCTCATTCTGGAACAATCACCCGCCACTATTCATGAAGAACGTACGTCCTGCTGCCGGACCTAGGATTCACTGCTTGTTTTCTGAGCAAGGTTGTGAAAACCCCGCCGTCCTGCGCAGACGTAAAAAACTATGCGGTTCGAATAGAGTGAAGTAATTAGGTGACTACGTTTTCCGCATCTGTGGGGTCGTGGTTCTCTGGAACCAACCGGAATATTCAATGAGCTCAAAAGCTTAGATTCGTATTTTTTCTTATCTTTAAAGGATGATTTTTTATGTCTAATTCTCGTCGCTATGCTTCGACCATCGACCGTTTTGCATTCACCTTGCCGTTACTGCTCGCCGTTGTACCGGCACAGGCAGAGATGCTTGAACTTGCCAAAACCAAACTCTGCCTCGCTTGTCATTCTGTCGATACCAAATTGGTCGGCCCCGCATTCAAGGATATCGCCGCCAAGGAAGCCGGTACCCCTGATGTGATTGAACGGCTTGCGGGAAGTATCCGTTCGGGTAGTTCCGGTGTTTGGGGGCCGATACCCATGCCACCAAATGGCACGGTATCGGAAGCGGAAGCCAAGACATTGGCCGAATGGATACTGTCCTTGAAGTGAGTTCTTACCCTCTCCGCCTTGTGACGGGAGGGCGGGCCTGCAGACCTTGCTGCCGATGGTGCTAGTTCATAGGCGCGCTGGGCACTTGAGTCTGCAAAGGCCGATGAATCTTACTGCGTGGCCCGAACGGCACGGAAAATCCATGAACCAGAACTAATACGTCGCGCTCTATAGAAGCCCATGGGTAAATAATGCTGCATGTCAGCAATTCCATGGAATGACGCTGAGCGTGCTTTTTGATTAATCACGGAGAGAATCTAGCTTGGAAATTCGTCATTTTCGTTGTTTTCTTGCCGTGGCGGAAGAGCTCCACTTCGCCCGTGCGGCAGAGCGGTTGCACATCGAGCAGTCGCCACTGTCCAGGACCATCAAGGAATTGGAGGAAGACCTTGGAGCGCAGTTGTTTGTACGCACAACCCGCAGTACCCGCCTGACCCGCGCAGGACATGAGTTTTTGCGGCATGTCCGACGCATTTTACCGATGATGCAACAGGCCAGGGACTGCACCTTGGCGGTAGCAAACGGTTATCAGCGGCAATTGCGCGTTGCCTTGTCGGACGCTTTGCCGCCTCCCTGCCTGCCGGCTTTGCTGGCCCGATGCCGGGAACAGGAGCCGGAAGTCGAGGTTCGCATGTTTGAAATGCCGTTCTCGGAGCAGTTCCGCGGCTTGCACGACGATCTGTATGACGTGGGCTTCAATCAGGTGGGTAGCGTCGGCGATGGGTTGGTGGCGCGTCCCGTCTGGCATGACCCCCTGCGCGTCGTGGTGCCCGAGCGCCACCCTCTGTTGACGCATCGCCATGTGCCGTTGGATGAAGTGTTGCGCTATCCCCTGGTGCTTGGGCATCCGACGATATGCGAAGGGTTTACTCGGCAGATAGACCGGATTCTGCGTCGGTCCGATGATGAGCCGCTGATACTTGAACGGGTCGGATCATTCGACATGATGGCCACGTTGGTGGCGGCGGGCTATGCCTTGGGGCTGGCCGGGGCCTCGCACATGCTGGTGTGCGGAGATAGGGGTGTGGTTGCCCGGCCTTTGGCCGGCAAGGAAGCCAGGCTCACCACTTATCTGGTGCATCGCAATGAAGACCTGTCCGAAGCCCTGGAACGGTTCATCGAACGGGCGGAAACTCTGGAATGGTCGGGCACCGATCTGCCCGAATCCCGCCAACCTGATACATCGGAGGTGTAATGCGCAAGATATCGCTGTTATTGGCTTTGATGGAAGGGCTAGCCGGTTGCGGTCAATCAGAACCGCCTGCGTCTGTGCCCGATGTGCATACTGTCGAAGAACTGGCCGCCGACCTTGCGCGGCTGAAAGAATTGCGCCAGCAATGCAAGACGGAGCGTGCTAATCTGAGAGAGGTGCTGTGCGACCGAGTGGCCGACGCCACGCGCAAACGCTTCTATGGTGATGGCACTGTGCCGTACACGCCTTCGGATACGCCGCCGAAGTACTAATCGTCGGCATTATTCGATAAGGCCAGTTTTTTCTCGACACGCCGCAGCAACGTCCGCGTTTGTGGTGTTCTTGTCATGTTTTTTGTGCTTGAACTGATATTTTTTTTCAGCATTGTTCCGATAACGATCGTTGCATCATAGGAGTGCATATGGCTGTGCGGGTACCGCGTCATTATGCATATGGTCGGTATATATTCAGGCAAGATTCTGCATGCCTGTTCTGAAACTATTAAATGTTACTTAGTGGGAAGGCAAGCTTACATGGTGTGGGTTCGGCTGTGATATCGTGGCTGGACTCAATCAACCAGAATAATTCTTCGGCCGTCAGTCAGGACCTCTACCCTTATATTGACACCATAAGCCTCGCTCAGTATCGGTGGTGTTAGGGCTTGTGCTGTTGGAGCATCGAAAATTAATCTGCCATTTCTAAGCACTAGTACCCGATCAGCGTAAAGGGCGACCTGGTTGAGGTCGTGTAAGACCGCCAACACTGCGTTATTTGATTGGCAGGAGTGGCGCGTTGCATCAAGGATTACTTTCTGTTGGGCGAGATCAAGTGCGGCAGTCGGTTCGTCCAGAATTAACAGAGTAGGTTCTTTAACTCCGCTCAATTGCGTCACAGCACGCGCAAACTGCACCTTTTGCGCTTCTCCGCCAGAAAGTGACGTCAGAGCTCGATCCGCATACTCTGTCAATGTAAGACTTTTCAGAACCTCACGAGCCACATTGGAGTTATGTGACGCAGAGAAGTGAGTGTGCGGGAGCCGGCCCATTTCAACAACCTGCTGTGAAGTGAAGGAAAAGTCCAAGTGTGTTTTCTGAGACATGACTGCCATGCGCTTGGCGAGTTCCTTTCTTGTCCACGAAGCCAGGTTACGTCCAAAAACCTTGATCTTCCCGGTAGCGTCCCATTCACCCGTGACGGCTCGCACAAGAGTGGATTTTCCTGCTCCATTGGCTCCAATTACCGCGACAAACTCTCCCGCCCTTACTTGGAAATGTAAACCTTGGAGCAGGTTTTTCCGATTTCTTTGCACGCTCAGTTCGGCAACTTCTAGTAGAAGCCCGTGACCCATGCTCTCATTGTTGATTGATGCACTTATCGAGCGATCCACAGCATTATAAAATTCCAGATTCTTCATAAGCTTTTGTTGTTACGTAATAGCCACAAGAAGAATGGCGCGCCCAATAACGCGGTCAGAATTCCTAAAGGTAATTCCGATGGTCTGATCATTATGCGTGCCAGCAGATCGCCAGATACCAGGAGTATCGCCCCCAGTATCCCGGACAGCGGAAATACGTAACGGTGATCCGGGCCCACCAGGAGCCTGGCCAGGTGCGGGGCCACAAGGCCGATAAATCCTATCATTCCGGTAAATGCTACCGCGGAGCCTGCGGCAGCTGCTGTCAGTCCAACAATTGCGCGCTTGAGAAGCTCAACGGGTACACCAAGATGAAATGCCTGCGATTCTCCCAGCAATAAGGCATTGAGCAACGATGACAGGAACATCCCTGCAGCAACCAGAACAACCATAACCGTCATCATGACAAAGACAGCTGGCCAAACGGCACCCGTGAGGCTTCCAAGGCTCCAAAAGGTCAGATTCCTTAACTGGTCATCCGTAGCCATGTAAGTCATCAGACCAATCATGGCGCTGACCAGTGCATTGATGGCGATACCGCAAAGAAGCATGGTGGTGGCGTTTACCACACCCTCTCGGCGAGCCAACCCGAAGATGAGTATTGATGCCAGTACGGCACCAACGAATGCCGCCAATGGGAGAGTCCATTGACCCAGCCACGACGCGGCACCCCCCAAGAGCGTTGCACCAAGCACGATCATGCCAACGGCGCCAAGCGCCGCTCCTGCTGAGACACCAATTAACGCGGGGTCGGCCAAGGGGTTCCGGAACAATGCCTGCATCAGCACACCGGCTCCTGCAAGCGCTGCTCCAGTCAAAATGGCCAGCAGGACCCGCGGTAGACGAACATGCCACATTACAGCGTGGTGCATGGCGTCCAGATGTCCGGCTTTCCGGAAAAGAATGCTCCACAGCTCTGCCCAGGAAATATCCACAGCCCCATGCACTACGCCCAGCATCGAGACACCGATAAGAATAAGAAAGCTGATCGTCAGTACCCATCGGCGATAGCTCTGACTCATGGCAGGTTCGGGTAGATATGACGGGCGAGCAGACGAATGGAGTCAGGCAACCCAAGGCCGAAGCCCTGCAGGTGACGCCCAGGCAATGCCACTATTCGCTGGTTTCGAGCTGCAGGGGTCATTCTCAGCCCTGGAGCAGACAATACCGCAGGCTGGCCATCCTTATCACTCGACAGGCCGTCCTCATTAGTCAGGATGAATTCCGGTGCGGCGACGAGCATCGTTTCCTGACTGATGATTTTGTACCCCTGGGCTTCTGCGGCTACATTTACCGCCCCGCTAAGCGTCAGCAATGCGCCGGTAAAGGTGCCGCTGCCGCCTACTACAGTTGGGCGTCCCCCTCCAGCCAGAACGAAGATTGCTCGCGCTCGCTTGCTTGGTAATGAGGCTTGCAGCCATTGTTCAACGACTTTCATTTCGCTGAGGAACTCTTGCTCAAGTTCTTCAGCTTTTCGTTGCGCACCAAGCAGCTCTGCTGTGGCGTGAAGGCGCTTCAGCAGACTCGGTATATCGGGTTCAGCACCGAGTTGGTGAACCCGTACACCTGACTGCCGGAGCTGCTGGATCGTTTGTGGCATTACGCGGTCGCTGCCAATCAGGACCAGGTCTGGATTCAGAGACATGATGGGTTCTGCAGCCACGATTCGATAGCCTTCGAGTCTGGTGGCACTTTGGGGTATGGGTAAATGCTCTGTCCCTCCAACGACCCCCACTATCCGTTCCGTACCACCCAGTGCCACGACCAGCTCAGCTAACGTGCTGTCCAGAACTACCCACCGCGATGGGATGTCTGCCGCTCCCCTGGAGGTTGCCCACGCAGGGTGTGATGTCAGCGCGACGAACAGTAAAACTGCGAGCTGACAGCTGAATACACGTCTGACCGCAAGTACCTTGTTGATCGACAGCCCGAGAACGCGCATGAAACCAGGATTCGCGGGTGCGGTGTTTTTATATGGCTGAAGCCCCGGATTATTTCGCAGAGCTGACAACATGCTCGTCCCCCTCTGGAAGCTGATCAAAGGCAAGCCGCCCACCAAGGGCGTCGATTAAGCATATTTCATGCGACCGTGATGTCGTGCTTTCATGTGTCTGTGCATGTACGGCGGCATCCAGTCTGAGGTGGCACTTGAAATCGACGGATGAGGCATGAACCCATGGGCCAGTGGCGTTCGATTTTGATAGAGGGGCGCTATAGCGGGAGATCATGCCTTGGCTGTGCATAGCAATGGCTCGTACCGGGAAAAAACCTTGAGATGTTCGTAGTAATAATTTTTGAGCAGTTTCAATCGCTTCCTTCACGGGTGTTGATTGCGAGCTATTGTGGTCGGATGCATCATTCTCTGTGCGTCCGTCAGGTACAAAAATGCGAGACTGTTCAGCCGACGCATGCTTCAGAAAATGAGGCTTGGCTATCTCCTGACCTAGGCGGGAGCGCAGTAAAATTTTTCCAAGTACGTAACCGGATTGGTTGAACCAGGCCAATCCAGCACTTCGCCCGTGCTCAGTTTGATCCTCTATGTAAAAACATTGATGTACATCCTGACTCATGATGCGAATATCATTTCGTGGGTCGTTGAGCCGTATTTCAGTGGCTGATCCACCAAGAGTCGACTCTACCTTGAGTGAATGAATATTTACTCCGAACAGTGTGCGGTTCACAACGAACACCCTCCGCCATTCAGGCAGGGGTGTCAGTAAACTATGCAGGTCTGTTGTGAGTGCCACAGCGCCGCGACCGACACGGCTGGCATGCAATGCCGCTTCCGGAACACCGAGGATAGCTGCCGCTTCGGGGTCGTGGGTATGTGGTCTCTCCTTTCGCAGATCCATCCACTCCTTGAGAATCTCGTCGGGATGCATCTGCATCGAGGACTGAAATTTAGAACTCATACTTCACCTCTGCGTAGACGAAACGGGAAGGCGGATCAATAACTGATCCCCGTCCACTGAAGTTGTCTGGTTGGCGGCGGTCAAAAAGGTTATCGACGCCCAGGGCGAGATTGAGCCCTTTGCTCCATTCATATTGGAGTTTGGCGTCAAGTGTCCCGTACCGACTGTTCTCAGGCGCGGCACCCCGAACGGCAGGATCGGCATTGTAGAAATCGAAGTAATAGCGCCCTTGTAGATCGAAACGCCATGGGCCTTGCTGAAAACGTAAACCTGCTCGTGCTATTTGCCGAGCCATACCCGTAAGCCGTTCATTGGATTGTGTGTCTCTGGCATCCAAATATTCCCAACCACCTTGGAGATACCATTGTGGGGTCACTTGCCATTGGCCAGAGAGCTCTACGCCTTCCAAGCGAGCCTGAGCAATGTTGACGTACATACTGCGGCTGCGGATGTGAGCTGGGTCTCCTGGTTCTCTCGGGGCAGAGACTGAATCGCCCCGGGTTTTGAGGAGGCTCCAGCTTTTGAGAGAATGGGGCCACTATGAGCAAGCAGAACAAGTTTTCCCCTGAAGTCCGTGAACGTGCCGTGCGCTTGGTACAGGAGCACCGTGGCGAGTACCCGTCGCTGTGGGCGGCTGTTGAGTCCATTGCGCCGAAGATCGGTTGCGTACCGGCCACGTTGCTTGATTGGGTCAAGCGCAGCGAGGTCGACAGCGGCATGCGTGATGGCATGACCAGCAGCGAACGCGAACGCATGAAGGCGCTGGAGCGCGAGAACAGGGAGCTACGCCGGGCCAACGAGATATTGAAGTCGGCCAGCGCTTTTTTCGCCCAGGCGGCGCTCGACCGCGAGCTCAAGAAATAAATGCTTATATCGACCGGCACCGGGACGTCTACGGGGTCGAGCCGATCTGCAAGGTGTTGCAGGTTGCCCCATCAGCGTATCGGCGCCATGCCGCTCGCCAACGACGTCCAGAATTGCGCAGCGCGCGCAGCCAGCGCGATGAGGAGTTGATGGCAGAGATTGGGCGTGTCTGGCATGCCAACATGCAGGTCTACGGCGTCCGCAAGGTCTGGCACCAGTTGCAGCGCGAAGGCATTGCCGTGGCCCGCTGCACGGTCGAACGCCTGATGCGCCGCCTGGGTTTGCAGGGCGTGCGCCGGGGCAAACGAGTGCGTACCACCATGGCCGACGGTTCGCAGGCATGCCCACTGGATCGGGTCAATCGGCACTTCCACGCCGACAGGCCCAATCAGTTATGGGTCTCAGACTTCACCTACGTGTCGACCTGGCAAGGCTGGCTGTATGTGGCCTTCGTCATCGACGTGTTCGCCCGGCGCATCGTGGGCTGGCGTGTCAGCAACACCATGAGCACAGACTTCGTGCTCGATGCCCTGGAGCAGGCCCTGTACGACCGACGTCCCGCCGAGTCCTTGATCCACCATTCCGACCGAGGCGTCCAATACGTGTCCATCCGCTACACCGAACGTCTGGCCCAGGCAGGCATTGAACCGTCGGTCGGTAGCCGAGGCGACAGCTATGACAATGCATTGGCGGAAACCATCAACGGCCTGTACAAGGCCGAGCTGATCCATCGCCGAGCGCCCTGGAAAACCAGGGCTGCCGTGGAATTGGCCACGCTGGAATGGGTCGCCTGGTACAACCATCAGCGCCTACTCGGATCGATCGGGTATATTCCTCCTGCACAGGCCGAAGAACTCTACCACCGTACCCACTCTGACGCTGTGCCGATGAACACTGTACTTTAACCAAACAGCCTCCTCGATTCCCGGAGCGATTCAGACTGTTTGAATCATGTCTGTCACTTTCGAGCGGTAGTATGTGATCTCTGCGTTGTAAGTATTTCCGTAGTAGCCAAAAGCGGCTTCCCATGATTTGTTACGTTCGGCTTGTAGATCTTGGTTCCCTACAATGAGAGTGGTTCCCCGCATGAACGTCGAGTACTGCTCCATCACCGTCGGCGCACGGTATGCCTCCCCATAGCCAACCCGGCCAAACCAGCCACCGATACGCTTTTGGAGTGAAATACGGGGTGTGGTCACCGACCCGAAATCGGAGTAGTTATCGTGTCGTACACCAGCAAGAAGAGTCCAGTCGGCGGGAAGCTTCCATTCATCTTGGATCAGGAAATGAGTGTTATCCCGTTGTCCTTTATTTGAGTTCACATTAACGTCTATGCGATCGCTGATGAATCCCATGCCCAGCAATAACGAGTGATTCCCCCAATCGACGGCATATCTCGACTGACTTTGAAATTGGTGGTAGCGAGTGGTTTCAATAATCGGGTAGCTGCGTGTTGTCGATCCATCCGCATATCCATAAGCTATATCGGCTGTGAGTTCGCCAGGCCCAACACTACCCGCATATCGTAGTGCTCCAAACCAACGCTCCTCCTTCTCATATGCGGTGTAGGAGTTACCTGTGTTGAGACCTGGGCCTGAATCGTCCTGCTTCACGTACTCTCCCTGCCATCGCAACTGATGATCATTGCCAATTCGTAAGGCGGCGTCGTGCGCAATGAAAGTATGTTTGTTGCGATTCAAGTCCGGAATGTCTTCGGAAGTGTCGAACCGATAGGGGTTCCGGTGTCGGTGTTCTACGTGGACGCGCTGTCGAAGAGCGTCCGTATCGAAATGCAGGGAGGCACCCAGTACGCCTGTGCGACGTTGGTTGTGGTCAGTCGTGGCGCCATACATAGTGCGTACATTCCCACCCACGCCCTTATCGAGGAGGGGGGAGCGTGTTTTCACATTGATGGCGCCACCATTTGCATCTGCCCCATAAAGCGCAGACATCGGCCCACGCACAACTTCGATGCTGCTGACATCCTGAAGAGAAAGCAGGCTCGGATTGACCGAACCGTATTTCGAGGGGCGTCTCAAGCCGTCAACCAGCATTGCGCCCGGTCGCAACTGAAAGCCACGTATGATCACATTGCTGTTGGAGCCCAATGCCCGTGAGTCCACACCAACAGCCATCTTCAATGCTTCCGTCACGCTGGTACCGGCGTAGGCGTCCAAGTCCTCTTGGTCAATCAACTGAACGGATGCTTGGACGTCTCTGATGGGCTGCTCCCTATTGGAAGCAGTCGTAACGATGGCGTCCAATGTAGTAACAGGTTCATCAGACTGCTGTTGCGCTGAAGTAGTCGTTCCGGCAATGGTGAGCAAGATGCTCGGCCCGTAAACGAGCAGAGATGATGGAACCGAAAAACGGTCTAAGATCGAACGATGACGCATAAAACTTTTCCTTAGGCGACATGGTCGCCGGTTTGTTCACGCGCATAGAACAGCCGGAGGCCCAACTGCGTTATGGCGTAGCTAGATTCGAGAAAATGGAATCAGAGTAAGGAAAAGTCGGATGGCGGAGCCCGTGATCCTAATGGCCCGCATAAGAAGGTACGCGCGATCCATCCCTGTGATGTGGGACGGGGTATAAGCGGAAGCGGTGGCGTGACGATCAGGAATATCGCCAGCGCTAGCAATAGGATGGGAATGGATAGATTGGACGCGCACCAGGTACAAGGGTGTATATCGGAGCGGCCGTCTTGGCTAGGAGGCGACGAGCTCCCTGCTACGTCGTAGCCAATCTCTGTCGGCGAGATCGTGATGATGCCGTCGGGAGTGCATAGTTGCAATGAAAACAAGCCACCGCCGTGCTGAGTGGAGTCCGGCATGTAGCCCGTAGGCACGAAGGCCTTGAACGCATAAGCCAGAATGAGCAATACGGCCATCCATCGCCACACGGGCGAACGAGAGCGGTTGATCATGTGGCTGGCATCACTCATGCAGCGGCTTCAGGCTATTTGTTTTTAAGGCTAAGTCCCACTCATGACCAGACCCTGCGACTTCAGGTCAATGAGCTACTGTTGGGGCAATAATAAACGACTTTGAAGCAAGTTGTCCCTAAGGGACTTGTCCAATGACAAAGGAGTCTGAGAGAAGTGATAGCGTAGATCATTGCACGCTGGTGATCGACATGGACGTAGCACAGCGTGCCGACGCCGCGCGCAAACGCTTCTATGGTGATGGCACCGTGCCGTACACCCCGTCGGATACGCCGCCGAAGTTCTGATCGTCGGCATTTCCCGACAGACCCTGTTTTTCTTTCCCGACATGCCGCAGCGCGCCCACGCTTGCGGCGTTTTCGTCGTGTTCGCCCTGGCATGAATTGATGCTTTTTTCATCAGCTTCATCCCGATAACGGTCTTTGACCGGCACTGGCCCAGCACCGATTCTCATGAGGCAGGCACAGGTTTGTGCCACGTTGAAACGAGGAATCCGTAGAAGACATCGGGGACATGGGTATGCAGGGGACGAATGTACTGTTCGGGCAGATCGCCGTTGTATTCGGCATTGTGATTGCCGGTGTGTGGGGTGCTACACAATGGACAGCCGCCGCCCTGGGTTATCAGCTACGCCTGGGCTTGCCCTGGTTTGATTTCTACGACACGCCGGTTTATCACCCTTGGCGTTTGTTCGAGTGGTGGTTCTTCTTTGATGCCTATGCGCCGGAGGTGTTCAACGCGGGCGGCATGATTGCGGGCGGCAGCGGCCTTATTGCCGTCGTGGTCGCCATCGGCATGTCGATCTGGCGTTCGCGTCAGGCGAGGCGGGTGACGACTTACGGTTCGGCACGCTGGGCGCAAGCCACTGATATACGCAAGGCCGGGCTGAATCAGCCCACTGGCATCTTTCTTGGTCTGCACGACGAACAGTATCTGCGCCATGAAGGGCCGGAACACGTGTTGGCCTTCGCGCCCACCCGCTCGGGCAAGGGTGTGGGACTGGTGGTGCCGACCTTGCTGTCCTGGCCGGCCTCGGCCGTCATTCACGACATCAAGAGCGAGAACTGGCAGATTACCGCTGGCTGGCGCGCGCGGTTCTCACATTGCCTGCTGTTCAATCCCACAGATGCCAAGTCCGCTGGCTACAACCCGCTGCTGGAAGTGCGACGGGGCGAGCATGAAGTGCGCGATGTACAGAACATCGCCGATATTCTGGTTGACCCGGAAGGCGCGCTCGAACGTCGCAACCATTGGGAAAAGACTTCGCACGCGCTGTTGGTGGGCGCCATCCTGCATGTGCTGTATGCGGGCGAGGATAAGACGCTGCGCGGTGTGGCGAACTTTCTTTCTGACCCAGCGTGTCCGTTTGAGCTGACGCTACACCGCATGATGACGACGGCGCACCTTGACGATGCGCCGCATCCGGTGGTGGCCTCAGCCGCCCGAGAAGTGCTGAACAAGTCGGACAACGAACGCTCGGGTGTGCTGTCCACTGCCATGTCATTTCTGGGCCTGTACCGTGACCCCACGGTGGCCGAAGTCACGTCCCGTTGCGACTGGCGTATCGCCGATCTGATCGCATCGGAACACCCGGTGTCTCTGTATCTGGTGGTGCCGCCTTCGGACATTTCGCGCACCAAGCCGCTGATTCGCCTGATTCTCAATCAGATCGGGCGGCGGCTTACCGAATCGCTGGATGGGTCGGACGGCATCGTCCGTCGCCACAAACTGCTCTTGATGCTCGATGAATTCCCGGCGCTGGGCCGCCTGGACTTCTTCGAGACGGCGCTGGCCTTCATGGCGGGCTATGGCATCCGCAGCTTTCTGATTGCGCAGTCGCTCAATCAGATCGACAAAGCCTACGGCCAGAATCACTCGGTTCTGGATAACTGTCACGTGCGTGTGACCTTCGCCACCAATGATGAGCGCACTGCCAAGCGGATTTCGGAAACCCTGGGCACGGCCACGGAACTGCGCGCTCAGCGCAACTATGCCGGACACCGGCTCGCGCCCTGGCTCGGGCACCTGATGGTGTCGCGCCAGGAAACGGCGCGGCCTCTTTTGACCCCCGGGGAGGTTATGCAGCTTCCCCCGGATGAATCGGTGGTGATGGTATCCAGCGTGGCCCCCATCAAGGCCAAGAAGCTGCGTTATTACGCGGATGCCAATTTCGCGCAGCGGGTGCTGCCGCCGCCGGTGCTGGCTGCTGGGCGCTATGCCGATGCGCCGCCGGCCCTTCCTGACGATTGGAGCGGGCTTGTGATTCCCGCTGTCCCCGCTGCGCCGGCTTCGAGAGACAGCGAGGGTATGTCCGGTACCGCCGACGATGGCGGCCCGCGTCAACAGCCAGAGCTATCAGAAACCGTCGCATACAGCCCCGAACCGCAATATCCGGCCAGTGATTTGTCGCTGCTCGATGACGACGATCTACCGCCCATGCTTTCTAGCCAGATTGACCCTGCCATGCAGCGCACGGCGCGTCTGGCCTCCCTTGATCCTGATGACGGAATCCAGCTATGAGCCGATATCGCCTGAATCTCTTCATCCATCCTGAACATGCCAAGCGCCTGGATGAACTGGCCGCCAAGAAAGGCGTGTCCAAATCGTCCATCGTGGCTGCGGCCCTGGCATCTTGGCTCTCGCCGGACGCGGGCGACCAGCGCGAAGCGGCGATGGCCCGGCGGCTGGACAGGCTCTCGCGCCAGTTCGAGCGCCTGGAGCGTGACCAGAACATTCAGATCGAAACGCTGGCCTTGTTCGTGCGCTATTACCTGACGGTCAGTACCCCGGTACCGGAAGCCCATCAAGATGCCGCTCGCGCCCAGGGCAAGGCGCGCTTTGAGCAATTCGTCGAACAGCTTGGACGCCACCTGCTGCGTGGCCGCAGCCTCGTGCGCGATGTCGTGGAAGAACTACACCCCGAGCCGGTGCGCATGAACGACGCGGCGCCTCTGTTTGAGGAGCGTATCTCATGAGCGCCTTGCTCAAATCCTCTGTCGCCGTGGCGCTGGGTCGCCGTATCCAGATGCTGCGTACCGCCATGGGGCCGGAGATCGCCGCCGCCCTGGAAGACCCGGATGTCGTGGAAATCATGCTTAACCCCGACCGCTCGCTATGGGTGGATCGGCTCTCTACGGGCCGTGCGCCGCTGGGCCTGGAACTCTCCGAAGCTGACGGCGAACGCATCATCCGTCTGGTCGCCGCCCACGTTGGCGCGGAAGTGCATCGCGGCCAGCCGCTGCTGACTGCGGAACTGCCCGAGACCGGCGAGCGTTTTGAAGGCATCTTGCCACCGGCCGCACCCGGCCCGGCCTTTGCGCTACGCAAGCGCGCCGTGGGCGTGATTCCGCTTGCGCGCTACATCGCCGACGGCATGATGAGCGCGGCCCAGGCCGACTTTCTGGTGCAGGCCGTGCGTGCCCGAGAGAACATCCTCATTGCCGGGGGCACCAGTACGGGCAAGACCACGCTTGCCAATGCCTTGTTGGCCGAAATCGCCGCCACGGGCGACCGCGTGCTGGTGCTGGAAAACACGGTTGAGCTGCAATGCACAGCAACCGATCATGTGCCGCTGCGCACCCGCGCAGGCGTGGTGTCGATGCAGGAACTGGTGCGCGCCACGCTGCGCCTGCGCCCCGACCGTGTGGTGGTGGGCGAGGTGCGAGGCGGAGAGGCGCTGGATCTCATCAAAGTCTGGGGTACAGGCCATCCGGGCGGCATCGCCACCATTCACGCCGGTTCTGCTGTAGGGGCGCTGCTGCGCCTGGAGCAACTGATTCTGGAAGTGGCGGTCAATCCGCCGCGCGCTTTGATCGCCGAAGCGGTCAACGTCGTGATCTATATCGCTGGACGCGGGCGCAAGCGCCGCATCGAAAGCATTGCCCGCGTTGTTGGCTTTGACGGCGTGGGCTACCAACTGATGGATGCGCTGCAAGCGCCGTTGCCTGAGTTATCGCCGCCTTCTTTCCCATCCTCTGATCCGTCTGGAGAACTGTCATGACGCCTGTTGCTTTCCGTATTTCTGTAGTTCCGCTTTTCAACTTCATCCGCTTGCGCCACCTTGCCCGGCCTGCGGCGCAAGGACTGGTGCTGGCTGCGTTGCTGATGCTTGCTGCCGGCGCGGCACAAGCCGCCGGTTCTTCCATGCCCTGGGAGGGGCCGCTGCAATCCATTCTGGAATCCATCCAGGGGCCGGTGGCCCGTATCGTGGCGGTCATCATCATTATCGCCACGGGTCTGGCGCTGGCCTTTGGCGACACCAGCGGGGGCTTTCGTAAGCTGATTCAGATCGTCTTTGGCCTGTCGATTGCGTTTGCCGCGTCCTCGTTCTTCCTGTCATTCTTTTCCTTCTCTGGCGGGGCCGTCGTATGAGCACCGACACCGAAGGCGCGCCCAACTTCGCTCCGGGCTTTGAGATACCGCTGCATCGGTCTTTGACCGAGCCAATTCTGATGGGCGGCGCACCGCGAACTGTGGCCATTGCCAACGGGACGCTCGCCGCCGCCGTGGGCCTGGGTCTGCAACTGTGGATTCCCGGCGTGGTGCTGTGGATCGTCGGCCACTCCCTGGCGGTGTGGGGCGCACGGGTGGACCCGCAGTTCATGCAGGTCTTCGCTCGCCACATCAAGCACAAGACACTGTTGGATGTGTGAGGGGGTGATGTCATGCTGAACCTTGCCGAATATCGCCAGCGTCCTGCGCTTCTAGCCGATTGGCTGCCTTGGGCCGGGCTGGTCGCTCCCGGTGTGGTGCTGAATAAGGACGGGTCATTTCAGCGTACGGCACGCTTTCGCGGGCCGGATCTGGACAGCGCTACCCAAGGTGAGCTGATTGCCACCTCTGCGCGCCTGAACAATGCACTGCGTCGTTTGGGTTCGGGCTGGGCGCTGTTCATCGAAGCCGAGCGCCGGCAAGCTGCCGACTATCCCTATTCAGACTTTCCTGAACCGCTGTCCTGGCTGGTCGATCAGGAGCGCCGCGCCGCCTTTGAAGAAGCCGGTCATCACTTTGAAAGTGTCTATCACCTGACCCTCGTGTTCCTGCCGCCCGAGGAGTCCCGCGCCAGGGCGGCGGGGATGTTGTACGAGAACCGGCCTTCTGAAGGCGTGGACTGGCGCGAGCGCATGGACGCGTTCGTGGCGGAAACGGGTCGTGTCTTTGACCTGCTCGATGGCGTCATGCCGGAAATCGCTTGGTTGGATGATAGCCAGACGCTGACCTACCTCCATTCAACCATTTCGACACGGCGTTACTGCATTAGTGTGCCAGAGGTGCCGTTCCATCTGGATGCGTTATTGACCGATTCGGCCCTGGTCGGTGGGCTGGCACCGGCCCTAGGCGATGCCCACTTGCGCGTGGTGTCGGTACGGGGCTTTCCGACCTCCACCTGGCCGGGGATTCTGGATGACCTGAACCGGCTTGGCTTTGCCTATCGCTGGAGTACGCGCTTTCTGTGCGTGGACAAAGCGGAAGGCGAAAAGGAGCTGCGCCGCCTGCGCCGTCAGTGGTTTGCCAAACGCAAGAATGTCGTGGCGCTGCTCCGGGAAACGATTTTCCAGCAAGAGTCGCCGCTGGTCGATACCGATGCCAGCAACAAGGCCGCCGATGCCGACGCTGCCTTGCAAGAACTGGGCAGCGATCAGGTTGCCTTTGGGTATATCACGACCACCGTGACGGTACTGGATGCTGACCCCGCCATCGCAGATGAAAAGCTGCGCCTGGTGGAGCGCGTCATCCAGGGCCGGGGCTTTGTGACCATCCCCGAAACGCTGAACGCCGTGGATGCGTGGCTCTCATCCATCCCCGGCAACGCCTACGCCAATGTCCGGCAACCCATTGTCTCTACATTGAATCTGGCGCACATGATGCCGGTGTCGGCGGTGTGGGCGGGGCCGGAGAAAAATGACCACCTGGATGGCCCGCCATTGATTGTCACACGCACCGAGGGCGCGACGCCGTTCCGGCTGGTCACGCATATCGGCGACGTGGGCCATACGCTGGTTGCGGGGCCGACCGGCATGGGCAAGTCGGTGCTGCTGGCCGTCCTGGCCCAGCAGTTTCGCCGCTATCCCGGTTCGCGCATCTTTGCCTTCGACATGGGCCGCTCGATGCGGGCCACCATCCTGGGGCTGGGCGGTGAGCACTACGATCTGGGCGCGGACGGCGGCATTTCATTTCAGCCATTGGCCCACATCGACCGCGAAGGCCATCGCACCTGGGCCGCTGAATGGATTGAGGGGCGTTTGCAGCATGAAGGCGTAGCCGTCAGCCCCGATGACAAGGCCGCGATCTGGTCGGCGTTGGGGAGCCTCGCCGGTGCGCCGGTTGAGCAGCGCACGCTGACCGGGTTTTCCGTGCTGCTGCAATCGAACGCACTGCGCCAGGCGCTTGCGCCCTATGTGCTGGGCGGCGCACACGGCAAGCTGCTGGACGCCGATCATGACCGGCTGGGCATGGCCGATGTGCAGGGCTTCGAGATGGAAGAGCTGATGCACAGTCCCGCCGCCGTACAGGCGGTGCTGCGATACCTCTTTGCCCGGTTCGATGAGCGCTTCGATGGCGCACCGACCCTCTTGATCCTGGATGAGGCATGGCTGTTTCTGGATGAGCCATCCTTTGCCGCTCGCATCCGCCAGTGGCTCAAAACGCTGCGCAAGAAGAACGTGTCAGTGATCTTTGCCACGCAGAGCCTGGCCGACATCAAGGATTCCAGCATTGCGCCCGCCATTATCGAAAGCTGCGCGAGCCGCATCTTTCTACCGAATCCACAGGCGACCGAACCGCAGATTCGCACCATCTATGAAGGCTTTGGCCTGAACAGCCGACAGATTGAGATTGTCGCGACTGCTGCCTCGAAGCGTGACTACTACTACCAGTCGCGCCTGGGTAATCGTCTCTTTGATCTTGACCTGGGGCCAGCCACGCTTGCCTTTGCCGGGGCGTCCAGCCCGCAAGACCAGCGCGACATCGACCGCATTCTGCTGAATGCCGGCGTGTCCGGCTTCGCGGGTGCCTGGCTGCGCCATCGCGGCCTGGAGTGGGCGGCTGACCTGCTGCCCGAGTTCCCTGGTCCTTCGCATTCAGCCGTTGCTGATTCTTCCCACTCACAGGAGAACCTGTCATGAAAACCCGTTCACTATCCCTGTCGCTTGCCGCTGTGCTATCGGCGTTCCTGCTGACGGCTTCGCCCGCCTGGGCCTGGAAAACCGTCTTTGATCCGTCCAACTACACGCAGAACACGCTGACCGCCGTGCGCACGCTGGAGCAGATCAATAATCAAATCAACCAGCTTCAGAACGAAGCACAGATGCTGATGAATCAGGCGCGTAACTTGGCAAGCCTGGACTTCAATGTCGTGAATCGCCTGCGCGCGACATTGGCCGCCACTGATCGCCTGATCGGAGAGGCGCAGGGCTTGAGTTATGACGTGGCGCACATGGATAGTGAATTTGCGCGCCTGTACCCCGATCAGTACGCTGCCACCATGAGCGGCGACCATATGGCGCAGGACGCTCGCGCACGCTGGAAGAACACGCTCGATGGCCTGCACACCGCCATGCGACTACAGGCCCAGGCCTCGCAGAATCTGCGTGACGATGAAAGCGTGTTGGCTGATCTGGTGAACCAGAGCCAGTCGGCGCAAGGGGCGTTGCAGGCCACGCAGGCGACCAATCAGCTTCTGGCCTTGCAAGCCAAACAGACCATCCAGGCGCAGCAGCTTCAGATCACCCAAGACCGCGCCGCTTCGCTGGAGCTGGCCCAGCGGGCGGCAGCCACCGAACGCGCCCGCGAAGTGCGCCGCCGCTTCCAAGGCACGGGCACCCCGTACACGCCGCAGGCCGTGGATTTCTACGGCAACTGATCTGGGAGCGCCTGTGCCATGAACGACGTGGCGGTCATTGACCGGTTTCTCGATACCTTCTCGCGCTATATCGACTCAGGCTTTGGTCTGCTGCAAGGCGAGGTGGCGTTCCTCACCGCCACGCTCATCGTCATCGACATGACGCTGGCCGGCCTGTTCTGGGCGATGAATCATGCCAGCGGCCAGGGTGAGGATGTCATCGCCAAGCTGCTGCGCAAGGTGCTCTACGTCGGCGCCTTTGCCTACATCATTGGCAACTTCAACGCGCTGGCGAGCATCCTGTTCCGATCCTTCGCGGGGCTGGGCCTGATCGCGTCGGGCTCGTCGCTTTCGATGGGTAACTTCCTGCAGCCGGGGCGCCTGGCCAAGACCGGTATTGATGCCGGTGCGCCGATTCTGGAACAAATCGGCGACATGGCGGGCTTTCCCGAGGTATTCACCAATATCGACCCCATCGTGGTGCTGTTCCTGGCCTGGATCGTGGTGATACTGAGTTTCTTCGTTCTGGCTATCCAGCTTTTTGTGACGCTCATCGAGTTCAAGCTGACCACGCTGGCAGGCTTTGTATTGGTGCCGTTTGCGCTATGGAACAAGACTTCCTTCCTGGCTGAGAAGGTGCTGGGCAACATCGTGTCTTCGGGCGTCAAGGTATTGGTGCTCGCGGTGATTGTCGGGATTGGCAGCGGCCTGTTCGCCGAGTTCCAGGTGCATCCCGATGAGCCGTCTGTGGATTACGCACTGGTCATCATGCTGGCCTCGCTCTCCATGCTGGCGCTGGGGATCTTCGGGCCGGGCATTGCCACCGGGCTGGTGTCCGGCGGCCCGCAGTTGGGTGCCGGTTCGATGGCCGGGGCCGCCGTGGGGGCCGCAGGTGCTGCCGTCGCCCTTGGCGCGGCCGCCACGGGTGTTGGCGGTGCGGTGGCCGCTGGCGCGCGCCTGATGCCGGGTGCTGCCCGCATGGCCGCTGGTGCAGCGCGTTCCGTGGGCTCGACCGTGAGTGGTGCCCGGTCGGCCTTCAAGGCAGGTTCGGCGGCCAGTGGCGGACTGAAGGGAATGCCTGCCGGTTCGGGTTTGAGTGCGGGTGCGGTTTCTGGCTCTGCGCCGGGCGCTTCAGCCCAAGCGCCGACCGCTGGCCCCAGCGCGCAACCCGCCTGGGCCAAGCGCCTGCACCGCCGACAACAACTGACGCAAGCCGCCACGACCGCCGCCCACACGCTGCGCGGGGGCGACGGTGGCGGCGCGGGCCAAGGCCCGAGCCTGCGTGATGCCGATTCATAAGGAGATCAACCCATGCGCTTCAAACGACCGCTGGTGCGTTATGCCGAATCGCCGCAACCGGCCACCCCTTACCAATCCGCCGCCCAGGTCTGGGATGAGCGTATCGGTACGGCCCGCGTGCAGGCGCGTAATTGGCGGCTGATGGCCTTTGGCTGCCTGCTGCTGGCGCTGCTTATGGCCGGTGGCCTGGTCTGGCGCTCTATGCAGTCCAACATCGTCCCCTACGTGGTGGAGATTGACAGCCAGGGGAACACACGGGCAGTGGGCAAAGCCACGGAACCGTACAACCCGAAGGAAGCTGAGATCGTTACGCATCTCGAACGCTTCATCAAGCTTGTTCGCTCGCTATCTATCGACCCCGTGGTAGTGAGGGAAAACTGGCTTGAGGCCTACCGCTACACGACGGATCGCGGTGCTGCTGTGCTGAACGAATACGCACGGCAGTCCAGTCCTTTTACGAGAGTGGGCAAGGAGTCTGTGTCTGTTGAGGTCTATAGCGTCGTTCGAGCCAGCGAATGGACTTTCAATGTCCGGTGGATCGAACGGCGTTACGTCAATGGTGCACTTTCTTCTACGCAGCGTTTGTCTGCCGTCATGACGCTTGTCCACCAGGCTCCGAAAACAGAAGACGAACTGAGAAAGAATTCTTTGGGCCTGTATGTGCATGGATTGTCTTGGAGTCGAGATGTGAACGTGTCGGAAGGAGTTCAGCCATGATTGATGTTGCCCGCTTTTGGGTTGTGCCTTTAATCCTGATTGCCCTCGCTGGGTGCGCCACGCAAGGCAAGCCACCACCCGCCATCTCGCTGGATGAGCCTGTGCAGGCTGAACTGCTGCCCGAGCCGCCCAGCCCCGTTGAGGTGATTGCCGTGCCGGAACCTTTGGCGTTGCCCGCACAACTGAAACCCTTGCCGGGCACGGAGGGCGGAAAATCGACGCCGGAAACCGCAGATGAAACGGTGCGGGTATCGCGCGCCAATGCCGAAGCACGGGTTGCACCCACCCGCGAGGGCTATGTCAACGCGATTCAAGTCTGGCCCTACAGCGATGGGGCGCTGTATCAGGTCTATACAGGCGTGGGGCGCGTGACGGTGATTGCGCTGCAACCCGGAGAGGAATTGGTGACGGTCGCCGCCGGTGACACCGTGCGCTGGATTGTGGGGGATACGTCCAGTGGCAGCGGCGCGGATTTGCGCGTGAACGTACTGGTCAAGCCCATCCGGTCGGGCTTGAAGACCAACCTGGTCATCACCACTAGCCGCCGCACCTATCTGCTGGAGCTGACTTCCACCGAAAAGACATGGATGGCGTCCGTGTCCTGGGAGTATCCCAAAGACCGCATGCTGGCTTTGCAGCGCCAGAATCAGGCGGCACAAGCAGCAGCTCCAGTGGATGCGGGGCTGGCCTTGGAGAATCTGCGCTTCCGGTATGCAGTCAGCGGTAGCAGCCCGCCCTGGAAGCCGTTGCGAGCCTTTGATGATGGGCAGAAGGTGTATATCCAGTTTCCGGCGGGCATCGCACAGGGAGAATTGCCGCCGCTTTTTGTGATCGGCGCCGAAGGTGACGGCCAGTTGGTGAACTACCGCTTTCGTTCGCCGTACTACATCGTGGATCGGCTCTTTGGGGCGGCTGAACTGCGCCTGGGCGGTGATCGGGGCGATGTGGTGCGCATTGAGCGCACCGACGGTGTGGCGCGGAGGAACTGAGCATGAGCGAGGAACAAAAGCCCGATCAGTCCGCGCCACAACCGACTGAAAAGGTGGCCCCTGAAACTGTGGCCCTGCGCGCCCAGCCCCGGCCAGTCACGCGCCTGAACCGGCGCACGCTGGCCGTGCTGGTGGGCGGTCTGTCGGTGGCAGTCCTGGGGGCCACGATCTGGTCGTTGCAGCCGCAGCGGCGCAGCGCTGGCGAGCAGGCTGAACTTTACAACGTGGACCGGGTGTCGAAGTCGGAAGGGCTTAACACCTTGCCGGCGGACTATTCCATGCTGCCGACGCCCAATACGCCGCCCGCGCCCAACGTGCCGGAGCTGGGGCCGCCGCTACCGGGTGATCTCGGGCTAGCTATCGTCAATAGTCAGCAACCGGCTGTGGCTACCTATGCACCGCCCGGTATCGACGCCGAATCGGCCGAACGGGAGGCACGACGCAAGGAAGCCGACGCGGCCGCTGCATCATCGGTTTTCTTCCGCACAGGACAGGGCCAGTCTGGCCAGCCTACGGCAGCGGTCGCGCAGGCCGTACCCATCGCGCCTGACATGGATAATTCCTGGGCTGCTTTCGACCCGTTGGCCGCTGGCCCAGCATCGGCGGCAGCACAGCCGACCGACCCCACCGCCGTACAGAATCGGCAAGACCAGAAAGAGGCTTTTCTACAATCCGGCTCCACGCAAACCCGCAATTCCGGCAATTTGCAAATGCCCGCCTCGCCATATCAGGTCATGGCAGGTACGGTCATCGCCGCTGCGCTGGTCACCGGCATCAAGTCCGACCTACCTGGGGATGTGATCGGCACCGTCACCGAACCTGTTTACGATTCTGCCACCGGCAGGCATCTATTGATTCCCCAAGGCGCGCGCATCCTGGGCCGCTACAACAGCCAGGTGAGTTACGGCCAAAGCCGGGTGCAGGTCGTGTGGAACCGCATCATCCTGCCCGATACCTCGTCGCTCACGCTGGACAACCTGGTCGGCTCCGACCCGGTAGGCTATGCGGGCCTGGAGGACGATGTGGACTGGCATTGGGATCGCATCATCGGCGGCGCCGTGCTGACCACCTTGCTGGGCGTCGGCGCGGAACTGGCCGCTCCTGAAAACCGCCAGGACGGCGACCGCATCATCATCGCCGGGCGCGACAGCGCCCAAGACAGCATCAATCAGGTCGGCCAGGAAATGACTCGGCGCAATATGAATATCCAGCCCACCTTGACCATACGTCAAGGCATGCCGGTGCGCATTATTGTTAATGCGGATCTGGTGTTGCGGCCTTACCAGCCATTGTTTTTCAACAAGGGAGTTTCGCAATGAGCGCCACCAGAAAGCTGCGGCTCGGCCCGCTGCCCACCACGCAAATGGTCAAGCTGACCTTTACATGCCCGGTCGATCTGAAAGCCGACTTAGAGCGCTACGCAGAGCTGCATGCTCAGGCCTATGGGGAGGAGGTTGATGCTGTGACGCTGATTCCGCACATGCTGGAGGCGTTCATGGCGGGGGATCGGGGGTTTAAGAAGAAAAGCCCAACCAACATACAGGCAAATCGTGGGAGTTCACAATAGGCTGAGTACACATATCTGCCGGGTCTACGCTGCACCACGCCCTGGCAAGTTTATTCTTGAGACTACCTGAGGCATTCTAAGGCCATCTCAACCCACTACGGAGATGGGCATGTCCGACGAGCAAGAAATCGCCAAGCGATCGGCACAAACTGCTTTCCCTGTAGCGCCTGCGTTCTATCGCATTGTCGATGTCATACGCATCACGGCGCTCAGTCGCGCCACCATCTATCGGCGTATATCAGAGGGGCGCTTTCCACGACCCGTCAATCTAGGCGGGCGCGCATGTGGTTGGACGCCAGCAGCCTTGCAGGAATGGATAGGAAATCCCCAGGATTACAAAGCAGCTAACGAACAGGAAGCTGACAGGGTCGTTGGCCCTGTGCGACATCGCCGCAATATCGAACGTCTCAAGTTGTCTCGCATCCGCCGCCGGAAATTTCGGACACAAGTCGGACACGAAGCTGTGAAGGGCTGAAGAATAAGAAAAAGCCCCTACAGCGTTTAACTGTAAGGGCTTGATTTCTTTCAGTATTCGGTGGCTCCCCGAACAGGGCTCGAACCTGTGACCTGCGGATTAACAGTCCGTCGCTCTACCGACTGAGCTATCGGGGAACTGAAGAAGAAGGAATATAGCACGTTTTTTAAAACAGATGCAAGCCGCTTCTTCAGACTTGCGTTTCCGCCATTCTTGTCGCCGATATGGCTGAAATACTGGCGAAAACGAATCTCGATTTATAACTCGTAACGGATGCGTGCGTCAAGGGGCTGAAGCCACGCGAATACCGCGCCCTGTGTGCGAAAACCACCGCCACGATGCGGGGGCGCCTCCGGCGCGGCATCGGTGGGGCCTCGCCATGAACGGAAGCGGCGTGCAGGCCGCGAGCTGACGAGGCCCGCGCCTGGGCGCGTGGTCAAAGGTCCAGCAGATCCTTCATATCGTCGGCGTGCTCTTCTTCGACGGCCATGATGTTGATGAGCAGATGCCGGGTGGTGGGGTCGCTGTCGCCGATGCGTTCAATCATCTGGCGGTATGATTCGATGGCTACACGTTCCGCGATCAGGTTGGCACGGATCATGCCCTTTATGTCCGTGCATTCATCGTACTCGGCATGGCTGCGTTGCGCGATGGTGTGGGGGTTGAAGTCGGGCTCGCCGTTCAGTTGTACGATACGCTCTGCGATCTGGTCGGCGTGCTCTTCTTCCTGCTGGGCGTGTTCCAGAAATTCAGCCTTGATGGGTTCATTGACCAGTCCGCTGGCGGTGAAGTAGTGGCGCTTGTAGCGCAGCGCACAGACCAGTTCCGTCGCCAGTGCCGCATTGAGCATCTCGATGATTTCCTCGCGATTGCCCTGGTAGCCGGCGGGAATGGCTCCGTCGTCCAGGCGCTTTGCGCCTTCGCGTATGGCGTCAACGTCGATCGGGCCAAGCCCTTTGTTTGAGAGAGTGTTCATGGTTGTCCTTGCATTATTGGTCAAGCGCCCGGGCAGCAGCCTCGTCCTCCGGGGCGTGGCGGAGCCGGGCGTTCATTTTCAGGGGCCGTGGCTTGCTCCGCGCAGCGACGGTGCGCCCCTGGCCCTGCAATCGGCTACGGAAGCAATCTGCGTGCCGCCAGCCATGGGCGCCGCCCCGGGGGGCATTCAATGAGCGTGCTGGCTGATGTGCGCAAAGCCGCGGCGGGTAGCCGCTACTGGACGGGGTTTGTCCTGGCGGTGGTGGGCGCCGTCCTTTTTTCGGCGAAAGCAATCGTTGCAAAACTCACTTACCGCTATGGTGTCGATGCGCTCACGGTCATGGGTTTCCGCATGCTGGTTTCGCTGCCGCTCTTCGCGGTCGTGGCCGCCCTGCAGGCCTGGCGCGCGCACCAGGGCAAGCAGATGCGTCTGAGCCGGCGCGATGCCTTTCATATTCTCGGGCTCGGTTTCGTAGGGTATTACCTATCGAGCTACCTGGATTTCATCGGCCTTCAATACATCACCGCCGGGCTGGAACGATTGATCCTGTTCCTGTCGCCGACCTTTGTGCTGCTGATCTCGGCCTTCTACCTGAAGCGGCGCATCACGGCGGCACAGTGGCTCGCGCTGGGCCTGTCCTATATGGGCGTCCTGCTGGCCTTCGTCCATGACCTGTCCTTCGCGGGCAGCGGGGTGCTGCTGGGGGCCGGCTTCGTACTGGCTTCCGCCTTTTCGTATGCGATCTATCTGATCAGCGCGGGCGAAGTACTGAAACGGGTCGGTTCGACCCGTCTGGTGGCGTATGCAATGAGCGCTTCGGCAGTCTACGCCATCATTCACTTTCTCGTGCTGCGCGGATGGGAAGGGCTGGCGCAGCCGGTGGAGGTCTATCAGTTGTCGCTTGTCCATGCCGTTTTCCATACCTTTCTCCCCACCTTCATGGTGATGTGGGCGGTGGCGCGCATTGGCGCGCCCTTGGCGGCGCAACTGGGTATGATCGGGCCGGTTTCCGTGCTGTTTCTGGCTGCCTGGCTGCTCGACGAGCCTATCACCCTGTTGCAGATGGTCGGCACAGCGCTGGTGCTGGCGGGCATGGTCGTGCTGGGCCGCGCTCGTCCGGCCGGCTGAAGCCCGTTATCGCCGATGGCGGTGAGATGGCCTTCTCGTCCCTCAAACCTGCCTGAGTGCCGCGGCCACAGATTCCTTGAGTGATGTGGTGGACCGGCCAATCAGCTTCGCCAGGACATGACCGTCGTCGAACAGTGCTCCCTTGGCGGCTTCGACGTCGAGCGCAGGCAGAGCTTGAGGCCAGGGCGCGGGGACACCAGCGGCGATCAGGGCCACCGTGTAGTCGGCGGGCGGCAGGTTCTTGTAGGGGATGTCCTTGCCCGTCTGGCGCGAAATTTCCGCAGCCAGATCCGCCAGGGTATACGCCGAATCCCCGGCCAACTCGTAGGTCTTACCATCGTGGCCGGCGGATGTCAGCACGGCCACAGCCGGACCGACGGAGGCAGTGTAATTCTCGGTATACCAGCCGTTGCGCAGCAGAGTGACGCTCAGCCCGGAGGCTTGCAGGAGCGCCTCGGTTTCGACGTGCTCGGGCGCCAAATCCAATGTGGAGCGTTCCGCGTGCAACAAGCTGGTATGGACCACGCGCCTGATACCTGCCTGCTTGGCCGCGTCGATGACATTGCGGTGCTGCGCTACGCGCTGGCCGATCTCGCTGCCGGAGATCATCATCAATGTATCAATGCCCGCCAGAGCCTTATTCAGGGTGTCGGGGCGGGTGTAGTCAGCCTCGCGCACTTCCACGCCCAGGTCCGCCGCCTTGGAGGGGGTGCGAACGAGCGCGACAATGTCGCCGGCCTGTACCTGGGCGCGTACCCCTTCAAGACATTGGCATCCTGAAGCCTGCCGGGCGATCCTTATCCCGCCCGGCCCAGTTGTTTGTCGAATCGCTCAAGGAAGCCGCGAGCATCAACCAGTTCGAAAACTCCTGCAACTTCTGATGGTCGCGCCAGATAAAGAATACCGCAGGCGATGTCAGGCCTGCAGCCCGATGGCGGCCTTGGCCATACGGACGACATCGACAACGTGGCGATTCAAATCGGGGCTTGTTTCATCAAGGTCATCGAATCGAAACCACCGTGCGTCCTGGGCGTCGTCAGCAGCGACGGGCTCCCCGGAGACCCACCTGCAACACACGGCAACCAAGACATAGTGCTGGACGAGCTGTCCGGTCTTGTCGCGGTTCAGAACATCAAATGCGGTCAGAACCTGGCCAGCTTCCGCTTTCACACCGGTTTCCTCCGCCAGTTCGCGGATGGCGGCGGCTTCTATCCTTTCACCTGGCTCGATTTTGCCGCCCGGACAACCCCAGTACCCCGCGTAAGGCTGGTTGCCCCTGCGCACCAGAAGTACGTTTTCGTCGCGCAGGACAACAGCCACTACCGCCGGGACGGGGCGGACAGCGCTCTGGTCACGTACAGGATGATGAACGAACGTCGACATGGATACCCCCTGCTTCACCGCTTTCTGTTATTAGCCGGGCGAAGAAAAACCCGGCTGAGCCACAAACCCAACACTCAGGCTGGCCGAGACTGCCGCAAGCCCGGCAAACCAAGCCAAATAGGACACCAGGGCCTGTTAACACTAAAAGGAGGCTCGCATGAGTACGCAAACGTGTGGATGGCAAGGCGCGAAGCGCAGTCGTGGCGCCCCCCCCGGCGAGCATTCGCAACGCAGCCAGGCGCGCGTTTGCGTACTCACCCTGCGGGCTGGCTGGATATCGGGCGCCATGCGTCGTTGCGCAGGCCTTGCAGGGAGCGGCCATGCGGCGCCCTGCACGCCTAGCCTGCCACCCGATATCCAGCCAGTGCGAGCCTCCTTTTAGTGTTAACAGGCCCTAGCTACTCGGGGCAGCGGCACGTGCCACAGGTGCTCTTTCCTGGAACAGGACAACGACCGTGGTGGCGATCATGAAGATGACGCCGGACCAAAGCACCCCTGCAGCCAGCCCTCGATCCAGCAGGAAGCCGAACAGAAGTGGGCCCAGTACACCGCCGACGTTGAACCCGGTCGAAACAATACCGAAGGTGCGGCCTTCGGCGCCGACCGGAGACGCCGCCCGAACAAGCATGTCACGCGACGGCGCTACGACACCGGTAAGAAACCCCACCAACCCCAAGGCAAAAATCAGCGCCACCGCTGGCAGACTCACAGTGGCGATCAGTACGATGACAAGCGCGGCAAATGCGAACGCGGTGCCTGCAAGAACCCCGTGCCGTTCCGTACGATCCGCCAGAACGCCGCCAGCGAGGACGCCTGCCGCGCTGGAGAACATGAAGGCCGTGAGCCCCGTATTGGCCACCGAAAGAGGGACGCTGAAACCTTGAATCAGCGCACTGACGGAGAACTTTTCTATCGCACCCGTACTGAGGCTGAGCAGCGCAAAAAGCACGGTCAAAATGGCCAGTGTGGCAAGAGGGGTGGTGACAGGGCGGTTCTGCATTCCTGTGGTTTTCTTTGTGGCCGCACTTGCAGAATGGGCCTGATCTTCGGCGCCGAAATACAGGGACAAAAGCGTGACCAGCCCCGCCATGGCCGCCACAGCGAACGCCCAATGGACCCCAGCGGCAACCGCTACCCCCACCATGATGGGCGGCGCCAAGGCACCGCCCAGGAATCCCGCCGACGTATGTATGGAAAACGCCCGCCCCATTCTGTGCGACTCAATGCCGCGAGAAAGCAAGGCATAGTCGGCCGGATGATAGACCCCGTTGGCCAACCCGGCCAGGACCATGGCAATCAACAAACAAGCATAATTCGGGAAGGCCGCGAGCAGAACAAAGCTGCCTGACCCGAGTGCAAGCGCAGCCATGAGCATCCTGCGGGCGCCAACCTTATCGACAACGAATCCCAGAGGCGCCTGGACCAGAGCCGAAACGATGTTGAAAACCCCGATAGCGATCCCGAGTTCAACGAAACCCACCCCCATTGACGCCGGCAACAAGGGGAGCAAGGCCGGCACAGCCATAATATGAAAATGGCTCACCGCATGTGCCATGGAAACGCGGATCAACAACCCGTTGGACAAGAGACGCATATCGAAATCTTAATTTTCTTCCAGGAAAACAACTTGCATGATGAAAGCATATCGGAAGATGGCCCGCGCCGACAGGGGTACAGCCATGCAGGATGCCAACGGAATCAGGAATGAGCCGCCGCAGTCGATTTGCAGCCGGCGATTTCCAAGTCCGACAGGCTCCTGGGGATGATGGTGTCCGCTGACGATATTTGGCGCCCGGGCAGGATGAACTCGAAATGCATCTTTTCGACGAGACGCCATGTGAGCATGACGACCTTCACACACAACGGCGACAAGGCCCACGAAGACAGTGAGGCTGAGCGTGACGATATTTTCAGCTCGCCGCACCTAATTAATTAGTTCATCTAATAAGCCTATTAACCATACATTAGCTAGTAATGGTTCGCTTTAACGGCGATGATAGGAGCATGAAAATTTCCGCGCCCACACTGAAAAACTTCCTTCGTAGAGCAAGGTTGATATTGCTCGCAAGCTCGTTCCCTCATGGACTACGCGGGCATCGAGCGCGTTTCCAACTTACCGCGCAAACTATCCACACAGGACGCTCCGGAAGGCATGGCGCCCGAAGCGGGCGAGCTGACCCATTACGCGCCGTGGGGCAACCTGGCGATCTTCATCGAACCCCGTTCTTATTCACGTACCCTGCTGCCCTTGGGAAAAGTGGATGAAGGCTTGTCCATCCTGGCGCAGCCCGGGCCGTACCAGGTGCGGATCGAGCGCATTGAAGACTGAGCATGATGAGTAAAGAACACGCAAGCATTTGATGAAAACCGCTGTCAAAAACGCACGTCTAAACGACACCTCCACCCCACAGCCATCAGCATCCTGGAGCGGCGTGTTCGCCATGTCGGTCTGCGCCTTCGCCCTCATCGCATCGGAATTCTTGCCGGTCAGCCTGTTGACGCCCATTGCGGCCGACTTGCAGATTACCGAGGGCATGGCGGGACAAGGGATCGCCATTTCCGGCGCCTTCGCTGTATTCACCAGTCTGTTTATTTCGGTATTGGCTGGAACCCTGAACCGTAAAACCCTGCTGCTTCTGCTGACGGCCGCCATGGGCGTATCCGGCGCCATCGTCGCGCTGGCGCCCGACTACTTCATTTATATGCTGGGCCGGGCGCTGATCGGCGTGGTGGTTGGCGGCTTCTGGTCCATGTCGGCGGCCACCGCAATCCGCCTGGTGCCGCCCCGGGACGTGCCCCGCGCCTTGGCCATCGTCAATGGCGGCAACGCATTGGCAACCGTCGTGGCCGCGCCGCTGGGCGCCTGGCTGGGCACCGTCATCGGTTGGCGCGGCGCATTCCTGTGCCTGGTACCGGTATCTCTAATTGCTCTGGGTTGGCAATGGAAAGCGTTGCCTTCCATGCAAGCGGCGGCACGCACGAGCGGCATGAGTCATGTGTTCAAAGCGTTCACACTATTCAAACACCCCGGCGTCATCGTCGGCATGCTGGCCAGCAGCCTGCTGTTCATGGGGCAATTTTCGCTGTTCACCTATGTACGGCCCTTCCTGGAAACCGTCACCGGCATAAAAGGAACTGGGATTTCACTCATTCTGCTCGTCATCGGCGCAACGGGCTTCATCGGCACCGTGCTCATCGGCAGGGTCTTGCAGCGAGCTTTCTTCCATACGCTGATCATCATTCCGGCGTTGATGGCGGTGACCGCACTGGCCTTGATCGCTTTCGGCCAATGGACAGCGGTCGTCGTGGCGCTGCTTGCGCTGTGGGGGCTGACGGGCACGTCGGCGCCGGTAGGCTGGTGGGCCTGGATCGCCAGGGTCTTCCCAAAGGATGCCGAAGCGGGCGGCGGCCTGTTCGTCGCTGTCGTCCAGATGTCCATCGCATTGGGCTCCACGGCGGGCGGCGTGCTGTTCGACATCAGCGGCTACCGCAGCACCTTCACGGCCAGTGCCTGCCTGCTGCTGGCCGCCGCCTTCCTGGCTTTTCTAACATCGCGTTCACGCGCGGGCCACAGCGCTTGAGCGCCGCCCGCGACTTCACACCCACACCTCGCTGGAAGGCAAGATCAATTCCATCGATCTGCCCGAATTCCGCTCGGCCAGCCGCCAGCATCAGGACATTGCACTGACATCATCGCCGGCGACGACACGCTGGACAATGAGCTCGTTCTGCACAAGCTGGCCGACCTGTTCGGCATGCAGCGGGTCATGATCGGTGGCGGGGGCACGCTGAACTGATCGTATGTGCAAAGCGGGCTGGTGGACGAGGTCGGCATCGTCATGGCGCCCATGCGCACGACGGATCAGCCGGAGTGGTCTCTGTGGTTCAGGCGGTTCGTTACACCTGGGACGCATCGACCAGATGTTTCGTGAAGAACGACGTCAGCTTGTCGAAAGGAATTTTGTCCATTTGATCGTACAGATCGACGTGATCGGCATCAGGCACGATCACCAACTCCTTGGGGTCAGAAGCCACCTTGATGACATCTTCAGAGTAATAGCGCGAGTGGGCGTTTTCTCCCGCCACCAGCAGAATCGGGCGCGGAGCGATCATTTCGATGTTTGAATCGAACCGGGAATTGCGGAGGCTGTTTGATTAAAGTAAAACAGGTTCCGCAGCGGGTGCTGCAAGTTGACGATAATACCTTTCTTCGGCTTCTGCCGGCGGGATGTCGCCGATCGATTCCAGC
>JACCES010000017.1 GCA_013416455.1 Alcaligenaceae bacterium | reverse complement strand
CGAGATCGTCAATCTTCGTCTTTACCGGGCCGGGCCGAACGTAATGTGCGGTAATGACGGCGCGGAAGTCTGGGTGCAGCTCGATGATTTCTGCATCCAGCCGGCGCATATCGTCATCCACCAACAGAACGTCGGGGTCAGCGTGGCGCATTCCGTCGACCCGCATCACCGTGAATGCCGAACGATTCGGATACCGAAAGCTCCGACTGCGCAGCGTCCAGAATCTCAGCAGCCTTACGGCCCCGCTCGTGGACGATTTCCTGTATCCGGCTCGTGGCAGCCAGCACACTGCGCATCAGCGCCTTCTCGCGCACGGTTTCAGCGTAGTGGCCGATGTTGGCCGCGCTCGGCGTGTTCACGATGATTTGGTTCAGGTACGCCATCTCGATGGACGGATCGGCACTCGTGATCGTCACCAAATCTGCAGGCTTTTGCTGCGCGATGAGCGACACGATGGCTGCGTAAATCCTGCGGTTCTCGGCGCTGTAGAAGGCGTCCGGCTACAACACGCCAATGCGGTCAATGGCATTGTTGTCCAGGCACAGGCCGCCGATTACGCTTTGCTCGGCTTCCGGGGCGCGGGGAATTTGGAAGGGTTCGTTGGGGGTCATGCGTGCTCCCGGTGGTAGTGGTTTTCAAGACACCTGGCGAACTTCGCAGGGGTCATCAGGAAATCCAGGTCGGCAATGAACGGCCGATCTCTCCCATGTCCAGGCGGCGTCCTCCCCGTGAGGAATGCAGATTCGTTGCAAACCGAGAAGAATTCCCGCCATGCCGCTACTCCCTCGCCTTGGGTCGAGTAGCCAAAAGGCTTGACGCTCAATCGGGCCGCCTCCCTCCACCGGGCCGCAATCGTTCTTCGGCGGGCATCGGTCAAGACACGCACCTTGGGGTTGTCGGGCATCAGCTCGTGGTAGGCATCCACAATGGCCTGCACGGGACAAGGCATGGCCGGCGAAGTCGGCAAAGAACCGATAGGTTCTCTTTCTTTTGTTGAAGATGGAGATGGAGATGACGCGCCCGCACGTGAGGGTGAAGGGTCGGGTGTTCCGTTTGGTGCGGCATCAGTGCCGCCCCGAACCTTCCTCTTGTATTCATCCAAGACCATGCGGGATGAGTACCAAAGGGGGCCATCCTGCTGCTCGATGAGCGTCACCGGGTCGCCATTCTTCCTGCCGCTGCGAGGCACAAACACCATAGGTTCACACTGCTCGCCTACGTCAGCACCCTTCAGAACGCCCTTTTCAACCAGCCGATTGAGCTTGGCTTTCGTGGCACCGACTGCCTGGGCAATCTCAGCCAGGGGCCAGCGGGCGATGCCGTACTCATCCTGATCGTGGAGCACGCACATAACGTCCATCCAGATGCCCTTCTCTTCGTGCATGCAGCGCTTAAGATTGCTGTTGGAAGACCAGTCATCTGGATAGAACTGGAACGAGGGTCGGCGCATATCGTCAATCCATCTGGTAATAGCCGATGACACCCCAGGCCGACTGCTGCGGAGTCGACTTGATGACGCGCACTTTGGATTCACACATGAGCAGACTTCTTGGCCGTGGGGTGGGTGGTGTCCTTGGTGGGGCGGCGCCGTGCGTTACGGCGAATGGAGCGGCGAACCACAGACCAGTCCACAGAAGGACAAAGCAGCTCACAGTGAACGCCGGTCAACTTTTCAATCTTGGGGGCATACTTCGCCGGAACCTCGCGACCAGGGTTCTTCCATTGGTTCATTGCGCCGCGAGATGCGCCAATTGCACGGGCAAGAGCTGCTTCAGACCCAAATTTTTGGGCTGCAACCTCAAGCGGATGGGGCCTTTGATCTATCTGCATGGCCGGAGTATAGTATTTCTATACTCTTAGATCAAGAATACATAGACCATGAAAGTACAGATTTTCTCTACACTCTCAGGCATGGAGCTAAATGAGTGGATAAAGGCCGCCCGGCTGTCCAAGAAGCTGACCCAAGATCAGCTTGCGGAAGCGCTCGACCTTACAAAAGGCAATGTTTCCGCTTGGGAGGTGGGGAGGCACGAGCCTTCGTATGGCACGCTCGTCAAGATTATCGAGATAACAGGCTTTAACGGACCCCTCCCGGGCCTCGGGGCCCCAATAGTCACAGAATCCGAGTGGCCATTTCAAAAAGTCAGCAAGGAGAAGGTGGTCGCCTTGGGCAGCTCTGATCGAGCCCAGCTTGAAGCCTGCATCATCCTCAGCGCCGCCCAGCTCGACCTAGATGTGAAGAAGTAGAAACCCGGATCGAGCTACTGCCGCACTCTGGGCACGATGTAACCAAGATTGAATTAAGTGTTTGACTGTAAGGAGCAGAAATTGAAGAAGCTTGTCGCGGCTTTCGCCGTAATGCTGGCGCTTGCTGGGTGTCAGAGCTTACCCCCCGTAAACTTCGCCGTTTCGAACGTGGGATACAGCGAAAAGAAGGTAGACGCGGAGCTAAGGGCGATCACTGTAAGCTTGGCCAGCCCGGAGGAGAAAACGGGCGATCTACCCGCAGGGGCAGAGGTCGCAGCGCCTCTCTGGCAGGCTGCTCTAGAAGACGCTATCAATCGCATGGCTATTTTCCGAGATGACGCTGACAAGCGCGTAAACCTGTCGGTGAAGATTCTGGCTATAGACATGCCCGCCTTTGGCGCAAGCATGACGACCAAGTCAGCCGCCCGCTATGAGCTCATTGATCGAGCAAACGGCGACATCATCTTCACGCAAGACATCGCGGCCGACGGGGTTGTCCCGTTCGATTATGCCTTTGTTGGGATGGTTCGAGCACGTGAATCGCTCAATCGGTCGGTGCAGCAGAACATTGCACAGTTTCTCCAGTCGCTCGAAACCATAGACGTATCGAAACCCATGTTCCCGGCCAAGGTTGCACAGCAATGATCCGAATCGCCCTTCTTGCAGCTGTCGCCATGCTCGCAGGATGCGCGGCGAACATCAGCCCTAACGCCTATTCCGTATCGTCGGTGGGGCAAGTGAACCGTAGCATCGCAGCGACGATCATAAGTGTCCGCGATGTTGATGTATCGGGAACCACGGGCACGGGCGCTACCGTGGGAGTGGCGGCCGGTGCAACCGCCGGGTCAGCCATCGGCGGCGGCACTAGGGCGAACATACTTGGCGCAATCGGCGGGGCGGTCATCGGGGGCCTCGCAGGTGCCGCTATGGAAGGCAACGCCACAAAACAAACCGCTGTCGAATACGTCGTTCAGACATCGAATGGCAACTTGATGACGATCGTTCAGGGAGCGGATCCGCGCTTTTCGGAAGGGGATAGCGTTCTGGTTCTGTACGGGTCGCCTTCACGAATCATTGCGGATCCAAGGGCGCGGGCCTGAGCGCATGCTGCCCGCAGCCACAGTCCAGCGGCCTTCTGGGTTTGTGGTTTCGTGACTGGTGGACGCTGATGCAGGGGTGAGGGGGTGGTGGAGTAAAAAAATGACTGAAAACCACAAGGAAAAAACGGCCACGTCAGGCACTGATGACACAGGAACGCCGCTAGCAATGCGCGTGGCTCAGTTTCAGAGACTGGTAATTCAGACGGAACAAGCGCTCCGGCACACAGACGACAAGCGCATGCTTATAGCATTCGCAGACATCAAGTCGATAGCGCCCGGGCTAGTGGAAGACATCAAGCATTTGCGCGAATCTGACCCCGACAACCCTCTCGTGGTAACGTTCGGTGAGTTCATGGATAGGGCGCAGAATCTTGACGCCCTGCTTCACGGCCTCACTGCTGAAGGGATTCGGGAGGCCGGCCAGATACGGATAGACCCGAAGGCGAGGTTAGAGCCACAAGCGGCATCAATACTGATGGATGTTTGGACATCTATTTACGGTGAAACCCGATACAACCGGAGCCTTGAACCAGTTCTTTTGCCTCAGCTTCTAAAGATCCAGGCAGTAGCTAGCGCGCTAGACCGCCAAGCCAAGAGTGTTGCGGCAATTCAAGAGCAAGACGATAATCAAGACATGGAACGCGCTGATCGCATAGAGGGCAAAATAGACAGGCTGGCTGATGCAGTCGCATCACTAGGGGTTTCTGCTGCCCGAGCGGAAGAGCGCTTGCGTGTCGTAGAAGTAAACATTGATCATCTCGACATCAAGGTCGGGCAGGTAGCTGGAGATGTTGTTACCCTAAGCAACAAACATGGTGATCTTGCTACCGTTGTCGGTCGGATTGATGAGCGCACCCTGAATATGCAAGACCAGTGGCAGCGTCATGGCCTCACGAAGGTATATCTTTGGGCAACCATGGGCATTACCGCTGCTGGCAGCATTGGTGCTTTGTGGGCAATATTCACCCAATTGATCAAATAGACGAAACTCACACTGCCAAACCTGCTCCGGCGGACTTTTCTTTGCCCGCTCCGGGCACGCCGTATGCCACGTGCTGGACGAGTGGTAGCCGCAGGCAGCTTCGAGGGAAGCCACCCGGCTGCCGCCCATGGCATAGGAGCGCATCATGCCCAATCAGCAAAAACCAGCACAGCAAAGCCCCGGCAAGCAGCAAGACCAGAAACAAGGCCAAGGTCAGCAGCAGAAGGACCAGCAAGGTCAAGGTCAGAAGAAGTGAGCCACATCTGAGGGAAAGACCCGCTGCGGCGGGTTTTTCTTCGCATAGCGAGAAACGGGCGCCCTGCATCCTACCGCAACTAACTGAAGTTCAGTAAACCGAATATCTTCTCTGAACGGTTCTCAAGTCTGAATGCGTCGAAATGCTGGTGCATTGACAGCCTGTCCGTGCGACGGGGTCGGGCCGTCTCGTCGGTGTACATGTAGATATGAAGCCTTCCCGATGAACGCTGCTGCGCATGAACCGCCAGTTCTGCCGGCGACATCAGCCAGACATGCTCATTGGACAAATCTACTAAAGCCACAAAGTGGGCCGGGGTGAATTCTGGGATCCACCAGTCCAATGCCAGCTTCCCTTTTCCTCCGCCCGGCTTAGCCTTCAGATTGGTCTTGACCTGAAGCGTTACCGGCTGCGTCGCCCTGGGGGAATACGCCACGAGATCGATGCCGGTGTCTGTGCTCATGTGGGAGGACTCTACCCCCTGAAGCAAAAGCCGGTACTGGACCAGCAACTCGCCGCATTTACCAATCTGTGCTGTTGAAAGCATAGCCCCATTCCTTTCCCTACTTCTTCTCCAGCGACGCCATGATACGGTCCAGCTTCGTATCCTCGCGCTCCCACACCGCCAGACTCGTCAAGCTTTCTTTTACCTACACCCGATGCGTCTTCAGCCAGGCCTGTAGCGCATCGTTCATCCGCGTCTGCCATCCGGGACCGCCCGCCTTGAAGGCGTCAATCACCTCCTGATCGTAGCGAATCGTCACCGCCACCTTGGGGGTGGCCACTGGCGGGCGCCCCACTCTCTTGAGCTGCTTGAACTCTTCCGCTCCCAGCTCGTAGGTATCCGGATCGGCGGCGATGCCGCGCTCGATGGCCGCGTCCTCTTCCGCCGTGGGGATGATCAGTTTACGTTTGCTCATAGTTGCGTACCTCTCGCGAATTGGCCTTGCGCAGACTGATGACGTGCATCTTGCCCGCCCGCCGCGTGAACACCACGCAGTACAAGCGGTCAGCCATGACCGCGTAGCCTATTTCCCGGACCTCACCATAGTCCTGCCGGGTATCGACTTTCGCCATTACCTGCGACCAATCAATCTCCGTCGCCTGCGAGAGCGAGACGCCATGCTTGCGCTGGTTGCTCTTGTCTTTGGCGGGGTCGTAGGTGATTTCCATGTAATTATTGTAGTTACGGAAATCAGTAATTGCAAGGAATATCTGTAGTTACGTGATTGGCCGGGGGGGCATCCGGGATGGCAGTGTCATGATACTGGCCTGACGCACCCCAGAAGCCCACCGCCGTCGAAGAGCTTGCGGGCTTTGTCGCCGGGCTTTGCGCTGCGGCATTGTGAGTCGGTGAGGGTGTTTGTAGGCATCTTGATTCCCGCATTGCGCGGGTGCCTACATCGATACCTACAGAGTTGCCGCCGTGTTGTACGGTTGTTTTCGGTTCTCTACTGTTCGGTAACGATGCAAACAAAAACCCGCCAAATTCATGTTTTTACACGATTTTTGGCGGGTATTGTTGGGTATCGTCATTTAACGATGGGCACTACTGGCGGAGACGGAGGGATTCGAACCCTCGATACGGGTATAAGCCGTATGCTCCCTTAGCAGGGGAGTACCTTCAACCTCTCGGCCACGTCTCCGGGGAAACCGCAATTCTAGCAGATATTTTGTAGCGTGCGGCGCAAATGAAGCTTTAACTCTTGTCCGCGGGCGATGGCCGGCCAGCGGGATAATCGGCCAGGGCCGCAGGCGCGGGAAACAAGGTTCCGGCGCGCGCGGACCAGTGCGCCGCGCCTCGGTTCAGTCCTCGCTGATGGCGCCGGAAGCCTCTTTATCCAGGCCGAATGCCTTGTGCAGGGCGCGCACCGCCAGTTCCATGTACTTGTCGTCGATGACCACCGAAGTCTTGATCTCGCTGGTGCTGATCATCTGGATGTTGATGCCCTCTTCCGACAGCGTGCGGAACATGCGGCTGGCAACGCCCACGTGGCTGCGCATGCCGATGCCGACGATGGACACCTTGCATACCTTGTCGTCCGCGACGATCTCTTTGGAGCCGACCGCCGGGCCCACCTGGTTCTTGAGTAGTTCCAGCGTGCGCGCGAAGTCGTTGCGGTTGACCGTGAACGAGAAGTCGGTCGTGCCTTCGACCGATTGGTTCTGCAGAATCATGTCGACGTCGATGTTGGCGGCCGCCACCGGCCCCAGGATGGAATAGGCCACACCGGGCTTGTCCGGTACGGTGAGCAGGGTGAACTTTGCTTCATCGCGACTGAAGGCAATGCCCGAGACTACGGCATGTTCCATTTTCTGGTCTTCCTCGAAAGTAATGAGTGTGCCCGAGGACATTTCTTCTTCGAGCGGTATCTGGGGGTCGGTCAGCGAAGAGAGTACGCGCACGGGCACACGGTACTTGCCGGCGAACTCGACCGAACGGATCTGCAGGACCTTGGAGCCCAGCGACGCCATTTCGAGCATTTCCTCGAAGGAAATGACGTTCATGCGGCGCGCCTCTGGAACGATGCGTGGATCTGTTGTATATACGCCATCGACATCCGTGAATATCAGGCATTCGTCCGCCTTCAGCGCGGCGGCCACGGCGACCGCGGAGGTATCCGACCCGCCGCGCCCCAGCGTGGTGATGTTGCCGTCGTCATCGATGCCCTGGAAACCCGTCACGATGACGACGCGGCCGGCGTCGAGGTCAGCCTGTATGCGGGCATTGTCGATGGAGTGGATGCGCGCGCGAGTATAGGATGAATCAGTGCGCACCGGAACCTGCCAGCCGGTATAGCTGCGCGCCGGCACGCCGGCGGTCTGCAGCGCGATGGCCAGCAGCGCACTGCTGGCCTGTTCGCCTGTGGCCGCCAGCTGGTCGAGTTCGCGGCCGTCGGGCTGGGCACTGATTTCCTTCGCCAGGCCCAGCAGGCGGTTGGTTTCGCCCGACATGGCCGAAGGCACCGCCACCACTTGATGGCCGGCCGCATGCCATTTGGCGATGCGTCTGGCCACGTTCTGTATGCGCTCGACGGAGCCCATGGATGTGCCGCCGTACTTTTGAACAATCAGGGACATCTTCTACTCTGGAGTGAGGGACGCGCCCGGCCGCATGCAAGCGGCCGGCTGGTGCCCGTAAGGTCGGATAGAGAAACTTTCGTATTCTACAGACTTTCGTCTGTGTCGTGCGAACGCAACAGGCGGACACGACCACGCCCGCAGTTTATCCAATGGGCCTCGTGACGCATGCGCATGTTGCGGTCGTGGCCCAGGGCATGGAGGCCGCGCAGCTGGCGGCAAAGCTCGCGCAGGCGGGCCTCGGTGGGCGCGCGCAGCCCATGCAGCCGCAGCCAATGGCGCAGTACCAGGGCCTGGCGCACCGGTGTCAGGCCGCGCCAGGCCGCCAGCGAGAACCCCAGCGCATCGGCATCCGGGTCCAGCCGCTGAAAATCCTCGGCCGCGACCTCGTCGATGAGCCCGCCGAGCTCGCGGCTTTGCCGCGCATGCCGCGCCAGCGTCGTCCGCCATGCGGGCCAACGTTCGTCCAGCACGGGCACCAGGCGGCGCCTCACGGCGCCGCGCATATAGATATCGTCGGTGTTGGTGGGGTCGTCCACGGCCTCCCAGCCGCTGAGCGCCGCGTATTCATGCGCGGCGGCCACGATGTCCTGGCGGTCCACGTCCAGCCAGGGCCGCACATAGACCAGCCCGTCGCGCGGCGACACGGGCGCCATGGCCGCCAGCCCCGTGGGGCCGGCGCCCCGGAGCAGGCGCATCAGCACCGTTTCGGTCTGGTCGTTGCGATGATGGGCCAGCAGTACATGAGAGACCCCGGCCGCCGCCGCCAACCGCTTCAGGCCGGCATAGCGGGCTTCGCGCGCCGCCGCTTCGACGCCCTTGCCGGAACGCCGTTCGACTTCCACCCGCAGGCTGTGGCAGGCGATGCCCAGGCCGGCCGCCAGGCGGTGCGCGTGCGCCTGCCAGCGGTCGGCGACCGCCTGCAGGCCATGATGGATGTGAAAGCAATGCAGTTCGATGCCGGGCAGCCGCCGCGATGCGATGGCCGCATGGACGGCCAGCATGGCCGAATCGGCGCCGCCGCTCAGGCCCACGGCCACGCGCAGGGGCGGCGGCGCGGCCGTCGCGCCATCACCCGCGGGCAGCCCGGCCAGGATCGCCCGCAGCGGTTCCAGCAATGCCGGTGCGCCGAAACCCGCCGGCAGGTAGCGTCCGGGCATGGCGGCGTCAGCCGTTGGCTTCGGTGAACCGCCCGTAGGACATCAGACGCTGCAGACGGTGATCGAGCAGTTCTTCGGGCGTCATGCCCGATACCTGGCGCAGGCCGTCGGCCAGCGCGCGGGTCAGCTGGCGGGCCATCATGACCGGATCGCGATGAGCCCCGCCGATGGGTTCGTTGACGATGCGATCGACCAGCCCGAGATCCTTGAGGCGGGCGGCCGTGATCGCCAGCGCTTCGGCCGCCACGGAAGCCTTGTCGGCGCTGCGCCACAGAATCGAGGCGCAGCCTTCGGGAGAGATCACGGCATACGTGGAATATTGCAGCATCATCACCACGTCTCCCACGGCAATGGCCAGGGCGCCGCCCGAACCGCCTTCCCCGATGATGGTGGTGATGATGGGCACCTTGAGCTCGGCCATGGCGTAGAGATTGTGGCCGATCGCCTCGGACTGGCCGCGCTCTTCGGCGCCGATGCCGGGATAGGCGCCGGGCGTGTCGACGAACGTGAAGATGGGCAGCTGGAATTTTTCCGCCAGCCGCATCAGGCGCAGTGCCTTGCGATAGCCCTCGGGGCGCGGCATGCCGAAATTGCGCATGGCGCGTTCCTTGGTGTCGCGCCCTTTCTGGTGGCCGATGATCATGCACGGCGTGCCATTGAAGCGCGCCATCCCGCCCACGATGGAACGGTCGTCGGCATACATGCGGTCGCCGTGCAATTCGTGGAAATCGGTGAAGATCTCGCGCACGTAGTCGAGCGTGTAGGGCCGTTGCGGATGCCGCGCCACCAGGGCGGTCTGCCACGGCGTCAGCTTGGCGTAGATGCTCTTGGCCAGTGCCGTGTTCTTCTGCTGCAGGCGGCTGATCTCGTCGGAAATGTCGACGGCCGAATCCGATTGCACGAACCTGAGCTGTTCTATTTTGCTTTCGAGCTCCGCCAGGGGCTGCTCGAATTCGAGAAATGTATTACGCATAGGAGCTTGATATCCAGAGATTGGCTTCGGCCACTCAGTACTGCACCGCGGCGGGGTCCAGACTGCGCCACAAGAACCACGTGGCAACCGTCCGCCAGGGTGCCCAGGCCTGCGCCACTTCGCGTGCTTCGAATCGCGAGACCGGTTCCCCACTGAAATAGTGTAGCGAAATTGCCTTCAGCAGGCGTGAATCGTCGAGCGGCAGGACATCGCAACGCTGAAGATGGAAGATCAGGAACATTTCCGCCGTCCAGCGGCCGATGCCGCGGATCGCGCACAGTTCGGCCACCACCGCCTCGTCGTCCATGGCGCTCCAGCGGGAGGGCTGCACCTTCTTGTCGGCGAAATGCATCGCCAGATCGATGATGTATTCCGCCTTGCGTTTCGGCAGGCCCGCCAGGGTGGCGTCTTCGGCCGCCAGCTTCAGCACCGCCCGCGGTGTGGGATTGCGCCCGCTGCCGGAAGTGAAGCGCTGCCAGGCGGTGTCGGCCGCCTTGATGGAGCTCTGATGGCCGATCAGGGCACGCGCCAGCGTGACGAAAGGGGCGACGGGCGGCGCCAGCCACCCGTCGGGATACTGGGGAATGATCTTGCGCAGAATGCGGTCGCGCTCGATCAGGGCGGCAATGGCTTCGTCCCAGTAGCCGGGCTTGGCGTCCGGCGAAATGAAGGTTTCCGGCATGTCTCTGACCTTCAGGCGCGGCGCCATTGCGTTACGCCGCCGGGCCTGTCTTCGAGTTCGACGCCCGCCGCCTGCAGCGCTTCGCGGATGCGGTCCGCCTCGGCAAAGTCGCGGCGCTGCTTCGCGTCGCCGCGCGCCTGGATCAGCGCCTCGATCTGGCCGGCGTCGAGCACGGCCGCTTCCGTGGGCGCCTGGGCCAGATAGCGGCTGGGGGATTGCAGATAGACCTGCGGGTCGGCCTGGAGCAGGCCCAGCACCCCGCCCAGCGCTTTCAGCAGGCCGGCCGCCTGCGCCGACTTGCCGCGATTGACTTCGCCTGCCAGATCGAACAGCACGGCCACGGCGCCCGCCGAATTGAAATCATCGTTCATGGCTGCGCGGAAATCGCGGCAATATGGCGCATCCCAGTCGATGTCCACCGCCTGGGCGGGCACGTTGGCCAGCGCCTGGTAAAGGCGATCGAGCGCATGCTGGGCGTCGGAAAGATTGCCCGGCGCATAGTTCTGCACGCTGCGATAGTGGTTGCGCACGATGAAGAAGCGCAGCATCTCGGCTTCGCGCGGGTTGGCGTCATAGCCGGCGACCGTGTCGGGAAGACCGGCATCGGCGGCGATGGTCGAGCGGATGCGGCGGAAATTGCCCAGCGACTTCGACATCTTGTCGGCATCGACCATCAGGGGGCCGCAATGCATCCAGATGGACGCCAGCGAACCGCCGAAGGCGCCTTCCGTCTGGGCGATCTCGTTCTCGTGGTGCGGGAACTTCAGGTCGGGCCCGCCGCCGTGGATGTCGAGCGGCAGCCCCAGCAGAGCCTTGCTCATGGCCGAGCACTCGATGTGCCAGCCCGGCCGCCCCAGGCCGTAGGGCGATTCCCACTTGGATTCTTCCGGCTCGCCGGCCTTGGCGGCCTTCCAGAGTACAAAATCGAGCGGATCGCGCTTGCCGGCGGCGACGGCCACGCGCTCGCCAGCGCGCAAGGCATCGAGCGATTTGCCGGAAAGCTTGCCGTAGCCCTCGAAACCGCGCACCGAATAGTTCACATCGCCGTCATCGGAACGATAGGCCAGCTCTTTGTCTTCGAGCCGCGAAATGATGTCCAGCATGTCGCCGACGTGCTGGGTGGCGCGCGGCTCGTGATCCGGCGCCTGTACCCCGAGCGCGCGCTCGTCGGCGCGCATGGCGTCGATGAAGAAGGACGTGACCTCGCCCATGCGCCGGCCGGTCTCGACGGCGCGGCGGATGATCTTGTCGTCGATATCGGTGATGTTGCGAACGTAGGTGACGCGATAGCCCGAGGCGCGCAGCCAGCGCTGGACGACATCGAAACTCACCAGCATGCGCGCATGGCCCAGATGGCAGAAGTCATACACGGTCATGCCGCAGACGTACATGCGGACGTGGCCGGGCTCGACGGTGCGCAGCGGTTCCTTGTTGCGTGTGAGGGAATTATGGATATGCAGCATCTGGCGTTCTGGCGTCGTGTGAAAGCCGTGATTCCGCTCGGTTGCGGGCCGCCCCGCAAAGATGGGCCATCCGGCGAAAGCACGGCTAAAATGGTGGTCGTTAAGTATAGCAAGTACAACTCTAGGATCCGTGCCCGTGCCTACACGCCCCGCCTTGAAAATCCGGTCAGCCGCGGCCGCGGCCGTCTTCTGTGCCATGGCCGCGCTCCACCCCGCCCAGGGGGCGCTTGCCCAGCCGGCGGTGTCCGGGCAGGGCGACAACGCCCTGTTCACCGACCCCAGGCCCGAAGAGCGTGGCTGGAAAGGCCTGGCGCGGCTGCTCGAAGCCCTCGAACCCGGCGTGGACACCAGCATCCCGCTCACCCCCTCGCAAATCACCGACCGCATTTCCCTCATGCTCGATCAGGGGCGCGCGGCCGAAGCCCTCGAAATCATCGAAAAGCGCAAGGCACAGTACGCGGCCAGCCCCGACCCGCTGGGCAACGATGTCCAGCTGATGTTCCTGAACGCACGCGCCCTGGCGGCGCTGGGCCGCCACGACGAAGCCATCTCGGCCTATCGCGACATGACCACGAAATACCCCGAACTGCCCGAACCATGGAACAATCTGGCCGCCGAATACGTCAAGACCGGCAGGCTGGAAATGGCCCGGCAGGCCCTGGACATGGCCCTGCAGGCCAATCCCGAATACCGGGACGCCAGGGCCAACCTGGGTCGCGTCCAGATGCTGCTGGCCGAGGAATCCTTCCGGGCCGCGGGCCTGACGGGCCGATGACCCCTTCCTTTTCTTTTTCAGGAACCGTATCGACACCCATGGCTGATACCCGACCGACACGTATTTTGCCGGGCCTGCGCCTGCAGCGCCTCGGCTCCGCCCTGTTCACCTCCGCCCTGCTTGCCCTGGGCACGAGCGCGACAGCCGCCAATTCCACCACGAAAGAAGGTTCACCACCCATGACATCCGAATCACGCGTCAAACTCCAGACCAGCCAGGGGGACATCGTCATCGAGCTGAATGCCGAGAAAGCGCCCAAGACGTCCGAGAATTTCCTGAGCTACGTCCGCGACGGCTTTTACGATGGCACCGTGTTTCATCGCATCATCAACAACTTCATGATCCAGGGCGGCGGCTTCGAAGCCGGCATGAAGCAGAAGAAGACCGGCTCCCCCATCGAGAACGAAGCCAACAACGGTCTGAAGAACGATCGCTACACCGTTGCCATGGCCCGCACCTCCGATCCTCATTCCGCCACCGCGCAGTTTTTCATCAACGTTGCCGACAACGATTTCCTGAACCACACCGCCCCCACCTCCAACGGCTGGGGCTACACGGTCTTCGGCAAGGTCGTCGAAGGCACCGAGGTCGTCGACAAGATCAAGGGCGTGAAGACAGGCAACCGGGGCTTCCACCAGGATGTTCCGGCCGAAGACGTCATCATCGAGAAAGCCTCGGTCGTTGAATAGGCTTGCCATTCCGGGCCGCCTCTGGATAGCTTCCGATGTCCACCTGGGCCCGGATGCGCCCGCCACCGCCGCCGCCTTCCAGGCCTTCCTGGAACGGGCCGGCCGCGAAGCCGACACTCTGATCCTGGCCGGCGACATCTTCGATGCCTGGATCGGCGATGATGTCGCCCTGCGGGAACCCGACCCCTGGCTGCTGGCGGCGCTCGCCGCCCTGCGGCGGCTGGCTGCCCGCATACCGCTCTGGCTGGGGCGTGGAAACCGCGATTTCCTGCTCGGCGCCGACCTGGCGCGCCATGTGGGCGCCCGCCTGCTGCCCGAAACAGCGCTGCTGGACACCGATGCCGGCCCCATCCTGCTCGCCCATGGCGATGAATACTGCATCGCCGATCACAGTTATCAGCGCTTTCGCCGCATCGTCCGCCGGCGCGGCATGCAGCGCCTGTACCTGGCGCTGCCGCTGCGGGCACGCAAGGGCATCGCGGCATGGGCGCGCAATCGCAGCATGAACGCCAACCGGTACAAGGCGCCCGACATCATGGACGTCGACCCGGCCGCCGTGGCCGAGGCCTTGCGCCGCAGCGGCGCGCGCGCTCTGATCCATGGGCATACACACCGCCCGGGCCGCCATGGGCTGTGGATCGATGGAAAGCCCTGCGAGCGTCTGGTGCTGCCGGACTGGGACTTCGACCATGCGGAAACGCGGCGCGGCGGCTGGATCAGCATCGACCGCAATGGGCTGCGGCTGTGGCGCTACGGCCCCGGAGGGCCGGAGCCCGTGCCCGGGAACGAGGCCGGCGCTGCCGTGTGATGCCCCGCGCCCGGCTCTGCCGCCAGCGGAACCCCATCGTCTTCAGGCGTCGAAGTACAGATCCAGATGGCACAGGCCATCGCGGGTGGAAACCTGCACGCGCCGCGCCAGGCGGCTCAGAAGATAGCTGGAAAGACGCGCCGCCGCCTGGGGATCGTCCAGCATTTCGTCCGGCGAGGGCGGCGCTCTGCCGGCCAGGGGCAGCGGCTGCCCTTCGTAAATGAAGCGCACGTGCAGGGCATAGTCGTCGAAACGGGTCTGGACTTCCACGGAAGGCGGCGTACCGCGGATATGGTCGCTGTGGGCCATGAGGTCGAACGCTTCCCATACCGCCTGGCGCACCCGCTGCACCGAGTCGCGGCGCGCGCCCCATAGGCGCCCCTGCTGCGAGATAAAGTTGTTGAGATCGTCCGGCGTGGTGGCGGCGACGATGAAGGTCTGGCTGGTGCGCGCGGTCGCCCCGATGCGGAACACCAGGGTCAGGATGAGTGCCACCAGGACACCGTTCAGGCCGCCGGCCACGCGCATGAAGTCGGCCAGTGCGGGCATGGAGGATTCCAGCCCCCAGACGATGTACTGGTTCGCCACGCCCACCATGCAGCCCAGCCCCACCGCCATGGCGCGGCGATTGTCCAGCATGCGCGAAGCGATCAGGCGCAGCCCGGTCATGATCAGCAGCGCCGCCAGATAGAACATCAGAGCGGCGATCACCGGCGCGGGCACGGCCAGCCACAGCACGATCAGCTTGGAACACAGCGCCATGAAGATCAGCGCGCCGGCCACCCAATAGCCCAGATAGCGGCTGGTGCAGCCCGCGCTGGTGGCCAGCCCGACCGCGCCGCCGCTGGCGGACTGGGGCATCGCATTCAGGAAGGAACCGATCATATGGCTCAGGCCTTCAGCCCGCAGGCCTCTGGCATAGGCGCGCAGATCGGGAACATGCCAGTCGGCATCGACCGCGCGCTGGGCAACGGTCTGCGTGCCCAGGGACATGAGCGTGAGGGACAGGCCCATCAGCGCATAGAGCCCGATCAGGTCGGGATCGAACTGCCAGCCGATGCCCGTCACATCCGGCATGCGCAGCCACGGGGTGTCGGCGATCTCGGTCACGATCTGCCGCGGTATCATGCCCAGCCACGCCGCAATGGCGGTGCCGACGGCCAGCCCGGCCAGCGTCGTGAATGCCTGGAAGCGCGCCCTCACCCATATGTTGCAGAAGACCAGTACCGCCAGCGTGATGGTGGCCACCGCCAGGTCGTGCATGTCCACCGCGTTCGCCTCGATGCCGAACAGCGCTTCGAGTCCCATTTTCCCGGTCGTGATGCCGGTCAGCATGACCGCCACGCCGGCCACCTCGACCGTGAAGATATTGCGCAGGCGCACCAGCACCCCGCTGAGCAGTATCTGCGTCAGGCCCGTGATGAAGATCATGCCGTAAGCGAGCGCCAGGCCGCCCTGGCTGCTGGCGACCAGCATGATGGCAAAGACGGTGGGAGTCGCCTGCTGCGGATAGTAATAGCCCGCGCCCACGCCCCAGCGGCCATATACCTGCAGCAGCACGGACAAGGCGCAGACCAGCAGGGTGGCGCTTGCGATGTCGAGAAAGGCATGCGGGCCCAGGGACATGGCGCCGCTCTGCGCAAACAGGTTGGGCACCACCAGCAGCGCGCCCAGGAAGGCCAGTTGTTCCAGGGAAAGGCCGAGTGCTGTAGGCACCGGCAGCCGATCATTGATCCAGAACTCCGTGGTCTCGGGCCGCTGCATGACCTAGTGTCCTGTTGGTTGGATCAGAGCACCGGCATCAGATAGAGTTCGGGATACTGTGCCGCCCAGAGGTCGCCGGATTCGATGTCGAACCACCAGCCATGCAGGGCGAGCGTACCCGCATCGACCTTGCTCTTGATCCAGGGATAGGTCAGCAGATTGTGCAGCGACCCCGTGATGGCCGCCCGCTCAACCAGGCTGGGATTCTGTTCGAGCAGCTTCAGCGACACCGGTTCGCGATAGCCGTTGGGGCTGTTCACGTAGAGTTCGGTGGCGCGGTGGGCCAGGCTCACCCAGGGGCCGATGAAATCGCGGTCGATTTCCTTGCCCATGGCCTTGGTGATCATGGCCCGGATGCCCCCGCATTGGGCATGGCCAAGCACAATGATGTGATCCACCTGCAGGTCGCGCACCGCGTACTCGATGGCGGCCGACGTACCGTGGAGCTCTTCGTCCGGCTCGTAGGGCGGCACCAGGTTGGCCACGTTGCGCACCGTGAAGAGTTCGCCCGGCTGTGCCTGCATGAGCAGGCCGGTTTCAACCCGGGAGTCACAGCAGGCGATGATGAGGGTGGCCGGCGCCTGCCCTTCGGAAGTCAGGCGTTGCATGAGCTCCGGATGGCGTTCGTAGTATTCGGTCCGGAAATTCTTGATCGCGGTCTGGAAGTGGGAAATATCCCTAAGCGTGTGCCCGCAGCAGCCGTCGCCCATGTTATTGGCCTCTATCTGAAAGATTCAGGCCAGAATTATACGGGAGCCCGGCCGGAGGGAAAGCACTAATTTAGGGCCACATCAGCCAGAGCGCCACCACCCCGCCCAATGCGATGCGGTACCACGCGAACGGCCGGTAAGTGTGCCGGGAAACGAAGCGCAGCACCGCCCGCACGACGACCAGCGCGCTCAGGAAGGCGGCCACGAAGCCCAGGGCGATGGCGGAAACCTCGGTGCCGCTGAGCACGGAGGCATTGCGGTACAGGTCGTAGACCGTGGCCGCCAGCATCGTGGGCATGGCCAGGAAGAAAGAGAATTCGGTCGCCGTGCGGCGGTCGATGCCCGCGATCATGCCGCTGATGATGGTCGCGCCCGAACGCGATGTGCCCGGCACCATGGCCAGGCACTGGGCGAAGCCCACCACCAGCGCCTGCTTCCAGGTGATGTCCTCCAGTGCGTGCGCTGTGGCGCGGCGGCTGGATTCGGTTTCCGGCGCCCCGCCGGGGGCTGCCGGTTCCACGCCCCGCTGCCGCTCGCCGAACTTCGCATATTGCGGCTTGCGTTCCACCCACAGCATGATGAGCCCGCCCGCCACCAGCGTGAAGACGAACACCGCCGGGCTGTGAAACAGCATCTTGATGTACTTGATGGCCAGCGCGCCGATGACGGCCGCCGGCAGGAAGGCGATGATGAGATTGCGCATGAACGCCAATTCGACCGGGTCGCGTGTCCAGGCCCCGCGGAACAGGTGCAGCAGACGTTCACGGAAAATCCACATGACGGCCAGGATGGAGCCGAACTGGATCACCACTTCGAATACCTTGTCGTCACTGGATGAAAAATCGATCCAGGAACCGATCAACAACAGGTGCGCGGTGCTGGAAACCGGGATGAATTCGGTGAGTCCTTCCACGACTCCCAGGAAAAGAGCCTTCAACATGAACCATGCGGATTCGGTCATTCGCTTCTCGTTTCTGCAGTATCTTGATTATCGGCGGGCCGGCGCTCGATCAGCACCGAGGCGATCCGCCGCCCTTCCATCCGTTCGACGGTGAACACGAAAACGGCGTGCCCCCTGTCCAGCTCGCAATGATCCCCCGCCTGGGGAAGATGGCCGAAGCGCGCCAGCATGAAGCCGGCCACCGTGGCATAGTCTTCGTCCTCGTCCGCCAGGCCATCGGTATTCAGGAGCAGTTCCAGATGAAGCAGATCGGCGGCGCCATCGACCCGCCAGCGCCCTTTTCCTATTTCTTCGATGTCCGGGACTTCGTCTTCATCGGGGAATTCGCCGGCGATGGCCTCGAACACGTCGATGGGCGTGACCAGCCCTTCGATCGCGCCGAACTCGTCGGTCACCAGGACCATCTGACCGCGCGAACGCTTCAGGGTTTCCATGAGGCGCAGCACGCCCATGGAATCATGCACGATCACCGGATCGCGCAGCCGGGACAGGCGGATGGCGCCCAGTTCGATCAGGTCGGCGACGACTTCCTTGGCCCTCCCGATCCCGACCACCTCGTCGAGGGAACCACGGCAGACCGGAAAGAAGCTGTGCGGTGATTCGAGCACCCGCTGGCGCAGAAGCTCGGGCGGATCTTCGAGATTCAGCCATGCCACTTCAGTGCGCGGCGTCATCACCGAATGAATGGAACGATCCGCCAGGGCCAGGACGCCGCTCACCATGTAGCGTTCTTCATCCTCGAAGACCTGGGCAGGGACCGGCCCGCCGGGGGCGGACTCGGGGCCGGCACCTTCCTCGGGCTTCATTCCGAGCATGCGCAGCACGCCTTCCGCCGTGCGTTCCCTGAGCGGCCGCGCGGCGGCCAGGCGCCGCATATTGCGCCGCGCCAGCTGATTGAGCGTTTCGATGAGCACCGAAAACGCGATGGCGGCGTACAGATAGCCCTTGGGCACCGCGAAGCCGAAGCCGTCCACCATCAAGGTGAAACCGATCGTCAACAAAAAGCCCAGGCAAAGAATGACGACGGTGGGATGGGCATTCACGAACTGCGTGAGCGGCTTCGACGCGACCAGCATGAGCAGGATCGCAATGATCACGGCCAGCATCATGATGGACAGATGATCCACCATGCCCACCGCCGTAATCACCGCATCGAGCGAGAACACGGCATCCAGCACGACGATCTGCAGCACGATCACGCCGAAACTGGCGTGCAGCCGCGAACCAGACGCCCGCGCCGTCTTGCCTTCCACCCGCTCGTGCAGTTCAACCGTCCCTTTCAGCAACAGGAAGAAACCGCCCACGATGAGAATGACGTCCCGCTGCGAGAAGGAAAACGACCCGATGGAAAACCAGGCGTCCGTCAGCGTGACCAGCCAGGACATCACCGACAGCAGGGCCAGCCGCATCACCAGCGCCAGCATCAGGCCCAGTACCCTGGCGCGATCGCGCTGATGCGGCGGCAGCTTGTCGACGAGGATGGCAATGAAGATCAGATTGTCGATCCCGAGGACGATTTCGAGCAGGACCAGTGTGAACAGGCCCGCCCACGCGGAGGGATCGGCCATCCATTCGAACATCACGGGCCCGTTCCGCCAAACATCCGGTCAGTGAGTCCGCAGGCGCGGCGGCCCCCGCCGGCTGTCGCATGCCCGAGGGACCCGAAGCGCCCGCAAGCGCCGGGGTGGACAGGCTTGCACCCGGGCTCGTGACCGTCGCGCGCGGGCCGCATATCAGGGCTCATCGCTGGAGATAGGCGAGCATCTGGGGAAAGATCTTCGGGGTGGCGGCAATGACGCCGCCCGTTTTCATCCACTGCTGCTCGCCTTCGAAATCGGCAATGAGGCCGCCGGCTTCCAGCACCAGCAAGCTGCCGGCGGCGAGATCCCAGGGCTTGAGCCCGATGCCGCAAAAACCGTCGATGCGGCCGGCCGCGACGTAGGCAAGATCCAGCACCGTCGAACCCAGCCGCCGCACGGCCGTGCAGTCGGCCAGCATATCGGCGAACACCGGATTGCCGTTGGCGCCGGCCTTGCCCAGATGGGCCGCCAGCAGGGCATCATGGTAGCGGACCAGGCCGCTGATGCGGATGCGCCGGTCGTTGAGGAAGGCGCCGCTGCCGCGGCTGGCGGTGAACAGCTCGTTGCGGGACGGGTCGTACACCACGGCCTGCGTGATCTGGCCGCGGTGCTTCAGTGCAATGGAAACGGCGAACAGAGGCAGGCCATGGATGAAATTGGTCGTGCCATCGATGGGATCTATGATCCACTGGAATTCGGGGGCATCGCCTTCGGAGCCATCGGTCCCGGGGACGCTGCCCGATTCCTCGCCCAGAAAGGCATGCGTGGGATAAGCCGTACGCAGGACGTCGATGATGGCTTCTTCAGCGGCGTGATCCACTTCCGTGACATAATCCTTGGGCCCTTTGCGTGCCACCTGCAGGCGTTCCAGGTCGAGGCTGGCCCGATTGATGAGAGTGCCGGCACGGCGAGCCGCCTTGATGGCGGTGTTGAGCATCGGGTGCATAGATATCCGTTTTTTTCAGAGCGCAAACCGCATATTTTAGATGACTTCCCTGCCCCGGTCCGATCAGGGCCCGACCTTCCGGCGCATCCGCTTCATTATGGTTCAGCCCTCGCATCCCGGCAACGTCGGTGCGGCCGCCCGCGCCATCAAGACCATGGGTTTCGGCGATCTGTGCCTGGTCGCCCCCCAGCTCGACGACATGGCGCGGCGGCCCGAGGCCATTGCGCTGGCCAGCGGCGCCACCGATGTACTGGAAAATGCGTGCATCGTGCCGACACTGGCCGATGCCCTGGCACCCGTTACCCTGGCGTTCGCGCTGACGGCGCGCCCGCGTTTTCTGGGGCCCCCGCCCTGCGACATCCGGGTGGCGGCCGACCTGGCCCGGCGCCACCTGAACGAGGTGTCGGCGGGCAGCGTGGCGATCGTGCTGGGAACCGAGCGCTCAGGGCTGACCAATGACGACATCGGCCTGTGCCAGCGGGTCTGCCATATCCCGGCCAACCCTGAATACAGCTCGCTGAACGTCGCCCAGGCCCTGCAGCTGGCGGCCTGGGAATTGCGCTATGCCCTGCTGGCGGAAACGGGCGTCACCCTGCCGGCCACCCTGGGCAAGGCCGACCCCGGGGCGGAGCCGGCGAGCGGCGCGCGGGTTCACGCGCTGCTGGAACACTGGGAAGAGGCCATGGTGGCCGTGAAGTTCCTGGACCCCGCCCACCCGAAGAAACTGGTGCCGCGCATGCGGCATCTGTTTGCGCGCAATGCGCTCAGCAATGATGAAGTCGACATGCTGCGCGGCGTCTGTACGGCAATGATCAAGGCGGCGCGCATCGCCTATGCGGGGAATCCCCCGCGCGGCGCCGGCTGGGGCGACACCCCGGCCGATGGCCCTTGCGCGGGGCCGGCGCCCCGGCCGCCGGAGCGCGCCGGAAAATAACGCCGGGGCCGCCTGCGCGTGGTCAATCGACCTGCGCCCCCGATGCCTCGACCACCGGGCCCCAGGTATCCACTTCGGTCTTGATGAACTGGGCGAATTCCTGCGGTGTGGTGTCGGCCGGCACCGCTCCCAGGCCTTCGAGGCGTTCACGGACGTCGGCCTTGGCCAGGGCATCGCGAATCGCCTTGTTGAGTGTTTCGACGACGTCGGCCGGCGTACCCTTGGGCGCGATCACCCCGAACCACGAGGACACGTCGAAATCGGCAAAACCGGATTCCTGCATGGTGGGCAGATCCGGCGCGGTCTTGGAACGGTCGGCCGTCGTGACGGCCAGCGCCCGCAACTTGCCGGACTCGACATGCGGCCAGGCCGAAGGCATGTTGTCGAACATGTACTGGACCTGCCCGCCCATGAGGTCGGTCACCGCATTGGCACTGCCCTTGTAGGGAATGTGGGTGACGTCCACCCCGGCCCGCAGCTTGAACAGTTCGCCGGCCATGTGGATGGATGTGCCGCTGCCCGATGAAGCGAAGTTGACCTTGCCCGGATTAGCCTTCAGGAGATCCACCAGTTCCTGTACGGAATTGGCCTTGACGTCGGGATGCACCACCAGCACGTTCGGCACGCGCACGGCGAGCGCCACCGGTTCGAAGTCTTCGACCAGGTTGAACTTCAGGTTCTTGTAAAGGGTATGGTTGATGGCGCTGGTTACCGCGACCATGAGCAGGGTGTAGCCGTCGGGCGCGGCGCGCGCCACGGCTTCGGCGGCGATGTTGCTGCCGGCGCCCGGGCGGTTCTCGACGACGACCGGCTGGCCCAGCGCCTCGCCCACTTCCTTGCCGACGACCCGGGCCACCACATCGGTCGTGCCGCCCGCGGAAAACCCGACGATCAGGCGGATGGGTTTGTCGGGATAGGCCGCCAGCGCCGCCGGAGCGGCCAGCATCGATGCCGCCGTCAGGATCCCGGCCGCCAGGCGCTTGAGACTCTTGTCACCATTTGCTTTCATCATGATTTTCCCCTGGGATTTTAAGAGAGTGCCCGCCGGCTTCGCTGATCGGCCCATTACGCCTCACACGTCGCGCAGCTGCATCAAAATCTACAGGCCAATTTGCCGCAAGGTCAATACCGCCTTGCGATAGAGTGCGAAATTGAGGTCTGAATAATCTTCGACCCTGGCCCAGACCCGAATTGTAACAGCACTGTAACCCTCCATATAGGCCGTTACCATGACTTGCGGCGCCGGTTCGCGAAGCACCTGGGGGTGCTCCGCCACCATCTTGCGCAATGCGTCCATGGCCACTTCCAGATCGCCGTTATGCCGCACCTGCACCACCACGTCCATGCGGCGCGTGGCGTTGCGGCTGTAGTTGACGATGGTATTGCCCCAGATCAGATTGTTGGGGATGTTGACCACGACGCCGTCCGCCTGGCGCAGCCGGGACATGAAGAGCCCGATTTCCTCGACGGTGCCGTCCGCCCTGCCCACGATCGACACATACTCGCCGCCACGCAGCGGGCGCAGCACCAGCAGCATGATGCCCGCCGCTATGTTCTGCAGCGTTCCCTGTAGCGCCAGACCGATGGCCAGGCCCGCCGCGCTCAAGGCGGCGATCAGACTGGCCGTCTGTACACCGAAACGGGCCAGCACCGCAATGATCACGAAGATACGTATCGACCATACGACCGTGATCTGCAGCATGGGCACGATGGTGGCGTCGACATGCAGCAAGGTCCGCGTAGCGATGCGGCGGATGCTGCGCCCCAGGAGGCCGGAAACGGCCCAGCCAACCACCAGGATGGTGATGGCGCCCAGAAAATTGAGAATGAAGGCCTCGACAGCCGGATGCGCGGCCCAGATGTTGTTCATGGTTTCCCACATGGCGCTGAAGAATCCCCTGAGTTCACAGCATCGAAAAATACGGGAATCATACGCTGGCCCGGAGCGCCACGCATCATTTGCCGGGGGGCGGCCCGCCCCCCGGCCGCATCCGCACACGACGCTGCGCGGGCACCGTCATGTGCCCGGAATCACACACCCCGCGATGCGGGCGCCCGTGTTGGCGGCGCCGGCATGCCGGCCCGGCGCCTCGCCTCGAAGAACGGCACGCCTGCGCCGGGGACCGCGGTCAGGGCGCTCGGCCGCTGATCACGCGTATCAGGAGAACAATGATGGCCACCACGAGCAGGATATGGATGAAGCCCCCGATCGTATAGGAGGACACCAGTCCCAGCAGCCACAGGATGACAAGGATGATGGCGATTGTGTAAAGCATTGGCACTCCTTCGTTTGTTCGTCTTATGAAACGCGGCAACCGGCCCCCGACCCAGCCTCATCCTGAAGAATGAGCCCGGACATGGAACAGTGCCTGCGCACTGTTCCACGCCTGGCGAATCCGAGGCGCCTGCATGCGCCGAGGTAGACAAGCCCGGACATGGAACAGTGCCTGCGCACTGTTTCATGCCTGGCGAATCCGAGGCGCCTGCATGCGCCGAGGTAGACAGGCTTGCGCGTGGGCGCGCGCTCGGATCCCGCGCTCAATGTGTGGATCATTTGCTGGCTTCGTGACCGACGATGCCCCCGATGGCGGCCCCGCCCAGTGTGCCGGCCGTGCTGCCGCCGGTCAGAACGGCACCACCCACCGCGCCGGCGCCAGCGCCGATCGCAGTGTTCCGCCCCTGGCGCGACATGCCGCCACATGCTGTAAGGCTCACCAGCAAAGCCACCGTCAAGGCGCCCGCCGCAATTCGTTTCCCTGTTTTCATACATAGCTCCTGTTGACGTTCGATAAGCGGATCGTTGCGGCACAGGCTCAGCAACCTTCATACCCGGGCGGCGAGGGCCTGTTGACGCTAAAAGGAGGCTTGCACTGGCTGGATATCGGGTGGCTGGCCAGGCGTGCAGGGCGCCGCATGGCCGCTCCCTGCAAGGCCTGCGCAACGACGCATGGCGCCCGATATCCAGCCAGCCCGCAGGGTGAGTACGCAAACGCGCGCCTGGCTGCGTTGCGAATGCTCGCCGGGGGGCCGCCACGACTGCGCTTCGCGCCTTGCCATCCACACGTTTGCGTACTCATGCGAGCCTCCTTTTAGCGTCAACAGGCCCTAGGACCACCGCGGCACAGCATTTGCTCAGCGAAGGTGTCTTTCACAAGGAGGTACATGATGACCATGAAGACCCTCACCACCGCACTCACCGTCAGTCTGCCGCTGATCTTCGGCGGCGCTTACGCACAGACGACCACTGCCCCCGGCGATGGCAACAACCGGTCCGGGGACGGCGGCGCCATGACCACCAACCAGGCGCCGGCCTCTCCGGATGCCGGGACTACCGCTCCGGACGCCGGCACCACCGCGCCGGCTCCCGGCACCGTCCCGCCGGTGCCGGGTGCTGGCGACGCAGGCACGGTTCCGGGCACGACCGCCCCCGCCCCGGGCGCCGACATGCAGAGCGACTCGGCCGCATCGACGGAAGCCATTACCGGCTGGAGCGCCAAGAATGACATCATTGGAAAATCGGTATTCAATGAAAATGATGAAAAGGTCGGCGACGTCAATGACGTCGTGCTCGCCTCGGACGGCCGCACGATGTTCCTGCTGATCGGAGCGGGCGGCTTCCTCGGCATGGGTGAAAAGAATGTCGCCGTGCCCTTCGACCGCTTCGAGCGCAGTGAAGACCGCATCCTGCTTTCGGGCTACAGCAAGGAACAGCTCAAGGCCCTGCCGGAGGTGCGCACCCAGCGTTGATGCAATGCGCCGCTTCGGCCCCGCCACCCGGCCCGCGCGCCGGCGGCGGGCCGGAGCCGCCCGGACAGAAGCAAGCCTGGCGGCGGATGGCAATGCCGGCCGCCGCCCGGTCGACAGGAGCAACATCATGGCCAACGACAACAGACCGGACAAGACTCCATTCACCACGCGCGGCAACCCGCCCAAGCCCGGCACCCAGAACAAAATCCCCGAACCACCACAGGATATCCGCTAGATGAGCCCCGGATCGCCGACGCCGAAACACGACGCGGTGGTCCTGTACTCCCCTCACAAGGCAGTACCGGATCACGAAGCGGTCATTCATCGCGACATCGCCATGCGCATCGCGGATCTCCTGGACGTCCCCTACGACGGCTTCTTCGACGAGACACGCCACGCGGGCAAACGTTGCTACTTCGTGCCTTCAGACACGCTGCTGACACCTGCGCAGCGGGACAGGCTGGGCATACTCACTGAGCAAGACATTTTCGGCGGCTACGCCAACCATGCGTTCATGCCCACCAAGGCCATCACGCACGGCCTGGTCGGCACGCACGCCGGGCGCCCCGTGGGCTGGTCCGACGACTTCAGCAGGCGGGTGGCGGGCGCCACCCTGGCCGGCTATACCGCATTTTCACTCACCGATCTGCACGAAGCCGCCGGACGGCTTCTGACGGATGGCCCGCTGCGGCTGAAACCGGTGCATGCGACCGCCGGACGGGGCCAGAAACTCGTGACGGAAGACAAGGAACTGGAAGCGGCGCTGGAAGGACTCGATCCGGTCATGCTGGGCGAATGCGGCGTCGTGCTGGAAGCCCATCTCGAAAATGTCACCACCTACAGCGTGGGCCAGGTGCGCCTGCCCGGCATCATGGCCAGCTATATCGGCACGCAGCGCCTCACCCGCGACAATCGCGGGGAACTGGTCTACGGCGGTTCGCGCTTGCAGTTCTGTCGCGGCGACTATGATGCGCTGCGCGGCCTGCCGCTCAGCGATCTTCTGCGCCAGGCCATCGGCCTGGCGAAGCGCTACGATCAGGCCGCCGACGCCTGTTATCCGGGTTTCTTCGCATCGCGCCGCAACTACGATGTGGCCGGGGGCGTCGACACCCGCGGACGCGCGGCGATGGGTGTGCTGGAACAATCATGGCGCATCGGCGGCGCCAGCCGCGCCGAGATCGCCGCGCTCGAAGTGCTGCGGGCGGACCCTTCCTGCCGCTGCCTGTGGGCCGAAACGATGGAAATCTTCGGCGACGCCGAAACAGCGCCCGCCCACGCCGTCGAAACCTATGCGGGCCGGGACCCGGAACTTGGCCTGCTCCGCAAGTATGTCATGGTGGAAGCCTATGGGAACAAGTAGCAATGCAGTGGAAATCTTCGTCGATGAAGAAGCGATGGCCGGTACCTTTCTCGCCCCCCGGAACAAGGTACCGGGCGTACTGTTCGTGCACGGCTGGGGCGGCAGCCAGGAACGCGACCTGGACCGGGCCCGGGGCATCGCCGGGCTGGGCTGCGTCTGCCTCACCTTCGACCTCCGGGGACACATCAAGAACTCCCCGCGCCAGCAGACGGTGACGCGCGAAGAGAATCTGCGCGATCTTCTGTCAGCCTTCGACTGCCTGCACCGCCACCCCGCCATTGACACCCACGCCATCGCCGTCGTGGGCACGAGCTACGGCGCCTATCTTTCGACCATACTCACCACCTTGCGCCCCGTGCGCTGGCTGTCCCTGCGGGTTCCCTCGCTCTACCGCGACGAACAATGGAACACGCCGAAACGCAAGCTGGACCGCGAGGACCTCGCCCAGTATCGCAGCGGCATGGTGCCCGCCACCGAGAACCGCGCGCTGATGGCCTGCATGCAATTCCACGGCGACGTGCTCATCGTGGAATCGGAGCACGATCATCTGGTGCCCCACACCACCATCATGAGTTATCGGGCGGCCTTCCAGAATTCGCACTCCCTGACCCACCGGGTGATCGACGGCGCCGACCACGGCCTGACGGACAAAGCCGCGCAGCAGGCGTACACATCGATACTGGTCGGCTGGGTCACCGAAATGGTGGTGGGCGCGCGAGTCGGCGGCCCGCAGCGGTGGCCGGCATGAAACCGGCACGCGCCGCGGCCGGCCTCCTTCCACCCTCAAGTCTCTTTCATCATCGGGGGTGGCCGCAATGGCCATCATCGTTAGTGTGAACAGGCCCTAGACAACAGGCGGTGCGCGGGCGCGTGGTCAACGTTGTATCATCCGGTGCATGACAACGCTTTCCGTACTCGATCTGGCCCCCATCGCCCAAGGCGGGGACGCGGCCGCGTCCTTCCGCAACAGCCTCGATCTCGCCTGCCATGCGGAGTCGCTGGGGTTCCACCGCTATTGGCTGGCCGAGCATCACGGTATGCCGGGCATCGCCAGCGCGGCCACGTCCGTGCTCATCGGCCACATAGCGGGCGGCACATCCACCATCCGCGTCGGGGCCGGCGGGATCATGCTGCCGAACCACTCCCCCTTGATCATTGCCGAACAGTTCGGCACGCTTGCTTCCCTGTACCCGGGGCGCATCGACCTCGGGCTGGGACGCGCGCCGGGGTCCGACCAGGTAGTGGCCCGCGCCCTGAGGCGCCACCTGGACACCGACCCCGAGGCTTTTCCACAGGACGTCCTGGAACTGATGGAATATTTTTCGGCCGATTCCCGGCTGCCGGTGACCGCCGTCCCGGGCAAAGGGCTGTCGGTGGAGTTCTGGATACTCGGTTCCAGCCTGTTCGGCGCGCAACTGGCCGCCTACCTGGGCCTGCCCTATTCGTTCGCCTCGCATTTCGCGCCGCAGATGATGATGCAGGCCATCGAAATCTACCGCGAGAGCTTCCGGCCTTCGGCCCATCTCGACAAGCCATACGTGATGCTGGGCTACAACGTGTTCGCGGCGGACGATGAAGACGAAGCGCATTATCTTGCCTCGTCATGGCAGCAATCCTTCGTGAGCCTGCGCAACGGCCGGCCCATCCAGCTGCCGCCGCCGGTGCACGGCTACACCTCGACGCTGGCCCCGCACGAGCGCGCCCTGCTCGACAACGTACTGTCATGCGCGGCCATCGGCACACCCGAAACCGTCACTCATACAATGCGGCAGTTCCTCGCGCGAACCCAGGCCGACGAGCTCATCATCACCTGCAATATGTACGACCACGGCGCCCGCCTGCGTTCCTACGAACTCGTCGCCGGGCTGCGCGAGGCTCTGCGCACCTGAACCCGCACGCCGAGCCATGAACGACACTTCCACTATTGCGGCACGCATTGCACGGCTGCGCCAACGCATCGATGCCCTGACCCTGGCCGCCGGGCGCCCCGCCGGCAGTGTCGGCCTGCTGCCGGTCAGCAAGACGTTCGGCGTGGATGCCATCCTCGAAGCGGCGGCGGCCGGCATGACACGCTTCGGCGAAAACAAGGCACAGGAAATCCGCGACAAGGCCGGGGCACTGGCCGGCACCGGTGTGCAATGGGTCATGATCGGCCATCTGCAAACCAACAAGGCCAAGGATGTTGCGCGCCACGCGGATGAGATCCAGTCGCTCGACCGGCCCGAGCTGGCCCTGGCGCTGGAACGGCGGCTGCAGGCGGAGGGACGCAGCCTGACCGCCCTCGTCCAGGTCAAGACCGCCGACGAACCCGGCAAGTTCGGCCTGGATCCCGCCGAACTGCATGATTTCCTGCTCTTCCTGGCGCGCGAAACCCCTCGCCTGCGGGTGCGGGGCCTCATGACCCTGGCCGCCAACGACCCCGACCGGCAGGCGGTGCGCGCCTGTTTCCGCCGCCTGCGCGAACTGCGCGACAGCCTGCGGGAACGGCACATCGGCGGCATCGAGCTGGAGCGCCTTTCCATGGGCATGAGCGGCGACTACGACCTGGCCATCGAGGAAGGCTCCACCGAGGTGCGCATCGGCTCCGCAATTTTTGGCGATCGCAGCTATACTCCCACCTGAATGATGCGGGTTTACCCTCATCATGCCGCCAGCCCGACCGCAGCAACGCCGGGCTGCCATCGACCCGCCTGCCCGCCACACATCCATGTCCCGGTTCGCCGCATTGGCCGCTGCCGTGAAGCGGCTTCTTCATGACGCCTTTTCCTCCTACCTGGTCCTGATCCGCCTCATGGTGCCGGCGCTGATTCTGGTGAAGGCGCTCGACATGATGGGAGGCACCCACCTGCTGGCCGGCCTGCTCGGGCCGGTGATGCAGGTGGTCGGGCTGCCGGCCGAGGTCGGCATCGTATGGGCGGCGGCCATGCTGACCAACATCTACACCGGCCTCGCCATCTTCGCCGACATCAGCGCGGGCGTACCGCTCACCGTCGCGCAGGTCAGCGTGCTGGGCACCCTGATCCTGATCGCCCACTCGCTTCCCGTGGAAGGCGCCGTCGCCAAGGCGACCGGGGTATCGTGGCCCGCCACCTTGCTGGTCCGCGTGGGCGGTGCGATCGTGCTGGGCGCGCTGCTGAATGCCTACTATTCCGCCACGGGCGCGCTGGGGGAGCCCGCCGTCATGCTCTGGCAGCCCGAAGCCTCCGATACCTCGCTGCCGGCCTGGGCCCTGGCCCAGCTGCGGGCGCTGGCGATGATCTTCGTCATCATCGTGGTGCTCATGGCCCTGCTTCGCATCCTCAAGGCGCTGGGCGTGGAACGGCTCATGCATGCCATGCTGGCGCCGCTGCTGAAAGTCATCGGCATTGGCCGCGAAGCCAGCAATGTCACCATCATCGGCTTCACGCTCGGGCTGAGCATCGGCGCCGGCCTGCTCATCCGCGAAGCCAGGATGGGCCAGATGTCGCGCCGCGACATCTTCCTGACCATGGCCTTTCTGGGGCTGTGCCACAGCGTCATCGAAGATACGCTGCTCATCCTGCTGATGGGCGCCGACCTGTCCGCCATCCTGTGGACCCGGCTGGCTTTTGCGATACTGGTCACCGCCCTGCTGGCGCGCCTGGGGCGATTGGCGCCGCAGCCGCAGCAATGATGACAGGCCGGGCCATCGGCCGGGGTTATTGACCTTCCCATTGTTGGAAGCCTTATGCTGCGGCAATACCCAGTATCCGTTCAATCAGCATGGAGTCTTCCAACATGCAATTCCACATCGAAAACATGACTTGCGGCGGCTGTGTCCGCGGCGTGACCAAGGCCATCCAGTCGGTCGACCCCCAGGCGCAAATCAATGCCGACCCGCCCACCCGCAAGCTGGAAGTGAACACCAGCGCCAGCCGGGAACAGATCGAAGCGGCATTGCTCGACGCCGGTTTTCCGCCCAAGGCGGCATAAGGCGACGTGCCGCTCACGGGCGGCCGGCCTGCTCCAGCTCGGCCAGTATCGGGCAGTCGGGCCGGTCGTCCCCCGCGCAGCAGTCCACCAGCGTCTGCAGGCTGTCCGACATCCTGCGAAGCTCGTCGATCTTCTGGCGAAGATCGGCGATATGCGCGCTGGCAATGCGTTTCACATCGGCGCTATGCCGCGACCGGTCGCTCCACAGGCTGAGCAGATCGCCGATCTCCTTGACGGAAAAGCCCAGGTCCCGCGCGCGGCGGACAAAATTCAGACGATGCACATCATTGTCGGAATAGACCCTGTAGCCGGACGAGGCACGCGCCGCCGGCGGCACCAGCCCGATATCTTCGTAGTAGCGGATCATCTTGGCGGATACGCCCGAGGCCTTGGCGGCTTCACCGATATTCATGCTGTTTCCCTTCCTGTGTCCCTGACTACATGCCGCGGCTATGCCACCGGCTGCGGCGGCTGGAAGCCGCGCAGGCGCAGCGCGTTGCCCAGAACGAACACGCTGGACAAAGCCATGGCGCCGGCCGCGAAAATGGGCGACAGCAGCACCCCCCAGACCGGATACAGGGCGCCCGCGGCCACCGGTATCAACGCCGTGTTGTAGACAAAGGCCCAGAACAGATTCTGCCGGATGTTGCCGATCGTCTCGCGCGACAGCGCAATGGCATTGGGCACGCCCTGCAGACTGCCGGACATCAGCACGACATCGGCCGCCTCGATGGCGATGTCCGTCCCCGTGCCGATGGCCAGCCCCACGTCGGCTTCCGCCAATGCCGGGGCATCGTTGATGCCGTCGCCCACGAAGGCGATGATGCCATGCTCGGCGCGCAGACGGCGCACCGCATCGACCTTGCCGTCGGGCAGCACTTCCGCCACGACTTCGTCGATGTCCAGGCGCCGGGCGATCGCCTGCGCGGTGCGCGCGTTGTCCCCGGTGATCATCGCCACTTTCAGCCCCAGGCCGTGCAGAGCCGCGATCGCCGCCGGCGTGCTGTCCTTGATCGGGTCGGCCACCGCCACGATGGCTGCCAGCCGGCCGCCGATCGCCGCATACAGCGGCGACTTGCCCTCATTGCCCAGACGCTCCGCCGTCGCCGCGAATACCGTCACATCCAGCCCCAGCTCGCGCATATAGCGATCCGCGCCGATCTCGATGCGCTGGCCCTGCGCCTCGGCGCGCACGCCGAAGCCCGTCACGGATTCGAAACCGATGACGGCCGGCACGGCCAGGCCCTCGTGTTCGGCCGCCTGCACGATGGCGCGCGCAATGGGGTGCTCGGACCGCGCCTCGACCGCCGCAACCCGCGCCAGCACTTCGGCGCGCTCGAAGCCCTCGACCACTTCCAGATCGGTCAGGGCAGGGCGGCCTTCCGTCAGTGTGCCCGTCTTGTCAACCGCGACCACACGGGCATCGCGCAAGCGCTGCAGGGCATCGCCCTTGCGGAACAGCACGCCCATCTCAGCGCCACGGCCCGTACCCACCATAATGGACGTGGGTGTGGCCAGCCCCATGGCGCAGGGGCAGGCGATGATGAGTACCGCCACCGCATTGACCAGGGCATAGGTCAGCGCCGGTTCCGGTCCCAGCGCCACCCACACCAGGAAAGTGAGCAGCGCCGCCGCCATCACCGCCGGCACGAACCACATGGTCACCTTGTCGACCATGGCCTGTATCGGCAGCTTGGAACCCTGCGCCTGCTCCACCATGCGTATGATCTGCGCCAGCACCGTCTGGCCGCCGACCGCCGTGGCCCGGAAGGCGAACGCGCCGGTCTGATTGACCGTGCCGCCCACGACCGGGCTGCCCGCGGTCTTCTCGACCGGCACCGGCTCGCCCGAAATCATCGACTCGTCGACATAGCTCTGCCCTTCGACCACCTCGCCGTCGACCGGCACCCGCTCGCCCGGGCGCACATCGATGAGATCCCCGGGCACGACCTGAGCGATGGGCAGTTCGCGGCTGGCGCCATCGCGCCGCACCCGGGCCGTCTTGGCCTGCAGGCCGACCAGGCGCTGGATGGCCGCCGAAGTGCGCCCTTTGGCGCGGGCTTCGAGAAAACGGCCGAGCAGGATCAATGCGACGATCACCGCCGCCGCTTCGTAATAGACGTTCACCGTCCCCGCCGGCAGCAGCCCCGGCGCAAAAGTCGCCACCACGGAATAGCCGTAGGCCGCGAGCGTGCCGACCGCCACCAGGGAATTCATGTCGGGCGCCATGCGCAGCAGCGCGGGAATGCCCTTCTGGTAGAAACGCCGCCCGGGAATCAGCAGCGCGAGCGTGGTCAGGACGAACTGCACATACCAGTTGGCCTGCATGCCCAGGGTGCGTGCGATGAGATCATGCACACCCGGCACCAGGTGCGAACCCATTTCCAGGATGAAGACCGGCAGCGCCAGCGCCGTCGCAAGCAGGAAATCGCGCTTCAGTTCCCGGCGTTCAGCATCCTTCTTGGCGGAGGCCTCGTCGGTATCCGGGCCGGCCGCCCTATCGACGGGGCGGGCATCATAGCCGGCCGCTTCCACCGCTGCAGCCAGCGCCGCCGCATCCGCCGTCCCCCGCACCGTGGCCCGCTCGGTGGCCAGATTGACGGCCACATCCCGCACCCCCTCCACCTTGCGCAGCGCCGCTTCCACACGACCCACGCACGATGCGCAGCTCATGCCCCCGATCGCCAGTTCCACGGCGGCCGCCGGCACATCGTAGCCGGCGTTCTCGATGGCCTGTACGAGCGCCTGCCTGTCGACGCCGGGCCCCGCCTGAACATCCGCGCGCTCGGTGGCGAGGTTGACGGCCACATCCCGCACCCCTTCCACCTTGCGCAGCGCCGCTTCCACACGGCCCACGCAGGACGCGCAGCTCATGCCCTCGATGGGAAGCGTGATGGCGACGGTATTTGCCGGCTGGGTTGATTGATTGGCGCTCACGGCGGCTCCTGCGGTAGTCAGTTCGATATGCGCAGGATAAACCTTTCCACGATAGGAAGGTCAAGGCACGGCAAGAAGCCGTATGAAGCGCCCGGCCTCAGTCTTCCAGAGTCAGCAGCTTCTTTTCGAGTGCGCGCATCTGGTCGTAGCCCATCAGTTCCATGATGTCTTCGATGCCCACGGCCTGATCGGGACGGTCGACCGGCTGCCCGGTGGCGATCACCTCCTTCATGGTTTCAAGAGCCGCGCGCATGCCATGTATGGCCGCGGCCGGAAGCATGCGCGGCAGGCTGATCCGCTTGACGCCCAGGCGCTTCAGTTCCGCCAGGGGAATCAAGGGTGTGGTCGGACGGCTGCGGATGCCGAAACCCATGTTGATGGAAACCGGCACGCCCGCCGTATCGACGATGCGTGCGACATCGTCGGGCGTCTTGACCGCATCGGGGAAGATGACGTCGGCGCCCGCCTCGACATAGGCCTTGACGCGGCGCAGCGTCCCTTCGATCCCCTCGACGGCCAGCGCATCGGTACGCGCGACGATCACGAAGGCATCGTCGCGGCGCGCCTCGCATGCCGCTTCGATCTTCTTGACCATTTCCTCGATGGACACCACCGTCTTGCCCGGCATGTGGCCACAACGCTTGGGGCTGACCTGGTCTTCGATGTTCACCCCCGCGATGCCGGCTTCCTCGAACATCTGAATGGTGTGGTAGACGTTCATGGGATTGCCGTAGCCGGTGTCGGCATCCGCCGTCAGCGGAATATCGACGGAACGGGCCAGCATGCGGCAATGGTTCACGTTTTCCATGAGGCCCATGACGCCGATGTCGGGCACGCTGAGCAAGGCATTGGAAAACGCCGCCCCACTGGTGCACGCCGTCTGGAACCCCGCAGCCTGCACCAGACGCAGACTGTAGCCATCGTAGACACCTGGCGAAACGATGAAATCGCTGTTGTTGAGGAGATGGCGGAATTTCCGGGCGGCGGTGCTCATGGTCTACGGTGCTCCTAAGCTGCGGGACGTCGCCCTCGGTTGTCGTGAACCGCCAGGCGACAAGCCTGCAAAACGGCAGCGCGAGGCTGCCAATGCGAAATGGTGAAGTATCAAAATTATGAGTTGGACACCCATAAGTGTCAACTCTTTTGCTAAATAAATCAAAAAACCCTCCTTCACTTTAATGGTTATCCCGACAATTACTCATTAACATGCAATACTGTTGACAGTATAAGTTCTTCAACCTATGCTATTTCGGCTAAACACGAATGACGGGCATGAAGAAAACATTACATTGGAATGGCGTGTCCGCACGCTATATCGACCTTGAAAGCACGGCTGCCAGGCACCGTGGGGATATCACGCGGCTCCCCTATGTCACGCGCATCCTGCTGGAAAACGTACAGCGGCATCAGGCGCTCGGCCGCAATGTCGCGGACGATGAAATCGCCGCCCTTGTGCACTGGCGGGACAACATCGCCGCGCAGCTGTCGCTGCATGTGGAACGGGTGATCCTGCCCGACTCCAGCGGCCTGCCCGTGCTGCAGGATCTGGCCGCCCTGCGCGATGCGGTACGCCGGCGCGGCGGCGATCCGGGCCAGGTCGACACACAGGTGCCTGTGGACCTCATCGTCGACCACTCCCTGCAGGTCGACGCCTGGGGCCGGCCCGACGCCGTGCGCCGCAATCTCGACGCCGAATTCAAGCGCAACGCCGAACGCTACCGCTTCCTCAAATGGGCGCAGCAGGCCTTCGGCGGCCTCAATGTATTCCCGCCGGGCACCGGCATCATCCATCAGGTGAACCTGGAACATCTGGCGACCGTGGTCAACCTGGACTCCCGCCACGGCGAGCCCTGGGCCTATCCGGATTTCGTCATCGGCGGCGATTCGCACACGCCCATGGTCAACGGGCTGGGGGTACTGGGCTGGGGCGTGGGCGGCATCGATGCCGAGTCCGCCCTGCTGGGCCGCGCCTACAGTTTCCCGGTGCCTGAAGTCGTGGGGGTGTGCCTCACCGGCAGCATCCCGCCGCTGGCCACCACCACCGACGCCGCCCTGCTGGTCACCCAGCGTCTGCGCGAAGAAGGCGTGTCAGGGTGCGCGGTGGAATATTTCGGCGAGGCCGCGCGCGGCCTGTCGGTGGCGGAACGCGCCACCATCGCCAACATGGCGCCCGAATACGGCGCCACCTGCGGCTTCTTCCCGGTGGACGGCCGCACATTGGATTACCTGCGCCTGACCGGCCGCTCCGAGGAACAGATCGACCTCATCGAAGCGTATTGCAAGACCAACCATCTTTGGGCGGGCGGCGACTGCGCCGTGCCGCGCTACCACCGCGTCATCACCATCGATCTGGGCGAAGCGCAGCCCTGCATGAGCGGCCCCCGCCGGCCCCAGGACAGGCTGCCCCTCCCCACAGTCGGGCGCGACTTCCGTGAACGCCTCCACGCGCCGCCCGCATCCGGCGGGTTCGGCATCCCGGCCGGCGCCGAACCCGCTGCCTCTTCCCATGGCCTGGGCCACGGCCGCATCATCGTTGCCGCAATCACGTCGTGCACCAATACCTCCAATCCCTCGGTGATGATGGCCGCCGGCCTGATCGCACGGCGTGCGCGCCAGCGTGGCATCGCACCGCCCGAATGGGTCAAGCGCTCTCTGGCGCCGGGTTCGCGCGCCGTCACCGCCTATCTGCAGGCCGCCGGCCTGCTCGACGACCTGGAAGCGATGGGCTTTCACGTCATCGGCTACGGCTGTACCACTTGCGGCGGCAAATCCGGCCCGCTGTCCCCTGAAATCACCGCGGAAGCGAACGAGAATGACTGGGTACTGTGCACCGTACTGTCGGGCAACCGGAATTTCGAGGGTCGCATCCACAAGCTGGCGCGCGCCAACTACATCGGCTCTCCGGCCATGGTCATGGCCTATGCGCTGGCCGGCCGCATCGACATCGATTTCAAGAACGAACCCATCGCCACCGACACGCGGGGCGAGCCGGTCTGGCTGCGCGAACTCTGGCCCGACTCCAAGGAAGTCCGGCAACTGATGTCACGCACGCTGTCTCCCGAACGCTTCCGCGAAGCATGGGGCCGCGCCCCCGAAGGCGCCGCTCAGTGGCAGGCTCTGGAATCCGGCCAGGGGCCATACTGGCCCTGGGATCCGGAATCCACCTATCTGGTCGCCCCGCCGTTCTTCGACACGCCGCCGCCCACGCCGGAAAGCTTCGACGCATTGCTGCGCGACGCCCGGGTGCTGGGCCGGTTCGGAGACTCGCTGACCACGGATCACATTTCGCCCAGCGGCGAAATCCCGGTCGAGGCGCCCGCCGGCCAGTATCTGCTGGACATGGGCGTCCCGCAAGCGGACTTCAACACCTATGTGGCGCGCCGCTGCAACTTCGAAGTCATGACGCGCGCCACCTTCGCCAACATCCGCATCCGCAACCTGCTGGCTCAGGGCACCGAAGGCGGCTGGACACGCCACTTTCCCGGCGGCGCGATCATGTCGGCCTACGACGCCAGCCGCCGATATCTGGCCGAGGGCACCGGCACCGTCATACTGGCCGGCAAGGAATACGGAACCGGCAGCAGCCGCGACTGGGCCGCGAAGGGTACGGCCCTGCTGGGCGTGCGCGCCGTCATCGCCGAATCTTTCGAACGCATCCACAGGGCCAACCTTATCGGCATGGGGGTGGCTCCGTTCGCCTTCGCGGCCGGCGAGGGCTGGCGGGAACTCGGCCTGGACGGCAGCGAAACCTACACCTTCCACGATGCCGCACAGTGCATCCGGCAAGGCCGGGACGTACCGGTAAGCGCCACGCGGGCCGACGGCAGCGTCATCCGCTTCACCGTCACACCCCAGGTTCTCACCCACGCCGAACGCGATCTGCTGCTTCAGGGCGGCATCCTGCTCAGCGTGCTGGGCGACTACCTGCCGGGCCGGCGCGACCACGACACACCCAACGGGCAACACCCCGCCAACAAGGAAGACCATGACGACACCCCTTGATACTCTGCTGACCAACACGCTCATCCACCTGGAAGGCCAGGGCCTGGTGCCTGGCCAGTTGGGGCTGGCGGACGGAAGGGTCGCGCTCATCGGCGCGCATGGCCAGGACATGCCGAATGCCGCCGAGGTCATCGACTGCCAGGGCCTCTGGACGCTGCCGGGCATGATCGACCCGCATGTGCACTTCGGCTTCGGCGACCCCGAAACAGACTTCGCCACCGAATCCCGCAACGCGGCGCTGGGCGGCACCACTTCCGTCATTTCCTTCCACCGCTCGGCCGACATCCGCGACAGCTTCGAAGCCGTCAGGGAACGGGCCGAGCGCCAGAGCTGCATCGATTTCGCCTTCCATTTCGGCCTGACCAGCCGCCTGCACGTGGAAACGCTGGACGAGATCTCGCGGCGCTTCGGCGTGAATTCGTACAAGCTCTATATGATGTACAAGGGCGCGGCCGGGCTCTCCAAGGGGTTCACCGAGATCGACGATGGCCTGCTGTGGGGCGCCCTGCTGGCCACGCGGCAGGTGCCGGGCGCCATTCTGGGCGTGCACTGCGAAAACGTGGAAGTCATTCCCTGGCTGCGCGACCCCTTGCGCGCCGCCGGCCGCGACGACCTCGCGGCCTGGGACGAACAGAGCCCGGACTTCCTCGAAGCCGAGAACGTGCACCGGGTCTGCTATTTCGCCGGCAAGACGCAAACGGCGGTCAACATCGTCCACCTGAGCAGCCGCGAAGCGCTGGAAGAAGTCCGCCGCCACCGGCGCGACGGCCGGCGCTCCCCCATCTACGTGGAAACCTGCCCGCACTACCTCTTCCTGGACCGCGAAAGCCCGGCCGGCACCTACGCCAAGGTCAATCCGCCCGTGCGCAGCCGCCGCGACATCGACGCCATGTGGGAAGGGCTCCTCGACGGTGCCATTACCACCATCGGTTCCGACCACGTGCCGCGCAAGCGCGCCACCAAGGACAAGGACATCTGGTCCGCCAGCAACGGCTTTCCGGGCACCGGCATGATATTGCCCATCCTGCTGCACGAAGGCCTGCACGAACGCCAGATCCCGCTGGACACGCTCATGCGGGCCGCCAGCGGCATGCCGGCGCGCATCTACGGGCTGCCCGGCAAAGGCCGGATCGCCGTGGGCAACGACGCCGACCTGGTGATCGTCGACCCCGATCTTCAGAAGACCGTCGACCCGGCCCGGCAGGAATCCCACGCCGATTATTCGCCGTACGAAGGCATGAGCCTGAAAGGCTGGCCGGTCCGCACGCTGGTGCGCGGGCGCACCGTCGCGCTGGATGGCCGCATCACCGAAGCCGCGCGCCGGCAGCCCGGCGGCCGCTATCTGCGCCGCCTCTGAACAGCGGAACCCCAGGTTGGCGCCCGGAAACGGGCGCCCGACATCCACACAGGAGCAGCATCCCATGTCCGACCCCACTCAAACCTCCCACCAGACCACGGCGCAGGGCGCGCGCATCTGGGACGACTTCCTGACCGATCGCGACAAGGCGGTCTACCAGGCCGCCGGCTACGGCAAGCGCGGCGGCTTCGGCAAGCGGCCCGCCCTCTTCATCATCGACGTGCAATACAACTTCTGCGGCGATCAGCCCGAGGACATCCTGGAAGGCCTCAAGAAGTACCGCACCCACTGCGGCGAAGAAGCCTGGAAGGCGGTGGCGCACATCGTGCCCCTGCTCGAGGCGGCCCGCGCGCGCGATATCCCGGTCTTCTACACCGAAAGCGGCCGGCGCGCCGATCTGCTGGACAGCGGCGTGCAGGTGGGCAAGAACCATCGCGGCGCCGAGAAAACCGTGCTCGCCAACACCCACGCCACGCAGACGGTCGACGAACTGGCCCCGCGCCCCAAGGACATCCGCATCGTCAAGCAGAAGCCATCGTGCTTCTTCGGGACCATCTTCATGAGCCACCTGAACTTCCTGGATGTGGACACTCTGATCCTGGTCGGCTGCACCACATCGGGCTGCCTGCGCGCCACCACGGTCGATGCCTACTCGTACAACTTCAAGGTCATCATTCCCGAAGAGGCCACGTTCGACCGTTTCCAGTCCAGCCATGCCATGAGCCTCTTCGATCTGAACTGCAAGTACGCCGACGTCATTCCGTGCAAGGAAGTGGAAGACTACCTTCTGCGGCTGCCTGAACCGGTGAACGGGTAAGGCCGGCGGGAACGGTAAAGACCATGAGCGGGACCCTGACTCCGATCACACTGCTGACCGGCTTCCTGGGAAGCGGGAAGACCAGCCTGTTGAAACGGCTGATCCACCAGCCCGAGTTCGCCGGCTGCGCCGTGATCATCAACGAGTTCGGCGACGTGGGCCTCGACCAGGCCTTGGTATCGGACAGCGCCGACGATCAGGACATCCAGCTGCTGGATTCCGGCTGCCTGTGCTGTCTGGCCAGCAGCGCCATACAGGACGTGCTCGGTTCCCTGTATTACCGCCGCTTGCGCAAGGAAATCCCATGGTTCGACCGCGTGCTGATCGAAACGTCGGGCCTGGCCGAACCAGGGCCCATCATCAATTCCATCCTGGGCGACAACAGCCTGAGCCGCCAGTACCGCGTGGCCGGCATCATCACCACGCTGGATGCCGGCTTCGGGGAAACCGACATCGACACCTACCGTGAAGCCGAACTGCAGCTGATGATGGCCGATACCATCGTGCTCACCAAACTGGATCTGCAGCCTCAGGATCGCGGCGGGCGGCTGTCCGCCTGGCTGACGGGCCGGAATCCCACCGCCCGCATCCTGGACAACCGCCTGCCCGACGCCGGGCTGGCGGCCGCCCTGATCGCTTCCGTCTCGCACGCGCCCGCGGCCACGCGGCAGGCGCCATCCACGGCCGCGCCCTCGCCCCTGCATCATCTGTTCAAGTACGGCATCACCAGTGTGGTGGCCGACGTTCCGGAACCCGTCTCATGGCCGGCCTGGGCGGATTTCGTACAGCAGGTACAGCATGAATTCGCCGGACAGCTGCTCCGCTTCAAGGGCGTGCTCGCCTTCCAAACCGAAGAACAGACCATGGCGGTGCACGCCGTCCACCACCTGTTTTCACCCCCTCAACCCGTGGCGGGCACTCCGCCCGGCCTGATCGGCAAGCTGGTCTTCATCGTGCGCGATATGGAACCCGAAATCGTGGAAAACGCCGTGAGCCGCTTGCGGACCCATTCAGCCGACCCGGTCTGAATCCACCCCCAATCCCCAAAAAAAACCCCTACATATTTCAAAGGAGAAGAATCATGCGCAAATCGAAACAGAACCTGTTCCCGCGCCGCAAAGTGCTGACGGCGGCCGTATCCGTACTGGCCTTTGCCGCCGTGCCGGCGCAGTTCGCCAAGGCCGACGAAGCGGCCAACTGGCCGGAGCGACCCGTCACCCTCATCGTCCCCTTCGCCCCCGGCGGCCCGACCGATATCACCGGCCGCGTCCTGGGCGACGGGCTGTCGCGCATCTGGGGCCAGAGCGTCGTCATCGAAAACCGCGCCGGCGCGGGCGGCACCATCGGCGCCGCCGCCGCGGCCAAGGCCGCCAATAACGGCTACACCCTCATACTGGGCGTCACAGGCTCGCACAGCATCGCCGGTTCCCTGTACAAGAACCTGCCCTACGACCCGGGCAATGATTTCGAAGCCGTGGCCAAGGCCGTCATCTACCCGAACACCATCTTCGCCAACCCTTCATTGCCGGCCGACAACCTGCAGGACCTGCTCAAGCTGGCCAAGGAAAACCAGAACTACCGTGTATACGGTACGGACGGCAACGGCACCGCTTCGCATCTGACTATGGAGCTGCTGGGCGAGCGCGCCGGCGTCGATTTCGAAGCAGTCCAGTACAAGGGCGCCAGCCCTCTCATCAACGACGTCATCGGGGGATTCACGCCCTATGGCATTACCGGCCTGCCTTCGGTCGAGCCGCATCTGCAATCCGGCAAGCTCAAGATGATCGCCATCACGACCGATCAGGACTACGGCAAGCGAGGCTACCCGACGATCGCGGAACAGGGCTTCCCCGGCTTCGCGGCGGCGCCCTGGTCCGGCATCTTCGCGCCGAAGGGCACCCCGCGCCCGATCGTGGAGAAGATCGCCGCCGACATCAAGACGGTGCTCTCGTCGCCCGAGGCCATCGAAAGGCTGGAAGCCGTCGGCATGACCCCCATGCCCGTGACGCTGGATGACTTCGAGGCCGACCTCGAAAAAGAAAGGGCGAACTGGGCCGAAGCCGTCAAAGCCGCCGGCATACAGCCCCAGTAAGTCATCAGGACAAGGTCACCATGGACTTCGACGTAACGTTTGACGTCATCATCGTCGGAGCGGGCGGCTGCGGTCTGACCGCCGCGGCCGCCCTGCAAGACGCCAATCCCAAAGCGAACGTGGCCGTTCTGGACAAGGCCGAACGCGCCTGCGGCAACACCGTGCTGTCCAGCGGCTCCATTCCGGCCGCCGGCACCCGCTTCCAAGCGGAAGCGGGTGTCCATGACACGCCCCTGATGTTCGAGGAGGATCTGCTCTCGGTGGCGGGCGAGCACGAAGCCATGCATCTGACCGAGGCATTGACGCGGACCTCGGCGGAATTGATCGAATGGCTGGTGGACCGCGCCAATGTGCGGCTGACCCTGATACAGACCTACAGGCACATCGGCCACCGCGTCCACCGTCTGCATGCGCCGCCCTCGCGGCGCGGCGCCGATCTGGTGAACGATCTGCTGGTCGAGTGCGAGCGGCGCGACATTCCCATCGTCTGGAACAGCAAGGTCGAGCAATTGCTCACTGACCAGGGCCGCCTGACGGGCCTCGCCTACGCCACACCGGACGGCGACGTCGTCCGGGTGGGCGCGCGGCACATCGTCCTGGCCTGCAACGGCTATGCCGCCAACCCCGCCATTCTGGCCCGCTACGTGCCCGAGATCGCCCGCGCAACCTACGGCGGCGGCATGGGCAGCGAAGGCGAGGCCGTGGAATGGGGGGAAGCACTAGGTGCCGGCCTGGCCAACATGAAAGCCTATCAGGCCCACGCCAGCCTTGCCGACCCGCACGGCTCCTTGGTGACATGGACGGTCGTCGAAAAGGGCGGCATCATCGTCGATGCCTCGGGCCATCGCTTCGGCGACGAAAGCATCGGCTACTCCGCCTTCGCCGCGCTGGAACTCGAACGTCCGGGCCCGTTCTGGGTGATCGCCGATACCCGCATCCGTGATGCCACCGCCGCCGGCCAAGAGGAATACGCCGAACTGGTCGAGCATGGCGGCGTGCAGTCCGGTCCGCTGGAAGCGCTGTGCGCCCGTACCGGCATCGACCCCGCGGGGCTTGCCGCAACACTGCGGGCCGTCCGCCGGTTCGCGCAGGACGGAAGCACAGACGAACACGGGCGCAAGCAGTGGGGCATGGGCCCGCTGGAAGAAACCCTGACCGCCACCCGCATCGGCCCCGCCCTGTTCCATACCCAGGGCGGGCTGCGCGTGGACATCGACGGGCGTGTACTAACGGCGGCGGGCCGCACAATGGACGGGCTGTGGGCCGGCGGCGGCGCCGCTTCCGGCATCAGCGGGAATCGAGGCAGCCTGGGCTACATGTCGGGCAACGGCCTGCTGTCCGCCCTGGGCCTGGGCTACCGCATCGGCCGCGCCCTCGCAAAAGAACTGGAGACGAGCGCGACATGACCACCTTCTTCGACAAGACTCTGATGGCCTCCCCGACGCCCACGCGCGAACTGGCCGCCTGGTGCGCGCGCGTGGGTCGCGAAACCCTGCCCGAACCGGTCGCCCTGGCCGCTGCCCGCCACACGCTCGACACGCTGGCGGCCTGCGCCGCGGGCATGTACAGGCCGTTGGTGCAGGCGGCCATCGCTCTGGAGCGGCGCATCGACCCGAACGAGGGCTCCATTCCCCTGTTCGGCGGGCGGCAGCGCTGGACGCTGCCCGAAGCGGCCGGCCTGATGGCGACCGCCTGCCACGCCCTTGAGATGGACGACGGCAACCGCGAAGGCTCCATCCATCCGGGCACCGTGGTCATTCCCGCGGCCCTGGCGCTCGCGTGGGACCGCGATATGGACTATCCGGCGCTGCTGAAGGCCGTGGTCGCCGGCTACGAAGTGGCCGTCAGCGTGGCGGAGGCACTGCATCCCCATGCCAGCCGCCGCGGATTCCAGACCACCCCCACGGCGGGCGTGCTGGGCGCGGCCGCCGCCTGCGGCACGATCTTGGCACTCGACGCACAGCGCATGGAAAGCGCGCTCGGTCTCGCTGCCAGCGCCTCATCGGGCATCTTCGCCTACTTGTCCGGCGGCGGCAATGTGAAGAAATTCCATCCCGCCCATGCCGCGCGCGAAGGGCTGCGCGCCGCGCTGATGGCCGAGGACGGCCTGGCACAGGGCCCCATGGGCATCATAGAAACGTCTTCCGGCATCCTCCAGGCCATCGGTGGCATCACTGGCTGGGACGGCAGCCAGGCCCGGCCCCGCGTACAGACGGCGGTCGAACGATCTTATCTGAAGCCCTATCCCTGCTGCCGCCACATCCATCCGGCGATCGATGCCGCCCTGGCGCTGCGACAAGACAACTGGAACGCGCAGCAGATCGCCGCCATCGAGGTCGAAACCTATGGCGCCGCCATGCCTCATGCCAAGCTGCCCTGGCACGGCCTCGAAATCGCGCAGCTGTCCTTTCCGTGGGTCATGTCGCTGGCCTGCGCCGACGGCGGGGTCACGCTCGCCGGATTCTCGGAAGCCTCGCGGCAACGGGCCGATCTCAACGCCCTGGCCAACCGCGTGCACGTTTCCCGCAGCGAAGACTGCGATGCACTGTATCCGCAATACGGTCCCGCCAAAGTGACCATCGAACTGACGACCGGCGAACGCCTGTCCACCTTTGTCGACGACCCGCTCGGCTCGGCGGACCTGCCCCTGAGCGACGCCATGCTCGACCAGAAGGCACAGGAAGCCTTCGAAACCGTATTCAGCGCCGAGCGGGCGCGCGGCCTGATCCAGCGTCTTCGCACACTCGACAACTGGCCGCTCTCGGCCCTGCCGCACAACTAGGGCCTGTTGACACTAACAAGGCCGAACACCAGCCTCCATCCTCTTTCGACCATTCAGGAGCCAGCATGTCCTCCAACATTGCGCAATGCATCCACCGCCTCGGCATCACAGGATTGCTCGTTGCCGGCGTGCTCGCCGGCCCCGCCGCCGCAGACACCGCCACATGGCCACAGGAACAGCCCATACGCTTGATCGTCCCATTCGCGCCGGGCGGCGCCACCGACTCCATGGGACGCCTCATTGCCAATGAGCTGTCCAATCACCTGAAACAGAGCGTCGTGGTCGAGAACCGGCCGGGCGGAGGCGGCAACATCGGCTCAAATCTGGTGGCCAAGGCCAAACCGGACGGATACACCTTGCTGTTCGGCGCCGCCGGGAACATCACCATCAACCCGTCCCTGTTCGACAACATGCCGTACAGCCCCGAACGCGACCTGAGCCCGGTCGCTCTGGTCAGCCAGTCGATGAACGTACTCGTCGTACCGGCCGCCCTGCCTGTCGATTCGGTAAGCGAGTTCATCGACTATGCCAAGCAGAACGCCGAAACGCTCAATCATGGCTCGTCCGGCAACGGGGGCACGTCGCACCTGGCTGGCGAACTCTTCAATTCGATGGCTGGCATGAAGATTACACACGTACCCTACCAAGGCAGCGGGCCGGCGATGGTCGATCTGCTGGCCGGCCGGGTGCACGTCATGTTCGACAACCTGCCTTCGGCCCTGCCTCATGTCCACAGCGGCAAGCTCAAGGCGCTGGGCGTCACGGGCCCGGCGCGCAGCGACGAACTGCCGGACGTGCCGACCATAGCCGAAAGCGGGCTCGATGGCTTTGAAGCCACGACCTGGTTCGGTATCTTCGCCCCCGCCGGCACACCCGAAGCCATCCAGGAAAGGCTCAACAGCCTGGTGAACACCATCATGCGGGAACCAGCCAACCAGGAAAAACTGAAGTCGATGGCCGCCTACGTGCAGCCCACCAGCCGCGGGGAATTCGCCGACCTGATCAAGCGCGACACCGAAAAATGGGCGCGCGTGATCAAGACCGCCGGCATCAGCCTGGAATAACGCCCCCATCGGCGGCGGCGCTTCGCAAACAGTCGTTCAAAGGCATTCCCAGCGCGCGCCGCCAATTTCCAGGCTCGATGACCGCCGCCAGGCCGGGCAGGACATCCTGCCCCAGTTCCCGCAGCTTGCGGCGGAACTGATCCCGGGAAATCGGATTGTCGGGGCTTCCCATGGCACTCAGGCATTCCGCCGACAGCACGGTTCCGTCCTCAAGCTCGACCTCCAGCCACGCCGGACGGTCGTGAGGCGGCTGCATGGGATGCGGCGCAAGTTCCATCGCCACCTTCTCGCGCAGGCCGGCGATCACCGTGTCCTTCAGGGTATCGGAAGCGAAAGCCCCCGGCCCCCCGGTACGACGGTGCAAGGCGGCCGCCACCATATGGGGAAGCGAAAAACGCGCCCCCAGCGTCGTGTCCGGATGCACCGTATCGAGGGTCAGCGCCAGCGGGTGCGTGAGCAGGTGGATCCGCCGTATCCGGGCCGCATCGACATCGTGTGCGCTTTGCAGCGCAAGGCAGGCCTCCACCGCGGAATGCCCGTGCTGGCAGCACGAATACTGCTTCTGATAACCATGCAGCAGCGACCACCGTTCGCCCAGTTCACGCGTGAGCTCACCGGCGCGCGGCTCGGCGCGCGCAATGCCGCACACGACCTCTTCCATGCTTCGATGGCTTCCGCCGAAGCCCGCGTCGGCCCAATCGGCGGCCATGATCCCATTGACCGCGCCCGCCGCCGCCCAGCCATTGCGCACCATCACGCCCGACATCAGGTGCGAACGCGGCCCCATGCTGGCCATCGTAATGGCGCCCGTGACCGCCAGCAGCAGCTGCTCACCGGTATAGCCTCGCAGCAGGCCCACCGCCGCCGCCGCCCCCGTCGCGCTCCACAGCGCATGGCCATGGACCACGGGCGGCATGGAATGAAAGCTCATCGCGCAGCGCGTCACCAGTTCATAGGCGCCGGTCAGCGCCAGCAGAACCTGGCCCAGCGTCGCCCCGCGGGCTCCCGCCTCGGCCATGAGGGCCGGCAAGGTATAGATTCCGGCATGGCAGATCGCCAGGCGGAAACCTTCATCCAGCTCACACCAATTGCCCGCCAGGGCATTCCATGATGCCGCATCCAGCAATGCCGCCGCGGGAAGCCCGGGCGCAATGAGCAGCGAATGCCCGCCGCCGCCCGCCCGCCCGCACACACGCCGCATGAAATGCCGCAGCTCGGGTTCGCCCGCCCCTGCCGCCATGGCGGCCAGATCGTCGGCCAGGACATCGACCGCGCGCTGCCTGACGGCCTCCGGTATTTGGGACCAGGACAAGCCGGCCACGAAATCGCAAACTTGGCGCAAATCGCCGGAAAATCCGTCGGACACAGTTGCTTCTCCTGAATGCCGAGACGCCGCGCCGCGGGCCCGGATCGCCCGGCCGTGATGTTCAAATATCAAGCGTCACGCTGAACGCGCAATTGTTCTACGATATGGTTGGCCGCCCTGCTGATATGGGAACGCATCAGTGATTCAGCCAGGCGCGCATCCCTGCCGCGCAAGGCCATCACGATCTGCCTGTGCTCATCAAAGGCGTCCTCTTTGCGTTCCAGCACCGAACCGGAATGCCTGCGGTAAATGCGCAGCAAATGGTAGAGGTCTTCGCACAGGGCGGCAATGATGCGCTTGTTGCCGCTGGCCCGCACGATGCGTTCGTGCAGGTCGAAACGACGCCCCTCGGGCTCGGCCTCACCGCGCAACCGCCGCTGATAATCGATTTCCGTATCATGCAGCAGTTCGTCGATTTCCTCGTCGCTCATGCGTTCCGTGGCCAGGTAGCAGGCCACGCCTTCCAACCCCATACGCATCTGGAACAGTTCGAGCGCGGATTCCGCCGACAATTCCACGACCCTTGCCTTCAGATAGGGTTCGCGGGTGACGATCTGTATCCCTTGCAGGCGCCGCACGGCTTCGCGCACCGGCCCACGGCTGACGCCGAATTCGCGCGCAATGGCGACCTCGTTGATGATCATGCCCGGCGGCATGCCGCCGGAATAGATCCGCTCCAGCAAACGCTCGTATACGATGTCGCTCAATGGTGCGTCGATATCGTTCTTGTCGATGAGAGTAAGGACGTCGTCTTTCATTGTTCGATTGCGATTACAGCCGGTGGCCGTACACCACCCCAAGAGTGTCAACTCTATATTAAAAACACTTCTACCGCCACATTTGCCGTGCAGCCCGGGAAATCGGGTTCTTCTCTGGAATGGACGCAGGCAGGTACCCCGAAAATCTCATATAGCCCCCATAAGTGTTGACAGTATGGGTGTGACTTTCTATCATGGAACGCATCCCGATGGCTGAAACCAGCTGGCCTCGGCACCCCAAGGAGACCAAGCCAACATGACCGCCGACGACCGCTACATCCGGGCCGCCATCGACCTGGCATACAAGAACGTGGATGCCGGGGGCCGGCCATTCGGCTCCGTGGTCGTCAGAAACGGCCAGATCGTCTCTGAAGCCGCCAACGAGTCCCACTTATGCGGCGACCCCACTGCGCATGCGGAATTCCTTGCCGTGAAGCGCGCAGGCATTGCATTGGGCACGCGCGACCTGAGCGATTGCGTAGTATATGCGAGCGGCCAGCCCTGCCCTTTCTGCATGGCCACCATGTCTCTGTACGGCATCCGGAAGACTTTCTACGGCTATACGCGGGAAGAATGGCGCAAGGTCACCGTTCCCCTCGACTATGCGCCGGTGGACGCCCAGGTCCTCAGCCCCGGCGACGATGCGCCGCTCTATGCCTACTGGAAGCAGCAGCAGGATGCGGGTTGAGCGGTACAACACAACAGCGGCTCGGGCCGGGCCAGTGGAAGCACGAAGCAGCCAGGGACGCGCCTATGGGCGCGCAATCAATCGAGCCGCAGATCAGAGGCTTTAATGATCGCAGACCATTTGGCGGCATCCTGCTTGATGATCCTGGCGAAATCCTGCATGCCTCCTCCCAGGACGATATTGCCGTTGGCCATGATTCTTTTGCGTAGCGCAGGGTTGTCGAGAACTTGGTTGATTGCGGCGTTCAAACGTATTTTGATCGGTTCCGGCGTGTCGGCCGGGACCAGCACGCCCGAATGGGCCGCCGACTCGAAACCCGCTATTGTCTCTGCCAGGGGCGGAATCCCGGGAAATTGAGGGATGGGCGCGGCGGTCGTGACGGCCAGCATCCGGATCCGCGGATTGTCCATATGGCCCATGGCGACAGGCGCCGCGGCAAAGAACACATCGACCCGTCCCCCCAGGAAATCGTTCATCACGGCGGCCGCCCCTTTATAGGGGACATGCAGGAAGTCGATGTCTGTTTCTTTTGCAAAGAAGCGCCCGGTGATGTCCCCCACCGTGCCCGGCCCCACATTGCCAAGCGTCAACCGCGCCGGATTGGCCTTGGCATGGCCGATGAGCTCGGCCACCGTCTTGTATGGACTGTCCGTGAGCGTCATCAGCACCATGGGCTGCGCAGTGAAGGGCGCCACTGGTTCGAAATCCCGCTCCGCGTCATAGGAAACATGCGGGTACAGCAGCGGATTGATGGCCAGGTTCGAAGTTTCTCCTATGCCGATCGTATAGCCGTCCGGCTGCATCCGGGCAAGCGCGCCGATGCCTATCGTGCCTCCAGCGCCCGGACGATTCTCGACGATCATGTTCCAGCCGAGATCTTCGGTCAAGGCGTTGGCCAGCAGCCGTGCCATGGTATCCGCCCCTCCCCCCGGCGGATAGGAGACGATCAGCCTCACGGGCTTGTCCGGAAAATCCGTAGCTGGCGCTTGCTGGGCGCTGCCCGCGCTGAACGGGAGCAGCACGGCCACCGCTCCCGCGAGAAGTGTGGATGCGAGCTTGTATGGAAAGGTCATGTTTCCACTCCAGGTAATCTTGCGCTTGAACGGACTCTTATTCGACTTGCGCGCCGGAAATCTTCACCGCCACGGCCCACTGTTTGATTTCTTCATCGAGAAAGCGCGCCAACTGCTCGGGGCTGCCGGGAAAAGGCTGCAGGCCCTGGTGCTTCAGCTTCTCCGTGGTTTCTTCACTATTGATGCCTGCCACCATGTCTCGTGAAATCTTGTCGATAATGGCTTTCGGCGTATCCTTCGGCGCGAAGATTCCCGACCAGGCGGTTGCCTGGAAACCCGGAAACCCTTGATCCTCTGCGGTCGGGTAGTTCTGGCCCGTATAGTCCCGATCGGTAGTAACGGCGATCAGCTTGATCTTCCCCGCCTTGATGAACGGATCCGCAGCGGGCAGGCCTGTTACACCGACTTTGACGAAATTGCCGGCGATATCGTTCAGCAGAGGAGCGGCCCCTTTGTACTGGACCACGTCCATTTGGAACTTGCCACGCTCCTTGATCAGTTCCATGGCGAGATGGGATGCAGATCCGTTTCCGTCCGATCCGTAAACCTTGTAGTCGGGATCAGTCTTCGTCAGCTTTATCAAGTCCTGCAAATTGTTGGCGGGCACTGAAGGATGCGCAAGAATCGCATCCGCGTAAAACACGGCGGCGCTGATCGGCTCGAAGTCTTTCTGTGGGTCATAAGACAGATTCTTGTACAGGGAGCCCGCTATGGCATGCGTCGCCGACCCGCCGAGAAAAAGCGTGTAACCGTCGGGCGCGGCTTTGGCGGCGGCGGCCGCTCCGATGGTACCGCCAGCCCCAGGACGATTTTCAATGACGACCGGTTGACCCCATTGCCTGCCCAGGGCTTCGCCGATGATGCGCGCCGTAAGATCCGTGGGCCCGCCGGAAGCAAAGGGAACGATCAAGCGGACAGGTTTCTCCGGATACCCGCCGGCGGCATCCGCCTGTGAAAGCGATGGCAGAAATGACAACGCCAAAGCTAATGACACCCCCCTTAGTGTCAACAATATACTCTTAGACACACACTGCTTAACAGCAAAAACACTATGAAAATAAAGAGAATTATTCATTTTTGTCTCATCCTGTTTTTAAATAGTGTCAACATTTTAGGATGATTTTCTTGCCGACACGGATTTCTGTCAACAGTTTTTATTCGCTTCCTGTGCGGAACGAACAACTCGGGACGATTCACCGGCTTGACTGGATGCCTTCGCGGCGGGGTGTCACGGCCGCCCCGATCCGTCAGCGGACACCCGGCAGGAAAACAGGCTTGCCACCGGACTGCCCGGGCCTTCAGCACCGGCGGCGATGCGCCGCTCTATGCCTACTGGAAGCAGAAACAGGATGGAGGTTGAGCGGTACGCAAGGGCTCGGGCCGGGAAGGTCAGCCCGCCAGCCACCCCAGCACCAGCCTGCGCAAAACAGGCAGCCTGCCGGTAAAGAAGTGGTCGGCATCGGGCACGACCACGACGGCCTGCCGGGCGGGCCGCGCCCATTCCATGATCGATCCGAGCGGAACACGCTCGTCACGCTCGCCATGGATGACGAGCGCTTCGGGCAGGTCGCGGGGTGTATCGTAGCGGCGGCCGCCCTCGACCTCGCCCCAGGGCATGCCGGCCAGGCAGACCCGCCAGGCGGGGTCGCCGCCGGCGGCCAGTCGGCTTGCGGCCCGGGCCAGAACAAAAGCGCCGAAAGAGAAACCGACCAGGGCGACAGGCAGGCCCGGGCGGGAGGCACGCAAGCTTGCATGCAGATCGAGCACGTCATCCGTTTCGCCGATGCCGGCGTCATGGGCGCCCGCGCTGCGGCCTGCGCCGCGAAAGTTGGGCCGTGCGACGAGCCAACCGGCGTCGCACAGGGCGCGGGCGAGGAAATGCGGCACTTTGTGCCTGGCATTCCCGCCCAGCAGGGGCTGGGGATGCCCGATGATGGCGATCCCCCTCGGCTCGCCCCCGGGGACATCGATAAGGACTTCCTGGGGACCGGCGGCACCTTCCATCAGGAAGACACCGCTTTGCACCATGTCCGGTATGCCCGGCATCGGCTCAGATGGCCCCTTCGCCACGCATTGCTTCAATGGCCTCGTTCGACCAGCCCAGCTCCCGCAGAATGGCGTCGGTGTGCTGGCCCAGGCCGGGAACACCGTCCATGCGCGGCTCGTAGGCGTCAGTGCGGCCGGGCGGCAGCAGGGCCGGAATCGGGCCGACGGGCGTGGGCACTTCCGTCCAGCGATTGCGCGCCTGCAGCTGAGGGTGATTCCAGACGGCCTGCATGTCGTTGACCCTGGCGTTGGCGATCTGCACTTCTTCGAGCCGCTGCACGACTTCCTCGGACGTCAGGGAAGAGAAGGCTTCCCGGATCAGCGCGCCCAGCTCGTCGCGGTTGGCCACCCGGCGGGAATTGGAGGAAAAGCGTTCATCCACGGCCAATTCCGCATCCAGCAGCACGCCCTTGCAGAAGGCGACCCATTCGCGTTCGTTCTGCAAGCCCAGCATCACCGATACCCCGTCGCCCGCGGGAAAGGGGCCATAGGGATAGATGGTGGCATGCGCGGCGCCGGCGCGCGGCGGCGGCGTCGCGCCTTCAAAAGCGTAGTACATGGGAAAGCTCATCCACTCGACCATGCTTTCCAGCATGGACACGTCGATGCGGCTGCCCAGCCCGGTCTTGCCGCGCTGTATCAGGGCGGACAGAATGCTGCTGTAGGCATACATGCCGGCGGCGATGTCGGCGATCGAGCAGCCGGCCTTGGACGGCTCGTCCTTCGTTCCCGTGACCGACAAGAACCCGGATTCACTTTGTATCAACAAATCGTAGGCTTTCTTGTCGCGGTAGGGGCCATCGTCGCCATAACCGGAAATATCGCAGACGATCAGGCCGGGGTGTTTTTCATGCAGGGCCTCAAAAGACAGGCCCAGGCGCGCCGCCGCGCCGGGAGCCAGGTTCTGAACCAGCACGTCCGCGCCTTCCAGCAGTTTTTCCAGCACCTTTCGGGCTTCGGGCTGCTTGACGTCCAGCGTCAGGCTTTCCTTGGAGCGATTGGTCCAGACGAAATGGGAAGCCATGCCCCGCACCCGTTCGTCGTAGGCGCGGGCGAAATCGCCCGTGCCCGGACGTTCGATCTTGATCACCCGGGCGCCGAGGTCGGCCAACTGGCGGGTGCAGAAAGGCGCTGCGATGGCATGTTCGAGCGTGATGACGGTGATGCCGTCGAGTGGACGTGACATGGCGTACCTTTGGAATTAGAACGAACGCGGGAGGCCCAGGATGTGCTCGGCCACGTAGGAATAGATCAGGTTGGTGGAAATGGGCGCCACCTGATACAGGCGGGTCTCGCGGAACTTGCGCTCGACGTCGTATTCATTGGCGAAGCCGAAGCCGCCGTGAGTCTGCAGGCAGACATTGGCGGCTTCCCAGCTGGCCTTGGCCGCCAGGTACTTGGCCATGTTCGCCTGCGCGCCGCAATCCTTCTGGGCATCGAAACGGCGGGCCGCCTCGAAGCGCATCAGGTTGGCCGCCTCGACCTCGATGAAGGCATCGGCGATGGGGAACTGCACGCCCTGGTTCTGGCCGATGGGGCGGTCGAACACGATGCGCTCGTTCGCGTAGTTGCGCGCACGGTCGATGAACCAGTAGCCGTCGCCGATGCACTCCGCGGCGATCAGCGTGCGTTCGGCGTTCAGGCCATCCAGGATGTACTTGAAGCCCCGGCCTTCCTCGCCGATCAGGTTCTCTTCCGGGATTTCCAGGTTTTCGAAGAACAGTTCATTGGTCTCGTGGTTGACCATGTTCGGAATCGGCCGCACGGTCAGCCCCTTGCCGATGGCCTCGTGCAGGTCGACGATGAAGATCGACATGCCCTGGGATTTCTTCTTGACTTCGGCCAGCGGCGTCGTGCGCGCCAGCAGAATCATCAGGTCGGAATGCTGCACCCGGGAAATCCAGACCTTCTGGCCGTTCACCACATAGCGGTCGCCCTTCTTGACGGCCGTGGTCTTGAGCTTGGTGGTGTCGGTGCCGGTGGTCGGCTCGGTCACCGCCATTGATTGGATGCGCAGCTTGCCCGCGGCAATCGAGGGCAGGTACTTCTGTTTCTGTTCCACGCTGCCATTGCGCAGCAGCGTGCTCATGTTGTACATCTGGCCGTGCACGGCGCCGGCGTTGCCGCCCGAGCGATTGATCTCTTCCATGATCACCGACGCGGCGCCCAGGCCCAGCCCGGTGCCGCCGTATTCCTCGGGAATCATGGCGGCCAGCCAGCCGGCTTCCATCAGCGCGTCGACGAAGGCTTCGGGGTAGGCCTTTTCTTCGTCGACCTTGCGGAAGTATTCATCGGGGAACTGCCGGCAGAGCTGGCGGACGGCGTCGCGGATATCCTGGTATTCGTCGGTTTCGTGGAACATTGTTTTCTCCTTGTCGGGCATTATTGTGCAAACAGCCGCGGTATTTGTGAAATACTTATTCAACCTACCGATTAAACATAAAACATATAGCGTTGAAGACAACCGCCGATGGAACTCCGACAACTCCGTTACTTTGTGGCCGCCAGCGAGGCCGGCAGCCTGCTCAAGGCATCCGGCAGGCTGCACATCGCGCAGCCCGCCCTGGGCCAGCAGATCGCCGCGCTTGAACACGAGCTGGGCGCGCGCCTGTTCGACCGTTCCAGCCGGGGCGTCACCCTCACCGAAGCGGGCAAAGTATTCCTGGAACACGCCCAGGTGGTGCTGGCGGACGCCGAGCGGGCGCGCCTGGCGGTGCGCGAGTCGACCACGGTCCCGCGCGGCGACGTGGCCCTGGGCCTGACCACCACCGTGGCGCTCGCCGCCACCATGCCGATTCTCAGCGCATGCCGCGCGCGGCTGCCCCAGGTGCGCCTGAAACTGGTCGAGGCATACAGCGGCTTTCTGCACGAACGGCTGCAGTCCGGCAGGCTGGACCTCGCCCTGCTCTATGACGACACGCCCGATGCGGGCGTGTCCAAGCATCCGCTGCTGGACGATCAGCTGGTGCTGGTCACCAGCGCCACCCGCAAGCTGCCGAAAAAGCTGTCACTGGCCGCGCTGAGCCATTGGCCGCTGGTGCTGCCCGGGCGGGAACACGGCCTGCGCCGCATCATCGACGATGCCTGTGCGCCGCTCAAGCTCGAACTGAATATCGTGGCGGAAATCGAATCGCTGAACAGCGTGAAGCATGCGACCGAAGCCGGCATCGGCAATACGATCCTGCCGCTGGGGTCGGTGGCGGAAGAAGTGGCTCAAGGGCGCCTGCGCACGACCGAGATCGAAAGCCCGCGCATGTTGCGGCGTGTGGTCTGGGCCACCAACACGACCCGCCCCCCGTCGGTGGCCAGCGCCGCCGTCATCGAACTGGTGCGGGAAGTCATCCACGGCATGGTGGAATCCGGCGCCTGGCCGGCCAGGTGGGTGGGCGAGCCGCCGCCCGCCCGCATGCCGTGAACGGATGAGCGCGGGCTCAGAAAGGCTTCAGGCCCAGCGCCGCGCGGAAACGGTTCTTCACGTAGGGGCCATCGCGCGGCGGCAGGGCGCGGGGCGGCTCATCGGCATTGATGAGCACTTGCACGAACGTCGTGCCCTGACGCGCATTGATGCCTTGCGCGATACGGGCGCAGGAAGCGGCATCGCTCACCGAAAAGGCATTGGCGATCCCGAAGCCCTTGGCCACCGCCACCAGGTCGGTACCCAGGCTGGAATGGCTGCGCTGCATGCCGGTTTCACCGAAGTGCCCGTTGTCGAGAACGACGATCGCCAGATTCGCGGGCCGCTTGACGCCTATGGTCCCCAGGCTGCCGATGCCCATCAACTGTTCGCCATCACCCGTGATGACCACCACCGGCTTGTCCGGCTGGGCCAGCGCCAGGCCCAGGCCCAGCGGGCAGGCGCCACCCATGGCGCCCCACAGGTAGTAATTGCGGTCGCGGTCGCCGCTGGCGAACACGTCATAGGAGGCGGAGCCCAGCCCGCTCACGATCAGAGCGTCAGGCATGGCGGCAATGAGCCCGGCCACGAATTCGCGGCGATCCACGCGCGGGGTCGATGTCTGCTGGTTCATTAGTTGCGCTCCCACTTCTTGCGGCCGATGAGATCCTGCCCGAGCAGCACGGCGACCTTGTCGCCGGCGCCGAAAGCCGCGTCCAGGCCCGCACTGACGATTTCTTCCACTTCCTCGGCGCGCGACACGCGCAGCACATGGATGCCCATGAGTTCCAGAGCCGCCTGGGTGGCCCTGCCCATGGGGCCCTGCCAGGGATTGAATTCAGCATATTCCCCGCGCATGGTCACCAGCGTCAGGAAAGGGAAATCGGCCGCCTGCAGGAGCGAAAACATATTGACGCAGTTGCCGACACCGCTGCTCTGCATCAGCAGGACCGCGCGCTGGCCGCCCAGCCAGGCGCCGCTCACGAGGGCCACACCCTCTTCCTCGGTGGTCAGTACGATGTCTTCGATGTCCGGATCGGCGATGGCTTCGCGGATCACCTGCGAATGCCCCGCATCGGGCACATAGGCGATCTGGCGGACGCCCCCTTCCTTGAGGACTTTGAAGATGCTTTCCTGCCAGGCAGGAGCTTGTGCGGAGGTATGGTTCATTGCCTTGGGAACATTCCGGGAATGGATCAGGGACATTCATCATATATTGTTATCCATCCTGATAAGAAATAGAATTTTGGCATAGCATGATCAGAATTCCCGATCCCGGAGCATCGGCATGGATTTCAAGCACCTGCGCGCCTTCCTGACCGTGGCGGAAACCGGCAACGTGACACGGGCCGCCGAAATCCTGCATCTGGTGCAGCCGGCGGTTTCACGCCAGATACGGCTGCTGGAAGAGGACGTCGGCACGGCGCTGTTCGAGCGCGAACGCCACGGCATGGTGCTGACCAAGGCGGGGCAGGCGCTGGCGGGCCATGCCCGGCGCGCCATGCTGGAACTGGACCGCGCACGCATGGAAATCACGGCCACCGCCGCCGCCGGCCTGAGCGGGCTTGTAACGCTGGGCTTGCTGCCCAGCACGGTCGACATTATTTCGGGCGGACTCATATCGGCGGTGGCGGCCGCCTATCCCGGAATCCGGATCCGCCTCACCGTCGGCTATGCGGGCACCTTGCTGCGCTGGCTCGAATCAGGGGAAGTGGATGCCGCCCTGCTGTACGGTGCCGAACGATCCGCGGCGATACAAACGAGCCGGCTGGTCGAGGAACCATTATGGGTCGTCGGCCCGAAAGACGCCGGGCTGCGGCCTGATCGGGCCGTGCCGCTGGCCGGCCTGGTGGAACACCCCCTGGTCCTGCCCAGCGCCCCTCACGGCATCCGGGCGCTGGTGGAACATGCTTGCGCGGTCGCCCAGGTCTCGCTGCGCGTCTCGGCCGAGACCAATGCATTGAGCGTCCAGCGCGCATTGGTGCTGGGCGGGCACGGGCTGACCATTCTTCCGCCGATTGCCGTGGCCGACGACCTGCGCATGGGCCGCCTGTCGGGCGCCCCGCTGGCGGACCCGCCCATCCATCGCGCCATCGTGCTGGGCCTGCCGGTCAACCGGCCCACCGGCCAGCACGTGCGCCGCAGCATCGAGCTGCTGACCGGGGAAATGCGGCGGGCCATTGATTCCGGCATCTGGATCGAAGGCCGCTGGCTGGGGGACTGAAAGGAAGAGGCCGCGCCTTCGGCTTCCCGCCCCGAGCGGGCGCTTTTTTATCCTGCGGCGGCCCCGGCGGGAGAAAGGAAAACCGATCAGACCATGCGCCGCAATACGCCGTCCTTCTTGACGAAGTGGTGCGCCAGGGCGATACAGACATGGCCGACGATCATGATGAGCAGCAGCCAGGCTATCGGCGAATGCAATGAACCCAGGCTGGCCATCCAGGGGATCCCGTCGCCACGCGCGGCGAGCTGTACACCGAAGGGCGTCCAGCCATAGCCATTGCCCAGCATGGTCATGACGCCGGTGACGGGCATCAGGACCATACCCGCATACAGCAGGAAATGGCCGATGGCGACCAGCCTGGCCGTGGCGGGATTCTGCGGCGGCCGATCGTTCCTCTGCCTGGCGGCCCAGATGATGCGCAGCACCACCAACAGCAGCAGCAGCGAACCGATGGAAACATGCCATGGCACCAGTGTCTGCCCGACCCAGTGCTCGCCGTCCGCGATGCGGTCGAAGAATTTCAGCAGCTGCCAGCCGATCAACAGGGCCATGCCCCAATGGAAAATCCGGGAAATGCCGCCGTAGCGCTCTTTGGAATCGTGGATCATGGGTTTCATTCTCCTGTGTGAAAACAAAGCATCGTCGTTCACTATCATTGCCGCCGGATGACTCCGCCGCCAAGCGCAAGCCTTTTCACGGATTTCCACCGCCCGCCCCGCCTTGAGCATGATGTCCTCCGGCGCCAATATAGTTGGTCCGACTCATATGGGGCGACCCCGATCAGCCGAAACGGTAAGCCGAGATCGTCGTTTCCATGAGCTTTTCCGAGTAGACCTTGCGGCCCGTGGAGTCCGCCGCCGCGCCCGCCGCGACCAGCAGCGGAATCAGGTGTTCCTCTCCGCCGGGAGGGTGGCACTGGCGCGCATGGGGCGCCCGGGTCCAGTCTTCGAGCAGGGCATCGCGCTGTGCCTGCCCGCTCCCGGCCGCCGCCGTCAGCCATTTATCGAAATCGGCCGAAATAGGTGTATACCTTGTATCACCATAGCCGCGCATGTTGTGGAAACTCATGCCGCTGCCGACGATGAGCACGCCTTCATCGCGCAGCGGCGCAAGCGCCCGGCCCGCCTCCAGGTGGGCAAGAGGGTCCATGTCGCGGCGCAAGGAGAGCTGGATCACAGGAATGTCCGCCTCGGGGAACATCAGCTTCAAGGGAATGAACACACCATGATCGAAGCCGCGTTCGCCATCGACGCGAGCGGGCGCCCCACCGGCGTCCAACAATGCCGCCACCCGCTGCGCAAGCCCTGGATCGCCCGGCGCCGGATAGGTCAGTTCGTAGGTATGCGGGGGAAACCCGTAATAGTCGAAAATGAGTTCGGGACGGGCCCCGCCTGTGACGCTGAACCGCGGCTCCAGCCAATGCCCCGAAACCAGGACGATGGCCTTGGGACGGCTGGGCAGGGTGCCCGCCACGCCCTTCAGGAAATCCGCCAGCCCATGCCAGGTGTCGGCCGGATTCCAGTCCATGAAGAAACAGGGCCCCGCGCCGTGGGGGACGTACAGCACCGGCATGCGCGCCGTTCCGGCCGAAGGTGTGGAATCGTTGCGAGTCATTGTGTCCGCTCCTGAAACAATCATGATTCAAGTATGAATCAATCATGAAAAATGGAGAACAGAGTAGAATTCACCAACAGTTAATACTATCAGTAGGAACTGAAGTGGACCGTGTCACCAGCATGAGAGTCTTCGCCCGGGCCGCGAGCGCCGGCAGCCTGTCGGCGGCGGCACGCCATCTGGGCATGTCGCCCGCGATGGCGACCAAACACGTCAACGCGCTGGAAGCCCGCCTGGGCGTGAAACTGTTCCATCGCAGCACCCGCCGCCTGAGCCTGACCGAAACCGGCGCCAACTATCTGGAAGCCTGCCTGCGCATATTGGCAGATATCGACGAAGCCGAGGCCGCCGCGGCATCCCAGCGCATCAAGGCCAGCGGGCTGCTGCGCATGAATGTGCCGCTTTCCTTCGGCAGCCGCTTCGTCGCGCCGCTGATCCCGGCGTTCAGCCGCCAGTACCCCGAAGTCACGGTGGAACTCGGCCTGAGCGACGCCACCCTCGATCTCATTTCCGGCAACTGGCATCTGGCCATCCGCATCGGCCGGCTGGCCGACAGCCCCCTGCAGGCCCGGCGCCTGGGCGACAGCGTCATGCGGGTCTGCGCCGCCCCCGCCTACCTGGACCGCCGCGGCATACCCCGCCGGGTCGCCGAGCTGGCCCAGCACAATTGCCTGAGCTATACGCTGTCGTCCAGGCAGGATGACAAGAAATGGGCCTTCGGCGTCCGCGGGGAATTCCGTGTGCCGGTCAGCGGCAACCTGCTCGCCAATAACGGGGACGCCCTCCTGGCCGCATCGCTGAAGGGGCAAGGCATCATTTATCAACCGGATTTCATCGTCCGCGAAGCACTGGACCGGGGCGAACTGGTCGAGCTGCCGCTGGACAAGCCGACGGTCGGGCTGGGCGGCATCCATGCGCTGTATCCCGCCGACCGCCGCCCGCCCGCCAAGCTGCGGGTCATGATCGACTACCTGGCCCGGGCGTTTGCCGATACACTGCCCGATGAATTCCAACACCCAACCAACCCTGAAGGAGGACCCGCTTCATGATTTATGAAGTCGCCGACATCCGTATCGTGCCCGGGCAGCGCGAAGCTTTTGAAGAAGCCATCCGGCGTGGCGCCACCACCGTGATCGCCAAGGCCAGGGGCTTTATCGATTACAAGGTCAAGCGCTGCATCGAAACACCGGAACGCTATCTGCTGGTCGTCCGCTGGGAAACCCTGGAAAACCACACCAAGGATTTCCGCGAGTCCGCGGCTTTCGGCGAGTGGCGCGCCATCGTGGGGCCTTTCTTTGCCGGCCCGCCGATGGTAGAGCATTTCGAAGAACTGTAAGAGGACACCGCGGCGCCGAAGGCGCGCCCGCATGGTGGCCGCCCGCAAGCGGCGAGGTGAAGAACGCCGGCCCAGCGGGCCGGCGTTCTTCACTCATTTGGCGTCCGGCGCCGTTGCCTCGTAGGCGGGGAAGCGCTGCCCGAAGGCATCCAGCCATTCGACCAGGCCGGGATGGGCGTCGCGCCAGTAGCCCTGAAAGCGGAAATCCAGGTAGCCCAGCGCGGCCGCCAGGGCGATTTCACCGATATGGGGGCCGCCCTCGCCGGGGGCCGGCAATTGCTTGCCGAAAGCCTCCAAGGCCCGGTCCACCTTGCCCCGCTGGTAATCAAGCCAGCTCTGCTCATGCTTGTGTTCGGGGCGGTAGCGGCCTTCGTACACCTGCAGAATGGCGGCATCCAGGATGCCATCGGCCAGCACTTGCTGGATCAGGGCCGCGTAGCGGCCTTCCCCCGATGGAATCAGGATGGAGCGGCCGTCCTGATCGTTCAGGAATTCCACGATCACTCTGGAGTCGTACAGCGCCCGCCCATCATCGAGCAGCAAAACCGGAATCTTCCCCAGGGGATTCTGCTGGCGCAGGCTGTCCTGAGGATCGGCGGTATCGGCCGGCTCGATCTTCAGTCGATCAGCCAGGCCGATGGCCGCGGCGGACATGCGGACCTTGCGGCCGAACGGCGAAGCGGGGGAAGTGCGCAGCCGCAATGGCTGCGCATTTGAAACGGACGATTGTGAAGGCTGGGTCATGGTCGGATATCGGCGGCGGGCCGGCCATCCAACGGACGGCCGGCCGGTTCATGTTCATATGCAACGCCCGGGCTTTGGCAGGAAAGACGGGCTGCATCCGGATCTTCCAGGGCATTCCATCGCGCCCCGGCAATATGGTAGCAGCGCCACGCCCCACGGTGGCGGCGATTCCCGGCGAAAAGGCATGCGCCCCCACGGCAGGGGCGTGAATACAACGGCTAGCCGGGCGGCGATGGCGCCCGGGCCTGGCCGCCCTCCGCCCGCGTCACCCGCCAGACCGTGTTCGACAGGTCGTCCGCCACGATGAGCGCACCGCGCGGATCGACGGTCACACCGACTGGGCGGCCACGGGTCGTGCCGTCCTCGTCACGGAAGCCGGCCACGAAATCCACCGGCGGTCCGGATGGCCGGCCATCGCTGAATGGCACGAACACCACCTTGTATCCCACGGGTTCGGCACGGTTCCAGCTGCCATGCTTGCCGACGAACACACCGTCGGAAAACTCCCCGCCCATCGCGCCGTCCGAGAAAGCCACGCCCAACGCCGCGACATGCGAACCCAGCGCATAATCCGGCGTGATCGCCGCAGCGACCTTGTCTGGGTCCTGCGGCCGGACGCGATCATCCACGTGCTGGCCCCAATAGCTGTAGGGCCAGCCATAGAAGCCGCCTTCCTGCACGAAAGTCAGGTAATCGGGAACCAGGTCGGGGCCGATCTCGTCGCGCTCGTTCACCACCGCCCACAGTTCGCCGCTTCCGGGCTGGATGGCCAGCGCGGTCGGATTGCGCAGGCCGGTGGCGTATGTTTTGTGCGCCCCCGTCTCGGCATCCACCTGCCACACCACGGCGCGATCCACTTCCGCGGTCATGCCGCGCTCGGTGATATTGCTGTTCGAACCGATGCCGACATACAGATAGCGGCCATCCGCACTGGCGGTCAGCGCCTTGGTCCAGTGATGATTGATGGCGGAAGGCAGTTCAGTGACGGTTTCCGGCGGCCCGCCGGCCTGGGTCTGTCCTTCCTCGTATTCGAACTTGACCAGCTCGTCCTGATTGGCGACGTAGATGGTGTCACCGATCATCGCCAGCCCGTAAGGGGCATTGAGGTCGTCGGCAAAGACCGTTGCCAGCTCATAGACGCCGTCGCCATCGGCGTCGCGCAGCAGGGTGAGGCGATCGCCGCCTTCCACCGGACTGGTGCCCCTGGCCTTGATGATGTCCGCTATCACGTCCTTGGGCTTCAGAGCGGGCGCGTTGCCGCCCCGCCCTTCAGCCACCAGGATGTCCCCGTTGGGCAGCACCAGCGTCTGGCGCGGGATCTTCAGATCGGTGGCAATGGCGCTGATGACATAGCCTTCCGGCACGGTGGGCTGCCGGTCTCCCCATTCCGCCGGCTTGGCAACGGTCATATTGGGCAGCAGCCCGCGCTTCGGCTCCGGCAGGTCGGGGTTGGCGCCGTACTGCAGAGGCTGGGGCTCCGCGCCGCAGGCGGCCAGCAGCACGGTCAGTGAAGCCAGGGTGAACAGGTGGGAGTGTTTCATCTCGTGCCTCCGATGCGCGCTGCGTGAAACCCCAGCCATGTCGCCACGCAGGCGATCACCACGGTGACCACCGACATGACCAGGCCGTCGGGCATGGCCGCCCAGGCGTCGCGGGCATGCATCAGGGCATTGAAGAAAGCCACCACCCACATGGCCAGCAGCAATATCCCGTACAGGACGATGCCGCGTGCGCGCCGATGTGCGCGGCACAGATCGACGATGACAAAGATCAGGGCAATGCTGGTGAAGACCAGGCCGCCGGCAATCAGCCAGGCGGCGAAATTGGTCCATTGGATCTCATGAGTGCGGGCATAGGCCAGGTCGCTCAGGGCCGCTGCGAGAAACAGCGACAAGGCGCCGGCCAGCAGCACGGCGTGCAATGGATGAATCGCTTCGGAATACCTGCGTTCGACAATGACGGCCATCGGGATACCTCCTTGGCGTTGGAATCGGGCGCCTGCGGCGCAAGCCGCCATGCAAGCGGCGTGCCGTAACACCCCAGCCGCTCAAAGGAAGGCCAATGCGAAAGGCGCCCGCGCCGGACATATGCGGCGGGGGCGCCTCGCGGGGCGATCGGACGCGGTAAATCAGAACGGCGTTTCGACGATGCCGCCTTCCACGCGCAAGGCCGCGCCGGTGGTGGCGCTGGCCTGTTCCGACGCGACGTAGACGACCATGTTGGCCACTTCCTGTGGCCTGGCAAAACGCCGCAGCAACGACGACGAACGCTTTTCCTGGACGAAACGGGAGGCCATCTCATCGACGCTGATGCCGCGCTCGGCCGCCATCGGCGCAAGAAAGTCCTGGACGTTGTCCGTGGCGGTGGGGCCGGGCAGTATGGCATTGGCCGTCACGCCGGTGGCCGCCAGGTCCTTGGCATAGCCGCGCGCCAGGGCCTGCATCGCCGCCTTGCTGACCCCATAGTGCACCATTTCGACGGGGATGTTGATGGCCGATTCGCTGGAAGTGAACACCAGGCGGCCCCAGCCCCGCTGCTTCATGCCTTTGGCATAGTGGTTGGAAAGGCGCGCCGCGCTGATGACATTGACCTGGAATATCTTTTCCCAGTCCGCATCGTCCAGTTCCAGCAAGGGCTTGGCCTCGTAGATGCCCAGGTTGTTCACCAGGATATCGGCCTCCGGGTGCGCGCCGATCAGCTTCCGCGCTCCCTCCGCCGTGGCGAGATCGGCGGCCACCCCGGCTGCTTCGTGGCTGACGCCGCCGGCATTGACGGCGGCCACCGCCTTGTCCACCGCCGCCTGGGTCCGCCCGGTGATGACGACCCGCGCGCCCGCGCCCGCCAGCCCTTGGGCGATGGCCAGCCCGATACCGGAAGTGGAGCCGGTGATGATCGCGGTTTTTCCTTCAAAATCGATTTTCATGATGGGTCCTTGTCCCGGATTCAGACGGCGCTGGCTTGATCGAGCCGGGCGATGTCGGCGCCGGAAAGTGAAAGTTGAGTCGACCGGATCAGGCTTTCGAGCTGATCCAGGCGGGTGGCGCTGGCAATCGGAGCGGTGACGCCTTCGCGGGCAATCAGCCAGGCCAGCGCGATTTCGGCCTGAGCGGCGCCATGCGCCTCGGCAAGCTCGTCGAGAGCGGCCAGAATGCGCAGCCCCCGCTCGTCGAGATAGGCCTTGATACCGCCACCGCGCGGGCTTTTGTCCAGATCGGCGGCGCTGCGGTACTTGCCGCTGAGAAAACCGCTGGCCAGGCTGTAATAGGTGATCACCCCCAGCCCCTCGGCCATGGCCAGGTCGCGCAATGCACCATCGTAGCTGGCGCGGTCGTAGAGGTTGTATTCCGGCTGCAGCACTTCATAGCGCGGCAGGCCCTCTTCCCTGGCCGCCGTCAAGGCCGCGGCAAGTTGCTCCGCGGAAAAATTCGAAGCCCCGATGGCGCGCACCTTGCCGGCCTTGATCAGGCGCTCGTAAGCTTGCAGGGTTTCCTGGACGGGCACGTCGGCATCGTAGCGATGCGAAAAATAGACGTCGATGCGGTCGGTCTGCAGACGGCGCAGGGAGTCTTCCACCGCGCGCTCTATCCATGCGGCGGACAGGCCCTTCTGTTCGGGCCCCATTTCCATGCCGACTTTGGTGATCAGCACCACCTTGTCGCGGCCGCCGCGCGACTTCATCCATTCGCCGATGATGGTTTCCGATTCACCGCCCTTGTTGCCCGGAACCCAGGCCGAATAGACGTCCGCGGTATCGATGGCTTCGAAGCCCGCATCGACATAACGGTCCAGAAGCTCGAACGAGCGCTGCTTGTCGGCCGTCCAGCCGAAAACATTGCCGCCGAAGACCAGCGGCGAAATCGAAATACCCGTATTGCCCAGTGCTTTCTTCAACATTCTTCATTCCTCATGTGGATGGCCGTTGGTTGAGATTCACAACTGTGTACACTGTACATTGGCGCACAGCAGAGAATAAATAGCGTCCTTGTTGTTATATTAACTACCATCAGTGTTTAATCATGGACAGACTGACCAGCATGCAGGTTTTCGTCAAGGTGGCCGAAGCGGGTTCCTTCATCGGCGCGGCGGGCGAGCTGGACATGTCGCCGGCGATGGTCGCCAAGCACATCCGCCACCTCGAAGAAAGGCTGCAGATCTCGCTGATACGGCGGACGACCCGGCGCCAGAGCCTCACCGATGTCGGCACCCTCTTTCTTGAACGCTGCCGCAATGTCCTGGCCGAAGTCGAGGCCGCGGAAAACCTCGCCGCCGAAAGCCAGAACCTGCCACGCGGCCTGCTGCGGCTGAACGCGCCGGTGACCTTCGGCAGCACCAGTCTGGCCTCCGCCCTGCCCGACTATCTGCGCGCCAATCCCGAAGTCACCGTGGACCTGTCCATTACCGACCGCATGGTCGATCTGGTCGATGAAGGCTACGACGCCATCATCCGTATCGGCGACCTCAACGACACCTCGTTGCGCGCACGGGCCCTCAGCCCCTATGAAATGGTGCTGTGCGCCGCGCCCTCGTATCTCGCCGCAAGGCCCATGCCGCACCACCCCGCCGATCTGGCGGCGCACGACTGCCTGGGCTTCGCCCACTGGGCGCCGCGCAATCATTGGGTGTTCGAGGGCCCCGAAGGAAGGCAGAGCGTGGAAGTACGCGGCCCGCTCGTCGTCGATATGGGCCACGCGCTGCGGGCGGCCGCCCTGTCCGGGCTGGGCATCATTCTTCAGCCGCGCATGCTCTTGCAGCAGGACATCGACCACGGCCTGCTCGTTCCGCTCATGCCCGAATGGCGCCATTCGGTCCGGCCCATGCATATTCTTACCGCGCCCGACCGCCGCCGGACGCGCAAGCTGGAAAGCCTGGTGGAATTCCTTGTGGCGCGCTTCCCGCCATCGCCTCCGGCCCCGCATCCGGAATGAAACCAATCGCCGATGCTTTGGTCAAACACAGGCTGACCGCGCCCCTGCGCCGCCGCGGGCGCTCCTTGTAATTCGTAGCGAAGAAGCTCCGGCCCTTGGGCGGAAGCTTCTTCAGTGCTTTCTTATTGTTCCAAATATGGAATTGTTATTGTCTTTTAAGTGGATTTTTCTCCACTTTTAATTTTAATAAACTTCAAACAATCATGATCGACAATCTTTTCCGGCAATAGCGCCCGGCCCTTCCTGGATGCAAACGATGAATCAACGCTATACCCCTACGGCAATATTCCTGCACTGGTTGGTGGCGCTCGGGCTGGTGGGTACATTCGCGCTGGGCTTCTATATGGAAGGCCTGCCATTGTCTCCCAACAAACTGAAGCTGTATTCCTGGCACAAGTGGGCGGGGATATCCCTGCTGGCGCTGGTCGTCATCCGCCTGGCGTGGCGGCTCACGCATCGCGTGCCCGACCTGCCCACCACCATGGGGCCGGCGGCCCGCTTTCTCGCGCATGCCGGACACTGGCTGCTTTATGTGCTCATGCTGGCCATCCCTGTGAGCGGCTGGCTGATGAGCTCGGCGCAGGGTGTCCCCGTGGTGTGGTTCGGCGTTCTGCCCCTGCCGGATCTCGTATCCAGGGACGCTGCGCTCGGCGCGCTGCTGCGGGACATACACGTAACACTGAACTACACGCTGCTTGTGGTGGTCATAGGGCATGTGGCCGCGGCCCTGCAGCATCACTTCATCAAGAAAGACACGGTACTGGCGCGCATGCTGCCCTTCATCGGCAAGGCATGAAGGCACGGCATCACCAAACATCTGAATCGACAACGGAGGATTTCATGCATCTCATCACGCGCACTGGCAAGGCCCCTCGCGGCCGGGCCGGCCTGTCCCTGATCCGCCCCCTGGCCCTTGCCGCGGCATTGAGCTTCGGCCTGCCGGGCGGCGCCCACGCGGTGGAATACAAAACCCTTGACGCCGGGGCCAGCCACATCTCGTTCGGCTACAGCCAGATGAATGTGAACATGGACGGCGCCTTCAGCGAACTGAAGGCGCCGGAACTCAGCTTCGATCCCGAGAACCCCGAAGCCGCCAGAGTGGCCATCGAAATCTCCCTGGCCAGCGTCGACGCCGGCTACGCGGAAGCCAACGCCGAACTCGAAAAGGATGAATGGCTCGACCTGCCCGCGCATCCCCTGGCGAGCTTCCGGTCCAGCAAGGTGGAATCATTGGGCGACGGCCGCTACCAGGTGACCGGCGAGCTCTCGATCAAGGGCAAGAGCAAGGAAGTCACAGCCCCCTTCGACTTCAAGGAAGACGGCGACTCGGGCGTCTTTGAGGGCGGCTTCACCTTCCAGCGCGCCGATTTCGGCATCGGTGAAGGCCAATGGAGCGACTTCAGCATCGTCGCCAACGACATCCAGATCCGGTTCCACATCGTCGCCAGGCCTTGAGCCTCGCGGGCGACCGCAAACCCGGGCAGCAGACCCCCTACCCATCCATTCAAAACATAGGAATCATCATGAAAAAAACCCTGATCGCCGCCGCTTTCGCCACTTTCTTCGCCGGTCAGGCGCTGGCCGCGCCGCAGACCTACGTGCTGGACCCCGCCCACACCTTCCCGCGCTTCTCGTATGACCACATGGGGCTGTCCAAGCAGATCCTGCGCTTCAACAAGACCACCGGCACGGTCGTGTTCGACAAGGAAGCAAAACAGGCCCAGGTCGACGTCACCATCGACATGAAATCCGTCGATACGGGCTTCGAACCATTCAATGGCCACATCCAGGGCGGCGACTTCCTAGACACCGCCCAGTTCCCCACGGCCACCTTCAAGTCGACCAAGGTCGTCTTCGACGGCGACAAGCCCGTGAGCATCGAAGGCGATCTGACGATCAAGGGCATCACCAAGCCGGTCACCCTGACCGTGACTTCCTTCTTCAGCGGCGCCCATCCCATGATGAAGAAGGACGCCATCGGCGCCAACGCCACGGCGGTGATCAAGCGCAGCGAATTCAACGCCGGCAAGTTCGCGCCGGGCGTCAGCGACGAAGTCACGCTGGACATCGCGCTCGAAGCCCTCGTCGAGTAAAACTGCAAATGCGGCAGCGCATCCTCTTGCGGGGATGCCGCCCCACAAGGAATCGATATGGGACTTCTGGTAGACGGAAAATGGCATGACCAGTGGTATGACACGGCAAGCACGGGCGGGCGCTTCGTGCGCAGCGACGCGCAGTTCCGCAACTGGGTCACCCCCGACGGCGGCGCCGGCCCCGGCGGCACCGGCGGATTCAAGGCCGAGGCCGGCCGCTACCACCTCTATGTATCGCTGGCCTGCCCGTGGGCGAACCGCACATTGATCCTGCGCGCCTTGAAAGGGCTCGAACAGATGATCAGCGTATCCGTCGTGAACCCCTATATGGGGAAGAACGGCTGGACTTTCGAGCCTGGCCCCGGAGTGGTGGCAGACTCTGTCGGGCAGGCCGATTATCTGTACGAAGTCTATCTTCGGGCGCAGCCGGCCTACAGTGGCCGTGTTACCGTGCCCGTGCTCTGGGACCGCGAACGCAACACCATCGTCAACAATGAATCGTCCGAAATCATCCGGATGCTCAATTCGGCCTTCGATGGCGTGGGCGCCAGGGAAGGCGATTACACCCCGGCGGACCTGATCACGCAGATCGACGCCATCAACGCCGAAATCTACGATGCCGTCAACAACGGTGTCTACAAAGTGGGCTTTGCCACCGCCCAGGACATATACGAACAGGAAGTCGCCAAGCTGTTCGCCTATCTCGACGAACTCGAAGTCCGGCTGGGAAGCCGGCGCTATCTGCTCGGCGAGCGCGTCACCGAGGCCGACTGGCGCCTGTTCACTACGCTGATCCGCTTCGATGCCGTGTATCACGGCCACTTCAAGTGCAACCTGAAGCGCCTCGCCGATTACGAAAACCTGTGGAGCTATACCCGTGAGCTCTACCAGTGGCCGGGGGTGGCCGGCACCGTCAACTTCGATCACATCAAGCAGCACTATTACCGCAGCCACCCCAGCATCAACCCCAACGGCATCGTGCCGCTCGGCCCGGTCCTGGATCTGGAACGGGCACCGGGCCGGGGCTAGGGCCTGTTGACGCTAGAAATGCGCGAGATATCCGCCATCCACGGTGATGATCTCGCCCGTTACATAAGAAGCGGCGTCGGAAGCAAGAAACGCGACGGCGCCGGCGATTTCGGCGGGCCTGCCCCAGCGCCCCAATGAAGTGCGCCGCTGGAGCATGCGCCCCACCCCCGGATTCGCCGCCACGGCGGCATTGGTTTCAGTTTCGAAGAAGCCGGGCGCCACGCCATTGACCGTGATGCCGTGCCGGCCCAGTTCCGCCGCAAGGGCGCGCGTCAGCGCCGCCAGACCGCCTTTCGCGGCGGTATAGGCGGCGTCGCCCGCCGCGGCGATCGGGCCGGCGATGGAAGTGACATTGACGATGCGCCCCCCTTCCCCGCGCTGGATCATGCGTTCGGCGGCCTCGCGGCACAACATGAAGGGCGCAATGAGATTGACGTCCAGCATGCGCCTCAGATCAGCCTGTTCGAACTCGAACAGGCTGCGGCGGTCCCGTATCCCCACATTGTTGACCAGGATGTGCAGAGCGCCGCAGCGGCGATCCAGTTCCAGCATGGCCTGACGCACGTCATCCGGCTGCGAAACATCGAAGGCCAGCGCCTCGGCCCGCCCCCCTTCGGCCCGGATGATGTCGACGGCCTCTTCGAGCGCGGCCGCATTGCGCCCGTTGAGCACCACCCTGGCCTTCTGCCGGGCCAGGCCCAGCGCCATCTGCAGCCCCAGGCCCCGGGCGCTGCCGGTCAGGAGTGCGGTCTTTCCTTCGAGTGAAAACATGGTCCCGCCCGTGCCTCGTATTGTGTTGTTTACGCCTGGTTGATCAGTTCGGCTGGACGCCGGCTTCCTTGGCCACCCGTTGCCAGCGTTCGATTTCCGAAGCGATGTATTCCGTGAACTCCTTGCGGGAAGTCGGCGTGGCCTGTACGCCACGGTCGGCCAGCTGCTTCTGCACTTCGGGCATGTTGAGCGCCTTGTCGATTGCCGCATGCAGCTTCTCTATGATGGGCTCCGGCGTGCCGGCGGGGACCACGATTCCCTGCCAGGAACTGACGTCGTAGTCGGCATAGCCGCTTTCCTCGACGGTGGGCAGCTCGGGCGCCTGCGACGAACGCTTGGAAGTCGTGACAGCCAGGCCGCGCACCCTGTCCGCGGCCACTTGCGGATAGAGCGACACAAACGGATCGAACAGAACATCGATCTGGCCGCCGACCAGGTCGGTCACGGCCGGCGCGCTGCCTTTGTAGGGAACGTGCACCATCTTGATGCCGGCAATGCTGTTGAAAAGCTCCGTCGCCAGCTGGATGGACGTGCCCGCGGTGCCGTAATTGAGCGTGCCCGGCTTGGAAGCCGCCAGTTCGACGAGTTCCTTGATGTTCTTGGCGGGCACGCTGGGATGCACCGCCACCACCAGGGGCTGCAGGGCCACCATGGAAATGGGGGTGAAGCTCTTGATGGGGTCATAGGGCAGTTCCTTGAACGTCGCGGTATTCACCGCGAGGGTGGAAATATTGCCCATCAGCAGGGTATAGCCGTCGGGGGCGGCCTTTGCCGCCTGCCCGGAACCGATGACGCCGCTGGCACCGGCCATGTTTTCCACCACAATGGTCTGCCCCAGCTCTTTGGACATCTCGGCGGAGACCACCCTCGCGACGATGTCGGTCACCCCGCCCGCGGGGAAGGGCACCACCATCCGTATGGCCTGGGACGGATATTCCTGCGCGGCGGCGGCCCCGCAGAAGCACAACGATAGAACCAGCGCTGACAGCCGATATGTTGGTCGAAACATGGTAAGTCTCCTTTCAGATGAATATGCGATGCGTACGCTGCGCAACGCTGCCTATGAATCGGTTCCGGAAGGGAATTCGCGGGGCGCGGGCCCGTCGTAGTCGACGTCGTCATGCGTGGCCACGACACGCCAGCCGCGCTCACGCACGGTTTCCTCGACGGCATGGCCGGCGATTCCCGCGGCGCGCGGGACGAAGACGAACAGGCGGGTCAGCCGCCAGTCGAAACCCAGGTCCATCAGGATGGCGGCCATCGCGCCATCGACATTCAGAGGTATCCGGCGCCCCGCCCTTGCCTGTATCTGTTCTTCGATGGCGAGCGCCAGTTCGAGATGCGGCCCCACCAGGCCCATTTCGCGCGCCATTTCCACCATCGTATCGACGCGTTCGTCGCCCGCCGGATGCAGGGGGTGGCCGTAGCCTTCGATGATTTCCTTGCGCGCCTTGGCGCCTGCAACGATCTCGGCGGCCTTGTCGCTCAGGGCGGTGCCCGCCTGCCGCGCCTCACTCACCCATTCCCGTATGCGGCGCGCCACCTGCTCGCCCGCGCCGCCATGCACATCCCCGATGGTCAGTATCCCGGCGGCCACGCAGGCCTGCAGAGGAACGCCCGATGCCGCCACGATGCGCGACACGGCCGAGGGCGCCACGATGCCATGGTCGACGACCGAGATCATCAGCGCGTTGAGCAATCGGCTTTCCTGCTGCGACGGAATCCGCTGCTGATAGAGCACGAACAATGTCCCGCCGAAATCGAGGTTCTTCATCAGGTCTCTTACCCGATATCCGCCGATCGTGATGGTATCGTCGTCAAAATTCGATATGGCGGTTCGCCATGCCTTCTGTGTCATCCCTTCCTCCAGGAGTTAGTCCGACGGCAGATTCAGTACCTGCCGAGCCAGAATATTGCGTTGAATCTCGTTGCTGCCGCCATAAATGGTGGCGGGCCTGGCCTTGTGCCAGAACGCCAGAATGTCGATCTTTTCATTGGCCATCTCGACGGGACCGGACAGGCCGCCCAAAGGGCCGGCCACTTCCATGGCCAGGTCGGCGATGCGCTGGAATGTTTCGGTGGACCAGATCTTCAGCAGCGAAACCTCGTGCCCCAGCGGCTGCCCGCGTATCAGGGCCTCGGCGAATCCCAGATAGGCATCGCCCAGATGCGCGACGTCGAGCTGCAGTTCGGCCAGGCGGTCGAGAAACGCCGGGTCGGCGTCGACCCGGGCCAGTCGGGCCACCTGCACCAGCTGCTGCAGGCCGTATTCACAGAACTTCGGGCTGCCCAGGGAAATCCGCTCGAAGCCCAGAAGCGACTTGGCCACCGTCCACCCCTGGTTCAATTCCCCCACCAGGCTGTCCTCGCCGACGAAAACCCCGTCGAAGAACACTTCGGCGAATTCCTCATGCCCGGTGAGATCGCGGATCGGCCTGACGCGGATGCCCGGCTGGCCGAGTTCGACCAGAAAGAAGCTGATGCCCTGCTGTTTCTTGACATCCGGGTCGGTGCGCGCCAGCACGAAGATATGCGTGGAATCATGCGCCATCGTGGTCCAGATTTTCTGGCCGTCGATGACGAAGCCGTCGCGGCCGTCCACTGTCCGCCGCACGGCCGTGGTGCGCAGGCTGGCCAGGTCGGACCCCGCTTCAGGCTCGGAATATCCCTGACACCATATGTGCTGAGCGGCAAGAATGGGCGGAAGATAGCGTTCGCGCTGCGCCTGCGTGCCGTAGCGCATGAGCAGCGGGCCTATCATCAGGATGCCATGATCCTGATAGCGCGCGATCCCCCAGCGTTCCTGCTCCTCAAGGAAGATCAGCAGCTTCGCGGGCTCCAGACCCATGCCGCCGAACTCGACGGGCCAAGCCGGCGCTATCCAGCCTTTGGCCGCGGTATGCATGACCCAGTCGCGCAGGCGGCTCCATCGGAGCCGATGCGCCGGATAGCGCAGCTCGGCCGGATAATGCCGCTCGAATTCCTCTCTGACGATCGCCCGGAAGGTCTCATCATCCAGGGCGTTCCAGTCCCTTTCCTGCTTTACGCCGAAACGCATGCCTGCCCCCTGGATATCGAATTGCCTGTAAGCGCCATGTTCCTCACCTTTCCTGGACGGGAACGAGCCGCCCGAAACGCCTGCGGTGCTCGGTGGCCGTGCCATAACGGGATGCCAGGGCGAGGATCCGGTTCACATAGACGCCCAGCTCGTACTCGTCGGTGATGCCTATCGCGCCATGCAGCTGGATCGCCTGCCCGGCGATATGGCGCGCCGCCTGCGATGCGCGCGCTTTGACACTGCTCGCCGCCCGTTGCAGCGCGGCTTCCCCCGCATCGCCCCCGGCGGCCTGATCGAGCGCCACCCGCAGGGCCGCCGCCGCCAGCTCTTTCTGGAGCCACATATCGACGGCACGGTGCTGCAATACCTGGAAGGAGCCGATGCGCCGGCCGAACTGCCTGCGCATCCCCAGGTACTCCACCGTCAGATCGAGGGCCCGGCGCATGGCGCCCAGCATTTCCGCCGCACAGGCCACGGTCGCCAGACAGAGCGCCTGATCCATGACGGCGGAAACGGGGGCGCGGCAATGCAGTTGCGCGCTGGACGGCAACCGCAGGCCGTTCAGCGTCAGCCGGGCCAGCGCCACGCCGTCGGCGCCGGTCTCCGTCTCGATGACCAGGCCCACCGCGTCCCGCTCGATGGCAAACAGACGCGCCGCCTCGCCATCATGCGCCGCCACGATGAAGGTCTCCGCCCGCGCCGGCGCCACATGGCGGCAGCGCCCCGACAAGAGCCATTCATCGCCCGCCCGCCGGGCCCCGACCGCCCGCGTCTCGGGCGCCAGGCCACCGTTTTCAGCCTGCCAGGCGACAGCCACCACGGTTTCTCCCGCCATCGCCCGCTCGCGCAAATCCGCCGCCGTCCCATCCTCGCAGAGGGATAGACAATGAATAGACATCACGCCGACATCCACGAAGGGCTCGAAGTATCCTGCATAGCCCAGCCGCTCGGCTATCGCCGAGGCGGCGGACAGGCCCAGCCCGAGTCCGCCCTGATCCTCGCCAGGCATGATGGACAGCCAGCCCTGCCGGGCCATGTCCTGCCACACGGCGGGATCGAAGCCCTGGTGCTCATCGCGCGAACGGCGGCTGCGGTTCGCGTCGGGCTGGGCGAATGCCTCGGCGGCGCCGGCTATCATCCGCAGCATCTCTTCCGATACCCCGGCCGGTTCGCCGCGCCCGGCCGGCGCTTCGGCGGCGCCCCCGGCGCCGGCCCCCTCATGAGTATGATGCGCGCTCATGCCTGCTCTCCCAATAGCTGATCGGCGCCGTGCCGCGCTTCGGCTTCCGAATCGAATACAGCCAGCGCATCCAGCGCAATGGCCCCCCGGCCTTGCGGCAGCACGCGCAAGGGGTTGATTTCCATGGTCTGGATCCGGCCGCCCGGCCGGGCGGCCATTTCGGACAAGGCGACGATCACACGCGCCACCTCATCGACATCGCAGGCGGGCGCCCCCCGCCAGCCCGCCAGCAGCCGCGCGGCCCGCGTCTCCGCGATCATTTCGCGCGCGACCGCCCCGGAAACCGGCGCTGCCCGGAAAGCGACGTCTTCGAAGCATTCCGCGGCCACCCCGCCCAGGCCGAACATCACCAGCGGCCCGAAAACCGGATCCCGTGTGGTGCCCACGATGACGTCCAGACCGTCCGGGGCCATGGGGCTGACCAGAACACCATCGATGCGCGCACCGGGAAATGCCCGCCGGGCACGCTGCATGATCAGATCGAAACCCGCCGCGACGGCCGGCGCATCGTCGACGCCCAGCAGCACGCCGCCGATTTCCGTCTTGTGCAGAATGTCCGCGGACACAATCTTCATGGCCACGGGAAAGCCCAGCCGGGATGCCGCCGCCACGGCATCGCCGGCGGTATGGGCCAGCGCCTCCGACAACACGGTGATACCCGCGGCGGCGAACATTTTCTTGGCGGTGGCCTCGGACAGGCTTCCCTGGCCGGAAATGGCCGTGCCCACCGGCGCCGGGCTCGGGTGTTCCACAGGCGGCCGGTTGAATGACCGGCCGAAATGGGCAAGCGCGCCAAGAACCTTCACACCCCGCGCCAGGTCCTCGAAGACGAAGAAGCCGTCCGCTTCGTAATCGCGGATCACATCCGGATCAGCGGCCATGCTCAACACGATGGGGCGGCCGGAACGGACGTTTTCCGTCGCTGTCAGGATGGCCCTGCGCAAGGGGGCCGCCAGGGCACGGGCCAGCGGCACCGTCGTCAGGAAGACGAACACCGCATCGTAGGCGCCGGATTCGGCCACGTGGCGCAAGGCGGCGGAGAACATTTCCAGATCGTTGACCGCCTGCCCCGTGACGTCGACCGGGTTTCCGCTGTTGCCGAACGGAATGATTTCCGCGAGCTGCTTCGCCAGTATCTGCGGCAGCGGCGCCACGTCCAGCCCCTGCTGGTCGGCGAGATCGGCGGCATGCGCGCCGGCGCCGCCGGACAGACTGACGATGGCCAGCCGGTTTCCCCGCGGCCACACGCCCCGGGCGCAGGCTTGGGCCACATCCAGCTGTTCTTCGGTGCTGTGCGCACGATAAACCCCGTATTGCCGGGCAATCGCATCGAAGACGCGATCGGAGCCGGTCAGCGCCGCCGTGTGCGAAGACGCCGCGCGCGCGCCCGCTTCCGACTGCCCCACCTTCAGGAAGACCACCGCCTTGCCGGCGAGCCGCGCGGCCTCCAGCGAGCGGATCAGCCCGGGACCGTTCCGGATGCCTTCCGCATAGGCCATGATCACCCGCACGCCGGGCTGTTCGACCAGCCAGCCCAGGCATTCACTCAATTCGATATCCAGTTCATTTCCCGTCGTGATCAGGTAGCTGACCCCGATCCGCCGCTGCGCGGCCAGATAGGCAAGGTGCTGGCCATAGGCGCCGCTCTGGCTGACGATGGCGACGGGACCCGTGCGCGGCAGGCCGCGTTCGAGAGAGGTCGCGAAAGTGCCGAAGAAACGCGCTTCCGTGTTGAAGGCCCCCAGGCAATTCGGGCCGAGCACACGCACACCGGCGGCCCTGACAATATCGTGCAGTTCACGCTGCTGGCCTTCCCCCTCGGGGCCGATCTCGGCAAAACCGCCTGACAGCAGGTAGATCCCCCGGATGCCGCACCGCACGCAGGCCAGCACCATTTCCTTGATCCGTGCGGCCGGCACCACCAGCAGCGCAAGGTCCGGAAGCTCGGGCAGCGCCTCGATCGAGGGGTAGGCGGGAACGCCCTGCACCTGCTGGCGATTGGGATTCACGGGCATGATCCTGCCGGTGAACCCCGCCTGCAGCAGATAGCGCAAGGGCCGCCCCGACAGCCGCTCGGGGTCGTCGGAGGCACCGATGATCGCCACCGAACGCGGTGCGAACACATCGGACAAAGGTAGGGGTGAAGCACTGTTCATCTGTCGCATTCCTGATTCATTGCCTGCCGCATCACTGCATCGGTTCAACATCACTGCATCGGTTCAACATCACTGCGCCGGCCCGTTCGCCACACGCTCAACCATCCGGGGCGATGCCGGCCATGGCGGGCCCTCCCGGGACCGGTCTTTCAGGGCTGGCCGCAAGCGAAATCGATCTGCCTGCACACCGCCACCAGCTTCGGGCCGATGACATTCTCAAGCTGGCCCGGGCGCAGACTGTGCGCGGGAACACTGCAATTGACCACGAGAATCTCGTTGTCCAGGCGCGTGCGCAACGGTACGCCGCAAGCATGCAGTTCCTTGCGCGCATCCCCGTATGAAGACACGAACCCGAGCCGGTGGTAATCCTGTACGGCCTGATCGGCCTTGCGCGAATGCGCCCCCCAATGGACGGGGTCTTCTTCCCGCAATTGCTTCATCGCCATTTCCCGTTCCGCGGGCGACAGCCTGGCGAGATAGGCCCTTCCCATGGCGCTGATCAATATTGCAACGGTCGCGCCCATTTCGGGCAGCGTATGGCGATGCTTGGAACTGCGCGACGTCTCGATGAATACCATCGACGTTCCGTACACCATTCCCATGGAAGCCTGGCCCTTGACTTCTTCGGCAAGCCCTTTCATGAAAGGACGCGCAATATGGCGGATGGCCAGGCTCGCGATCATGGGATAGGCCAGCGTCAGCACGCCCGCCCCCAGGGCGTATTTGCCGAGATGATCCGAATAGCGCAGATATCCCAGTTTGACCAGCACGCCGGCCAGGCGCGATACGGTGGAACGGGGCAGCCCGGTCCGTTCGGCAAGATCCTTGTTTCCCAGATATTGCTCATGGGCCGAGAACACGCGCAACAGACTCAACCCTTTCATCAGGGTCTGTGCCTGATTGCCCGCCCGCGTACCGGCCCGGTCCGGCGATATGGGAAGCTTGATGACCGTCGAACGCCTGCCGCTCATAGAAATCCGCCCTTTCTCCAAAGTGATAGATTCGGGCCCCGGGACCGGCATGCCCTTTTCCAGAGAAACCCGAGGTTCCGGAAAAAAATTCCGCCCGATCTCGCGGATACGATGAATACCACAGTGCTGCCAATACCAGCCTTCGCTTTCGTGGCTTCACGATTAACAAGGCAGCGGGTCAAGTATAAGAACCTCAACCCATGGAACAAGATTAAGTTCCAGCATATGGAAATTAAAAACGGGGGATTTCCCTTAGGGCCTGTTCACATTAAAAGGCGCCTTGCACCTGTGATTGATGGAAAATGGCGGGGACATACTGCCGGCGGGAACCCGATCCATAACCCATGTCTGCCGTCCCTGAGTACCGGAATGCCCAACCGGCGCTAAAATCATTGGCCATGGTCCAGCCGTCCTGGTATTCCACCTCTCCCAAAACAAGTGCTTGCAAAGGCCACCACTCATGTCGACACCCATTTCACTCGCATCACCCCAGCTCTTCTACTCTGAAGGCTCGCCTTACGCCCGCATCTGCCGCATGGCTGTCCGCGAAGGCGGGCTGGCCGGGCAAGTGCGGGAAGTGATCACCACGCTACGCGACCCCGAGGCGGTCGTGTTGCCATATAGCCCCGTCGGCCGCGTGCCGACTCTTGCGCTCAGCGACGGGACGACCTTGACGGAAACGACTCTGATTCTGGGATGGCTCGATAAACACGGCAGCCAGCCCGCAATGCTGCCGACCGACAACCGGGGCCTGGCGGCCTATGGCCGGGTGCTGGGCCTGCTCGACGGGATGGCGGTCTGGAACAGGGAATTGCGGCGGCCGGAATCCGAACGCAGCCCGTCGGTCATCGCCCTGGAAATCACCCGGGCCAACCGGGTGGCCGATGCCCTGGAACGCGATGTCGCCGGTGGCGCCTACGCGGCGGTGGACGCCGGCTTCCTGACCCTGGCCACCATTCTGGGGTATGCGGAACGCCGCCACACCGTCTGGAAGTGGCGCGAGAATCGTCCCGCGCTCGTGCAGTGGTTCGAACGCGCATCGCAGCGCGCCGCCTTCCAGGAAACCCTGCCGCCGCCAAGCGGGATATAAGGCCACGCGATTCCGATGGCGCCGTGGCGATCATGCTCCGCCGTACCTCGCAGTAAACGGCAAGGCAGGCGCCCGCAAGCTTGGCCGGGCCGGCCGGCCCGGCCTGTTGCCCCGCAAATAGCGTACGGGTAACATGAATGGACGAGCCGCCCCGCGCCGGATACGCGGCCCATCCCTCAAACCGACAGCCATCGGACATGCCAAGAGTCTCCAGAGCGGAAACAGAAAGAAACCGCGCCGCCATCGAAGACGCCTCATCGAAATTGATTCGGGAGCGCGGGCTGAGCGTCAGCGTGGCGGACCTCATGCGGGCTGCCGGGTTGACGCACGGCGGCTTCTACGGCCATTTCCAGTCGAAGGATGAACTCGCCGCCATTGCCTGCGCCAACGCATTCGCCGAGTCCGCGAAACGCTGGAAGAAACGCGTGGCCAACGCGGAAGACCGCGAAGCCGCAAGGGCAGCTTTGGTGAAAGGCTATCTCTCGGCTCGCAATCGTTCAGCCCCCGGGACGGGCTGCCCTCTGCCGGCCCTGGCTGTCGATGTCGCGCGGCAGGGCCGGGACAAACCCATTGGCCCGGCCTTCAATGCCGGGCTCGAAGCTCTGATTGGAATCCTCGCATCGGCGCAACCGTCCACGCTGGATCATGAAACGCGCCGGGCCGATGCGCTTGCACAGATAGCCACCATGGTGGGCGCAATGGTGCTTGCAAGGGCGACCGACGGCCTCCCCGTGTCCGACGAACTGCTGGCGTCGGCATGCGAGCATCTGCTCGGGCCGGAGCCCCGGGACCACGGCCCCGTGGCTCCGTCGTAATTCCTCCATAAGCGTGCGTTTGGAACCGGACATCTCTCCGGTTCTCAGCAGATGCTCACACCGGGCAACAACAGATCCAGCCCGCCTTCACGCCAGCCATGGAAGATCAGAAGCACGGCCGCGCCGATCATGCTGGCAGGCAGCGCGAGCCAGACTTTGCTTATCATGCCTGCGCTTGCGCGGTCTGCAGGCGCGCCACCGGCTGTTCCCGTATGGGCCAGTTCAGCGCCGCCGCCACCACGCTGAGCAAAATGGAAATCTGCCAGACCAGGTCATAACTGCCGGTCCGGTCGAACAGATACCCGCCCAGCCAGCCGCCAAGAAACGAGCCGATCTGATGAAGCAGGAACACAATGCCCCCCAGCATGGACAGGTTGCGCACGCCGAACATCGTGGCGACCGTGCCATTGGTCAGCGGAACGGTGGAAAGCCACAACAGCCCCATGGCAATGCCGAAGGCATAGGCCGTCCAGGCGCTTACGGGGACCATGATGAACAAAGCGATCACCACCGCGCGCGCCAGGTAGATGGCACTGAGCAGACGCGGTTTGGAGTGGTATCCGCCCAGCCAACCGGCGATGTAGGTGCCGAACACGTTGAACAGCCCCACCAGCGCCAGAACCGTGGTGCCGACTATCGCCGGCAAGTTCTTGTCGATCAGATAGGTGGGAAGATGCACGCCGATGAACACCACCTGGAAACCACAGACGAAGAAACCGAAAGCCAGCAAACGGAACCCCGAATGGCCGCAGGCTTCGCGCAGCGCCTGCCCCAGGGTCTGCTGCGGCCCCTGCGATAACTGCGGCCGATCCCTGACCATGGCGGCCAGGGGCAGGATCAAGGCCACCATCAGACCCAGCACGATCAGCGCGGCGGACCAGCCCAGCCATTCAATCAGCCCCAATGAACCAGGCAGCATGGCGAACTGGCCGAAAGAACCGGCCGCCGCGGCGATACCCATTGCCATGCTGCGCTTTTCCGGCGGCACGGCGCGGCCGACGACGCCAAGAAGCACCGAGAACGACGTCCCTGACAAGCCGATACCGATCAGCACCCCCGCACTGACGGACAGGAACAACGGAGAATCCGCAAACCCCATCAGCACGAGCCCCGCCGCATACAGCAGCCCGCCGATGACGATGATCCGCCGTGCGCCGAAACGATCGGCCAGGGCGCCGGTGATCGGCTGGGTAATGCCCCAGATCAGATTCTGCAGCGCCAGGGCAAAGGCGAACACGCCGCGCCCCCAGCCGAACTCGCTGCTCATGGGCAGAAGAAACAGGCCAAAGCCGTGTCTCACGCCCAATGACAGGAACAGGACCAGCGAAGCCCCCACCATCAGCCATAAGCTTTTGCGCCATACAGAACTCATTGCACGTCCTTCTTCCTTAGGGATACTCTGAACAATTCACCGCGCCGCATGCATCCCTGGATTCGGCCGATCTGCCGCGTTGCAAATGCTCGCGATAGCGACGGCTATCGCTGCGCTTTGCGCCTTGCATCTCATCCCGACTCAGGGCGCCTGCTTGCCGCTCGAATTGTTCAGAGCATCCTTGGGTTGCGAAGACCCTGCGGGGTGCTTCTTTTTCGAAGAATAGATGATACATGAACTCTATTTTTGTGAACAGCGCGAGCGTGCCGCCGCGGCTGCGCTTCGCGTCTTCTCCTCCACACGTTCGCTCACCCGGGTGAAACGCCTGCCGGCCTCACCGGGCCTCTCTCGAACCCCGGGGGGCCGGCTGAACTCGTCAGCGCCCGCCCATGAAGCCGGCGGCCCCGGAAACGGCAATGCGCGCGCGGGCCCGCTCGGCTTCCCGGCCCAGTTGCAGGTGTTCGTAGACGCCGGCCAGCGCAAGATTGATCGGAACCGAACGGGGATCGTAGCCGCGCGCCTGTTCAAGCATCTGCTGGGCCTGAACGTAGCGGGCCGTCCTGATCGTGCTGTCGAGCAGAATCTGGCTGAACAGATCGCGTTGCGCATGGCTGCCGCCGATCTCCAGCATCCGCGGAGCCGCCACGCTCATCTTCCGGAAGGCCAGCTCATATTCGCCACGGGCATGGGCCAGCAGCCCTTCGCTGGCATTGACGCAGACGGCCTGCCATGCCTCGCGGGAGAGTTCCGGCGCCCGGGCGGCGAACACGCGCATGTTGTCCATCAACCGATCGGCTTCCGGCAGCCCCGCCCTGGCCAGGCCATACAGATACTGCATGGAAAGAAACGGCTGAACGAAATCGTCGACCCTGACCTTCAGATGCTCGCCGAGATCGGCCCAGCGGTCGCCGACGTCGACACCGGCAAGTTCCAGCCGGATCAGCAGCGAAACCGCGCCGACCTGGTCCTGGGAATATTCTTTCCAGATGCCCCAGATGCGCCTGTCGTAAAGGTCGAGCACCTCGCCATAGCGCCCCTGGCTCAACAGAAAGAGCGCCAGATGCCACCAGTTGTGCGTGGACATGAACGAATTCAGGTCCACCCAGGTTTCGCTGACGTCGGTCATGAAGGCCAGGCCTTCCGGAATGCGGCCCTGCGTCAGCATGACGTGCGCCATGGCGTGATGGGCCCAGGGCTCTTTGCGCTTCATCGAGATCGCCTTGCCCGCCGCGGCTTCGGCCTCGTCCAGCAGATGGCATTGTTCATAGCCGAAGGCCGCGAGACCATGCATGTACGGAATGTCCTGGTTGTGGTCCAGGACCTGGTCGGCGATCGACAGCATGCCCGCACAGTTGCCAAGGTTGAAATAGTGATACTGCGCCTGCTTGACCATGGCAAGATCGCGGGGATGTTCCCGGGCCACCTGCCGTGAAAGATCCAGCACACGGCCGATATCGCCGTCCACCCAGGCGCGCACGATGGCGGTATTCATCTGCTCGCGGGGTGTCGCGCCTCTGGCCGCAAGCTCGGCTTTTTCAAGGTAGGGCCGCGCCATGGCCGGTGCGTCCGCGCTTTCCAAGAACATGTGGCACAGTGCCGCGTAAGCGTTCGCGATACAGCAATCGGGATCTTCATCCGCCGCTTTCACGATGTTTGCCGCTTTTGTTTCGTAGGCCAGGAAGCCTTCGACGAAATCGTTGACTCCGGCAAGAGTCGCTTCGGAATCCGTGGTGACAGCGTTGCCCAGCCAATCTTTCTTCATGCCCATATCTCCGTCTTTTCCCGAAGTGTACGGCACCGGCCCGCCGGCCATTCAACACCACGGCGGTTTCCGGGCACCGACTGTGCGCCAGGGCCCGGCCTATTCCTGAAGATCGTTTTCCGTTGTCAGGCCGGCGGCGCGCCATTCCGAAACGCCGCCCGCCAGGGGGCGGGCGCGCCGGCCCCCGGCGCGCAGGATGTCGACGGCATCCACCGTCAGGACGCAGTATTGGCCCTGGCAATACGCCACGACATCAGCGTTCTCGGAAAGCTCGCTCATCCGCTGTTCCAGCTGCTCGATCGGGATATTGAGCGCACCGGGAAGATGGCCCTGGACAAATTCATCGTCGGGACGCACATCCAGCAGCACGACCGTGCCGGCGTCCATGCGGCTCAGCAAATCCCTGATCGACACCCACTCCATGCCTTCCGGGCGCTGCCGGCTTCTGGCGAGCACCTTCTTGATCTGTACTTGCTGATATTCAACATAGCTGCCCAATGTGACGAGCACATCGGCCATCTCGACGGAACTGAGGCGATAGAACACATGCTTGCCATCGCGCCGTGTCAACACACAGCCCGCGCGCTTCAGCTGCTGCAGATGCTGGGACGCATTGGCAAGGCTGAGCCCGGTGAGTTCGGCAAGCTGATCGACGGAGCATTCGCCCAGGGCGATCTGCCGCAACAGGGCCAGACGATGAGGATGCGCCAGTGCCTTGGCGACTTCCGCCTGTGCGGTGAAATCAGTATTGGCTGGCGTTGCGGTTGACAGGTCCATGGGGAATCAGCGTATCATTACTCCATCAATCAATCAATAAATTGATTGTTTTATCATAAACCCATCCACAGCATGGCCGGCGCGACAGGCAAGACGCGTCCGGGCCGTTCGTCAAACAACATCCAGGGTAATCAAATGTCCGTACACCGTTCACTCATCATCCTCGGCTCCGGCCCCGCTGGCTGGACCGCCGCCGTCTATGCGGCGCGCGCCAACCTCAAGCCCATGGTCATCACAGGCCTGCAGCAGGGCGGCCAGTTGATGACCACCACTGACGTCGACAACTGGCCCGGCGACGCGCACGGCCTGATGGGGCCTGACCTGATGACCCGAATGCAGACCCACGCCGAGCGCTTCGATACCGAAGTGGTGTTCGATCACATCCACACCGCGGATCTTTCCCGGCGGCCGTTCAAGCTCGTGGGCGACAGCGGCGAATACACCTGCGACGCGCTGATCGTTACGACCGGCGCCACGGCCAAGTACCTGGGCATCGCATCGGAAGAAGCCTTCATGGGCCGCGGTGTCTCGGCCTGCGCCACCTGCGACGGCTTCTTCTACAAACAGCAGGACGTGGTCGTGGTCGGCGGCGGCAACACCGCGGTCGAAGAGGCGTTGTATCTGTCCAACATCGCCCGCAAAGTCTATCTGGTGCACCGGCGCGATACCCTGCGCGCCGAGAAGATCATGCAGGACAGGCTGTTCGAGAAAATCGCCGCAGGCAAGATCGAACCCGTCTGGCACCACACCGTCGAAGAAGTGCTGGGCGACGATGCGGGCGTCACCGGTGTCCGGGTGAAATCGATGCTCGACGGCAGCATCCGCGACATCGACGCCCACGGCTTCTTCGTGGCCATCGGCCACCATCCGAACACCAGCCTCTTCGAAGGGCAGCTGGCCATGGACAACGGCTATCTGAAGATCAACTCGGGGCTTGGCGGCAACGTCACGCAAACCTCGGTGGAAGGCGTGTTCGCCGCCGGCGACGTGACCGACCAGCATTACCGGCAGGCCATTACTTCGGCCGGTTTCGGCTGCATGGCCGCCCTCGATGCGGAACGGTTTCTGGATCAGGCACCCAAAGCCGGATGAGACGGCGCGGGGAACAACTCCGGCCCTTTCCGATGCCGGCGCCCCACTATTCCGGGCTGCCGGCCGCACAAACTGTTATGTAAGATATAAGATATAAAGACACCGCGAAATCCGGATCTTTGGTTATTTCGGGGGCCGCCGGTTTCCCGCGCCTTAAGGATGCTCTGAACAATTCGAGCGGCAAGCAGGCGCCCTGGGTCGGGATGAGATGCAAGGCGCAAAGCGCAGCGATAGCCGTCGCTATCGCCAGCATTTGCAACGCGGCGGATCGCCCGAATCCAGGGATGCATGCGGCGCGGTGAATTGTTCAGAGCATCCTTAACTGCATTGCACCGCAACACCATTCAAACGAGGTACGTTTTGTCAGCCAGCGAACACCCAGCGGTGCATGTACCGCCCCCCCTGTTGTCTGAACGCGATCAGCGCGGCAACATCATCCGCCTTACCATTGCTCAGGCGCTGGCGGGGGCGAATTCGGTCGTGGTCTATGCCACCGGTTCCATCATCGGCCATACGCTGGCTCCGGACAAATCCCTGGCGACCCTGCCGATTTCGATTTTCGTAGTGGGCATGGCCGCCAGCATCCTGCCGGCGGGCGCCATCGCCCGGCGCTACGGCCGGCGAGCCGTATTTCTCACCGGCACGGGCTGCGGCGTTCTGGTCGGCCTGCTGTCGGCGCTTGCCGTGGTGCTCGGTTCGTTCTGGCTGTTCTGTCTGGCGACATTCTTCGGCGGAGCTTACGCGGCGGTGGTGCTTTCATTCCGCTTCGCCGCGGCCGACGGCGTCAGCCCGGCGAAGCGGGCACGGGCCCTGTCATTCGTGATGGGCGGCGGCGTGCTGGCCGGCGTCGTCGGGCCGCAACTGGTCACTTACACCATGTACATGTGGCCGGCCTACATGTTTGCCGCGACCTTCCTCGCACAGGCCGCGGTCGCGGTGCTGTCCGCCTTCGTGCTGCTGGGGGTACGGTCGCCGTTGCCGACCGCCGCCGAAAAAGAAGGCGGGCGGCCCTTGCGGGTCATTACGCGCCAGCCGCTCTTCATTACCGCGGTGATCTGCGGCGCAGTCTCGTATCTGCTGATGAATTTCCTGATGACATCCGCGCCGCTGGCCATGCAGCTGTGCGGCCACCCCCAGGAAAGCTCCAATCTGGGGCTGCAGTGGCATGTCATTGCCATGTACGCGCCGAGCTTCTTCACCGGCAGGCTCATTACGCATTTTGGCGCGGGGCGCATCGTGATGGCCGGCCTGGTGCTGACAGGCCTGTCCGCGGCGGTGGGGCTGACCGGCATCGACATCGCCCATTTCTGGCTCACCCTGATCCTGCTGGGCGTCGGCTGGAACTTCGGCTTCGTGGGCGCCTCCGCGCTGGTGCTGGAATGCCACCGCCCGGAAGAAAAAACACGGGTCCAGTCGCTGAACGATTTCATCGTCTTCGGCACGATGGCGATCGGCTCGTTCGCATCGGGCAGTCTGCTGGCGGCCTACGATTGGAACATGGTGCTCTGGGTTTCCTTCATACCGCTTGCCTTCGCGGTAGCCGTGCTGGCGGCGGCCTCCTGGAACGACAGGAAGATTGCCAGGGCGTCATGATAGGCATAGGTCCGTTCCCGATCCAGGCCGTCGTTGTCGCCGGCGCCGTGCTCCTGGCATGGCTGGTGGCCCGCAACATCGCCCGCGGCCTGCCCGACACGCCGGCGAAGGCGGCGGGCGGGCTGCTGCTCGATGCCGCATTCTGGGGATTCGTGGCCGGCCGCCTGGCTTATATCGGCCAATGGTGGAAAGAGTATTCGGCGGCCCCGATGTCCATGATCGCCATCGGCGACGGCGGGTTTGCCTGGTGGATGGGCGTGCCCGTCTCCGCCGCGTTCATCTGGTGGCGGACCCGTTCCATCCGGGTGCTGCGCAGTCCCGTCCTGTCCGGGCTCGCCGCCGGCGTCGTGGTCTGGGTGGCGGCAAACGGCGTGCTCTCCCTGATGCTCCGATCGGCGGAGCCGCTGCCGGACTTGCCGCTGACGACGCTCGACGAACACCCCGTTTCACTCAGCGCCTATGAGGGGCGTCCGGTCGTGCTCAACCTATGGGCAAGCTGGTGCCCGCCCTGCCGCCGCGAAATGCCGGCATTCGAACAGGCTCAGACGGCGTTTCCGGATGTCGCCTTCGTCATGCTCAATCAAGGTGAAAGCGCACAACAGGCGCAGGCTTTTCTGCAAGGCGAAGGCCTGATGCTGGAGGACGTACTGCTCGACCCCTCTTCCTCGGCCATGCGGACACTGCGGTCGCGAGGATTGCCGACGACGCTGTTCTTCGATGCACAGGGAAGAATGGTGGGCACACATATGGGCGAGATCACGCTGGCCGCCCTCAAAAACACGGTACAGCGCCGTCTTCACTCGCCACATCGGCCAAGCGTGGCCCAGGGCCTGCCATGATCCGCACACCATAATGCTAAGCTGACCGGCTCCAGACATGAACCCGATCCCTGATCAGACACAAGGAGCATTGTCATGACCGTCAAAGCCTATGGCGCCCATGCGGGTGAACGCCCCCTCGAACCCATGGACATCAGCCGCCGGGAACCGGGCGCGCATGATGTGCAGATCGACATCGCCTATTGCGGCATCTGTCATTCCGACATTCATCAGGTCCGCTCGGAATGGGCCGGCACGGTCTATCCCTGCGTGCCGGGGCATGAAATCGTCGGCCGCGTATCCGCCGTGGGCGCGCAGGTATCGGGCTTCAAGACCGGCGATCTGGCCGGTGTCGGCTGCATCGTCGACAGCTGCCGGCATTGCGGCGAATGCGGCGAGGGCCTGGAAAACTATTGCGACCACATGGTCCCCACCTACAACGGCCCGACGCCCGATGCGCCCGGCCACACGCTGGGCGGCTATTCCCAGCGCATCGTCGTGGACGAACGCTATGTGCTGCGCATCCGCCACCCCGAAGCGCAACTGGCCGCCGTCGCGCCATTGCTGTGCGCGGGCATCACCACCTGGTCGCCGCTGCGCCACTGGAAAGCGGGGCCGGGCCGGAAAGTGGGCGTGGTCGGCATCGGCGGCCTGGGACACATGGGCATCAAGCTGGCCCACGCCATGGGCGCGCATGTGGTCGCCTTCACCACCTCGGAATCCAAACGCGCCGCCGCCCGCGCCCTGGGAGCGGACGAAGCCGTGGTTTCGCGCAATGCCGACGAAATGGCGGCGCACGCCGACAGCCTTGATTTCATCCTGAACACAGTGGCCGCGCCGCACGACCTCGATGCCTTCCTGGCGCTGCTCAAGCGCGACGGCACGATGGCGCTGGTGGGCGCGCCGGCATCGCCACACCCTTCCCCCAATGTATTCAATCTGATCATGAAGCGCCGGACGCTTGCCGGCTCTTTGATCGGCGGCATCCCGGAAACGCAGGAAATGCTGGATTTCTGCGCCGAGCATGGCATCGTCGCGGATATAGAGACGATCCGCGCCGAAGCAATCAACGAAGCCTATGAGCGCATGATGAAAGGCGACGTGAAATACCGCTTCGTCATCGACTGCGCCTCGCTGGCGGCCTGATGTGCGGGTGACACCGTCCGCCGGCCTTCCCGCGCCCCCCCGCCACGCCCATGTCCATAACGACCGCCCCTGAACCCGCCGGCGGCCGCCTGGCCGGAGCCCTGATGCCCCTGCTCTTCGTGGTGCTGTGGAGCACCGGCTTCATCGGCGCCAAGTTCGGTCTGCCCTATGCGGAACCGCTGACCTTCCTCACGCTGCGTTTCACGGCCGTTCTCGGGCTCATGCTCGTCCTGTCCGTGCTGCTGCGCGCACCATGGCCGGCCGTTCCGATGCAATGGATACATATCGGCATATCGGGCTTGCTGATACATGGCATCTATCAGGCCGGCGTATTCACCGCCATCAGCCACGGTCTGCCTTCCGGCATCACGGCATTGATCGTCGGAATGCAGCCTTTGATTACGGCCCTGGCCGCCGGTACGCTGCTGGGCGAACGGGTCCGGGCGGCGCAATGGGTGGGCCTGGCTCTGGGTTTTGCGGGGGTGGCGCTGGTGGTGGAGGGCAAGGTCGCAAGCATACCGGGCGACATGCCCACCATGCTGATGCTCGCGGCAATCGCCCTGGCGGGAATCACCGCCGGCACGCTGTACCAGAAGCGCTTCTGCGCGTCCTTCGATCTGCGCACCGGTTCCGTGATTCAGTTCCTTCCCTGTCTGGTCTTCACCGCAATCCTGGCCGGTTCCACCGAAACCATGGCGGTGGAGTGGACGGGGGAATTCATGTTTGCGCTGGGATGGCTGGTACTGGTGCTGTCCGTGGGCGCGGTGACCCTGCTGAACCTGCTGATCCGCAAGGGCGGCGCCGTGAACGTTGCCAGCCTATTCTACCTGACTCCGCCCACCACGGCGCTGATTGCCTGGGTCATGTTCGGCGAAACCCTCAATGCCGTTGCCTGGCTCGGCATGGGGCTGGCGGTGGCCGGCGTGTGGCTTGCCCGTCAGGCGAAGTGAACCCGCATCGTGAGCCACGTCATCGCATCCCCGGAAGACTATGATCGCGTAATCGGCGCCCGTCCCGGGAAGCCCGCACAATCAGACCTCAAGGACGCCTGATGCGGCATGCAGACACCCCCCTGCGCGAGGCCTGGAGGGTTTTTCTCATCTTCCTGAGGCTGGGGCTCACATCCTTTGGCGGCCCCATCGCTCATCTGGGCTATTTCCGCGCGGAATTCGTCGACCGCCGCCGCTGGCTGGACGACCGCGGCTATTCCGATCTCGTGGCGCTGTGCCAGTTCCTGCCGGGCCCCACCAGCAGCCAGGTCGGCATGGCCTTGGGGCTGGGGCGGGCCGGCTGGCCGGGGCTGCTGGCCGCGTGGTCCGGCTTCACCCTGCCCTCGGCGCTGGCGCTGATCCTGTTCGCCCATGGCATCATGCAGCGGCAAGGGCTTGCCGAATCCGGATGGGTGCATGGCCTCAAGATCGTGGCGGTTGCGATTGTGGCCCAGGCGGTCTGGGGCATGGCCAGATCGCTGTGTCCCGATCGTCCGCGCATCGCCCTGGCGGTTCTTGCGGCGCTGCTGACGCTGGCCCTGCCTTCCGCGATCGGCCAGGTGGCCGCCATTCTCGTTGCCGGCCTGCTTGGAGGGCTGACGCTTCGCCTGTCGCAGTCCGCATCCAGTACCACGCCCGCCTATCCGGTCTCGCGCCGGGCCGGCATCGCGGCACTGCTGCTGTTCGCCTTGCCGCTCATCGGCCTGCCGCTATGGGCGGCGGCAAGCGGCTCCTCCGTCATTGCCCTGCTGGAAGGCGTGTATCGCGCGGGGGCGCTGGTATTCGGCGGCGGCCATGTCGTGTTGCCGCTGCTGCAGGCCAGCGTCGTGCCCCAGGGTCTGGTGGACAATGCCGATTTTCTTGCGGGATACGGTGCCGCGCAGGCGGTGCCCGGGCCTTTGTTCACGTTTGCGGCCTACCTGGGCGCCATCGCCGACGGCCCGCTGCATGGATGGGCCGGCGGGCTGGCGCTGCTTGGCGTGATCTTCCTTCCCGCCGTGCTGATACTGGCCGGCGCGCTGCCCTTCTGGCAAACCCTGCTGCGGCGGCAGGACATCCAGACGACGATCGCGGGCATCAACGCGGGGGTGGTCGGCATCCTGCTTTCCGCACTCTACGATCCGGTGTGGACCAGCGCCATCCACGGAAAAGCCGATTTCGGGCTGGCGCTGGCCGCCTTCGCGCTGCTGGTCTTCGGCCGGCTGCCGCCGGTGGTGGTCGTGCTGCTGGCCGCCGTTGCCGGGTGGATCATGGCAGGCGCCGGCATCTGATCCGGCAAATGCAGTCTTGCCACCGTGGTTCTGGCGAACAGGCACGCACGCCGCGGCTATCCGGCCGGGTAGCGCACCATGCCATCATCGCCCACCACCGCGCCACGCGTGAGCTGCGCGGCATCGATGCGGCCGTCACCCATGATGTGCAGGACCTCGAAGCCGCGCGCCAGCAGATGATCGGCGACGATGCGGCGATGACAGCGCCACCACACCGCCTCGGCGCACATGACCACGCAGCGCTGGCGGCGGCCGCGCTCAATGAGCCTGCCCAGGCCCCGGTCGAAATCGGGCGTCATCGCATAGTCGGCGTAATGATGGAAGCTCTCGTTTTGCCAGAACCCATTCTCGTCGGGCGGCACGGTCTTCGATCTGCCGCGCAGCCCGCCCAGCGCGGCAAGGTGTTCGTAGCTGATTCCCGCGGCTCCCAGGGCGTCGGGCATCACGTCCTCATTGAACTGCGGATTCGTACGCGAGCGCGGCACGGTTCGCACATCCACCAGATGCTCGATATGCGCCTGCGCGAGCAGCGCGGCAAAAGCATCGAAATCCCGGTTGGAATGGCCGATGGTGAAAAATGGATTCATGTCTTGCAAACCTCCCGGCATTGGCCTTGCGCCGGATACTTGAGCAACTCCGGTCGATGCGCGTGGCCAATGGCTTGCGCTTTGGCGCATGGTCAACCAAGTGCCTGACGAAGGTCGTCGATCAGATCCCCGGCATCCTCCAGACCGATGGACAAACGCACCATGCCGTCGACGATGCCTCGGCGCGCGCGTTCCCGGGGGTCCATGTCGTGATGCGTGGTCGTGATCGGCTGGGTCGCCAGGCTCTCCACACCGCCAAGACTGGCGGCGATGGTGAACAACCGCAGCCTGTCGACCACCGCCGCCGTCGCCGCGGCATCGCCGTCGTAGACAAAACTGATCATGCCGCCGAAACCCCGCATCTGCCGCGCAGCCGCCTCATGGCCGGCAAACGATTTCAGCCCGGGATAATTGACCTGTTTGATCTTGGGATGAGCGGCGAGGAATTCAGCCACCGCCAGCGCATTGGCATTGTGCTGCCGCACGCGCACCGTCAATGTGCGCAGACTGCGCGACAGCATGAAGGCTGTTTCGGCCGCCATCGTCTGCCCCAGGTTCTTGCGCCACGGCCAGATGGTTGCCAGCAGCGCCCGCGGGCCGAGCACGGCGCCACCGGTCAGATCGCTGTGGCCCCCGAGATACTTTGTGGTGCTATGAACGACCAGGTCCGCCCCCAGCTTCAGCGGCGACTGGTTGACCGGAGAGGCAAAGGTGTTGTCCACCACCGTCAGGACGCCGCCTGCCCTGGCGGCGCCGGCGACCTTGGCGATATCGATCACCTCCATGGCCGGATTCGTCGGCGTCTCGAAGAAAACGATGCGGGTGCGTTCGTTGAGTGCTCCGGCAAGGCGGCCGGCCTCATTGCCGAGCAGGAAGGTGGTCTGGATGCCCAGGCCGGGCAACTGGCTGTGCAGCAACTCATAGGTACCGCCATAGACATCGCCGACGCAGACAATGTGATCGCCGGCTTTGCAATGGGCCAGGAACACGGCGGATTCTGCGGCCATGCCCGAACTGAAGACCAGGGCGCCCTCGGCGCCTTCGAGCAAAGCCAGCTTTCTTTCCGTGGCGCGGATGGTCGGGTTCATCCCGTATCGCGTATAGAGGTTGCCTTCGACACGCCCCTCGACGACGTCGAGCAGGGCTTTGGTATTCGGGAAGCCGAAAGTGGAATGGTTGTACAAGGGCGTATGCACGCCCCCCTGAGCATCTCTTTCTTCACCACCATGGACGCAAAGCGTCGAAAGCGCTCTCGTGTTGCCATCGCGGTCGTCCTGCATGAATTGCTCCTTGTCGAGTGGACATCTGTTCTGGAATGGAGGCGCGTATCTTCACATCCGCCCGCCGATGATGATCGTTCATCGATATGCTTGAACAGCGTGAAGAACGCCGGCCTGTCGGCCGGAGCTTGCCCACGTCGCGGCCGGCATGCCGCTCCGATTCGCCAGGCACGCGAGAGTCATCAATGACTCTCCCGTGTCCGGGCTCATTCATCCTGGCAGCTTACGCCTCATTGGCGGGAAAGTCGCGGCCACCGTTCAGGCGGCCTGGCCCCGGCATCGACCCTGGTGGGGCGCCGCTGACGATCATGACCGATCGCCCGATCAGGGCGTTTCGCGCAGCTGCCGCTGGATCTCGCCAGCCGCGCGCAAGCTCAGCGCCGCGATCGTCAGTGTGGGATTCGCCGTCCCGACGGTAGGAAAGACCCCGCCGCCCACGACGAACAGATTGGGATGATCGTGGCTGCGCAAATGGGGATCCACCACCGACGACCCGGCGTCGGCCCCCATGCGCGTCGTGCCCAGAATATGGCCCGCACCGAAAAACTCGGGCGCATGCTGGATCTGCGTGGCCTGCAGTTTGCTGAAAATCTCGGTGTGAAGCTCGCGCGCCCACGCCATGGATTCAGTGACGTAGTCGCTCAGGCGATAGTGGATGTGCGGCAGGGGTACCCCATAGGCGTCACGCTCGTCCGGGTCCAGGCTGACGCGGTTGCCTGGGTCGGGCTCTTGTTCCGTGAGCGAGGCCAGGCGTATGTGCCGGGCAGTGTTCTTGGCCAGGGCGGCCGCCAGTTCCGGGCCGCGCAAACCTTGCCCCGCGATGTCGGCCGCCGTGGAAACCGGCGCGCCGGCGGGCCACGACCACCCGTCATTGCCGATCTCGATGCGCACCGCGCTGTGTTCCTTGCGGAATTCGCCGTCACGCAGGTTCTCGATGCCGGAGGTGGAAAGCGGCCCGCGATAAGGGTAGACCGGTTCGCTGGTCAGCGCCCACGACAACTGTACCGGGTGATCCATCAGATTGCGGCCCACCTGGTCCGAACGGTTGGCGACCCCCGCGGGCAGCGCGGCGGTACGCGAGGCGAGCAGGAGACGCGGCGTCTCGATGGCATTGCAGGCCACCACGAAAACCCTGGCCTGGACCGCCCCCTCGGTCTGATCCCAGCGCCGGAAGCGCACCGCGGCGACCCTGCCTTCGGGCGACAGCTCAAGCTTGACGGCGGGCGAGCGGGGCAGCACGGTGGCGCCGGCCGCGATCGCCCGGTTCAGGTGAACGTTGGCGTCATACTTGGCTCCAACAGGGCAAACGGGAATACAGCTGGCGCTGCCGCAACAGGCCGGCCGCTGATCGCGGAATACCGAATTGCGGGCCTGCGGCGTGGAGCGGACCTCGAAGCGGCTGCCTTCGAGCGCCCGCGCAACGACCTTGTCCAGCCAGGTGGGTGGAATGGGCGGCATGGGATAAGGGCCGCTGCGCGGCGAGCCCAGGGGTTCGGCCGAATCCCCCGCCACGCCGAGTTCGGTTTCCGCCTGAAGATAAAACGGTTCCAGGGTGTCGTAGGAAATCGGCCAGTCCACGCCCCGGCCGAACTGGCTTTGGAGCCGGAAATCGGAGGGAAGGAACCGGGGACAGGAGCCGAGCCAATGCCACGTGGTACCGCCCAGCACCTTCAGATAAGTACTTTTGAAGAGTTCGGGGCCGCTCTGGCGATACCATTGCGTCAGCTGATTGCTGACCGGGTGCATAGCCTCGGGAATGGGCGGGTAGGCGCTTTCCGGCACTTTCTCCAGCGCCTGATGGAACGTCTGGACGGCGTTGCCGCGATCCACGGCATCACCAGCCTCAAGGAGGATGACGCCCACGCCCGCGCTGGCAAGCCGGGATGCCATCAGCGCCCCGGCGATGCCGGACCCGATGATGACGACGTCGGTGGCTATCGTTTCGGACATACGCGCAGTACCCTCAAGTGGCGGGCGGGTCGCCCCAATAACCCGTTACCCCACCGCAAACGCCCGATGGGTGCAGAAAGGATGCGCTGCCCCAAAGCAGCGCCCCCGTATAGGTGGCGACGACGGGGCCATTGGCGGTTTCGCATATGCCCGAGTACCAGGCCGCGACGACTTCATCGCCGAGCCGCGTGCTGGCGGCCCCGGACCCGGTGCGGCTGGCGAGGCTGGCCAGATCGGGCAGCAGCCCGCGCCCGTCGAAGGCTTCGTACATCACACGCGCCGCCCCCCGGTCCAGCCCCGCCGCCGGAACGCCGGTGAGACGCGCCGACAGTTCGATGAAGGCATCCAGCGTAAAGCCCGGCTGGGCCAGAAGCCCAAGAGGCAGGCTGGCCGAGGCAGCCGCAAGCCCCGCAAGCAATACCGTGCGTCTGTCTGGCATGGTGTGGCACCCCCTTGGCAAAAAGGCCGGCAAAGGCCTTCATCTCGCGAACCGGCATACTACGCGCCGCCGGCATCGCTGACAAGCGCCGCCGCGCCCGGCCGCCCGCCAGCCCGCCGGCGCGGGAGCGTCCTGGCCTGAACAGAGTCTAGGGAAGCTCTGAACAAGTCGAGCGGAAAGCAGGCACTGTGGGTCGGGATGAGCCCGGACATAGAACAGTCCCTGCGGACTGTTCTATGCCTGGCGAATCCGAGGTGCATGCAGGCACCGAGGTGGGCAGCGAGGCGCAAAGCGCAGTGATAGCCGTCGCTATCGCGAGCATTTGCAACGCGGCAGACCGCCCGAATCCACAGATGCATGCGGCGCGGTGACTTGTTCAGAGCTTCCCTAGCTATGGCAGGACTGATCGGCGAGAGCGCCCAGGATCCCGCAGGACTCGGTCGATGCCGTGTGCGCACACTTCTGGCGCAAGGTGATCAGATGCCGCTTCAATTGCATCAGCTCTTTGATGCGCGTCTCGACTGCGTCGATATGTTCGTCCAATAAAGCGTTGACATCCCCGCAATCTTCGGCGGGTGTGTCGCGGTATCGAAGCAGGATGCGCACTTCATCGAGCGCCATATCGAGACTGCGGCAGTGCCGGACGAATCGAAGCCGTTCAATGTGCGCTTCGCCATACAGACGATAGTTCCCTTCGCTGCGGGAAGGCGCCGGCAACAAGCCTTCCTTTTCATAGTAGCGGATCGTTTCCACCGTTGTTTCGGTGCGTTTGGCAAGCTCGCCGATCCTGATGGACATGATGGTCTCCAGCGCTTCAACACTAAAGCAACTATAGACTTTCAAGAGAAAAAAATCAAAGCTTTTCAGCTGGACACGGCCTTGACTCTGAAGTCGCTGCAGGGTTTCTAATGACCCCATACAAGGAGTATTTCTCATGCGATTTCATGTCGAAGGCATGACCTGCGGGGGCTGCGCGACCAAAGTCGTCAAAGCCCTGCATGCGGTCGACGCCCACGCACAAATTGTCACCGACCCTCCCACACGCAGCGTGCGGGTGAGTTCGACGGCGCCAAGAGCACAGCTTGAGGCGGCCTTGCGCGATGCCGGCTATCCGCCGGGCGGGTCCGGGGCGCCGGCTGCCGGCGGCACAGCATGCGGGCAGCGGCGGGAAGAACCTCTTCTTGAGGCAACGAACTCGAATGTTTCCATGCGGATCGAGGGCATGGACTGCGGAAGCTGCGTCAGCAAGATCGAAACCGCGCTGACACGCCTGCCCGGCGTTTCCGACGTCCGGCTGAACTTCGCCACCGAGAAGCTGGAGCTGACGCTCGCCCCTGATTCAGCGACCCAGGTCGGCGATATCGCGAAAACCATCAAGGGCCTCGGGTTCGGCGTGTCCGCCGGCATGGGCCGCAAGACGGAATCCGGCATCGAAGCCGGCAATCACATTGTGGCGGCGGACCCGCACTGGTGGCAGACCGGGAAAGGCAGGCAGGTCATCGGCCTGGGGGCGCTGATGGGGGCCGCCTATGCGATTTCATTGCTCTTTCCCGCTTATGGAATGTGGGCATTTGCCATCGCCGTCATCGCCGGTGTCCTGCCCTTTGCCCGCAAAGCGGCGGCCCTGGCCAGATCCGGCTCGCCCTTCTCGATCGAGACACTGATGTCCGTGGCCGCGCTTGGCGCGCTCATCATTGGCGAGGCCGAGGAAGCGGCGGCGGTCGTTTTCCTGTTCTCGGTCGGCGAACTGCTGGAAAGCGTGGCGGCCGGCCGCGCGCGCGCCGGCATCAATGCCCTGGCCTCACTGGTTCCCAAGACGGCGGTGCTGCTCGATGCGCGGGGCGGGCAGCGCGAAGTCCCCGCAGCCTCGCTGCGTGTGGATGATCTTGTGCTCGTGCGGCCCGGCGACCGTGTCCCGGCTGACGGTGTGATCGTTCACGGAGCGTCCAGCCTGGATGAATCGCCCATCACCGGCGAGTCCATTCCTCATGCCATGGAAACAGGCGACAGCGTATTTGCGGGCTCGGTCAACATTGACGGGGTGCTTCAGGTTCGCGTGGAAAAGGCGGCAGCCGACAATACGATTTCACGCATCATCCACCTGGTCGAAGAAGCGCAGGCCACCAAGGCGCCCACCGCCCGTTTCATCGAGCGGTTCAGCCGCTACTACACGCCGGCGGTGATGGCCATTGCCGTGCTGATCGTGCTTCTGCCGCCGCTGGCCACGGGAGCGGACTGGCAGACCTGGCTCTATCGCGGCCTGGCGCTCTTGCTGATCGCCTGCCCATGCGCGCTCGTACTGTCGACGCCGGCGGCCATTGCTTCCGGCCTGGCGGTCGGCACGCGCCGGGGCTTGCTGGTGAAAGGCGGCAACGCATTGGAAACCATAGGCCGTGTGGGGGCGATCGCTTTTGACAAGACCGGCACGCTGACGGAGGGCCGGCCGCGCGTCACCGACATCGTTGCGTTTGCGGAGGAAAGCAAGGACGAAGTGCTGGCCCTTTGCGCGGGCGTGGAGTCCGGCTCCAGCCACCCGCTTGCCAAAGCCATCGTGAATCACGCGGATGCCGCCGGCCTTGCCATTCCGGCCGCTTCCAATGCCTTCGCGACCGCCGGCAAAGCCGTGCATGCCACAGTGGCGGGACGCCGGCTGGCCATCGGGTCGCCGATATACGCCACCCGAGCCGCGGCACTTTCACCCGGGCAGCTCGCGCGCATCGAAGCGCTGCAACACGAAGGCAAGACCGTTTCCGTCCTGCTGGATGAGCAGCGCCGCGAAGCGCTCGGGCTCGTGGCCCTGCGCGACGAACCGAGGCAGGATGCGCAGGAAGGCATGGCCGCCCTCAAGGCCATGGGCGTGCGCACCATCATGCTCACGGGAGACAACCGCCGCACTGCCCGGGCGATCGCCGGCAGCCTGGGCATGGAATACGAAGCCGAACTTCTGCCGCAGGACAAGCTGCGCCTGATCAACGAGATGAAGGGCGAGACCAGGGTCGCCATGGTGGGCGACGGCATCAACGATGCGCCAGCGCTGGCCACCGCCGATGTCGGCATCGCGATGGGCGGCGGCACCGACGTGGCAATCGAAACCGCCGATGCCGCCCTGCTGAAAAGCCGTGTCACCGACGTGGCCCACCTGGTGGCGCTGTCCCGCGCCACCATGGCGAACATCCGCCAGAACGTGGTGTTTGCGCTGGGTCTGAAGGGCATCTTCCTGGTCACCACGGTAATGGGCCTCACCGGCTTGTGGGTCGCTGTGCTGGCCGACACCGGCGCAACAGCGATTGTCACGCTGAATGCGCTGCGGCTCCTGCGCTTCAAGGGAGCCCGCTCAGCGGAAAAAGGCCCGGATGAGTGCCAGGGCGTACAACTGATGGCTCCAATCCGCAACCCCTGACTGCAGTCGACGCCACCAGCCGGCGGTTCTCGGCCACATGCGCCGCCTGGCTACGGGGCGATTGTGCTGCGTGGTAGCCCATGACGGTAAAGCGGGCGGTCCGGATAAACTGATATGGTGCATATTGCGTCAACTGAGCCTGTACCGGGTCGCAGCGCACACCTACAGTGTCCGCAGGCAGCTTGATCCTTCCCGCCGACAAAGCACTGTAGTGAAGAACAGAATTCCCATACATGACCCGCCCGGACCCTTCAACATTGCCACAGCGCTTCATCCCCACCGATAGCATGGCAGCCATACTGAGCGCCGTGCTGATTTTTCTTGCCGCTTGTCTTCCGTCCACGCTCAAGGCAGAACCGTCGGAACCTCTCGCCCCGGACACCATGCGGGCCCGGGTGGCGGCCTGTACCCACTGCCACGGAGCCAGCGGGCGGGCGGGGCCTGATGGCTTCTACCCGCGCATTGCGGGCAAACCCGCCGCTTATCTGCTGGCGCAACTCGTCAGCTTCCGCGACGGCGGGCGCACTTACGAGCCCATGCGCCATCTGCTCGAAGGTTTGCCGGATGACTATCTCGGCGAAATCGCGCAGTACTTTGCCGACACGCATCTTCCCTATTCCGCCCCGGCCTTGACGAACCTCCCCGCAGCCATGCGTGAAACGGGCCGGACGCTGTCTGAATCGGGCGTCGCCGCGCGCGGTCTGCCGGCCTGCGCGGCCTGTCACGGGACTTCTTTTTCCGGCATGGAACCGCACATCCCCGGCCTTCTGGGCCTGCCGCGCGACTACATCGCCGCCCAGCTCGGAAGCTGGCGCACCGGGCTGCGCCACGCCGTTCAACCGGATTGCATGGCGGAAGTGGCCGGCCTGCTCACGCCGCAAGAGATCGCGGCAGTCAGCGCCTGGCTGGCCGCCCGGCCCGTCGAAGAACCCTATGTCGCGGCACCCGCAGGGTCGCTTCCCCTGCCCATCGAATGCGGGCCGGCATCCTCGGCGGAACGCAAGCCATGACGCACACACGCTTTTCAAACTTGCTCCGCCGCGTCTTCATGCCGCTTCTGTTCATCGCCTGGGGAAGCCATGCCGCAGCGGCCGCCGCGTCCACGCCCCAACCGGGGGAGGCCGCTCCAGCCGCGGAACAAATCGAGATCGGCCGCTACCTGACGCTTGCCGCGAACTGCGCGGGATGCCATACCGTCGCCAACGGCGAGCGCTTCGCGGGGAGAACGCCCATGCCCACGCCCTTCGGTACGCTGTACGGGCCGAACATCACCCCCTCGCCGCAACATGGCATAGGAAACTGGACGGCCGACGACTTCTGGAACGCCATGCATCATGGGAAATCGCCGGATGGAACGCCGTTCTACCCCGCCTTCCCCTACCCTCAGTACACCCGCATGACGCGCGCCGACACCGACGCCATCCACGCCTATCTGATGTCGCAGCCGGCTTCCGACACACCCAGCCGCCCCCATGAACTGCGCTTTCCCTACAGCCAGCGCTGGCTTCTGACGCTCTGGCGCGCGATGTACTTTGAACCCGGAACGCTGGCGCCCGACCCGGCACATGACGCGCTCTGGAATCGGGGCCGCTATCTGGTCGAGGGCGCCGGTCACTGTGCCGCATGTCACACCCCCCGCAACCGCTGGGCCGCCAACGACCTGCGCCGGGGCTTCCAGGGCGCCGGCATGATGGATTCACCCTGGTACGCGACGGCGCTCACCGGAGACGCGCATGGCCTGGGAAACTGGCCGGCCGAAGACATTGTCGAGCTCCTGCGCACCGGCAGCTCACCGCACAGCACCGCGGCCGGGCCGATGGCCGCCGTCGTGTCCGACAGCACGCAACACCTCAGCGACCATGATCTCGGGGCGGTGGCCACCTATCTGAAGTCCCTCCCGCCAGGCCCCGGACCAGGAGCGCGCGCGCAGCCTTCCGAAGCCGTCATGTCGGCCGGACGCCGACTATACGAGCAGCATTGCGTCGCCTGCCACCGGGCCGCCGGCGAAGGCGCGCCGCCCGCCTGGCCGCCGCTTGCCCGCAACACATCCGTGCTCGCGCCATCGCCCAACAATGTCGTGCAGATGATTCTGAAAGGCGGCTATGCGCCCGCCACGGAAAGCAACCCCAGACCGCATGGCATGCCGCCCTTCCACGCACTCAGCGACAGCGACATCGCCGCACTGGCCACCTATGTCCGAAACAGCTGGGGGAACGCGGCCGGCGCGGTCAGCCCGCACCAGGTGACGCCGCTGAGATGAGTCGGATATCCCGGGTGCAGGCCTGCCCGCCAGTTAATGCCCAAGACCGGCGACCTCCGAACTCCCGCCGCAGCCGGGAAATACGTTGTTCCCGAAGGCGTTCGACGAAGTCAGGGCGTCGCCCCGGCACCAGCCGGGCCCCCCTTCCAGATAAGCATCGGCCTCTACTGCGCCGTATAACCGCCGTCAATCACCAGTTCACTGCCCGTGACGAATTTGGATTCATCGGACGCCAGATAAAGAATGCCGTAGGCGATGTCGTCGGGTTCGCCCAGGCGGCCAATGGGGTGCAGATCCACCAGGGATTTGTACTTCTCGGTATCCGTTCCCTGAGTCACCGCCTCGACCATGGGAGTCCAGATATAGCCGGGATGTACCGAGTTGATGCGTATGCCGTACCCCTGGCGCGCGCAGTGCAGGGCGGCCGATTTAGTGAAAATGCGTACGCCGCCCTTGCTGGCGTTGTATGCAGCAAGATTCGGGTCACCGACCAGGCCTTCGATCGACGACAGGTTGATGATTGAACCGCCGCCGCTCTTGCGCATGGCCTCGATACCATACTTGGTTCCCAGGAATACGCCGTCCAGGTTGACGCTCTGGGTCCTGCGCCACATTTCCAGCGTAGTGTCTTCCACGCTGCCAAGAACACCGATACCGGCATTGTTGACCAGAATGTCCAGTTGACCAAAGGCGTCCAGCGCCGCCTTGATGGCGGCCTGCCACTGCTCTTCGCTGCTGGCGTCGTGCTGCACGAAAATGGCCTGCCCGCCGTTGTCCACGATACCCTGAGCCGTCTTCCGCCCTTCTTCCACATTCACATCGGTGACAACGACCTGGGCGCCTTCGCGAGCCAGCATTTCAGCCGCGGCCTTTCCCAACCCCAGCGCTCCGCCGGTCACCAGTGCCACTTTTCCTGCTACGCGTCCCATGTGCATCTCCATGAACAAGTTTGGTGATCTTGCCGATCAGCCGAGCAAGTCGCCAGCCCCTCAAGGCTGGGGGGCCGATTTCATCTTATCGCATTGCTTCGCCTGCCTTCATGACATCAAACAAGGCAGCCCGCCTGCAACGGAGCCGCCAGTGCATCTGACGCGGGCCGGCCATCCGCGAACCATGAGGGCATCCCGGCGTCTCGGTGGCGGCCATCGTGCTGGAACACGGCCGTAACACCACCCTGCTTCGTCGCTGGGTCCCGCATGAGCCTGAAGTTCCAGTCGGCGCGCATTTCCTAATCAGTTAGAATGTTGAGCGCGGCCAAGCATTCCGCCCTCTCGTTCCAGTCGGTGCGCATTTCCTAATCAGTTAGAATTGCGTCGCTTGTCGGGTTGTCTTCGAGATAGTTCCAGTCGGTGCGCATTTCCTAATCAGTTAGAATTCATGTGCGACAAGTCTATCTACCAAATACGTTCCAGTCGGTGCGCATTTCCTAATCAGTTAGAATTGAATTGATCACCGGTCGTTACGATGCTCAGTTCCAGTCGGTGCGCATTTCCTAATCAGTTAGAATTGTTTCAGGCTGCATCGCCGCGACGATTTCGTTCCAGTCGGTGCGCATTTCCTAATCAGTTAGAATATTGCAAACCTTTAACCGCCGGAAATACCGGTTCCAGTCGGTGCGCATTTCCTAATCAGTTAGAATTTCCAGCTGCGTGCTGTGGCGGCTGCCCTTGGTTCCAGTCGGTGCGCATTTCCTAATCAGTTAGAATAGCAAAGCATTCCGGACACGCTGGGTTTCCGTTCCAGTCGGTGCGCATTTCCTAATCAGTTAGAATCGAAACCCAGTAACTCATTGATAAAAAATGAATTACTGGGTTTTCGATCTACTTTTCGCACGCTTTCCCCTAGAACAAATTGAACTGGTCAGGCGCTTTTTGAGGCCCCTGCCGTGACCGGCAGTGGAACGAGATGATGCGTTCGTACTGTTTGTCCGTGAATTGTATGATGTTTACCTTGCCTCCGGGCGGCAAGGCTGCCTCTACGCGCCTGCAGTAGGTCTCTACCTGCGCCGGCCCCGTGCAAAAACGCACGTACACACTGAACTGGCTCATGTCGAAACCAAGATCCAGCAGGGTGTTACGAAAGTCCGTCGCCGCCTTGCGTTCCGCCTTTTCCAGCACAGGCAAGTCGAACATTACCAGCATCCACATAAGCCGATACCCTGATAGCATTATTCGTCATCCTTGTCGCGCAAAGATGCAGCCATAGTCAGAGGCAACCCGGGCAAGGGCAGATCCAGCCTGGACCTTTCTCCCAGATACACTTGCGCCAAGGAAACCGCCGTACGCTGCATGCACACACTCACAGGTGTAGCTCCCGCGTCCGTCAACATATCTTCATACAGCGTCTGTACCAGTACCCGCTTAGTGTCTGGAGTGACTTCCGTCTCATCATGTTGCTGTAGCAGCCAGACCTTGAAATCGATGACAGGGCGAAACGGCTCGATCAAGTCATCTACCAAACGCATAGGGTTACCTGCATTGCTATGGAACAAGCCAATACTGGGATGTAAGCCTGCACTAATCACCGCTCTCGCTGTAGCCGATCGCAATATCGTATAACCATAGTTGAGAAGGCTGTTGATGCCACCCGCCCCTTGATCCCGCCTGAACCCATCACCGAACAGCAAACCCCAATAACGTCTGGCACCCTGAGCTTCCAGATTGTCTGGATCACCACTTTTGACCTTCCTGGCCAAAGCCAGCAGCGGCATCGGTGGAGCACCAACGGCTTCGAGCACAGCCGCCTGATGCTCCAGCTTGCTACGCACGACGACAGCCCACATTTTCTTGAGCAATGGGCGCTTTGCTGCCAACTGCGCCGCTATTCTGCGAGACTGCTCATAGTTTCCATCCGTGGGCAGCAGCATACCCACAGGGCTGTGATTGGCGGCACATAATACGAACGGCACCCCACGCTGCGCCAGCGCCACCAGCAGATTGTTCGTGTAGCTCAGCCCATGCGCATTGGCGATAACGGCTCCGATGTCATCCAAGGGGACCTGCCCCAACTCCTCTCTCTCCCCCCGCGTATCACGCACCACCATGAACCCACGATGCGCAAACAAATGCCGCCGGTCATCCGCAATTTCAACAATACGCCCTATCATGAGAGGACTCCTGTCATTACGTCATGGTGTAAATCCTGGGTCGGACAGCCTTCCAGCCGGAGAAATGGTCACCCGCCTGGCTTTCGCCTTCTGCAAGGAGCTGGCCTTTTTAGAAGCGTACGAAAATGGGTCATTCTTGTTACGATTACGGGAATCCACATTGGATTCATGAATATCTGCGAAAAAAATCTGACCATTTCCACTTATGGTGGAAACTCGCCAAGTTCGAAGTTCATTTTCATGTTCCAGCCTGACAATATCGTTAATCATCAGCCGCATCACCAACGACCCGCCACTAAAACCATGGATAGGGTCGCGCAAGCGCTTCCAACCTTCCTCTTGCCCATGCTCACGGATCACCTGATAAGCCTGATAGGTCGAAATCACATCACTTAGCCATTTGCCTGACGCATCATCACGCACAATCTCGATGCAATAGTTACTATCGCCCTTGTAACCTTTGTAGGGGCGCGGATTACCATTCATCAAAAATCCGTGCCGCTCGCCAGCTTTCGCGCTGAAAACCGGAATCACCCTCAGTTTTTCCTTGTGCCGCTTGCGGACGCCGTCAACCTCCTTGCGTACACGAACATATCCATCCGGGAGCAAGCCGTAGGCGGTATCGTTGTGCATGGCTTTCTCATAGCTGTGGTCCGGCTTATGGCTGACCCAGATACGATTCACTGCACGCTTGACGTGCTCACGGTAACTTGGCCAAGGCATGGGCATATCCTGCAGGAAACGGCCCTGCATCCCTCGACCCCGCGCACTCGCATCGGCCACCTTTTGCAATAACCCACGATCCGTCACACCAATAACGCAGGCATCAATCGCGTGATGACGGTGATCCTCACGATTCTTCTGCCCTTGCCACCCCAGAATATCAGGACTGTTTAAACCAAACACCCGCCTCAGCATGGCAGTCAGCCGCCCCGGCACAACCCAGGTGGCCTGCGGACATATGAATTCCAGGTACTCCTTCGCCATACGGCTCAAGTAGCGCGTATCGTTCAAGGCTCGATCAAGAAACCCCTTGTCGTTCTTCAGCCATTGCTCTTTCCCATCTTGCGCAAATCGATATCGTTTGCGCTGCGGCATAACTTGCGCTCGTTGAAGAATATCCTCATACCGGAACCCCGCTACCTCTTGCCGACCAAACGCGTCCCAGGGCGTTTGGTTGCCTTTCACACGATTAGCCTGCCTCAGAGCCACTGTCTTATTGTTGAGACTATCATCCAGCGTTTGCGAGAACGGCAAAATATGTTCGACTTCAACTCGGTCGCTCAGCAGCATCTCGAGGCTGATCTGCTGGCCGCTATATGGACAACATCGCTCCACCGGATCAAAGCTCAGCTCTTCCCAAAGAATCCGCTTCTCGATTAGATCTCGTTTTACTTGTTCTTCGCTGATACCGAGCACAGATGCAATTTCCTGTCGGTAGCGGGTATTGCGCTGTTGATTCGCCGCCTGTTCTCGCTCCGTCTCACGCTTCTGCTCCCAGGTCTGCTTCAATTCTCGCGCCAACTCGACAACAACCTGATCTGGATGCCCATAACGCCGAATCAACTCATTGACCAACACACGGATCTGATTCAGCACGATATGCACAGTCGGGTTGCTGATGCGTCCAAAACGCCGCTCCTCGGAATCCTCGGGACTCCCTGTGCCAAAGCCAACATGGCGTTCCAGGACCTTTCCATAATAAGGAAGGTTCGGCAGAATTTCCCCTGTTGCACGCGGTCCCAGAAAACTATGATGCTCAATGCCGGCCATCATGACTGCCTTGTCATAAGTATGCACATCTTCTCGCAATGAGGGCAGTATCAGACGTATCGCCTTCAAGCTCAGGCGACCATAACCATCCGGCAAAGCGACGCTCGCAATGGCTTCGGCCTGCGACTCGTCCACACCCGTATGTTCCTGCAACCATGCAATCAGAACCGATTCGTTTTCCTCTGTAAGCAAGCGGAGAACGATCTCGTCCTGAAAGGTTTCATCAAATTGCGCCCAACACGCTCCAAAGTGCTGCTTCTTCGATAGAACAACGCTAGTGGCGTTGCCTTTGAAATCCTGTCGTTTCAAGTCTTCGACACTAAAAGAGGCCTCACTGCCAAGACCTGCAATCGACCGCAACTGCTGAAACGTCCTTCTGACACTCTTCTCCAAGGCGTTGGCCATGGTATCGCGCTGTGCCACGGTCAAGGTCCTTTCCTGCAAACCTTCATCCAGCCAGCGTAAATTGTTAAGCTCTTGGTACAAACGAAATCGCTGCACACTCGGTAGCGCAAGCGGCGCCCGCGCCTCATCTGGAAAGAACGTACAACGCCCAGGATCCACAGGCCGAAGCCGACGCTGAAAAAGCAGGATATCGCGTAGCTCGTCTCTTGCTTGTTCGGAAAATACTGCGGGATTCAATTCAGCCTGTCTGGTCCATAAGGCATCAAATTCCGCCTCGACCATGGCACGATCAATATACAGGTCGTAGTTTTTTTCGATTCGCGCCCTTCCTTCTTCCGTAACGGTTCGGCGTGCGCTGAATTTTGCACGCACCGTCTGGCCCTGTTGCTTGCGGTGATGCAACCATTCGCCCACTGTCCGAAAGCCGCCCTCAGCCAACGCTTCTCGCACACCCGCAATGGCGCTCTTCATCACACTACTGTCTGTTTCGCGCTTGTCTGTCTTGCGGTTGCTCTTGAATCCACGCCTTTGGTTCAGATGAAACAGCGCTCGGCCAAACTCATAGGCTTCCAAAGCTCGATCCAGCCCTTCCGCACGGAGTCTGTATGGGTCGAGCCCTTCCAGCCTCTTTCGTTGTGCACTGTCCTCCGGGAAAAATCCGTGGTGAACCAATGCAGCAATCAGTTTGTTCTTGCGCTTGAGCAGACGATCACGGCGGCGGCGCATCGCACGTGCCAGCCGCCTAGCAACCGCCAACGAAGCACCGTCCTTTGGATTGCGACCGTCAGAAAAAATCCGGACACCGCTGAGCACCAGCGCCATCGGTCGGTTTTCGGCGTTCAACCGGAAGATGGCCCAACCCAAGGATGTCGGCCCGGTATCCAGCGCCAACCGATAGCGAAAAGGCATACCCACTCTCCAAGAAACAATTTGTTCTAAAATTTAATCGCCCCCTTGCATTTGTTCAAGCTAATCAGCTATCATTTCTTCCTAACTGATTAGGATATGCGTACCGGATGCTAACAAGCTGAAAGATCGCACCAAATGGAAAAGCCGCTATACGCGGCTTTTCGCTTTTCTGACTAGGATATGCGTACTGGCTGGAACTAACACAACCCAGTTTCAGTAAAAACCAAGCTTGGGTCGCATTAACACCTTCATTTAAACGCAAGGTGTTGTTATGATACATCGCAATAACCGCCTAACACAACCATATAATTTAAGTACCGACATCATCTTCCCCAATCAACGTTATAAGCGCCCGCCCGACAGGAGGCTTTGACTCGTCCGGCCCACTATAATGAGCTGGACATCTTCCCCGCATCCGCACCCGCGGACACAAGCCCCATTCCGCCGTCTATTCCAGTCGGCAGCCATTGCCATCCGCTGTGGAAAACGTCCCTAGCACCTGCCTGATCTTGATGACCCAACCCGACCTCTCCAACCACACCCCCATGGTGGGTCAAGAGTAGTCGCAACCCGGGGCAAAAAGGCGTAATTATCTTTTACAATCAATTAGTTAAGGAAACTACGCCTTACTTGTCTCTGGCTTGATATGGGCATTGATTGGCATGGTTTAGCGACTGAATTGTCCCAAATTTGTCCCAAGAATTTGGTCATCAACTTGGAGCATATCCAAGAGTATGCAGGCATACTTTGCAGCGCTTCGCTGGGGTACGCTGCACTGCCCTGCCGCATGAAATGCTAGCTTTTTCATATCCGTCGCATAGTAGAGAATTGGACGGAAAGAATCGGCGCTAATTACAACCAACCGGGTCGGTTGCTCCAATCTGTCGGAAAGCCTATTTCTGCCATGTCCACCTCTGGGTACTTGACAAACAAGGCTTTCAATTGTTCTGACCATTCCAGCGGCAGGCCTGTTTGTCGCAATAGATACTTGATGACCGTTGCCACAGCATAGAATGATTTTGAATCGGAAAACCGAATGCCTGCCTTACGGTAATCCTTGGGAGCAACACCCAAGGTCACACGAAGCAATTGCCCGCTGTGGGCCACCATGTTCCGCACAACCGTCAGGGTATGAATCCATGACTCAAATACCTCAGTCGCATCCACATTGAAACGCCGACTGATTGCTTTTCGATCATCGGGGTTCTTCAGCAACTGATAGGTTCTGGACCAAAGCCCAAACGTCACGCACTCACAAACAGACCAACTGGGCGGAAGATACGGTTCGCTGTACCGCGAGAAATAATGCTTCACGAACGTCTTGTCGCGGGCTCGATCCACCTCGGCCTCGATCTTCGCCACAAGCTCGGCTGCGCCCTGCCGCCGCCCTTGCCTGAACAAGCGGCCATCCAGGAACCAATGCGGTGAATGCTTCATGCTCAGATGGTTTGCCATCACGACCCGCACCGCAATTTCCAGGCGCTCGATGGCAGCCATGGTCAGAACTCTCAGCTCTCTATCAAACTCGCAGCGACTGACGATCTGTTCAAACCTATAACCGGCGGGAAAAGCCTTCGTGACTGGATCGACCAGATGATGCCAGTACCCTTTGAGCCGGTATCCGCCCACGAAGCGCATGTAATTACGCGCCTGCTCGCGATCGGCATCCTCCACCACCAATCCTTGCCGCTCCAGCTTCTGGAGAAGCTGCTCCGGTGAGGACGCTGGTTTATTAAATGGAATGCGATTTATTGCCATGGGCGAAATATGGACGCAAAAAACCCGCCTTTTGCACGTCTGCGTTAGCAGAACCCTACCCGAAGATAGGACGTGTGGCGGGTGTGTTGAGACTATTCTAACCCAATCAGCTCGCCCCACGCAAACGGAAAGGCCGACAGAAACTGGAGTTAAGCCGTTCGCGACAATGCCTCTGATGGAGACACAGCACGACGTGCTCCGCCCTTCCTGAACCCTCGGTCTCCCGCCATGAACGCTTCCAGCATATACGGAATCAGTGTCACGGCATCAACTGCCTCCCCATAGGTCTGAGCATGCAACGCCGCGTAGCGATCAAGGTCAGCTTTCAGGCTGGCCGGACAAGCAAAGGTCAGTTTGACGGTTTCCGTCTTTGGCAACGGCCCAAGTCGCAGCTTTCCAATCGTAGTCATTGTGACGTTCCTTTGTTGAAGAAAAGAGGTTGATACGGCCTCAGCACCAGATCGTATGCCGCGTCCGAAACTATGCCGAGTTGGATGTTCATATGCGTCCTTTCAGGGGTGTCGTACTGGAACTTGATCGGCATAGTCCGGGTCAAACCGGATATGCCTCCAAGGAGGTTGC
>JACCES010000016.1 GCA_013416455.1 Alcaligenaceae bacterium | reverse complement strand
ACCGCCACGGCCGGCGCCCGGGGCGCGCGCGGCCGCGGGGGCGGCCGCGGCGGCTTCCTTGCCATCCACGCTCACCACGTCGACGCTGCCCCCGTCCCGCAAACGGTCGGTGCCTTCCACGACCACCCGCTGCCCGGCCTGCAGGCCGTCCAGCACGGCGGTCTTCTGGCCATCGACCCGGCCGGCGACGATGCGCTGGATGCGCACGACCCCGTCATCGACGACATAGACGAAACTGCCTATGGAGCCGACCTGCACCGCGGCGGACGGTACGGCCAGCATGTCCTCGCTGGAAACCAGCAGCCGCACATTCACGAACTGATTGGGAAAGAGGCGTTCATCCTCATTGTCGAAACGCGCCTTGAGCCTGAGCGTGCCGGTCGCCACATCGATCTGATTGTCCAGCGATATGAGTTCCCCGCGCGCCAGTTCCTCGACATCGTTCTGGTCATGCAGCACGACCCGCAGTGTCCGCCCGGCGCGCAATTGCGCCAGCACGTCCGCGAGTTCGGCCTGCGGCAGCGTGAACTCGACGGAGATGGGCCGGGTCTGGGTGATGGTGACCAGCCCTTCGGTGTCCGAGGCCGTCACCATGTTTCCCTGATCCACCTTGCGCAAGCCCAGGCGCCCCGAAATGGGGGCCGTGATGCGGGTATAGCTCAGCTGCAGCCCGGCGCTGTCCACCGCGGCCTGATCGCTGACCCGGGTGCCTTCCAGCTGCTTGACGAGCGCTTCCTGCTGCTCCACCTGCTGGCGCGCTATGGAATTCTGGCGGAACAACACGCGGTAGCGTTCGAGATCCTGGCGGGCGCTCTGCAGCTGGGCGGCGTTCTGCTGCTGCTGGCCGCGCGCCTGATCGAGCGCCACCTGGTATTCGCGGGGGTCGATCTGGGCCAGCAGGTCGCCGGCTTCGACCATGCCGCCTTCCTGGAAATGCAGCTGCAGCAGTTCGCCGCCGACCCGGCTGCGGACCACCACCGTATTGAAGGCCGTCACGGTGCCGATGGCCCGCAGCGTGTGCTGCAGCGTTTCCACCCGAGCCGTGGCCAGGCGCACCGGCACGGGAAGGCCGCGAAAAGCGCCCGGGCCGAAGCCCCTGCCCACGGACGCCGGCACCGTAACCCCGGGGCTGCCCGCGTCCTTGACGACGAAATACCAATAGGCCGCGGCAGCCACCAGACAGAAGACGACCAGCCCCCCCAACAGGCGCCCCCGGCGCGGCCGCAAGGGCGCGGGATCTTGAAGCGACATTCGTTTTACCTCGGCTCAGGATACAAGCCGCCATTGTCGCGCATCATCAGGCGGCGGCGCAGTGCGGGACACACATTTGAAACGGAACGCAACAGTAATCTGCGATGGCGCCCGGCGCCCGACCGGAGCAGGAGAACAGGAGGTTTACGGCAACTTGCGCGCAGCGGGAAGCCGCCTGCGCCCGGCGAGGCTCAGACGTGGCAGCAGGCCAGCCGGAAGGGAATGTCGACACCCGCCGGTTGCGGCTTGAGGTCGTCTCCCTGGGCCGCGAAGCGCACCCAGATCACATATTTGTTGGCGCTCATTTCGGGAAACACCCGCCGCGAGGCGTCGACCCAGACCCGCAGGAGCTGGTAGATCTTGCCGCCGAGCATTTCCTGGTAGGCGCCATCGCGCGCCATCATGTCACGCGCATCGCCGGAATCGCGCAACATGCGCAGGATCAGGGCCAGCCCGCGGTACAGCGGCATGAGCGGCGCGATCCAGCCCCGCAGGTCGTGCGTGCGTTCTTCAAAGGGCTTGAGCTGCCAGGCAAAGAAGGAGGGCATGTCGACCGGCGATGAGCCGCCCGGAACCGCAAGCCGGCCGCGAAGGCTGGCCAGCCATTCGTTGTCGCGCAGATTCTGCCCCACCCTGCCCTGGGCGCCGAGTTCGCCATTGACCGCCTGGATTTCACCCAGCATGGCGTCGAGCCGGGACTCATCCACGCCGGGATGCTGGCGCAGCGCGCTGAGCGCGCCTCGCTGGCGTTCGAGATCCTGGACGACGGCGCCGCGCAGATCGGTCCGCTCGGAGATGTCGAGCAGTTCGAACAGGGTTGCCATGGATACCTGATGGTGCCGGACGTCTTCGCCCCCTGCGAAGAAGAACAAGCGGTCGAACAGGTGTTCGACACGTAAAAGAGAACGGATACGTTCGTTGCACGGATATTCGTAGAGAATCACGCGGCCTACCACCTTTACAGAAGCGTCGACTAGGTATGGAAAGGCGCTGATGGCTGCTGCGCCTGCATGCACCAGTACTCATGCAGAGCCCGGACATGACGTTCCAGTTCTTCGAGAGTGGTGCCTGCGCCGTTGGGAACGATATCGTGTGCGACGGCGATGCGTTCCTCGCGGGACGCCTGTGTCGACATAATACGCGCAATAGCTTCCCGCGTCAGCCCGCTGCGCGCCCTCACCCGGGCCACCTGGGTTTCGGGATCGCAGTCCACCACGCAGATGCGGTCCAGCTCTTTCCGCCAGCGGCCCGACTCCACCAGCAACGGCACCACGAACACCACATACCACCCCCGGGCCACTTGCGCCCTGGCGCCCGTCTCGGCCCGTATCATGGGGTGCAGGATGGCTTCGAGCCGCCGCCGGGCCTCGGGACTCTGGAACGCCAGCTCACGCATCACCGGGCGGTCCAGCGCCCCGTTCTCGGCGATGACGCCCGGCCCGAAGGCTTGCCGGATCGGCTCGATGGCCGCCCCGCCCGGCGCCGTCAGTTCGTGCGCGATCACGTCGGAGTCGATCACGGCGGCCCCCCACGAGGCCAGCATATCCGCCACCTTGCTTTTCCCCGAACCGATCCCGCCGGTCAGACCGACCTTGTACATACGGCATTCCCCAGACAAAAAAGGAACTGTACAACAGGGTCGCCCACCAGCCAAAAACCGCCGGCCAATGCCAGGAACGGACCGAAAGCCAATGAGGCCCGCCATGCCCCGCGGCCCCCGCCCGCGGCAGCAAAAAGAATGCCCGCCGCGCTGGCGGCCAGCAGCACCCCCGGCAAGGGCGCCCAGCCCAGCCAGGCGCCCAGCGCGGCGACGAGCTTCATGTCGCCGCCGCCCAGCCCGGACCGGCCCCGCCACAGCCGGAAACCGGCGTCCAAGGCCCACAGCGACACATAGCCGGCCGCTGCCGCCGCCACCGCGTCATGCAGCCGTATGCCGTGCCCGGCGCAGGCCAGCAGGAGGCCCGCCCACAGCAGAGGCAGGGTGAGCGCATCCGGCAGCAGGCCACAACGCGCGTCGATGATGGCCAGCACCAGCAGGACCGCGCACGCCGCGGCCTGCAACGCCGCCAGCGCCGAAGGCCGCAGCATGAAGGGAAGGCAGGCCAGAAACAGCAGACAGGCGGACAGTGCCCCCAGGAACGGCGGCACCCGCCGGATGAAACCGGGCCGGAGCGCGGCCCGCAGCGCCGCCCGCATGGTGGCGCCATCGGCCGGCGCCCCGGCGGCGACGCCCTGCGCATAGGCCAGGGAAACCGCCGCGCACAGCACCCCGGCCGGCATGGAAGACAGCATCAACGGCAAGGCCCAGGCTTGAAAACCGGGCGTCATGGCGCAGCAAAAGCCATCGGAAATGCGTAGAATGAAGCAAGAACCCCGGCCCGAAGGCCTGAGCTCGTCCACCTCGGCGCCTGCATGTGCCTCTGTTCAAAGCAGCCCCCGGGTCCGTGCATGAGCCGCCGCGCCCGCCTCTCATGAGTCGCGCGCCCAGGCTCGTGGTGAAAGCGCCTTCCTTGGAAACCGATCATGCCAGCACACTCTCCGCTCGCCCGCCTTGCCCCCGCCCGAACGCCCGCCATCCTGCTCGCACTGGCCATCGTGGCCGGTTGTGCGCAACCGCAGCAAAGCTCCGCCCTTTACGACACTTCCCGCGAAAACACCCAGATCGACGCCGAAAGCCACGCAATGGGCCGCAGCCCGCGAGCCGCCTCGCAGATCCAGCTGGGCTTCGGCAGCGCCGGGCCCGCCGAAGCCCAGGTACCGGCAAGCCAGGAAGCCCGGCCGGCCGGCGACGACTCGGCCGCCGCCCTGCCCCGCCCGCTGGCCGAAGCACGCAGTTTCCTGGGCACCGTGCCCTGCCCCTCGGGCATGGCCTGCGACGCCTCGCGCTTTCTCGTCACCCTGGCGCCCAGCGGTGAATGGCGGGCGCGCACCACCACCCTGGTGAACAACCAGCCCCGCCACACCCTCACCGAACAGGGCTGCTGGAATGTCATTGGCGACAACCCGCTGCGCATTGCCCTGGTGCATGCCAACCAGGATACGGCCAAGGCCGACCTGACCTTCCTGAACAGCAATACCCTGCGCGTGCATACGCTCAATGGCGTGCAGCCCATGCTCGAACACCGGCTGACCCGCCAGGCCGACATCGACCCCATCGACGAGCTCAAGTCCAAGCCCACCCTGAATTGCCGGTAGCCCCCCGGGGGGCCTAGGGCGCCAGCAGGCGGCGGGCAAGCTCCACCGCATTGCGCACCCGCATCTTCTGGAAGATGCGGGCCCGATGCGCTTCTATCGTGCGCTGCGACACACCGAGTTCCGCCGCGATGATCTTGTTGGGCTTGCCCATCGCCACATAAGCCATGACATCCCGCTCGCGCGGAGTCAGCACCGAAAAACGGGCATCTTTGCACCCGGATCGCCTGTTCATCGCCCCCTCCTGATAGCTGATTCGTCGGCCCTATTCTGGCACGCGGGGCCGGCGATGACAGCTGTCAGTTCTGACAGTCCGGAAGCGATCAGGCGCCCGGGGCAGGCCGCCCCGGGGTTTGCGCGGCGCGGAATGCCGCGTAGCGGCCGATGCGGCGCGTGGTCAGGTTGCCCGGTCGATTTCCAGGTTGTCGATGAGGCGTGTGGCCCCCAGTTTGGCTGCCGCCAGGACCACCAGAGGTTCGCGCGCGCGCACCTCATCCTGCGAAGGTGCCAGCAGGTCGCGCTGGCGCCGCACACAGAAATAATCCACTTTCCAGCCACGCCGCTCGAGTTCGGCGCAAGCCGCCGCTTCGAGTTCGGCCACATCGGCATGGCCATCGCGCACCCGCTGCGCGAGCGCATTCAACTGGAAATACAGCTGGGGCGCCTCGGCGCGTTCCTGTGGCGACAGATAAACGTTGCGCGATGAAAGCGCCAGCCCGTCGGCATCGCGGACGGTTTCGTGCGCCAGCACATTCACCGGCAACTGGAACTGGCGGCACATGGCGCGCACCACCATGAGCTGCTGGTAGTCCTTCTTGCCGAACACCGCCACCCGGGGCTGGACGCAGGAGAACAGCTTCATCACCACAGTGCTGACACCGTTGAAGAAGCCCGGCCGGAACTCGCCTTCCAGAATGTCGCCGAGATCCGGCGGCGTCTGAATGCGGTAGCTCTGGGGCTCGGGATACATTTCGCGCTCGTTGGGCGCGAACAGCACATAGACATTGCGTTCGCGTTCGAGCTTCTCGACATCGGAGGCCAGCGTGCGCGGGTAGCGGTCGAAATCCTCGTTCGGACCGAACTGCAGGCGATTCACGAAGATGCTGGCCACCACCGGGTCGCCGTGCTGGCGGGCCAGCTTCATGAGGGCCAGATGCCCTTCATGCAGATTGCCCATGGTGGGCACGAAGGATACGTTCAACTGGCCGCGCAATTGGTCGCGCAGTTCTTCTATGGTGTGAACGACTTTCAAGAAACTCTCCGTTCAGTTGGGGACGCGCCGACGTGCTTCAGGCCGCCGCACGCACGTAGGACAGACGTACATAGATGGGCGCATACGGTTCCGCCTGGGTGATGTCCAGCAGGGATTCGCGCGCCAGTTCGAGCATGGCCAGGAAATGCACGACCACGACGGCCACTTTGTCGCCCTGGTCGATTCTTTCCATGAAAAGTTCGGTGAATTCCATGAAGCGGACGTCAGACAGCCGCCGCAGGATCAATGTCATGTGTTCGCGCACCGACAACTGCTCGCGCGTGATCCGGTGGTGGGCATTGAGACGGGCGCGGCGCAGGATCTCCTGCCAGGCGTCGCGCAGGTCTTCGGGCCGGACTTCCGGCAGGAGTTCCTCGACCTGCAGGTTCAGCACGGCGCTGGCGCGCTGGAAATCGCGCCCCAGCTGCGGCAGCCGTTCGAGCTTCCGGGCCGCCAGCTTCATTTGTTCGTATTCGAGCAGGCGTCGCACCAGTTCCGCCCGCGGGTCCTCGACTTCTTCGCCGGTGTCCGACTTGCGCACGGGCAACAGCATCCGCGACTTGATTTCGATGAGCAGGGCGGCCATGAGCAGGTATTCGCCGGCCAGCTCCAGGTTCTGGCGGCGGATCTGCTCGACATAGGACAGATACTGGCGCGTGACATCCGCCATGGGGATGTCCAGCACATTGAAATTCTGCTTGCGTATCAGATAGAGCAGAAGATCGAGCGGGCCCTCGAAGGCTTCCAGGAAGATTTCGAGGGCGTCGGGTGGAATGTAGAGATCCTGGGGCAGGCTGAACAGGGGCTCGCCGTAGAGACGCGCGAGCGCCACGGCGTCGACCGTGTCGGGCGTGCTGTCCATGGGTGGCGACACCAGGGCATCGAATTTGCCCACGACAGCCTTGTCGGAGGACATGATGCGGTATCAGTCCGTCTGATACACGTAAGGCCTCTGCGGCACGTTCGCCTGCTTGAAGCCTTCCTGCAGCTCCGCATCGAGGTTCTTGTCCCACAGCCGCGCGCGGCCTTCGCGCTGGCGCATCTCGGTATCGGGATGCTGCTCTTTGTATTGTCTGATCATCTGCGTGACGTCGGACTCGTAATTCTTTGCCATAATACGGACGTATTCTCGGTTAGCCTGAATAACCCGAGTTTACTTCACTCGCCCCTTTTGCATGCCAGAACCCCCCAGTCAGCCTTCCTCTCATTCCTCCCCCGCGCTTTCCGAACGCGAAAGACGCGCCATCCGCATGATCCCCTTCATTGTCGGCTGTGCGCTCTTCATGCAGATGCTCGATTCCACCGTGGTCGCCACGGCCCTGCCCGTCATGGCCGAATCGCTCGGCACCAGCGTCGTGGACATGAACGTCATCATCACCAGCTATCTGCTGGCCGTGGCGGTGTTCGTGCCGATCAGCGGCTGGGCGGCCGACCGCTTCGGCGCCCGGCGGGTGTTCACCGCCGCCATCCTGCTGTTCACGCTCAGCTCCATCGGCTGCGCCGTGGCGCAGACCCTGCCGCAGCTGGTGGCCGGGCGCTGGATGCAGGGGGTGGCCGGCGCCATGATGGTGCCCGTCGGCCGGATCATCCTGCTGCGCAAGGTGCCCAAGGACGAGCTGCTGAAAGCCATGGCCTTCCTGTCGCTGCCCGCGCTGCTGGGGCCGCTCATCGGTCCGCCGGTCGGCGGCTTTCTGGTCACCTACGCCACCTGGCACTGGATCTTCCTGATCAACGTGCCGGTCGGCGTGCTCGGCATCCTGCTGGTCCGCCACTACATCCGCGACGACTATCCCCGCAGCGACATCCGGCTGGACTGGCCCGGCTTCCTCCTGAGCGGGGTCAGCATCGCATCGCTGGTCATGGGCTTTGAAGCCATCGGCCACCGCAGCCTGCCGCCCCTGCAGCTCGGCGGGCTGATCGCCCTCGGCCTGATCTGCGGCGTGCTCTACATCTGGCATGCGCGCCGGGCGGCCAATCCCATCATCGATCTGTCGCTGCTGCGCGTCCCCAGTTTCTCGATCTCCATCCTGGGCGGCAACCTGTGCCGCTTCGCCATCGGCGCCACGCCCTTCCTGCTTGCCATCATGCTGCAGGTGGGCTTCGGCCTGTCGCCACTGGCCGCCGGGCTCATCACCTTCACCGGCGCGGCCGGCGCGCTGCTCATGAAACTGGTGGCCGCCCCCATCATCCAGCGCTTCGGCTTCAAGCGCGTGCTGACGGTGAATGCCATCATCACCGGCATCTTCATCGCCCTGTGCGCGCTGTTCCGCGCCGACACCTCCATCTGGCTGATGATGGCCATCCTGGTGGCGGGGGGCTTTTTCCGCTCCCTGCAATTCACCGCCGTCAACACGCTGACCTTCGCCGATCTGGATGCCCGCGCCATGAGCCGCGCCAGCAGCTTTTCGGCCATGGCCCAGCAGCTGGGCATCAGCCTCGGGGTGGCCGCGGCGGCCGTCACCATGAACCTGAGCATGCACTGGCGGGGTGGCGCCGACCTGGCTCTGATCGATGTCATCTGGGGCTTCATTGTGATTGGCGGCATCACCGCCATCTCGGCGCTCTCGTTCATGCGATTGCCCGGCAATGCGGGGGCGCAGCTTAACAAGCGGTAAATTCAGAAAAATTTTGCTACGATCTGCTGCCGGCCGCCGGTGACCGAAAACGGTAAGAAAAACACCACCGAACGCCCAATGCAACGGAGCACCGCCATCTTGAAGAAACTGGCCATCTGTCTTTTCCTGACTTTCGGTTTATTGGGTTGCCACGGCGATACCACGCAGTCGGCAGCGACCGCATACTACGAATTTTCCATGGAGAACGGCACGCTTGAAATGAAGGATGGCGTGCGCTTGGCGGTGACCTACTACCGCCCCGTCGCCAGAACGCCCGGGGAAACATTCCCGGTCATCATGGAAAAGGTGCCCTACCGCAAGGATGACTTTTTCGCGCTGGGCGATTACGCATATGGTTCGTATTTTGCCAAACGCGGCTACGTCGTCGCCCGGGTCGATGTGCGCGGCACCGGGGGCAGCGGCGGCGGCATCCCCGAAAGCGAGTATTCCGAAGCCGAGATTTCCGATCTTGAAGAACTCATTGCACAGCTCTCCGAAAAGAGCTGGTCGAATGGCAATGTGGGTATGTATGGCATTTCATGGAGCGCCTTCAACGCGCTGATGGTGGCCCATAGAAAACCACCCGCGCTCAAGGCCATTATTGCGGCGCACGGGTCGACGGACCTGTTCTACAACGACGTTCATTACATTGACGGCGCCCTGCACATCGATTCCTATGCGCATCAGATCGATACCGATAACTCGATGCCGCAGAGCCCCGGCTACCGCATCGACGAAGAATATTTCCAGAACCGCTTCGACAGAGAACCCTGGATATTCACCTGGCTGCGCCAGCAGCAGGATGGCGATTTCTGGCGCAAAGAATCGCTCAAGTTCAGAACACCGATCGAAGTTCCGGCCTATCTGATCGGCGGACTGCTCGACGGCTACCGCGATTTCGTCATGGAGGTCAGCGAAACCTCGAAGGCGCCGGTCATTGCGGAAATCGGGCCCTGGAACCACGCATGGCCTGAATACGGCGTGCCCGGCCCCAACTACGAATGGCGGCAGAAGGCGGTGCGCTGGTGGGATTACTGGCTCAAAGGCATCGACAACGGGATTCTGGACGAACCCCGCCGGATGGCATTCATGCGCACCGGGCACGCGCCCGCCACCGATCTGGCCACCCTCCCGGGTTATTGGCGTTGCGGCGACCAATGGCCGGTGGACGGCAGTACCACCCGGCGCCTGTACCCGCAAACGATGCAACGGCTGAATGATGCGCCTTCCCCGCAAGCCAGTGCCGAAAGCCTGCGCTACCGCGCCGGCGCCGGGATGGCCGCCGGCGGATGGTGGGGTGAACAAACGGGCGACATGGCCGCCGACGATGCCCACAGCCTGGTCTACGATTCCGCCCCTTTGACCGAAGCCCTGGAAATCATGGGCATGCCGCAAGTGCGCCTGCGCGTCGCCGCGGACGCCCCGTTCTACCAATGGGCAGTGCGCCTGGAAGATGTGGCCCCGGATGGGCAGGTGTCCCTGATCAGCGGCGCGATCATCAACCCTTCCCAACGTTTTTCGAGGCTCGCGCCGGAAGCGCTGATACCCGGCGAACCGACGACGCTGTCCGCGTCGATCCACTTCACCACATGGCGCTTCAAACCCGGGCACCGCATCCGCCTGGCTGTCTCCAACGCGCAGTTTCCCATGATCTGGCCCAGCCCCACGCCCGGCTCCACGAATCTTTTCACGGGCGCCGATACATGGCTTGAGCTGCCGGTGGTGCCCACGGAAAACGAAACCAGCCAAGCCTGCGTACTGCCTGCGTCCGAACCCGATGATAAGGCTCCTTTCGGCAAAGAGCCGCAAGGCAACAGCCCGGTTTTCAAGAGCGTTCGCAATGAACAGACCGGCGACTCGACATTCACCACATCCAGCGAGACGATCTGGACCCTTCACGACAACACATACCGTTCCACGGAGCTGTACCAGTGGGATGTCAATGACGCCGCGCCCGCCAACGCCCGCTACCGGGGCGAACGCAGAAACGTGTTCGTCATCTCGGGCAATGAAATAGACCTCTCGACGCTGGCCCGGATCGAATCGGATGCCACCTATTTCCACATCACATTCACCAAAACCCTGCGGGAGAACGGCAGCCTGGTCAGGGAAAGGACATGGACAGACCTCATTCCGCGAAGGTATCAGTAATAGCCGCGTCATTGATAAGCTGAGGGGGAACCACATCCCCGGCTTCAGACAGTTTTAGACGAAGGTTGTCACTCAATAGACGCCAGGAACATGGGCGCTGCATCACGTACTCGCCCATGCCACAGCCCTCAAGGCCGGCCGGCCTCCAGCCATTGCACCAGCTGCTCGACGGCCTGCTGGCTGCGTTCCGCATCGGGGTAGCGCTTGGAACCATTGCCTTCGCCGGCAAACTGACGAATCAGCTTCAGCGCACCTGCCGAGTGGCCGCTCAGCAGCTCGACCAGTTCTTCGCCAGCCTGCCGCAGGCTGGCTGGCGGCACCACGCGCGTGACCAGTCCAATGCGCTGCGCCTCCTCGGCGGCCACTGGCCGGCCGGTCAGCACCAGCTCTTCCGCAACCCGCGGTGCGATGAAATACGGCAAGTAGGCCACGACCACCAGCGGGGCCAGGTTGTGGACGATCTCGTCGAAGCCCAGTGTGGCGTCGGCCGCCGCGATGGAGATTGTGCTGTGCAACGCCAGCCCGGTGCCGAAGCCCAGTGCACGGCCGTTGATCAAGACGATGCTGACACCAGGAAAGCTGCGCAACGCCGCGTTGGCGCGCAGGATCAGGCCGAGGTTGTCGCGTCGGCTGACATGGGGCAACTGCTCCTTCTGATCACGCCCGAGCGTGAAGTCATCGCCCTGGGCACTGAGCACCAGCACGGTGGCATCGCTTTGTGCCGCCTGCTCCAGTGCGGCAATGAAGTCCAGCATGATCTGATAGGTGAAGCGATTCCCGGTGGCGGGGCTGTTGATGGTCAGGCGTGCGACTTGGCCGCTCTGTTGGAAGTCGATCATTGGGGTTGCTCCAGTCCAAGGTTGTCTCTGAGCGTGGCGCCTGCATAGGAAGTGTGGAACAGGCCGCGCTTTTGCAGAATGGGCACGACCGACTCCACGAAGCGCTGCAGGCCGTCGGGCATCACGTCGATCATCAGATTGAAGCCATCGACAGCTTCGGCGCGCCACCAGTGCTCGATGGCGTCGGCCACATGCTGCGGTGTACCGATCACCTGCAGGTGGCCGCCACCGTTGCGGTACAACAGCTCACGCACCGTCAGGCGCTCATGCCGGGCCAGTTCCACTGCCGCATCGCGAAAGCCCTGCGAGCCCCGGAAGGCCTGGTTGGCGTCGATCAGATCGAACGGCAGCGGCTTGTCCAAGTGCAAGTCCTGCGTGCGCACGCCGATGCGCAAGGCCAGCTTCTTCAGTTCCGCATCACCAGCCAGTTCATCGAGCCGCAGCTTGCGCCGGCGCGCTTCCGCCTCGGTGGCGCCGATGATGGGCACCAGCCCTGGCAGCACTTTGATGGCATCGGGCGCACGTCCGTGGCGCTGGGCCCGGCTCTTGATGTCGGACCGGAACTCCTGCGCCGACTGCAAGGTGTTTCTGGCGGTGAAGACCACATCGATGGTCCGTGCCGCCAGTTCCCGTCCAGCCTCGGACGAGCCGGCTTGGAACAGGACCGGGTGCACTTGCGGAGAACGCGGCAAGGTCGATGGACCCCGCACGGAAAAATGCGGCCCTTGGTGGTGGATGGGCCGTGCCAGCTCGGCGCGTGCGAACAGACCGGACGCCTTGTCGCCCACCAGCGCACCGTCCTGCCAGCTCAGCCACAGCGAACGCACCACGTCGACGAACTCCTGCGCACGTTCATAGCGCTGCGCGCCTTCGGGCAACGCCCGCGCACCGAAATTGGCTGCTGTGGAGGGAACGAAGGTGGTCACCACGTTCCAGCCGGCGCGGCCACCACTGAGATGGTCCAGCGTCTGGAACTGACGAGCCAGGTTGTAGGGCTCGTTGTACGTGGTGGTGGCAGTGCCCACCAGCCCGATGCGGCGAGTGGCGCCGGCCAGCAGCGCCAACAGGGCCGCCGGGTCCAGTGCGCCGAGATTGGGACGCTCGAAATTTTCCTCGTCCACCGCCAGCGTGTTGGCCAGGAACAGCGCATGCAGCAGCCCGCCTTCGGCGATGCGCGCCACCTCCATGAAGAAGGCCGGATCGAAGTAATCGCTGGCGGGCCCGTCACGATCGCGCCAGGCGGCGGGGTGCATACCCAGCCCCAGCAATGTGGCATTGAGGATCAGTCCCTGACTCATGACGAACCTCCTATCCGCAGGCCGCGCTGCTCCAGCAGCGGCAGCACGTGCTCGGCAAAGAACTCCAGCTCGGGCGCATAGTCGTAGAAACCGATTTGCACGCCATCCAGGCCCGCATCGCGCAGTTGCTGCAATGCATCGGCTACATCAAGGGGGTCGCCGATGATCTGGATGTGCCCACCCAGCACCCGGTCGGCCGGGATGTGCTGCTTCCAGCCATGCGCATCGCCCGCCGAATGGCGCGCGGTGTAAGCCTTGATTGACTCTACGTCGGCGGCCTGCACGATGGCATCCCGGTAGGCGAAGGCTTCCTCGCGCGTGGGCTTGCAGATGATCAGCGGAAAAATGATGACTTTGGGGCTGCGACCTTGTGCAGCGTAGGCCGCGCGGATCTTGCCGACGTGCTCCGGCAGCGCCTGGATGGCCTTGCCGAAATCGGCCCCGGCCGGGCTGGAGGTGAACACCACGTCGGAATGCTTGGCCGCATACTCGAAACCCGCCTGCGAAGCGCTGGCCGAGACCATGATGGGCCGGCCGAATTTCGGCCGCGGCGAAACATACGCGCCTTCAAGCTGGTAGTACTGGCCCTGCCAGGTGAGGTTATCCGTGCCTTCCCAGAGCCATTCCATCACCTGCGAATACTCGCTGGCCTGCTTGTAGCGCTGGTCGTGGTCAGGCCGTTGCATGCCGAACATCAGTGGCTCTTTGGCGTCGTAGCCGGTGACGATGTTCAGGCCGAAACGCCCGTTCGAAATGTGGTCGGCCGTGGCGGCAAAGCGCGCCAGGTAAAGCGGGTGGGAGTTGCCGTAGAGGATGTTGATGGTCGAGATGGTGATGATCCGGCTCGTGGCTGCGCTCAGCGCCACCGAGGTGATGAACGGATCCAGGAAGTTTTCCCGGTAGTGGATCTTGCCGCCGAAGCCGCCCTTGGGCAACCACTGTTGCAGGCTGAATACGAAGTCGAAGCCATGGCGCTCGGCCGCCCGCGTCAGTTGCAGGTTGTAGTCGAAGTCCCAACGTAGCGTACGTGGGTAGGTGGATTGCGAAAATCCGCCAGTCTGCGTCGACAGGAACAGCCCCAGCAGGAAAGGCTGGCGCAGCGCCTGCGACAAAGGGCTGTCAGCGTAGTCCAGTGGGCCCGGCACGCCAGGGTGCCCGGGAGTGGATTCGATGGAAGTCATGGTTGGGTATCTGTTGATGATTTTGCCTCTGTCGACACGGCTGGGCCATGTCGACAAACTAAAGGGGCATGCCTGGGATCAGGGCCTTTGGAAGGTGTCCCAGATCGGCTTGAACGAGGTATCCACCAGCTCATCGAAACCTGGCACCGGCTCGGTGATGGATTGGCTCAGCAGCAACAGATGGGCCGTTTTATCCAGTGCTTTCTGGGTGATATGCGGGTCGAAGGTGTGGGCCTGCCGCTGCAGCGACTTCTTGAGCACTTCCACCCCTGGATTGCCATATTCGGCATTGGCGATTTCAGCGACGTCGTCCAGATTGGCCGGATCGACGATGTACTGCAGTGAGGCCACCACCGCGCGCACCACTTTCTCGGCGGTGTCGCGGTGGCTGTCAAGATACTGCCGGGTAGTCTGTAGCGTGGTGTAACCCAGGCCCTGGAACACGTCGGGCCCCTCGCCGCTGGTCAGGTCGACCACATACTGCCATTTCTTCAGTTCGTCGACTGCGATCACGTTCCAAGGCTCCATCACGAAGGCCGCATCGATCTGGTTCGCATCGCCTGCCGCCAGTTGCCTGTCGGCGCCGCGAATGGGCACCAGTTCAATGTCTTTCTCCGGATCCAGACCGATGTCGGCGGCGATGTAGCGGGTCGAGACATCGGCGAATCCACCACGCGAGAGTGTGCCCACGCGCAAGCCCTTCAGATCCTCGGCCGTCAGCTTGCGGCCCAGTTTCTCGGCGACCTCGTTGCGCACGATGATGGCGCCGGCGAAGTCGGTCTGCAGGTTGGCAATGTTGATCACCGGCTGGCCTTGTTTGACAGCCTTGACGCTGTTGTCGAAAGCGACGTCGATGAACTGCACCGAGCCACCGATCAGAGCCGTGGTCGCCGGCACGCCACCGGCAAAGTAATCAATGGCGACGTTGAGCCCCTCGCGCTCGAAGAAGCCCTTCTCCTTCGCGATCAGGATGGGCAGCCCGAGCAGCGAACGGTTGGAGATGCCGATCTGCACCTCCTGTGCGGGCTGCGCATGCACGGCCATGGGCGCCACGGCGGCCACTCCCAAGGCAGTGGCCGCCAGCCACTTCGATACTTGTCCAAAACGTGGAAAAACTTTCATACATCCTCCGTGAAGAAAAACCACTTGCCATCCAAGGCACTCACATTCACACTCACGCGTCACGCCAGCGCATCAGCTGCCGCGACAGCAGCAAAACAAGGCGATCCAGCGCAAACGCCACCCCCATCAACACCAGCAGCGGCATCAGCATCCCTGTGATGTCGAACCCGCCCGCGGCGTGGTCGATCATGTAGCCGATGCCGGCACGCGCCGAGATGAACTCCCCGACGATCGCCCCGACGATGGACAGTGAAATCGAGACCCGGATAGCTGAAAAAATCCAGGGCACGCAGTTGGGCAGCAGCACCTTGACGAAAACCTGCAGCCGGCTGGCGCGAAACACCTTCATGGCATTCAGCCAGATCGGCTCGGCCGCCCTGATGCCCTCGTAGGTGCTGATCATCATCGGCACCACCACGAGTGAAAAACTAAGCAAGAACTTGGACATGAAGCCGATGCCCACGTACATCACGATCAGGGGCGCCAACGCCACGCGGGGCAGGCTGTTGAGCGCGATCACATACGGCTCCATGGCTGCGCCGAACACCCGGCTGATGCTGAGAAGCACACCCAGCGACACTCCCACGACGGTGCCGGCCAGCAAGCCAGAAAAGGCTTCGGCCAGCGTCACGCCGGTATGCCGCAAGATCTCGCCGCTGAGCAGCGAGTCCCAGAAGGACCGCCACAGCAGCAAGGGAGTGCTGGTCCAGGTCGCGTCCCACCAGCCGCTGCGCGCGCCAAATTCCCAGAGCGTCAGCACCGCAGTCAGGATCAGAACCTGCAGCAACTTGATGCGCAGCCACTCACTCATCGGTGGCCCCTTGCATCGACAATTGCGATTGCCGCCGGATGTCCTGCCAGATGCAGTCGTACAGTTCCTGAAAGCGCGGTGAATGGCGCATCTGCTCATGGCTGCGCGGCCGCTCGATACCCACTTCGTACTGCGCCACAATCCTGCCCGGCCTGGCTCCCATCACCAGCACCCGGTCAGATAGAAACAGCGCTTCGTCGATGTCGTGCGTGACGAACAGCACCGTCACTCGGTGCTGTTCCCAGAATTGTCCGAATAGTTCCTGGATATAGATACGCGTCTGTGCGTCCAGCGCACCGAAAGGCTCGTCCATCAGCATCACCTCCGGACGGAGGACCAGTGTTCTGGCCAATGCCACGCGTTGCCGCATGCCGCCGGAAAGTTCTCTTGGAAAATGCTGCTCGAAGCCGGCAAGCCCCATCTGTTCCAACATCTCGCGGGCCTGGCTGGCCCTTTGTACTGCGGGCACGCCCGCCACCTCCAAGCCCAGCTCCACGTTTTTTTGCACATTGCGCCATGGCAACAGGCCATGCTGCTGGAACATGTAGCCCAGCACACGATCTCGTCTTGCCGTGGGCATCAGCGTGAGCCGTCCTGACTGCACGGGCAGCAGGCCAGCGATGAAATTCAACAACGTGCTTTTGCCGCAGCCACTCGGCCCGACGATGGAAACGAATTCGTGTTCATGCACAGTCAGGCTGACATCCGCCAGGATTTGCGTGGGCGCGGCGCCGGGGCGCCGGGGCGCGACGGTGAAGGCCAGCTCTTCGATGGCGATCACACTCGCCTGTTCGGCCGGTTCGACCTTGGGCACTATCAGCGGCGGGGTGGCAAGCGCAGCCGCAGCGCTCATGCTTGATACCCGGTCTTTTGATAGAAGTACTGTAGCGCCGCCTCGCCGACTTCCTGGTCTTCCTTCGCTGTGCCGGAGCTGATGCCGATACCACCCACGATGACGCCATCCACTGTTACCGGGAACCCGCCGCCGATGATGGAGAAGTGCCCCCCATTGGTGATGTGGATGCCGAAGGTCGGCTGGCCCGATACGCACAACTGGTTGTAGACGTGCGTCGGCTTCCGAGCGGCGGCTCCGGTAAAGGCCTTGTCGATGGCGATGCTGATGCTGGTTATCTTGCCGTCATCCATGCGCCGGAACGCAATCAGGTGACCGGACTCATCCGTCACTGCAATGCACATCGGAATGGCAAGGCGCAGCGAACTCTGCTGGGCCCCTTCGATCAGGATGTCCGCTTCCTCGACGGACAAGCGTTTAATTTCAATCATTGGTTATTCCTTGACAAAGAGATCGGTCGTCTTGAGATAGGCACGCAGCTCAGCCAACTCTGCGCCGGCAATCGGTGGAAAAGGTGGATAGGGATCTCCCGCCGGCACACCCACCACCTTCATCGCCGCCTTCATGACCGGCATCAATCCGTGCCGCATCCACTTGGCGGGGAACAGGGAAAACTGTCGCTGGATGCGCGCGGCTTCCTCCCAATCGCCATGCTGGAAGGCGTTGATCACGCGTCCGGCCAAGGCCGCCACGGGCGCCGGCATGGTGACCCCCGAGCCGCCGAGCTGCAGGGAAATCAGCAGCATCTGTACGGTAGTGAAATAGCGTGCGTGGCCGGCTCTATCTATCTCTTCGATCAGGCGCGCCACACGCGTGAGGTTGCGAGAGCTTTCCTTGACATAGCGCACTTGCTTGAGGCTCGCCAATGCGACGGTGGCTTCGACTGACACGTCGGCTCCCGGACCCGGGTTGAGATACAACATCAAGGGCAAATCGATTTCGGATGCGATCAGCTCGAAATAGCGCAGCAGCTCGTCTTGTGTGGGCGCTCCGCCGTAAGGACGCAAAGGAGCAAGCAGTTGCACGGCATGGGCGCCCAAGTCTGCGGCGAAACCGGCCAGCTCGACCGCCACCCGGTAGGAGGGGTGGGAGATGCCAACCACAACGGGACGGCGTCCATCCACGGCTTCAATGGTTTGCCGAATCAGGTCCTTGCGCTGTTCGAAACTCAGGTAGTGATATTCCTGTGCCTCGACGCCGGCCGCCACCACCATGCCGGCATTGCAAACCTCAACGACGTAGTCGACCTGCTTTTGCAAGGCCTTGTTATCTACGGAAAGATCCTTCCGGAATGGAGTTAATGGAGGCACCACCAGGGTGGGTTCGAATCGGTTAGCCTTCTCAACAGTCATTTAGGCCTCAAACTCAACGAAATAATGCAGCGAAAATAGTGGGGAAGAGTCCCCCTCTTTCTTCGCGGTGAGGCGAAAGTATTAATTAATGGCTAGAGAATCCAAACAAACAATATTTAATATTCTTATTCCGGAATAAGAATCCAGTGAGTGCCGGCAGGAAATATGGCCATGGCCGGCCCATGGCTTTCCACCGAGAGCCGATTTTTGTTATACCGTTATGCATAATTGTTAGTTGGATCCTGATTTCGGAATGGGTAGCATGGTGGCTTTCCGATCATCTCTTTCATATGTCTATACTGACCATTGCTGGAAGCCCCTCCTCAAGGTCGCGCTCATCGAGCCTTTTGCATTTTGTGTCGCGCCGATTGATAGAGCAGGGTTTCCGTGTAGAGCAAATCAACCTGCGCGACATTCCGGCTGAAGACCTCATTGGTGGACACTATAAAAGTGCCGCGGCGTGCGCATTGCGCAAACAGGTAAGCCGTTGCAAGGTGGTATTGATCGCCTCACCGGTATATAAGGCGTCGTTTGCTGGTGGATTAAAGGCGTTGCTCGACTTGCTTGATGAGAAGTCATTGAGTGGCAAACTCATACTTCCGATTGCTTCAGGTGGCAGCGCCGGGCATTTGCTCGCGCTTGAATATGGTTTTAAGCCGGTGCTCTCGGCTCTTGGCGCCCAAAATATACTGACGGGAGTGTATGCGACAGACGCGCAGGTGCAATTTTCCGAGAATGGGGTAGTAATCATGGCCCCTGATGTGCTGCGTCGTCTCGAGGAATCGCTTGCTCAGATCACAGAATATGTCCAGCCTGAGGTTGCACAACCTACAGTGGGAGATTCTCTTTTGAGGTGCAAACTCAGCGCCTGACGGAAGGTGTGTCCATGCGTTTTCTCAACTACGCCGCTGGGTGGGGCGTTGTTGTGGGCATGGTGAAGAACTCCGGTTATCAGCCGTAGCTGCTCCACGTCGCGGCAGGCAGGCCGCTCCGATTCGCCAGGCACTGTTCTGTGTCCGGGCTCATCACCCCGCTGTCTGCGCCTACGGCAACAGCATCACCAGCTTGCAATCCGGCCGGACCGCCAGCCGGAAAGTGATCTGCTGATAGCTGAGCCGGCCGTCCACCGGGTGCTGGAATTCGCGCAGCCCGCCTTCCCGGTCGACCACCGTATGGCGGGTCCACCAGTGCGCGAAAACCGGGCTCTGCTGCTGCAGCTGCTGGATCACGTCGCGCACCTCCGTCTCGCCCGTGTGCGGGCCGGCATCGGCGCGGAATTCGGCCACCACCCGGCTGGCGCGCTCGTCCCAGTCGACGACCAGCGAGCGGGCCGCCGGGTCGAGAAAGATGTAGCGCAGCAGGTTGGGGTCGCGGTCACGCGCCGGCCAGCCGTCGAACAGATGAAGAAAGGGCTGGTTCCATGACATCACGTTCCAGCAGCGATCCAGGATGTAGGCCGCCGCGGTGATGCTGTGCACGCAGTCGGCCAGCACCGGCGGCAGGGCGTCGCCATGGCCGCGGCCGTGTTCCGGATCGGTGCATTCCGCCAGCTCGAACAGATAATGGCGCTCGGCGCGCCGCAGGCGCAGCACCGAAGCCAGCCGCGCCAGCACCGCCGGCGAAACGCTTACCGGGCGGCCCTGCTCGATCCAGGTGTACCAGGTCGTGCTGATATCGCACAGCTGCGCGACCTCTTCACGGCGCAGCCCCGGCGTGCGCCGGCGCTGGCCGCCGGGCAGGCCGACGGCGTCCGGCTGCACCCGCGCCCGCGCGCTGCGCAGGAAATCCCCCAGCGTCCGGCGCCGCAGCGCATCGGCCGACAGCGGCCGGTCCTTATCGGAATCCGGGGCAGCCATGCCCGCCTTCGGCCGCGCTCATCGCAGCACGCTCGCCAGGGTGCGCCGCACGTCTTCTTCGTCGCGGCCGCTGCGCTGGATGTAATCCCGCAACTGGTCGGCGTCGATGTTGCCGACGTTGAAATACTGCGACTGCGGGTGGCTGATATAGAAGCCGGAAACGCTGGAGGCCGGATACATGGCATAGCTGTCGGTCAGTTTCATGCCGACCTCTTCGGGCATCATGACCCGGAACATGTCCGCCTTGACCACATGCTCGGGGCAGGCCGGATAGCCCGGCGCGGGCCTTATGCCCTGATATTTCTCGGCGATCAGCGCCTCGTTGTCGAGAGCCTCGTCGGCGACGTAGCCCCAGAGATCGCGCCGCACCCGCGCATGCAGGCATTCCGCGAAGCCTTCGGCAAAACGGTCGCCCAGCGCCTTGAGCATGATGGAGGAATAATCGTCGCCTTCGTCGAGGAAGCGCTTTTCATGCGCTTCGATGCCCAGGCCGCCCGTGACGGCGAACATGCCGATGTAGTCGGCCACCCCGCTTTCCTTCGGCGCGATATAGTCGGCCAGCGACTTGTAGTCCACCCCTTCGCGCTTTTCCTGCTGCTGGCGCAGATTGCGCCAGGTGAACAGCACCTCGGAACGGCTTTCGTCGGTATAGATTTCGATGTCTTCGTGATTGACCGTATTGGCGGGGTAGAAGGCCACCACCCCGCTGGCGGTCAGCCAGCGGCCATCGATGATCTTCTTCAGCATCACCTGGGCATCGGCGAAGAGCTTGCGAGCCTGTTCACCCACCACCTTGTCGTCCAGCACCGCCGGATACTGGCCGAACAGGCTCCAGGTCTGGAAGAAGGGAGTCCAGTCGATGTAGTTCGCGACTTCGGCCAGGTCGTAATTCTTGAATTCGCGGCGCCCCAGGTATTTGGGCCGGGGCGGCGCATAACCCGCCCAGTCGATGGCGGGCCGCCGTTCGCGCGCCTGCTCCAGGCTCACCAGCGGCGTCTGCCTGCGGTTGGCATGGCGCTGGCGCACCACTTCATAATCGCTGAACAGCTTTTCCAGGAATTCGTCGGCCTGCTCGGACATCAGCGAGGTGGCCACGCCCACCGAACGGCTGGCATCCGGCACATAGATGACGGGCCCTTCGTAATTCGGCGCGATCTTCACCGCCGTGTGGACCTTGCTGGTGGTGGCGCCGCCGATCAGCAGCGGCAGCTTGCGTTCGCGGAAGTACTCGTCGCGCTGCATTTCCGAGGCCACATAGGCCATTTCTTCCAGGCTGGGCGTGATCAGGCCGGAAAGCCCGACCATGTCGGCATTCTCTTCCTTGGCCTTCGCCAGGATTTCCGAAGCCGGCACCATGACACCCATGTTGACGACCTCGAAATTGTTGCATTGCAACACAACGGTGACGATATTCTTGCCGATGTCGTGCACATCGCCCTTAACCGTGGCGATCACCATGCGGCCCTTGGGGCGGACGTCGCCGCCGGCCGCTTCGATTTGCCGTTTTTCTTCCTCGATGAAGGGAATCAGGTGGGCCACCGCCTGCTTCATGACGCGCGCCGACTTCACCACCTGGGGCAGGAACATCTTGCCGGCGCCGAAGAGATCGCCGACGACATTCATGCCGTCCATCAAGGGGCCCTCGATCACCTGAATGGGCCGCCCGCCCCGGGCGGCGATCTTCTGGCGGATTTCCTCGGTGTCCTCGACGATGAAGCCGGTGATGCCGTGCACCAGGGCGTGCGTCAGGCGCTCTTCCACGGAGCCTTCCCGCCAGCTAAGGTCTTCTTCCTTGCGCGCGCCGCTACCCTTGATCGTCTCGGCCAGCTCGACCAGCCTCTCGGTGGGCGTGCGCTCATCCGCGGGGTCGCTGCGCCCCAGCGGCTCGGGGCGGTCCAGCACCACATCCTCGACCATGTCGCGCAAGGTCTTGTCCAGATCGTCATACACCGCAAGCTGCCCGGCGTTGACGATGCCCATGGTCAGCCCCTGCCGGATGGCGTAATACAGGAAGACCGCATGGATGGCCTCGCGCATGGCATCGTTGCCACGGAAGGAAAAGCTGACGTTCGAGATCCCGCCGGACACCCTCGCATGGGGCAGGTTCTGGGTGATCCAGCCGGTGGCTTCGATGAAATCCACCGCGTAGTGGTTGTGTTCCTCTATGCCGGTGGCGATGGCGAACACGTTGGGGTCGAAGATGATGTCTTCCGGCGGGAAGCCGACCTGTTCGACCAGGATGCGATAGGCGCGCCCGCAGATTTCCTGGCGCCGCTCCAGGCTGTCGGCCTGGCCCTGCTCGTCGAAGGCCATGACCACCGCCGCCGCCCCGTATTTACGGCACAGCTTCGCATGCTCGATGAAGGCTTCCTCGCCTTCCTTCATGGAGATCGAATTCACCACCGCCTTGCCCTGCACGCAGCGCAGGCCCTGCTCGATGACATCCCACTTGGAACTGTCGATCATGATGGGCACGCGGGAAATGTCCGGTTCGGACGCGATCAGGTTCAGGAAGCGGCGCATGCAGGCGGCCGAATCCAGCATGGCTTCGTCCATGTTGATATCGATGATCTGGGCGCCGTTCTCGACCTGCTGGCGCGCAACCTGCAGGGCTTCTTCGTATTTTTCCTCGCGGATCAGGCGCAGGAACATCTTGCTGCCGGTAACATTGGTGCGCTCGCCCACGTTCACGAACAGCGTGTCGGCGTCGATGTTCAAGGCCTCCAGGCCCGAAAGCCGGGTCTTGACGGGAATCTCGGGAACAACGCGCGGCGGCAGCCCGGCCACCTTGGCCACGATGGCGCTGATGTGCTCGGGCGTCGTGCCGCAGCAGCCGCCGGCGACGTTGACCAGGCCCGACCGGGCGAATTCTTCCAGCAGCGAGGAGGTTTCCTCGGGACCTTCGTCGAAACCGGTCTCGGCCATGGGGTTGGGCAGGCCCGCATTGGGATAGACGCAGATCCAGGTGTCGGAGAGCTTGGACAGTTCGGCAATGTAGGGGCGCATCAGGGCCGCGCCCAGCGCGCAGTTCAAACCGATGGTCACGGGTCGCGCATGGCGCACGGAATTCCAGAAGGCTTCCACCGTCTGGCCCGAAAGAATGCGGCCCGAGGCATCGGTGACCGTGCCCGACACCATGACGGGCAGACGCACGCCCAGTTCTTCGAACAGCGACTCGACCGCGAAAATGGCCGCCTTGGCATTGAGCGTGTCGAAAATGGTTTCGATCAGGACGATGTCGATGCCGCCATCGAGCAGTCCGCGCAGCTGTTCCGTATAGGCGTCGCGCAATTCCTCGAAAGTAACGTTGCGCGCGCCCGGATCGTTCACGTCGGGAGACAGCGAGGCGGTGCGCGGCTGCGGCCCCAGGGCGCCCGCCACGAAGCGCGGCCATTCAGGCGTGCCGCAGGCATCGGCGGCGGCGCGCGCCAGCCGGGCGGATTCCAGATTCAGTTCGTAGGCCAGCCCGGCCAGGTCGTAGTCCGACTGCGCGATGGCGGTGGCGCCGAAGGTATTGGTGCTGATGATGTCGGCGCCGGCATCGAGATACTGGCGATGGATTTCGGTGATGATCTCAGGCCTGACCAGAGACAGCAGTTCATTGTTGCCTTTGACGTCACGCACGTGATCGGCGAAGCGCTCGCCGCGGAAATCGCCTTCCGCCAGCTTGTAGCGCTGGATCATGGTGCCCATGGCGCCATCCATGATCAGGATGCGCTCACCGAGCCGGCGCACGAACCCGGCGCCCCGCGTGTACGACGAAATGGGATAAGGCAATGCAGGATAGTTCACTGAAAGATCCGGAGCCGGCCCGCCGCCAGCCACGCTGGCGCGCCCGACATTGATGTTTGAAGGAAAACGGCATTGTATCGCCGCCCGCCGCCGGAAGCCCTGGAATCCCCCGCCGTGACGGGGACTTGCGCCGTGACGCCGGCTCAGCCGGCGCCGGAAGCCACCTGCAGGACGACGAGCTGCCCGTAGCCGATGCCGGCCGGTGCCCGCGCCGCCGCCAGAGCGACATCTCGAAGATCGCCGCGCCCGTTTGCCGCCATCAGCAGCCGGATGGTGCCGGCATGGCAGATCACGCAGGCATCCTCGCCGCGAACCGCCACGTCGTCGCGGAAGGCCAGCACCCGCCTGGCCATCTCCAGCACGGTCTCCCCCCTGCCCGGCCGATAGCCCGCCATGTCCGCCGCCCAGTCATCCACTTCCCGACGGGGAATCTCGCCCCAGGGGCGCAGTTCCCAGGCGCCGAAATGCATTTCAGCCAGGCGCTCATCCAGCACCGGCGCCGCGGCGCCCCAGCTTTCCGCCAGGCGCCGCGCCAGGCTGGCGCAGCGCTGCAAGGGGCTGGAATAAATGGGCAGGCCGCGCGGCAGGGCCGCATCGGCCAGCAGCGCCCGCAGGCAGGCATCGAGTTCCGCCTGTAGCGGCGCTACGTCGCTGCTGCCGTAGCACACATCGGCGGCGGCCTCGGTGCGGGGATGGCGGATCAGATGCAGGCGCATGGCCGCATCAGGCCTGGCCGCCGGCGGCGAAGGCCAGCACGCCGAGATAGAAGCATGTTTCCGACAACTGCTGCACGGCTCCCAGGCAATCCCCCGTGTAGCCGCCCAGACGGCGCCGGAACAGACGCGCCAGCCACAGTGTTGCCACCGCGCCCAGCAACACACCGCCCAGCAGGGCGCGCCAGGACAGCCACCCGGAAGCGCCCGTCAGCAGCAGCACCAGCCCGCCGGTGGCGGCCGCCACCGCGAATTCACCGTGGCTCATGCGGTGGCCCAGCGGCTTGGCCTTGCCTTCTTCCTTGGCATATTCCAGGCGCCAGATGAGCGCCGCGGAATACAGCCGCGACACGGGATGGCCGGCGACCAATGCCCCCGCCACCGCCAGGGTGCCGGGCAGGCCCGCCAGCGCGGCGCACTTGACCGCCAGCAGCAACAATATGCCCAGCGTGCCATAGGCGCCGATGCGCGAATCCTTCATGATCTCGAAGGCGCGTTCCCGAGTCAGCCCCCCGCCGACGCCATCGCAGACGTCCGCGAAACCGTCCTCGTGAAAGGCGCCGGTGAGATACACGGTAGCGACAGTGGACAGCAGCACGGCAACGGGCACCGGCCACCATTGCGCCGCCGCCGCATAGGCCAGCGCCGCCACGGCGCCCACCAGCAGACCCACCAGGGGATAGTAGCGGGTGCAATGATTCAGCCACTCCGGCGCGAACCCCACCCAGCGGGGAATGGGCACCCGGGTAAAGAACTGCAGCGCCGTGAAGAACAGGCGCAGCTGATGCAGGGCGGCCCCCTGCCAGGCGCTAGGCGATTCGCTGGCCATCCGTGTTTTCCTCCGTGCGTTCACATACCCCCGCCGAATCGAAGGTGGCCATGTCGCACAGGAAATCGGCCGCGGCATGGACCAGCGGCAGCGCCAGCGCGCAGCCCGTGCCTTCGCCCAGGCGCATGTCCAGGTCCAGCAGCGGCCGCGCGCCCAGCACGTCGAGCATGCGCTCGTGGCCGCGCTCGTTGGAACGATGGCCGAACACGCAGTAGTCCAGGATCGCGGGCCGCAGAGCCGCCGCCACCATCAAGGCGCTGCCGACGATGAAGCCATCGATGAGCAACAGGCGGCGCTGGGCCGCCGCGCCCAGCATGGCGCCGGCCATCATCGCGATCTCGTAGCCGCCGAAGGCGGCGAGCGCCTCGAACGGCCCGCCGGCCCCCGCATGCAGTGCCAGCGCCCTGCGCAGCACGGCCTGCTTGCGCCGGATGCCGCCGGCATCCAGGCCCGTTCCGGCGCCGACGCAGTCTTCCAGCGGGACGCCGCCCAGACGGTGCAGAAGGGCGGCCGCCGCCGTCGTGTTGGCAATGCCCATTTCGCCGAAACCCAGTACATTGCCGGGCACCGCATCCACGAGTTCCATGCCGCGCCGCAGCGCCAGCTCGCATTCCTGCTTCGTCATGGCCGCCTCGCGCGTGAAATTGCGCGTACCCGCCCGGATCTTGCGCAGGATCAGCCCCGGCCTGGCCGCGAAATCATGCTTCACGCCGGCATCCACGATATGCAGGCCGATGCCGCCGCGGCGCGCGAACACATTGATGGCCGCGCCGCCCGCCAGGGAATTCTCGACCATCTGCCAAGTCACGTCCTGCGGATAGGCGGACACGCCTTCTTCCGCCACGCCATGGTCGCCCGCGAACACCACGATGGACGGCCGCAGGACGGCCGGCCGCAGTGTGGCCTGGACCAGCCCCATTTGCCGGGCCAGCGTTTCGAGCCTGCCCAGGCTGCCGAGCGGCTTGGTTTTACCGTCGATGGCGGCATCCAGCCTGGCCGCGAGCCCGGGGTCATGAATGGCGGTGATCTCTGGATAGGACATGAAGAGGAAACGTTTATGTATTCATGCAAGGCGCCTTTTGGCACGAACAGGCCATAAACCCTGCTGCGGTATCGCCCTGGCCAGGGATTATAGGCGCCGATGATATACTTTTCGCCGTCGAAAAAGGTGCTTCCCGGCGGCCCGAACCAGAATCATATCGACCGGCCGCCAGGGGGAAGTCAAATGGGAAACAGACGCTGTCGTTCACGACAGCGAGATGTGCTGCCCCCGCAACGGTGTGCATGCGACGCGGCTTCCGGCCGCGGCTCATGCCAGCCCGATACCGGCCTGGATCGTCCCTGGAATCCGCCTCCTCCCGCAAGGCCCCTGCGGCCGTCTGTTCTGCGTGGCCGGCGGAACAATCGTGTTCAACGACGTGCGGGGACGCACGTCATGAAGGGATCATCATGCACCTGCATCCTCTGCGGCGCTCGCTCGCCGCCATCTTCTGTCTATCTCCCCTATCCGTTTTTTCCCAGGCCGGCGTCCCTGAGCTGGACACCGTCGTCGTCACGGCCAGCCGTGCGCCGCAGGCGCTCGGCGATGCCATGGGAGACATCACCGTCGTCGGCCGCGAAGAACTGCAGCGCGCGGGCAACGACAGTGTGGTCGATATCCTCGCCCGCCAGCCCGGCGTGCAGATCACCGACACCGGCGGCCGCCAGACCCCGACCGGCGTCATGCTGCGCGGAGCCAATCCCAACCATACCCTGGTACTGATCGACGGCATGCGCATCAACGGCTCGATCCAGGGCGGGGTCAACTGGGGGGCGATCGACCCAGCCCTGATCGAACGCATCGAAATCCTGCGCGGCGCCGCCAGCAGCCTCTATGGCTCCGACGCCATCGGCGGCGTCATCAATATCATCACCCGCAAGGGCGAAACCGACCGCCCGCTTTCGGGCTGGGCGGACATCGGCATCGGCAGCTACGAAACGTTCAAGGCCGCGACGGGCTTTTCCGGCGCCAGCAATGGCTGGGACTACTCGCTGTCGGCCAGCATGGCCGAAAGCGGCGGCTACAGCACCACCACGCCGGAGGCCGCTTTCGGCAACCACCATCCGGACGACGACGGCTACAGCCAGCACACGCTGGCCGGTTCCCTGGGCTACCGCTGGGCACCCGGCCACCATCTGGGCGCAAGTTTCTACAACAGCTATATCAACGGCGATTACGATTCGGGCCAATGGAGCCATCCCGCCTACGCCCTGACGCGCCAGCAGGCCTATACGGTCACCAGCACCAACGACATCACCGCAAACTGGCAGAGCGTGCTGCGCTTCGGCCTGAGCAAGGAATCCTACGACGACCGGGCCTGGGGCACGACATTCTCCAGCCTGCAGCGCAGCTACAGCTGGCAGAACAACGTCAGGCTTTCCGATGACCATAAAGTGTCGGCCTACGTCGAACGCCTGGAAGAACGGCCTGTGCACAGCGCCGGCATGGACGTGACCCGCCGCAACACCAACGCCGTGGGCGCCATCTACAACGGCCGCTTCGGCCGCCACAGCTTGCAGGCCAGCCTGCGCAACGACAATATCAGCGGCTACGGCAACGAGTTCACCGGCGGCCTGGGCTACGACCTGGCGCTCAACGATGCCTGGACGGTGGGTGTGGCGGGCAACACCGGCTTCCACGCCCCGACCTTTTCCGACCTCTACTATCCAGGCTCGGAAAACCCCGATCTGAACCCCGAGAAGTCCCGCAACGTCGAAGCGCACGTCCGCTACGACAGGGACGGGCTGCGTTTCGGCGCCACAGTCTATCAGAACAAGATCCGCGACCTGCTGACCTGGGACAACGCCACCTTCCGCATGGAAAACGTGGACCGCGCCACGATACGCGGGGCAACGCTCACGGCGGAGTACGAATGGGATGACACGACCCTGCGTGCCAGCGCCGACTTCATGCGGCCACGCGACGACAACACCGGCGAACGCCTGCTGCGCCGGGCACGTCAGCAATACATGCTGGCCGCCGAACACCGTCTCGACGCACTGAGGCTGGGCGCGGAATACCGGTACACCGGCAAGCGCGAGGACACGGCGGTCGATGCGGTCACCTTTGCCTCGTACCGCACGACGCTGGCCGGCTACAGCCTGGTGAACCTGACGGCGGCCTACGACTTCAGCCCGAACGCATCCATACAGCTGCGCTGGAACAACGTGTTCGACAAGGACTATGCCAATGCCTACGGCTACCAGACCTCCGGTTCGAACTTCTTCTTGAACCTGTCGCTGCGCATGTGACCCCATGCGCCATCCCTGCGATATACGGCCCGCGCGGGCCGTGACGCGGCGCGCCGCCACGGCCCTGAAAGCGGTCCTTCGCATTGCGGCAGCGACCGCGCACCGTTCCGTCCATCGGGCGCCCGCAGGGGCGGCCGGGTTCGCCCTGGCCGCCCTGCTGGCGGTGGCGCCCGCCTCCGGCGCGCCATCCGGCACCGACGCGCCGGAGGCGGAACGCGTCATCACGCTCACCCCCCACGCCACCGAAATGGTCTATGCGGCCGGCGGCGGCGAACAGATCGTCGGCGCCGTGTCGGCCAGCGACTTTCCCGAAGCCGCGCTGGCCCTGCCACGCATCGGCGACGGCGTCATCGTCAACCTGGAACGCATCATCGTCCTGAAGCCGACGCTGATCATCGGCTGGCAGCGCAGCGGCGCCGCCCTGCGGGTCGAAGCACTGGCCGAGAAGCTGGACGCGAAGATGACCTATTCCGCGCCGGCCAGCCTGCTGGACATCCCGGCCGGCATCCGCGAAATCGGCCGCCTGCTGGGCAGCGACGCGGTTGCGTCGGCCGCCGCCGCGGGGCTGGAACGGCGCATCCGGGCACTGGAAGAGCGCTATGCCGGCCAGCGCCCGATCACGGTATTCATCGAAGTGGGCAGCATGCCTCTCTACACCATCGGCCAGGACCCGCTGCTGGATGACGCCCTGCGCGTATGCGGCGGCATCAATATCTACGGTTCTTCGGGGATTCCCGCTCCGCGGGTGCCAGTGGAAAATGTACTGGTGCAGAAGCCGCAGCTCATCGTGGCGCCCGCCCGCCGCGACGACGAGCTGCGTGCGGTGCAATCCCGCTGGGCCGGCCTGGGCGTGGAGGCGGCGCGGCATGGCCAGGTTCACGGCATCGACCCGGATGCGCTGTTCCGCCCCGGCCCGCGCTTCATCGATGCCACCGAATCCCTGTGCGAGGCGCTCGACGCCGCAAGGCGGGAACTGGATTCCACGGCCCCCGCCGGCGGCCCGAAAATGGATTATCCTTAGAAAAGTGCTGAACAACTCGTCGCGCCGCATGCCGCTCGAATTATTCAGAGCTTCCCTAGAGATTCGATCCAAAAAGCGGAATCGGCCCCACCATCATGACTAAAGAAGACACTTTCATCCTCGCAGGCCGCCAATACCAATCGCGCCTGCTCGTAGGCACCGGCAAATACAAGGATTTCGAGGAAACCCGCCAGGCCATCGAAACCAGCGGGGCGGAAATCGTCACCGTGGCCATCCGGCGCACCAACATCGGGCAGAACGCCAACGAGCCGAACCTGCTCGACGTGCTGCCTCCGTCGCGCTACACCATACTGCCCAACACGGCGGGCTGCTTCACGGCGGAAGATGCGGTCCGCACTCTGCGCCTGGCCCGCGAACTTCTCGACGGGCACGACCTGGTCAAGCTCGAAGTGCTGGGCAACCAGGACAATCTGTTCCCCAACATGCCCGCCACGCTGGAAGCCGCCCGCACGCTGGTGCAGGACGGCTTCAAGGTCATGGTCTACTGCACCGACGACCCGATCCAGTGCCGCATGCTGGAAGACATCGGCTGTGTCGCCATCATGCCGCTGGCTTCGCTCATCGGTTCCGGCATGGGCATACTCAATCCCTGGAACCTGCGCCTCATCATCGATCAATCGCGGGTGCCCGTGCTGGTGGACGCGGGCGTGGGCACGGCGTCAGATGCCGCCATCGCCATGGAACTCGGCTGCGACGGCGTGCTGATGAACACCGCCATCGCCGGGGCGCGCGATCCCGTGCTGATGGCCGGGGCCATGCGCAAGGCCGTGCAGGCGGGCCGCGAAGCCTGGCTGGCCGGCCGCGTGCCGCGCAAGTTCTACAGCGCCGACCCCAGCTCGCCCACCGAAGGCCTGCTCCAGCCACTCGACAGGTAAATCTTCGCCATCGACATGATTCCCAATACCCTGACCATTGCCGGCGTCGACCCTTCGGGCGGCGCCGGGATCCTGGCCGACGTCAAGGCCATGAGCGCTCTGGGCGCCTACGGCACGGCCGTCGTGGCCGCGCTCACGGCACAGAACACCCTTGGGGTCACGGCGATCTCGCCGGTACCGCCCAGCTTCGTCGCCGCCCAGATCGACACCCTGTTCTCCGACGTGCGCATCGATGCCGTCAAGATCGGCATGCTGGGCCAGCAGGCCGTCACCCGTGCCGTGGCCGAACGCATGGCCCACTGGAAGCCGGTGCATCTGGTGCTCGACCCCGTCATGATCGCCAAGAGCGGCGATGCCCTGCTCGAACGCTCGGCCATCGATGAACTGCGCGAAAGCCTGGTGCCGCTGTCCACCCTGATCACGCCCAATCTGCCGGAAGCCGGCGTGCTGCTGGACAGCCGCCCGGTCGAAACCCTGAAGGAAATGCGGCGGGTGGCCGAACGCCTGCGCCGCCTGCTGCCCGACGACGCCCGGCGCTGGGTCTTCCTGAAGGGCGGCCACCTGCCCGGCGACGACACCGTCGACCTGCTTCATGACGGCGACCTCATGATAGAGCTGCCCGGCACGCGCATCGCCACCCGCAACACCCACGGCACCGGCTGCACGCTGTCCGCCGCGCTGGCGGCCCTGCTCCCGCAATGCCGCGAAGTCCCCGAAGCCGCCCATCGCGCCAAGGCCTATCTGGTCGAGGCCATTGCCCGATCCAGCGAACTCGAAGTGGGGTCCGGCCATGGGCCGGTTCATCACTTCCACACATTGTGGAGCCCGACAAATCGGCTATAGTAGGCGGAATCGATTTGCTGCGTTTGCCGCGCGCGCGTGGCATACCGCCAGCCCTACGTAAAGATTCAGAAGAAACCATGAAAGCCACAGCACTTTCCGAACTCGAACACGCCCGCTTCAACATGGTGGAACAGCAGATCCGTCCCTGGGATGTCAGCGACGAACGGGTCCTCCAGGCGCTTTTCGACGTTCCCCGCGAACGCTATGTGCCCGCCCCCATGCAGGGTCTGGCCTTCTCGGATGTCGAGCTTCCGCTCATCATCAACTCGGTCGACACCCGCGAAACCATGCTCACCCCCAAGGTGGAAGCCCGCTTCGCCCAGGAACTGCAGCTCAAGCCCACCGACTGCGTGCTTGAAATCGGCACCGGCTCTGGATACCAGGCCGCCCTGCTGGCCAAGCTGGCGCAGCAGGTCACGTCGGTCGAGGTCGACAGCCGCCTGGCCGCCTTCGGCGCCGAAAACCTGGCGCGCAACCAGGTGGCCAATGTCAAGGTCGAAACCGGCGACGCCCATGCCGGCTGGGGCACCACCGAATACGACGCCATCCTCATCACCGGCTCCGTCCCGGCCGTTCCCGACGCCCTCAAGTACCAGCTTCGCATAGGCGGCCGCCTGGTGGTGGTCGTCGGCCAGGCCCCGGTCATGACGGCCTGCCGCATCACGCGCGACAGTGCCGCCAGCTTCGAGACCACGCCATTGTTCGATACTCTCATCAAACCCTTGCGCGGGGTTTCCGTCTCGCAATTCAAATTCTGAATGCCACCACTATCCTGGCGTAAACGCATCGTAGTCGCGCTGGCCCTGTATGCGGGCCTCGCGGCGGCCCATGGCCGCGATCTTCTCGAAGTATGGGAACTGGCACTCCAGCGCGACCCCATCTATTCCGCCAGCGGCTATGCAAGAACCGCCGACCAGGAACGCGTGCCCCAGGCGCGCTCACGCCTGCTGCCTTACGTGACGGCCAATGCCGGCGCCGATCTCGACAACACCCGGCGGGCCCGCGACCTTTCCGACAGCCGCAGCGACCGGCGCGCGGCGTGGTCCCTGGCGCTGGTGCAGCCCATCGTCGACCTGCCCGCCTGGAACACGCTGCAACAAGCCGACTTCCAGGCCAGCCAGGCCGATATCGCCTATCGCATCGCCTACCAGGATCTCCTGCTGCGCACCGCCCAGGCCTATTTCGATGTCCTGGCCTCGCAGGACAGCCTGCGCGCCCTGCTGAGCGAAAGAACCGCCATCGAAACCCAGCTGCGGGCCGCCCAGCAAAGCTTCGAGCTCGGCGCCACCACCATCACGGATGCCCACGAGGCCCAGGCGCGGCTCGACCTCATCCTGGCCAGCGAAGTCAATCTGCGCAACGATCTGCAGCTTGCCGAAGACGCCCTGGCCCGCATCATCGCGGAACGTCCGGGCCCGCTCGCCGAACTGGCCCACGATGCCACCCTGCCCGCGCCCGAACCCGAACGGCTGGACGACTGGACAGGCCAGGCCTCCCATGCCGGGCTCAGCGTCACGAACGCCGATCTCCAGACCCGCATCGTCCAGAAGGAACTCGACATCGCGCGCGGTGAGCGCGCGCCCACGGTCGACTTCGTCGCCCGCACGGGCAGCGCTTCGGATTACGGCGTCGACGGCTACCGCGCCGGCCCCCGTTCACTGGACACCACCGTGGGCGTGCAGCTGTCCATTCCCATCTACACCGGCGGCGAAATTTCTTCGCGGATCCGCGAACAGACTTCCCGACTGCAGCACTCGCGCGCGCTGCTGGAAAACGCCAGACGGGAATCCGTGCAGGCCGCCCAGCGCTACTTCAAGGGCGTCGTCGCCGGCCGGTCGCAGGTGGCCGCGCTACAGGCCGCCGAACGTTCCAGCCAGCTGGCGCTCGAAGCCAACCGCACCGGCTATGAAATCGGGGTGCGCATCAACATCGACGTCCTGAACGCCGAACAGCAGCTCTATGTGACCCAGCGCGCCCTGGCCCGCGCCCGCTACGACACGCTCATGAGCGGCCTGCGCCTGAAGGCGGCCGCCGGCATTCTGCAGGAAGCGGATCTCGTGGCCATCAACGGCCTGCTCACCGCCCCCGGATCTTCTCCAGCAGCGCGGTAGTCGAGCGTTCGAACTCGAAAGGAATCGCCACCGCGTCGCCTCCCCAGCTGCGCACCGCCGCCGTTTCCGGCAGCGTGTCCATGACATAATCGCCGCCCTTGACGATCAGTTCCGGGCGCAGAAGCTCGATCAAGGCCTGCGGCGTATCCTCATCGAACCAGGTCACGGCGTCGACGCAGCCCAGGGCCGCCACCATTGCCATCCGGTCGGCCTGGACGTTGAGCGGCCGGTCCGTCCCCTTCCCCAGCCGCCGTACCGACGCATCGGTATTCAGCGCCACCACCAGCGTCGCGCCCAGGCGCGCCGCCGCATCGAGATAGGTGGCATGCCCCCGATGCAGGATGTCGAACACCCCATTGGTGAACACCAGCGGGCGCGCCAGCGCGCCATCCATCAGGCGCCGGCGCAGGGTATCGGGATCGAGAATCTTGGATTCAAAGCGTGCGGGCATCGAAATACCTGTTGATCATGGGGAAGGAAGCGCCACAGGCGTTCAGCGGGTCACGGCCCAGATGGCGACGCCCACCCCGGCCGCCAGCACGGCGATCAGTGCGGCCAGCAGGCGGTTGGTCTGCCGCTGGGTCTGGCGCAGCTTTTGCAGTTCGAGATAGGTGGCGGGCCCGACATCGGGCCTGCCGAGCCTGGCATGCACCAGCCGAGGCAGCTGCGGCAGCAGCTGCGCCCATTGGGTGGCCTCTTTGTCGAGCTGGCGCTTCAGGCCGGCCAGGCCGATGCGCTCGTGCATCCAGCGTTCGAGATAGGGCTTGGCCGTCTGCCAGAGGTCGAGCCCGGGATCCAGCTCGCGCCCCATGCCCTCGACATTGAGCAGGGTCTTCTGCAGCAGCACCAGCTGAGGCTGGATCTCGACATTGAAGCGGCGAGAGGTCTGGAACAGGCGCAGCAGCACCTGGCCCAGCGATATCTCGGACAGCGGCCGATCGAAATAGGGTTCGCATACCGCGCGCACGGCGCCTTCCAGCTCTTCTTCGCGCGTGGTGGCCGGCGCCCAGCCCGATTCAATGTGAAGCTGGGCCACCCGGCGATAGTCACGCCGGAAAAAGGCCAGGAAGTTCTGCGCCAGGTAGTTCTTGTCGAATTCGGAAAGCGTGCCGACGATGCCGAAGTCCAGCGCGATGTAGCGCCCGAGTGTGGCGGGTTCGTCCGACACGTAGATATTGCCCGGATGCATGTCGGCATGGAAGAAGCCGTCGGTGAACACCTGGGTGAAAAAAATCTCCACCCCCGTGCGCGCCAGCGCCTTGGTGTCCACGCCCGCATCCCGCAGCCTGTCGATGTGGCTGACCGGGATCCCGCGCATCCACTCCATGGTGAATACGGTCGTGGCGCAATATTCCCAGATCACTTCCGGCACCAGCAGCAGGCCGGCGCGGCCCCGCTCGGCGCTGAAGTTGCGGCGCAGCTGGCTGCAGTTCGACGCCTCGCGTATCAGATCGAGTTCGTCGTGCAGATAGGTATCGAATTCCGCCACGACCTGGCGCGGCTTCAGCCGGCGGGCATCGGGCGACATCCGCTCGACCATCCCCGCCAGGATGCGCATCAGCGTCAGGTCTTTTTCCAGGACTTCCCGCATGCCCGGCCGCAGGACCTTGACGGCGACTTCGCGGCCATCGTGCAGCACGGCGCGGTGCACCTGGGCGATCGAGGCCGATGCGATGGGATCCGTCTCGAAATGCCGGAACAATGTGTGCGGGGACGCGCCCAGAGCCGTTTCGATGATGGCCGCCGCCTGTGCGGAAGGAAACGGCGGCACGCGATCCTGCAGCAGCGCAAGCTCGATGGCGACGTCCAGCGGAATCAGATCGCGGCGCGTCGAAAGCACCTGCCCGAACTTGACGAAGATCGGCCCCAGGGATTCGAGCGCTCGGCGCAGGCGCACCCCGCGCGGCAGGCGCGGCGGCCGGCCCAGGCGCAGCACCTTGAGCAGGCCATAGGCAAGCGGATGGCGTATGCCCGACAGCACGAGCTCATCGAGCCGGTAGCGCAGCGCAACGATAATGATGTAGCCCAGCCGCAGCACAGGGAACATGTTCATTCCCCCCTGCCGGCCCACCGCCCGCCCACGCGCCCTTCGAGGGCATCGAGCCGGCGCAGCAGCACCGCGCAATCATGCTGGAACGATTCCATGGCCGGGCGCGTGGCCAGCAGCCTGCCTTCCTCGCCCAGGTATTCCGCCAGATTGGCGGCGGCGCGCCGCGCGGCCGACTGGGCCAGGCCGGCGGCCGCCCGGCCGCCCCGCAGCAGGCCCGGCCCCAGTATGTCGCCGAACGCCGCCGCCATGTCTTCTTCGATGTCCCAGCGCAGATCGCGGGCCAGTTCCGATACCAGAGTGGCCAGGGCGGCATCGCCCTGCACATGCAGCTTTTCAGTAATGGCGGACAGATCGCGGCTGCGCAGTATGGCCGGCAGATCGGCCAGGTGCTGGGCGCCGATGGTGAGCGAGACATCGGGCACCACGGCCGGATCGCAGGCCCTTAGCAGGCCGGAAGCCTCGATGCTGAACCCCACCCGCACACTGCCGACGGTGAACCGCAGCGACTTCCCCGCATGGCGGCTCAATCGCCCGGCGGCCCACGGCTCGCGCCGCAGCAGGGCGTTCAGGACGCGGGCGGTCAGGGCTGTGGGCGAGAACACCGGAGGAAAAGGCAGCATGGGTGATGGCGATAGTCGGAAACTGGGAAGGAAACGCCTGCGCCCTAGAGTTTAACGGTTTAACGGCGGCAAAAAAGAAGGCACCGCGCAGGGTGCCTTCTGGAAACGCGCAGCGGGCCCGGACGCGGAGCCCGCGCCCGGCCGTGATCAGCTTGCGTGCTGCACAGGAATCTGCTGGATCCCGGCCAGCAGCCAGCCGGCATCTTCGCCTTTGTAGAGATTCCAGACCTCTTCGAAGCGGAAGGCTTCGCCGTCGCGGCTTTCACGCAACATGCCGGAATAGCGCACGCTTGCGAGGTGGCCGCCCGACACCTGCTCGATGCCCAGCAGCTCGGCGTTCAGCAGCACGACTTCGGTGTGGTTGTCTTCGCCGCGGCCCATCAGCTCGGGCTTGACCTCGGCGATGAGATCGTCGGTCATGTATTCGTTCAGCTGATCGAGATCGCCGCTGTCCCAGATGGCCTGGATCCGGATGAACTGCTGCTTGGCATTGGCCAGGAAGGCCGGCGTATCGAAGTTTTCCGGAATGAACCAGCTGGTATCCACGGGGGCCGCGGGAACCGGCGCGGCAGCGACCGGTGCCGGGGCGGCGGGCGCCTGGGGCTGGGGTTGTGCCGGCTCGCGGCGCTGCAGCGAACCCATGCCGCCATCGGCGTTGCGGAAGCTGTTGTTGTTGCCGGCCTGCGCCATGGCGGGCTGGCGGGCGCCGCCGCGCAGCCTGCGCACCAGGTACAGGACGGCGAAGATCACCAGACCGATCAAAATGGCGCTGGACAGGAATTCGAGCAGAGCGCCGCCCAGGCCCAGGTGCGAGAGCAATGCGGCGATGCCCAGGCCGGCGGCGATGCCGGCGATGGGGCCCAGCCAGCGGGACATGCCGCTGCGGGCGCCCGCTGCGGCCGCCGTTCCCGCCGCGCCGGCGGCCGGAGCCGCGGCACTGCGCGAAGGCGACGCCGCCGGTGGCGTGGCGGCCGAGCGCTGACTGGTTACATTGCTGGATTGCGTGCCAAAGCTCTTACCCCCGCCCGCACGGCGCGCTTCGGCCTCGAACGGCATGGCAAGCATGGCCCCGGCGGAAAACACCAGCACCGCCATGGCGAAGAATCGCGAAAAACGTTGCGACATCATTGTAGGTTGCTCCTAGCGCACGAACCGCGCGCAATGATGAAAATCAATGTGAGGATTGAATCTTACAGGAAGCTTAAACAACGCACAATGGCCGCGCGGCCGTCTTTTTTGGTCTTTTCCGGCGCGCCCGCGCCAGGGCGGCCGGAGCCCGGCCGGCACACCGCGCGCGCCCAGCGGCCGCTCATTGCAGATTTACGCCCTCGTGCAGGGCCACGATGCCCGCGCTGAGGTTGAAATACTTCACCCGCGACAGGCCCGCGGCCCGGAGCATGCCGGCCAGCGTTTCCTGATCGGGATGCATGCGTATGGATTCCGCCAGATAGCGGTAGCTGTCGGCATCGCCGGCGACGCGCGACCCCAGCCAGGGCAGCACATTGAAGGAATACCAGTCATACAGCGGGGCCAGCGGCCGGGCGACGCGGGAAAATTCCAGCACCAGCAGCTTGCCGCCCGGCTTGAGGACGCGGCGCATCTCGGCCAGTGCCCGGTCTTTGTGAGTCATGTTGCGCAAACCGAAAGCCACGCTGACGCGGTCGAAATGGCCATCGGGAAAGGGCAGTTTCTCGGCATCGCACACCGCCACGGGCGGCAGCAGGCCTTCGTCGGCCAGACGATCGCGCCCGACCCTGAGCATGGACGCATTGATGTCGGTCAGCCAGACTTCGCCCGACGGGCCCGCCCGCCGCACGAATGCCCGCGCGAGATCGCCGGTGCCGCCCGCGATGTCGAGCACCTTCATGCCGGGGCGCACGTCGGCCCGCGCAACGGTGAACACCTTCCATGCGCGATGCATGCCCGCCGACATCAGGTCGTTCATGACATCGTAGCGGCTCGCGACGGAATGGAACACCTCGGCCACCTTGGCCGCTTTTTCGCGCTCGGGCACGCTGCGGTAGCCGAAGTGGGTGGTGTCGGAATCGCTGCTGGAAAAAGGCGTCTCTTTCATGATCCGGCTATCGTACAACATCATCACCGCGGACGCGCATTCCCCATGCCGGCGCCCCGCGTTCACAAACCTGCAATATTTCCGCCATAGTATTGCAAAATCGAAACGCGCCCGCGTGGCGCAAGCCCTCTTCTCAACCAGGCTGGATACATATTTATGAGCACCACCATACTCGTCGTCGAAGATGAGCCCGCCATCCAGGAACTCATCTCCGTCAACCTCACCTTCGCCGGCCACAAGGTGCTGCGTGCGTTCGACGCCGAGCAAGCCCAGACGCTGATCCGCGCGGAACTCCCCGATCTGATCCTGCTGGACTGGATGCTGCCGGGCGCTTCCGGCATCACGCTGGCACGCAGCCTGCGTTCGGACGAACGCACCCGCCAGGTCCCGCTCATCATGCTCACCGCCAAAGGCGCCGAACATGACAAGGTGGAAGGGCTGGAAGCGGGCGCTGACGACTACATCACCAAGCCCTTTTCCCCCAAGGAACTGATTGCCCGCATCAAGGCCGTGCTGCGCCGGCGCGCACCGCAACTCACCGACGACATCGTAGAAATCGGCACCCTGCGTCTGGACCCTGCGACCCACCGCGTCTCCGGCGGCACCCGCAACCTGTCGGTCGGCCCGACGGAATTCCGCCTGCTGCATTTCTTCATGACGCATACTGAAAGAGTGTTTTCACGGGCGCAGCTGCTCGACCAGGTCTGGGGCGACCACGTGTTCGTGGAAGAGCGCACGGTGGACGTGCACATCCGCCGCCTGCGCAAGGCCCTGGAGCCCTCGGGGCATGATGCCCACATTGAAACTGTGCGCGGCGCAGGCTATCGTTTTGCCATTCATCCCACTGCCTGACCCGGCCCCATGATGTCCCCACTTCCAGCGACCGCGCAGGCCTCCCCATGCTGAAAACGCTATTCACCGTCCTTTTGTGGGCCCTGGCCGGATGGGGTCTGGGTTCATGGCTCGGCGCCCACATCGGCTGGGGCCTGTTCTCTCTCGGCCTGTTGCTGATGATCTTCGTCAGCGGCATGCAGGTATCGCGCATTTCGCGCTGGGCCAACGACATTGAAAGCGCGCCGCCGGTGTCCGTGGGCCCCTGGGACGACATTCTTTCCATGGTCTACCGCAAGCTGCGCAGGGACCGCCAGGCCATCGACCATCTCGAACAGACCAAGCTCCAGATGCTGGAAGCGGCCCATGCGCTGCCCGACGGCGCCGTCACGCTCGACGGCCAGATGCAGTTGACGTGGTGCAATCGCAGCGCCTGTGAACACCTGGGCCTGAACCCGGGCACCGACATCGGCTACAGCATCTTCAATATTCTGCGCATGCCGGAGTTCGCGCGCTATGCGCGCCAGGGCCGCTGGGCCGACCCCGTCCAGCTGCACCTGCAGAATGAAGAACACGACAGAACCCTGCTGCTGCAGTTGGTCGACTACGGCGTCGACCGCTATCTGATGGTCACGCGCGACATCACCCAGCTCGAAAAGCTGGAAACGACCCGCAAGGATTTCGTCGCCAACGTGTCCCACGAACTGCGCACGCCGCTCACCGTGCTGACGGGCTTTCTCGAAACCCTGCAGGACATGCCTCCCGATTCGCTCACCAGCGAGCAGCGGCTGCGCTACGTCGGGCTGATGCGGGAACAGGCGGGCCGCATGGAAGCCATCGTCTCCGACCTGCTCACCCTTTCGACGCTGGAATCCTCGCCGGTGGCCGAGGCCGAGCCCGTGGACATGAGCGCGCTCGTGCACAAGGCGCTGCAGCAGGGCCGCATCCTGTCGCGGGACCAGCACGTCTTCGTAGTGCACTGCGACGAATCCCTGCAGGTCGAGGGCGTGGACTCCGAACTGACGTCGGCGATATCCAATCTGATCACCAATGCCGTTCGCTATACGCCCAAGGACGGCACCATCACCGTCAGCTGGTACCGCGCCGACGACGGCACCGCCGTCTACACCGTGCAGGACACCGGCATCGGCATCGCCCCCCAGGACATCCCCCGCCTGACCGAACGCTTCTACCGGGCCGACCGGGGCCGCTCCCGCTCCACCGGCGGCACCGGCCTGGGCCTGGCCATCACCAAGCACGTCGCCATGCGCCACGAAGCCGAGCTGCGCATCCAGAGCCGCTACGGCTCGGGCAGCACCTTTTCCCTGGTGTTTCCGCAGCGGCGCATCGTCAGCGCGCCGGCCGTCGAGTGAGCCCGCGGGTTTCCGCCGTCTCGACGGTGGCCGCAATCTGTACGAGAATGTCGGCCATCCCTTCTGACGCATACATCCCCGGCCGTGGACATAGGCATGCTGGAACAGCCTGAACACAAAGAATGGAGCATCGCCGCCCACGGCGACCGCTGCTTGGTCATCCGCTTCGGAACCGGCCTCGACGCCGCGACAGGCCGCCGCTGCGGCGCCGCGGCGGCGGCCCTGCGCCGGGCCGCCTTGGACGGCGTGAGCGACATCGTTCCCACCTTCAACACCGTGGCCGTGCACTACCTGCCGGGCCGCCACACGGCCAATACCAGCCTGCGCAAGCTCGAACTCGGAATCGAGGAAATCCTGCGCCAAGCCAGGCTGGACAGCGCGCAGACCGGCGGCCGGCTCGTCGAACTGCCCGTCTGCTACGGCGGCGAATTCGGGCCCGATCTGCGCGACGTCGCCGAGCGCCTCGGCATGAGCGAAAGCTCGGTCGTTCAGCGCCACAGCCGCGAGCCGCTGTATGTGTTCATGCTGGGGTTCGCCCCGGGCGCGCCTTTCATGGGCGTGCTCGACGAAGATTTCGCCCTGGCGCGGCGCGACACGCCGCGCACCGCCGTTCCGGCCGGCTCGGTGGCCGTGGCCAATCGCCAGACCATCGTCTACCCCAACGAACTGCCCGGCGGCTGGCACGTGATCGGCCGCACCCCCCTGCGGCTCTTCGACCCCCTGCGCGAACCCGCCACGCTGATCGCCCCCGGCGACAGCGTGCGCCTGGTGCCCATCACCCAGGAAGCCTTTCACGGCTGGCCCGGGCAATGAGCGTCACTGTCATCAGGCCCGGCCTGGCCAGCACCTTCCAGGATTTTGGGCGCCACGGCTACCAGCACCTGGGCATGCCCGTGGGCGGCGCCATGGATCAGCGCGCCCACCAGTTGGCCAACCTCATCGCGGGCAATGAGCATGACATGGCCACGCTTGAAGTCACGCTCCTGGGGCCCGTGCTCCGCTTCGACGCGCCGGCCTGCATCGCGCTGGCCGGCGCTGATCTCGGCCCGATGATCAACGGTGAACCCGCGCCGATGGGCCGACCGCTCGTGCTGAACGCCGGCGATCTGCTGTCCTTCGGCCAGCGCCGCGGCGGGGTGCGCTGCTACATCGCCTGGCATGGCGGCATGGCCCTGCCCGAAATCCTGGGTAGCCAGAGCACCTGGCTGCGCGGCCGCCTGGGCGGCTTCCAGGGCCGCGCGCTGCGCAAGGGCGATGTCCTGCCCCTGAACACGCCGCTGCGTGCCGAGGCGCGCCAGGCATTGGCCGACGAACTCGCCGGCATCGCCATCTACCTGCCATCCACCCTGGCGCACAACCCGCGCCCGAGGCTGCGCGTCATGCGCGGCCCCCACACCGGGCTGTTCACGGACGAAGCGCTGGATACGCTGTTCGACAGCGACTACCGCATCGCCAACCAGTCGGACCGCATGGGCTACCGCCTGCGGGGCCCGGCACTGTCCCTGAGAGAAAACCGGCAGCTGCTTTCGGAAGGCGCCACCTTCGGAAGCCTGCAGGTGCCGCCCGACGGGCAGCCCATCGTGCTGATGGCCGACAGGCAATCAGTGGGCGGCTATCCCAAGATCGGCCATCTCGCCTCTGTCGACCTGCCGCAGCTGGCCCAATGCATGCCCGGCGATGTGCTGCGTTTCGAGGAAATCACGCTGGCGCACGCGCAGCAGCTGGACAACCTGCGCGAACAGGCGCTGGAACGGTTGCGCGGCTCATTGCGGGGGCTGCGCGAACGCATTGCGCACGCCGCCGAAACGCCCTGACCCCCGGGCGAAGGCCGGATTCAGGCGTGGCGGCCCAGTGCGGCGTCGCGCGAGTCGGCCACATCCAGAATCGACAGGAAGCCGCTGATGTCGAAGACTTCATGCACGTGCGGCTGCAGCCCGCACAGCACCAGATGCCCCGAGTTCTGCTTGAGCCGTTTGGCCAGCAGCAGCACGACCCGCAGGCCGGCGCTGGATATGTATTCGACGCCCGCCATGTCGAGCACCCATTTGTGCTCGCCTTCCTCGACCCACGCGAGCAGGCTGTTTTCCAGTTCAGCGGCATTTGCGCTGTTGATCTGGCCGGCAGTGGAAACGACAAGGATCTCGCCGTTTTTTTCGCGAGTAAGGCTCATGAAGGCAACCGTTTAGAGTTAAAAATTTTCTGACAATATGTATCGACCTTCAGCCGGCGCCCCCTATAATGGGGCGCCTCCGATCGATCGCAGCAGGGAATCATAACCATACATGGGCTTCTTTTCCAGATTCGGTTTACCTCCTACCCCCCCCGTCAAGCGGCCGCGCGATCTCGCCTACGCCTCCATGGAGCGCCCACCGCTGTCGGCGCTGGCCATTCTTTCCGTCCAGCACGCCGCCACGGCGCTGGCGCTCATCGCCTATGTGCTGGCCGCCGCCCACATCGGCGGGCTCGACGCCGAAGCGACCCGCCAGATGGTCAGCGCCACCATCATCGGCGTGGCGCTATCGACGGCCCTGCAGGCCTGGGGCGGGCGCACTGGTTCGGGCACCATGCTGGTGCACATGCCCGACCCCCTGCTGGTCGCCCTCTCGGGGCTGGTATGCGCGGAATACGGCGCTGGCGGCATGGTCATCGTATGCATCGTGAACGGCGTTGCCGCGCTGGGGGCCAGCTACATCGTTCCGCACCTGCGGGCCGTACTGCCGCCCACCGTCGCCGGCGTCGTCGTCTGCGTCGGCGGCCTGTCGCTGATCGAACCGGCGCTCGTCCACTTCATGGGCCTGCACGAAAACGCCGCCGATTCCACCGATCTCGTGCTGGGCGGCGTCACGCTGCTGGTCATCATGGCCCTGTCGATCTGGGGCAGTCGCGGCATGAAGCTGTTCGCCCTGCTCGCCGGCATGGGCGCGGGCATCATCATCGCCGCCCTCCTGGGCAAGCTGCATGGCGGCGATGCGCTGCTGCACACACCGCTGTTCGGGCTGCCCTCCCTCCAGGCGCCGAATCTGGGCATCCCCTCGGGCGTGCTGGTGGCGGTGGGGCTGCTCGCGCTCATGACGCAGCTCGACACCTTCGCCTCCGTGGTGCTCATGCAGAAGATGGACGACGCCGACTGGCGGCGCGCCAACATGCGCATGGTCGGCGGCGGCATCCGGGCCAATGCCCTGGGCAATCTGCTGATGGCGGGGTTCGGCGGCTATCCGAGCGCGACATCATCGGCCAATCTCGCGCTCTGCCACATCAGCCGCTCCACCTCGCGCTGGGTCGGCCTGGCCGTGGCCGCCCTGCTGCTGGCGCTGGCCTTCATGCCCATGGTCGCGCGCGCCCTCACCCTCATTCCCACGGCCATCATCGGCGCGGTCGAACTGTACGCCGCCGCCTATCTCATCGTCTCCGGCATACAACTGATCGCCTCCCGCGCCATGGATGCGCGCGGCATCTTCATGGTGGGCCTGGCCTTCGTGGCCGGCATGGGCGTCATGTTCATGCCCAATCTGAGCGACCTGCTGCCCGAAGCAATCGGCTTCATCGCCCGCAATGGCATCGTGGTGGCCGGGCTGACGGCCATACTCCTGAACCTGGCCTTCCGCCTGGGCAGCTCGCAGCGCAGTTCACAGAACCTGTACGATGCGCAATCCAGCCGTGAACTGACTGAGCAGGTCACGGAATTCGTCGAATCCGCCGGCGCCGCCTGGGGCGCCCGCCACGAAGCCATCCGGCGCGCGGCCCAGGCCTCCATGGAAGCCGTCGAAGCCATCAATACCAGCGGCCAGGGGCGGCGCGCCACCCTGATCCGCGGCCGCTTCGACGAATTCAATCTGGATTTCGAGATTCTTCATCAGGGGCCGCCGCTGGTTCTGGATACGGCGGGCAAACCGTCCATCGACCTGCTCGATGCCGACGACGCCGATTTCGACGCCGCGCTGGAACGGACGATGGCCCAGGTGTCGCATACATTGCTGCTGCGCCTGGCGGATCGGGTTCACGCGGACGCCCGCAATGGTCAATCCAGCCTGCGCCTGCACTTCGATCACTAATACAGGCTGACATGAGCGATCAGGCCGAAATCTCCCTTCCCGTCGACCGGCACACCCTCGCACAGGCGCAGAAGTGGCTGGAAGCGGCGGCCGCAAGGGGGCGCTGGCCCGCCCGCACCCTGTTCAAGATACGCCTCTGCCTGGATGAAACGCTGACCAACATCGCCATGTACGGCTACCCGCAAGAGCGGCCGGCCGGCGGCGAGCCTTGCGTGCGCCTGCGCCTGCGGGAAGAGGGGCGGCGGCTGACGCTCGACGTCATGGACAACGGCGTGGCGTTCGACCCCACCGCCCGGACTCCACGGGAACTCGACGCCACGCTCGACGAAGCCGAGATCGGCGGCCACGGCCTGCGCCTGATGCTGCATTATCTGGAAGACATCCGCCACGAACGGCGCGAAGGCTGGAACCACCTGCAGCTCGTGGCCGCGATCGATGACGCGCCATGACGCGTCCATGGCACGCGCCCGCCGGTTCCGGCCCCTGGGCCAGCATAGATCCCGCCGCCATTGCCCATAACCTGGCCTGGCTGCGCCGCCGCCTGAGCGCGGCCGAGGCCGGCACGCCGCCTCCACGCCTGTGGGCGGTGGTGAAAGCGGACGCCTACGGCCACGGTCTGCACCATGCGCTGGGCGCGCTGGACGGATCCGACGGCATTGCCGTGGCCACGCTGGATGACGCGGTCCGCAGCCGCGGGCTGGGCTGGCGCCACCCCATTATGCTGCTGTCGGCCGTCGGCCTGGATCCCGCCGTTCTGGGCGACCCGGCCCTGGGCGAGCTGCATATCGTGATAGACGACGAAGCCGCGCTGCGGCGCCTGGAAGACATGCGCGCAAGCCTGCCCCGCGTCCACGCCTGGCTGCGCCATGCCGGCCGCCTGCGCAGCCAGGGCTTCGACGATAGCGGCTATGCCGCCGCATTCGGGCGGCTCCATGCGCTTGCCCGCGCTGGCGCGCTGGCCGCCGCGGGGCACCTGCACCACTACGCCATGGCGGAGGACCCCCAGGCCCTCGCCGCCGAGCGGCAAGCTTTCGCACAAGCCACCGCCGGCCTGCCCGGCCCGCACAGCACCGGCAACTCGGCCGCCCTGTGCGGCAATGCACCGTGCCCCACCCATGCCGCCGGGCACTGGCTGCGTTGCGGCCTGGCGCTGTATGGCGCCAGCGCCGTGCCGGGCCGCAACGGGGCCCAGCTGGGCCTGCGTCCCGCCATGAGCCTCCATGCCCGCCTCCTGGGCATCCGCCGCGTGGCGGCGGGCCAGACCGTCGGCTATGGCGACGGTTATCGCGCCCCCCGCGACACCTGCATAGGGGTGGTCGGCATCGGATACGGCCATGGCGTGCCGCGCGGGCTGTGGCGGCACGGGCATGTGCTGGCCGGCGACGGCGGGCGGCCTGTTCCCCTGGCCGGCCGGGTCACGATGGACTGCCTGACCGTCGATCTCGGCCCCCAGCCGGCGGAACGGCCCGGCGACATCATGACGCTGTGGGGCCACGCGCCGGCCGGGGCTGCGCTGCCGGTCGAAACCGCCGCCCTGGCCTGCGACACCATCGCCGCGGAATTGCTCACCGGCCTGACCACCCGCCTGCCCCTGCTGGCCCGTCAGGACGCCTGAATCCGGCGCGGTGCTTCGGGGATTCGTCATTGACGACGAAACCCGCGCGCGGCGCCTCGGGTCAGGAAGAACGTTCGTCCGCGGGCGCCAGCATCCAGAACAGCAGCGTGCCCGCCAGATACAGCGCGCCCGTCCACACCAGCGCCGCGGACATGCCCACACCGGCGAACAATGCCCCGACGATCAGCGGGCCGAGCATCTGGCCGAACTTGTCGGCGCCGCGCATGATGCCGGTGGCCCCGGCCGCGCCATAGGCCAGCGCCCGCTCGCGCGCCAGCATGTAGGGCGTCTGGGCCGCGCCGGCCAGACAGCTCGCCACGGCCAGCAAGGCCACCGCGGCCGCCATGCCCCACACGCCCGGTGCCCATTGCAGCAGCAACAGCCCGCAGGCGCCCACCATGCCGCCCGCGGCGATCCAGCGCTTCCAGTGCCGGGAATGGTCGGTGGCATGGCCCAGCAGCGGCCCCAGATAGATGACGCAGAAACCATAGAGCATGATGACGCGGCCGACGTCCGCGGTGCTCGCCCCCAGGGCATCGAAATGCAGTGGCAGCGCATAGCTCAGCAGGCCCACCTGTGCGATCGAGAACGGCACCACGCTGCCCAGCAGCAGCGCGCCATATCCCCGGTCGGACAACAGGCGGCGCAGGCGGGCGCCCCCCGCGCCGCCCAGAGGCGCCCGGCTCGCCACCGCCATGCCGCCGCCCGCGCCGCGATACGGCCACAGCAGCAGGCGCAGGGCCAGCGCCGCCGCCAGCACCATCAGCGCCCCCACCACGAATACCGGCCGGTGCCCGGCCTCGCTCGCCAGCATGCCGCCCACGGCCGCCCCCGTCATGTGGCCGGCGAACAGACCGGCGATGAGAGCAGTCATATTGCGGCCCCGGTACTGTGCGGGACCCAGGTTCACCACGAAACCCTGAAGGGCCATCCAGACCAGGCCGTAGCCCAGGCCGGCCAGCGCCCGCGCGGCGGTCAGGCTCCAGAGATCGCCCGCCACCGCGCAGGCCAGATTCCCGGCCAGGGCCAGCGCCATGCCCCATGCCGCCGGCACCAGCCAGCCGCGGCTGTCGATCAGGCGCCCGGCCAGCAGGGCCATCGCCAGGCCGGCGGCCATCTCGGCCGTCGTCGGCATGGCGACCAGCAGGGCCGCCGCGCCATCGTCGATGCCTGCGTCCAGCAGGCTGCGGGCGTAGAGAGGCAGGAACCCCAGCGGCAGGGCCATGGCGAACAGAAAGGCGAACATGACCGGACGAGCCACCATGCCCAGCCTTGAGGGATCATCCGGCAGCGGCCGGCCCGTGGCGCCCCCGGCGTGGAGGCCGCCGGAAGCCGCTGCGGCCGCAGGCCGGCCGGAACCCCCGGCGGATGCCGCGCTGAAGGCCCGGTCCATCAAGACCTGCAGCATGAGCATGAGCTCGACCGCCGCCACCATGGCGACCAGGGCGATGGTGGCGGCATCCAGCGCGCGCGAGCGCACCGCCGCCGCCATCGCCGCATCGTCGGAATAGAGCGCCAGCCACGCCAGCGGCTCGCCCTCGCCGGCCGCCTCCAGCGGAAACGTAAGCACCGCCTCTTGATCGCCCACCTTGCCCACCTGCGCCAGCGGGCGGCCATCCGCCGCCAGAAACCGCAAGCCGCCCAACAGGGGAAAGGCCTGGAAGGCACGCGACAAGGGCTGTTCCACGCCGCGCATGCGTTCGGGCGCGATGCCGTAACCCAGGATTTTCTCGAAATCGCGCTCCAGCCCTTCGCCGATGATGCGCGCGTTCTGCTGGATGACGGCCTGCCAGACATTGCGGAAATCCTGCACGGTATGCGCGGCATACAGCGCTTGAGCCGCCAGCATGATCGCCACCGGCACGGCCAGGCGCAGCCAGCCCGCCGCCGCAATGCGCTGGACGGGCAGCTTCTTCATGGCCACCGCCATCACGGCGGCCGCGCCCAGCGTCACGATCAGCAGGAACCAGAGATTACGCCAGAGGGCGGCCCCCTGCGGCAGGCCGCCCGCGCTGACCTCGATCACCAGCGCGCCCTTGTGTCCGTCGCCCGGCTCCGCCAGCGGCAGGGCCAGCCGCAGCCCTTCAGCCGTGGACTCCCGCGCCCGCGGCGCCCCACGGCGCAGCTCGCGCAGCAGACGGGTCGCATCCACCCGGACATCGTCCATTGCGGCCAGCACCGTACCATCGTCCAGCACCACCAAGGCAGACCGCAGCTCGGGGATGTCGCTGCGCAGACTGTCGAACGCCAGCGACAGGCCGAAATACTGTGTGAGCGGCTTGCCCAGCTGCAGCCCCGCCTGGATCTGCCCGGCCGTGCGCCCCGCTATCAGTGTCAGCCGGTCGGCCGTGCTGTCCGCGCCCAGGCGCAGCAGGGCCGCCAGGCTCAGCGCGCCGATCAGCAACTGCCCCAGCAGCAGCACGGCCACGCAAGACAGGACCACATTGCGCACCGCGCGGCGCTGCCTCGGGATGGCCGCGCCTTGAGCGGCCGGAGAAGACGCTGGCTGCATGTTGAGGGTATGCTCCCGAGTCATGAATAATGCCTAATGGTAAATTAAACTCACTCCTTCAATACGAAGTTACACGCCAAGCAACTATGCGCCTGACCTCGCTGCGCAGCAAAATCCTGCTGCTTGTGGGCCTGACCCTGCTGATCAGCGCCGCACTGGTCATGGTCATCACTCAACGCGGGGTGACGCGCACGGTGGTCACCATGGAAGAACATGCGGTGCGCAACGTGCTCGATCTCCTGGTCCAGGACAGCGAAGCGCGCTGGGGCGGCTTTCTGCTCGACAAGATCGCCACCGTGCGAAGCAACCGCGCCCGCCTCATGCAGCAGGGCGAAATGGTGCAATCCGTCCTCGACGCCTACCAGCGGCAGGTGCGCGACGGCGAACTCACCGAATCGCGCGCCCACGAACTCGCGCTGCAATGGCTGTCCGGCCTGGGCACCGGCGCCGGCGGCAACGTCTCGGTGTTCGACCGCGAATACACCATACTGGCCAGCAGCCATCTGCTCGAACGCAACGCCGACATCTCGGCGCTGCTCGACTACAAGGGCCGGCCGCTCGCCGCCTCCGTCTACCAGGATGTCAGGCTGGGCGGGCACAGCTTCGCCATCTACCGCCTGCCCGATCCCGCCACCGGCACAGAGCAACTGCGCTACGCCTACGTCAGCTATGTGCCGGAATGGGACTGGGTCGTCGCGGTCAGCGATGATGCCGACGGCGTCGTCCAGCAGTTCGACCGGCGGCGCGCCGAGACCGAGCAGGCCATCGCTGATGTGCTGGACGGCCTGCTGCTGGCCGAATCGGGCTTCGCCTTCATCCTGAGCGACGACGACCGCCTGATCGCCGCGCCCCCCGGCTCCTACGGCTTCCTGCTGGACTCGGCCGACGCCGCCACCGGCAAGACCCTGCGCCAGCTGCTGCATGAACTCGCGCCATCCCAGGATATCCAGCAGCTGGCCTTTTCACCCCGGGGCGGCCACGACGCCTGGCGCATCCAGGCCACGTACTTCAGGCCGCTGGCCTGGACCATCGTGGCCGCCGTGCCGGAACGCGATTTCACCCGCGCCGCCACCGAACTGCGCAACCAGCTGGGCCTGTTCTTCCTGCTGGTGTTGGCGGTGGGGCTCATGGTGGCCGGCTTCGTCTCCATCCGGCTGACCCGGCCGCTGCGCCAGCTCAGCGAGTTCGCCCGCGCGCTGCCCGAACAGGATCTCAGCGCCGGGCAGACCCTGCCGGCCCACATCGCGGAACTGCCGCGCCGCCGGCCCGACGAAGTGGGCCGGCTCGCCGCCGCCTTCGCCTACATGGACGCGCAGCTGCGCGAAAAAGTGGCCCGGCTGCTCGAAGAAACCTCCAGCCGCGAGCGGCTGGAAAGCGAACTCAGCATCGCCCAGGAAATCCAGCGCGGCCTGCTGCCTCCGCCGCCCGACGCCGCATTGCGGGCCCGCGTCGACCTCGGCGCGACCATGGTGCCCGCCAAGGAAGTGGGCGGCGATCTGTATGACTATTTCCTTCTGCCGGATGGCAGGCTGGTCTTCGCCATCGGCGACGTCTCCGACAAGGGCATGCCCGCCGCCCTCTTCATGGCCGGCACCTGCACACTGATACGCGCCATTGCCGAAACGGAAACCGACCCCGCCGTCATCATGGCCCGCATCAATAACCTGCTGTCCGCCAACAACCCCAGCCTGATGTTCGTGACGCTCATCGTCGGCGTACTCGATCTGTCGGACGGCCGCCTGCAATGGGCCAATGCCGGCCACTCCGCCTTGTGCGTGCTCGGGCCCGAGGGCGAGCTGCGGCTGCTGGAAGGCCGCTCGGGGCCCGCCTGTGGTGTGCAGGAAGGCCTGCCCTATCGCCGCCACGAAACCAGTCTGGCGGCCGGCGAAGTGCTGATCGGCTACACCGACGGCGTGACCGAAGCCGTCGGCCCGGCCAACGCCCAGTATGGCGAACACCGGCTCTACGCCGCGCTCACACCCATGGCCGGCGGCGGCTCGTCCAGGGTGCTCGACGCCATTCTGGAACACGTGCACGATTTCGTATGCGATACCCCGCAATCCGACGACATCACCCTGCTCGCCATCAAAAGACTGCCGACATGATTCTTCGCTACATTCTTGCCCTGGCCGCCGCCCTGACCCTGGGCGCGGCGTCGATCGCGGCACCCTATTCCACCTCGCCCGCCGCCCCCCAGAACGGCGAGCGCTGGCGCATCGGCTATGTGCAGAGCGGCGACTACGCCGAATACCCCCTGACACTGGGCGAAATCATCGACGGGCTGGAAGTGCTGGGCTGGCTGCGGCTGCCCACGCCGCGCCCCGACGACCTGAGCGGCGCCGATCTGTGGCAATGGCTGGCGCGGAACGTACAGAGCGAATGGCTGGAATTCGCCGCCGACGCCTACTGGCAGCCCGGCAACTTCGAAGCCGGCCTGCGCGCGCCCATGCGCAAGTCCATCGCCGACCGCCTGCACGGCAAGCGGGACATCGACCTCGTCATCGCCATGGGCACCTGGGCCGGGCAGGACATGCGCGAAATCGGGCCGCCGGTCCCCACCGTGGTCGGCTCGGTGAGCGATGCCCTGGCCTCCGGGATCGCCGACAGCGCGCTGGACAGCGGCCGCGACAACCTCCATGTGCGCATCGAACCCGAACGCTATCAGCGGCAGCTGCGGCTGTTCCACGAGATCGTGGGGTTCGACACCCTGGGCATCGTCTACGAAAACTCCGACGCCGGCCGCAGCTACGCCGCCGTGGGCGCCGCCGAACAGGTGGCGCTTGAACTGGGCTTCCGGCTCGAACACTGCCATGCGCCCTCGTCCAGCATCGAGCAGAGCGAAGCCATCCGGAACGCGGTGAACTGTTATTCCGAACTGGCTGACCGCCATGTCGGCGCCGTCTACGTCACTTCCCACCAGGGCGTCACAACGGCATCCGTCAGGCGGATCGCCGACATCATGCTGCGGGCCCGCGTACCCAGCTTTGCAATGGCCGGCTCCCGGGATGTCGAGAGCGGCCTGCTGATGAGCATCGCCCAGGCCGATCTGTCGCACGTCGGCCTTTTCCATGCGGAAACCATTGCGCGCATCTTCAATGGCGCCAGCCCCCGCGAACTCAGCCAACTGTGGGTGGACCCGCCCAAGATCGCCCTGAACCTGTCGACCGCCCGGCGCATCGGTTTCGATCCACCGGTGGACATCCTGCTGGCGGCCGACGAAGTCTACGAATGACGGGCCTCACAGCGGTGGCCCATGCCCCGCCGCGGCCGCGTCGATGGGCGGCATGACCACCCGGTGGCGCTCGGCCACGTAAGCAAGCCGTTCCGCCGCATTCCTTGCCGGCGCGCGGCGCCAGCTGTCCAGCATGCGGTCCGCCGCGCAGCGCCGCGTCTCCAGCACATGCCGGGCATAGGCCAGCAAATGCTGCTCCGCCGGCGCCAGCCCGGCCGACGCCACCTCGACCACTTCGCGGCAGAGGCCGGTCACTTCCGCATCTTCCAGCCCGCCCCGCATGGCGCGGTCGCGCAAGCGGCGCAGCCGTATCCAGCCATGGCGCGCCATCAGCCGCTCCGCATCGTCCAGCCGCTGCTGCAGCCCCCATTGCAGGGCCACCGGGCTCATGACCATGCTGCGCGCCGCCTCGGCGCCCGCTTCCTCCAGCAGCACGGCATCGGGAAAGCCGGCGCCCGGACAGCGCCCCTCGATATAGACGTCCGCCCCATACGCTTCGAACAGGTCTTCCAGACCGCGCGGGCGGCGCCATGCCGCCATCAGCTCCGCCAGCGGCGGCAGCCCGGCCAGACGGTAGCGCAGCCGCGCATCCATGAACTGGGCGATCTGCGAATGCTCGAAATGCGCCGAATCCGGTTCGAGCACCACGCGTTCACCCGTGTCCGTGCGGCGGCCGCTCCAGCGTGACGCGCACAGAAAAGCGGACAGACTGGGATCGCCGTCCAGCAGGACGGTCGGCGCTGACTTGTAGTCATGGCGCCGCGCAAGAGGCAGACTGCGGCTGACGGTCCCGGGGCGGAACAGCCAGCGGAAATAATCGCCGAGGTCCATGAAAGGCCTCGGCGGGCACCCGGCCAGCATGCCGTCGCCCGCGAAGCGCGAGCCATCGAACACCCTCGGCCATACCGTCAGCCGCGTTTCTTTCAGGCCGGTTTCCCGGCCGGATTCCAGCGGGCTGTTGGCAAACAGCGCCACATGCGCGGCGGCCAGGCCTATCATCACGTTCAGCGCACGCACCGCATCGTTCACCGGAACGCCCACGTTGGCGCCGTTCTGGGCCTTGGCGTCGATGCCTTCCCAATGGCGCCAGCCCCGATGGCCCACCAGTTCCCGATAGATGGGGCGGACGACACACACACGGCGGTACCAGTCCATGTCGCGCGGGCATTCAGGGTGCTGCGACGCATTCAGCACGCAGGCGCCGTCCGCGCGCAGCGCCGCCAGCGTATGCGCGAGGCCGCGCTGCGCGAGGCAGTCCAGCGCCAGCAGACCGCCCTCGCTGCGCCGCAGCGGCCGGGTCGAGGTTTCGAGCAGGTTGAAGCCGTTGTCCAGGCCGTATTCGGCATCGGCCGTCAGCAGGGCCACGCAGCGCCCGCCCAGTTCGATGGCTTGCGCCTGGGCCCCGGCGTCCCGCAAGCGGGCATGCAGCGCCGGAAAATAGCGGTCTACGGCAAGACTGCGGCCGGTCGCGGCGTGCGCCACGACCATTTCGAGTTCGAGCCCGGCGGCCGGGTCAAAGAAAGAGGGAGTAGGCCGGGTTGTCCGACTCATTCCAATAAGGATATCCGAGCCCGTCCAGAAAGGCCTTGAAGGCTTTCTTGTCGGAGGGAGGAACCTGTATGCCGACCAGGACGCGGCCATAGTCGTCGCCCAGGTTGCGGTAATGGAAGAGACTGATGTTCCATTCCGGACTCATCGCCCCCAGGAATTTCATCAAGGCGCCGGGACGCTCGGGAAACTCGAACCGGAACAGCATTTCATGCTCAGCCAGCACCGATTTCCCGCCCACCATGTAGCGCAGGTGGGTCTTGGCCATTTCGTTGCCGGAAAGGTTCAGCGTCTCGAAACCCTTGCGGGAAAAACCCGCTTCCAGCTTTTCGATTTCGGCCTCGGAACGGATCTGCAGGCCGACGAACACATGGGCTTTCTCGGCATCCGAAATACGGTAGTTGAATTCGGTGACATTGCGCCGGCCCACCGCCTCGCACAGGCGCATGAAACTGCCGCGTTTTTCGGGGATGGTGAGCGCGAACACCGCTTCGCGCGCTTCGCCCACGTCGGCCCGTTCGGACACCAGCCGCAGACGGTCGAAATTCATGTTGGCGCCGCTGGTGATGGCGACCAGCGTCCTGCCCTTGAGCTTGTGCTGGGCGGCATACCGCTTGGCCCCGGCCAGCGCCAGCGCGCCGGAGGGTTCCAGCACGCTGCGCGTATCCTGGAATACATCCTTGATCGCCGCGCACACGGCATCCGTGTCCACCAGCACGAAGTCGTCCACGTACTTGTTGACGACGCGGAAGGTTTCGGCGCCCACGTACTTGACCGCCGTGCCGTCGGCGAACAGGCCGACATCGCCGAGCCTGAGCCGCCGGCCCGCCTTGATGCTGCGCGCCATGGCGCAGGAATCCTCGCTCTGCACGCCGATCACCTTGACGTCGGGGCGCAGTTCCTTGACATAGGCCGCCACGCCCGCGATCAGGCCGCCGCCGCCCACCGGCACGAAGATGGCTTCGATGGGATCGGGCTGCTGGCGCAGGATTTCCATGCCTATCGTGCCCTGCCCCGCGATCACGTCCGGATCATCGAAAGGATGCACGAAGGTGAGTTTCTCCCGCTTCTGCAGCTCGGTGGCATGGTCGAAGGCATCGGAATAGCTGTCGCCGGCCAGCACGACTTCGCCGCCGAGGCGGCGCACGGCCTCTATCTTGACCTCGGGCGTGGTCTCGGGCATGACGATGACCGCGCGGCAGCCCATGCGGCTGGCGCTCAGCGCCACCCCCTGCGCGTGGTTGCCGGCGGATGCCGCGATCACGCCGCGCTTGAGTTCGGCCGGCGACAGGGCCGCCATCTTGTTGTAGGCGCCGCGCAACTTGAAACTGAACACCGGCTGCGTATCTTCGCGCTTGAGCAACACCTTGTTGCCGATTCGCGCCGACACCTGCGGGGCATGGTCCAGGGGCGATTCTATGGCAACGTCGTACACCCTGGCGGTCAGGATGCGCTTGAGATAGTCGGTAGGCATGGCGGAAAAAAAGGCGCGTGGACAGCGGATACAAGCTGAAAAGAATACCACAGCGCAACGGGCCGGGCCGGTGCGAGCCCCCTCGCCCGCCGGGGTGGCCCCGGGCGCCGACATACCGCTATACACTACGCTGCCGCGCGAGCTCCGCGCAACCGCCACCGACAAGCATGGAAGCCTGGCTCTACTCCTCGATCCACTGGCTGCTCGACACCCTGGCCCTGCCCAGCGTCGGCCTGAGCGCCATTTTCCTGGTCGCCCTGGTGTCCGCCACCCTGCTCCCCCTGGGTTCGGAACCCGCCGTTTTCGGCTATCTGCAGATTGCTTCCGACATGTTCTGGCCCGCCATCCTGATCGCCACGCTGGGCAATACGGTGGGCGGCGCCATCAGCTACGGCATGGGCTACGCGGCGGAAACCGCGGTGGAACGCTACCGCGAAAAACACCCCTACAAGCCGCGCACGCCCGCCGGCGGCCGCTGGCACGACTATGTCAGCTGGTGGCTGCACCGGCTGGGGCCGCGCGCCCTGCTGTTCTCGTGGCTGCCGCTGGTGGGCGATCCCCTGTGCGCCGTGGCGGGCTGGCTGAAACTGCCCCTGGGGCCCAGCATCGTCTACATGGCGATCGGCAAATTCCTCCGTTACGTGACGATGACCTCCGCCCTGCTGTGGTTTTTCCCCGGCAAAATCTGAGGCCGGCCGCCCATTCGATTAAACTGCCAGGGTCTACCCTGCATCCGTTCCCTTTTGGGTTCCAGCTCCGCTCATGAACGCCCCCCTCGCCAGTCAAATGCTTACCGCGCAGGCACCCCAGCACACTTCGCCGCGCCTGCGCGAAATCCCGTACAACTACACGTCCTGTTCCGATCGCGAGATCGTGCTGCGCCTGCTGGGCGAAGACGCCTGGCGCCTGCTGTCCGAACTGCGCGCCGAACGGGTGACCGGGCGTTCCGCCAGAATGCTGTTCGAGGTGCTGGGCGACATCTGGGTGGTGCGCCGCAACCCCTATCTGCAGGACGACCTGCTCGACAACCCCAAGCGCCGGCGGCAGCTCATCGACGCGCTCGACCACCGCCTGAACGAAATCGACCGCCGCCGCGACGCCCGCCATTCCGAACGCGACAGCAAGGTCGCCGGCCTGCTGGCCGCCGCCCGCATCGCCGTGGCGGATTTCGACAAGCACTTCACCATCACGAGCGAACTGCGCAAGCAGACCCAGCGCGCCCTGTCGCGCATCACCGCCCGTGACAACATCAAGTTCGACGGCCTCTCGCGGGTGTCCCACGTCACCGACGCCACCGACTGGCGCGTGGAATACCCCTTCGTGGTGCTCACGCCCGACAGCGAAAGCGAAATCGCCGCCCTGGTGCGCGCCTGTATCGAGCTGGACCTGACCATCATCCCGCGCGGCGGCGGCACCGGCTACACCGGCGGCGCCATACCGCTCAGCTGGCGTTCGGTCGTCATCAACACTGAAAAATTCGACCGCCTGGGCGCGGTGGAAGCCACGCAGCTGCCGGGGCTGGCCGAGCCCGTGCCCACCATACTGACCGGCGCCGGCGTGGTCACCCGCCGCATCGCCGAAGCCGCCGAAGCCGCCGGCTACGTCTTCGCCGTCGACCCGACCTCGGCCGACGCTTCCTGTGCGGGCGGCAACGTCGCCATGAACGCCGGCGGCAAGAAAGCGGTGCTGTGGGGCACGGCGCTCGACAATCTCGCCTGGTGGCGCATGGTCGACCCCGAAGGCAACTGGCTGGAGGTTTCCCGCATCGGCCACAACCTGGGCAAGATCCACGAAGTCGACGAAGCGCGCTTCGAGCTTTCCTGGTCCGACGGCAAGGGCGCGCCGGGCGAAATTCCCCTGCGCGATGAAACCCTGGTGGTCGAAGGCAGCCGTTTCCGCAAAGTGGGCCTGGGCAAGGACGTCACCGACAAGTTCCTGGCGGGCCTGCCGGGCGTTCAGAAGGAAGGCTGCGACGGCCTGATCACCGCCGTGCGCTGGATCGTGCACCGCATGCCGGCCCACACACGCACGGTCTGTATGGAATTCTTCGGCCAGGCGCGCAACGCCGTGCCCTCCATCGTCGAAGTCAAGAACTACCTCGACGGCCCGGGCCGCGAGCGCGGCGCCCTGCTGGCGGGCCTCGAACATCTGGACGAGCGCTATCTGCGCGCCGTGGGCTACGCCACCAAGAGCAAGCGCGGCACCCTGCCCAAGATGGTGCTGATCGGCGATATCGTCGGCGACGATGAAAACGCGGTGGCCGTCGCCGCCAGCGAAGTGGTGCGGATCGCCAACACCCGCCACGGCGAAGGCTTCGTGGCGGTTTCGCCCGAAGACCGCAAGCGGTTCTGGCTGGACCGCGCCCGCACCGCCGCCATCGCGCGCCATACCAACGCCTTCAAGATCAACGAAGACGTCGTCATTCCGCTCGGCCGCATGGGCGAATACACCGACGCCATCGAACGGATCAACATCGAACTGTCCACCCGCAACAAACTGCGCCTGCTGGACGAAATCGAAACCTTTCTGCGCGGCGAACTGCCGGTGGGCAAGATCGAAGACATCGACGACGCCGAGCACACCCGCGCGACCGTGCTGACCCGGCGCACCGACGACGCCGTGGCCGCGCTGCGCGGCGTGCGCGAGCGCTGGACCTGGCTGCTGGAAAACCTCGACGCCCCGCTGTCGCAGAGCCTGGACACGCTCGACCGCATCGGCCTGGGCGAACTGTCCGACCCGCTCAGGCAGCGCCTGGTCGAACAGCCCGACGCGCGCATCTTCGACGTGGTGCAGGATCACACCATACGCATATCCTGGAAGACCGAAGTGCGCGCCCTCATGGAGCGCCTGTTCGCCGGCGCCGACTGCGCCGCCGTGCTGGCCGGCATCCAGGCCGTGCACGACCGCGTGCTCAAGAGCCGGGTGTTCGTGGCCCTGCACATGCACGCCGGCGACGGCAATGTGCACACCAACATTCCCGTGAACTCCGACGATTACGGCATGCTCCAGGAAGCCAACGAAACCGTGGCGCGCATCATGCGCATCGCCCGCGACCTGGATGGCGTGATCTCCGGCGAACATGGCATCGGCCTGACCAAGTTCGAATTCCTGACCCAGGAAGAACTGCAGCCCTTCCAGGACTACAAGCGCCGCATCGACCCCAGGGGCCGCTTCAACGCCGGCAAGCTCATGCCCGGCGCCGACCTGCGCGACGCCTGGACGCCCAGCTTCAATCTGCTGGGCCACGAATCGCTCATCATGCAGCGCAGCGAGATCGGCGACATCTCGCACGCCATCAAGGACTGCCTGCGCTGCGGCAAATGCAAGCCTGTCTGCGCCACCCACGTGCCGCGCGCCAACCTGCTCTATTCGCCACGCAACAAGATCCTGGCCACTTCGCTGCTGGTCGAGGCCTTTCTGTACGAAGAACAGACCCGGCGCGGCGTGAGCATCAAGCACTGGTCCGAATTCGAAGACGTCGCCGACCACTGCACCGTCTGCCACAAGTGCTACAACCCCTGTCCGGTCGACATCGACTTCGGCGACGTATCCATGGCGATGCGTTCGCTGCTGCGCCGCATGGGCAAGAAATCGTTCAACCCCGGCACCACCGCGGCCATGTTCTTCCTGAACGCCAAGGATCCGCGCGTCATCAAGGCCACCCGCAAGGGCATGATCGACCTGGGCTACAAGGCCCAGCGCATGGCCCACGGCCTGCTGGCCCAGCCGGCCCGCAAGCAGATGGCCGCGCCGCCCGCCACCGTGGGCAAGGCGCCGCTGCGCGAACAGGTGATCCATTTCGTCAACAAGCGCATGCCCGGGGGCCTTCCCACCCAGACCGCCCGCAAGCTGCTCGACGTCGAAGACGCCCGCTACATCCCCATCATCCGCGATCCCAGGGCGACCACGGCGGAAACCGAGTCCGTGTTCTATTTCCCCGGCTGCGGCTCCGAACGCCTGTTCTCGCAGGTGGGCCTGGCCACCCAGGCCATGCTCTGGCACGCCGGCGTGCAGACCGTGCTGCCGCCGGGCTATCTGTGCTGCGGCTACCCGCAGCGCGGCAACGGCATGGAAGACAAGGCCGAAAAAATCATCACCGACAACCGCGTGCTCTTCCACCGTCTGTCGACCACGCTCAACTATCTGGATATCAAAACCGTGGTGGTCAGCTGCGGCACCTGCTACGACCAGCTCGCCGGCTATGAATTCGAAAAGATCTTCCCCGGCTGCCGCCTCATCGACATCCACGAATACCTGCTCGAAAAAGGCATCGACATCCAGGGCGTGGAAGGCATGCGCTACATCTACCACGACCCCTGTCACACGCCCATGAAGCTCCAGGACCCGATGAAGACGGTCAAGGCTCTGGTGGGCGACACCGCCGTCAAGACGGACCGCTGCTGCGGCGAATCGGGCACGCTGGCCGTCACGCGGCCCGACGTCTCCACCCAGGTGCGTTTCCGCAAACAGGAAGAACTGGCGAAGAACACCCGCGAAATCCGCGCCGACGGCTATGCGGGCGATGTGAAGATGCTGACGTCCTGTCCGTCATGCCTGCAGGGCATGTCGCGCTATGAAGACGACACCGGCCTGAAGGCCGACTACATCGTCGTGGAAATGGCTCGCCACATTCTGGGTGAAGACTGGCTGCAGGACTACGTGCGCCGCGCCAACGACGGCGGCATCGAACGCGTATTGCTGTGATGGCCGGCGGGGCGGCGCCGGCAGGCGCCCGCCCCGCCGCGACACACCGGCCGCCCGTTCAGGGGTCGGTCGTGCCGAATGTACACACTGTATATACTTCCAGGCCGCTGTCGCGCATGGCCTGGCCGCCGCCCAGATCCGGCAGTTCGATGATGGCGGCCGCCTCGTGCACATTGGCCCCCAGGCGCTGCAGCAGCTTGGACGCGGCGAGCATGGTGCCGCCCGTGGCGATCAGGTCGTCGATGAGCAGCACGCGCTGGCCGGGCCGCACGGAATCCGTATGCATTTCGACGGATGCATTGCCGTATTCCAGCGTGTATTCCTCGGCCACCGTGCGATAAGGCAGCTTGCCCTTCTTGCGCACCGGCACGAAGCCCAGATTCAGTTCGTAGGCCAGCACCGACCCCAATATGAAGCCGCGCGCGTCGACGCCGGCAACGAGATCCAGCCGCTGGCGCATGTAGCGATACACGAACATGTCGATGAGAACCCGGAAGGAACGCGGGTCCTGCAGCACCGGGGTGATGTCCCGGAAAGTGACGCCGGGCCTGGGCCAATCTGGAACGCTGCGGATCGCATTGCGGACATAGACGGCGGGATCGATGTGCATGGAGGAAGCCTGTACGGACCGGAATGAGAGAACGATCGTCGAAGTTTACACAATGCCGATTAAAATCCATCCATGGATCAGACCACAGACGTCGGGCGCGGGCCACACCTGGCTTCCGCCCACCGCACTTTCTCCATCGAAATCCGGGCGCTGCAAGACCTGCTCGCCCGCCTCGACGCGCATTTCGAACAGGCCGTCGACCTGCTGCTGGCCTGCCAGGGCCGCGTGGTCGTGACCGGCATCGGCAAGTCCGGCCATATCGCGCGCAAGGTGGCCGCCACCCTGGCCTCCACCGGCACGCCGGCCTTCTTCATGCACGGCGCGGAAGCAATCCACGGCGATCTGGGCATGCTGACCGGTCAGGACATCGTCATCGCCATTTCCTATTCCGGCGCGGCATCCGAACTGCTCACGGTGCTGACCGTGGCCAAGCGCATGGGGGCGCGCATCATCGCCATCACCGGCAACGCCCAATCCGAACTGGCGCGCAACGCCGATCTGCATCTGGACGGCGGCGTCAGGCAGGAAGCCTGTCCGCTCAACCTGGCGCCCACGGCCAGCACCACCGCCGCCCTCGTGCTGGGCGATGCGCTGGCGGTGGCCTGCCTGGAAGCCCGCCACTTCAGCGCCGAGGACTTCGCCCGCTCGCATCCCGGCGGCGCGCTCGGCCGCCGCCTGCTGACCTATGTACGCGACGTCATGCGCCACGGCGATGCCCTGCCGCTGGTCAAGGAAGACACGGCCATGCACGACGCCCTCAAGGAAATGTCCGCCAAGGGCATGGGCATGACCATCGTCGTGGACGATGCCCGCCGCCCCATCGGCATCTTCACCGATGGCGATCTGCGCCGCCTGATCCAGAAGCGCGGCGACGTCCGCTCACTCATCGTGGGCGACGGCATGACGCGCAACCCCCGCTGCGTATCGTCGGACGCCCTTGCGGTCGAGGCCGCGGCCCGCATGGACGCGGGCAGGCTGAACCAAATGCTCGTCGTCGACGAGGGCGGGCTATTATTGGGGGCTTTACACATGCACGATCTGATGGCTGCCAAAGTGATCTGATCCCTCCGACCATGAATCCGAACAACGTTCTCCACCCCGCCGAAGCCCTGGTCCTTTCCAAGGCCACCCCCGCCGTCATCGAGCGCGTGCGGCAGCTGCGGCTCATGGCCTTCGATGTCGACGGCGTGCTGACGGACGGCCGCCTGTGGTACAGCGCGCAAGGTGAACAGCTCAAGTGCTTTCACGTACTCGACGGCCACGGGCTCAAGCTGCTGCTGGAAAGCGGCATCATCGTGGCGCTCATCACCGGCCGCGACGGCAATGTGATCGGACGGCGCGCCGCCGAGCTGGGCATCGGCCTGGTACAGCACGGCGTGCGGGACAAGGCACAGGCCTTGCAGGCGCTGGCGCAGGAACACGGCTGCAATCCGAGCGAGGTGGGCTACATGGGGGACGACATCATCGATGTGCCGGCCATGCAGCGCGCCGGCTTCGCGGCCAGTGTGCCCAATGCGCCCGCCTACGTGACGCAGGCGGCGCACTGGGTGGCGCCCTCGCCCGGCGGGGCCGGCGCCGTGCGCGACTGCTGCGATCTGCTGCTGGCCGCGCAGGGCAGGCTCGGGGCCTTCTTTTCCCCCAATGCCCTGCGCCCCGGGGGCACCATTCAATGAAAATGGATCCGGTCGCCATGCGCCACGCCCGGGTCAATGATTGACCGGCCCGCCCGATGAAAGACCGCCTGCCATCCATCGTCGCCATCCTTCTGCTGATCTCGCTGGTCATCGGCACCTGGTGGGCGGCGGAATATGCGCAGCGGGCGGTTCCCATCGACCCGCCGCGCCGCATCACCCACGAGCCCGACCACTGGGCCTCGCAATTCGTGCTGATACGCAGCGATGAGCACGGCATGGTCATCAACCGGCTGGAAGGCGAATATCTCGAACACTTCCCCGACACCGATTCCTACGAAGTGACGAAGGCGCGCGCCATCGGCCAGCAGCCCGGCTCGCCGCTGACGGTCGCCACCGCCGATACCGCCGTGATGGACCACGAGGGCACGCAGGTGGTGATGACCGGCAATGCGCACGTCCATCGCCAGGCCGACGCCGAGAACATGTCGCTCGATGTGAAGAGCGATGTGCTGACCATCCTCCCCGACGAGGATGTGGTCTATACCGATCACCCGGCGCTGGTGGTGCACGGCAATTCGACCATGAACGGCAAGGGCATGCGGTACGATAACAGCACGCGCCAGTTACAGGTCTATTCGGCCACAGACGTGAAGATCTCGGGGCAGGACACTCGCGAACGCCGTACGCGATCTTCGGAAAGGACAAAAGAACAACCATGACAATGCCACTACGCCTAATCGTCTCCGCCCTGGCCGCCGGCCTGGCAATGGCCCTGCCGCCCACGGCATTGGCGCAGCAGGGGCAGGGCCAGGAAGAGCCCGACACCCTGATCATTTCGGACACGCTCAACTACGACGACATCAACAAGGAAAGCGTTTTCACCGGCAATGTGGTGCTCACGCGGGGCAACATGACGCTGCACTCCGACCGGCTCAGCATGCGCGAGGACGGCGAAGGCTTCCAGCACGGCACCGCCACGGTGGAAGGCGGCAAGCTGGTGTTCCTGCGCCAGGAAAACCCCGAAAAATTCGAGGTTCTGGAAGCCCGCGGCCAGCGGGCGGAATACAACGGCAAGTCCGAAGAGATCGAAATGATCGGCAAGGCCATCATCACGCGCTTCATCTGTGGCAAGCCGTTCGACAACATCCAGGGTGAACGGGTCATCTATCGCCAGAAGACCGAAACCTACCAGGCTTTCGGCGGGCCGAATTCCGCCGCCCCCGGTGGCCGGGTCCGTTCGCTTGCCACACCGCGCGCCCGGGCGGATGCGGCCATCGCCGCCTGCAGGCAGCAGGGCGGAAAGAACTGAGGCCGCGTTTTGCGTAGTAGAAACCCCTTTTCGCGGGACGCCCTGAAGAATCCTGCCCGCCGCGACCTCGGCGGCACGCCCGGCTGTCTGCGGGCCACCGGCCTGCGCAAGGTGTACGGCAAGCGCACGGTGGTCGAGGACGTATCCCTGTCCGTGGACAGCGGCGAAGTGGTGGGCCTGCTGGGCCCCAACGGCGCCGGCAAGACAACCAGCTTCTACATGATCGTGGGCATCGTTCCCGCCGATTCGGGCCGGATCGAAATCGACAACGTCGCGATCACCAACATGCCCATGCACCGCCGGGCGCGGATGGGCCTGTCCTACCTGCCGCAGGATGCGTCGGTGTTCCGCAGGTTGACGGTGGAGGAAAACATCCGCGCCGTCCTGGAGCTCCAGGTCGACGAGAACGGCCGCCCCCTGAGTTCGGCGCAGGTGGGCGAGGCGCTCGAAGTGCTGATCGACGAACTGCAGATCGGCCATATCCGCCGCAACACGGCCATTTCGCTGTCCGGCGGCGAACGCCGCCGTGTCGAGATCGCCCGGGCGCTGGCCACGAGCCCGCGCTTCATTCTGCTGGACGAGCCTTTCGCGGGCGTGGACCCGATCGCGGTGATCGAAATCCAGCGCATCGTGCATTTCCTCAAGAACCGCAACATCGGGGTGCTGATCACCGACCACAACGTCCGCGAGACGCTGGGCATCTGTGACCGTGCCTACATCATCAGCGAAGGCCGCGTGCTGACCAGTGGGCACCCGAACGAAATCATCGACAACGAAGCGGTGCGCAAGGTGTATCTGGGCAAGAACTTCAAGATGTAGGGGCGGGGTTCCGGCACTATGTGTTTCCATCAAGCCAGGAGACCAGCGACACGGAACAAGGTTTCCTCTTCATGGTAGTGTCCGACCAATTGAATCGCCAAAGGCAGCGCTTCTGCCGTAAAGCCAATGGGAACAGACAGGGCCGGGTGGCCCGTGACGCTGATGGGCGCCGTGAAACGGACCAGAGCCTCGCGCACATCCTCCGTCAACGCCCCGGCCAGGGCCACCGCCGTCTCGCCGACGCGGGGCGCCAAAGCGGGCAATGTGGGCAGAGCCACGACGTCGACCGAAGCCATCCCGGAAGAAAGCTGCTGCATCGACTTTTTCCGGATGCGTTGGGCATTGATGTAAGCAGGCGCCGAAATCGCATTCCCGATATGCAGGCGCGACACGATTTCCGGGGTCAGTGACAGTTCGGAGCGCGAAAGCAGGTGCCCATACTGTGCCGAGCCTTCGGCCATGATGAAAAGCCGATTCAAGGCCACGAGCTCGTACAGGTCGGGCAGGGACCGGGCCGGAAGCGGGACGATATCCGCGCCCGCCGCCTCGAATCTGCTCAGGGCGGCCTGATACGCCGCCCAGACCTCTTCATGAATGCGCCCGGCTTCCAGCCACGACTCGGGCACCCCCACTTTCAGCCGCCCGGCGTCAGACAAAGGCGCGTTCATCCCATCGCCCGGCCGCACATGCTGCGGCGTTTCCCGGATGACGGCATACGCCCGCGAGACGTCCTGAATGCTGCGGCCCAGTGGCCCGACATGATCCAGCGAAAATCCCAATGTCCAGACACCTTGAGTGGAAACGGCGTGGCAGGTGGCCTTCAAGCCGACAACACCGCAAATAGCCGCCGGAATCCGGATGGAACCGCCCGTATCGGTGCCGATGGAAAGCGTCGCCAGCCCCGCCGCCACCGCACTTGCGCTGCCGCCGCTGGAACCGCCGCTCACCCGGGATGGGTCATGCGGGTTGAGAACCGGACCATGAAAGCGTGAGTCCGAGGTCGCGCCAAAAGCCAGCTCGTGCGTGGAGTTCTTTCCAAGCAGCACGGCCTGACTGTCGCGAAGCTTGCGCACCACGGCGGCATCTTCCCGGGCCACCTCATTGTCGGCGTACATTTCGCTGCCCAACGTGGTCCGGTGGCCCGCCACATCGATGATGTCCTTGATGCCAACGGGCACGCCGAACAGACCCGAAGGCCGCGCGCCCGCCGCCAATTGCTTATCCAGCGCCGCGGCCTGTCCGAGCGCGCCTTCTTCGAAGACTTCGCTGAAAGCCTTGAGCTCGGGATTCAGGGCGGCGATGTCTTCGAGCAGCCCGGACACCACTTCGGTCACAGAGAACTCCTTCTTCAGATAGCCACGCTGCAAGGCCTGGACGCCCATCGCCGCAAAGGCGCTCCCGGCGAACCGCGCAGGGCGCCGCCCCCCGCTTGAGTGAGCGATCCGCGGGTCGGCACCCTGCCGTTCCGCGCGGGCCGGAGGCTCTTCGCGGCCAGCGCGGGCCGACGGCCCCAGATGCAGTTGCAGCGCATTTCCATCATGCGGGTCGAGTTGGGCTCTTGCTGACTCAAAAGCCCCCTCGATCCGCTGGCGACGCTCTTCGATGGAGGTGGGAGCAGGCTGGACCATGATGCAGACCTCGGTGTGAAGAAGGCCGGCCTGCCGGCCGGCGCGACGCCCGCTGCGGCGCCGCAGTGAAAGGCCTTGTCTGGCCTCGCGGTCAAAATCGGGAATCCGGAACGGACCCTAGCACACTCACGCACTTCCGCCAACCCTTCGCCGCCCAAGAAGAACACTCTTTGACCGGGGTCATCCCTCATCGCAATGCCCCTTGATTTCATTCCCCGAAGCGATACACTGAAATCATCACACAAACGCAACAAGGAGGTCATCACCACGTAAACATTGGCGCATACCGCGCCCTGAAACCCTAACAGGAGAGCCATATATGAACCTGAGCATCAGCGGTCGTCATCTGGAAATCACCCCCGCCATCCGGGAATATGCAATCACCAAGATGGGGCGTATCGGTCGCCACTTCGACAACGTCATTGACACGCAGGTCATACTCTCGGTCGAGAAACTTCAGCACACCGCCGAAGTGACCGTCCGCCTGCCGGGCAAAGACCTGCACTGCGAAGCACGCGACGAAAACCTCTATGCCTCCATCGACCTGTTGGCTGACAAAATCGATCGCCAGGTCATCAAATACAAGACCAAGGTTCAGAACCACGCTCACGAACCCGTGAAGCGGCAGGAAGTGCCCGCCGAATAGACCGGTGCCGCGGCACACCCCGCCAGACAAGGCCTCGAACACCAAGGGTTCGGGGCCTGGGTTTTTCTGGGAGCGGAATTTTGCCCAAACAGTCTTTGTATGTTGCAGAGCAATAAACATATAATGGGCCGCATGAACCTCATGTCGCGTATCCTGCCGCCCTCGAATGTGGTGTTGGACCTTGAAGCCACAAGCAAAAAGCGCGCGTTCGAGCAGGCCGGCCTCCTTTTCGAAAACCATAACGGCATCGCGCGCACCCTGGTATTCCAGAGTCTCATCGCCCGCGAACGCCTCGGCTCCACCGCCCTGGGCCACCAGGTCGCCGTGCCCCACGGCCGCATCAAAGATCTCAAAGAGCCCTGTGCCGCCTTCATCCGGCTGACCGAACCCGTCCGGTTCGACGCCACCGACGGCCGCGCCGCAAACCTGCTCTTCATCCTTCTGGTGCCCGAGACCGCCACCCAGACGCACCTCGACCTGCTCGCGGAAATCGCCCGCCTGATGTCCGACTCCGACATCCGCCATGCCCTGGCCACCGAAACGGACCCGGCCATCGTCCACGACCTGCTCACCCGCCCGCCGCTCCAGAACTAGCGCCATGCTGACCCTGCAAGAGTTCGTCGCCGACAACGTGGACAACATCCATTTCACCTGGCTGGCGGGCGAACAGGCGTCGGACCGGGCCATCACCAACAACCTCGGGCGCGCCGGCGCCGACCTGGTCGGCCACCTGAACCTCATCCACCCCTCGCGCGTACAGGTACTGGGCGCCGAAGAACTCGCCTACTACACCAATTTCGACAGCGGGCGCCGCCAGCACCTGCTCGAAGAACTCATGGCCGGCGGCGTGCCCGCCATCCTCATCGCGGAAGACCTCCAGGCGCCCGACGGCCTGCGCAGCTTCTGCGAAACCAATGGCATCCCCCTGCTGGCCACCCACATCGACGCCGCACAGCTCATCGACCTGCTGCGCATCTATCTGGGGAAGCGCCTCGCGCCCAAGACCCTCATGCACGGCGTCTTCCTCGACGTGCTCGGCGTGGGCGTGCTGATCACCGGCGAATCGGGCCTCGGCAAGAGCGAACTGGCGCTCGAACTGATCTCGCGCGGCCACGGGCTGGTCGCCGACGACGCCGTCGAATTGTCGCGCATCGCGCCCAGCATCATCGAAGGCCACTGCCCCCAGCTGCTGCAGAATCTGCTCGAAGTCCGCGGGCTGGGCCTGCTGGACATCCGCACCATCTTCGGCGAAACCTCCGTGCGCCGTAAAATGAAGCTCAGCCTCATGGTGCACCTGATCCGCTCCACCCCCGAAAACTTCGAGCGCCTGCCCGTGCAGGACCAGACCGAGGACGTCCTCGGCGTTCCCATCCGCCGCGTCATGCTGCAGGTCGCCGCCGGGCGCAACCTGGCCGTGCTGGTCGAAGCCGCGGTACGCAACACCATCCTCAGCCTGCGCGGCATCGACACCATGGGCGAATTCATCGAACGCCAGGCTCTGGCGATCATGGAAAACAGCCGCAAAGACTGACGCCCGGCCCGCGCCGGAACAGAGCCGGCCACATCCGGAAAAGCGGCCCTGGCGCAACAGCGCCGGCCGTCATGGACGCCATGGCGGGCGCGCTTTGGTACCATTGCCTGCGGGACCGCCAGATGAAGCGGCTTCGCATACACCTGAAGATTCGCACCCATGCACAATATCGTTCTCATCACCGGCATATCCGGCTCAGGCAAGTCCGTCGCCCTGCGCCTGCTTGAGGACGCCGGCTACATCTGCGTCGACAACCTGCCGGTGCGCTTTCTCCAGGAATTCATAGCCAGCACACATGAACAGGGCGTCGAACGCATCGCGGTGGCGATCGACGTCCGCACCGTCGGCGAACTCGACGAACTCCCTCCCGTGATCCAGGAAATGCGCACCCAGGGCACCGTCTTCCGGGTGATCTTCCTCGACGCCAACGACCACACCCTGCGTCAGCGCTATTCGGAATCCCGGCGCCGCCACCCGCTTACCGACCGGCTGGCGCAACGCCGCGGCCACACGCCGTCGCTGCAGGAATGCATAGACACCGAACGCGAAATGCTGGCGCCGCTGCGCGAACAGGAACACGTCATCGACACATCGGATCTCACCCCCGGGCAGCTGCGCGCCTGGGTGCGCGATCTCGTTCAGGCCGACCGCGCACCCGTCGTGCTCACCTTCGCATCCTTCGCCTATAAACGCGGCGTGCCCGGCGATGCCGACCTCGTCTTCGACGCGCGCTGCCTGCCCAACCCTCACTACGACCAGGCCCTGCGGCCCTTCACCGGGCGCGATGCGCCCGTCGCCAAGTGGCTGTCGCAGTTCGGCAGTGTGGAAGCCATGATCACGGACATTGCCGGCTACATCCGCCGCTGGCTCCCGCTGTACATGCAGGACACGCGCAACTACCTTACCGTGGCCGTCGGCTGCACGGGCGGCAAGCACCGCTCTGTCTACGTCACGGAAGAACTTGCGCGGCGCTTCGCGGACCACGCCCCATTGATCCGCCACCGCAACCAGCCGCCTCCGGAAATCCCATGACCCACGACCACTGAGCCATGACGACGAACCCAAGCGCAAGCTCCGCCGTTCAGAACACCGCCAGGCGGGGCGCCACCGCCACCGGGCCGGAATCCCTGGCCATGGGCAGGTTCCGCGTGCTGGCCGTCCTGTTCGTCGCGGCCGCCCTCGCCGCCGGCTGCGGCGGCCCGCGCAAGGGCGCCTCGGTCGGCGCGTCCAAAGGCGGCGGCTACTATCTCGATGATGGCCCGGGCAGCAACATTCCCCCCAATATCGCCAACATCCCCGACGCCGTGCCGCGCATAGAAAGGCACAATCCCGCCAACTTCCGCCCCTATACCGTGCTCGGCCAGCGTTTCGTGCCCGTCGGCGCCGACACGGCATTGCGGCAGAGCGGCGTGGCTTCCTGGTATGGCCGGAAATTCCACGGCCAGAAAACCGCCAACGGCGAAACCTACGACATGTACGCCATGACCGCCGCCCATCCCACCCTGCCGCTGCCCAGCTATGCCAGGGTCACCCATGCGCGAAATGGCCGGTCCATCATCGTGCGCGTCAACGACCGGGGGCCTTTTCTCAGGGGCCGCGTCATCGATCTGTCGTATGCCGCCGCCGCCAAGCTGGGCATCATCGGACACGGCAGCGATACCGTGGTGGTCGAGGCCATCACCCACGCCGACATCCGCAGTGGCCTGAACATGGCATCGGCGCAGAAAACACCGGCAGCGGCGCCGAAACCGGCGCCCGCCGTCCGGGTGGCCGCCGCGCCCGCGGCTTCCCGGGCGACACCCGCCCCGGCCACGCCCGCACCAGCGCCGGTACAGACGGCGGCACCGGCCCGGCCGGCCACGCCCGACGCCCTCGCCGCACTCGATCTGCACGCCACCGGCACCGCAGCGGCAACCGGCAGGCCACCCGGCACCGCCGGCCCGGCCGACAGCGGCCGCAGCCCGGTCCCCACGGTCACCGACAACCCTTCCGAAGGCATCTACCTGCAGTTCGGGGCCTTCGGGCGCTACATTTCCGCCGACCAGCTCGTCAACCGCCTCAATTCGGAAATCGCCCACGTCGAGGGCCGCAACGCCCACATCGACACCAAAGGCGAACTGCACCGGGTGCGCATCGGCCCCTATCCGACCCGCACGGCAGCCGTGAACGCCGCCGTGCGCATACAGGAAGCCACCGGCATGCAGCCCACCCTGGCGCAGCGCTGACGCGCCGGGACGCCCCCTCAGCCGGCCCCGCCGCCCCTTTCCTTGCCGAGTTCCAGCGCCAGGGCATAGAGCGCGTCCCGGGGAGCCCCGCTGACTTTCACAGCCACCTTCACCGCATCGCGCAGCGACAGGGTTTCCAGCAGGGCTTCGAGCAGCGCCACGGCCTGGCCATCGAGTTCCGGACCGCCCCTTGCCGCCTCGCCCTCGTGAAGGATGAGCACGAACTCGCCCTGGCGCCGATGGGAATCGCCCCCCAGCCACTCAAACGCTTCATGAAGATACAAAGTCTCTATTTGCTCGAAGCGCTTGGTCAGTTCGCGCGCAATGGTCAGGCGCCGGTCGGCGCCGCAGACGGCCAGCATGTCCTCGACGGTGGCCTGCACACGATGCGGCGACTCGAACAGCACGACGGGCGCCGGCACGGCGCACCACTGGCGCAGCCACTTTTGCCGGGCGCCCGACCTGGGCGGCGGAAAACCCGCAAAGCAGTAGGCAGGATTCTCGTCGGACGTCGCCCCGCTGGCCATCAGCGCGGCGATCACCGCGCTGGCGCCCGGCACCGGCACCACGGGAAAACCCGCCGCGCGGACACTGCGCACGATGCGGGCGCCCGGGTCGCTGACCGCCGGCGCGCCCGCATCCGAAATCAGCGCCACCCGCTCGCCCGTCTCCAGGCGCCGCACGATGGACTGCGCCGCCGCGGCCTCATTGTGGCGATGGGCCGCCATCATCGGCGTGGCGATTCCCCAGGCGTCCAGCAAAGGGCGGCTGGAACGTGTGTCTTCGGCGGCGATCACGTCGCAGCGCTGCAGGGCCTGCCACGCGCGCAGGCCCAGGTCGCCCAGATTGCCGATGGGCGTGGCCACCACATACAAGGCCGGCGCCGGCCAATGCTGGGCGGCAACGCGCTCGGCGAGACGTTTCCATGTCGCCGAGGCTTCCACAAAGGGGGTGCTGTCGTTCATACTTGATTCCTGCTGTGCCGGCAACGATCGCCATGACGCCTTCTCCCACCCAGAATACCGGCCACAGGTCGGAAACCCGCGCCGCCCTCTGGCTCGAACAGCAGGGGCTGCGCGTGCTGGAACGCAACCTGCTGTGCCGGGCGGGCGAAATCGACCTGGTCGCGCTGGATGGCGAGGTGCTGGTCTTCGTGGAAGTCAGGCACCGCCGCTCGGCGAGCCATGGCGGTGCTGCCGCCAGTGTAAACCGCGGCAAGCAGCGGCGCCTGCTGCGCGCGGCCGGCTACTTTCTGCCCCGGCTCGCCCGGCGCCACCTGGCCGGCCGCCTCCCCGCCTGCCGCTTCGACGTGGTCTGCCTGGAAGCCGGCCGCATCCAGTGGATCCGCCATGCCTTCACAGAATAGAAGGACAAGTCCATGAAATTGAAAAATGAGATAATCGGCCGTATGGACATGAGCACACACATGGCATCGCACTTCGACGACGCCATCGATACCTTCAAGGCCAGCGCCCGCGAACTGGCAGACCCGCTCTCGGCGGCCGTCGAGCTGCTGTTCGGCGCCCTGGCCAACAACTGCAAGATCCTCGCTTGCGGCAATGGCGGCTCCGCCGCCGATGCCCAGCACTTCATCGCCGAACTGGTCGGCCGCTTCGAACGCGACCGCCTGCCGCTGGCCGGGGTCGCGCTGAACACCGACACTTCCATACTCACCGCCGTGGGCAACGACTACGGCTTCAATGCCATCTTCGAACGCCAGGTCAACGCCCTGGGGCAGCCCGGCGACGTGCTGGTGGCCATTTCCACCAGCGGCAACTCGCCCAACGTCGTCAAGGCCATCGAAGCCGCCCACGACCGCGAAATGGCCGTCATCGCCCTTACTGGCAAGGGCGGCGGCGAAATCGCCGGCCTGCTGCAGGAAACCGACATCCATCTGTGCGTTCCCCACGACCGCACCATGCGCATACAGGAAGTCCACATCCTGCTGCTGCATGCGCTGTGCGACGGCATCGACGCCCTGCTTCTCGGAGACACGCTTTAATGCCACATATCGCCTTGCCCGGCCGCTTGTACTTCGCCTGCCTGTCGCTGGCCGCCCTTGCCCTGCTTTCCGGCTGCGGCGCACTGGTCGTCGGCGGCACCGCCGCCACCACCGCCATCGTCGCCACCGACCGGCGCACCGCCGGCGAACAGGTCGAAGACCAGGCCATCGAAATGAAGGTCGGTGCGGAAATGCGCCGCCTCTTTGCGGAAACCCAGAACGTGCGCACCAGCTCGCATTCCTACGCCGGCCAGGTGCTGCTGCTGGGCGACGTCCCCTCCGAACAGGACAAGCAGCGCGCCGGGCAGGCGGCCGAAGGCGTGGAAAAAGTGCGGCGCGTCGTGAACCAGCTGCGCGTCGGCGACGTCACCCCCGCCAGCGTGCGCACCAACGACACCTGGCTGAGCTCCAAAGTGCGCACCACCCTCATCAACACCAAGAGCGTGCCCTCGCGCACCATCAATGTCACCACCGAGCGCGGCATCGTCTACCTGCAGGGCAAGGTCACCGAGGCCGAAGGCGCCATGGCCGCCACGGCCGCGTCAGGCGTATCGGGCATCAACAAGGTAGTAAAATTGTTCCAGATCGTATCGCCCGAAAGCCTGCAGCAGCCGGCCACGGCCACACCCCAGCCGGCCCCCATCGAACAGGGCGGCACACCCACCCCTGACAACACCGGCGCCTCCACCGAAACCGGCGGCGCCCAAGCCATGCCCGTGCAATGAAAAAAATACTACTAGCCCTCGTCGTCATCGCCGCCGCGGTGGGTGTCGCAGCCTGGCAGATACCCAGCTCCGCCAAGAGCGCCCCCGACGTCACCTTCACCACGCTCGAAGGTGAACAGCTCACCACCAGCGACCTGCGCGGCAAGGTGGTGCTGGTCAAGTTCTGGGCCACCAGCTGTGTCACCTGCGTCGCACAGATGCCCGACAACATCGAGCACTACAACGCGCTCAAAGACCGCGGCTACGACACCATTGCCGTCGCGATGCAGTACGATCCCCCCAACTACGTGAAGAATTTCGCCGAATCCCGCGAACTGCCGTTCAAGGTCGTGGTCGACGCAACCGGCGACATCGCCCGCGCCTTCGGCGACGTCAGGCTCACGCCCACCGCTTTCCTCATCGACAAGCAGGGCAACATCATCAGACGCTACCTTGGCAACTATGACAAGGCATCCTTTCTGGCCACCGTGGACAAAGCCCTGGGCTGATCACTCAACGACATGACCGCTACCACCGACTCCAACCATCCGGCCACCGTCAAGGCCAATGTCCTTTCCGAAGCCCTGCCCTACATCCGGCGCTTCCATGGCAAGACCGTCGTCATCAAGTACGGCGGCAACGCCATGACCGAAGAACATCTGCAGCGCAGCTTCGCGCACGACGTCGTGCTGCTCAAGCTGGTGGGCATCAACCCCGTCGTGATCCACGGCGGCGGCCCCCAGATCAACGCCGCGCTCAAGCGCATCGGCAAGGAAGGCACCTTCATACAGGGCATGCGGGTCACCGATGCCGAAACCATGGAAGTGGTCGAATGGGTGCTGGGCGGCCAGGTCCAGCAGGACATCGTCATGATGATCAACGAAGCGGGCGGCAAGGCCGTGGGCCTGACCGGCAAGGACGGCTGCCTCATCCAGGCGCACAAGAAGCTCATGGACGACCCGGACAACCCCGGCGGCACGCTGGACATCGGCTTCGTGGGCGACATCACCCGTGTGGAGCCCGCCGTCGTCAAGGCGCTGCAGGACGACCAGTTCATCCCCGTGATCTCGTCCATCGGCTACAACGAAGCCGATGGCCAGGCCTACAACATCAACGCCGACGTCGTGGCGGGCAAGATGGCCGAAGTCCTGGGCGCCGAAAAACTGGTCATGATGACCAACACCCCCGGCGTGCTCGACAAGAACGGCGAACTGCTGCGCAAGCTGTCCGCAAGCACCATCGACGCCCTGTTCGCCGACGGCACCATCTCGGGCGGCATGCTGCCCAAGATCTCATCGGCGCTCGATGCGGCGCGCAACGGCGTGAATTCCGTGCACGTCGTCGACGGCCGCGTTCCCCATTGCCTGCTGCTCGAAATCCTGACCGACCAGGGCGTCGGCACCATGATCACCTCTGACTGAGGGATGAACGCGGTTCCCGGCGCAAACCCCGCCATTCTCGAAGATGCCGGGCCGGCCGGCGGCTGCCCGGCGGCGGCGCCGGCCCGGCCCCCCTTGCGCAAGCTCGTGGCCGCCCGCCGGCCGGCCGGGCCGGCGCTGGCGAGCGACACCGTATGGCTGTTCGACCTCGACAACACCCTGCACGATTGCTCGCGCCATATTTTTCCGGCGATCGACGGCGCCATGACCGCCACCATGGCCGAACTGCTGGGCCTGGAACGGGAACAGGCCGACATCCTGCGCAATGAATACTGGGCGCGCTACGGCGCGACCGCCATCGGCCTGGAACGGCATCACGGCATTCCGGCCGCCGACTTCCTGGAAGCCAGCCACCGCTTCGACGTCGCCCCCCTGGTTCACGCCGAGCGGGGCATCGCCCGCAAGCTGGCGCGCCTGCCCGGACGCCGGATCCTGCTGACCAATGCACCGCAAAAATACGCCAGGGAAGTACTGCGCGCGCTGGGCATTCTGCAGGAATTCGAACTGCTCTGGACCATCGACCACATGCGGCTGCAGGGGCGGCTCAGGCCCAAGCCCTCAGCCGCCATGCTGCGCCAGCTGCTGGCGCGGCTGCGGGTGCCCGCCAGCCGCGTCGTGCTGGTGGACGACACACTGAAGAATCTGCGCAGCGCGCGGTCCCTGGGCATGCGCACCGTGCTCAGCCACCACCCCGGCACGCCTCACAACCCTTATCAGCACGGCCGCGGCGACTATGTCGACATGCGGGTGACCCGCATCGGCCAGCTACTCGCCGACAGGCGGCGGAGGGTCGGCAAGCGGCCGGTGTGAACACACCGGGCACCCCGGGTCCCGGCCATAGCGCAGCGTCTGCCACTGCATGGTCAGGGCGTCCAGGCACAGCAGCCGGCCCACCAGCGGCTCGCCCATGCCCGCCAGCAGCTTGAGCGCCTCGATGGCCTGGGTGGCACCCACCACGCCCACCAGCGGCCCCAGCACACCGGTGGTGGCGCAGCGCAGCTCTTCGACGTCCTGCCCTTCGGGAAACAGGCAGTGATAGCAGGGCGCCTCGTCGCGGCGCAGGTCGAACACGCTCACCTGCCCTGAAAAACGGATGGCGGCGCCCGACACCAGCGGCTTGCGCAAAGCCACGCAGGCCCGGTTCACCGCATGCCGGGTGGCAAAGTTGTCGCAGCAGTCCAGCACCAGATCGGCGCCCGCCGCCTGTTCGAGCAGCGCGGCGTCATCCAGCCGCCGCAACAACGGCAGCACACGCACTTCGGGATTGAGGGCCGCCAGGCGGCGGCGCCCCGATTCGGCCTTGGGCATGCCGACGCTGTCCTGGCCGTGCAGGATCTGGCGCTGCAGATTGCTCAGCTCGACCTCGTCGTCGTCGGCGAGCACGAGTTCGCCCACACCGGCGGCCGCCAGATACAAGGCGGCGGGCGAACCCAGGCCCCCCGCGCCGACGACCAGCACCCGGGCGGCCATCAGCCGCTCCTGCCCTTCAATACCGAACTCGTCCAGGAGGATGTGCCGCGCATAGCGCAGCAACTGATCGTCATTCATGCTGCATCAGAAAGTGAATACCATGATTTCATGGAAAGGACCGGCTGGCCGCGCCGGCCCGCTCCCCGAAGCGGAACGGCCCGCCCGGCGGGCCTGGAAGCACTGGCCCCGCCGGACGGGCCCGCCATGAAGGGCGAGCCTCCTTTTAGTGTCAACAGGCCCTAGGCCCGTGGTCAGGGATTGACGCGTTCGACCCCCTTCGGCGTGATGCGGTAGCGCTCCACCCCCGGATCAGAGCGGCTCATCGGGTTTTTTTTTTCGGCCCCCTCGATCTTTTCGGGGGGGACGGGCACGCTGCCGGCGGCATCGGGCGTTGCGGCCGGCACATCGTCGGCGGCCTTTGACGCCTCGCGCTCAGCCTTTGCCTTGGCCACGAGCGCGGGGTCATTCCGCTGCACCTTCCGGCCTTCGAGGAAGTTGACCGCCTGCTGAAGCTGGTAGTCCTCGTCGCCGCCGAACTCGAACATGCGCGCGATGTCCACGATTTCATCGTCCTGATCGCCGAGCGCGGCTTCATCGATGTTGCCGTTCACCAGATGGCGCTGCAGGTCGGCTTCGCGGGGGAGCCGGAAGAGATTGCCCTGCGCCGTGTCGTCGACCGTGATGTCGGGCGACACGCCCGTGACCTGTATGGACTGGCCGCTGGGCGTGTAATAGCGGGCGGTGGTCAGCTTGATGCCGGTATCCTCGCTCAGCGGCAGGACGCTCTGCACCGAACCCTTGCCGAAAGTGCGGTTGCCCATCACTGTGGCCCTGTCGTGATCCTGCAGGGCGCCGGCCACGATCTCGGACGCCGATGCTGAACCCACGTTCACCAGCACCACCATGGGCACTGTCTTGGCCCAATCGACCACGTCGGCGACGTAGTCTTCTTCGCTGGCCGCAAGGTAATTGCGCAGGTAATCGGCCGGCTTGGCGTGGTATTCGCGATTGGCCGACGGGATGCGCCCCTTGGTGGAAACGACCAGCACATTGGGCTGCAGGAATGCCGACGACACCGCGATGGCGCTGTCGAGCAGGCCGCCCGGATCATTGCGCAGATCGAGTATCAACCCCTTGGGCGCCTTGTCGCCGCCGAGATCGCGCAAATGGCGGACCATGTCGGGGGCGGTGCGTTCCTGGAACTGCGCGACGCGCACGTAGGCGATGTCGTTGTCCAGCATCTTGCTGCGCACGCTGCGCACCTTGATGAGGTCGCGCACGATCGTGAGTTCCAGAGGCTTGTCGCGCCCCGGGCGGTCGATGGTCAGCACGATGCTGGTCTTGGGCTCGCCGCGCATCAGCTTGATGGCGTCGTTCAGCGTCATGCCCTTGGTGGGCTTGCCGTCGATATGGGTGATGATGTCGCCCGCCAGGATGCCGGCGCGGAAAGCCGGGGTATCCTCGATCGGCGAGATCACCTTGGGCTGGCCGTCTTCGCTGCCGATCTCGATGCCCAGCCCGCCGAAGCCGCCCTGGGTGATGGCTTCCATTTCCTTGAAGGCTTCGGCATCCAGATACGCCGAATGCGGGTCCAGGTCATTGAACATGCCCTTGATGGCGTCATTGATGAGCTTGTCGTCGCTCACCGGCTCGACATAGCTGGCCTTGATGGCCGCGAAGACATTGGCGAACTGCTGCAGCTCTTTGAGCGGCAGAGGTTCGCCGCGCTGCGCCACGGCCGAAATGCCCAGACTGAGGAAAAGGCCGCCGACCGCCCCGATCAGCACCAGACTCAAACTGCGTATCCTGCGAGTGCTCATGCACATACCCGATATTTATAGTGACTCATTGACCACGCGCCTGGGCACATGGCGGCAGGGCCGGCAGGGCCGCCCCGCGACAGAACCGAAAGCTCCCCGGATGGGGATATAGGCAGATAGTAACGAAACTACCGGCCCAGCCATAGCAGAGGATTGACCGGTTTCCCTTCATGACGGATTTCAAAGTATAGACCGGGCTCCACCTGCCCGCCGGTCGCGCCGACCGTGGCAATGGCGTCGCCGCGTCCCACGGGGTCTCCCACTTCCTTGAGCAGGCTCTGGTTGTAAGCATAGACGCTCAGATATTTGGCCCCGTGATCCACGATCATCAGATTACCGAAACCGGCCAGCCAGCCGGCATACACCACCCGCCCCGGCGCCACCGCCGCCACGCGCACGCCTTCGGCGGCCCGCAGCACGATGCCCCGCCATACGCCGCCTTCGGGGCGCTCCATGCCGAAACGCCCCTGCACATCCCCACGCACCGGATAAGGCAGGCCCTTGCTCAGGCCGTCGAGCGCCGCAAGCTGGCGCGCCGGAGGGGCGTCAGGCGCGGGCCGGGGCGCAGGCGCCGCGGACGGTGACGGCGCCGGTTCAGCCGGAGCGCCGGGCGCCAGGCCTTCCACCCGACCGGCAATACGCCTGCCCGAGGGCGCGCCTTCGGCCTCGGCGGCCGCCTGCGGCGCCGTCCGGCCATCAGGGGCGCGGCCCTGTGCGCCGGCGGCCTGTTCCGCCCGGATCGCTTCCGCGGCGCGGCGGGCCTCGGCTACCTTGCGTGATTGCTCGGCGCGCGCCGCTTCTTCGGTGTCACGCGCCGCCGCCGCCGTGCGTGCTTCTTCGATGCGCCGGGCTTCCTCGGCCTTGCGCGCTTCATCCGCGCGGCGCTTTTCCTCGGCCAGCCGCTGCGCTTCCGCCAGGCGGCGGGCTTCTTCTTCACGTCGGCGCGCCTCCGCGGCCTGTTCCTCGATCGCCGCGCTCAGGGCATCGACGAGCTTGCCCAGGCGCTGTTCGTTGCCCGTCAGGCGCTGGGCTTCGCCACGCTGCCGGGCCAATTCCTGATTGATGCGTTCCAGCACCGCCAGCCGCTCGGCCCGCTGGGCGTCGAGTTCCGCACGCTTCTCGGTGGTTTCCCGCGCCAGGCGCTGCAGATCCCGTTCGTGGGACTGTGCCTGCGCCCGCAGCGTGGCCAGTTCATCGAGCGCGCTGCGCACGGCCCGCACCGCCGCTGTCTGCGCGCGCGAAACATATTCCAGATACCCCAGCTCGCGCGCGATATCCTGCGGATCTTCGCCGGACAACAGCGTCGCCCAGGGCGACAGCCCCCCGGCGTACTGCGCCCTGAGCTGGTCGGCCAGCTGCTCCTGCCGCTTGCGCAACGTTTCGGACTGCTCGCCGATGCGCCGCTGCACGTCCTTGAGTTCTTCCCCGGCCTTGCGGGTGTCGGCCGCCAGGGTTTCCAGCCGGCGGTCCAGCCCGGATATGGCCGTTTCCGATGCCTTGAGTTCAACGGCGACGTCGCGGCGCGACGACTCACCGTCGGCAATGCCCCGTTCGAGCGTGCGTATGCGCTCGCGCAGCGCCTGCTGATCGCGCAGGGCGTCGGCCTGCCGCCGCTGCAGATCGCTTTGGGCGCCATGCAGCGCGCCGGGCGCGCACAGCATGGCAATGATGAAGACGGCGGCCAGGCGCATGTCAGCCTTGCTTGGCCTTGCCCTGCGCGGCGACGGCGGCCATGGCCGCTTCGATCTCGGCCGGGTCGCCCAGATAGTAGTGGCGGATGGGGCGCAATTGATCGTCGAGCTCATAGACCAGGGGCTGGCCCGTGGGAATGTTCAGATGGACGATGTCTTCTTCGGAAACGTTGTCCAGATGCTTGATCAGCGCGCGCAGGCTATTGCCGTGCGCCGAAATCAGGACCCGGCGGCCGGAACGGATGGCCGGCGCGATGGACTCGTTCCAGAAGGGCAGCACACGCGCCACCGTATCCTTCAGGCATTCGGTGGCCGGCAGCAGCGAAGCATCCACCTTGGCATAGCGGCGGTCGAAGCGCGGATGGCGCTCGTCGCTGTCGCCCACCGGATCGGGGGCGATGGCGTAGGCCCGGCGCCAGACCAGCACCTGTTCGTCGCCGAACCTGGCCGCGGTTTCCGCCTTGTTGAGCCCCTGCAGCGCCCCGTAGTGGCGCTCGTTCAGGCGCCAGCTCAGGCCGGTGGGGGTATACATGGCGTCCATGGCGTCCAGCGCGATCCATAAGGTGCGGATGGCGCGCTTCAGAACGGAACTGAAAGCCAGGTCGAACTCGAAGCCCTTTTCCTTGAGCAATTCGCCCGCCTTGCGCGCCTGCTCGCGCCCGGTTTCGGTCAGGTCGACATCGGTCCAGCCGGTGAAGCGGTTTTCTAGGTTCCACTGGCTTTCGCCGTGGCGCATCAGGACGAGTTTGTACATGGTAAAAGTCACCTGAAAGTTAATAATCGCCGTCCATTTTATAATCGTCTGATTCCGCCCCATCATCCCAGCGCATTTCCGGAACAAATCGTGGACTTTTTCGCAGACCAGACCAACATCCTGCTTATCATCGTCGCCATCACGGCGGCCGTCGCCCTGGCCCTGCCCGGCTTCCTGCAGCGCGGCGCCCGCCAGCTCAGCGTAAACGAAGCGGTCAAGCTGGCCAACGACAGCCAGGGCGTGTTCCTGGACATCCGCAGCCCCGAACACTTCAAGGCGGGCAACGTTCCGCAATCGCGCAACATCCCGGCCGCCGACATCCCCGGCAAGCTGGGCAACCTGCCCAAAGACAAGCCCATTATCGTCGTGTGCGAGCGCGGCCGCAGCGCCGTCGGCGCGGCCGCCACACTGAAGAAGCAAGGCTACGACAACGTCTACTGCCTGCGCGGCGGCCTGGCGGCCTGGGTGGAAGCCGGCCTTCCGCTGGCCAAGAAACATTGAAAAGGATCGTCATCCATGGCTAAAGTCTCCATGTACACCACGGCCGTCTGCCCTTTCTGTGTGCGGGCCGAAATGCTGCTGAAACAGCGCGGCGTGACTGAAATCGAAAAAATACGCATCGACCTCGACCCCGCGCAGCGCACCCACATGATGGAACGCACGGGGCGGCGCACCGTTCCCCAGATCTACATCGGCGACACGCACGTCGGCGGCTTCGACGACCTGGCCGCGCTCGATCGCGCAGGCCGGCTCACGCCGCTGCTCGAAGCCTGACCGCCGGCGCGGCCGGCCGGCGCCCCCCGCGCCACAGCCGCAACGACAACCACGCGGGGCCATGACGGCACCGCCTTCACCGACCCAACCTCTATCAGGAAGATTCATGGCCGAACAACCCAACAGCCAGGACAAGGCGCCCAGCTTCGCACTGCAGCGCACCTACCTCAAGGATCTCTCGCTCGAGATGCCCAACGCACCGCAGATTCTTCTCGAACAGGAAGGCCCCACGGTCGAAGTGTCGCTGAACGTCGGTGGCCAGCGCCTGGCCGAAACCGTCTTCGAAACCAGCGTCACCGCCACCGTCACCACTCGCATCAACGACAAGGTGCTCTACCTGGTCGAAGCCACCCAGGCCGGCATTTTCGAAGCCGCCAACATCCCTGACGAACAGCTCGACCCTCTGCTGGGCATCGTCTGCCCCACCATGCTTTATCCCTATCTGCGCGCCAACGTCGCCGATGCGATCACCCGCACGTCACTGCCCGCCCTCCATCTGGCCGAAGTGAATTTCCAGGCGCTCTACGAGCAGCGCGTCGCCGAACTGGCAAAGCAGCAGCAGCCCCAGGCGTCCGACTCGGGCCTGTACGTCCCGCCTGGCGCCAAGACGAACTGATGCCGACATGAGCGCCGCCTCGCCGACACGCGTTGCCGTACTGGGCGCCGGAAGCTGGGGCACGGCGCTCGCCGCGCTGGCCTGCAGGCAGGCCGACACGCTGATCTGGGCCCGCCGGCCCGACAGCGCGGCCGAAATCAACCAGCGGCACAGCAACGCGCACTACCTCCCAGGCATCGACCTGCCCGCCTCTCTGAGGGCCACCAGCGATTTCGACGCCCTCATCAGCCACATCAGCACCGCGCCGGCCGACGCGCTGGTCATTCTGGGCGTCCCCATGGCCGGCATGGATGAAACCTGCCAGCGGCTGGCCCGGCACCTGGCCGCCCGCCGCCATCCCACCGTGCACGTGGTCTGGACCTGCAAGGGCGTACACCCAGAAAGCGGCCAGCTGCCGCACGAAGTGGCCGGCGCCGCGCTCGGTGGCCTGCCCGGCGTGGCGCTGGGCGTGCTGTCGGGCCCCTCGTTCGCCCTGGAAGTCGCCCGCGGGCTGCCCGTCGCCCTGACCATCGCCAGCGACGATCCCGCCACCGGCTCCATCGTCCTCGACGCCCTGCATGGCAGCCACTGCCGCATCTATACCAGCCAGGATGTCACGGGTGTGGAAGTCGGCGGCGCGCTCAAGAACGTCATGGCGATCGCCTGCGGCATATCCGACGGCCTGGGCCTGGGGTCCAACGCCCGCGCCGCCCTCATCACCCGCGGCCTGGCCGAGATCCAGCGCCTGGCCTGCGCGCTCGGCGGCCTGGCCGAAACCGTCCAGGGCCTTACCGGCCTGGGCGATCTGGTACTCACCGCCACCGGCCCGCTGTCGCGCAACCGCCAGGTGGGGCTGGCCATCGGCGAAGGCCGCAAGCTCGACGACGTTCTGGCCGGCGGCATGACCGCCGAAGGCGTCCGCTGCGCCCGCGCCGCCCTGGCCCTGGGTACCCGGCGGGGCATCGAACTGCCCATCACGGCGGCCGTCTGCCAGGTGCTCTTCGAAGGCCTGCCGCCCCGGGAAGCCGTCGCGGCCCTGCTGGCGCGCGATTCGCGTCCGGAATCCCCGAATTCTTATCATTGAACAAGGAAAGCCTCATGGCCCGCCATTTCGCCATCCGCCGCCGCCTGAATCTGTCCGCGCTCGGCATCGCCGCCGCATTGCTGGCTTCCCCCGCCTGGGCCCAGGCCGGCGACTGGCCTTCCCGCCCCATCCAGATGGTCGTCCCCTTCCCGCCCGGCTCCTCGCCCGACACGCTGGCGCGCATGGTTGCCGAACCGCTGGCCCAGAAGCTGGGCCAGCCCATCGTGGTGGAAAACAAGCCGGGCGCCGGCGGCAATATCGGCACCCGCCAGGTCGCGCAGGCCAAGCCCGACGGCTACACCATCCTGCTGACCATCAACGGCCCCATCGTCACCGCGCCCACCCTCTACAAGACCACCCTCGGCTACGATCCCGAAAAAGATCTGCAGGTCGTCAGCATGGTGGGCACCAGCCCCAACGTTCTCGTGGTGCCGGCCGCCGCCCCCGCCGACGACGTCCCGCAGTTCGTCGAGCGCGCCCGCGCACGGCCGGGCGAACTGAACTACGGCACCGTCGGCCCGGGCAGCTCGTCGCACCTGGGCATGGCCATGCTCGAACAGGAAGCCGGCATCTCGCTGCTGCAGATTCCCTACACCGGCTTCCCTCAGGTCATCACCTCCATCGTCGCTGGCGACGTGCACGCCGGCTTCATGGTGCCGGGCGTGGCCATGCCGCAGGTCAACGCCGGCAAGCTCAAGGCGCTGGGCATCACCAGCCTGGAAGAAAGCAGCGTCCTGCCCGGCCTGCCCACCGTCGCTTCGCAGGGCTACCCCGGCTTTGAATCGATTTCCTGGGACGCCCTGTTCGTGCCCGCCGGCACGCCGGCGGACATCGTCGACGAACTGAACAAGAATGTGCTCGAAGTGCTGGCCATGCCTTCCGTCCAGGAAAAAATGGCCACGCTGTACTTCACCGCGGCCCCCACCACACCTGCCGAAGCCGAGGAAATGATCCGGCGCGAAAAGACCAAGCTGGACGCCATCATAGAAAAACTGGGGCTGACGCTGGACTGAGGGAGAACGGGCGCGGGAAAAATCCCGCGCGGTGGGGCTGGCGCCGATGGGTTCATAGAACGCCGCGGCGCACATCGACCGGCCGCTACCGCTAAACCGCGCCCTCGAACCCCGCCTGCCTCCAGGCCTCGAACACTGTCACGGCCACGGCATTCGACAGATTCAGGCTGCGCTGGCCGGGCCGCATCGGCAGCCGCAGCCGCTGGCCGGGTCCGAAACGGGCCAGTTCCTCATCCGCCAGGCCTGCGGTTTCCCGCCCGAACACGAACACATCACCCGCCCGCAGCGCCACGCCCGCGAACGAACGCGCCCCGCGCGTCGTCATCGCGAAACAGCGTTCCACCGGCGCGCACGCGGCCGCCAGCGCCGCTTCCAGCGTGTCATGCACCCGCATGCGTGCCCATTCGTGATAGTCCAGCCCCGCCCGCTTCAGACGCGCATCGTCCAGTTCGAAACCCAGCGGACGCACCAGATGCAGAAAAGCGCCCGTATTGGCGGCCAGGCGGATGACATTGCCGGTATTGGGCGGGATTTCCGGCGAAACGAGAACGATGTGGAACATGGGGGTGTGAAGACGGCGCTGCAAGGAAGAAACGAGCGATTATCGCCTCTCGCCGCCCCACCCGTCGATTCACCAGGCGATCCCCGGGAACGGTCAGGCGATCGCCTGGATGCCTTTCTTTTCAACGACGGTCAACAGACGCAAAGCCGGCCCACCGGGTTTTCTCAGGCCTCTCTCCCAATCGGAAACGAGATTCCTGCTTACATTCAGGTAAAGGGCAAACACCGGTTGAGACAAGCATTCGCGCTCGCGCAAAGCACGGATACGCTCTGGCGACATGGGTAATACCGGCGTCAGGCACGACTCGTCGAACTCACGCATTGTTTGCTTACCGACGGCGCCGACCTCATGCAGCGCTTCCATAGTCTCGTGGATGGCCGCAGTGGCTTCACTCCGATACTTCTTCGCCATGGTCGATCTCCAGAAACTTTCCTTTAATCATCAGCTCGGTCAAATACCAGTCTGACAGGCCAAGCACATAGGACGCCGCTTTCCTGAAGACCGCCTCTTCATCAGCCTCGATATTGGCACGCCTGCTCTTTGAGAATCCATAAACGAAGAAAGCTCGTTGCCGTGCACGGTACAACACGATCGTTCGCCAACCAGCCGACCTTCCCTGCCCCGGACGCGCCACACGCTGCTTAATCACCCCGCTTCCCAAGTTAGCGTCAATCAGGCCGTAATCGGCGCGAACGATTGCCTGTATCAGTGCGGTATCCGATATGCCCTCTTTACGGGCAAATCGTTCGAACCAGGCATTCTTGAATATCCTCATGCAAGGCCTCAATGAAGAGTATCATACTTAGCGTTATAGAATGGCCCATATTCATCCATCATGAACGCCCTTTTCACAAGCGCGCCGGCGTACGCGCCACTACCGCGCCCCATACTTTCGCGGCACCCTGCTCCTTCAATGCATCGGCAATCACACTCAGGGTGCTGCCGGTGGTCATGACATCGTCCACGATCAGCACTTCCCTGCCCGCCACGCCGCCGGAACAGTAGTACAGGCCCCGCACCTCAAGGCGCCGCGCATTCCGGCCCAGGCCTTTCTGGTCCCTGCCGTCCCGATCGCGCAGGACCAGACCGGGCCGCCATTCCAGCTTCAAACGGCGCGCCAGCGCCCGCCCCACTTCCCCCGCCGGGTTATAGCCCCGCAAGACCAGCGAGCGGGGGCCGGCCGGCACCGCCGTCACCAGAGTGCTGTGCTCGCACCAGAAGGGCGGCGCCATGGGCCGGGCCCGCAAGGCGCGGCAGCGGGCGGCCAGCAGGCTCGCCAGCACAGGCGCACAGGAAAACCGACCCTGCGGCTTGAGCCGCTGGACCAGCAGATCGCCGGGCCAGGCATAATCGAAGGCCGCAGTCACGCGCTCCAGGGCCGGCGACAAATGCCGGCAATCAGGGCAATCCGGGCAATCGGCACAACGACCGGGCGGCAGCAGCAGGTCACAACGCCCGCAACGCCCGCCGCCAGTGTCCATGGAAGCGCCCACGGCCTGGCGGCAGTGCGCGCACAACCCGCCCCGCGCCCTGCTCCGGCACAGCAGACAGGCCAGCGGCAGGCGATCCCGCAGAACGGACAGCCATGAACGGAATTCGCGCAGCGTTTTCAGATAGGCCATAATGAAGGTTTCCCGTCACGAGACACCCGATCTCAGCATATTGGCGCCCGTCGGCGCCAGTGACTGTTCACGCAGATGTCACAGCCTTCTTCCCTGCCCATAGACGCCCGCCACGTCCGCCTGCAATTCGACCGGCGCGCGCCGCTGGATGACGCTCAGTTCCTGTATGGCGAAATCGCCACGCGCATGCTCCACCGCCTCGGCTACATCCGGGTGAGCCCGGGCAAACTTCTGGACGCCGGCTGCGGCGCGGCCCACGCCATCGAACCCTTGCGGGTGCGCTACCCGGAAATGGACTACACCGGGCTGGACAGCAGCCCCGCGCTGCTGGCCGTCGCCCGGCAGCGCTTCCAGTCCAGGCCCGGGCTGTGGCAGCGCCTGCGCAACAAGCCCATGCTGCCGGTGAATTTCGTGCAGGCCGACCTGGCCGATAGCGGCCTGCCCCCGGAAAGCCTGGACCTGGTCTGGTCCAACATGGCCCTGCATTGGCATCCCGCGCCTCATGATGTCCTGACCGAATGGCGCCGCATCCTCAAGCCCAATGCCCTGGTCATGTTCTCGTGCCTGGGGCCGGGCACCCAGGCCGAACTGCGCAAGGCGCTGGAAACCGCCGGGCTGGAAACCGCGACGCCGCCCTATGTGGACATGCACGACTTCGGCGACATGCTGATCGAACGGGGGTTCTCCGACCCCGTCATGGACCAGGAAATCATCACACTGACCTACCGCAGCGCCGAAAAACTGCTGGCCGACGTGCATCTGCTGGGCGGCAACCCCAACCCGGGGCGGCGCGCCGGCCTGCCCGGGCGCGCCTGGCATCAGCGCCTGCTGGATGCGCTGGAGCAGCAGCGCGGCATGGACGGCACCATCCATCTGAACCTGGAAGTGGCCTACGGCCATGCCTGGCGCGGCACCTCGCTGCGCGGCCCGCGCGGCGAAACCCGCGTATCTGTCAGCGCCATCGGCCGCGGCCGGCCGGACGGCAACAGGCCCACGGTCAGGCCACGGGAACCCGGAGAGCCGGCGCCCGAAGACAGGAAATAGAAGCACGCGCGAAGACCCCGTCCTTCCGGCTTGAACTGAAAGATGCGATCAGGCCATTCAAGGCAGCCGGAATCCGGACTTCTTTCGGGCGAAACCCGCCACCACGGACCGGACGATGGTGGCAAAGCCATCCAGCTCGGGGCTTCTAGGTTTATCACAGGGCCAGATCAATCCCATGGCACGCTCTGGAGCAGGGCTGCTCAAAGGAAGGACGACCAGGTCGCTCCGGTGATTCAGGGCCGCCCGCGACACAATCGTGGACAATTGTGTTCGCCGGACAATATCCAGCATCAGCGAGCTGGATACGGATTCAACCCTTACGATGGGCCTCGCTCCCACACGCGAAAACAGCGTGTCGAGAAGCTGCCTGGTGGCATACCGGCGAGTATGCAGAACCATTTCCTGACGGTGAAGCTCGACCATCCGGACTTTGCGCTGCCTCGCCAGCCTGTGCAGCGGATTCACGGCAAGCACCAATTCGTCCACGCCCAGTATCTCGACATCCAGTCCCGGAAGAGCGGTGGGCAAAGACGTGATCCCGACGTCCAGCGTATCTGACGCGACATTATCCGCGACCCCGTCGTGCGTGAATTCCTCGATTATCAAGGATGTCGCGGGGTAGCGCGACATGAATGTTTCAAGGGCGGCGGGCATGATGTGCGTATTGATCGTTTGTGTGGTTCCAACCCGTATCTCCTGCAATCTCGTCGCGGAATGAGTGCGCAGGCCGATAAGACTTTCTTCGACTTCGTTAAGGACACGCAGCGCTGTCCCGAGGAGCATCTCCCCCGCATATGTAAGCACGAGCTTCTGCGCCGTGCGGTCGAACAGCCGCTGGCCAATCTCGGCTTCCAGCTGTTTGATCTGATGAGACAGCGTGGACTGCGTTACATGCATTTGCCTTGCCGCCGCCGTAAAGCTCATTTCTTCGGCAACAGCACGAAAATAACGGAGATGCCTGAGTTCCATTTCCCTCAACATCGATCATATCGATGCCCCATAGTGAAAAAAATCATTTCCAGAATTTATTCAAGAACAATAATATGAATCATCCAGACAAAATCTTCTGCCAGAATGAACATGAACACCATACATGCCGGCCCGGGAATTGGCGAATTAATTTTGCATGCCTTGGACCGGCATGGCGAAAAGACCGCCCTGGTCAACCCGGATGGGGCGGAAATGACATATGCCGGACTCCGTGACCGCATTCAAACAGCCATGTATATGCTTGCAGATCACGGAGCGCAACGCGGCGACTGTATCATGCACCTGACCACCAATCGCTCCGAAGCATTTGCGGCCGTAGCAGCCTGCTACATTGCCGGTTATATAGTGGTTGCCCCTCATTTCTCCGGGTCTCTGGAAGATCAACTGTACATCCTGAAAAGCTGCAAAGCACGCCTTCTTATCGTAGACGGCGCTTTCACAGCACGTGCGCTGGCCTTGAATGAACGCCTGGACAACTGTCTTACCATACTGAGCCACGATACCGGATCGGGTGTGGAATGTCTTTGGGACTACGATTCGCCCATTGACCGACAACAGTTCCGCGTCATTAGTGTGCCAGACGACGTGGTCCGTCTTATTTACACAGGCGGCACCACGGGAAAGCCCAAAGGGGTAATGGCCTCCAGCCATTCAATAGCAATGAACGCGATGCTTCGCATGGCCGCACACGACTGGAGAGGCATCAATTATCTTTGTGCCTCGCCGATGTCGCACGCCGCCGGCCAGTTGATCGTTCCAGTGATGTCTCAGGGTGGAACGGTTTTTTTTCACAACGGCTTCGATGAAGATGATGTTTTTGACGCCCTGGAAACCGGAAAAGTAAACGCCCTATATGTAGTGCCAACAATGCTTTATAAACTGCTGGATCACCTACGTGCCAGGCAAACCAGCTACGACAATTTACGGATGGTCATGTACGGTGCCTCGCCCATCTCACCAGTCCGTCTCAAAGAAGCGCGCGATCTGTTGGGTCCCGTCCTGATTCAACACTACGGTTTAAGTGAAGCCCCCAGCACATTGCTTTTCCTGGACGAGACGGACCATCTTGATGACAGTTGCCTATCGTCCGCCGGGCGTCCATATTTCGGGGTGAATATCTGTTTGCTCGATGAGAATGGCTGCGAAGTGATGCCAGGAGATATCGGCGAAATCTGTGTACGCACGCCGCTCGTTATGGTGGGGTATTGGGATGAGCCCGAACTTACCGCACAGGCCATGCAAGGGGGGTGGCTTCATTCCGGAGACCTCGCTCGACGTGATGAGAGAGGCTATTACTTCCTTGTCGATCGCAAGAAAGACCTGATTATTTCCGGGGGATTCAACGTTTACCCCAAAGAGGTCGAAGACATCATCGCAATGCATCCGTCCGTTGCCGACGTAGCAGTCATCGGCGTTCCCGATGCAACGTGGGGAGAAGCGGTGAAAGCCCTTGTCGTTCCGCGCCCCGGCCAGCCGACGGACGGAAGGGAAATCATCGCTTATGTAAAACGCATGAAGGGTTCCATCCTGGCGCCGAAATCCATCGATTTCGTCAGTCGCATCCCCACCACCCCGCTTGGAAAGCCGGACAAGAAGGCAATGCGTGCTGCCTACTGGGAAGATACCGAACGCAACGTGAACTGACCATCAATGCACATACCAATGGGAAACAACAAGTAAATAGCACCCACATGCAAAACGGAGGAGACACACATGAAAGCTGCGCAGTTTCTCAGAATGCTATCAAGCGCCTTGCTCATCACCCTTTTCCTTGGTTTCAAGGCTCAGGCATATCCGGACAAACCAGTTACCTTGGTCGTACCGGCGCCGCCGGCTTCTTTCTCGGACATTGTCGGCCGTCTGCTTGGGGAGTTTCTCAGTACCGAGCTTGGACAGCCCATTGTCATCGAGAACAGGGGCGGGGCCAGTGGAACGGTGGCGTACAACCACGCCGCGCGTTCTCGCCCGGACGGCTACACAGTTCTTCTTACCAACCTCGGGCCTTCCGCTGTGAATCCCGAGCTGTTCAAGAAACAGGGGCTTTCGTACGACCCGATCGATGATTTCGAGCCCATTACAATCTTCAGCCAAACACCACTCGTCCTCATTGTCCGGAAAGAATCCAAATGGGATACGGTGGAAGAGTTGATTTCCGATGCGAAGAAGAACCCGGGGAAAATCTCTTACGCCACGACGGGGCCAGGGCAGCTCAATCATCTGTCTTCCGCGTTTCTCAACTCTTCCGCCGAAATAGAAACACTCCATGTTCCCTATAAATCCGGCGCGGCGGCCATGACGGACATACTGGCCGGCAGGGTGGACTTCATGTTTTATCCTCCGGCGAACGTTGGAGGGTTGGTTTCATCAGGTGAGCTCAAGGCTCTGGGTGCGACAGGAATAAAACGCACTGTTGCGCTGCCTGACGTTCCAACATTGGCCGAGCTGGGATATCCGCAATTCGATTTGAACGCCTGGTATGGGCTGGCGGTACCGGCAGGCACACCGCATGAAACATTGACCCGGTTACGCGATGCATCCCGCAAAGTAGCCGTCGACCCGGGTTTCATATCAAAGCTTCACGACATCGGTATCGATGACCTAAAAGAGATGCAATCCCTCACCAATGATGAAATCCAGAATTTCCACGCCAATGAAATTGAAAGATGGTCAGGTATTGTCCAGATCTCCGGTGCAACACTTGACTACTAGGAGACAAGCACAATGAAGCAAACGGCCTGTATTGCTGGCATATACGAGCATCCCATGCGCGTCATAGCAGACAGATCCACAGCCGAAGTCCACATGGAGTGCGCACGGGGAGCCCTTAGGGATGCCGGGCTGAGTTTTTCCGATGTTGACGGGTTCTTCGGCGGACGAGACATTCCCGGTTCAAATGCCAGCTGGCTCATCGACTATATGAATCTCAAGCTGCGACACGTCGATACGACGGATGCCGGAGGATGTTCAAACTTGATGCATGTGTCGCACGCCGCTCAAGCCATAGCAATGAAGAAATGTTCCGTGGCATTGATAACCCAGGCGGGACGCCCGCGCAGCGAAGGCCAAGCAACGGGAACCGTACCACGGCCAGGAGACCCGGATCGGCCAGACATGCCTTGGGATGGAGCCTACAACCCTGTCATCACCACGCTGTATGGCATGATGGCTCAACGCCATGCATACGAATACGGTACGACCGCCGAGCAGCTGGCCTGGATACGTGTAGCCGCGTCCAGGCATGCTCAGCACAATCCACATGCCATGTACCCCAAGCCGGTGACACTGGAAGACGTGCTGCGCTCACCGATAGTTGCCGATCCCCTCCGCCGGCTGGATTGCTGCGTGATAAGCGATGGTGGCGGCGCACTTGTCATGGTCAGCCCCGAAATAGCAAAGACTCTCGATAAGCCCATGGTGCGTGTACTGGGTTGCGGGGAAACCATCTATACACAAAATGGTGGCAAACCAGATCTGACGACATCAGGGGCTTCGCGGTCTGGCGCCATCGCATTCCAGGAAGCCGGCATAAACGTCAATAATATCAAGTACGCGTCGATTTATGACAACTTCACCATTATGGTGCTCATACAAATAGAGGACCTGGGATTCTGCAAAAAAGGGGAAGGTGGCAAGTTCGTCGAGAACGGAAACTTGATCTCAGGGCAAGGTTCCCTACCCATCAATACTGACGGAGGCGGTCTGTGCAACAATCATCCCAGCAACCGCGGCGGCATGATCAAAATCATGGAAGCTGTTCGTCAGTTAAGAGGTGAAGCACATTCTGCTGTTCAGGTTCCCGATTGTGATATTGCATTAGCCTGCGGGCCGGGCGGCTCAGTAGGCAGCGGGCACGGCCATGCTACCGTAATACTGGAGAGGGTTTGAGATCATGCCTGAAAACGATCTGTTTCAAAGTGATCCGTATGTGGTTGCTCATCCGAGGGCCTTACCTTTCTGGGAGGCTTCGGAACGTGATTGTCTGCTGCTTCCCCGATGTACGAGCTGCGGCAACGCACATTGGTATCCACGAAGCTTCTGCCCCCATTGCCACGCTGAAAACATCGTCTGGCGGAAAGCATCGGGCCAAGGACACATTTACGCTTCCAGCGCTCTCAGATGGCGCGGCGAGCAGTACATCGTTGCTTACATAACCCTCGAAGAAGGCCCTGTTATGCTGACCAATATCGTGGAATGCTCCATTGAGCAGGCTGCTATTGGCGAACCCGTTGCCGTTCAGTTCGTACGCATCGGCAGAGGCAGGAAAGTTCCCGTGTTTGGATTGAATTCACGGTGATCTGGTACATGGGAGCATCATTTCCATGATGCCCCAAGCCACCTGCCTGTTTCGGTAAAACCCCAACCATATCCGGCCCCGCCAGGGCGCCGCCATGCAAGCCTGATGGCCGGGCTGGCTGCCGTGGCGTTCAGGAAGACGAAGACGCCAGATTCCGGCGGCGCGATGCGTCGATGCCCAGCTGCTTGAGCTTGCGGTACAGGTGGGTGCGTTCCAGGCCGGTGCGTTCCGACACCCGCGTCATGCTGTGGTTCTCGCGGCCAAGATGGTATTCGAAATAGATGCGCTCGAATTCATCGCGCGCGTCGCGCAGGGGCTGGTCCAGCGAGATGGCGTTCAGCGGCGAGCTGCTGTGATCGGACGAGGCTTCCGGCGGTTCGATGGCCGTGCTGTGCTGCGCGGCCGGCGCGGCGCCCGCGGCGCCGGCCAGGGTGCCGCGCTGCGGTTCGCCCGCCGGCGGCGATGAAGCGTTCGACGGGCGAACCAGCGCCGTAGTGATCGTCTTCAGGAGCTTCTGCAGCGTGATGGGTTTTTCAAGGAAGTCGACGGCGCCAATGCGGGTGGCTTCGACGGCGGTATCGACCGTGGCGTGCCCGCTCATCATGATGACCGGCATGTCGAGCAGGCCCTGCGCGGCCCATTCCTTCAGCAGACTGACGCCGTCGGTGTCGGGCATCCAGATGTCCAGCAGGACGAGATCGGGCCGGTAGCGCAATCGGGCGGCCCGGGCTTCCGCGGCGTTTTCCGCGAGTTCGACCGAATGGCCCTCGTCATACAGAATTTCGGACAAGAGCTCGCGAATCCCAATTTCGTCATCAACAACCAGAATTCTGGCCATAAAGCGTCACCTAACTATTTTTCCGCATTATCGTTTGCCTGAACGGCTACGTCCATAGACGGCACAGGCCTGGCAAGACGCGTCAGCAGCAGCGAGACGCGCGCCCCTCCTTCGCGGCGGTTGGCAAGGTCGATGCTGCCGCCGTGCTCCTCCACGATCTTCTTCACTATAGCAAGCCCCAACCCCGTTCCGGTCACTTTGGTGGTGACATAGGGTTCAAAAACCCGGTCGACCACCTGCGGCGCAAAGCCGGGTCCATTATCGGCCACTGTGATCCGCACCGCCAGATGCTCCTGCCCATCGGCCGGCCGTGCCTGCACCAGCTTGGTCCGCACCTGGATGGCGGCCTCGGCGGGCGTGTGTTCCTGTACGGCGGCGTCATGCGCATTGGCGAGCAGATTGTGGATCACCTGGCGCAGCTGCGTCACGTCGCCCTCGACCAGGGGCAGCCCCGGGTCGAAGTCCACCAGCAGGGACACCTTCTGGCCGTGCCCGCGCACCATGCCTTCGACCGGGTCCCAGCCGTAAAGGGTCAGCACCTCGCCGATCAGCTCGTTCATGTCGACCGGCTGCATCTGGGCCGGCGGGGTGCGCGCGTACTCGCGGAAATCATCCACCATCTTCTTCAGCGACGCGACCTGGTTCACGATGGTATTGGTGGACCGCTGCAGCATGGCCGCATCGTCTTCATTCAGGCGGTCGGCGAGCTTCATGGCCAGCCTTTCGGCCGACAGCTGGATCGGTGTCAGGGGATTCTTGATCTCGTGCGCCAGGCGGCGCGCGACCTCGCCCCAGGCCACCGTCCGGTTGGCTGAAATGACCTCGCTGATGTCGTCGAAGACCACCAGATAGCCGTTACCCCGCCCGGCGACCTTCAGTTCGGTGCCACGCGCCAGGATGGTCACCATATGCTGGCGCGCCATTTCATCGTGCCCGGACACTTCCAGCTCGAACTGCTGCTGCCAATAGGGCCGTTCCGATTCCACCGCCGCATGCGCCGTGAACGCCTGGCGGATCAACTGCGACAGGGCGAAGGCCGCCTCGACCGTTTCCAGGGGGCGGCCCTTCACCGAGCGCAGATCGGCGCGCAGAATAGACTGGGCGCCCTGGTTGAACATGGCGACCCGGAAGTTCTCGTCGAACACCAGCACGCCGGACGACAGATTGCCCAGGATCGATTCCAGATAGACATTGCTGCGCTCCAGCTGCTGGCGGTTTCTTTCCACCTGCTTGCGGGCCTCGTCGAGCTGGCGGGTCATGGCATTGAAGGAACGGGTGAGCTGGCCGACTTCGTCCTTGCGGGGCGGCTCGGGCAACGGCCGGTAGTCGCCCACGCCCACCGCCTGGGTGCCGCCGGCCAGCGCCAGCAGCGGCCGCACCAGCCGCCGCGAAATCGCCAGAGCCGCCACCACGGCGGCGAACACCGCCAGCAGCAGGGCCATGGTCAGCGTAATCCCGTAGAGCTTGCGCAGGCCCAGGCGCGACAGCGCCAGTTCCTGATAGTCGCGGAAACCTTCCTGTACCTGGTTGGCATTGCGCGCGATGAGTTCGGGAACCGGCTCGATCACCTGCAGCCAGCGGGTGTCGGGCGCCACGCCCAGCACCTGCGCATAGCGGTTCATGCCGTCGATGGGCACCACGACCCGCAGTTGCAGGCCGCCCGGCGGCGCGGCGCCGTCGTCCTCCGCCACGGGGGTGTACAACGGGTCGAGCGCCTCGGCCGCCGAGTAGGCGCGCGACACCCGCAGCTGATTCATGACGTTGGCCGGCGGCAGATCGGGCAGCAACTGCCCGAAATCGGTGGATGAAAACGCCACGAGCCGGCCGTTGCCGGTGAAGACCATGATTTCCGACACGCCGCTGCTTTCGCGCAGGCTGCCTATCACCAGCGTCATGTCCGTGTCGTTGCCATTGGCCAGGCGCGCCGCCATGCCGCGCGCCCGGGCATTCAGGTCGTTCAGCTGCGTATCCAGGGCCGCCCGGCCCAGATTCAGCCCCGCTTCCAGCGCCGTGTCCACCCGCACGTTGAACCACGATTCGATGGACCGCGACATGAACTGCACCGACAGCACATAGATGAGCGCACCGGGCAGAATGCCGATCAGGGTGAAATAAAGGGCGAAGCGCGATGTCAGGCGCGCGCCGAACTGGCGCCGCTTGAGCTGCCGCAGCAGGCGCGCGCCCAGCACCACCACCCACGACAGCATGGCCACGGCCAGAATCGCATTCAGCAGCAGCAGCACATCGTACTGCTGCGCGAACCGCGAAGCGCTGCCGGTGGACCACACCAGCAGAGCGAGCAGCGCCAGCGCGCTGACCGCCGCGACGATCAGCGCAATGCGCGACGTCCAGCGCACTAGCGCGGGGGCGCGTCGCCTGAGATCGAAAAGCTGAAGTCTTTCCATGGAGTCGAAAGCGCCCAGGCGCTGCTGTTCAAGGCGTCCACCTGGAACGGCCGCGCCAGCAGCGAAGTATCGAGCCGCACGCGAAGCCGGCCCACATAGTGTTCACCCACATCGAGTTCAGAAGCCGGCACCACCGCCCAGCCCCGGATATTGCGCACCAGTGACAGGGCGTCGTCGAGCGACGGCTCGGGCAGCGTGAGATCGCCGGTGCCGATGCGCCACTGGCGTGTGAGGGCGTTGTAGACCACCCGCCAGGTCAGCCTTTCCTTCACCACGTCGCTGTTGAACCACCAGCGCCTCGGCTTGACGATTTCGAGATCGGCCGTGAAGTACAGCGTGACCCCGCGCTCGGCGAAATGGCGCAGATCGCCCGATATGGGCAGATGCACATCGGCATCGATGTTCAGCCACCCGTCGCGCAGCACCGGGTCGATGCGCAGCACCTGCGGGCCGCCATGAATGCCGGCCTGCGCATCCGCCGCGCCCGGGGCCGCAGCATCGTCGGCCTCGGCCGGGGGAGGGCCGGGCAACTGCCCGAAGGGCAGGTTGGCGGGATCATCGCCAATGGCATCCACCGCCCCTATGAAACGGAAGCCTTCCGTGCCGGACACGCCGGACACGCCGGACAGCCGCCAGGGAACCGGCTCCGGCTGGATGCGCAAAGAGGCTCCGGGCGCAAGAGCCTGCGCTTGCGCGGCGCCCAGAAAAAGCAGAAAGACGGGAAGGAGCACTCGCCGCAACCACATGACGAACCGATACGTGCAGAAATTGGAGACAAACGCCATTGTTGACGAGTCATCCCTTCTTGGCAAACAAAGCATAGAAGAAACCGTCGCCGCCCCTGCCGGGCAGAGGCAGAATCTGGCCCGGCGCCTTCAACCTGACCGCATCGGCATGGCGCCCCACAAAAACCTGTGCCTGCCGCTCGCCCTCTTCCGGAAAGATGGAGCAGGTGGCATACAGCAGATGCCCGCCGGGTTTCAGCGTTTTCCAGAGCGCATCCACGATGCGCCGCTGCAGGGCCGCTGTGTGCGCCACGTCGGTTTCGCGCCGCAGCCAGCGGATGTCCGGATGGCGCCTGACCACGCCGGAAGCCGTGCAGGGCACATCGGCCAGAATCGCATCGAAGGGCTCGCCGTCCCACCAGGAACCTGGGTCGGCCGCATCGGCGCGGACCAGTTCCACGCCGGCATGCCTGAGCCCCAGGCGATCGAGGTTTTCGCCTACCCGGGCCAGGCGCTCGGCATCGGCATCCAGCGCGGTGAGCCGGATATCCGCCCTTTCCAGCAGATGCGCCGTCTTGCCGCCGGGCGCGGCGCAGGCGTCCAGCACGCGCATGCCGTCGGCAACCGGCAGCAAGCGCCCCGCCAACTGGGCGGAAAGATCCTGCACCGACCACCAGCCCTGCTCGAAGCCGGGCAACGCCCGCACCGGCCTGGGCTCGGCCAGCACGATGGCGTCTGGCATGGGAGAATCCGCCTGGATGCCGGCCGCGCGGAAGGCGTCCAGCACCTGGTCGGCCCTGGCCCGCCTTGTATTCACGCGCAGCGCCATGGGTCCGGGCCGGTCGGCCGCCGCCAGCAGTTCGCGCCACTGCGACGGATAAGCCTGTTGCAGGTGTTCCACCCACCAGCCCGGATGATTGTATTGTGCTACCGGATCGCGCATGGCCTGCGCTAAAATAACCGGTCTTTCGCGCAGGTAGCGGCGCAGCACGCCATTGACCAGCCCCTTGAAGGGGCGCAGCTTTTTTTGGCCATTGGCCGCGCGCACGGCCTGGTCCACCACCGTATGGGGCGCATACACCGGCACTTCGCGGCCCGGCGTTCCCACGGTGTCAGGGCCCGCGGCGGCAACGGCGGTATCCAGCAGCGCCAGCGCAACCTTCAGCAGGGCGTCCAGCAAGGCGCTGGCCGGCTTGCGGGGCACCAGTATTTCACGCAGCGCGGTGGCGGTTCCCAGGCGCCGCATGGCATGGAACGACACCGCCTGGGCAGAGGCCCGCAGCGGCGCGGCCGTGGCGGCCAGGCTGTCGGAAAGCGAACGGCCCGCCAGCACGGCCTGCACGTTCTGCGCGGCGGCAAGCAAGGTGTCCGAAAGCGAAATCCGGTCCGACCGGGAAGGCGTATCCTGCACGAGCGCAAAACCCACAAAGGGAAAATCGTATCATCTTTCACAAAGAGCGCACCGCTCAACGAGGTCATTCATGAGTTCCCCCAAAGTCGGCTTCGTCAGCCTGGGCTGTCCGAAAGCGCTGGTCGATTCCGAACGCATCCTTACCCAGCTGCGTACCGAAGGCTATGCCATCACGCCCGAATACGACAACGCCGATGTCGTGGTCGTCAATACCTGTGGCTTCATCGACAGCGCCAAGGCCGAATCGCTGGAAGCGATCGGCGAGGCCATCGCCGAGAACGGCAAGGTCATCGTCACCGGCTGCATGGGCGTGGAAGAAAACCTCATCCGTGAAGTCCACCCCGCCGTGCTCGCCGTCACCGGCCCGCAGCAGTACGAACAGGTGGTGCGCGCCGTGCACCAGGCCGCCCCACCCAACCGCGGGCACGACCCCTATGTCGATCTGGTGCCGCCGCAAGGCATCAAGCTCACGCCGCGCCACTACGCCTATCTGAAGATATCCGAAGGCTGCAACCACCGCTGCAGTTTCTGCATCATCCCGTCCATGCGCGGCGATCTGGTCAGCCGCCCCATCGGCGACGTCATGGGCGAAGCCGAGCGCCTGGTGCGGGCCGGCGTCAAGGAATTGCTGGTCATCTCGCAGGACACCAGCGCCTACGGTGTCGACGTCAAGTTCCGCAGCGGCTTCTGGAACGGCCGCCCGATCAAGACCCACTTCACGCAATTATCCGAGGCCCTGGCGCGCTTCGGCGTCTGGGTCCGCCTGCACTATGTCTATCCCTACCCGCATGTGGACGAAGTCATCCCCCTCATGGCGGAAGGCAAGGTCCTGCCCTATCTCGACATCCCCTTCCAGCACGCCAGCCCGCGCATACTGCGCGCCATGAAGCGGCCGGCCTTCGAAGACCGCACCCTGGCGCGCATCCACAAGTGGCGCGAGGCCTGTCCAGACCTCACCCTGCGCTCCACCTTCATCGTCGGCTTCCCCGGTGAAACGGAAGAAGACTTCCAGTACCTGCTCGACTGGATGTCCGAAGCCCAGCTCGACCGCGTGGGCTGTTTCCAGTATTCCCCCGTGGAAGGCGCCCGCGCCAACGAACTGCCCGACCCGGTGCCCGACGAAGTGAAGCAGGAACGCTGGGAACGCTTCATGGAACACCAGCAGGCCATTTCCACCGCCCGCCTGGCACAGAAAGTCGGCCGCGAAATCGACGTCCTCATCGATGAAATCGACGAAGACGGCCCCATCGGCCGCTCCAGCGCGGACGCCCCGGAAATCGACGGCAACGTGTTCGTCAATACCGACCGCGAACTGCGCCCCGGCGACATGATCCGGGCACGCGTCACGGATTCCGACGAATACGACCTCTACGCGGAACAGATCGGCTGACCACACCGCTGCCCCAACGGCAATGGCACATGGCCTCAGAACGCCCAGCGCGCGTCCAGCCAGCCGGCGTGGTCCCGGTGGGCGCCGCCGAACATGCCCGAATAGCGCGCCGACACCTGCACGTTGCGCCATGGCTCCGCCCGCACGCCCAGGCCCAGTGTCAGGGCATTGCGCGCCAGGGGCTGGCCGGCGGAAGTGAAGGCGGCGGACACGGCATCGCCGGAAGAACCGCCCGGCGTCCGGAAGCGCTGGGTGCTGGCCACCTGATGGCCGCCCAGCACCCGCCGCCACCCCGCGTCGGCGTCCAGGCGCAGGGGCCGCCCGTCCCAATCGAGCTCATGCCGCACACGCCAGCCCAGGGTGGCCGCATGCGTGCCGGTTGCTGAGGCTTCCACCGCATGCGCCGACATACCGCCCGATTCTTCATGCCCGGGCAGCCGCAGCCGGGCCCACTCATAGCGCAGGTACGGCCCCATGCGGGCGCCGCCGGAAGCCTGCATGGCCGCGCCGTCTTCCGCCCCGCCCACCGGCGCGGCCAGGCTGCCGCGCAGCCATGCGCTCCATTCCCCCAGGCTGCGCAGATGGGGGGCGAGTTCCAGCGCGGCCTGCCAGCTGCGGCCCGTGTAGGTGGAATTCAGCACCTCGCGCAGCGGTCCGGCCGACACGCGGCGGCGGCTGTCGACCCGATGCCAGGTGCGCAACAGCGCCGCCGTCAGCCGCATGCCGCTCCAATTGCCATGCGCGGTGATACCGGTGTGCACACTGCCCAGGCCGGCGGAGGCCCGCCCCTCGTCGCGCCGCAGCCGCGCGTGCTGGGCCGCGAACACACCCCCCAGCCGCCAGTGCGCACCCGCCGGCGCATCCAGCCCCAACACGACGCCACGGCTGTGATGGCGATCCGCCGGTACGCCCGCCGCCGACAGACGCTTGCCGGCGGCCGCGTAGGCATGAGCCCAGGTCCGCAGACCCTCGCCGCCGCCATGGTGCCCGCCGGCCCCGCTCCCGCCTTCCCGGCCATCGCCCGCACGCTCCCAGGCATCCCGCCCGCTGGCCAGCACGGCATCCCGCACATAACGGCCATCTTCCAGCAGGAAGCTGCGCACTGAGGCATGCCAGCCGCCGGAGAGCTGCCGCAGAGCGGAACGCGCCTGATCATGGCTCATGCCCAGCATGGCCTGCCGCAATGGCTTCAGCGGCCGCGCGTCGAGCGCGGCCGGTTCAGGTTCAGGTTCGGATTCGGAGGGCGCCCGTGACTGATCGGTTTCTTCGGGCTCGCGGAGCTCGGGCGGTGCCGGCGGCCGCACCGGCGCATCGGGTTCCGGGGCGTCGGGCCGCGGCTCCACGGGTTCAGCGGGCGCTGTCGGCCCCGCGGGCTCAACCGGTTCCGGAGGCGAAGGCTTCCCGGGTTTGGGCGGGTTCACCGGCCTGGGCGGTTTTACCGGTTTCACAGGCTCCGCCGGCGCAGGCGGATCGATGACGTCCCCCACTTCCTTGTCGTCGGGCGTCTCGCCCACGTCGCCCAGGCCCAGATCGTTGCGCGTCAGAGTCAGATACACGTTGTGCGCGTCATATTCCAGCCCCGGATCCAGAAAGGCCAGATTGCCGCCCACCCCGGCAAACCGCGTGTCGTCCAGCCCCCCGCCGGCCGTCAGAATGCGGTAACGGTTCTCGGGCTGCCAGTCGCCCGCGCCGGCCTCGGCCCAGACGTCCCCGTCCAGCTTCGCCTCGCCGATCAGTTCAAGCAGATCGGCGCTGCCATCGGGATAGGCATTCACGTGGTAAAGGCTGCCGGGTTCGAAGACAAAACCGCCCCAGGAAGCCAGCGTGGCCGCCGCTTCGCGGCCACCGGGCGCCACCATGCCGCCCGCATGGATACGGGCCCCCGCCAGCTCGCCGGCGCCTTCCAGACGCGCGCCGGAACCCACTTCCACCCGGCCGGTCACCAGGCCGTCCACGGCCAGCGCGCCGCCATCGATGAAGAACGGCAAGCCGGTCTGCACGGCACCCAGCACCCGCAGGCTGCCCGCGCCCGTCTTGCGCAGGGGAACCAGCGCATTGATATTGTTGCTCAAAGTGGCCGTGCCGGATTCCACCTGCCACGCTGCCTGCCCTTCCAGACCCGCCAATGACTGGTCGCCGGGCCGCGCATCCGTCACCTGGATCATGTTGGAAATACGCGCCCCCGCATCGAGCTGCAGAACGGTGCCCGCATGCTGCTCCAGTGTATAAAGCGCCGCCCCCAGAGCCGAATCGCCGCCCACCCGCAAACTGCCTTCGCGCAGCACCGTATTGCTGGTGTGGACATTCCCCGCCGTCAGCGCCAGCATGCCGCCGCCGCGCTTTTCCAGCGGGGCGGCGGCCGGCGCGCCCGAGGACGACACCACGCCATTCAGGTCGAAGCTCGCACCCGGCGCCACGATCACCGGCGCAAGGCGTTCCAGCACGAAGGCGCGATCCGTGGCCAGGTCCGTCATCACCGTCAGCGTCTGCCCGGCAAAGACAAAAGGCGCATCGCCCGCGAACGCCCGCGCATCGTCGGCGGTGGCAATCACAAGGTCGGGCAGCGGCGCCGCATGCAGTATCCCCCCCAACGCCAGGCCGCCCAGCCCCCCATCCAGCAACAATCTCCATCCGGCACGCTTCTTCATAAAGCCTCCATACGAGTTCTGTTTTCAGGATTTCCCGCAATGGATGAATTCATCCACTCCAACTCAGTATGAAATCAATTGAAATAATTTGTAAACTGTCAGAAATGACAGGTATGGGTGACTCTCTTTCCCCGCTGTGAACCGGCTCCGCATACCTCCACTTCCGGGGAACCGCGTGGTTTCCCGCCCCGCGGTCCGGGACGGGATAATATGAGGCCGCTAACATTTACTTATGTAATAATCTTCCACACGCCCTCACGCGCCGTCACACCATCCTCGCAATACCCCTCCAGCCCGCGCAGAGGCCCTCGCTAGGCAAGTTTCAGTTTCGCCATAAGGAAAACGAAAATGAAATTCATCAGCTTGTTACTGGCAACTTTTGCGTTCCTCTTATCAGGGTGTGATGGTGGTGGCAGCGGCGCCGGCTCACTGGTCAACGCCCCCGGCGACCCGCCAGACACCGCCGACATTTCCAACCGCCTCTACGTAGTCGCCGCCGGCAACGGCAGCGCCGCAAGCGCCGGCAACCGCGACTACACGATCACCCTGGAAAAAGTCCAACCCGAAGTCGACTGGTATACCGACCGGCCCGACCGTGAAACCGGCGACGAAAACACCAAAGCCTTCATCGACTCAAGCTGGCAGCGGGTCTATGCCGGTATCCCGCCCAACGCACTGCTGCAATACCGCAATGCCGCCGGCGTGCAGGCCATGTTCGGCGCCGTCCGCGACGTGGTCTACAACGCACAGGCGGAGACACTGCGATTCACGCTGAACCTGGAAGCAGCCGCCGACGATCCCGCCAACGGCGCAGGCAGCTTCGAAGTCCCCGTGCTGACCCTGCTCAACAATCTGGAGCCGTCCGCCGAGGGTTCGTCCTTCGCGCTGTACGCGGGCCAGACATCCATCGTCGCCGGCGAACAGGGCGGCTTCCGCCTGGTTCTCGACGGTGTGGATGAAGAGGTCTTCTGGATGAACCACGCCCCATCCCGCAGCGCGGATTTCGAACCCGTGGGCAATTTCATCAATTACTGGCCGGAACGGTTCGCGGATTCAGCACCCAACGCCTCGCTGGCAGGCGACCCGGGCCAGGGGAATTACGACATCCTGCCGCTGACGCTCAGCGACCCCATCTACGACGCTGCCAACAACAGCGTCAGCTTCGCCGCCGTGCCCCTGCGCGGCCCCGGCACCCCCGACATCAGCGCCGTGCTCAAGAATGCCGTGCTGTTCGTCGACGCGGGTGAACGCGGCTCGCCGTCCGCCGTATTTGACCAACAATGGCGTGGCGTCGCCTACTCGGCCATTCCCGCCAATTACATCAACGCCCCTATCCAGCCCGACCCCTTCTTCGACTCTGATGTGTCGGCGGCCGACTTTCAGGCCCTCTGGGGTGAAAAAGGCGGTTGCGGCCGCAACGACCTGCAGGCCATGGCCAATGTCGGCATCAACCTGATACGCCTGTACGACTACAACTACCTGCGCGGTTCGCAAAAATGGGAAACGGCCGGCAACGGGCACATTCCTTTCCTCGACAAGGCGCAATCGCTGGGCATCAAGGTAATTATCCCGATCTCCAACTACAACTTCCGGAGCGACGGAGACAACCCTTGGGGCAAGATCGAGAAAACGGTCACCGAGATCGTCAACAGCACCAGGAAGAACGGCGTCATTCATCCAGCCGTGCACTCGTTCAGCGTGGGCAACGAACTCGACCTGCCCAAGTCCGAGAATATGAACTGGGAAACCCAGATCCCGCGTGCCTTGGAGGTCACCAAGCTCCTGCACGGGCTGGCGCCCGACCATTACATCACCATCCCCATCAGCAACTGGGAGGAAAAGAGGTTCTACGAGATGTTCCGCGATAGATTGCCGACCGCTCTGTACCAGACCCGTTTCTACAACTCGGTGCAGGCTTTCCAGAAGCATGATGGCATGCTGAACAACATCCTGCGGCCTTACGACCAGCTCGGGCTGGGCGTGCCCCTGGTGATTACCGAACTGGGCTTTTCTCACTACGAGGGAGAGCCAGGTCAAGGTCGATTGATAATAAACGATAAAATCGAAGTCGTGCTGGGCCAGGCCCGCGCTGTGCGTGGCTACATGGATTCCAACCCTGACACCTTGGTCAAGGGCTTCGCCATCTTCGAATGGCAGAATTCCAACTGGAAGCTTGGTGGCAAGCCAATTAATGCCGAATCCAACTTCGGCATCAACGCCTACGGCGACGTTATATGCCATTCGAAAACCGGCGTGTTCGGCATGACGGGCCCCGACGGGAACTGGGCGCATTTCCATGGCGAAGAAACCTACCAGGTTGACCGTCTGGTACCCCTGACCGGGCCCGGTTACCCGAACGGGCTGCTGAATGAACTGTCGGTTTACTTCAAATAAACGCCGGCCCGCCCCGCCCGGCATCCGGGCGGCCCGGGCCAAATTAGTTGAACCCGATAACGTAAGATCATGTAATAATTTTACACCCGCCCTCACGCATCATCACCTTTCCCTCCCCTTCCAATCTGCGCCAGGGCCCACAGTGTCCTGTCCGTGCATTGATATTCGGATGCATGGGCTTGTCAGGCAAAGCTCAAACCACAGCGGTAGTCGTCGCTATTGCGTGGATTTGCAATGCGGCGCGGCGAGCCCAGGTGCCGAACATCCGTCTTCGACGCAGCAAACAGGGCGCAAGGCAAGTTTCAGTTTCGCCATAAGGAAAACGAAGATGAAATTCATCAGCTTGTTACTGGCAACTCTTGCATTCCTCATATCAGGGTGTGATGGCGGTGGCAGCGGCTCACTGGCCAATGCCCCCGGCGACCCGCCAGACACCGCCGACATTTCCAACCGCCTCTACGTAGTCGCCGCCGGCAACGGCAGCACCGCGAGCAACAACGGCAACGAATACACGATCACCCTGAACAGGGTCGAACCCGAGGTCGATTGGTACACCGACCGGCCCGACCGTGAAACCGGCGACGAAAGCACTCAGGAATTCATCAACTCGAACTGGCAGCGCGTCTATGCCGACACGGCGCCCAATGCGCTGCTGCACTACCGCAACGCCACCGGTCTGCGGGCCTTGTTCGGCGCCGTGCGCGACGTGGCCTACGATGCGCAGGCGGCCACGCTGCGATTCACGCTGAGCCTCGCAGAGGCCATCGACGATCCCGACAATGTTCTGGGCAGCTTTGAAGTCCCCGTGCTGACCCTGCTCAACAATCTGGAACCGTCCGCCGAGGGGTCATCCTTTGCGCTGCACGCGGGCCAGACATCCATCGTCGCCGGCGAGCAGGGCGGCTTCCGCCTGAAGCTGGACGGTGTGAGTGAGAACGTTTTCTGGATGAACCACGCGCCGTCCCGCAGCGGCGATTTCGAAACCGTGGGCAATTTCATCAATTACTGGCCGGAACGCTTTGCGGACTCGGCGCCGAACGCCTCGCTGGCCGGCGACCCCGGCCAGGGGGATTACGACATCCTGCCGCTGACGCTCAGCGACCCCGTCTACGACGGCGCCAGCAATAGCGTAAGCTTCGCCGCCGTGCCCCTGCGCGGCCCCGGCATCCCCGACATCAGCGCCATTCTCAAGAACGTCGTACTGTTCGTCGACGCCGGCGAACGCGGCACGCCTTCCGCCGTTTTCGACCGGCAATGGCGCGGCGTCGCTTACTCGGCCATCCCTGCCCAGTTCAACAGCAACCCCACTGGCGCCTTCTTCGATTCCGACATGACGGCGGCCAACTTCCAGGCGATTTGGGGCCAGCAGGGCAGCTGCGGCCGCAACGACCTGCAGACCATGGCGGATGCCGGCATCAGCCTTGTACGCCTGTACGACTACAACTACCAGCGCGGCTCAACCCAATGGACCACGGCCGGCGACGGGCACATTCCCTTCCTGGACAAGGCGCAGTCGCTGGGCATCAAGGTGATCATCCCGGTCTCGAACTACAACTTCATGACCCAGGACGGCGACAACCGCCCCTGGGACAACATCCAGCACACCGTGACCCAGATCGTCAACAGCACCAAGAAGAACGGTGTCATCCACCCCGCCGTACATTCCTTCAGCGTGGGCAACGAACTCGACCTGCCCAAGTACGGCATGGACGACACCACCCTGATTCCGCGTGCCCTGCAGGTCGCCGGCATGCTTCACTCTCTGGCGCCCGACCACTACATCACCATTCCCGTCAGCACCGCCGACGAAAAGAAGTACTACAACTGGTTCCGCAATGAACTGCCGCCGGATCTCTACCAGAACCGCTTCTACAATTCCGTGCAGACCTTCAAGCTCAAGGACGACCTGCGCGACACCATTCTGCTGGCTTATGACGCGCTTCAGCCGGGTGTGCCCCTGGTGATCACGGAACTGGGCACCTACGGCTACGACAGAACGCCGGATTACAAGATCGAGTCCGTGCTGGGCCAGGCCGGCACCGTGCGCGGCTACATGGATGACAACCCCAACACCCTGGTCAAGGGTTTCGCCATCTTCGAATGGCAGAACTCAAACTGGAAGCGCGGCGGTTCGCCCAACGACAACAGCGAATCCACCTTCGGCATCAACGCCTATGGCGGCTCGCTGTGCTCATCGAATACCGGCAGGTTCTATATGGAAGGCACGGTGGGTGGCCAGTATGTATTTCATGAATTCCACGCGGACGTCAGCTACAGCGTCGACCAGCTGCTTCCCCTGACCTCTCCCAATTATCCGAACGGGCTCTTGAACGAACTGTCGCGCTACTTCAAGTAGGCGCGGCTCCGCCGGCCATCCGGGCGGCCCCCGCAAAGGGCCGCCCGCCCGGCTACCGCCGGCAGCGGCTCAAGCCAAAAAAACGTCATTCATGAACGGTGGATAGCGGAACGCCGGCCAGCCGCCGGCGTTCTTTCCGGCCTCAGCGCGTGGCCGTGGCCAGCCGGGGCGCCTGGCCATTGACCGCCGGCAGCGGCAGCGAGGCCCGCAGCACATCGATGGGCTGCGATTTGAAATAATCCTGATTGACCTCGTCCACCACTGAAGAATCGAGGCCGCCGGCCGCGGCGGCCAGCATCAGGCGGGCCAGCACGTATTCCAGCCGGGCCTGGGTCAGCTCAAGCTGCGAACGGTACACCTGTTCCTGCGCGTCAAGGATATCCACCACGCTGCGGGTGCCGGCCTCATAGCCGCGTTCGACCGCATGCAGTGCTTCGGCCGTGGATTTCACCGCCACTTCCAGTGCCCGGATGCGTTCGGCGCCGCTGACCACCCCCTGGTACTGGCGGGTGACCTCGACGGCGATGCGTTCGCGCGTGGCGGCCAGTTCCGACCCGGCCCGGTCACGGTTGTGGCGCGCTTGATCCACCTGGGCGCTGGTCAGCCCGCCCGAAAAAACGGGCAGGCTCACCTGCACGCCCAGCGAGGTCGTGGCGCTGTCCTGGTTGCGTGTGGAAATGCTCTCGCGCTCGACCACGCGGCGCGCGGCGATGATGTCCACCGACGGCAGGTGACCCCCGAAACTGCGGTCGATTTCGCGTTCGGCCACCACCAGGCCTTCCTGGCCGCTGCGGATTTCGGCATTGTTCTTCATTGCCAGCGCCATCCAGTCGGACAGCGCGGGCGGATTCAGCGGCCGCGGGCTGAACTTGGGCGTGAGCGCCGCCAGGCGGTCGGGCGACTGGCCCACCATTTCCTGGAGCTCGCGCCGGGCCACCACCAGAGCGTCCTGCCGACGTATCAGTTCCGCCCGCGACAGGTCGCGCCGGGAACTGGTTTCGCGCACATCGGTGATCGTGCCCTCGCCGCTGTCGAAACGGCGCTGCGCCGCAACGATGTGCTTTTCATTGGCCTGCAGATTGTTGCGCGCCAGCACCACGTTTTCGTAGGCCAGCAGCGTCTGGAAATAGCGGTTCACCAGCCTTTCGGACGTATCGTTGGCCTTGGTGTCGAACACCGCCAGACTGTAGTCGGCGCGCGCGTGGCCCTGCCGGTATTCGGCGATGCGGCTCCAGTTGAACACCGGCTGCGTCGCGCGGATCTCGTTGGTCTTGGCCATGTAGTCGAGGTCTTCGGTGGCGACGGTGCCCGCCGACGTGGGCGATTCCAGCGTACCGTCCATGCGGGTGCGCCCCAGCGACGCCGTCACCTGCGGCAGCAGCCCGGCGCGGCCCATGGCGCGGTTCGTCTGCCCCGCCTCGCGCTCGCTGATCGCCGCCTGATAGGTGGGGTCGTTGAGCAGCGCCGCCCGCCAGGCCGAAGCCAGATCGAATTCCCCGTTGGCCACCCCCTGCGCCGCCGGCGCGCGCCCCGCCCCCGGCGTTTGCGCACTGGCCTGCAGCGGCGGCATCACCAGGCCCAGAACGGCGCAAAGCAGGGCGGCACGCATCGTTATCGCTCCTTGAACGACCTGTCCAGCCGTTCCATGAAAGGCTTCAGCAGATAATTCAGCATGGTACGCTCGCCGAGCCGGATAAGCACGGCCGCCGGCATGCCCGCGCGTATGCTTTCATTCTTGAGCATTTCCGCACCGTCGGGGGTGACTTCGACCTGCGCCAGGTAATACGGCAGGTTGGTGGCTTCATCCACCAGCCGGTCGGTCGACAGGGTGAGCACCTTGCCGGGGATGTTCGGGATGATGCGCTGGTTCAGCGCCGGGAAGGAGATGTCGACATCCAGCCCGGGCGAGACGCGGTCGATCGACTGCACCGGCACGCGCGCCTGCACCAGATAGGAAGCATCGGTGGGCACGATTTCCATGAGCAGCGTGCCCGGCCCGATCACACCGCCCACCGTGTGGATGCTCAGATTCTGCACATTGCCGCCGATGGGCGCCCTGATCTCGGTTTCCTGCACCGTGTAATCGATGGCGGCCAGACGGTCGCCCAGCGCCGAGGCTTCCTTCTGAATGTCGGAAAGCTGCGACTGCACTTCCTTCTGATATTCCTGGCTGCGCTGCAGAATGCGCAGCTTGAGTTCCGCAATCTGGTTGCGGGTGCGGCCGGCCTCGACCACGTCGTTCGACAGCGCCGCCTGCAATTGCGCCGCGTCGCGTTCCAGCTCGAACATGCGGTTGCGCGGCAGATAGCCTTCCTTGGCCAGTTCGCGCACACCGGTCAGTTCGCGGTTGATGTAGGCGATCTGCGATTTGCGGCTTTTCTGTACCTGCTCCAGGCCTTGCAGCTGCTGCTCGGCGCCGGCCAGGTTTTCGCGCAGAATGGCGATTTCGCCTTCCAGCGCATCGCGCCGCGTCTGGAACAGGCGCTGCTGCGAAGCCACCGCCCGCACATAGCGGGGGTCGTCCTTGAAGCGGGCCTTGAGATCGGGGTCGAACTCGACTTCCGCCAGTTCGTCGCGTTCGGCCAGCAGCCGCGCCTCGGTGGTCTTGGCGATGATGTACTGGGTGCTCACGACGCCCTGTTCAGCCAAAGCGCGCGTGCGGTTCAAACGCACCAGCACCTGGCCCGCCTGGACCATGTCGCCTTCCCTGATCAGGATCTCGTCGACCGTGCCGCCTTCCAGATGCTGGACGCTCTTGCGGTTGCCCGCCACCTGCACGGTGGCTTCGGCCGGGACCCCGGCATCCAGCGGCGCAAAGCCGGCCCATACCGCGAAACCGCCGAAACCCAGTATCAGCACGCCCAGCCCCCAGCGCAGCGGCCCGCCGAAATTCGTATCGACCTGCTCGCCGGGCAGTTCCAGCGCGCGTTCGCCGCCGGCCTGATCCGATGCCGTTTTCTTGCTGAACCAACCCATGTCAACCCTGACCCTTGGCTACGATCTGTAAAGGTGAGCCCGGCGAACCATCCGCCACCGCCCTGGCCTGGGCGGCCTGCAACTGCTGCTGGCGCAAGGCCTGGAGCACTTCGTCGCGCCGCCCGAAGAGAGACAGCACACCGTCGCGCAGCACCAGCAGTTTGTCAACCGAATTCAGCACACTCATGCGATGGGTGATGAGGATCACCGTCGCGCCGCCCGCTTTCAGCCCCTTCACGGTCTCGACCAGCGCGGCTTCGCCGACATCGTCGAGATTGGAATTGGGTTCGTCAAGCACGATCACGCGCGGATTGCCGTAAATGGCCCGGGCCAGCGCCACGCGCTGCTTCTGGCCGCCGGACAGCGACGCGCCATCGACCCCCAGACGGGTATCGTAACCCTGGGGCAGACGCAGAATCATGTCATGCACGCCAGCGCGCTTGGCCGCGCTGATGACCAGGCCGGAATTCGGTTCGCCGAAACGCGCGATGTTTTCGGCCACCGTGCCTTCGAACAGTTCGATGTCCTGGGGGAGATAGCCCACGTGGGGGCCGAGTTCATCCTTGTTCCACTGGAAGATGTCCGCGCCATCGAGCCGCACCGTGCCGGCGCGCGCCTGCCAGACTCCCACCAGCAACCGCGCCAACGTGGATTTGCCCGATGCCGAAGGACCGATTACGCCCACCACGTCGCCGGCCGGGATCTGGAAGGTCAGCCCCTTCAGAATGGTGGCCTGCGAACCCGGCGCCGACGCGAAGACGTTTTCCAGGGCCAGTGCACCCTGCGGAGGCGGCAGGCTCAGGCTTTCGCCGCGCGGCGGCGCGGATTCCAGCATTTCGTCCAGGCGCTCGTAGGCGCCGCGGGTGGAAATGGACTGCTTCCAGGTACCGATGGCCAGTTCCACCGGCTGCAACGCCTTGCCCATCAGGATGGAGCAGACGATCATCATCCCCGCCGTGATCGAACCTTCGATCACCAGCAGCGCGCCGGCGCCCAGAATCAGCGACTGCAGGGAAATGCGCACGAAGCGGGTTACCGTGCTGGTGCGCGCGTTGCGGTCGGACGCCAGCGTCTGCAGGCCCAGCACCCGAGAATGCTGGTTGAACCAGCGCTGGCGCAGGCCGGGCAGCATGCCCATGGCCTCGATCACTTCGGCATTGCGCAGATGATTGTTGGCGAACGAAGCCGCCGCGATCGACGCCTGATTGGCTTCGGCCAGCGGCTTGCGCGTGGAGATATGGGTCAGCCACGCCAGGAAGATGAGAATGATGGAGCCGCCCAGCGTGATGAGGCCCAGCAGGGGGTGGACCATGAAGGTCACGCCAATGTAGATCGGCGTCCAGGGCGCGTCGAAGAAGGCGAACAGCGCATTGCCCGTCAGGAACTGCCGCAGATTGGTCAGATCGTTCACCGCCTGCGAGGGGTTGCCGCCCTGCTTGCGCAGATTGCGCTCGAAGGCCGCCGTGAACACACGCTGGTTCAGCAGCATGTCGAAGCGGTTGCCCACCCGGATCAGCACCGACGAGCGCGCGAACTCCAGCAGGCCCGACAACCCGTACAGCCCCACCACCAGCAGGGTGAGCATGAGCAGCGTGGTTTCGTTGTTGCTGGCCAGCACGCGGTCGTAGACCTGCAACATGTACAAGGCGGGCGTGAGGCCGATGATATTGATGACGCAGCTGAAAGCGGCAAGGCTGTAGAAGGTCTTGCGAAAGCGATACAGCGCCTCGCCAAGCTCGGTGCGGCGGGTTGGCTTCATTCTGAACCTGCGGACATGGCATGGCACATGCGCCATGCCGTATTGGGAAAAAAGGCCGATTTCCTGAAAAAGCCTTTTACTATATCACGTTGCAACCAGGGCCCCGCCGCCGGGGCCCGGCTCAATTGAAGCGGATATTGCCGTTGTCATGGAGGAATTCCAGGTCGAGGTCGCCGCCATTGTCGGCCAGATCGGCATGCGCCTGCCCCGATGGCTGAGCGGGTGGGCGGGAAGCCAGCCGGGCGAGCTTGGGCAAGTGCTGCATGGACAACAACTGGCAGTACACCAGCGGCAACGCCCCACCCTGACGCAATGCTTCGAAGGCTTCGCCGGACAGCGCATTGAGCGCGGCTTCGTCCACGCGGAACAGGCCTTCGACCTTCTGTTCGCCATTATTGGCTTTGAGCTGAATGTTCCAAGGCTGGATCAGCCCATGCTCATTCAGCAAGGCGCAGATGCGCGCCGTCAACTGGCCATTGACGGATATCTGCTCCAGAAAGTTCATCAGGTCTTGCACCAGCTTGACGGGCCGACCGTCATCACCGAAGAAACGCTCGCCCTCGGAGCCGGCATCGAGAAGCAGGCCGCTATCCTCGCGGAAGCACAGCACGCGGCGATCGTCTTCCGTTCTGGCGAACACAAAGGGGTAGCCACGGTAGACTGCCGGCACATAGCCGCCCCGCCAGCGGCCATCTGCGCCCACCCATGAATTGCGGCCCTGCTGCAGGCCCTGCACCGCCACCAGTTGATAGGCATCGCCGTTCTTCACGAAACCGATCGGCAGGGTCAGGCAGGCTCGCGAAAGTTCCTGTGCCACAAGGGGTGCCACCGCATCGGAAGCGGCAAAAGAATAAGAGCTGTAGCGTTTCCAACGCTTGTCCGCATGCTGCTCGCGGGAAATGACGGTAAGCTGGGCCATGAAAATCCTGTGCCGCGGCCGCCGGGCCGCGGGAGTATCCGGTTCAATACGATAACGATAAAACTGCGGGCCCCATTGTACCGCCCGCCCTTGCCCCGGGTATGGGGCACGCAATCAGTTGCGTCGTCAATGCAACAGGCCCAGCGTGGTGGCCGGCACATCTTTCGGGCTTTCCAGCCAGGGCAGGTTCAGGGGCAGGTGCCAGTCGGCCTCTTGTGCCCTGTCGATGAGCAACTGAATCATCTGATGCACATTTTCCACCTGCAGGGGGATGGCGAACAGCGGCTCGCGGTCGCAGGGTTGCGTCATCGCGCAAGGCATGGGCAGCCCCGTCACCGCCATGATCAGTTGGTCGTCCTTGCGCTGCATCGTCAGCGAAGTGGCCAGATAGATGGCCCCTTCCAGCTTGCCCCGCACCTGGGCGGCCGCCTTCCCGCCCCTCGGCGCGGCGGCGGCACCCTTCTCTGCGGCGATTTCCGATTTTCCGGAAGACGCGGAAGCATCCGCCGCCACCGGCTTCGCGTCGCCGCCGTCGGGGCGTGCACCACGGCCCGATTCCAGCGCCGTCTGGTGGGCCATCTGCAACACTTCCTGCCAGTATTGAGCGGGGGTCTTGTCCAGCCCGCTGAGCTCGGGAAGGTTCGCCAGCAGCTGGGCCAGCACGATGATGGTCATGCGCCGCGTCATCAGCACATTGACCGGTTCGCGATTGACGCGCTGGCTGCGAACGACCAGGCGGTCTTCGTAAGCGCTGAACACGATATTCAGGCTGGTGCTGAGCGGGAACGTGGCTTCCTGGCCTTCCGCGGCAGGTTGCGGCGCGGGGTTCGGCGGCGTGAAATCGGCTTCGATCGACATACTGTTTTCCTGACGCGTTGTGTCAGTTGCTACCTTAGCATCCCGCTTGCCCGCCGCGGAAATTGCCGGTTACCCACAGTAACTGAAAAGGACATGCAACCGATTGTTATGTAACGGGTAACGGCAAACAAGCGTAACGGGAAGGAAGCGCTGGCCCGGACGGGCGCAAAGAAGGGAAGTGGTGCCCATGGGCAGGATCGAACTGCCGACCTCTCCCTTACCAAGGGAGTGCTCTACCACTGAGCCACATGGGCGAAGCCCGGCATTATTGCCCGTAAACCGGTGGGGCGTCAAGCCAGGTGCCCGCATAAGGCAATGACATGAACCGAAGCGAAAATGTCATGAACGCCACATATCATCGCTTAACATCGCGCTTTTTCCACGTCATTCTCTGGACGAAGAAGCGCCCTGTCGTCGGCTGTCATTGCCCGGCCTTTCCAAGTTGTTTTAAATATCCACCATACATATAGTTAAGTTGCTTTCGATGCGAAATGCACATAAACTTACCCAGCATGCCAAAAAGTAACAAAAACGCTCATTTGGTATGATTGATAACAATTTTCGTCCCTGTTGCTTGCGTAATCGACGGTCACACTCTTTGCATCAAGCATCAAAGCCTCATCACAGTCAGAGCCTTCAAAATTCAGGAGAATTCCATGGCAGACGCCCAATCTTTCGGGTTATTTGATCCAGCATGGTACCTAGCTCAAAATCCAGACATCGCCGCTATAGTCCAGGCAGGGCTGATCACACCGGAAGCTCACTTTGAGCTGTACGGCAAGGCCGAAGGCCGGGCGCCGGGCCCGTTATTCGACCCGGAAGCCTACTTGGCCGCCCACCCCGATGTGGCCGCTGTCGTGAATGCCGGGCTAATGACGGCTTATGATCACTTCGTCAACTACGGCGCCAGCGAAGACCGCTCGCCGCTGAGCCTGAGCCTCTTCGATCCTGAACTCTACCTGGCGCTGAACCCCGACATCCGGGCAGCCGTCGATGCCGGCCTGACGACCGCCACCGAACACTTCCTGCTGCACGGCCAGTACGAAGCCCGCTACATCAGCCCCTTCATCAACCTGGGCGCCTACCTCGGCGCCAACCCCGATCTTGAAGGCGCCGCCGCGAACGGCATGTCGCTTCTAAACCACCTGCTCTCCCACGGCGTAGCCGAAGGCCGCGACCTGGGCAATGGCATCAATCTGAGCATCTTCGCCAACGACGCCACATTCGCCAACGCCCTCGCAGCCGGCGACATCAACGCCGCCATCGCGCGCGTGGCCGAAGTCGCCCCCTTCCTGTCCGGCTTCGAACCCGCACCCGGCTGGGAAGCTCCCGCCAACACCCCCATCCCCCTCGACTTCGTTCCGCCCGAAGGCACCAAGCTGGTGGTTCCGCCCAGCGTGAACGTACCTGACGACGTCGAACTGCCCGACTGGTTCGAGCCCGTCGACGATGCGGATGCGGATGCGGATGCCGATGCTGATGCTGACGCGGATGCTGATGCTGATGCCGACGCGGATGCAGATGCTGATGCTGATGCAGATGCAGATGCAGATGCAGATGCTGATGCAGATGCAGATGCAGATGCCGACGCGGATGGCGATGCCGACAGATTCGATGTAAACGAAGTCACAAGCGACTCCGGTGTCATAGTCAGCTTTGTCAATACCGGCAGCAACATACTGGTTAAAGCGGGGGCGGACGCCAAGCTCGACTTCACCAGCGCAACGGTCACGATTACTTCCGTTGCAACAGCGGAAAACATCGTCGAGCTCCAGGTCCCCGCAGGCACGAACCTAATCAGCACCGCCGACGTTCTGGCCGGAAAGACAATCTCCGGTGCCGGCAATCTGGTCATCGGCGTACCCACCACCTTTGAAAAGCTCGAACTCATCGATGCCCAGGTTGACGGAACGGTCAGCTACAGCCTTTCCTATGCCGCAAATGCCCTCCCCGACCCGCTGACCGTTGGTCAAGCCTACATCCTCGCGGGCGCCGACAATGCCGGCAATTACGACGAATACAACATCGCTGACACGGCGCAAGAGATCCTGGATGCCCTGGCGGATGATGAAGACGGCGGCGCTGAGGTTATTGCCAATGCTGCGACAGTCGTCACCACCAATGTTGGCGCCATCGAGCTGAACATCGAAGATGCAACGACTCTGCGTGACGCCGAGGTTACCATCACTGATGGCTACACCATCTCGGATACCTGGGCCAATATCAGCGACCCAGAGAACGCTGCAACGGTTGAGGATGCCGACAGCTACGCTATCAGCGACATCGAGACGGCTGACCTGACCGACCTCTCGGTCGCCCTCGCCGATCTGCTGCGCGGTGCAAGCAACTATGAGGGTGAGACCTACTCCCTCTCGGATACCTGGGAAAATCTCAGCGACGCCAACAACGCTGAAACGGTTGAGGACGCCGACACCTACGCAATCAGCGACATTGAGACGACGGACCTGGACGACCTCTCGGTAGCACTCGCCGATCTGCTGCGCGGTGCAAGCAACTACGATGGCGAGGCCTACACCGTCTCGGATACCTGGGAAAATATCAGCGACCCAGAGAACGCTGAAACGGTGGGCGAGGCAACCAGCTACGCCATCAGCGATATCGACGACGTCACCGGCGTGACCGTTGCACAAGCCGATCTGCTGCGCGGCGCAAGCAACTACGATAATGAGACCTACACCATCTCGGATACCTGGGCCAATATCAGCGTCCCAGAGAACGCTGCAACGGTTGAGGATGCCGACAGCTACGCCATCAGCGACATCGAGACGGCTGACCTGACCGACCTCTCGGTCGCCCTCGCCGATCTGCTGCGCGGTGCAGACAACTACACCGATGAGGCCTATACCGTCTCGGATACCTGGGCCAATATCAGCGACGCCAACAACGCTGCAACGGTTGAGGATGCCGACAGCTACGCCATCAGCGACATCGAGACGGCTGACCTGACCGACCTCTCGGTCGCCCTCGCCGATCTGCTGCGCGGTGCAAACAACTACACCGATGAGGCCTATACCGTCTCGGATACCTGGGCCAATATCAGCGACCCAGAGAACGCCGAAACGGTGGGCGAGGCAACCAGCTACGCTATCAGCGACATCGGCGACGTCACCAACGTGACCGTCGCACAGGCCAATCTGCTGCGCGGTGCAAGCAACTACAGCGATGAGACCTACACCATCTCGGATTCCTGGGCCAATATCAGCGTCCCAGAGAACGCTGCGACGGTTGAGGATGCCGACAGCTACGCCATCAGCGACATTGAGACGGCCAACCTGGACGACCTCTCGGTAGCACAAGCCGATCTGCTGCGCGGTGCAGACAACTACACCGATGAGGCCTACACCATCTCGGATACCTGGGCCAATATCAGCGACCCAGAGAACGCTGAAACAGTTGAGGATGCCGACAGCTACGCCATCAGCGATATCGAGACGGCGGACCTGGACGACCTCTCGGTGGCACTCGCCGATCTGCTGCGCGGTGCAAACAACTACACCGATGAGGCCTACACCGTCTCGGATACCTGGGCCAATATCAGCGACCCAGAGAACGCCGAAACGGTGGGCGAGGCAACCAGCTACGCTATCAGCGACATCGGCGACGTCACCAACGTGACCGTCGCACAGGCCAATCTGCTGCGCGGTGCAAGCAACTACAGCGATGAGACCTACACCATCTCGGATACCTGGGCCAATATCAGCGTCCCAGAGAACGCTGCGACGGTTGAGGATGCCGACAGCTACGCCATCAGCGACATTGAGACGGCCAACCTGGACGACCTCTCGGTAGCACAAGCCGATCTGCTGCGCGGTGCAGACAACTACACCGATGAGGCCTACACCATCTCGGATACCTGGGCCAATATCAGCGACGCCAACAACGCTGAAACGGTTGAGGATGCCGACAGCTACGCCATCAGCGACATCGAGACGGCGGACCTGGACGACCTCTCGGTGGCACTCGCCGATCTGCTGCGCGGTGCAGACAACTACACCGATGAGGCCTACACCGTCTCGGATACCTGGGCCAATATCAGCGACCCAGAGAACGCTGAAACGGTGGGCGAGGCAACCAGCTACGCCATCAGCGACATCGGCGACGTCATCAACGTTACCGTCGCACAGGCCAATCTGCTGCGCGGTGCAAGCAACTACAGCGATGAGACCTACACCGTCTCGGATACCTGGGCCAATATCAGCGTCCCAGAGAACGCTGCGACGGTTGAGGATGCCGACAGCTACGCCATCAGCGACATTGAGACGGCCAATCTGGACGACCTCTCGGTAGCACAAGCCGATCTGCTGCGCGGTGCAGACAACTACACCGATGAGGCCTACACCATCTCGGATACCTGGGCCAATATCAGCGACCCAGAGAACGCTGAAACAGTTGAGGATGCCGACAGCTACGCCATCAGCGACATCGAGACGGCGGACCTGGACGACCTCTCGGTGGCACTCGCCGATCTGCTGCGCAGTGCAAACAACTACACCGATGAGACCTACACCGTGTCGGATACCTGGACCAACATCAGCGACTCAGAGAACGCTGCGACGGTTGAGGAGGCAGACACCTACGCCATCAGCGATATCGAGACGGCTGACCTGGACAACCTCTCGGTGGCACTCGCCGATCTGCTGCGCGGTGCAGGCAACTACACCGATGAAGCCTACACCGTCTCGGATACCTGGGCCAATATCAGCGACCCAGAGAACGCTGAAACGGTGGGCGAGGCAACCAGCTACGCCATCAGCGACATCGGCGACGTCACCAACGTGACCGTCGCACAGGCCAATCTGCTGCGCGGTGCAAGCAACTACAGCGATGAGACCTACACCGTCTCGGATACCTGGGCCAATATCAGCGACCCAGAGAACGCTGCGACGGTTGAGGAGGCAGACACCTACGCAATCAGCGACATTGAGACGGTGGACCTGGACGACCTCTCAGTGGCACTCGCCGATCTGCTGCGCGGTGCAAGCAACTACGATGATGAGACCTACTCCCTCTCGGATACCTGGGAAAATCTCAGCGACGCCAACAACGCTGCAACGGTTGAGGATGCCGACACCTACGCAATCAGCGACATTGAGACGACGGACCTGGACGACCTCTCGGTAGCACTCGCCGATCTGCTGCGCGGTGCAAGCAACTACGATGGCGAGGCCTACACCGTCTCGGATACCTGGGAAAATATCAGCGACCCAGAGAACGCTGAAACGGTGGGCGAGGCAACCAGCTACGCCATCAGCGATATCGACGACGTCACCGGCGTGACCGTTGCACAAGCCGATCTGCTGCGCGGCGCAAGCAACTACGATAATGAGACCTACTCCCTCTCGGATACCTGGGAAAATCTCAGCGACGCCAACAACGCTGCAACGGTTGAGGATGCCGACAGCTACGCCATCAGCGATATCGAGACGGCTGACCTGACCGACCTGTCAGTCACACTCGCCGATCTGCTGCGCGGTGCAAGCAACTACGATGATGAGACCTACTCCCTCTCGGATACCTGGGAAAATCTCAGCGACGCCAACAACGCTGCAACGGTTGAGGATGCCGACAGCTACGCCATCAGCGACATCGAGACGACGGACCTGACCAACCTGTCAGTCACACTTGCCGATCTGCTGCGCGGTGCAAGCAACTACGATGGCGAGGCCTACACCGTCTCAGATACCTGGGAAAATATCAGCGACCCAGAGAACGCTGAAACGGTGGGCGAGGCAACCAGCTACGCCATCAGCGATATCGACGACGTCACCGGCGTGACCGTTGCACAAGCCGATCTGCTGCGCGGCGCAAGCAACTACGATGATGAGACCTACTCCCTCTCGGATACCTGGGAAAATCTCAGCAACGCTGACAACGCCGAAACGGTGGACGAGGCAACCAGCTACGCCATCAGCGACATCGACAACGTCACCGACGTGACCGTTGCACAAGCCGATCTGCTGCGCGGCGCAAGCAACTATGATGATGAGACCTACTCCCTCTCGGATACCTGGGAAAATCTCAGC
>JACCES010000015.1 GCA_013416455.1 Alcaligenaceae bacterium | reverse complement strand
GGCCAAGGTGCTGGACCCCTTCCCCGTGGTGCCGCTCTATACCGAACTGTCGCCGGCCTCCGCCATGACGAATTGGCTGATCAGCGACGAACCGCCCGCCAACTTCAGCATCGATCAGGACACCGAATTGCGGTCCACCAATGAAAGCCGCGCCGCCATCCGGTACGTGCGCCAGAGCGTCGAGCTGGATGAAGTGCGCAAGCACGTGGAAGCCGGCAAGCAATGCACGCGGCTGGCCCTGACATGGGCCGACCGGGTGTCCTTTCTGCTGACTGACGGGCTGGACCTCAAGCGCGTCGCGCCGCTGGACGTGCTGCAGGAAGGCCGTCTGCCCGCCAACGACGAAGCCGAGCAGTTCGATTCCGATTTCGCCCTGATGAGCGGCGAGCTGTCCAGGCTGATCGGCGACCTGGTCGAAGCGCTGGGCGGCGAAAAGCAGGCCTGAGCGAAGGCCCGAGGCAAGGCCTGCGCTCTGGCGCGTGGTGAAGAACTCCGGCCTATCGGCCGGAGCTTCTCCGCCACAATACGGGGGCGCCTGCGGCGCCGCATTGATTTTGCCTCGCTTGACCTCGCCGTACACGTCGAGGCCTGCGCTCTGGCGCGTGGTCAGTACATGCCGTGGAAGACGCTGTCATCGGGGCCGATGTGCGACGGGGGGCTCCAGGTCACGTCGCGCAGCGAGTGGGGCACCAGCGTTTCCACCCCCATCAGCACCGCAAAAATGGCCATGCGCACAGGAATGCCATTGTCGGTCTGGCGGAAGATGGCCAGGCGCGCATCATGGTTCAGATCGGTGCTGAGGTCGTTCGCCCCTTCGCGGCTGTCGCGCGGCAGCGGGTGCATGACGATGACGTCGGGGCCGCAGCACTTGTCGACGATGGCCTTGTTGACCTGGAATTCCGCACTGTAGCCTTCCAGCGCCTCGTCGCCGAAGCGCTCTTTCTGCACCCGCGTCGCATAGATGACATCCGCGCCGCGCAAACCTTCTTCGAGGGAATGGGTCTGTTGGATGACATGGCCGTTGCGCCCCGTCTGTTCGAGGATGGATTCGGGCATTTCCAGGCCTTTGGGCGAGATCAGCGTGAACTTCAGGCCCCGGTAAAGCGCCAGGAGCTTGATGAGAGAATGCACCGTCCTGCCGTATTTCAGATCACCCGCCAGGGCGATATGGGAGCCGTCCAGCAGTTTCCCCAGGCGCGAGAATTCCGTCAGGATGGTGTAGAGATCCAGCAAGGCCTGGCTGGGGTGTTCGCCCGGGCCGTCGCCGCCATTGACCACGGGAATGTTGGTCGCGCTCGCGAATTCGGCCACCGAGCCTTTTTCAGGATGCCGGATCACCATGGCATCGACATAGCCGCTCATCACGCGGCTGGTGTCGTAGATGGATTCGCCCTTGGCCATGGAAGAAAACGTGAAACCCGTCGTATCGCAGACCGAACCGCCCAGCCGGCAAAAGGCCGCCCCGAAGCTCACCCGGGTGCGGGTGCTGGCCTCGAAGAACAGATTGCCCAGGACCGCGCCTTCCAGCACCCGGGAGATTTTCTGGCGCCGGGCGATCGGCTGCATCATGTCGGCAATGCGGAAGAGCTCTTCCACCGATTCGCGGCTGGTGAACTGGTCGACCGACAGCAGCTGATGGCGCCCTTCGTAGGCGATCCGGTCGCGCAAGGGGCCGCCCTGCCCGCTTTGCGCATACTTCTGCAGCAAAGCCTCGTTCTGGACGATTTCGCCGACGAAGCGCTGAACGACTTCCGGCATGGGCCGGTATTCCTGCGACCCTTCGGGCAACAGCCAGGTATCCAGGGCCCGGCGCTTGACGCCGATGCGGCCGGCAAAGACATCGCGGGTCAGATTGAGACGCCGCATGGCGTCGCGGAGAAACACCTGTTGAGGAATGGACATGGGCATACCCTGGAAAATATACGCAAAGCGTATATTTTAGTTCGACCGACAACGGTCAAACAAAAAAATATCCGGGTTTGCCCCTAATTACAACAACCGCCACGGCGGCAGGGCGCCATCGTGGCGCCGTGCCGCCCGGCAGAACGCCGCGCGGCCGATGGCGGCGGCACGGCGGCGGCCTACTGCGGCGGCGCGACCCCGCCCGCCGCGTCGGCCGGCGCGGGCGCGCCGCCTTCGTCGACACCCGCAATGGCGCGGGCCGCGGCGGTGGCGTTATCTTCCGTGCCCACAGGGAAGATCAACTGCCCCGTCGCGACCGGCTCGGCGTAGCTGGGAGCGGCCATCAATGTACGGCCCACCACCAGGGCCAGGCGCTTGTTGGGATTGCGGCCCGTCAGGTCTTCAAGGCGGCTTCGCGCGTCATCGGTGATCATCAAGGCCAGCAGGCCCTGGCCCTGCTGGTTGGCGCCGGCCTGCACGCCGGTGAGATCGTCGCGCGTGACGATGGGCTGGGGATTGAGGTACAGCATGGAATCGCCGCCCACCGGGACTTCCCGCCACCCTTCCTGCGTGACCGTATCCGCCAGGAACACCGCCACTGGCACGCCCTGCTCGGCCGCTTCCTGGATGGGCGGCTGCTGGACGGAAGCGTCGGGCGCTGGCGCTGCGGCGGTGGCGGCGTCCGACGGCTGGGTGGCGGCGTCCTGCTGCACAGGCGGCGTCTGGCACGCGGCCAGCGCCAGAACGGCCAGGGCCAGCGAGCTGCGGGTCAGGATACGGGTGACATTCATCGGCTTCCCCTATTCAAACGGAACAATGCCGGAAAGTGTAGCAGTTGCCCGGCGCGGCATGATTCCGGACGGATCTGGTTGTCTGCGGGACTCTCTGCACCACCGGGCATGGCGCCACCCTGCAAGTGGCGGGCCCGGCGCCCGCAGGCGGCCCCGCCAGCGGGCTTGCGCCCGCCCGCGATCGCCTCGCTGCCGGTCGCGGCGCTTGCCCAATGGCTCAATGGCGGCCCTGCATGCGCGGCAGGCCGCGCACCTGTATGCGGACCTCGTCCAGCACGGCGCCGGAGGCGTCCTGCAGCACGATGCGATGCCGCCCGGGACGAGGCGTCCAGTAAGCTGAAGCGCCTTGTCCGACCACGGCGGAGCCGATGCGCCAATGCAGAGGCGCCGGCCCCGCGGGCGCCTGCGCCGCCCGCAGCGGCAGGCGCTGATTGTCCATGGGCATGTCCGGGTCCAGGGCGATCACCGTGTCCGCAAGCGGGCTGGCGATGCGGGCCCCGCCCGAGGCAAGCCGCGGCAGCGGCTCGACCCGCGCAACGGCCGTTCCCGGAAGAAAGTATTCCGTGCGGGGCGCCTCCAGGTCATCCGCAAAGGTGATGCGCCGCCGCTCCAGCGTGGCGGGGGGCGCCGGCCGGGGGCTGGGCTCCCGGGCATGCAGATAGGACATCACCTCGTGCCAGATCGGCGCCGCCCCGCTGACTCCGGATACGTCGCGCATGCTGAGCCCCGCGCTGTTGCCCACCCATACGCCTACCGTGTAGCGACTGGACCAGCCCAGGCACCAGTTGTCGCGCATATCCTTGCTGGTGCCCGTCTTGACCGCCGTCCAGAAACGCGTGGCCAGCGCGCTTTCCAGGCCGAAGGTCTGCGCGCGGGCCCGCCGGTCGGACAGAATGTCGGCCACGATCCAGCTCGCCAGTGGATCGACGGCCCGCAGCGGCTCCGGGGCGGCTTCAGGCCGGGGCACCATCACCGGTTCATCATGCATGCCGCCTCGCGCCAGCACCCGATAGGCGTTGGCCAGGCTCAGCAGATCCACATCGGCGCTGCCCAGGCTCAGGCTGTAGCCATAGTGATCGCCGTCGTGCTTCAGAGGCAGGCCCAGGCGGCGCAAGCGGTCGGCGAAGCGCTCGGGCCCCACCATCATCAGCGTGCGCACGGCCGGAATATTGAGCGATGAGGCCAGCGCGCTGCGCACGCTGACCAGGCCGGCATGGCCCTGGTCATAGTTCTGCGGAATGTAGAGACCGCTCGCCGTCGCTACGTCGAGCGCCGAATCTTCCAGCAGGGAAGCCGCCGTCAGATAGCGCGATTCCAGGGCCAGTGCATAGAGAAAAGGCTTCAGCGTCGAGCCCGCCTGGCGCCGGGCGCGGACATGATCGACCTCGCCGGCCGCCGACACGCCGCCCGACGAGCCGACGTAGGCCAGCACCTCGCCCGTGTGATTGTCCAGCACCACCACGGCGGCATCGGTGAGCCGGGCGTTGCCCATGCCCGCCAGGTGGCGCCGCACACTGCGGACGACTTCGCGCTGCAGGGCGGCGTCGAGCGTGGTGCGCAGCGCCCCGCCTGATTCCGGCCGCCGCTGGGCGGCAACCGCCCGGGCGAAATGCGGCGCCAGGGACGGTTGATCCGCCGCCGGCCTGGAAGTGGCATGCAGCCATTGATGCACATGGGGCGCCAGGCCCGCGCATGCCTGCTGGCCGGCCGACTCCCCGAGTATGGCGCAGGCGCGCGCGGCAACCCGGCCCGGCCCGGCGTTCGGGCCGCGCAGCAGCGCCGCCGCCACCGCCGATTCGCGCGGATCCAGGCCATGGGGATGCTTGCCGAACATCACGCGGGATACCGCCTCGATACCGCGCAGCTCCCCGCGAAACGCCGCCAGATTGAGATAGGCTTCGAGTATCTGCTCCTTGGTCCATGCCGCCTCCAGCTGCCAGGCCCGGCGCGCCTGATCCAGCTTCTGTCCCAGGCTGCGCCCGCCGCCCGGCCGCCGCAGCGAGTCATCCAGCATCGCCACGAGCTGCATGCTCACCGTCGAGGCGCCCCGGCTGGCGCCGCCCCGGATCCGGTCCCAGCCGGCGGCCGCCAGGGCCAGCCAGTCCACCCCGCCATGTTCATGAAAGCGCCGGTCCTCGGAAAGCAGCACCGCCCGCCGCAGCGCCACGGACACATCGCCCAGCGGCACCCAGCCGCCCCTGCGTTCGCGGTAATCCATGCGCATCGCGGCCACCGCCTCTCCATGGCGGTCCAGCACCAGAAGGTCGGAGGGCTGGAAGGCCGCCCTGACGGACTCGAAGGATGGCAGCGCGGCCGGCCCGGCCGTGGCGACGGGCGCCGCCAGACAAGCCGCCGCCATCGCCGCGGCGGCGAACCGGCGCGCGCGCCGCGCGGCCGCGCCCCCCGTCATCCGAACGTGGCGCACGGGAAGCGCGACGCCCTGGCGCTCACCTGGCATCGAAGGGCCCCGCGCCCACGGTCAGGCCTTCGTTATTGGGCAGGCGCCCGTAAAGATCGGGCCGGTAGAGCGCTTCGACACGGGTGGGCGGCAAGGCGAAGCTGCCGATTGCATTCAGCCGCAGCGTATAGCTCAACCGCACGCGCCCGGCGGGCAGATAATCGAAATAGGCGCGGTAACCGGTCGCGGCGCGCTCGACAAAGGCCGGCGGGTAGTAGCCGATGTCCTGCTCCAGCCGCGCCCCGGCATCGCGCCCCAGCCCCGACCCCAGTATCGTCGCACCGGCGGGAACCGGGTCGCTCAGCACCACCCAGTTCGCGGGGTCCCGCGCATGGATCTCCAGCTCCACCCGATAGACGTCCCCTCGCGACCAGCCATCCCGCGCATGCCGCTGTACCGGCACGACCCTGCGCTCGATGCGGTAGCCGGCGTCCTCGGTTTCGGCCAGCGGGATTCTGGCCTGCGCGCGCAGGCCCACCCAGGCGCGGCCGCCGCCATCGTGCCGCAGATCGAGCCGCCCTTCACGCCCGGGCCAGTCCAGCAGCGCCGTGGCCGTCTCGCCGGGCGGCGGCAGCTGGATCACCGCCGCGTCCGCGGGCCGTGCGTCCGCCGCGGCGCCACCGGCTTCGGGCGCCGCCCATGCGCCCCGCAGCGTGCCCGCCGCCGGCTCGGCCTCGAAACGCTGCGCAAACCGCCTGGTCGCCAGCAACGCCAGCAGATTATCGGTGGTGATGCCCCAGGCGCCGTGCGACTGGGCTTCCAGCAGCCCCCGCATCATGCGGGGCAGGTCCTGCCGCCATTCTGGGTGGTCCATGACGGCCAGCATCAGACGGGACAGGCTGGTCACGCGGCTTGCCATCAGCCCGGGGGCGCCGTTGAGCGCCTCATCGCGGAATGCCATGGCGGCGCCCGAAACCGACATGCGGCCGATCAGAATGCTGCGCGCCTGCGCCATGCCGCGCCGCTCCGCTTCCCGCGCCGGCAGGTGCGACAGGATGGACAGCCAATCGACCACGGTCGGCGTCGGCCACTTGTCGGGCGTCCGGGCAAAGCTGTCCAGCATGGCCGGCTTCACCCGGCCATGGCGCACGAGGGCTTCCATCGCCATGATGCGGCGGGAATCCAGGGACGTATCCGACAAGGGCGCCGCCCGCTTGATGCGGCCTTCGGCAAAGGCCTGCAAGCCGTCCAGCATGCGCCGCAGGGCGGCTTCCGGAAGTTCGAATGCCAGGCCCAGCCGGCGGGCCTCATCGCTCGCCGAAACGAGATAGGCGGTCAACACCTCGCTGCCCTGCCCGCCGCCCGGGAAGTAGCGCAACAGGCCATCGTCGTCCATATGGGTGGCCAGCCGCCCGAGTACATCCCGCCATCGCTTCCCGTCTTCCAGCGCCAGGGCCTGAGAGGCGGACTGCTCCAGGCAGGTGTAGGGATAGTCCAGCCACCATTCGCGCACGCCCCGCAGCCCCCCCGCCAAGGAAGGGCTGGCATCGAGCGCAATGCCGCTGAACGCCCGGCCCGCCTCATCGCGCAGGGCGCCGGCCGGCGCCGCAACCGGCAGCGAAACGGACGAGCCGGCTTCCAGACCCAGCAAGGAAGCCTGGACAGTGGCCGTTGGCAGGCGCGGCTCGATGCGCTGGGAGACGGCCACGCTGTCGGACACCCCGCCATCGCCGGCTTCGAAACGCCAGGCCATCGTGCCGCTTTCCTTCGGCCAGGCCAGCGCGGGCACCGTGACCCGCCATGATGCGGCTTCAGACCGGCCCGGCCCCAGATGCAGCTTGCGCGGCGGCAGGTCTTGCCCGGCACCCTCGTGCTCGTATTGCGCGGAAACCGAGATTTCCCGCTCGCGGTCCGTCCCATTGCGCACCGTTACCTCCACGCGGTAGTCATCGCCTTCACGCACCGCCGCGGGCAGCCCCGGCACCAGCTGCAGATCCTGGCGCGTGACAATGCTGGCGGCGGCGCTGCCGAAACCGCCCCCGCCATGGTCCGCCACCGCAACGAGCCTGAAACGGCTGAGCGCATCGTTGAGCCGGAAGCGGACCTCGGCCTCACCGTTGGCGTCCAGCCTCACCATCGGCTGCCAGCTCAGCAAGGTGTCGAACAACTGACGCGTCGGCATGGCGCCCCCGCCACCGCCGGCCGCCCCCGCCTTGCGGCCATAGTGGCGCCGGCCGACGACTTCCATCTGCATGGTGGCGGTACGCACGCCCAGGCTGCGGCGCGGATGCATGGCTTCGTACAGCGACCAGCTGTCATTGGGCGAAAGTTCCAGCAACGCCTCATCGACGGCAGCAAAGGCGACGGTCGCATGGGCGGCCGGACTGCCGTCGGGAAGCTGGACGCGCAGCCGCACACGCGCTTCATCCCTGACCTGCAGCACATCGCGCTCGGGGGCGACCTCGACCCGCAGGCGGTCCGCCCCGGCGGCGACGCGGATCTCGGCCAGGCCGAAACGGAAGGCCGGTCTGGCCAGATCGACCTGGCTCGTCACCAGCACATCCGCCGGATTCTCGCTGAAGGTCTGCAGCCATTCGGCCGGACGCTTCCACCCCCACTGGAAGAACGATTTGCCGGGCAACTCGTACAGCCGGCCGCGCAGCACCAGCACCGAAACATAAGCGTTCGGCCCCCAGGACGCGGACACCGGAATCCGTATCACCGGATCCTGGCCCGTGAGCCTGACCTGCCGCGTCCACAGTACGCCTTCGCGCTCCACGCTCACCAGCGCAACGGCCTCCCGGAACGGCATGCGCACCTGGAATTCGGCCTCTTCGCCGGGCGCCCATTCATTGCGGGCCGGGATCAGGTCGATGCGATCATCATCCTGGCCGCCGAACCACAATTCCCCGCCGCCGGACACCCACAGCGTCGAGAACGCCCGTGATGAACGGCCCCGGGCGTCCTCGGCCACGGCCACCAGTTCATAGGAACCGGCCCGGTCGAAACTCGCCTGGCACTGCAGCCGGCCCGAGGCGTCCGTCACGCCTTGGCAGATCGTGCCGGCGTCCCTCCGCTCGACCCGTGTGTCGTAGCGATAAAAGCCCCCCACCATGCGTTTGCGCACGGTATGGATCTTGCGCTCCACCGCCAGCAGGCGCATGGCGACGCCTGCCTGCGGTACGGCCCCGACGCCCAGCGCGATCAGGCCAACGGGAATGTCCTGGCCGGCACGCTCCCAGCCGCCGACCCTCAGGCCGGCCTGCACATCGGCGGGCCATACGTCGACGGAACGGGAAAGCGTCTGGACCTCGCCGCCCGGATCCGCGAAGCTGGCTTCGAGCTGCCAGCGCTGCGGACGGTCCGCCACCGGCACGGCATCGATTTCCAGCCCGGCCGCGCCATTGGCGTCGAGCATGAATTCGCGGGCGTCCAGGAACAGCCGGCGCCGCTCCCCGCCCTCATCGTCCGCCGCCTCCCCCGCGTCGGCCTCCGGGCCCTGCCGCCTGGGCGGCGGCGTGAAGCTGTAATCGTCATAGCCCTCGAAACTCACAGGGCGATCTTCGGCGACGGCGCTCAGTTCCACCTTCTGCCCCGAGGCGGGGCCGCCCGACAGCCAGGCCAGCTGCATGTCCACCTCCAGCCTGTCGGGCGCAATCAGCACATCGGGCCGCTCGCCGCCGCGCAGCACGAGCCGGCCGGCCAGAACCGGCAGCCGGAATTCCTCGACGCGGAAACGGCTGTCGCCATACCAGGCCTGATTCTCGTCGGTCAGGCGCACGGCATAGGAACCAAGCTGCGCCGATGCCGGAATGGTGAATTCGCTGAGCGCCGCCAGGCCGCCGCTGGGCGTTTCGTCCCAGGATACCGACAGCTCGTGGCGCTGGGACGAACCTTCATGTTCGATCACCAGCCGGTCCGGCCGGCCGCCGGCCGGCACCTTCAGCCCATCGCGGGTTTCCTCGCGAAGATAATGCTTCATCGACACGGTTTCGCCCGCGCGGAACAGACTGCGGTCGAACACCGTATGCGTCAGCAGCACCGGCTCCGTGCCATACGAGGTCGGCACATTGAAGCGCCAGGTCTCGATGCCCCGGTCCCAGCCGGACAGCGCGAAAGCATAATCGGCGGCGCCGTGCGACTGAGGGTGATCGGCGGGAATGCGGGCAGAAACGAACAAGCCGTCCAGGCCGGTGTCGGCGCAGTAGTCCGGCGCCTCGATGGCCGCCATGAGATGCCACAGCCCCCGGTCGTCCGTCCGGCCCCGTGCCAGCGGCCGGCCATTGCAGTCCAGCACCGCGATATCCGCGCCGGCCACCGCCTGCGCATCCGCCAGTGTGGTCACCCATACCAGCAGATCGTCACGGCCCTGCTTCATGTGCACCGCGAGATTGGTCAGCAGCACGCCGGTGCGCACGTACATGGGCTCTTCATTTTCCAGCAGCGAGGCGCCCAGCCTGGGGGATTCGATCTCCAGGACATGGAAGCCCGGCTCCTCAAGCGGAATGCCCACCACTTCCAGAGGCCGCCGTTCCTGCCCCGCCTCGCCGGGCAGCGCCAGGCGCCGGACAGCGGCTTGCGGCTTCAGCAGCGAGACGGCGCGCACATCGATAGGGTCAGCCCCGGTGCCGGGGTCGTCCCGGGGCGCGCGCCCCGCGATGATGTCCTTGAGCTGCCGTTCGCTCCATCGCCCGCCGTCGAGCCGCTGCAGGCGCGCATACCAGCGCAACACTTCGGCGTCGTCCACCGTGCGCAGATTCGCCACCTGGCCCGCCGACCAGTGGGCGCCGCGCACCACGGGATCGGCTTCGATGTGCCGCAGCGTGACGGGCACGGCCGCCGGCTGCGTGGCGCCCGCCTCCGGCGGCGCATGGGCGAAACGTTCCAGTACACCGAAGGTGCCCGATGCGAAACGGGCGAGCGGCGGATAGTCGGCCACCCCGATTTCCAGCGGATAACGGTCGGCATTGGCCAGGCCGCGCCCCGCATCGTCGCGCAAGCCGTCGGGAAGCGTCAGCGTCAGGGAGGCGCCCGCCGGAAACGGACCCGGATAGCTCAGGTACGACACAGGCCCTTCATCCTCATCGTCCTGGGCGGCGTCGAACAGCCTGTCGCCCGCCTTCAGACTCATGCCGGCCAGCGCCTCGCGCGGCACGGGAGCCGAGAATGCCACTTCGATCGGCGCCACCGGCAGGCAGGGCCGCCCCGCCCGTTCCCGGGTGCATCGCAAGGTGGCGGTAAAGGGCGCCCGGACCTGGTATTCCAGCACGTGGGCACGCTCTGAAGCGGGCAGGGCGGCCGACTGCCCCCGGGCGCGAACGCCGGGGCCGACCTCCAGCCTGACTTCGCTTTCAGGCGGCAGCACCCGCGCGCACTGCAGCAGCGCAAGCGCCGAAGCGTCGTCCGGTTCCCGCATGTAGCTGGCTTCCAGCAGCGCGTCGCGATGCTCATCGCCCACCGTTTTCACCGGGACCCGTTCCGCCAGGCCCTGAACGGCACAATGGCTGTGCCGGGCCAGGTCCTCCGGATCGACCGGCGCATCGAAACGCAGGATGAACACCTGTTCTTCGTCGATGTCCCAGCCCTGATACGGACGGAACTCGACCACAGAGGGCGCGCCGGTATTGAACTCATGGCGCAGCGTGGCGGGCAGCGGCCGGCCATCCAGGGCGCGGAATTGCGGATTGGCGACGGCCACGCAATCGACGCCGGCGGGAACGGCCCGTTCGAAAACATATGTCCAGCGCGTGTCATCCAGCCAGCGGCCCTGGCCGGCCGGCACGGGCCCCCGGCAGCGCAGATCGATGGGCGGCCGCGCGGCCGGGTCGCCGAAGGCCGCGGCAGGCGCGGAAAACCGGAGCTGCACGGCTTCGACGCCGGAAGTGCTTCCCTGAGGCAGGAATTCCGCGATATCGATGGTCTTCCCGCCGGCTGCCGCCCCGCCGCCCGACGGCGCCGCCGTGCCAGCCTGCGCCACACCCGCGGCCGCGATGAACAATGCCCCGCCCAGCGCGACGGCCGCAAACCGCCCCCGATTCATGTGCCTCATGCCACCCCCTCTGGTTCCGGGAGAAGATAGCACTGGCCGGCTTGAGCGGCCAAGCCCTTCGGGACAACAGCTTCTTCGGGGCTCTCGGCTCTTCCCTCTGAATGAGGCTGATCGCCATACCGCAACATTAAGGAAGCTCTGAACAAGTCACCGCGCCGCATGTATCTGTGGATTCGGGCGGTCTGCTTCGTTGCAAATGCTCGCGATAGCTACGGCTATCACTGCGCTTTGCACCTCGCATCCCATCCCGACCCACAGTGCCTGCTTTCCGCTCGACTTGTTCAGAGCTTCCTTAATTCTTGACATGCATCAATTCCATGACCCAAGGCCGCGCACATTTTTACATCATGAAATAAACACCCGCCCAAGCCATCGCTTCCCACAGGCACGCGCTTATGGTTGTAAGCCGAGCTTCCCAAGGAAAGCGCTGAATGATTCGAGCCGCAAACGGCGCCGCGATGATTATTCAGCGCTTTCTTGATGTATCCATTTCAATATCAGGGTGAAAGTCATGAGCGAGTTGAATCTGAACATCATTGCCGCAAAAACCTTTTCCGACATGGGGGTCGATACGCTGTTTGGCGTCATGGGCGACGCCGTCATGCATTTCATCGACTATTACGCGAATGACTGCGGTGGGCGGTACATCAAGGCGGCCCATGAAAGCGGCGCGGTGCAGATGGCGATCGCCTACAGCCAGCTGAGCAATAAAGTCGGGGTGGCGGCCTGCACATGCGGCCCCGGGTTTGCCAACACGATCACGGCCCTGATGGAAGCCCGCAAATCGAGCACGCCCGTCATACTGGTTACCGCGGATGCCCCGTCGGCGGTCAAGGAACATTTCCAGGAAATGAATCACGGTGCCGTGGCGCTTGCGTGTGAAGTGGCTTATGTGGAACCCACCAGCCCGGAAAGAATACAGGACGCGGTCATAGAATCCATCGACAAGGCCTTGCGCGAAAAACGCCCGGTCGTCCTGAATCTCCCCCCGTATGATTTATTGAACAGGACCACCGCCAGGTACCGTGAAATCCCGCTGGACATTCGGAATGAAAAAACCACCCTCACCGCCCCAGGCGCGGTGGAAGGCTGTGTCGAAGCGATCGCCAATGCAAAAAGGCCATTGATACTGGTGGGGTACGGCGCCATCAAGCACGGCGCCCTGGACGAGATAGCCAAACTGGCCGATCGCCTCGAAGCGCCCATTGCATGCACACTGCGGGCGAAAGACAGCTTTTCCGGGCATAAATGGAATCTCGGCATCATGGGCACGCTCGCCAGGACGGAAGCATTGGATGTCATGGCAAAGAGCGACTGCATCATCTCGATTGGCGCGGGCTGCAATTACCTTACAACGGCCAAGGGAAGCCTGGTCAACGACAAGACCCTGGTCATGATAGGTGATGAAGGGCAGTTGATGTACCGGTTTGCGAAACCCAGGAATGTCGTGAACGGGGACATTCCATCGGCAATCACGGCGATCATGGAATGGCTTGATGAAATAGATCTGCGGCCATCGGCGTTTGCCAACGAGCATGACGTGGCCGAGGCCCTGCGGGCGCTTGCCGAGCCGCGCCAGGACGATCCTTCCCGGGTGCGCAATCACGCAATGACGCTCGACTACGTTACCACCGCGCTCGATGAACTGCTGGACGAGAAAATCGTGGTGACCGATGCGGGGCGGTTCACACGCTCGGCCTGGACCAATATCCACGCCAGCAAACCCGGATATTTCATTGCCCCGGTCAGTTTCGCATCCATCGGCATGGGGGTGGGTCACGCGATCGGCGCGGCGGTGGCCGTACCGGGAGTGCCCGTGCTGGCGATCATCGGCGACGGCGGGTTCATGATGGGTGGGATCAATGAACTGTTCGCCATCCGGTCCATGGGGCTGGACATCATCACGATCATCATCAACGACGGCGCCTATGGCGCCGAATATGCGAAGCTGGCCGATGCCGGGCGCGACCCGGACATTTCAAGTATCCAGGTTCCCCCTTTGTCGGAGATCGCCGGCGTGATGGGGTTCAGGACCCGGGCGGTGACGAACAAGCAGGAACTGGCCGAAGCACTGGCGCTCATTGAACAGCGCGACGGAAAGACCCCCATCCTCGTCGAGGTCAAACTGCCGCCCACTGCAATGCGATACGACGATTGACCGCCATGCGGGGGCGCCCGCGGCGCCGCACTGATCCCGCCTCGCTCGCCCCCTGCCACGGCTGAATGAACCCGGATATGCGGCAGCCCAGCGCGGGCTGTCGCGTGCCTGGCACATCCGAGGCGCGCACGGGGCCGAAGCGGCCAGGCTTGCGCGTATGCGCCTGGTCGCCCCCCCCACATACAGAATATCCCCAGGATATGCTCGCATTGACTCGGGAAAAGACATCCCCTATCATGCGTTCGATGGTCAATCATCCGAACAAATGAACAATTGACAGTAAGCCGGACAATTGTCGACAGGCATGCTCAGGTGCGGTTGCCGCGCCATTCATTTCATCAAAGATTTTTCAACACAATATCCGGTCGAAAGCACTACGGCTGACACGCCTTTCCGAAGGCCGGAAAAACAGGAGACTCAAGTGAAAAAAGCCATAAGCCACTTCCTGCTGGCCTTGCTCGGGCTGGGGCTGTTCCATGGAGCAAGCGCGGCGGCAGAGGAATGGCCATCGAAGCCCGTGCGAATCATCATTGCCTTTCCTCCAGGCTCGGCATCGGATTCTCTCGCCCGCGTCATTGCCGAGGAATATCACAAGAAGCTGGGGCAACCTTTCATTGTTGAACACCGTCCCGGCGCATCCGGCACCATCGCCGCCAGGGAAGTCGCACGCGCCAAGCCCGACGGCCATTCACTTCTGTTGACCTCGGCCAATCTCACCGGCCAGAACGCCGCTTTCTTCAAAGAACTGTCCTACGATCCGGTAAAGGACTTCACTTCGGTCGGCCGGATAGCCATGTTTCCGTTCATGCTGGTGGTCAACTCCGGGCTTCCGGTCAACAATGTCGCCGAGCTGATCGCATACGCCAAGCAGCACCCATCCTTGAGCTATGCCTACGGCAATGGAACCGGGCAGGTGGCCGGCGCCGCTTTCAACAATCTTCTCGGTCTGGATACCGTTGCCATCGGCTACAAGGGCACCGCCCAGGCCCTGACCGAACTTGCCGGAGGCCAGACCTCGTTCATGTTCGCCGATGTCAGTGCCAGCCGGCCCTTCCTGGAATCCGGCCGCATCCGTCCCATCGCCGTATCGGGGGAATCGCGCAGCGAGCTGGCTCCCACCCTCCCCACTGTCGCCCAGGAAGCCAATCTGCCCGGCTTCGACCTGGGAAGCTGGCTGGGCCTGACCGCGCCGGCCGGCACACCGCCCGAAATCATCAAGCGGCTCAGCGACACGCTTGACGGCATCATGAAGAACGAGGCGATTCAGGAAAGGATCAAGTCGATCGGTGGCGAACCGGCTCCCCTGTCACACGCCGAGTTCGATCAATACATACAACAGCAAATGAAGATCTGGGCACAGAAAGTGAAGGAAGCGGGAATCCCGCCGCAATAAAAGACCCACGACAGGGTTTCAGGCGCTCCGCGGCCGGCCGTGCGCCGGCCGGCGGAAACGCCCCTCGCCCCGGATGCCGATGGGCGGGCGGCCCGTTTGTGCAATTCCGGCGCGACTGGTGTACCTTGACGGTCCCGGGTGTTTTTACAGCAATCTACATGAAGAAATCCTCCGTCCGTGTTTCTCAGCCCAAGTATGCTCAGCTCGCCCAGACACTGCTCACTGAGATAGAGGCTGAAGTCTTCAAGATCGGAGATCAACTGCCCACGGAATTCGAACTGTGTGCACAATTCGGCGTCGGCCGCTTCACTGTGCGCGAAGCCCTGAAGCGGCTCGTCGAACTGGGCGTCGTCAGCCGGCAGGCCCGTGTGGGCACCACCATCATTGCATCCAGGGCGCAACGCGGCTATCGGCAGCAGATGGGGTCGGTGATCGATCTGTACCAGTACGCGACCGACACTTCCCTGCATGTCGACCGCAGCACCCGCGAAACACTCGACAGCACTACCGCCCGGTTCCTGAGGGCATCCCCCGGCGAAGTCTGGCTGCATGTGCTCGGCCGCCGTTTCGCACCCGACGACCCCCTGCCGATCGCACATACGCAGATATGGATTGCCCCCCCGTTCCGGGGCCTGAAGGGGATGAAGGGCAATCTGCACCAGGCGGTACCCTTCTTGATAGAAGAACAGTTCGGCGAAGAGGTCTTTACGGTGGAACAGGATATCGTGGCGCTCCAGCTGGACGCCGCCATGGCACGGGAACTGTCCGCGACTCCGGGCGTGGCCGGCTTGCGTACGACGCGCTTCTATTTCAACCGGCGCAAAGAAGTGATCCAGGTTGCCGTGAGTACCCACGCAGCGGAACGGTTCTCATACCATTCGGTATTCAAGCGGGAATGGGATTGAACCATGCGGGCCGGCCGCACCCCGCCCCATGGCGCGCCCTGGGCCAGGCAGGCGGCACAAACCGACACACAACTCAAGAACCGAAAATCAAGCACAATCCGAATCCAATACCCCCCTCCACCTATTTTTCTCAAGGCCTGGACGAATCCCATGAGCGAACTGAATCTGAATCACATTGCCGCCAAAACCCTCACCGACATGGGGGTCGATACCTTGTTCGGTGTCATGGGCGATGCCGTCATGTATTTCATAGAGCACTATGTGAATGACTGCAATGGGCGCTACATCAAGGCGTTCCATGAGGCCGGCGCGGTTCTGATGGCGACGTCCTACAGCCAGCTGACGGACAAGGTCGGCGTGGCCGCCTGCACCTGCGGCCCCGGCTTCGTCAATACGATCGGCGCCCTGATGGAAGCCAGGAAATCCAACACGCCCGTCGTGCTGATCACCGCCGGCTCCCCCGCGGCGGTGAAAGAACACTTCCAGGAGATGAATCACGGCGCCGTGACCCTGGCCTGCGAGATCGGCTATGTGGAGCCGGTCAATCCCGACAGGGTCCAGGACGCCGTCATCGAGTCGATCGAGAAGGCGCTGCGCGAACGGCGCCCCGTGGTCCTGAACCTTCTTCCCTATGATCTGATGAAGATCACGACGGCAAAGTACCGGGCGGTGCCGCCGCACATACGGAATGAACGGACCACCGTTACCACGCACACCGCGGTCGAAGGCTGCGTCGAGGCCATTGCGAATGCGAAAAGGCCCCTGATACTGGTCGGCTACGGCGCCGTGAAAAATGACGCCCTGGGCCAGATATGCGAACTGGCAGAGCGCCTTGAAGCCCCCATCGCCACGACGCTGCGGGCAAAAGACAGCTTCCTGGACCATAAATGGCATGTGGGCATCATGGGCACGCTCGGCCGGCCCGAAACCCTGGACGTCATCAACAAGAGCGACTGCATCATATCGATAGGCGCAAGCTGCAACTACTTCACGACCGCCAAGGGAAGCCTGGTCAATGACAAGACGCTGGTCATGATAGGGGTGGAAGATCAGCTGATGTACCGGTTCGCGAAACCCCGGAATATCGTGAACGGCGACATCCCGTCGGCACTGACGGAAATCATGAGCTGGCTGGATGAAGTGGAATTGCAGCCGTCGGCATTCGCCACCGAACACGATGTCAGCGCCGCGATGCAGGTCATTACCCAGCCGCGCATGGATGACGTGAAGCTGGTCAGCGGCGATGCCCTGACGCTGGATTATGTTTCCGCCCGGCTGGATGAGGCCATGACCGAAAAAATCGTGGTGACCGATGCCGGCCGGTTCATCCGCTCGGTATGGGGCAACGTGCACGGCAGCAAGCCCGAATATTTCGTGTCCCCTTCCGGTTTTGCGGCCATCGGCATGGGCATGGGCCTTGCGATCGGCGCGGCGGTAGCCGTGCCCGACGTTCCTGTGCTGGCGATCGCCGGCGACGGCGGCTTCATGCTGGGCGGCATCAATGAACTGTTTGGCATCCGGACCATGGGGCTGGATATCATCACGGTCATCATCAATGATGGCACCTATGGCGCGGAATACGTGAAGCTTGTCAACGACGGGCGCAATCCGGACGTGTCGAACATCGAGACGCCGCCGTTTGCGGATGTCGCAAGCGCCATGGGCTTCAAGACCAAGGTCGTGACGGACAAGCAGGAACTGGCCGAAGCCTTGGAACTCATCGAACAGAGGGACAAGAAGACGCCGCTTCTTATCGAAGTGAAGCTGCCGGCCACCTCGATCAGATACGACGATTGAACCGGCGGGAGGCGGGCGCCACAAGATGTGTGATTCGCGTGGCGCCGCTTGCTGAAACCCGGGCAGCCATCATCGACAACACCCGCCGTATGCTCATACTGCCAGCGTCCGGCCTGAAGCCACTCACGGAATATATGAGTCGGAACTATGCAGAATTCTCTTGAGTCTCGCCCTGCCCGCGCAATATGGTCAAAGCCGCTTCCGCCGCATTCGCCACGTGCTGGGCGGCCGCTCTGCGGGCCGCCGCGGTATCTCGATTCAAGAGCGCATCAACCAGAATTTCCAGCTCATTGATACTTTGCTCCCAACGCCCCTGCTGCTGTATAGAGGTTGCACGCAATAGCATGATTCGCGTATTCAACAGATTCAGTACCTGGGTCAAGACCTCATTGCCCGCGCCCTTAAGCAGACAGTCATATAGCTGGCTTTTTACCGTCAAACGGTTTGCCGCGCTATTGGTGCTACGAGCGGTTTTCTTCAGGCGCTTGATGCAGGCCTGCAGTTCCTGTAAATCGGCATCACTTGCGTGAACGGTGAACAGCTCCGAGGCCAGAGCTTCGAGCTCCGCCCGCACACGATACAATTGTTCCGCCTGCTCCAATGGCAGTCTGGCCACCGTGGCCCCCTGATTAGGCACCATATGAATCAAGCCTTCTGTCTCCAGCTGCCGCAGCGATTCCCTTACCAATGAGCGGCTCACGCCCAGCATCTCACACAGATCCTTTTCCACCAACCGTTCGCCAGGAGCAAATCTGCCAGTCGTAATGGTCTGGCGCATGAGCTCTACCGCCTGCTGACGCATAGGCGCGGAAACCTTCTCAACTCGCAGGCTTCGGTCATTGGCAAGCAAAGGATTCTTCATCGTTTTGGACACGCTTGGGCAAAAATACTGAAATTTATAATAATTGACGAGACTAGGGGAGGCTCTGGAAACTCGATCAATAAGCAGACGCCCTGGCCGGGACGGAAAGATCGCCCGACTCCGGAAATGCGGACGGCGCCACGAGCTGTTCGGAGCCTGCTTAAGGAAGCTCTGAACAAGTCGAGCGGAAAGCAGGCACTGTGGGTCGGGATGGGATGCGAGGCGCAAAGCGCAGTGATAGCCGTCGCTATCGCGAGCATTTGCAACGAAGCAGACCGCCCGAATCCACAGATGCATGCGGCGCGGTGACTTGTTCAGAGCTTCCTTAGTATACGCCAGGGCCTGTTCACTGCGGCAGTCGTTCCTTGACGCCGTGCCGCCATCTTCAGGAACATCCTGGTCAACACGTTCCCAGAAGAATTCCGGCGATTCGGCACGCCCGCATTTCACTTGGTTGACTTTCAGAAGCTCTGAATCATTCGTGCAGCAAGCAAACGGCACGAGAATAAATCCAGAACCATGTACAGAGCATCCCCAGCATCGGGGCAGCCACCTTCCCATCTCACCAACAGGAGAGGACCCACCGAGCGCGTCTTCAGTGTCGGTGGCGGGAAATTTGTTGCCTGACGGCAATCACAGATTGTCTGACAGGATGATAATATGCTTGACATATGGTCATTCGAAAATTACGATCAATCACCTGGATGACGGTACTGCGTCCTGAAACAGCCGCTCAGCACCGCGCCCGGGTATGCGGTAGTGGCACTCAACAATGACACGCTTTCCTTTATTGCTGTTCTCATACCCTCATTCATTGGAGACATGCATGAAAAAAATACTAAAAATCATTGCGTTAACTACTCTTGCCGTCTGCACTCACACAGCGCATGCCCAGCCCGGGCAGTGGCCTGAGCGTTCTGTGCGGCTGATCGTGCCGTTTGCGCCGGGCGGAACGGCCGACGCCATGGCTCGGCATCTTGCCGTCAAGCTGGGTGAACTCTGGGGCCAGTCGGTCGTCGTCGACAACCGGCCTGGCGGAAACACCCTGATCGCCGCATCAGAGGCCAGGCGCGCCAAGCCCGATGGCTACACGCTGTTTCAGTCCATAAATTCCACCTTGACCATCAATCAATCCGCATTCAGCAAACTGCCCTACGACCCCATCAATGACTTCACGCACATCGGTTTCATCGCCTCGGTGCCGCTGATAGTCGTCGGCAGCCAGTCCCTGCCCGGAGAAACCATCGAGGATCTCATCTCATTGGCCAAATCTCAGCCAGGCAAGGTCACGATGGGCGTGGCGGGCGTAGGGATGCAACTCGCGGCCGAAAAATTCCTGCGGGATACCGACATCAAAGTCCAGTATGTCAATTACAAGAGCGGTGCCGATGTAATGCGCGGCTTGCTGTCCGGCGAAATACAGTCGGGAATCGATGGCATTCCGGCATATCCCCCCTTCTTTGAAAATGGAAAGCTCAAAGCGCTGGCCACGACAAGCCCGACGCGTACAGCCGCCCTGCCCAAGGTACGGTCACTGACCGAGGTGGGTTACACAAACTCTGAAGCCCCGGTCTGGCATGCGATCGTTGCCCCGAGCGGACTCCCGGACGCCATAAAAGACAAAGTGGCCGCCGATCTGCAAACGGTTCTTGCCATGCCCGATCTGAAAAAGCAAACGGCCGAACTCGGACTGATCGCTGAATGGAAGGATGCCGCCGCTCTGCTTGAACTCATTAACGCAGAGGCTCAGGAATTGGCTCCTATGGTGAAAGATCTGGACATCAAACTCGACTAAGGGATTACAGTTATGTACGCAGCGCCTCCACGCAAGAAAATGGAACTGTTTGCATCCGTACCAGCACAGTTTCATCGCAAGGGAATAAATTCGACCTGGGTGAACGTGCAGCTGCACGGCGCATCGACACCGGCCTTTCTGGAAGGGCCCGCATTCGATGCGGCGGGTAATCTCTGGGTCGTCGATATACCATGGGGCCGGCTGTTCATGGTCAAGCCAGACGGCAACATGGACTGCAAGCTCGAATATGACGGGGAACCCAATGGCCTGACCTTCCATCCCGATGGACGCATATTCATCGCCGACAACAAAAATGGAATCATGGTTTTCGATCCACGAAAGGAAACCATAGAGCCCTATCTCGACCGTGCCCTGGTCCAGCGGTTCAAGGGCCCGAACGATCTGACATTCGCGTCAAATGGCGACCTGTATTTCACCGATCAGGGACAGACAGGTCTTCATGATCCCACGGGCCGTGTTTACCGGCTGACGCAAGACGGGCGCCTTGATACGCTGTTGTCACATGTTCCAAGTCCCAATGGGCTCACGCTCAATCTGAACGAAGATATTCTGTATGTCGCAGTGACACGCTCCAATGCAATCTGGCGTGTACCGCTGGTAAGCAAGCTCGGCCTCGTGACGAAAGTAGGCAAATACATCCAGATGTCGGGCGGTGGCGGGCCGGATGGAGTCGCGCTGGATTCACACGGAGGCCTGGCGGTCTGCCATGTCGGCCTCGGGGCGGTGTGGATATTCAATGAAGATGGTGAACCGTCGCTGCGTCTTGACTCTCCCTCCGTCAAAGCCACTACCAACTGCGCATATGGCGGACCACAGAATCGGCATCTCTTTGTCACGGCGGGAACTGACATTCTGTTCGCTGAAGTCGATATCCCGGGGCATCCGACGGCGTCTCAGCGCGTATCGGTGGAAAGCAGCGCGCCGGGAGTCTGATCATGCCAGGCATTTCTCAGCGGTTTCTCAGTGTGGAAGATCTTCACGCTGAAGCAAAGCGCTATCTTCCACGTGTCATCTTCGACTATGTGGAAGGGGGTGCGGACGATGAAATCTGCCTTGACGAGAACTCCGGCAGGCTTCGCAGCTTCAAAATGCGGCCGAACTATCTGGTTGATATTTCCAGGCGGTCCCAGCAGGTCGAAGTATTCGGCCGGACCTACGCATCTCCCATTGGAATCGCCCCGATGGGGATGCTGGGCATGGTCCGCCACAATGGCGACATGACACTGGCCGAAGTCGCCCATCAGTCCAACATCCCTTTCATTCTGTCTGGTGCAAGCAACGCATCCATTGAAGAGATCGCCGCCGCGGCGCCCGACGCATGGGCTCAGTACTACCCCTGCAAAGATCCCGCAATCGAGCATGATTTGCTGGAACGGATGGCGAAGGCAGGGCTCTCCACCCTGGTCGTGACCGTTGACGTGCCGCTGCACTCGAAACGCGAACGCAATATGCGCAGTGGCTGGGTGCGGCCTTACAAACCCACCCCAGCGGTCATATTCGAATCATTGCGACATCCATCCTGGGTGGCCAGTTACCTGCGCAATGGCTTGCCGGTCATGAAGAATTTCCTGCCATACGCACCGACCGGCATCAGCGCCCGGGATCTGACCGCCTTCTATGCCTCGCAGGTACCCGCCCCCCACGGGTGGCCCCTGATCCAGAATCTGCGCCAGAAATGGAAGGGAAACTTGGTCGTAAAAGGCATTCTGGGGAGTGAAGACGTGCTGCGTTGCATCGACGAGGGCGTCGACGGCGTGATCGTATCGAATCATGGTGGCCGTCAACTGGATCGCAGTATCGCCTCGATTGATGCCCTGCCCTCCATCGTCTCGGCCGCCAAGGAAAAGCTGGTCATCATGTTCGACAGCGGTATCCGCCGCGGTTCCGATGTTGCAGTCGCTTTAAGCCTCGGCGCTCGTCTCTGCTTCGTTGGCCGGGCAGCGGCATACGGTTTGGCCGCTCATGGGAAGCCTGGGGCGCTGCGCGCCATCGATATTCTTCGTCAGGAACTGGATCTGGCGTTGGGGCAGATAGGTTGTCCCGATGTTCGGAATCTGGGGCCCCGTTTTTTGTGGCTGCGCCGCTCCCAGGAAACTCCCGATCTGGCAAGCACCCACTACTGATCATTACTCAATCCAAGGAACGATATGAACAAGGAACTCTTCGAGCAGGGTATGCAGATTCGCCGCAGTGTTGTCGGCGACTCCTATGTCGATGCATCCATGAATAACGCGGATGAATTCAGCATGCCGATGCAGGAACTGGTCACTCAGTATTGCTGGGGGGAGGTCTGGGGCAGGCCCGGCCTGGATCGACGCAGCCGCAGTATGCTCAACCTGGGCATGATTGCCGCACTTAACCGGCCGAGCGAGCTCGCGGCACACATCCGCGGAGCCCTCAACAATGGCGTCACCAAACAGGAAATCTGCGAGGCCTTCCTTCAGGTCGCCGTGTATTGTGGGATGCCTGCCGGGCTGGGCAGCTTCAAGGTTGCGCAACAGGTCTTCAAAGAAATGGAAATCTGAATGAGCGGCTGATCCCGCAGGAGAACGAAATGGAAAACAGAAAGCCTGTGCTGGGCTTCATCGGCCTGGGTGTGATGGGCAATCCTATCAGCTCGCGTTTTCTGGCTGCCGGATACCCGGTGATAGGCTATGACGTGAGTCCATCCGCAATGGACTCATTTTCCGCGGCTGGCGGGCAGGGAGCTGAAAGCGCGCTGGAAGTGGCGAATTCAGCCTCCATCGTATTTACCAGTCTGCCCAGTATCGCCGTCTTCAGGCAGGTCATTGCGGGGGCCGGCGGCCTGATAGACGGCAGCGCCGTGAAGGTGGTTGTCGATTTGTCCACCGTCGGCGGCACCGCCACCATGGAAGTCGCCGGAGCCTTGCAAGGCAGGAACATCGAACTCGTGGATGCGCCGGTAAGCGGTGGTGCTGCGGGAGCCCGTGCCGGCACCCTGGCCGTCATGATCGCGGGCAGCACGGAAGCGGTGGAGCGGGTCATGCCCATTCTCCAGATTCTCGGGAAGACTTTCCGTGTCGGCGACCAGGCCGGCCACGGCCAGCTCATGAAGCTTCTGAACAATATGCTTTCTTCGACCGCCCTGGCGGTCACTGCCGAAGCCTATGTGGCGGGAACCCGCGCGGGCCTGGATCCGCAAACCATGATGGACGTGTTCAATGCGGGCAGCGGGCGGAACAATGCCACGTCAGATAAATTCCCCAAGCATGTCCTGCCGGGCACCTTTGATTTCGGCTTCCCGATTTCGAGCGTATGCAAGGACATCGGCCTGGCCATCGAAGAGTGTCAGGCCTTCGGCGTACCCATGTGGCTGGGCGGGCAGGCGAGGCAGATCTGGCAGGCGGCAGCCACACAAGGCGGCGCAACAGATGATCTGACAAGCATCGTCAATATCATGGAACGATGGTCGTCAGACAGAGAATGACGGCACCGAAGGTGCCCCAAAAATAAATTCCACCATGTTTTTGCGTAGCTGCCGCATGCGCAGCGATATGAAACTCACGGATAAGAAAAAATCCGGATGATCTCATGATTTCCGCGAAAACACTTTCCAAGGAGACGATAATGCTCAAGCTTTTCAGTATTCTGATGGCAGCCCTGCTGGCGGTGTCAACGGCACCGGCTCACGCCAGCGATTTTCCGTCCAAACCCGTCAAGATCGTCGTGGCTTTCGGGCCCGGAAGCGGCAGCGATATTCTTGCACGGCTGCTTGTCCAGTACCTTCAGCCCGAACTGAACACCCCGATTGTCGTGGAAAACAAGCCGGGCGCATTGGGGCAGATCGCCACATTGTCGGTGGCCCAGGCACCCAACGACGGCTACGCGCTGGGAATGGGCAGCTCGTCAACGCATTCGACCGCGACATTTCTCACCAAGAACCTGCCTTATGATCCCATCAAGGATTTCAAGGCCGTCGGCAGCATGAACCGCTACACCTTTGTGCTGCTCGTCAATGCCGACGCGCCTTACACCACGCCCGAGGAACTGGTCGAGCACATGAAGAAAAAGGGCAAGGGTTTCTACGGTTTCGGCAACGCATCGGGCCGTGTCGGAGCGGCCCACTTCCGTAAGCTGACAGGTATCGAAGCCACAGAAGTTCCCTACAAGAGTTCGCCCGAGGCCATGACCGATTTGGCGGCCGGACGCTTTGATTACATGTTCAACAGTTGGGAATCGGCACGCTCCTTTGTTGAGTCCGGGCGGCTGCGCGCCATCGGCGTCATGGCTGATGAACGATCCCCTGTATTGCCCGACATGCCAGCCGTGGGCGAGAGCTATCCGGGTTTCGATTTCGTGAACTGGGGCGGCCTGCTGGCACCGGCAGAGACGCCCGACGATGTCATCCAGAAGCTCAATACCGCGTTGCAGACCGCGTTGAACAACCCTGAGCTGAAAAAACGCATGATCGAACTGGGCATCGAGGTCCGGCCCTCCAGCCCCGAGGAATTGGCTACGATCGTCAAAGAACAGCAACAGGCATGGGGCGCGGCTATCCGAGGAGCCGACATTCCACTGGAGTGATGCTCCAAGGCGGGCATGGCAATTGATTACTCGGCTCTTGACCGGCGACCATAGCAGGCCAAGAGCCCTCCCCCGTTCCGGGGCCTGAAGGGCGTGAAGGGCAATCTGCATCAGGCGGTACCCTTCTTGATAGAAGAGTACTCAAGAACTGAAAATCAAGCACAATCCGAATCCAACACCCCCCTCCACCTATTTTTCTCAATGCCTGGACGAATCCCATGAGCGAACTGAATCTGAATCACATTGCCGCCAAAACCCTCTCCGACGTCGGGGTCGATACCTTGTTCGGTGTCATGGGCGATGCCGTCATGTATTTCATAGAGCACTATGTGAATGACTGCAATGGGCGCTACATCAAGGCATTCCATGAGGCCGGCGCGGTTCTGATGGCGATGTCCTACAGCCAACTGACGGACAAGGTCGGCGTGGCCGCCTGCACCTGCGGGCCCGGCTTCGTCAATACGATCGGCGCCCTGATGGAAGCCAGAAAGTCCAACACGCCCGTCGTGCTGATCACCGCGGGCTCCCCCGCGGCGGTGAAAGAACACTTCCAGGAGATGAATCACGGCGCCGTGACCCTGGCCTGCGAGATCGGCTATGTGGAGCCGGTCAATCCCGACAGGGTCCAGGATGCCGTCATCGAGTCGATCGAGAAGGCGCTGCGCGAACGGCGCCCCGTGGTCCTGAACCTTCTTCCCTATGATCTGATGAAGATCACGACGGCAAGGTACCGGGCGGTGCCGCCGCACATACGGAATGAACGGACCACCGTTACCACGCACACCGCGGTCGAAGGCTGCGTCGAGGCCATTGCGAATGCGAAAAGGCCCCTGATACTGGTCGGCTACGGCGCCGTGAAAAATGACGCCCTGGCCCAGATACGCGAACTGGCGGAGCGCCTTGAAGCCCCCATCGCCACGACGCTGCGGGCAAAAGACAGCTTCCTGGACCATAAATGGCATGTGGGCATCATGGGCACGCTCGGCCGGCCCGAAACCCTGGACGTCATCAACAAGAGCGACTGCATCATATCGATAGGCGCAAGCTGCAACTACTTCACGACCGCCAAGGGAAGCCTGGTCAATGACAAGACGCTGGTCATGATAGGGGTGGAAGATCAGCTGATGTACCGGTTCGCGAAACCCCGGAATATCGTGAACGGCGACATCCCGTCGGCACTGACGGAAATCATGAACTGGCTGGATGAAGTGGAATTGCAGCCGTCGGCATTCGCCACCGAACACGATGTCAGCGCCGCGATGCAGGTCATTACCCAGCCGCGCATGGACGACGTGAAGCTGGTCAGCGGCGATGCCCTGACGCTGGATTATGTTTCCGCCCGGCTGGATGAGGCCATGACCGAAAAAATCGTGGTGACCGACACCGGCCGGTTCATCCGCTCGGTATGGGGCAACGTGCACGGCAGCAAGCCCGAATATTTCGTGTCTCCTTCCGGTTTTGCGGCCATCGGCATGGGCATGGGCCTTGCGATCGGCGCGGCGGTGGCCGTGCCCGACGTTCCTGTGCTGGCGATCGCCGGCGACGGCGGCTTCATGCTGGGCGGCATCAATGAACTGTTTGGCATCCGGACCATGGGGCTGGATATCATCACGGTCATCATCAATGACGGCACCTATGGCGCGGAATACGTGAAGCTTGTCAACGACGGGCGCAATCCGGACGTTTCGAACATCGAGACGCCGCCGTTTGCGGATGTCGCAAGCGCCATGGGCTTCAAGACCAAGGTCGTGACGGACAAGCAGGAACTGGCCGAAGCCTTGGAGCTCATCGAACAGAGGGACAAGAAGACGCCGCTTCTTATCGAAGTGAAGCTGCCGGCCACCTCGATCAGATACGACGATTGAACCGGCGGGAGCCGGACGCCGCAAGACGGCCGGTCCGGCTCTTGCGGCGGGCGTGGAGCGTTTAGTCGACCGTATGCAGGATCACATTGTTGCGTTCGGCGTAGGCGTCCCACAGGCGTTCCAGGCGCGCCACGATGTCCGGATGGCTGGCGGCCAGATCCTGGGTTTCGCCGCGATCATTGTTCATGTCGAACAAGGCCCAGGGAATGTCCACGAAAGACACGCTGTCCGTGCCGACCGGCTGGCGGCTGAGTTTCCATTGGCCGTCGCGCACGAAGGCCGCCTGCCCCAGCGCCTCGCCAACCAGGCCGTTTGGACGCGCCGCCGGCTCGGGGCTCTCGGCCTGGAAGGCCGCCCAGTGCGAAATGCCCTCGACATCGACGATCTCGCGGCCCTGATAGCTACCGGACGGAACCGGAATGTCTGCGGCTTCCAGCAAAGTGGGCAGGACATCGGTGATGTGCATCGGGATGTTCAACACGGGCTTGGCGGCGGACTGATTGGGCAGTTTGACGATGGCCGGCGAGCTGTGCGAGCCTTCCGCGCCGGCCCGGCCCTTCCACATGCGATAAGGCGTGGACCCGACTTCCGCCCAGCGTGAACCGTACACGGCCGCCGACCCGGCCTTGCCCAGGTTCTCATAGGAATTGTCCAGATTCGGGCCTTCGTCCACTCCGCGGCCATCATCGGGGCCATTGTCCGAAAGGAGCATGATCAGCGTGTTGTCGTACTGCCCCGTATCCTTCAGGTGCTGGATGACGCGGCCCACCTGCCGGTCCATATTGGTGAGCATGGCCGCATAGATCTCCATCACCCTGGCCTGATAGGCCTTTTCATCGGGCGTCAGTTCATCCCAGGGCTTTTCCCCAAGACCGGGATCGGTCGCGGGCGGGCTCTCGTACATCGCAAAATTCGGCGCAATCAGCCCCAGCTCTTTCAGGCGCTCGACACGGCGGTTGCGTATGACCTTGTAGCCTTCGTCGTAATGACCCGCATAGGCGGCAATATCGTCCTCGGGCGCCTGTAGCGGAAAATGCCCGGCCGTGAAGGAAAGATAAGCGAAGAAGGGTTTCTTCTCCGGGTTGTCGGCCTTCAGATAGCCCAGCAGCTTGTCGGTGAAATAGACCGAGGAATAGTAATCCTCGGGCAGTTCATTGGCATGGAAGAGCCTGCCGTTCTCACCGAAAGTCATCGTATCGTAGCGGTTCGGCTTGCCCGGAATCGGCGCGAAATGAGAAGCGCCGAAATCCAGCAGCATGAAGGACTGATCGAAGCCGCGCGCATCGGGAAAGGACTCGGGCCGCGCGCGCAAAGGTCCGGGCTGGCCGGGTTGCGGGCGCACCACTTCCTGCGCCAGGTGCCATTTGCCCGACATCATGCTGCGATAGCCCTGGTCGCGGAACAGTTCCGGCATGGAAAGCGCCTGGTCGTTCAGATAGCCGCGGTATTCCGGCGGCAGGTTGTCGAAGGTGTATTCGGTGCCGAAGGGAGCGTATTCCCCCACGATCAGGCCGGCCAGCACTTCGGGATTGATCCCCACTCCGACCCGATGATGATCGGCGCCCGACAGCAGCATTGCGCGCGAAGGCCCGCACACCGAACCCGAATAGAAGCTGCTCAGCAGACGGCCATCGCCGGCCAGGGCATCGATGTTGGGCGTGCGGATCTCGGAGCCAAAGACGCCGATGTCGGAATACCCGACATCATCGATCACGATCATCAGGATGTTGGGGCGGTCGTCGCGGGCAACGTCGCCGATATACCCCGAACCGCCATCACCGCAGGCATTCAGGGCAAGAACGGCAAGGCCGGCGAACATCAGCTTTGTACTCGAACGGATCGAACCCGACCGCCATGCCTCGAACCTGGATCTATTCATGCCCTGCCCCCTTTTGTCTCAAGCGGATGCTGCGATGACTGAAGATGCGACGTGGTGCTGCGATGTATGGCCGTGCCCGGCCGGCGGCTGATGTACTGGAGGGAAGGCCGCCATTCGCACCTCGTCTTCCGGTGCGAAATTTTGAAACATCAAGTTTTCCGATTGTATCCCGGAAGTATTTATCCGTGCCAAGCTGCGGAGCAGTGTCGGACAGGGGCTGCCCGTTTCGGCGAAGCCGGCCAGTCCCGTATGCCGGCGGACCCATCGCCGGGACGGCAACACGCGGCCGAGCAGCGCAGCGTCTGGGATGGGTGAGTTTCAACTCCCTTCCGCGTTGCCGTGCCACCCAGAAAAGCCCTCAAAAAATGTTCTTATTTCAAACTATTGTTCTACATGCGAATTTTTATTAGAATGACAGCAGTATGACCGTGGACCGCGGGCCATATCCGTTCTTCGCGGCGGGCTCCGGCACCTAGCGGTTCCCCTCATTCAACGCGAGGCTGTCACGGCCCTGTCACGGGCGGCGGCGCGGCACTCGGCCCAATCGGAGACTAGCTTGATCAACAAAATATCCACTTCGGTCGCCCAGGCACTGGAAGGCATCCAGGACGGCGCCACCGTCCTCATCGGCGGTTTCGGTACGGCCGGTATTCCGGTCGAGCTGATCGACGGCCTGTGCCAGCTGCCCGTCAAGGACCTGACCGTTGTCAACAACAATGCCGGCAACGGCGATACCGGCCTGGCCGCGCTGCTGAAATCCGGCAAAGTGCGCAAGATCATCTGCAGCTTTCCCCGCCAGGCGGATTCCCACGTCTTCGATGCGCTCTACCGGGCCGGCAAGATCGAGCTGGAACTCGTTCCTCAGGGCACACTGGCCGAAAGGCTGCGCGCCGCGGGCGCCGGCATCGGCGCCTTCTTCTGCCCCACGGGCTATGGCACCGAACTGGCCGGCGACCGCGAAACCCGCGAAATCAACGGCCGCCATTACGTGCTCGAAGAACCCATCCATGGCGACGTGGCGCTGGTCAAGGCCGAACGCGGCGACCGCTGGGGCAACCTGGTCTACCGCAAAGCGGCCAGAAATTTCGGGCCGGTCATGGCGACCGCCGCGAAACTGACCATTGCTTCCGTGCACGACATCGCGGAGCTGGGCGAACTCGACCCGGAAGTCATCGTCACTCCCGGGATCTTCGTCGACCGTATCGTTCAGGTCGAGCGCCAGGCCACGGCCGCCGGCGGTTTCCGCCCCGACGCCTGATACGCAGCGCACGCCACCAGCGATACGTCAACCCCCGGCCGCGGGCCGCCGCGCACAGCGCAGACCCCGGCTGCAGCAAAGGACACAATATGGCCACCTACCAAGCCCGATCAAAACAGGAACTCGCCAAGCGGGTCGCCCAGGACATCCACAACGGCGCCTACGTCAATCTCGGCATCGGCATGCCGACGCTGGTCGCCAACTATCTTCCCGCCGACCGCGAGGTCATTCTCCAGAGCGAGAACGGCATCCTCGGCATGGGGCCCGCGCCGGCCGAAGGCGACGAAGACTACGACCTGATCAATGCCGGCAAGCAGCCCGTCACCCTGCTGGCCGGCGGCGCCTTCTTCCATCACGCCGACAGTTTCGGCATGATGCGCGGCGGCCACCTCGACATCTGCGTGCTGGGCGCCTTCCAGATTTCCGCCACCGGCGACCTCGCCAACTGGAGCACGGGCGAGCCCGGCGCCATTCCGGCGGTCGGCGGAGCCATGGATCTCGCCATAGGCGCCAAGCAGACCTGGGTGATGACCACCCTGCTGACCCGCGACGGCGGCAGCAAAGTGGTGAAGGAGTGCACCTATCCCCTGACCGGCATCGGCTGCGTCTCGCGCATCTACAGCGATCTGGCCACGCTGGCCTGCACGCCGCGGGGCCTGCAGTTGATCGACCTGGTCGACGGGCTGGAAAAGGCCGAGCTGGAACGCATCATCGGCCTGCCCATTGCCGACGCTTCCTGATTCCCGACGACACACGGACACCCCATGCCAATGAAAGAAGCCACACTGGTCACCGGCGGCAGCGCCGGCATCGGCCGCGCCATCTGCGAGGCGCTGCTGGCTGACGGCCGCAACGTCATCAACCTGGACTATGCGGTTCCCGCCTGGAATCATCCCCGCCTGGTCTCGTTCCAGGCGGACCTCACCGATGCGGAACAGACCCGCGAACAGGCCCGCAGGATCGTGGCCGGGCACGCCGTGACGGCGCTGGTCAACAACGCCGGCGCCACGCGGCCCGGCTCCATCGACACCGCCACCCTGGCCGACCTCGACTACGTGGTCGCCCTGCATTTCCAGGCCAGCCTGCTTCTCATCCAGGCCGTGCTGCCATCGCTGCGCGCCTGCGGAAACGGCCGCATCCTGAACATCAGTTCGCGCGCCGCCCTGGGCAAGCCCGAACGCATCGTCTATTCCGCGACCAAGGCCGGCCTGCTGGGCATGACCCGCACGCTGGCCATGGAACTGGGTGGCGACAACATCACGGTCAACGCCATCGGCCCAGGCCCGATCGCCACCGAACTGTTCCGCAACAGCAATCCGGACGGCGCCCCCCGCACCCGCAAGATCATCGACAGCATCGCCGTCAAGCGGCTGGGCACGCCCGAAGACGTGGCCCGCGCGGCCATGTTCTTTCTCGCGCCGGAAAACAGTTTCGTCACCGGCCAGATTCTGTACGTCTGCGGCGGCACGACACTCGGCACCGCCGCCATCTGACCACGCCGCCCGCGCGCCGGTCCCGCCTTCCGCGGCGAGGCCTGGCGCGGGCCATATTCCCATCAGTCAACGCACATCGGAGAACGCATGCGCAATTCCTCAAATCCACGCCGCAGCTTCCTGCGCGCCATCGCCCTCGCGGGTGCCGTCACATTCGCCGGAACGGCCGGCCTCGCGCCCGCAGCCGCCGCGGCACAGAACTTCCCGACCAAACCGGTCTCCATCATCGTGCCGTTCTCGGCCGGCGGCACCACCGACATCCTGGCGCGTATCCTCGGCCAGTACCTGGGCGACAAGTTCGGTGAAAGCGTCGTCGTCGAAAACCGCGACGGCGCCGGCGGCAACATCGGCATGCAGGCCGCGGCCCGCGCCAAAGCCGATGGCTATACCCTGTTCATGGGCACGGTCGGCACCCACGCCATCAACGCCCACCTGTACGGCAGCCTGAAAGTCGACCCCATCAAGGACTTCGTCCCCCTGACGCGCGTCGCCATGGTGCCCAACCTGCTGGTGGTCAACCCCGAGCGCCCCTACCGCACGGTGCAGGAAATCATCGAGTACGCCAAGGCCAACCCCGGCGCCATCGCCTTCGCCTCGTCGGGCAACGGCAGCTCCATCCACCTGTCCGGCGAACTCTTCAAGCAGATGACCGGCGTCGACATGCTGCACGTCCCCTATCGCGGCAGCGCCCCGGCCGTGACCGATCTGCTGGGCGGGCAGGTCGACATCATGTTCGACAACATGCCCTCGGCCATCCAGCACGTGCGCAGCGGCACGCTGGTGCCCATCGCGGTCACGCCGGCCGAACGCTCGCCCGAACTGCCCGAGATCCCGACCGTCGCCGAAGCCGGCGTGCCGGGCTACGAGGCGACCTCCTGGTTCGGCATGTTCGCCCCCGCCGGCACGCCCGACGAAATCGTGAAACTGCTGAACGAAGCCATCGTCGAAGGCCTGCGGGATCCCGGAGTCATCGAGAAGTTCAAGGCGCAGGGCGCTGTCGTTCACAGCGAAACCCCCGAATCCTTTGCCGAGTTCATTGCGGCCGAGAACGAAAAATGGTCCGCCGTCGTGAAAGCTTCCGGCGCCCGGGTAGACTGAGCACGCCGTAGAATGATGATCCAGGAGGAAACCCGACCATGACCAAGCAAGCATTCATCTGCGACGCCATCCGCACACCCTTCGGCCGCTACGGCGGCGCGCTGTCCAGCGTTCGTCCGGACGACCTGGGCGCCATCGTCATCCGCGCCCTGATGGAGCGCAACACCGGCGTGGACTGGCAGGCGCTGGACGATGTCCTGTTCGGCTGCGCCAACCAGGCCGGCGAAGACAATCGCAACGTGGCCCGCATGTCCGCTCTGCTGGCCGGGCTGCCCCTGGAAGCGCCGGGCGCCACCATCAACCGCCTGTGCGGCTCGGGCCTCGACGCCGTGGGGACGGCGGCCCGCGCCATCCGCGCGGGCGAAGCCGGGCTGATGCTGGCCGGCGGCACCGAAAGCATGAGCCGGGCGCCCTTCGTCATGCCCAAGGCTGAAAGCGCCTTTTCGCGCGCCAACGCCGTCTATGACACGACAATAGGCTGGCGCTTCGTCAACAAACTGATGAAAAACCAGTTCGGGGTCGATTCCATGCCGGAAACGGCGGAAAACGTCGCCACCGATTTCGGCATTGAGCGCGAAGCCCAGGACCGCATGGCGCTCGCCAGCCAGACCAAGGCGGCGGCGGCCCAGCAGGCCGGCATCCTCGCAGAGGAAATCACGCCGGTCAGCATTCCCCAGCGCAAGGGCGATCCCCTCATCGTCAAGGACGATGAGCATCCCCGCCAGACCTCGCTGGAAGCGCTGGCCAGGCTCAAAGGCGTGGTGCGCCCAGACGGCACCGTGACCGCCGGCAACGCCAGCGGCGTGAATGACGGCGCCTGCGCCCTGATCCTGGCCGACGAAGCGGGCGCCGCCAGGCACGGCCTGACTCCGCGCGCCCGCGTAGTGGGCATGGCCACGGCCGGCGTCGCGCCGCGCATCATGGGCATCGGGCCGGCCCCCGCCACGCAGAAGCTGCTGGCACAGACCGGCGTCACGCTGGATCAGATCGACGTCATTGAACTGAACGAAGCTTTCGCCGCACAGGGCCTGGCCGTGCTGCGCCAGTTGGGCCTGAATGACGACGACCCGCGCGTCAACCCCAATGGCGGCGCCATCGCCCTGGGGCACCCGCTGGGCGCCAGCGGCGCCAGGCTGGCGACCACGGCGGTGAATCAGCTGCACCGCACGGGCGGCCGCTATGCGCTGTGCACCATGTGCATCGGCGTGGGCCAGGGCATCGCCGTTCTGCTGGAAAGGGTGTAAGCCATGCATGCGGCCTCTCCCGGGAAACTGGCCATCATCGGCGCCGGCAACATGGGCAACGCCATCGCCAGCCTGTTTTTCACGCATGGCTGGCAGGTCCTGCTCATCGACCCATCGGACGCCGCCTGCGCAAGATCCCGGGAACGGCTGCTGAGCGCGCATGCCGGCCCGGAAGCCTCGGGGCGCCTCGGCTGGAACCAAGACCCGCGGGCCGCCCGCGACGCCGGGCTGATCATCGAAGCAGCCCCCGAAGACCTCGCGCTGAAGCAGGACATCTTCCAGAAGCTGGAAGCCTGCTGCGCGCCCACGGCCCTGCTGGCCACCAATACTTCCGGCATCTCGATCAACCGGCTGGCTGAAAAGCTGGCGCATCCGGAACGCTTCATCGGCACGCACTTCTTCACGCCCGCCGACGTGATCCCGCTGGTCGAAGTGGTGGCCTGCGATCGCACCAGCCCCGCGACCGCCGACCGGGTACTCGGCCTGTTGCGCGGCGTCGGCAAGCTGCCGATACTCGTGCGCAAGGATATCCCGGGCTTCATCGCCAACCGGCTGCAGCACGCCCTGGCCAGGGAAGCCATGTCGCTGCTGGAAAAAGGCGTCGCCACCGCGCAGGACATCGATACCGTGGCCCGATGGAGCCTGGGCATCCGCCTGGCGCTCACCGGCCCGCTCGAACAGCGCGACCTCAACGGCCTCGACATTCACCATGCCATCGCCGGCTATCTGTATCCCGACCTCGAAAACCGGCGAACGCCGCCCGACGTGCTGAGCGACAAGGTCGGGCGGGGCCAGCTCGGCGTCAAGAGCGGCCAGGGCTTCTACGACTGGGACACACCTGAAAGGCGCCGTGCCCTGGAAAGCAAGGATGCCGCGCTTCGCGGCCTTGTCGCCCACCTGCGGGAAAACACGCCACACACATGACCAACGCCGATTCCACGACAGAAACCAGGGTGCCGGGGGACGGCTACGTCCAGTCCTTCGCCAGAGGCCTGGCCGTCATCCGCAGCTTCAGCGCCGAAGCGCCATCGCAGACCATGACCGAAGTGGCGCAGCGCACCGGCCTGACGCGGGCGGGCGCGCGCCGTATCCTTCACACTCTGCATGCGCTGGGCTACGTGGAAATCGAAGGCAGGCAGTTCCGCCTGACGGCCAAGGTACTGGACCTGGGCTTCGCCTATCTCAGCTCGCTTCCCCTCTGGAGCCTGGCCGAACCGTTCATGGAAGCCTTCGTGCGCGACGTGCAGGAATCCAGTTCCGCCGCGGTACTGGACGGCAAGGACATCGTGTACGTGCTGCGCGTTCCGACGCAGAAGATCATGTCGATCAATCTGGGCGTCGGCAGCCGCCTGCCCGCCTACTGCTCGTCCATGGGGCGCGTGCTGCTCGCCGCCCTGGATGACGACGAGCTGGCGCGGCGGCTCGAAACCACCGATCTGGCGGCCCGCACACCGCGCACGCTGACCGATCCCGCCCTGCTGCGCGAAGAGATACGGCGCGTGCGCAGCCAGGGCTGGGCGCTGATCGACCAAGAGCTGGAACCCGGCCTGATGTCTCTTGCCGCCCCCATTTTCGGCCGCAACGGCAAAGTGCTGGCCGCCATCAATGTCGGCCTGCACAGCAGCCGCATGGACGCCGGAACGGCGAAAGCGACGGTCCTGCCCAAGCTGCTCGCCACGGCCAGGCAGATCACGGAACGCGTCGCCCTGTCGGGCGCATACTGAGCGCGCGCAGTGGCGGCCCCCACGCCTACGCGTGGAAGCCGTTCTGCGGTTCAGTGATCGCTGATGGAGTAGGTCGGTTCATCGGTGGCGACGTCGAGTGACCTGAGCTGCCGTCCGGTCGAATCGACAAATCGGAATATGTGGCCGGGGAAGGTGGTTTCCTGCGTTTTGCCGTGTGCGGGAATCTTGCGCAGCACATGGACCTCGCAGTCGAACCCGATCCACTGCATCGTGATGGGTTCATTCAAAAGGTTGACGAATTCGACGGTGAAGCGCCCGTCGGTTCTTGGCGAGCAGCTCCCTTCGGTATAAGGCTCCCCCCGCTCGGCCACCCTGGCAATCAGGCGGTCGTCCACCACAAAGGCGAGATTGTCATCCGATGCTTTGAAAATATTCAGCATCTGCTCGGCTTGACCACGCGCGATGAAGATGTGGCCGGGGCGGGTGATGCCTTTCTCCCGTTGCCCGGGGGCCAGGGACGGCCCCCCTCCTTCCGAGCAATTGAACTCCATCCAGTGAAAACTGATGGGCTGGCTGGAATTGTTGATGAATTCCACTTCCAGGTGTCCCTGCGTGGGCGGCGAGCAGAGTTCCGCGTTTTCGCTGGCTTGCGCAACAGCGCCGTGGGTGCTCAGGCCGATAGCGGCGAGCAGCGTCAGGCAGGCCGAAACATACGGCAAAGACAGGGGCGATTTATGCATGGGGTTGTTTTCCTGGCGGGCAATGGAAACGGGTGAGACGCTTGCTAGGTAATGCGTCGGGACGGTAGCCTGAAGTTTCATCGGGCGGCGCCTGCGGCGCCGCATTGATCTCGCCTTGCTTGACCTCGCCGTGAACGATGAGCCCGGACACACCAGAGTCCACTGCGGACTCTGGTGTGCCTGGCGAATCGGAGCGGCCTGCATGCCGCGACGCGGAAAGGCTTGCGCTTTGGCGCGTGGTCAACGGCTTGACCACACCACTGCGCCGGACGGTGCGCGCAGTTCCAGTGTGCCGTTATCGGTGATATACACGCCCGTTCCCGGCTGCGGGTTGTTGGCCGGGGCCTGCCAAACCCCGCCGCCATTGGCATCCGTTACCAATAGCCGCCCGTCGCGGGTCATTTCCACGGCGTGCGAACTTTGGTAGGGCACGCTGGGATCATTGTTGATGCACCACACCCACTGATCGCCTTCCGACTTGTATATACAAAGATTGCCGTCTTCCTGGAAGGTCAGGTAATGGCCGGACATGCTGTACCTTGAGCCGCGCTGCATCTTTTCGCCCGGCAGCAGCAGGCCCGCACCTTGGCCGCCCGATGCGGCTTGTGTGGCCGGCGGAACCTGGACATCGATGGGCTCGACCACCTCGCCAGCGCGCTCGGCGGCTGGCAGCGCGGCCACGGTTTCCTGGAACTGCTGCGCGCTCAGCACGAAAGTCTCGTCGCCGGTCGCCGCCACGTCGTAGATGCAGTTGCGCAGGGCCGTTGCATCGGAGATGCCAGCGGTCTTGCAGGTCTGGTCCGCTTTCTGACGCGCGGCGGAATCCAGGTCGGCCATACCAGGCTGATCGTTGGCGGCGACGGCGGTCGGGGCCGGATGGTCGCGCGTGAACAGCGATTCATTGGCGCGAACCCGCCAGCTTTCGCCGACGCGGGCAATGCTGTCATTGGTCAAACTGGCACCGAGAGACGCGCCACCGCGAATCTGCATATCGTTGGCGCGATCGCCATCCATGTTGCCGATCATCCCCTCGTAGGTGCGCGGGGAAGACACGATTTTCCGCACCTCGACATCCATGGTCTTGTTCGGGTAGCTCACCATACGCCCGGTGAAGCTCTCATTCGGCCAGTACAGCATCAGCATTTCCTTGTTGCCCGCGCGCAGCATTTCGATTGCGCCGCCCGCCGGCAGCGCAAGACGCGAGCTTGGCATGCCGATGGGCTGCCCATTCAGATAGAGTGCCTTCTCGGGCAGCAGGTACCACTCGATGATGTCGCTCATCACGCGCATGGCGCCAGCCCGATTGACCGACACTTTCGGGTTCTGGTCCCACATTTCCTGGCGAGCCTGAACCACAACCTCACCGTCGGTGGACTGGATCAACAGATAGTCGCCCGCGGCCTGGAAGTCGTACCGCAGCCCGTCCGTCGAGCGGATATGTACATCGCCATGCGAAGTCGGGAGGAAGGGGCCGAGCACGGTGGACGCAACAGGTACGGCGGCGGTGACATTGCCGCCATTCAGATGAACCTGGGCCGATTGCAGTTGATTGCCCACCGGGCACCAATCCACCTGCGTGATGACGACGCGGTTCCTGCCGGTCGTGACCAGCGCCTTCAGATCGGTCGTTGCACTGGGCGTCCCCGCGGACGCGCGTGTCACATAGCTGCCCTCGACCACTTGCCCGCCGGGATGGGCGCTATTGAAAATGGTGATGCGCGAAGCGTCGTCCATACCCTGGAAGACGATCTTGAACTCATCGACCTGCGTGCCGGCGGGTACGTCGACGAAGGTCTGGAAATAGGTGTAATCGAGCGCTCGACGGCAAGTGCCCCCGGCGGCGCCGATCTTGGAGGCATTGGGGCCGCCGAAACCGATCGTGTCAGGGTTGGGTGCGGGAGCCCAGCCACTGCCCTCGACCGGAATCTCCGCATGCTGGAAACCGATGTAGCCGTTTTCCGGCAAGGCCCCATTGGACGGAAGCTCCGCATCCAGTTTGATGACATCCTGACCTTCGTGCATTTCCCAAGGGGTGCGACTGACCTGTGCCAGCGCGGACTGCGCAAGACCCAAACCGCAGACCGCAACCAGTGGCAGCATCAGCCGAAGGTTCCGAAACACTACTTGGAGCAGCGGGTGGGAATTGCGAGGCTGATGTCTCATGGTTACTTTTTTAACCGACTGATTGGAGAAGCGCTGAATGTAACTGATCGGCCTGGAAAAGGTGTTGTTTATTATGAAATTGTTTAAAGATATAACTCACTGGTCTGAAGCAGCACTTCCGCCAGCAATCGCGGATGCGTGATGTGCGCCTCGTGCGGCGCGGCGATCTCCAGCCAGTTCCAGCCCGACTGCGACTTCACCAGCTCGCGGGAGCTGTCGAGAACCGGGTACGATGGCCCGGTGCAATGTATATAGGTGCGCGGCAGGCCGTTGCCGATGGGATGACCCAGCTTGAGCGGCGTGGTGTAGCTGCCCAGCGGATGCGGCGTCAACCGGCGCTTCACCCATTCGTATTCCGGCATGCCCTGGACGATGCCCCACACCGGCGGCAGCGGGTCCGGCGCCGGCACCGCCAGCCCGCCGGTTGCCTTGCCGGCGGCGGCGATGCGGACTTCGGCCTCTTCCCTGGGATAGTTGGAAAAGCCGTCCTGGCCGCTTTCCAGCACGACGGAATCGAAATAAACCAGATGGCCGATGCGTTCGGGAATGCGGTCGGCCACGCCGGTGATGGGCACCCCGCCGAAACTGTGGCCCACCAGAATCACGTCCCGCAATTCCTCGGCCTGTATCACCTGGACCAGATCTTCGATGAAAGTGTCGATCGTGATCGACCCGGACAGAAGATGGGCCCGCTCGCCCATGCCGGTATAACTGGGCGTGAAAACATGATGCCCGGCCGCGCGCAGGCGGTCGGCCACCGGCCGCCAGCACCAGCCGCCATGCCATGATCCATGGGCCAGCACATAGCTGCGGCCAGCATTTTTAGGTGTCTTCAAGGTAGATACACCGGATGCCGCTTGCGCGGCTGTTGCCGCCGCGACGGACAGGGCGGCCGCCAGGGCGAGAAGTTGTCGGCGCCCATGTTACCACTCAAAAGAAAACCGGCCGTCGGATATGCCGCGTCGTCGCGGGAGCATGCCGCCGCTCGCCACTTCAGGCAAAATTTACGCAACAATGTATACCTTCATCCAAACATCCCGAAAAACAGTCATGCCGCATTCCTTTTTTCCTTCCTCTCTTCTGCGCAACACCCTGTGCCTGGCGGCGCTGCTGTTCGCTTCCTCCGCCACGCTGGCCCAGAACCGCCCCGCCCTCGACGTGCCCTACATCAAGACGCCATCCGCCGTCACCGAGCGCATGCTGGGGCTGGCACAGATCGGCCCCGACGACTATCTGATCGACCTGGGTTCCGGCGACGGGCGCATCCCCATCGCCGCCGCCGCCCAGTACGGCACCCGCGGCCTGGGCGTCGACCTCGACCCGGAACGCACCGAAGAAGCCACAGCGGCCGCGCAGGCCGCCGGCGTGGCGGACAAGCTCGTCTTCCGCACGGAAAACCTGTTCGACACCGACCTGAGCCGGGCCTCCGTGATCAGCATGTATCTTTTCCCGGAAATCAATCTGCGTCTGCGGCCCCATCTGCTACAGCTCAAGCCGGGCACTCGCATCATCTCGCATGCCTTCCACATGGACGAATGGACACCGGAACGCCACGAGGTCGTCGAAGGGCGCGACGTCTTCCTGTGGACGATTCCCGCCCAGGTCGAAGGCCTGTGGCGCGTGGAGGCGCCGGGCCACCGCAATTTCGTGATGCGCGTCTGGCAGCAGTTCGATCGCATACAAGGCACGGCGATCACCGCCGATGAACACTCCATCCCCATAACGGACATGAGCATTTCGGGACCCGATATCCGCTTCACCCTGAATACCGTCGACGGCAGATACACCTTCTCGGGCAAGGTCGACGACAAGCTCATGAACGGAAACGGCGATGCCGGCGCGTGGTCGGCACAGAGAATGTAGACGCCCTGCGATAATAGGACATCCCAACAAGGCCGAGACAGCCCCCATGTCCAGCGACCCCTACCAGATCCGCGTTGCTCATCGCGATGAACTCGACACCATGCTGCAATGGGCCGCCGAAGAAGGCTGGAATCCCGGGCTATATGATGCAGCGGCCTTTTTCGCCGCCGATCCGGGCGGTTTCCTGATCGGGCTGCTCGAAGGCGAACCCATTGCGTCGATTTCGGTCGTGCGCTACAGCGATGACTACGGCTTCCTTGGCCTGTATCTCGTCAGGCCCCGCTACAGGGGGCGCGGCTATGGGCTGCGGCTCTGGAATGCGGGGCTGAGCCACCTTGGTTCAAGAGCCGTCGGGCTGGACGGCGTGATAGCCCAGCAGGACAACTACCGTCGCTCCGGTTTCACTCTGGCTCACCGCAATATCCGCTACCAGGGAAGGGCTGGCGGCAGTGTCCGCGCACCGGACGCCGGCATCATTCCGCTGGCGCAAGTCCCCTGGCGGGCCATCCAGGAATACGATCTGCCCTTCTTCCCTTCCGGGCGAACCTCTTTCCTGCAAAGCTGGCCGTCGCAGCCCGGCACACACGCCCTCGCGCTGATGCGCGGCGGCCGCCTCGCCGGCTATGGGGTGATCAGGCCCTGCCGCGACGGCCACAAGGTCGGCCCGCTGTTCGCCGACGACCCCGGCGGCGCGGCTTCCCTGCTCGCCGCCCTCGACCAGCAGCCGCGCACCGGCACCGCCATCTTCCTTGATATCCCCGAAACTCACGAGGCGGCCGTCGCGCTGGCCCATAGCCTCGAAATGGCCCCCATGTTCGAGACGGCCCGCATGTACAAAGGCGCTCCAGCCATGCCAGCCATGGACCGATGCTACGGAATCACGACGTACGAGCTCGGCTGACGAACAGAGTCCACGGAACGGAAATTCGGAAAACCTATGCAAATCGCCATCATCGGGGCCGGCGTCATCGGCACCGCCACCGCCTGGGAACTCCTGCGGCAAGGCAAGCGAGTCATTCTGCTGGAAGGCCGCGAAGGCGCGGGGCTGGGGACCAGCTACGCCAATGCCGGCCAGTTGAGCTACGACTACGTGGCTCCCCTGGCCGATCCGGGCGTCTTCCACGATCTGCCCAAATGGCTGCTGAACCCGTCTTCACCGCTGCGCTTCCGGCCCCGGCCCGACCCCCGGCAGTGGTGCTGGCTGGCAGCCTTCCTGAAGGCCTGCAATACCAGTACCGCCCAGGCATCCACCAAGGCCCTGCTGCGGCTGTCCTACCTGAGCCGCGACACCCTGCATGCCTGGCTGCGGGAAACCCCCATCGACTTTCACCACCGCGACAACGGCAAGCTGATCGCCTACCGCAGCCCCCACTTGCTGGAAAAGGCCCGCAGACAAGTGGCCTACCAGGCCGGCCACGGCTCGGCCCAGCGCATCCTCGACCGCCGGGAAGCCGTCGCCGTGGAACCCGCGCTCGCCAATCTGGGCGACGCCCTCGCGGGCTGCGTGTACACACCCACTGAAGAGGTCGGCGACTGCCATCTGTTCACGCGCGGTCTCTTCGAACATGTGCGGGCGCACCCTTCGGCCAGCGTGCGCACCGGCGCCCACGTGGCGCGGCTGCGCACCCGCGAAGGGCGGGTGACCGGAGCACAGCTCGATAACGGCGATATCATCGAGGCGGACCACTTCGTGGTGGCCAACGGGCTGCAGAGCTACGACCTGCTCAAGACGCAAGGGCTCACCGTGCCGCTCTATGGGCTCAAGGGCTACAGTCTGAGCCTTCCGCTTCCTCCCGATCCGCCCGACGGCCAGTCGGGCGGCCCGCCGGCCGCCCCATCCGTCAGCGTCACCGACTACGAACGGCGCACTGTCTATGCCCGCCTGGGCAACGTACTGCGCATCGCCGCCATGGTGGACATGGGAGACAGCTCGCCGGACATCGACCCGGCGCGCGTCCGCCATTTGAAGGCCGAAGTGCGCGGCAGCTTTCCGCAGCTCGCCATCGAACAGGCCGAGGCCTGGGCCGGCGAACGCCCCGCCACGCCTGACGGCAAACCCATCATCGACCGCAGCCGGCGCTTCGAGAATCTCTGGCTGAATCTGGGCCATGGCGCCCTGGGTTTCACACTGGCCTGCGGCAGCGCGGTGCTGCTGAACGCCCTGATGACGAATGGCCGGGGCCCCATCGACGCGTCGCCCTTCGGGATACGCTGAGCCGGGCCGGCGGCCGGGACTCGGGAGCCTGTGAACGCTTGAAAGGCTTCGCGCCGGCCGGACGCCGGTCGCGGAATCAGGAACCCGCCGGCGCCACGGTGGCGTCGCCCTGCCCGCTGTCGCGCAGGGCCCGCGCCACGAAACCGGAGGCTTTCATTTCCTCGATGAAGGCATCGAGGAAGGGCTGCGCCGCCGCGCGGCCGGCCGGAACGGCCATGGCCTGCCGGATGGCCGTGAAACGGCCGGGCAGCACCCTCAAACCGGGGCGGGCGCGGGCCGCGGCTTCCAGCGGCTGGCGCACGCCGGCCGCCGCATCCAGGCCCTGGTCGATGAACAGGTCCACGGCTTCGGCCGAAGAGGGGGCCCGCACGATCTCGGCATGCCTGAGCGCGCGCGACAGGTACAGATCGTAGGCGGCCCCCTTGCCCACGGCGATGCGCACGCCGGGAGCATCGAGCTGATCGACGGCGGTATGGGGCGCATCGTCCCGCAGCAGATAAGTGCCTTCGATCAGGACATAGGGCGCCGTGAACGAAACCTGGTCCGCGCGCATGGGGTCGATGGCCAGAAAGCCGACATCCCAGAGGCCTTGCCCCGCCGTTTCCACCACCTTGCCGGCAGTGTCGAACGCCACGAATTCCAGTTCGGCGCCCAGACGTTCAGCCAGAGCGCCGGCCAGGGCGGCCGACACCCCTTGTGCCCGCCCCCCGGGGCCACGCTGCGCCAGCACCGGATTCCCGTAATTGATGGCTGCCCGCAATTTGCCCGTCGGCAGCAGTTCCGCTCTGACGCGGCCCGGATCGATGTTCATTTCGTGGTTTCCCCTTGCGTGATCGCCGCCTACAGCAGGTCGCGGCGCAGATCGGCGGCGGAGCGCGGCGACAGCAGGCCGGGCGCTATGTCGAATACGCTGCGGGCGCCCGATTCGCCCGCCCGGCCGAGGCGATGAGCCGCGCGGGCATAAGCCACCAGTACACTGGACGTGAAACCGGGATTACTTTCCAGGGTAAGCGAGTATTCCACCACCTGACGGTCGCCCGCGCCGCTCTCGCCGCTGCGGATCACGAAACCGCCATGAGGCATGGCTGCGTGGTCGCGGCGCAGGGTTTCCTCGGAAATGAAAGTGACCGTGGTGTCGTAATCGGCAAAATAATCGGGCATCGTGATGATCGCCTCTCGCACCTGCCCGGCGTCGGCGCCCTCTTCCAGCACCACGAAACATTCCCGGGTATGCTTCTCGCGCGTGCTCAAGCGGGGCCGCGTGCCGCTGCGCACCTTGTCGATGGCTTCCGACGCGGGAACCGTGTACTGCACAGCGCCCCGGACACCCGGAATACGGCGCACCGCATCGGAATGCCCCTGGCTCAGCCCCTTGCCCCAGAAGGTATAGGTATCGCCCTGCGGCAGAATGGCTTCGCCGAACAGGCGATTGACCGAAAACAGGCCCGGGTCCCAGCCCACCGAAATGATGGCGACATTGCCGCCCGAACGCGCCGCCGCATCCACCGCTTCGAAATATTCCGGAATGCGGGCGTGGGTATCGTAGCTGTCGACGGTGTTGAATGACGCAGCCAGTGCGGGGCCTTGTTCCGGCAGGTCGTTCTTGGAACCGCCGCACAGGATCAGCACATCGATATCCTGCCTGTGGCGCTCGATGTCGTCCAGGCGATGCACCGGCACGCCGGCGTCCAGCGGCCTGACCCCGCCGGGGTCGCGGCGCGTGAATATGCCGACGAGTTCCATATCGGTGGCCTGGGCAATGGCCGCTTCGGTGCCTCGCCCCAGATTGCCGTATCCGGCAATTGCAATGCGTATCTTGTCTGTCATTTCGTCAGGTGTGTCGAGGATGGTTGATGGCAGCGGGGAAACGGCCGAGAAATCCGCCTTCCACACCGCTTCCACAGCAGAAGTGTAAGCGATCCGATGTGGCGCGCCAGGGTTCCGGGGGCATCTTCCCGGGCCGCCGCAGCGCATCGGCCGGCCCCGCCCCGGCTGATCATGCTTGCCGCCAGGGCGGTGGTCATTGCGCCGTTCGATGCTACACTCGGGCGGTCCGTTATGGGCGTGCCGACGCGGGCGGGGCTCGTGCCACCCGCCGCTCAAAAACAGAAAAAGGGGGGAGATCCATGCAATATGTCATCCAGGTGCTGTCCGCCATACTGATAGGCCTTGCCATCGGCGTGATCCTGGGGCCGCGCTATCCGGTCCGCTTCATCGGGTCGCTGATCGCCATCGCGCTCAGCCTCATCGCCCTCTTCACGACAGCCTGGGTCTATCTCGCAGCCGGCACGATCGTGTTTCTGGTTGTCCTGGCCATACCGGCCGGCGCCTCTTCCTCGCGAACCTGATCCGGCGAACGGGCGGCCTGGTCCGGCCGCCCCGCATTGATTCCGTACCGCTCGACCTCGCCGTGAATGACGAAGCCCGCGCTTCGGCGCGTGGTCAGGGGCGTTCCCAGGTCATCACCTGACGGGTCGGGCCGCCCTCTTTCACCGTGACATTGTGCGTCTGTGTCTTGCCCATGTACGTGGCTTCGACCGCATAAGAGCCGGGCTCCAGGCGCATCAGCAGATAGGGGCCGGCGGAAGGCACTTCCATCACGACCTCGCCATTTCCCCGCTTGATCACCACACTCACATCGGCAAGATAAGGCCGCGATCCCCCGCCCTCGTCCGTCGCGGCAAAGACCAGCGCCAGCGGATAATCGGATTCCGCCGCCTTGAACGCCTCGGACATGTCCGCGCCGAAGCCGCCGGTGATGTATTCGACGCCCCCCGCTGTCTGCGGCGGCGGAAGCTGGGCCCAGGCCGTGCCCAGCATGGCGGCGGCGACGATCGCCATTGCCGAAACAAGGGCTCGCCCACGGCGCCGCGGTAAGCCCGCAGCCATGCCGCGGGGTGTGGCCGCGAAGGTCTGTGCGCCGCCGATCCGGCCGCGCATGATGTGGTCCGCATCCTTCATTTGCATACCTCCTGAACTATGAAAGGGACGCCCCCGGCACGATATCGGCCGTGACACCCGGCCGCGCAGCAGGTTTCGCGCCCGGGCGGCCGCGGAACACGGGAGACGGCCTGTACGCCACGATGTCCGCGCCGCCCCCGGCCATGCCGACCACGCCATGCCATCGTTCAGGCGGCGCGCTCCCGGACTCAAGGTAAACATCTATAATGAAACTCATTATTGTTCGCACAACCTTTCTTTCATTTCTTCCCACTCGACTGAAAAACAACGCATGAAACCCATCCAATCCCTGGCCGTCCTCGCCGCCGCCCTTCTCGCCGCCGCGCCGGCCGCGGCCTTCGAATTGAATCACAGCGAAGGAACCCTCACCCTCGACACGCCTCCCCGGAAAATCGTCAGCTTCGATCTCAGCGTGCTCGACACGCTGGCGGCTTTCGACGTCCCCGTGGCCGGGGTACCCCGTTCGATGTATGAAGGCGCCCTGGCCCGGTACAAGGATACGACGGTGGTGGGCACCCTGTTCGAGCCAGACTACGCCGTACTCAACGAGGTCAAGCCTGATCTCATCTTCGCCGGCGGGCGTTCGCAGAAAGCGGTCCCCGAATTGCGCAAGCTCGCCCCCACGGTGAGCTTCGCCAGCGACACCCATGCATTCATGAAGACCTTCCATGACGCCAACCTGGCCCTGGGCAAGGCATTCGGCAAGGAAGAACAGGCCGCCGCCGCACTGGCGTCCATCGACGGCAATGTCAAGGAACTGCGGCGGATCAACCAGGGCAAGACGGGCGTCTTGCTCTTCACCATCAAGGGCAACGTCATCCCGCACGCCCCGGGCGACCGCTTCGGCTACGCCTATGAACTGACGGGCCTGGAATCCGTGCTGCCCGCCAAGGACCCCAACGCCCCCGCCGTCCCCCGCCCCGAGCCCGACTCGCCGGAAGCCAAGGCCGCCGCGGAACAGCGCGCGCAGACCATCGCCGCCGTCGCGGCGGCCGAGCCCGACTGGCTGCTGGTGCTGGATCGCGGCGCCATCAACGGCGCCGAACGCACCGCCGCCGACACCCTGGCGAAGCATCCGCAACTCAGCCAGACACGCGCCTTCAAAGAAAACCGTGTCTACTACGTGGATCCAAACGGTTGGTATGTGATCGGTGGCGGGCTGAACAACATGAAGGCGATCACCGACGATCTGCTTTCGGCCATGAAGTAAGACGGAGCCCGGGAAACGCTTGCATTCGGCGCAGACCCGATATACTGTACAAACATACAGTATACGGAGACGCGTCATGCAAGCCGTTCCCATCAAAGGCAGGGGCAGCCTTTCCAACCGCGGTTCGCGGTTCCAGGCGCACACCCGCGAAGCCATTTCCGACGACTGGGCCTGGCCGCAAGGGGGGCAAGAAGCCGTTCCGGCCGATGCCGATGAATCCGTCCGCGCGGCCGGCGCCGCCGTTCCCGCCAGCGCTGCGCTGCGGCCCGCCACCACGATCACCATCGAAAAGGCGCGCCGTGTCATTTCCCGCAACACGTCGCCAGACATTCCCTTCGATCAGGCGGTGAACGCCTATCGCGGCTGCGAACATGGCTGCATCTATTGCTATGCCCGCCCCAGCCACGCCTATCTCGACCTGTCCCCCGGCCTGGATTTCGAAACCCGGCTGTACGCCAAAGACAATGCCGCCCAGGTGCTGCGCCACGAACTTTCGCGTCCGGCCTACCGGCCCGCCCTCATCGCCATGGGAAGCAACACCGATCCCTATCAGCCCATCGAGCGGCGCCTGCGTATCACCGCCAGCCTGCTGGGCGTCTTCGATGAATTCAGCCATCCTGTCAGCATCACCACCAAATCGGCCCTGATCACGCGCGACATCCCGATATTGGCACGGCTGGCGCGCCGCAATCTGGTGCGCGTGCAGCTGTCCATCGGCACGCTCGACCGCGAACTGGCCCGCCGCATGGAACCGCGCGCCAGCACGCCGGCCGCGCGGCTCGAAACCATCCGCGCGCTGAAAGACGCGGGCATACCGGTAAGCGTCATCATTGCCCCGGTCATCCCGGGCCTGTCCGATCACGAACTCGAACGCGTGGCCATCGCGGCGTCCGGGGCCGGGGCGTCCGAAGCCGGCTACGTCCTGCTGCGCCTGCCGCGCGAAGTCGCCCAGCTCTTCCGGGAATGGCTGCAGGCGCACTATCCCATGAAAGCGGCGCACGTCATGAACCTGCTGCGGTCCACCCGGGGCGGCAATGATTACGATGCCGACTTCCGCCAGCGCATGAGCGGCAGCGGCGTCTATGCCGACATGCTGCGCCAGCGCTTTCGCCGCATCTGCGCGCGCACGGGCCTGAGCCGGCAGCGCATCGAACTGGATACCTCACACTTCCAGCGGCCCCCGCCCCACGGCCAGCTGGGGCTGTTCTGACACGCTGGTCCTCAGGCTGCAATCCCCCCGCGCCAGCCGGGTGAACGGGCTTGTGCTACTTGCAACAAGAAGCATGCGCCCGTCTTGAATGAAATCGCAGCGGCGTCGGGGCGTACCGCAAGCATGGGCACTACATCTGCTCGATCGCCGGATAGAACTCCCGGTTCTCGCGCTGCATGCGTTGATAAACGTCCTTCAATACCGTGTTCGCTTCACTGCGGAAGCTTTCCGGTTCGCCCGCCACGCGGCCGGAATCCGACCATTTCATCGTGAAACGGATGCAGGCGTTCGCAATGCCTTTCATCTCTTCCTGGTAGGTTTCGCCCATGGCGGCAATCCGCGCATCCTGGGCCTTGCGCACGGCGGGATACAGAATGCGGTCCTCGATGGCCAGATGCAGCTTGACCACCGTGCCCAGGCCGTGGACCTGCTCGGCGATGAGGCTTGCGTTCTTCTCTATGCCCCCATGGGCCAGCGCCCGCAAGGCGTCGATACGTTGAAGGATGTCCACGTGCTGATGCTTGAATCGGTCGATTTCCATGGGCGGGGAATGATCATATTTAAAGATATATTTAAAATGAATCTTACAACTCATCGAGCGAAACGGCAATGGCCATGCATGAAAAAACATCCGCTTCCGCGGCCGGGTTCCTCGCCACGCTGCGGCGCCGCTTTCGATGAGGCCCTATGGCCTGTAGACACGGAATCGGCGACACCCTCCGCGGGACAGCCGTCGATGCTCTCCTACGATCAGCGAATGCGAAGCGCACGCTGGCGCGGCATGAATGGGCGCTTGCAATGGACGCCTGCGCGGGCGGCAATCAATACATTTGCCGGACGGACCCAAAGGCTGTCAAAATGTACGTTTTCGAAAACGCTCCTATCGTGTCCGCGTCCGCTCCCTTCAGTCTCAAAAAGATTGCCATCCCCGCCTATGGGCCGACCCTGCTGTTCGGAATCGTCGAAGGCGCCATTTATCCCGTCATTGCACTGAGCGCCCGCAACCTGGGCGCCTCCATCGCTGAAGCGGGCCTAATCGTAGCGCTGACCGGCATCGGGTCGCTGCTCAACAACATCCCCGCCTCGCTCCTGACGGCCCGCTTCGGCGAACGCCTGTCCATGACGGGCGCCGCGCTGTTCACCATCATTGCCCTGATGCTGTGCGTCAGCGCCAGCTCGCCGCTGATGCTGGGCATCGGCATATTCATGATCGGCATGGCGCAGGCCGTCTTTCTTCTGGCCCGCCAGACCTACCTCACGGACGCGGTACCGATATCCATGCGAGCGCGGGCGCTGTCCACGCTCGGTGGCGTGATGCGCATCGGTCTTTTCATCGGCCCCTTCATCAGCGCTGCCCTCATGCAGGTCATGGGTCTGGATGGCGCCTACTGGCTGGCCGCCATTGCCGCGGCCGCCTCCGGTGCGCTGGCCTTCACCCTGCCCGATCTCGAATCGCGCCGCAACATGCAGAACGCCCCGGGACGGGGCGGGCCCAAGGCGGCGAATCCGGCTCAGGTCGCGGAAGACGCCACGGCGGCCCCACCGCCGCGCCGCGCAAGCATCGCCTCGGTGCTGCGCGAACATTCCCGCTCCTTCCTGACGCTCGGAACCGGCTGCCTGCTGGTAGCCGCCCTGCGGGCCTGCCGGCAGCTCGTCATCCCGCTCTGGGCGGCGTACATCATGCTGGATGCGGCCACCATTTCCATTGTCTACGGTGCCATGGGCGCCATAGACATGCTGCTGTTCTATCCAGCCGGCAAAATCATGGACAAGTACGGTCGCCAATGGGTGGCCTTCCCCTCCATGATCATCATGGGAATCTCGCTGTTGCTGATGCCCATGGCCCAAACGCTCTGGACGTTCGCTCTCGTCACCATGCTGCTCGGGCTGGGCAACGGCATCGGCTCGGGCCTGATCATGACGGTGGGCGCCGACTGCTCCCCCCCCAACGCGCGCCCGCAGTTCCTGGGCCTGTGGCGCCTGATGACGGATATCGGCGCCTGCGGCGGCCCGCTGGCCGTGTCCGCCATAGCCGGGGCCGCCAGCCTGGCGACGGGCATCACCACCATCGGCGCCGCGGGTTTCGTCGCCGCCGCCATCTTCTGGAAATGGCTGCCGCGCCGATGATCTGATACGCTCGTTCTTGCCGGCACGCCCGGCCTCGCAGCACCGGCCGGCTCCACCTTCCCGATCCGGCCGCCAGCCCCTTTTGAAGGATACCCATGTCCACATCCGTTCTGATCGATGCCCCCAGTCTTGCAGACCTGTTGAAGCAGCCCGCGCAGAATCTGCTGCTTCTCGACTGCCGCCACGTGTTGACCGAACCCGCGGCCGGCGCCCTGGCCTATGCGCAGGGCCATATCCCCGGCGCACTGCATGCCCACCTGGACACCGTCATGAGTACGCAGCCCACCGGCACGAACGGCCGCCACCCCCTGCCCGACCCGCAGACCTTCGCGGACAGCATGGCCGAACTCGGTGCCAGCGACGATACGCTCATTGTGGCCTACGATGCGGGCGAGTCCGTGTATCCGTCCCGCCTGTGGTGGATGCTGCGCTGGGTCGGACACGACAGGATACGAATCCTGGATGGCGGCCTGCAGGCCTGGCTCGACGCCGGCGGCGAACTGACCACCGACCAGCCCCGGCGCGGTGCGCGCGGTGACTTCAGCGTGCGCACCGGCAGCATGGCCACGCTATCCTTCGCCGACGTGCTGGGCAATATCGCAAGCAAGGAATACTTAGTGGTGGACGCCCGCGGCGCCGACCGCTACCGCGGCGAGAACGAAACCATCGACCCTGTCGGCGGCCGTATCCCGGGCGCCCTCAACCGCCCCTTCAAGGACAACCTCGAAGCAAACGGCCGATTCAAATCGCCCGAACGCCTGCGCGAAGAATTCCGCGAGCTGCTGGGCGATACCCCCCCGGGCCGCGTCGTGCATCAATGCGGTTCCGGCGTGAGCGCCTGCAACAATCTGCTGGCCATGGAAATCGCGGGCCTGGAAGGCGGACGCCTGTATCCCGGCTCATGGAGCGAATGGTGCCACCAGCCCGAAGCGCCGGTGGCGACCGGCTGACGGCGGGATCAGTTCACTTTCAGCCCGATGGCGCGGGCGGCGCTGGCGAAACGGTCGAGATCATTGTGTATGGCCCGCTGGAAGCCCGGCGCATCGTCCGCCGCCAGGTCGTAGCCCATGCCGACCAGTTCCTGCTGCATGCTGGCTTCCGATACCACCTGATCCACGGCGGCATGGATCTGGGCAATGAGCGCCGGCGGCGTCGCCGCCGGCGCCAGCAGGCCATGCCATTGATTCAGTTCATAGCCGCTCACCCCGAGTTCGGCCACGGTCGGTGTGTCCGGCAGAAGCGCTGAACGCTGCGCGGACGTGACCGCCAGTGCGCGCAGCGTGCCCGCGCGTATGTGCGGCAGGGCGCTGGAAGCCGTTACCACCCCCAGGCCGACCGTACCGGAAAGGACGTCGATCAGCGCCGGGCCGCAGCCCCGGTAAGGCACATGCAGCCACTGTGAACCGGTGCTCTGGTTCAGCATGCCGGCGGCCAGATGCTGGGGCGTGCCGTTGCCGCAGGACGCATAGGCCGGCACCGGCGCGCCGGCCGAAACGTCCCGCCCGGCCTCCACCGCCGCGAGCAGATCATTCCAGGGCGATTGCCGCGCCGTGACCACGACCGAAGGAACATAAGCCACATTGATGACGCCGGTCAGGTCATGAGCGGGATCGAAACCCAGCTCGCTGAAAACCGCCGGATTGATGGCGTATGAACTGTTGGCCACCAGCAGGGTATGGCCATCCGGCCTGGCGCGTGCCACCGCCTGGGCGCCGATGTTCCCGCTGGCCCCCGACCGGTTCTCGACCACGAAGGCGTGGCCATAGCGATGATGCAGGCGATCGGCCAGACGGCGGGCCAGCGTGTCCGTGCCGCCTCCCGGCGGGAAGGTCACCACCAGCGTCACCGGCCCAGTCGGCCAGCCGCCTACCACCGCCCCGCCCCCGCCGTCGCCGCGGGCCATGGCGGCGGCACCCACCGTCAGTGCCGCGGCGGCGGCCAGCCCCACACTGCGCAGCAAGCGTCTCTCAAGCATGATCGCCAGCCTCCACCGCATCCAGGCCGATGTCCAGCACAGCCACGCTGTGCGTGATCGCGCCGATGGCGATGTAGTCCACGCCCGCCTGCGCAATGGCCTTGACGGCCTGCGGCGTCACCCGTCCGGACGCTTCCGTGACGGCGCGCCCGTTCACCATGCGCACAGCGGCACGCAGCATATCGGGGGGCATGTTGTCGAGCAGAACGATGTTCACGCCGGCCTCCAGACCCTCCTTCAACTGCTCCAGGGTATCGACTTCCAGCTCGATGGCCACCATGTGGCCCGCGCCCCGCCGCGCGCGCTCGACGGCCGCCTTCACCCCGCCGGCCACGGCGACGTGGTTGTCCTTGATCAAAATGGCATCGTCCAGCCCATAGCGATGATTGCTGCCGCCTCCCACCCTCACGGCATACTTCTGCACCATGCGCAGGCCGGGCAGCGTCTTTCGCGTGCAGGTGACGCGAGTGCCATAGGGCCGGATCACATCCGCGATCCGCGCCGTCGCCGACGCCACGCCGCTCAGGTGGCCCAGGAAATTCAGCGCCGTGCGCTCGGCGGACAGGATTTCACGCGCCGGCCCCTCGACCGTGGCCAGCACATCCCCTTGCCGGAGCCGGGCGCCATCGCGCAGCAGCGGGCGGAACTCGATGCGCGCGTCCATCAGCGCGAATGCCAGCCGCGCGAGATCCATGCCCGCCAGCACCCCTTCTTCGCGCGCCGCCAGCCGCAGCTTGGCGGTGGCTTGCGCCGGGATGATCAGATTGCTCGTCAGATCTCCCGCCCGCCCCAGGTCTTCCCGCAGCGTCTGGCGCACCAGCGGCTCCAGCATGACGTCCGCCAGGGGAGCAACGTCCCATTCCTGCGTGGGGGCGGACGCCCCGGCATGACTGGCTGCGCCGGCCGCCGCCGGGACAATCGCTTCGCTAATTATGCTCATTTTGAGTATATTCTAAGGGTAGTTAAAGCCGGATGAACTCCCTGCTGGGAAGTTCCGCCGGCGACTTCCTTATGCTAATACTGAGCATAACCCTCCGTCAAGGAGGGGCGGGTGAAATTTCGGGGACGTGCGGACTCAGCCCAGAATCCGGAAATCGATGACGATTTCCCCCGGCTGGCGCGTAACGTACTCGATACCGATGTGATCGCCGAAGTGCGCCTGGAGCTGTTGCAGCAGCGGCAGCGGATCGTGATCATTGCAGAAACGCATGGTTTCGCCGGGCTGCAGGGCCGACAGCGCGCCGAAGATGGCGGCATGCCGGAACCGTTTGGCGACCCCACGGGCGTCGAAGGGATGAATGGCTTCTGAAAACATAGGAAAGGCCCCAGACACGATCGTATCCTCACAAAGAAAAACGTGTCCTGATTGTAGGGATCATTCTTCCCGATTCCGGCCGGAACCCCATTGCGAACAAGGTTGAAGCGATCATGCCCCGCTGGCGGGGGTTTGTTCGGCGAGCGCCGTCGAGGCTATGAAAACACCAGGCCGGCATCCGCATGCAGGTTCTGGAGCATGCCGGTGATGTCCACCAGTTCATCCGTCCCGTCGGCGGCGGGCGGCCATGCGCTCTGTTCCCCCAGGGTGGTCGGTGGAGACGAACGGTTCTCTGTATAGCCCCAGATATGGAAATGCAGCATCAGCTCATGCTGCTGCCGCGCGCTCAATTCCGTGGCGGTTGCCGCGACGCCGAACGCTTCCATGAGGTCGGAGCTTGCCTGCGCGTATTCGAGCAGGCTGGCCGGATCGGCCGGATCGGCCGCCGCCGACGCATTCGGCGCACGGAACTCCATCATCCCGTAGTTCACGAAATGCAGGAACCCGAGTTCGGCGGTAATGCCGGCACTGGCGAGATCGGGGTTGGCATCCAGGTAATAGTTGATGTCGAACCACGAAACCGGCGCCCGCTGCCCGCCGCCCAGCGCGTAGGACTCGGCCGCGCCGTACTGAAGGTAATGATCCCATGCCAGATCATGGTCCGCCTGGACGGCATCGCGCACATCGGGGTTCGAGCGCAGATAGAAGACGGGGTCGAACAGCGCGGGATGGTTTCCCCCCGGCAATACATTGAACTCGGAACCGACTTCGAACGACGCATAGAAAATGCGACCGTAGGGATCGCTGTACTGGTGGATGGTATGGCCCGTCCCCGTGTCATGGATCGCCACGCCATGATCCACGCCGACCGGCTGGCCCGTGACCGGGTCCCGGTAGACCGGGCCGTCGATCTCGGCGAACGATACGTAAGGATCGTCGCCGATCAGCTGCGAAACGTCCGCGGATTGCGAGGAACTGGGCACCGTGAAGGGTAGCGGCGGGTTGGAGGCCGGATCGTTGCCCGGACCGCCAGGGTTGTACACGGGGGAATGGTCTCCCCCCGACGGCATGTGCACGCGGACGATCTGTTCGATTGCCGCCCGGTCTCCGCTCAGGATGATGTCGTACTGGTTGTCATGATCTTCGACATAGGACTCATCGTAGGATGACTGGGCGGGCCCGGTATCCGCCAGCCCCACCACCCTGACCGAGCCATGGCCGCCAATGGAGTAATCGATGCCGGCTTCGTCTATCCACACCGGCTCGCCCGACTCATCCAGCGCCTCCAGCCTGAAATAGCGGCTGAAATCGGTGGGCAGGATGCTGCCTATTCCGTCGGGGGAAAACCCGGCGCTCGTGTAGATGCGCAGCCGGAACTGGGCTTCGTCGCCATACAGATCGGAACCGGCGTTGCCGTTGGATGCGATCATCCAGAACGTGGAGCCTTCGCCAAGATCAGTGTAAGTGTCCAGGTTGGCCGCCAGGATTCGCGGCCCATTGCCTTCGACGTAGGGGTTGTGGCTGTCGATCTCCAGCCCCGCCGCCGACACCAGCCCCTGCGGCGTGACGAAGGTGAGCGGATTCCCCGTTTCCAGGATGCGCACCTTGACGGGGTACAGCGCATCGGGGTCGTCGGGCTGCAGGCGGTTTCCCCAATGGCCCGACAGCACCACCGTCTGGCGTTCGTTGTACTCGCCGTTCGGAATCAGGCTGGCCGCGAGCGGCGTGACCAGCTCGCCCGTATTGAGCTCTATCTGGAAGGCGTCGGGGCTGACGGAAGTGCCCAGCACCGGATGGCTGAAGACGACGGGTATCGTATCGGCCAGCAGGGCGGGAACCCCATAGATGGAAAGAAAGGTATCGTCGCTCACCGCCGAGTAATAGGCGCGGGCGGCGGCGTTGAGCGCGGGGTCGAGCGCCTGCCAGGAAACACCGTTCTCGTAGGCGGCCTGCCGGGATGCTTCGTCGGTGCCGGACAGCCCGGGCACGCCCATGTAGCCATCGAAACCGTAGTTCGCGGCCAGAATGCCGGCCTGCGCGCCATAGACGTCGGCGCCGAGCAGTACGCTGACATTCAGCGCGCCGGACTCAATGGGAGAAGTCAGGTTGACCCGGGCGAGATACTTCAACAGGGGCTCCGCCCTGCTCGTTGCCATGATGCTCATGCCGCCCCCTTTTGTCTGATTTTCTTTCAGTATATTGCGGCACCGGGATGACAGGTTGATTAATTGCGGGCCGGCCGTGGGCGCCGAGTGAAGAACTCCGGCCTGCCGGCCGGGTCAACGCGCCAGCGGCAGCTTGCTGCCCGCAATGGCGCGGTCGGCCATGATGGTGCGGCGGAACTGGAACAGTTTGGCCGGCCGCCCCGCCACACCGCGCTCCATGGCGCCGGTTTCCTCGACCAGGTCCTGCTGCCCGATGAAACGGCGGAAATTCTGCTTGTGCAGAAGACGGCCGGCCACCGCCTCGAAAGCCTGCTGAAGCTGCCACAGGGTGAAACGGTCGGGCATCAGTTCGAAGACCACCGGATGGTAGCGGATCTTGGCGCGCAGGCGCGCCATGGCGGTGGCCAGAATACGCCGGTGGTCATGCGGCATGGCGTCGCCGTCTATGATGCCGGACGCCGTCCCGCCGCTGCGCCGCAGGGCTTCGGGCACCTGGCCGGCCTCGTACAACAATTCATAGCGCTGCAGTACCAGCTCTTCGTTCCAGGTTTCGGTGTCCGCGCTGAAGGTCAGCGCCACCCGCCGCCGGCGGCGTTCGCGTTCCGGGCCATCGGCCCCCGCCCCCACCCACTCATGCAGGCGCGGCAGGATTTCGCCGCCGATGATGGACGGCGACCCGTCGCGCCAGTCTTCCCAGGGGAAAAAACGGTACCAATCCTGCCAGCTCGCCGTCTCGCCGGCGGCGGGTGTCTTTTCACGCGTCAGCCCCAGATAGCAGACGGAAATGATGCGCTGGCCAGCCGTATTCGCGCGGTCGCGGTCCGCAAAGGTGTAGAGCTGTTCCACATAACCCAGCGGGTGATGCGTCTGCGCTTCCACCCAGGCGCGCAGGCCCGACTGCAGGGAACGGTGGGAAGACTCGAACGGCCCGGCCGGCAGGGCATGGCTGGCGTCGCGGGTCAGCACCCGCGGCATGCCTTGCGTGACCGCCACGATGACGGCCACCAGTTCCGCGTTCAATGCCGCGCCGGATGGACGGGATTCGCTTCTGGATTCGTGGTCGTTCGGGTCGGGGAGAAACTCGGTCATGGCATTGCGGTTGAAAACGCAAAGACGACGATAGCATGAAGCGCGCCCCCGACGTTACCCGGCCTCATGGCTGCCGGCCGGCCAGCAGATAGTGGCAGACCCGCTGTATGTGTCCGGCGGAACGCTCCAGCGAGCGCAGCGCATCCGTCAGCTGCAGGGCATGAGCGAGCCCGCCCTCGGGCGTGCCCGATTCGAGCAGGCGCGTCCGCACGGCCTGGGCGGCCACACTCAGCTCGATGCTCTGCCGCTCCAGCACTTCCTGCCAGTCCAGCGACGCCTCGCCATCGATGCCGTCATGCACCAGATCCAGCAGGCGCCCCATGCGCTCCAGCACCTCCGGGGCGGCCTCGCCGCTGAGCCCGGCTTCGGGATCCGGCGTACTTTGCAGCCTCCCGCACAGGCGCAGCAGATGATCGATCGCATGCAGCTGCGCCACCCGCCGGCCGCGCAAGCCCACATCATGTTCCAGGGGGGGCAGCCGGGCAATGAACTGCAGTGCCTCGTTCAGGCCGTCGTGCGCGCGCTGCAGCGTATCGCGCACCGCATCGGTCATGGGCCGGTCCAGCAGGCCGCGCTGCACTTCCACCAACTGATGGGTAATGGCTTCCAGCGACCGCTGCGATGCCTCCAGCGCCACCGCGGGCACCCCCAGCGCGCTGGCGTCCAGATGCCGCGCCATATCCTGCTTGCGTTCAGGCAGCAGGCGGGCGACCAGGCGCTCGAAGCGCCCGACCAGCGGCATGAACAGCACCACCCCCAGCGAGATGAAGGACGTATGGAAGAAAGCCAGGCTCATGGCGCCGGCTTCGAGACCGGCATGCTGATTCAGCCAGCCGAGCACACCAAGGAAGATCGGCAACAGCAGAATGGCAATGACGCCGCTGCCGAGATTGAAGAGGATGTGCGCCAGCGCGGTGCGCTTGGCCGCCACCGTGCCGCCTATCGTCACCAGCGCGCCGGTCAGGGTGGTGCCGATGGCCGCCCCCACCACCACGGCCGCCGCCTGCTCCAGACCCAGGGTGCCGGCATGCATGGCGGTGAGCGTGGTGGCCACGGCCGCCGTGGAGGATTGCAGCAGCGTCGTGAGCAGCACACCCGCCAGCATGGCCAGCACATGCGCCCACAGGCCATGGGCCGGCAGGGATCTGAGGTCGAAATCGTCCGCCAGGCCCTGCATGCCATCCTGCATGCTGGACAGGCCCAGGAACAGCAGACCGAAGCCCGCGCAGGCCAGACCCATATGCCGCCAGCGCCCACGACCCAGCACCCTGAGAAAGGCGCCGATGCCGATCAGCGGCAAGGTGTAATAGCCGAGATTCACCTTCAGGCCCAGACCGGCCACGAACCAGCCGGTGGCCGTTGTGCCCAGGCTGGCGCCGATGACCACGCCTATGGCCTGCGAATATCCGATCAGGCCGGCGCTGACGAAGCCGATGAGCGTCACGGTGGTGGCCGTGGACGACTGGATGACCAAGGTGGTGAGCGCGCCCGATATGAACGCCCGCCACGGCGTGCCGGTGAATCTGAGCAAGGCCCGCCGCAGCGCGTTTCCGGCGAAGCCGACGAGCCCGTCCGACAACAGCGCCATGCCCAGCAGAAACAGCCCGATCCCGCCCAGCAGGCGGAATATCACGTCGACCATGTGAGAAAACTCCGAACGGCACGCCCCGGGGCAACGCGGGCCCGCGCCCGCTTGTTCGTGCGAAAGCGCAATAAAGTAGCATGCATTCGCGTGGAAACGCCATGTGCGGGGTTCAGCCCAGCCATCCCGGCAAGGCCGCCAGCATCAGGCACAGGAGCGCGCTTCCCAGGCTGTAGTGGCCGAACAGCCAGACCACTTTCGGCTCCAGGCGGCGCCGCGAGGAAACGAAACCGGATTTCCAGCGCAGGGCCAGAAACAGCGACATCAGCAGCGCGGCCCCCGCATGCACCGCCGCATACCAGAGCAGCATGGCGGTGAGGGCGGATTGCGCATGCGTCGACGCCGGCGGCAGCGACGCCAGCACCCAGCCCAGCACGGCCACCAGCGCGGCAAGGGCCGCCGCATGAAGCGCCAGCCCGCCCACCGGCCAGCCGTCCTCGGCCGATGGCGCCGACAGGAAGCGGCGCGCCCACCGCCCGGCGGCGGCGGCCGCCAGCCAGCACCCGCCGGCCACCGCCACCGCCCATAACGGAACGGTAGCCATGACCGAAGGCGGCCAGGCGGGCGCCAGCGCCCAGAGATAGACCATTCCGAATACCAGCGAACCCAGCACCGCCGCGTCCGCGATCAGCGCATAGACCGTGCCATGCCAGCCCGGCGCGCCGGCCGGATGCTCGAAGTGCAGTACCAGATCGACGTCGCCCCTGGCCTTTACCGGACCCATGTCCATGCGCGAGCCCGTCGACCACGCCCAGCACAGGAAGAGCCCCAGGGACAAGGCCAGGGCCACCAGCGCCATTGCATACAGCTTCAGCAGCACGCCCACGAAGAAGCCCCCTGTCGCCACGGCGGACAGCAGCGGCCACCAGCTGGATTGCGGCAGCAAGATCACGCTTTCCGGGCGCCCCTCCATCATGTCCGTCGACAGGGTCAGCCGCCGGCCGGCTGCCGGCTCCGCCAGCCACAGCCGCCCCGCGGCCACGTCATCGGGCAGTGCGGGATCCTCCCACAGCGGATCCCGCAGGTGCCCATCGGGAATACTGGCGAAGTTGTAGGACGGCGCCGGCGTCGGCATGGCCCATTCCAGCGACGCGGCCCCCCAGGGATTGCGCGGCGCCAGCGCGCCCCCGCGAACGTGGATGAGGATATCGAACACCAGCACCAGAAAGCCGACCGCCTGCATGAATCCGCCGATGGACGAAACGAGGTTCAAAACATCCCAGCCCATGTCCGGCGCATAGCTGTGCACCCGTCGCGGCATCCCCGCCAGCCCGGTGATATGCATGGGAAGAAAGGTCACATGGAAGCCGATGAACACCAGCCAGAACGCCAGCTTGCCCAGATGCCGCGACGGCATGCGGCCGGTGAAATGCGGCAGCCAGTAGTACGCGGCGGCCATCACCGGAAACACCATGCCGCCGACCAGCACATAATGCAGATGCGCCACGATGAAATGCGTATCGTGCGCCTGCCAGTTGAAAGGCACCAGGGCGACCATGACGCCGGTCAGGCCGCCGACGATGAAGGTGGCGAAGAAGCCGGCCATGAACAGCATGGGCAGTTCCCAGCGCACCCGGCCGCACCATAGCGTCGCGATCCAGGAAAAGAACTGCACCGAGGTGGGAATGGCGATCAGGGTGCTGGCTATGGAAAAGAAGGCGGCCACCGGCGTCGTCAGCCCCACGGTGAACATATGGTGGGCCCACAGCACCATGCTCAGCACCCCCATGGCCACCACGCTGGCCACCACCCAGCGGTAGCCCACGATGGCCCGGCCCGCGAACGCCGGCAGCATGGCCGTCACCATGCCCGCCGCCGGCATGAAGATGATATAGACCTCCGGATGCCCGAACAGCCAGAACAGATGCTGCCACAACAGCGGGTCGCCGCCCAGCAGAGGATCATAGAAGGGCCAGCCGAAGGCGCGCTCCAGCTCCAGCAGGATGCTGCCCAGGATCAGCGGCGGAAAGCCCAGCAGCATCATCGCCGCCGTCACCAGCATGTACCAGGCGAAGAGCGGCATTTCCGACAGCTTCATGCCCGGCGCCCGCATGCGCAATATGGTGGTCAGCAGCTCCACCGCGCCGCATACGGCCGATATTTCCGCAAAAGTGATCCCGATCAGCCAGATGTCGTTGGCAATGCCGGGGCTGTAGCGCCCGCTGGACAGCGGGGTATACATGAACCAGCCGCTGTGCGGCGCCAGCCCCAGGAACAGGCTGCCCACCACCAGGGTGGCGCCGAACAGGTAGCAATACCAGGCATAGGCGCCCAGACGCGGATAGGCCATGTCGCGCGCGCCCAGCATCTTGGGCAGCAGATAGAAGGAAAACCCCTCCAGCATGGGGATGGCGAACAAGAACATCATCACCGTGCCGTGCATGGTGAACACCTGGCTGTAGACGCCCGCATCCATGAAGGCGTTCTCCGGCGAGGCCAGCTGGGTGCGCATCAGCATGGCCAGCACCCCGCCAAGCAGGAAGAAGATCAGCGACGCCACCATGAAGCGCTTGCCCACCACGGTGTGATTCACCGACGACAGATTGCCCCAGCCCGGCGGCGTGCCCCAGACTTCTTCGAGTTCTCCGTGACGGGCAAGAGCCGAACGTTCGTTCATGGCCGGCCCTCCGCCAGTTCGGCCAGGCGCCGAGGCAATTCCTCCGGCGGATGCGCCACGACGGTAAATCGCATATGCGCGTGACCGTCGCCGCAATACTCCGCGCACACACCGGCATATTCACCCGGTTCGTCCACCATCAGCCGGATGCGGTTCACCTTGCCGGGCACGGCATCCAGTTTGCCGGCCACGCGCGGCACCCAGAAGCCATGAATGACATCGGTGGCCATGATGCGCAGGTGTATCGGCACGCCTGCCGGCACGTGCAGGACATTCACTGTGCGCAGCGCCCCGGCGCCATTGCCGCCGCCATTTGCCGCGGCCTGCGCGGTATCCGCCGTTTCCGCGCCCGCCTGGGCGGTCTTACCCCCCACATCCGGGTAGCGCGCTTCCCACCACCATTGGTGCGCGACCACGTCGACATGGAAGGCCCGCGCCGCCTCGGCCTGCGCGCCGGGGGGCCACTGCGCCTGGTCCAGCCTCAACCCGAAGGCAAGCAGCGCGACGATCACCGCGCCCGGCAGCATCAGCCCGCCCCCGACCAACAGCGCCAGCACACCTCTGCGCCCCGGCGCACGGGGCGGATTACAGCGCAGCGCCACGACCGCCAGACCCAGCATCAGCAACAGGATGATTCCCGTGCCCGCGGCCATGCTCCACCAGAGCGCCGCGACCGAACGCGTCACCTGGCTGGCCGGATCGAGCGTGGAAAGCGGACCTTGCACACAGCCGGACAAGGCCAGGAAGGCGCACGCGGCACAGGCGGCTGAACCCGCCCTCATCACCTTCCCGGCGCCCACCGGCAGACGCGCCCGCCACGACGAGCCCGTTTCACCGCGGCACGGGGGTTGCCCGGGACGGTGCGCCCCTCTCGTTACACTGGAACAGGAACCCGCCATGAAGAAACTCGGACACCCCCTGCCCTTGGGCACGCGCACCGCCATTGCCATTTCGCGCCATCCCATCCACCCCATGGTGGTGCCTTTTCCCATTGCCTTCCTGATCGCCGTAGTGGCCACCGACATTGCATATCTGGTCACCGGCGATCCGTTCTGGGGCCGCGTTTCGCTCTGGCTCGTCGGCGGCGGCACGGGACTGGGGCTGGTCGCGGGCATCATCGGCACTCTGGAACTATTGATCATCAAGGAAATCCGCCATCGTGCCGCCGGATGGAGCCACTTCGTCATGGCGGTGATGTTGCTTGCGGTTGCCTTCATCAACTGGTTATCCCGTCTGGGTGACCCGCTGGCCGCCATCGGCACCAGTGGTCTGTATCTCTCGCTGCTCGGTGCCGCCCTCGTCGTGATGGCCGGCTGGCTGGGGGGTGATCTGGTATTCGAACATCACGTCGGGCTTGGCAAGCACAAGAAAGAAGATCATGCCGATGAGCAAGAGGGGCAGGCTGATCAGGAGCGGGTGACGCCTGCGCGGGCGCGATTGCCGTGATTCCATTCCCTGGGAATCCAGCAGATGCCCGCAATAAGCGTGGTAAAGCACCAGCAGGGCCACGACCGCCAGCTTGGCCAGCAGCCACGACCCTTCCGCGCCCCGCAGCAGCACCAGCATCGAGCCGGTGAGAATGGCCAGCACGGCCGCGGGCGATGCGAGCATCACGAATACGTAGCGGCACATTACGCGGTGGCGCTGCACCTCGGCGCGCTCCCGCCTGGAAGGCGCCACGGCATACAGCGCCGCCAGCAAGAGCAGCGCCGCGCTCCATATGCCCAGCGTCACGATGTGTGCCGCCATGGTCCATGCCAATCCGTCCATGCGCCCTCCTCGCCGCTGGCATAGCAAACACTGTGCCGCCGCGTCGTGTGCGATCGGCATGGCGGCGGTCTCTGCCGCTCTGTTATATGGGAAAAGGAGTTAGCTATACTTTGGGCCGCTTCACGGAGTTGCGCCGTTGTGGGCTGAGAGCCACATAAGAGCGTCGCGGTAGAAAACTGCAGCGTAATGCGACGAGACGATTGTCAGGCAACACAGACGACTCGTAGACGCGCAGTAGCCGGTCTGACAGCCCCCCTACGGTGACGAGAAACGGCGTGTTCGAGGGATCAGGCTCGTTTTTGCACAGACACCCTACGCTGGCGCTACTTGAACAAAAACCGTAGCCCCCCGTGTCAGACCAGGGCGTGTTAACACTATCTGAGCGCATCAGCGATCAGAGCGAAGTGGATGAAGCCGGTGAATATGACGTCGAGCTTCTCGAAGCGGAAGAAGATGCGCCGAAAGCCCTTGAGGCGACGGAACAGCCGTTCGATTTCGTTACGCCGCTTGTACATGGCTTTGTCGTACTCCCAGGCGCTGTAGGTTCGGTTCGGATGGGGAGGAACGACAGGGGTGAAGTGAAGCCCAGATCCAGAGCAAGCTGTCGAGTTTCGTTGCCCTGGTAAGCGCTATCCATGATCAGGTGCAGCGGTCGATTGGGTGCCCCCAGGGCCGTGAGCAGCTTTCGGCCTTGCGGACCATCGCCGGCCTGACCTGGGGACAGAGAAAACGTTATGGCCGTTCGAGCATCCGCGGCAACCATATGAATCTTGGTGGTCCATCCGCCTCGGGACTTTCCGATGGCTTGTGGCCCGTTTTTTTTAGCGCTCCGGTGCCGTCCGGATGGACTTTGACGATGGTGCTGTCCAACGAAACAGCCTCGATTTTGATGCGCACGATCTGGGCGCGCTGCAACTTCTCGAACACCCGATCCAGCACTCCCAGCTTGGACCACCGGTTCATGCGCGTGTAGATCGTGTGCCAGTTGCCGAACCGACTGGGCAGGCCTCGCCACTTGCAGCCGTGCTCGGCAACGTACAGGATTGCGTTTAGAACCTGCAGATTCGAGACGCTCACATTGCCTCGCTGCCGCGGAAGACAACTCTCTATCTGCTCGTATTGGGCTTGGGTGATCTCCATGCCATGATTCTAACCGATATGCTGGCATTAGTGTTAACACGACCTGGTGGTGTGTCTCAGAAATTCGCAGACAGAATCTACGAATGGAGTCGAGGATTTGACCTGCGGTTTTGGTCCAGATGAAAGGCCTGGGGTTTTGGTTGTAGGTGTCAAGATATTGCCGGTTCTTTGTAGTCGGCCATGTAGCCGTCGCACGAGCGCCTCACCGTGAACGCGCCTATGGAAAAAATCGAAAGACGTTATGTACTGGCAGCTCTTTGGCCATCCGAATGAGATCGCCGAAACAGTCACTGCCTATGCAACGCCCTTGTTGCGTTGAATCTCCCCGGGAATTGCGGAGGCTGTTTGGTTAAAGTAAAACAGGTTCCGCAGCCGGTGCTGCAAGTTGTTGATAGTAACGTTCTTCGGCCTCTGCCGGCGGGATGTCGCCGATCGACTCCAGCAGGCGTTGGTGGTTGAACCAGGCTACCCATTCCAGCGTGGCCAGCTCCACGGCGGCTTTGGTTTTCCAGGGTGCCCTACGATGGATCACTTCCGTTTTGTACAGGCCGTTGATGGTCTCGGCCAAGGCATTGTCGTACGCGCTGCCGGTGCTGCCGACCGACGGGTTGATGCCCGCTTCGTGCAGCCGCTCTGAATAGCGAATGGAAACGTATTGCGACCCGCGGTCCGAGTGATGAATGAGCCCGTCTGTCTGCGTAGGTCTGCGGTCATAAACGGCTTGCTCCAGGGCATCCAGAACCAAGTCTGTCGTCATGCTGCTGGACGCCCTCCAGCCTACGATCCGCTTGGCATACGCATCAATGACAAAGGCGACATACAGCCACCCCTGCCAGGTCGAACAATAGGTGAAGTCCGCCACCCACAGTCGATTGGGACGGTCGGCCTCAAAGTGCCGCTTCACCAGATCTCTCGGGCAGACTGCTGTGCCGTCTGGCACCGTGGTGCGCACACGTTTGCCCCGCCGGACTCCCTCAAGGCCCAGCCATCGCATCAGGCGCTCGACCGTGCAGCGGGCCACGGTCACGCCTTCCCGGTTCAATTGCTTCCAGACCTTGCGGGCGCCGTATACCCGAAAGTTCTGCTCCCAGACACGCTGGATCTGCACCATGAGTCGTTCATCCCTCTTGGCTCGTTGGCTTCGTAGTTCTGGATTGCGGCATCGTGCGGCGTGGCGCCAGTACGCTGACGGGGCGACCTGCAATACCTTGCAGATCGGCTCGACCCCATACAGGTCCCGATGCTGGTCGATGTAGGCGTTTACTTCTTCAGTTCGCGGTCGAGCGCCGCCTGGGCGAAAAAAGCGCTTGCCGACTTCAGAATCTCATTGGCGCGGCGCAGTTCCTTGTTCTCACGCTCAAGCACCTTGAGGCGTTCGCTCTCTGCGGTGGTCACGCCAGGACGTACGCCGCTATCGACTTCGGTGCGCTGCACCCACCTGAGTAGCGTATGCACCGAGCAGCCGATCTTCGGCGCAATGGACTGGGCCGCCGCCCACAGGGAGGGATACTCGTCACGGTGCTCCTGAACCAAGCGCACGGCGCGCTCACGGACTTCAGGGGAAAACTTGTTCTGATTGCTCATGGCTCTATTTTCTCAAGAATTAGAGCCTCCTCAAAACCCGGGGTGATTCAGTCGCTGACCAAGGTGGCCATTGCAACCGCCGTGAGTGCTGCGATCGGCAAGCCGATCGAGGTCGTGCAGGTGCCTCTGGAAGGCTTGGTGCAAGGCATGGTGCAAGCGGGCTTGCCGGAGCCTCTGGCGCGCGTGTTCGCATCGTTCGACACCAACACCGAGGCGGGTCGCGTCGCCCAAGTCACGGGTGATTTCGAACGCATTACCGGTCGTCAGCCCCAGTCCTTCGAGGCTTGGCTGCAGGCGAACAAGGCAGCGCTCGCGGCGCTCTGAGTTCTGAAAAATCTGCCCATCTTGTGAGGACGCAATGACTTACGACTACATTGTCATTGGCGCCGGCCCTGCCGGCGTCGCGGTGGCTGCCCGCTTGAGCGAACGAGCAGACCGCACCGTGTTGCTGCTGGAGGCAGGCGGCGAGTCCAACAGTGAGTTGGGCAGGGCTCAGGGGACTTTTCACGCCCTGTGGGGCGGCGAAGCGGACTGGGCGTACAGCACGGCGCCCCAATCTGACGCTGATCTCCCAAGCGAATACGTCACGCATCCCGGCTCTCGCAGGTGGCGTCGGCCAACTCGGTTCCCGCCAGTCCGATGCGACGCAGCGCCTCGAGCATCACGTAGGCGAAGGAGGCGAACCACAACCGCAGCTGGTTGGCCCGCATCGTGGCCGTCGAGCTGCGGTCGGCAAACAGGTGCAGTTGGCACACCCTGATACGATTCTCCATCTCGCCACGGGCGCAGTACAGCCGCTCTTAGAGTGCTTGGGCCGGCCAGCGCTCGGACGCGAAGCTGGTCACGACAAAACGGGGATTGGCTTTGCCTGGCAAGTGTTCGGCCTTGCCCACCACACGCCGCTCGCCTGACCAACTCTTGAGGGTGCGATAGCGAAAGTCGCGAAAGCGTCGTGCCGGCTGTCCCGTCTGTTCCTGCTCGGCCCGCGCCTGGGCCATCTCGGCCTCGATCTCATCCTTGAGTCTGGCGTTCTTGGCCAGCCCGAAGATGAAATCGATATCCTCTGTCTCGCACCAGTGCATCAGCGCCTCGCGTGCCCGAATTGTCGTATCAGCGATACGAAAATCTGGACGGCCTGAGCGCCGCCCATGCGAGCATCAAATGATGGCCTGCAAGCCCTTGTCGGCGATGATGTTCAGCAGTTTGAGCGCCGGGCCAGTGGGATGGGTTTCGCCTTGCTCCCACTTGCGCACGGTCGATGCCGACGTATGCAGATGGAGCGCAAACACCGGCTGGCTGAACTTCAAGCCTTCGCGCAAGCGCTTGATGTCGGCGGCGCCGAACTCCCGCACTGGCGGCGGGCAAATCGCGTCGAACTCGCGCATCGTCACCTTGTTGATCGCGCCAGCCTCGACGAGGGCAGCCAGGTCGCCACGCAGCGATTCAATGATCTTGCTCACAATGCACCTCCACTAAAACACCTGACTGCAACGCCTTCGACAACGCTTCGCCGGACAGTTCCAGGAACACCTTGCCGGCGAATTGCAGCGCCTTCTTCTCATCCTGCGTGATGTTCGCCCTATCGCTCTTGGGGAACCCATGCAGGAACACATAGCGGCTGCCGATCCTGGCCGATACCAGCGTGCGGTAGCCACCGCTCTTGCCACCGCCCGGGCGGGCTACCCGCTTCTTGAAGAGGAAGCCGCCCAAGTTCGCGTCGATCAGACCGCTTTCCATCTCCTGAACCGCCTTGCGCAAGACGGCATCGGGCAGCTTCTCGCCCGACTGCCACCGCGCAAAGTCCTTGCGCTTGAGGATGCGCGTCATATCGACCCCCAAACTATACCCGTAACGGGTATAGTTTTCAAGATGGCGAGGTGAAGCCGCCCCGGAAGGGGCGGCACACCCGATTGTCGTGACAGCGACACGACAATCGGAGCAGGCAAGTCGGGAGCATGGTTGCCAGTCACGCCGTCGCCTCTGCCGGACGCGATGCGCCGGTGATCGCCTGCCGCCGGCTCGCCACCAGTTCGGCCGCATCCCGTACCGGCTTGTCCTCGGTATGAACATAGTGCATAAACATCGCCACGGTCTTGTGGCCTGTGAGCTTCATGCCCACCTTGGTTGGTACGCCCGAATTGGCAATGTCGGTAGTCGCACGGTGGCGGATGCCATGCGTGCCGACGTGCGGTACACCAGCGGCCTTGAGTACGCGCGTCCAGCCGCCGTAGTGCTCGCCGTGGGTCATGTGCCGGGTCGGGTCATTCGGCGACGGCAGGACATAGGGGCAACCTTCCCGGCACGGCGCTGTGGACAGCAGCCGATAGGCTTCCTCGCCCATGGGCTTGGAAATGCCGCCGGTCTTGCTGTCGGGCCAGACGACGCGGCGCGTCTCCAGATCAATCCAATCCCATTCGAGTGGGCAGATTTCGGAGCGGCGGGCGGCAAACTCGAATTGCAGGGGATCGACGGTCAGTTCCCCGTACTGGCCCAAGGCGGGCTTGCGCCGCTCGCCCGCATTCGTGCGGTACTGGAGCATGAACACCTTGCGGCCCGCCGGGGTGATCTTGCACAGGAAGCCTGGCACCACGGTATCCCGCAGTTCGATGGCCTTGTCTTGGGGTTGTGCCGCATCGACTGCGGACTTGGTGAGCTTGATCTTCGCCATGATGACTCCTCGGAAAGCCCGGTTTCCAAGAGCCGCATGGGAGCCACGCGAGGGGAAGCCGGGTCAAGTTCCGGAAAGCACCGGCATATGTTGAACTCGCCTAAGTTATTGATAAACTTGCTGTATCGAGCCTTGGTGTAGTCCAGCGAATTGCGGTACTGGAGTCATCGTGAAACAAAAAAAACCGCGGACATCGGCCCGCGGTCGCGGCGCATCTCCCGGGGTCGGCGCCGCAAGTGCATGCTTTGTTTCCGCCGGTGCGGCGGCGAGATCAGCGGTTCCTGTCGAAGAAGTCGCGCACTTCGCGATCGGCTTCTTCGCGCGTACGGCCGTAGCGCTCCTGTATCAGGCCCGACAACTGCTCGGCATTGCCCTCGATGCGGGTCAGTTCGTCATCGGTGAGATCACCCCATGCCGACTTGGCCTTGCCCTTCAGCTGCTTCCATTGGCCCTTGATCGTATCTTCATTCATGAACGGCTCCTGTTGATAACGGCCGGTACAGCCGCATGCTGAGCCCGAAGCAAGGCATGTGCCCGGGTCGGCCCGCAATGCAAAAACGCCGCGGAATCGCGGCGTTTTTGCGTCATGCCCGGTAGGGCGAGGATCAGGCGGGTACCGGTTCCGGCATCAGCCGGACGCCCGGATTGGCGACGGCGGCCAGCGCCGGCCGCAGACCGGTGAGCATGTATTCGATGAGTTCGCGTACCGGGCGGATCGCATTGCCGAAGGGCAGCTTTTCGGCGCCACGGAAGAACAGGCCGCGATTGACATCGCCGGCCAGCGCGTACGCCAGGCGGGTGTCGATGCAGAACTGCCCCTGCTTGGAAATACCGTCGCGCAGGCCGCACTGGGCCAGGCAGTCGAAGGCGACCGTGCAGGGCTTGGCCTTGGCGATGCTTTGCAGCTTGGCTTCCTTTTCGAGGTAGTTGGCCAGCCACGGCGTGCGGACCGCCCGCGCCGGCAGCCCCGCCACGCTCATGAAGGTGACGATGTCTTCCGGCTTGGCGTCAGCCAGCACGCGCTTGAAATTGGGGTGGGCGTCGCCTTCTTCGCTGACCGCGAAGGGTGTGCCCATCTGCACGGCATTGGCGCCCAGCGAGAGCAATTCCCTGAACTGCTCGTGGCTATGGATGCCGCCGGCCGTGATGAGGGGAATGTTTTCCTTTTCGAGACCGAGTTCCTTCAGCAGTTCCTTCGTGCCTTCGAGCACCACCGGGAAGGCGTAGGAAGGATCGTTGATGCGGTCGGCCGTGGGCGAGCCCAGATGGCCACCCGCGAAACGCGGGTTTTCGATCACGATGGCATCGGGCAGGCGGTTCTTGCGCATCCATTTCTTGAGGATGACCGCGATGCCGCGCACATCGGAAAGAATGGGTATGATCGCCGTCTTGGGGAATTCGGTGGTGAGATCGGGCAGGTCGAGCGGCAGGCCTGCGCCGACCACCACGGCATCGGCCCCGCTTTCGCAGGACTGGCGGATGTATTCGGGGTATTGCTCGACCGCCTTCATGACGTTGACGCCAATGGCCCCGCCGCCGTCGGACAGCTTGCGGGCGGCCTGGATCTCGCGGTCGAGGGCGATCAGGTTGACCTTGTTGATGAGCGCCTTGTCGCGGGAACGGCCCGTTTCTTCCATGAGGTCGGGATGATGGCGGCGCAGATCGACGCTGGAAATGGTGCCGAAAGCGCCCAGCGAAGCGACGGTGCCGGCCAGACGATGAGCCGAGATGCCCACCCCCATGCCACCCTGCACGATCGGCAACAGGGATTTGCCTTTGACCTTGAGTCGTTCCAATGCAGTGTGCAACACGGTAGACGTCCTTAAAAATCATGCACTGCGGTGCCAGGTAAAACTATGCGCCCTGGGCCCTGGCGATACCTTAATAAATATCAAGATTGTCCTACGGGCGCGCTCAACTATACTTGATTTTATGCAACGGGCTCTATCTTTTGATCGCTCTCCGCCTCTGGCCGTGGCGTTCAGGTTCTTCCTGAACGTGCCTGTCTTCCTGCTGCTGGCCGCCCTGGTACTGGGATGGCTGGCCGTGGCTGAAAGCCCCTTCACCCGCTGGAATCCCGGTGTTCTGGCGGTTGCGCACCTGCTGACGCTTGGCGTGCTGGCCAGCGCCATGCTGGGCGCGATGATGCAGATTCTGCCGGTCGCCACCCATATCAGAGTGTTGCATCCACGCCTCACGTCCACCTTCGTCCATGCCTGTCTGAGCGCGGGTACGCTGTCGCTCGCCCTGGGATTCCTGACCTCCCGGCGCGTCTTCTATTCCATCGCACTGGCACTGCTGGCGGCGGCGTTCGCGGTTTTTTTGTGCGCCGCGGCAGGCGGCCTGCTGCGCGACCGGCGGCAGCGCTCGCCCGGCTCGAAAGAGATCCTGGTGGCCGTGCGCTTCGCGCTGGCCGCGCTGGCCATCACGCTCGTCCTGGGCATCTTCATGGCCGGCCTGCGCGCCGGCCTGTGGCAGCCCGGGAGGTTGGGCGCGGGCATCTGGCTGCACACCTTCCCCGATCTGCACGTGCTCTGGGGCCTGGCCGGCTGGGTGGGGCTGCTGGTCATCGGCATTTCCTATCAGGTCATCCCCATCTTCCAGGCCACGGAAATCTACCCCCGGCGCATGACCGACGCCCTGGCCCCCCTGATCTTTCTGCTGCTGGCCGCGTTCACCGTCATGCCGGCCTGGCAGCCCGCTGCCGCCTCGGTCTGGCGCTCCGTGCCGGCTTCTCTGCTGGCGCTGGGCTATCTACTGTATGCCGCGACCACAACCTGGCTGCTATGGACACGCAAACGGCCCGGCCTCGAACCCACCACATGGTTCTGGCACGTCGCCATGGCGTCGCTCGCGCTTGCCGCCCTGGTGGGCGCCGCCTATCCCTGGGTCCCCGGGCACCATGGCCGTGACGGCGCCCAGATGCTGCTGGGCACATTGCTGATCCCCGGCTTCGCCGTATCGGCGGTCAATGGCATGCTCTACAAGATCGTACCCTTCCTGCTGTGGCACAACGCGCAGCGGCGCGCGCCCATGGCGCTGCCCTTCATGCCCAAGGTCAGGCAGTTCATCGCCGAGCGCGATGCCATGCGCCAGTTCGCCGCCCATGCGGGCGCCGTCGCGCTGCTGGCCGCCGCCTGCGTCGCGCCACGCCTGCTGCTGCCCGCCGCCATCATGCTGGCCGCTTCCGGGGCCTTGCTGGCATGGAACATGGCCCAGGCGCTGCGGCTGTACTTCCACAGCTGCCGGCGCATCGACGAAGCCATGGCGCGGCATGCGGCCGCCACGACGGGGGGACTTCCCGGCGCTCAGTCCGAGTGAGCCCGGAAGCCTTCCGGGTCCAGTATGGTGATGACGCGGCCGTTCACCTGGATCAGGCCCTTGCCGCTCAAGTCGTGCAGTATGCGTGAAAAATGTTCCGGGGTCAGGTTGAGACGCGAGGCGATGACGTTCTTGCTGACTTCCAGCCGCAGTTCGCCGCCGCCGGCGGCTTCCTGCGCCTGCAGCAGATAGCCGATCACGCGCTGCGTACCCGAATGCAGCGAGTAGGATTTCACGTCCGACACGAAGGCATGCAGGCGCCGGCTCAGGCCGGCGATCATCTTGCGGCCCAGCATGGGCTGGCTTTCCAGCTCGGCGATCAGCACCGTTTTGTCCACCGTCAGCAGCATGCTGTCGGCCAGCGCGATGGCGGACAGGATATAGGGCCGGTCGAGGAACATCAGCGCCTCGCCGAAGCTTTCGCCGGGGCCCAGCAGGCGCACCACCTTTTCGGCGCCCGCCGGCGACACGGCAATCAGCTTCACCTGCCCATAGACCATGATGTGAAAGCCGTTGCAGGGTTCCCCACGGTGAAAGACGGCCTCGCCGCGCCGGACGTGCTGCTCCGTCGTACCCGCCGCCACCTTGGCCAGTTCCCGCCCGTCGAGCTGATCGAACAGGGGCACGCGCGCCAGCAGATTCTGAATCTTATCCTTGTCGCTTGCCATATTGATAGAATCCTTCTGTGGTTCAAGCCCTGGAAACCGCGTGATCAAAACGCTCTACAACATTGCCGGAACCGTCGCGCTGCTGCTGGGCATACTGGGCATCTTCCTGCCCGTGCTGCCCACCACGCCGTTCCTGTTGCTGGCCTCGGCCTGCTACATGCGCGGTTCCGAACGCATGCACCGTTGGCTGATGAACCAGCGCCACCTCGGCCCCTACCTGCGCAACTTCCAGGCTGGCCGGGGTATCCCCCTGCGCGCAAAGATCGCCGCCCTCGCCCTGATGTGGACCTCGCTGACGGTCTCGATGTGGTTCGTGCCCCTGCCCTGGGTCCGTGTACTGCTGCTGGTGCCGGGCATAGCCGTCACCGTGTATCTGTATCGCATGCGCACCTTCGACAGCGGCACGGCCGACCCGCTCGATCAGATCAGGCGCGAATAGGTCGAAACCGTGGGCTGGCCCAGGTATTTATCGAAAACCATGCCCAGAGCCCGCACGAACAGGCGCCCCTTGGGTGTGACCGTGATCGCGCCATCGCGCGTTTCCATCAGGCCGACTTCTTCATATGGGCGCAGGCGTTCGAGTTCCGCCGCGAAGTACCGCTCGAAGTCGATACCGTATTTTTCCCCCACCTCGCTGAAGTTCAAGGGCATGCTGCACATCAGGATCATGATGATCTCGCGGCGCAGGACGTCGTCGGTCGACAGATCGACGCCCCGTTCCACCGGCAGCCGCCCCTGGTCGAGCGATTCGTAGTAAGCGTTCACGGTACGGACATTGCCGTTGTACGAACGCCCGACCTTGCCGATGGCGGACACGCCGAAGCCGACCAGGTCGCATTCCGCCCGCGTCGTGTATCCCTGGAAGTTCCGATGCAGGGAATTACCCTGGCGGGCCCGGTTGAGTTCGTCGCCCGGCTTCGCGAAGTGATCGAGCCCGATATACACATAGCCGGCTTCGAGCAGGCGGCGTGTCGAAAGCAGGAAGATCTGCAAGCGTGTTTCAGCGGAAGGCAGATCTTCAGACTTGACCATGCGCTGGGCCTTGAAGCGCGAAGGCAGGTGGGCGTAGTTGTACAGTGCGATGCGGTCCGGCGAGAGGCGGATGACTTCGTCTATGGTGCGTTCGAAACTGGCCAGGGTCTGCTTGGGCAGACCGTAGATCAGGTCGGCATTCACTGATTCGTAGCCGGTATCGCGGCTGGCCCGCACGGCCTGTTCCACCATGCCTATGGGCTGTATGCGGTTGACGGCGGCCTGGACGTCCGGGTCGAAATCCTGCACGCCGAAGCTGCAGCGGTTGAAGCCCAGGCCCGCCAGAAAGGACAAGGTGTCTTCATTGACGGTGCGCGGGTCGATCTCGACGCCAAGCTCGGCGTCGGGCGTGAATTCGAAATGCCGCCGGGTGGCGTCCATGAGCATGGACAGTTCATTCTGGCTCATGAAAGTGGGCGTGCCCCCGCCCAGGTGCAGCTGCACCGTGCGGCGGTCTGTGCCCAGATGCGGCGCCAGCAGATCCATTTCTTTGCATGCATAGCGTATGTATTCGGCCGAACGGCCGTAATCCTGGGTGATGATCTTGTTACAGGCGCAGAAATAGCAGAGCGAGCGACAGAAGGGCAGATGGAAATAGACTGAGAGCGGCGGGTTGGCAGCGCCCGTGGCGCGTTCCCGCAGATACGGCAGGAAGCGCTCTTCCTTGAAGCTGTAATCGAAGCGGTCGGCCGTGGGATAGGACGTATAGCGCGGCCCGCTGACGTCGAAGCGACGGACCAGTTCTTCGGAAATCTCGATGTCGGGAAATGCAATCGTGTTCTGCGTTTCGGTCGCGGCGACCATGGCTTGCTCCGGCGGGCTGCCGGCGCCACGGCCGGGCGCGTGCCCGGACCGGCACCCGGTCAGCGACAAACTTACATTGTCAGTGTACTTCCACATCCATTCTTTGACGCAGGTCAAGCGGGAAAGTGGGCCCGCAAATCCCGAAACCGGGAAAAATCCGCCCAACTGCGTCGAACACACCCGCTACATATCGTATTATTAGCAAATCCCGAATCCGCAATTTCCCCGTAGCCAGCCCGCCTGATGTCGCTTGTCCTCATACTCGCCTTGCCTTTTCTCGGCAGCATCGTTGCTGCTTTCATGCCATCGAATGCACGCAATCTAGAGGCATGGCTGGCGGGCATCATAGCGCTCGTGTGCGCCGGGCTTGCAGCCACCCATTTCCCCACCATCGTCGACGGCGAAGTCGTTCGCACCACGCTGCCCTGGCTGCCCGCCCACGGCGTGGACATCAGCCTGCGCATGGACGGCTTCGCCTGGCTCTTCGCAATGATCATCGCCGTCATGGGCGCCCTCATTGCGCTGTACGCCCGCTACTACATGTCGCCGGCCGACCCGGTCCCGCGCTATTTTTCCTTCTTTCTGGCCTTCATGGGCTCGATGCTGGGCGTCGTGCTGTCGGGCAACCTGATCCAGCTCGTCATCTTCTGGGAACTCACCAGCCTGTCGTCCTTCATGCTGATCGCCTATTGGCATCACCGGCTGGATGCGCGGCGCGGCGCCCGCATGTCGCTCACCATCACCGGCGCGGGCGGCCTGTGCCTGCTGGGCGGTGTGCTGATGCTGGGCCACGTCGTCGGCAGCTACGACCTGGATACGGTGCTGCAGTCGGGCGACGTCATCCGCTCGCATCCGTGGTACACCACCATCCTGGTCCTGGTCGCGCTGGGCGCGCTGACCAAGAGCGCCCAGTTTCCTTTCCACGTATGGCTGCCCAACGCCATGGCCGCCCCCACGCCGGTGTCGGCCTATCTGCACTCCGCCACGATGGTCAAGGCGGGCGTGTTCCTGCTCGCCCGTTTCTGGCCGGTCATGGCGGGCACGCCGGAATGGACATGGATCATCGGCGGCGCCGGCGCCATCAGCCTGCTGCTGGGGGCCTACGCGGCAACCTTCCAGACCGACATGAAGGGGGTACTCGCCTATTCCACCATCAGCCATCTCGGGCTCATCACCCTGCTGCTGGGGATGGACAGCCGGCTGGCCCTGGTCGCCGCCGTCTTCCACATCATCAATCACGCAACCTTCAAGGCCTCGCTCTTCATGGCGGCGGGCATCGTCGACCACGAAACCGGCACCCGCGACCTGGGGCGGCTTTCCGGCCTGTACCGCAGCATGCCGATCACCGCCACCCTGGCCGTGGTGGCCGCGGCCGCCATGGCGGGCGTGCCGCTGCTGAACGGCTTCATCTCCAAGGAAATGTTCTTCGCCGAAACGATCTACGGCGGCGGCTTCGGCTTTTCCCGCCACGGCCTGCCCCTGCTCGCGGTCGTGGCCAGCGCCTTCAGCGTGGCCTATTCCCTGCGTTTCATACGCGAAGTCTTCTTCGGGCCGGAAGCCCGCAACCTGCCGCGCGCGCCGCACGAACCTCCGCTCATGATGCTGATTCCCAGCGCCGTGCTGGTGCTCAGCTGCCTGATCGTCGGCATATTGCCGGGCGTGCTGGTCGGGCCCTTCCTGCACGTCGCGGTCGAAGCGCTGCTGGGCGAGGCCACGCCCCCGTACAGCCTGGTCGTATGGCATGGTTTCAATCTGCCACTGATGATGAGCATCGTGGCCTTGCTGGGTGGCATCCTGCTCCAGCGGCTGCTCATGAACCGCCAGCGCGCGCGTCCGGGCATCACGCCCTTCATCTACCGCTTCGACGGGCGCCGCAGCTTCGAGAACATCCTGGAAGCGCTCGACGTCGCCACGGCCTTCATCCTGGACTGGACCCGTTCGCCGCGCCTGCAGCCCCAGCTCTTCCTGGTGGTGCTCGTGACTCTGGTGGTGGCCACCCTGCCTCTGCGTGCGGGGCCGTGGCTGCATCCTGAAGTCATCACCGCGCTGAACCCCTTCTTCGCCCTGCTGTGGCTGGCGGGGGGCGCCTGCGCAATCGGCGCCGCGGCTCGCGCAAAGTACCATCGCCCCGCCGCCCTGATGCTGGCGGGCGGGGCCGGCCTGTGCACGGTCATCACCTTCGCCTGGCTCTCTGCTCCCGATCTCGCGCTCACACAGCTGACCGTCGAAGTCGTGACCATGGTCCTGATCCTGCTGGGCCTGCGCTGGCTGCCGCCCCGCGTCGAAGGCGGGGGCGAGGACGAAGCCCCCATACGCAACACCATCTTCGCGTATCTGCGCCGTTCGCGCGATTTCATCATCGCGATATTGTCCGGCGCCGGTTTCACTGTGATCGCCTATGCGATCATGACCCGCCCGCACCCGGAAGGCGTATCCTCCTTCTTCATTGAGAAATCGGTGCCGCTGGGCGGGGGCGCCAACGTGGTCAATGTGATCCTGGTCGATTTCCGGGCCTTCGACACCCTGGGCGAAATCACCGTTCTGGGCATCGTGGCCCTGACCGTCTACGCTTTGCTGCGCCGCTTCCGTCCGCCGCCAGAGACCATGCAGCTGCCCAATGCCCGGCAGTTCAGCGCCTACGACGGCAAGCTGCTCGACCGCTTCAGCGACCCCGATCCCACGGCGCTGCTGCCCCATGGCGTCATGAAGATACCGTCCGTGCTGGTACGCCTGCTGCTGCCGCTGGCCGCCATGGTGTCGGTGTACTTCCTGATACGGGGCCACAACCTGCCCGGCGGCGGCTTCATCGGCGGGCTGATCATGGCCACGGCCATCATCATCCAGTACATGGTGGGCGGCGTGGTCTGGGTCGAGACCCGGCAGCGCCTGCATCCACAATACTGGATCGCCTTCGGCCTGCTGGCAGCCGGCGTCGCCGCCATGGGGGTCTGGTGGCTCTCCAAACCCTTCCTGTCGTCGGTGGCCATGGATCTGCACCTCCCCGTGCTCGGCGCGGTGCACCTGTCCTCGGTGCTGCTGTTCGACATCGGCGTGTACACCCTGGTCATTGGCGCGACCGTGCTGATGATCATCGCCCTCGCCCACCAATCCCTGCGCCTGTACCGCAAGCCCTCGGCCCCGGATCCGCAGGACGCCGGTCCTCCCATCCAGGAGCAAACCTGATATGACGACCCCTTGCATTTGGTTCTCCAAGGGCCTCAGCCTCCTTCGGGCGGCCGGGCGGAGGCTGATGACGACCCCCACGCTCTCTGCGTTCGCTGCCCCCCGCGGGGGCCTCAGCCTCCTTCGGGCGGCCGGGCGGAGGCTGATGACGACCCCCACGCTCTCTGCGTTCGCTGCCCCCCGCGGGGGCCTCAGCCTCCTTCGGGCGGCCGGGCGGAGGCTGATATGGAACTGATTCTTTCCCTGGCCATCGGCGTGCTGGCGGGGTCGGGCGTGTGGCTGCTGCTGCGCCCGCGCACCTTCCAGGTGATCATCGGGCTGTCGCTGATCTCATACGCCGTGAACCTGTTCATTTTCTCGATGGGCCGCGTCGTGCTCGGCGAGCCGCCGGTGATCGACCCGCAATGGGCGGCGGACGCCAGCCATTATGCCGATCCGCTGCCCCAGGCCCTGGTGCTCACGGCCATCGTCATCGCCTTCGCGACGACGGCGCTTTTCCTGGTGATCCTGCTGGCCTCGCGAGGCTTCAGCGGCACCGACCACGTTGACGGCAAGGAGACCCACAAGTGACCGGCTGGATCCAGCATCTTCCCATCCTGCCGGTAGTCATCCCGCTGATCTGCGGGGCGCTCATGCTGGTCATCCGGGACGGCAACCGCCGCGGCCGCCTGACCCTGGGCTTCATCTCCATTGCCGGCCAGTTCGCCGCCGCCGTCGCCCTGCTGGGCATGACGGCCGGCTACCTGCCCAGCAACTGGCCGCACGGCGTCGGCGTCTATCTGCTGGGCGACTGGCCCGCGCCTTTCGGCATCGTGGCCGTGGTCGACCGCCTGTCGGTCATCATGCTGCTGCTGACTTCGGTGCTGGGCATGGCGGCCTGGATCTACGCCACCGCGCGCTGGGATCGCGCAGGGGTGCATTTCCACCCCCTCTACCAGTTCCTGCTCATGGGCCTGAACGGCGCCTTCCTCACCGGCGACCTGTTCAACCTGTTCGTGTTCTTCGAAGTCCTGCTGGCCGCTTCCTACGGGCTGGCCTTGCACGGCTCGGGGCGCGCCCGCGTGACCGCCGGCCTGCATTACGTGGCGGTGAACCTGGTTGCATCCTTTCTGCTGCTGATCGCCATGGCGATGATCTACGGCGTCACCGGGTCGCTAAATATGGCCGACCTCGCCGCCCGCGCCGGCGAACTGAGCGGGCCGGACCGCCGGCTGTTCGAATCCGGCGCCGCCATTCTGGGCGTTGCCTTTCTGATCAAGGCGGCGGCCTGGCCACTGAATTTCTGGCTGCCGGCCACCTATGCCAATGCCTGCGCGCCGGTCGCGGCCATCTTCATGATCATGACCAAGGTCGGCGTCTATGCCATGCTGCGCATCGGCTCGCTGCTGCTGCCCACCGGGGCGCCGGCCGCCTTCGGCGGCGAATGGATGTTTCCCCTGGGAATCGCCACGCTCGGCTTCGGCATCATCGGGCTGATCGCCGCGCCGCAGCCCGAGCGCCAGGCCAGCTATTGCGCCATCATGTCCTCGGGCACGCTGTTCGCGGCCCTGGGCATGCCCGGGGTGACCCTCACAGGGCCGGCCCTGTTCTATCTCGTGACCTCGGTGCTGGCCCTGGGCGCCTTCTTCATGCTGCTGGAAATGGTCGAACGCACCCAGGCCTTCGGCGCCGACCTGCTGGCCGTCAGTCTGGAAGCCTTCGATCTCGAAGACCCTGAATCGCCCGACCGCAGCGACGACGTGGTGGGGGTGGCCATTCCGGCGGCCATGGCCTTCCTGGGCCTGTCCTTCGTCGCCTGCGCCCTGCTGATCGCCGGCCTGCCGCCCATGTCCGGCTTCGTGGCCAAGTTCACACTGCTGTCCGCCGCCCTGGACACCGCCGAAGGCACGCCCGGCACCGGCACCTGGCTGCTCATGGGCTTCGTGATCTTTTCGGGCCTGGCCTGCATCATCGCCCTGGGCCGCACCGGCATCCGCCTGTTCTGGAGCGTGGAAGACACCATCACTCCACGGCTGCGCCTGAGCGAAGCAGGCCCGGTCACCCTGCTCATCTTCACCACCATCGCCATGTCCATCTGGGCCGGGCCGGTCATGCGCTACATGGACCGTACGGCCAGCTATCTGGGCACACCCAGCGCCTACATCAACGCGGTACTCACGCAGCATCCCGGCCGCGACGTCGCTCCCCTGGAGGCCCTGCCATGAAACGTGTGCTGAACTGGCTCTATCTGCCGACCATGCTGCTGGGCCTGTGGCTGCTGCTCAACGACAGCCTCTCGGTCGGCAACATCGTCCTGGGCGGCGTGCTGGCCCTGTTCTTCGGCTGGGCCTCGCAGGCCCTGCGGCCGCTGCGGGCCCGGCCCGGCAAGCCGCTGGTCGCCCTGAAGCTCATCTGGCGCGTGGCGGTGGACGTCCTCAATTCCAATATCGAAGTCGCGCGCATCATCTGGGTGGGCCGCAACGAAATCTCCCCCGGTTTCATCAAGATCCCCATCACCATGAAAGACCCTCATGGTCTGGCAGCACTGTCGTGCATCATTACTTACACGCCCGGCACCGTGTGGTCCGAACTCGCGGAGGAAGAAGGCCTCTTGACGCTGCATGTGCTTGACCTCAAGGACGAAGCGTACTGGATACACAAGATCCAGTACGACTATGAACGTCCGCTGAAGGAGATTTTCGAATGAACCAGATTCTCTACCTGGCCTCGGTCTTTGCGTTGGGCTGCTTTGTGCTGGCCCTGAGCCTGGCCGTCATCCGGCTGAGCTCCGGCCCGACCGCGGCCGATCGCGTATTGGCCCTCGACACCATGTACATCAACGGCATGCTCATCCTGCTGACGCTGGGCCTGCATTACAACTCCCCTGTGTACTTCGACGTCGCCCTGCTGATCTGCGTATTCGGCTTTGTCGGGTCGGTGGCCATGGCCAAGTTCCTGCTGCGCGGCGAGGTGATCGAACCATGATGCCCGATCTGCCCGCCTGGGCGGCCCTCATCATATCCCTGCTGCTGGTGGTCGCGGGCTTCTTCGCCGTCACCGGCTCGCTGGGCCTGCTGCGCCTGCCCAACTTCTACAGCCGCATCCACGCCCCGACACTGGCCAATACGCTGGCCGCTTTCTGTCTGGTTGTATCCATTCTCATCATGGCATCTTTCGTGGAACACCGCTTCGTGGCTCATTCCTTGCTGGTGAGTTTTTTCCTGATCATTACTTCGCCCGTGACCGCCATGCTGCTCATGCGCGCTGCCATCAAGCGGCAATTGCGGCACGAGGCCGAAGCTCAGGAAAAGGGCTGAGCGGATACATCCGCTTGCACGTAGCATACGGCCCCGTGCATATACTGCTCTTGTAAAGTCTCACTACCGGAGGTTCCATGAAGGCACTAGAACGGGCTTTTCGCCCCACCCGTATGGCGCTCATCGTCGCCGCAGCCGGCCTGCTGCCCCTGTCGGCCCACGCCCAGAACCCGTCCATGGCGGAGATGCAGGCACGCTACAAGGAAGACATCCAGCGCTGCGAAACCATGGCGGACCCGGAAAGCAAGCAGACCTGCCGCCGCGAAGCCGGCGCCGCCCTGCAGGAAGCGCGGCGCGACCGCCTGGTCCGCGGCGAGGCCGATACCGCCGCCAATGCGGCCGAGCGCTGCCTGCGCCTGCCCGCCGCCCAGCGCGCCGACTGCGAGCGCCTGATGCGCGACAGCGGTGCCGTGGAGCACGGCAGTATCAGCGGCGGCGGTGTCCTGCGCGAACTGACCATCACCGTCCCGGCCGATACGGCGGCGCCCGGCACCCCGGCGCCCGCCGGCAGCTATGGCACACAGCCCGCGCCGGGTGCTTACGGCGGCCAGGCCGCCCCCGGCGGTTACGGCACCCAGCCGGCTCCGGCTCCGGGCTACCAGGCGCCGCCGGCCACCCAGCCCTACGGCGCCCCTTCACGATAGCTCGAACTGCATCCCCATCTCGACCACCCGGTTCGGAGGAATCCTGAAGAACCGGGTGGATCGTGTGGCGTTTCGCGCCATCAGGGCGAACAACCGCTGGCGCCATAGGCCCAACGCCGGCTGGCGCCGGTTCACGATGATGGACTGCCGGGAAAGGAAATAGGACGTTTCCATCGGCGCGAGATTCAGCTCGGGATGCTCGGCCGCCACCCGGGCGAGCAATTCCGGCACGTTCGGCTCTTCCTTGAACCCCCAGCGGGCCGCCACCTGCCAGCACCAGGGTTCCATTCTTTCGATGGAATAACGCTCTTTCGCATCCTGATAGGGTGTGTCCGAAGACTGCACGGTAAGGAAAAGCACCTGTTCATGCAGCACCTTGTTGTGCTTGAGATTGTGCAGCAAGGCCGGCGGCACGGTTCCGTAAATGACGCTCATGAATACGGCGGTGCCGGGCACCCGCGTCGGAACATCTCCGGCCAAGGTCGCGACGAAGTCACGCAGAGGCAATTGATTGGCGCTCAGGGTCTGGTGGATCCGTTCGCGGCCCTGCTTCCAGGTGAACATGAGCGCAAACAGGCCGGCGCCCACGACGAGCGGCACCCAGCCGCCTTCCAGAAGCTTGAAGGTGTTGGCCGAAAACAGCATCAGATCGACCAGCAGAAAGAACGCCAGCAGCGCCATCCCCGCCACTTTCAGGATGGGTTCGCGCCTGGCGGGAACGACGGCGAAAGCCAGCACCGTCGTCATCAGCATGGTGCCGGTGACCGCGAAACCATAGGCGCCCGCGAGCCCCTCCGAGGACTGGAATGCGAGGACGAGCAGGACCACGGCGAGGTAAAGCAGCATGTTCACCCGCGGCATATAGATCTGGCCTTCGGATACCGCGGATGTGTGGCGGATCTCCATGCGGGGCCAGAAACCCAGCTGCACGGCCTGCCGCGTCACGGAAAAAGCCCCGGATATGACCGCTTGCGAAGCAATCACGGTGGCGCATGCCGCCATGGCCACGAGCGCGGGCATCGCCCAGTCCGGCGCCATGAGAAAGAAGGGATTGCGCGCCGTGGCGGGCTCCGCCAGAATGAGCGCCCCCTGGCCCAGGTAGCACAGCACCAGCGCCGGGAGCACCACGCAGAGCCAGGCGGTCTGGATGCTGCGGCGGCCGAAATGCCCCATATCGGCGTAGAGCGTCTCGGCCCCCGTCAATGCAAGCACCAGCGCGCCGAGAAGCAGATAGGCTTCCCAGGGCGCATCGCCCACGAACGCCAAGGCCCAGCGAGGGTCGAGGGCCAGGAGAACGTGCGGATGCTGCGCAATGCGCCACGCCCCCATGGCCCCCAGCACGAGGAACCAGGCCAGCATCACGGGGCCAAAGTAGCGGCCCACCGCACTCGTGCCGCGCGGCTGCACCAGGAACAGCGCCGTCAATATCGCAATGGCCGCCGGCACGACCCAGGCGTCGAGCCGGTGCGAGACGACGCCTATGCCCTCTATGGCCGACAGCACGGAAATGGCCGGCGTCACCATCGTATCGCCATAGAAGAGACAGGCGCCGATCAGCCCGAGAATATATACGGTCCACCGGTAACGGCCGCCCAGCGTGCGGCGCGCCAGCTCCATCAGGGCCAGAGTGCCGCCCTCCCCCTTGTTGTCGGCCCTCAAGATAATGATTACATACTTGAGCGTGACGACCAGCATGAGCAGCCAGAACAGTAGGGAAAGCAGCCCCAGCACCTGCCCTGGCCCGGCCTGCGGCATTTGGGCCAGGGCGACCTTGACGGTATAAAGCGGGCTCGTACCGATGTCGCCATACACGACCCCCAGGGCCCCCAGCATCAAGGCAGTGGGCTTCGCCTTGCCGGCATGCCCGTCAGAATGCATTTTTCCGTTCCTTCCAGCCTTCCATGCGGTTCAGGCGCGCACCCTTGCGCGGCCCCGGAAACACGACTGTGATGCGCGTGCCCGGGAACGCCGGCCGGCTCAGCAGATTCCACCATGCGCCGTGCGAAGCCGCGATCTCGCGCACGATGGCCAGCCCCAGGCCGGAACCGCCGGTCAGGCCGCCGGGGGCCCGGTAGAAGGCTTCGAACACCCGCTCCGCTTCGTCGGGCGCCATGCCCGGCCCATCATCCTCAACCGTAAGTGTCGGCGGGTTGGCCCCCACCTGCAGACGGATCGCCGTCGCTCCCTTGCCATAGCGCAATGCATTGTCGATCAGATTGCTCAGCAGCTCTTCCATGAGAAGAGGGTCGATATCCACCCACACTGCTTCGTCGGGCGCGTTCATCTCAAGGGCCAGGCCTGCCGCCCGCGTACGCGGCACCCATTCCGCGGCGCTGGTGCGCACCCATTCGCACAAGTCGGTGCGCACGAAACTGTCCTGGGGCCGCGTGGAGGAATCCGCCCGTGCCAGAACCAGCAGTTGCTGGCCCAGACGTATCATCCTGTCCGTCACCGATTTGATCCGCTCGGCGCGCTCGCGCACATCGTCGGGCAGCCGGCCCGCCAGCATCAGTTCGCATTCCAGCTTCAGCCCGGCCAGCGGGGTGCGCAGTTGGTGGGCGGCATGGCCCACAAAACGGCGCTGCGCCTGCACCGAATCGTCGAGCCGGTGCAGCAGATCATTGATATGGGCGATGAGCGGAGCGATTTCGCTCGAAAGCGCGGAGCTGTCCAGCGGCTGCAGATCATCGATGGAACGCTGGCTGATTTCCCGCGACAGGCGGCTGACGCTATCCAGGCCGGAGCGGATCCCGCTGATGAGCACCCAGCCGAACACCGCGAGCAGCACCAGCTGGCTCAGCAGCATGGCCCAGAACAGGTCGCGCTCCAGCCACTCGTTCAGACTGATGGTGCCGGTGAAGTACCAGGTCACGACCAAATCCATGAGAATCAGGACCAGCACGGCCGGCATCAGCCTCAGCACCAGATGCCGGGCAAGCGAACCGCGCGGAATCAGCCGTTCGATGCGTTGCGCCATTCCGGCGCCGTGGCCGCCGCCCGCTCCGGCTTCTTCGGCATGGCCACCCGTTGCGGAAGCGGCCGGCCCCGCCGGACCGCGCTCCGGAGAACGGAGCTTGCGGCCGGATGCGGGATCAGGCGTTCCCATCCACTTCCAGAAGATAGCCGAAACCGCGCACCGTCTGGATGCCGGCCCCGCTGCCTTCCAGCCGGCGCCGGAGTCGATAGATATAGACTTCGACCGCGTTCTCGCTGAAATCGGCATCCCAGGCCGACAGCGAATTGACGATCTGCCGCTTGGTCACCACCCGCCCGGCACGCAGCATGAGCATTTCCAGCACGGAGAGTTCGCGCACCGAGAGATTGAGCCGTTCCCCGCCCGCGCGGACTTCGCGCCCGACCGTATCGAACAGCAGCGGGCCCGCCTCGATGACGGATTGGGTCTGGCCGACGCGGCGACGGCCCAATGCGCGCACCCGGGCCGCCAGTTCGGCCAGCTCGAAAGGCTTGGTGACGTAATCGTCCGCCCCGCTATCGAGGCCCGCGACGCGGTCATCGACGCCGTCGCGGGCGGTGAGAATGAGCACGGGAAGCGATTCGGATGCCGCGCGCAATTCGCGCAGGATGTCCAGCCCGCTCTTGCCGGGAAGGTTGAGATCCAGCAGCAGCAGGTCGTAGTGCTGGCCGACCACCGTATCGACCGCGAGGGAGCCTTCCTGAAGCCAATCCACCGCATAGCCCTGCTGGGTCAGGAATTCCTGCAGGGCGTGTCCCAATGTGGGATCATCTTCGATCACGAGTATACGCATACCGTGATTCTAGTCGAGGCGGGACGTTTGCGCGCCCCCCGCGATGCGCTATTGCGCGGCGGGGGAGGCGCCGGCGGGCGCACTGCCCGCATCGGCCGCCGCCCCCTGGGATGCGCCCGCCGCCGGCGTGGGCGCCGGCCGGGTCACGAAGCCGATGCGTTTGAGGCCCGAGCGGCGGGCCATGCTCATCACCTGGGCCAGAACCTCGTAACGGGTGTCCAGATCGGCGCGGATACGCAGTTCCGGCTGTGGGTCGGCGGCGGCTTCGGCAGCCATGAGAGCGGAAATCTGTTCGAGCGACACCGCTTGCTCGTTCCAGAACAGCTGGCCATCGGCATCCACCGCGAAATCGACCACCTTGGGATCCTGCTGCACCGGTTCGGAACTGGCCTGGGGCACGTTGATCTTGATCGAATGGCTGAGCAAGGGCGCGGTAATGATGAAGATCACCAGCAGCACCAGCATGACGTCGATCAGCGGCACCATGTTGATCTCGGATACCGCGTGGCCACTGTTCTTGTTGTCGAAGCTGCCAAAAGCCATCATTCTTCTCCGGAAGCAGCGGGCAGTTGCCTGACTCGGCGCACCTTGCCGCTGCCGTTGCGCTCGTTCACCTGCTGGCCGGTGCTCAGGAAAGTGAACAGGTCGTGGGCGAAGGCATCGAGATCGGCCAGATAGACGCGGTTGCTGCGCACGAAGCCGTTGTAGGCCAGCACGGCGGGAATGGCCACCGCGAGGCCCAGGCCGGTCATGATTAGGGCTTCGCCCACCGGACCCGCGATGCGGTTGATGGTCACGCCGTCGGACAGGCCGATGCCGACCAGAGCATGATAAACGCCCCACACCGTGCCGAACAGACCCACGAATGGCGCAGTGGAGCCGATAGAGGCCAGCATGGTCAGGCCGTTCTCCAGCTTGGCGGTTTCCTCATCGATCACCTTGCGGATGGTGCGTGTCACGAAGGCCCCCGTGGAGCCCTTCTCTTCCAGCCTCATCGCGCCGTACTTGGCGTGGTGATTGCGGGCATGGATGGCATGGCTGGCAAGATGGGAAAACGGCTCGTTGGCCCCGTGCGTGGCGATCTCGTTCTCGACCTGCTCAAGGGAGCTGGCGGCCCAGAATTCGCGCAGGAACTGCCCGGAACGGCGCTTCAGGCGCACGCGCATGATCATCTTCACTACGATCAGATACCAGCTGATCAGCGACATCAGCAGCAGGATGCCGAACAGGGATTTGCCGACAATGTCGCTTTGCGCGATGAAATGCAGGAAGCCGGTGGGCGGTGGCCCTTCGAGGTCGGAAGGATCGACTGGCCCCGGGCCAGGGGCGGAGCCGGCCTGCGGGGAAAGCCCGGCCGACGCCGCCGTATCCGCCGCTGAAACCCCGGCATCTGCCGCCGCGCCCGCCGCTGACGAGCCCGCATCGATTGCCCCGCCCGTGGCCGAAGCGCCCGCATCGACGGCGGCGCCCAGGGCGGACGTGCCTGTGTCGGCCGCCGCGCCGAGGGCCGGCGTTATGGCGCCGGCGGCCGGAGACAGCGGCGCCGATGCGCCGGCGGCCGTCGCGGCGGCGTCTGCCGCGGCCCCGACCTCGGGCGGAATCGACATCGCCGCACTGGCACCGTCAGTCGCCATGGGTGCTGCCGCATCGGCCACTTGCGCAAGTGACTGAAGAGCCAGATCGATGAAATCGAGCATTATGTCCAGGTCCTATAAAACAAAATCGAAAGGTATGTCGGCCATCGCCCGGTACGCGTGGCCATTTTCCGTGTATGGCTTGAAGCGTGCGGCACGCACGGCCTTCAGGGCCGACTCGTCCAGGCGTGGATGACCGGACGAACTCTGCACCGTGGCCTGCACCACCCTGCCTTCGGCCGAGATCAGCACGCGCACGACCACACGCCCCTGTTCGCCGCGACGCTGCGAAGCGCGCGGATAGTCGGGTGTGGGGCGCTTGCCCATGTAATCCACCTTGCCGATGACGCGGGGCCGGTCGGGATCCACCGGCGCGGACGGCGCACGCGGCACGGGGGCCGAGGCCTGGCCGGCAGGCGCGGACGCGGCGGGCGCGGGTTTGGCCGGCGCCGGTTTGGCCGGAGCAGGCTTGGGCGGCGGCTTCGGCTTGGGGGGCGGAGGCGGCGCGGGCTTGGGCTTGGGCGGAGGCGGCGGTTCCGGCTTGGGCGGCGGAGGCGGCGGCTCGGGTTCCGGCGGCGGAGGCGGCTCGGTGATCGCCTCGGGTTCGGGCTCAGGTTCCGGTTCGGGTTCCGGTTCGGGTTCCGGTTCGGGTTCCGGAATCGGTTCGGGTTCGGGCTCCGGCTCCGGCTCGGGTTCGGGCTCCGGTTCGGGCTCCGGTTCCGGTTCCGGTTCCGGTTCCGGCTCGGGCTCGGGCTCCGGAATCGGTTCGGGCTCGGCCTCCGGCTCGACGTCCTCCGTCGATTCGGCTACGGCGACTTCCTCGGATGGATTTTCATTGGGCGCGGCGTCTTCCACTTCATCGGAAATCTCGACGAAGCGGACCTCAACGGTTTCAGGCAGCTCGATCTCGATCTTGCCGGGAGGCGCGGACACGATTGCCGCAAGAATGGCCGCATGCAAACCAACCGCTACAGTGACCCCCGCGACGCGAATGGGAGCAAGACGAAACCTGGAAGGGACTGACGAAGGCGGCATTATCCAACAATTGCTTAGCGTAGCAGCAGGACGCGGCCAGCGCCTGCTAAAGAATGGCGAATATTATCATTAATACGAACCATTCGCAATTAAATATGAACCCTGCGCCGAGCCTCCTTGCGCCGCGGCCCAGCGCCCGCCAACGCCGTTTTGCCGACCAGGCCCCCCGCTTCGCGCGGAGGGCCGCGTCGGACTCAGAGCTGCGGGGGCAGTTGGCGGCCCAGCACGTCTTCCAGCGCCCTCGAGACCGCCAGCAGGTGGTCTTCGTGCCGGGCCGGCGCCATCAGCTGCAGGCCCAGCGGCAACTGCCCGGCGGGCTGGGGTATCGGCAGCGACACGGCGCAGAACTCAAGATAGTTGCCCGGCTGGGTGTTGCGCGACATGCCCAGCGCCAGCGCCATTGCGTTGTCCGGGTCATCGAATTCCGACAAGGCCGGCGCCGCGGAAACCGTCGTGGGCGAGATCCAGGCGTCGAAGCCTTCGAAGCGTTCACGCACGGCGGCGATGCTGCGCTGGCGCCGGGCTTCCGCCGCCAGCGCGACATGGGCCTTGAACCCCAGCCCGGTTTCCACCCGCTTGCGTATGATGGGATCCATGAGATTTTTCTGCCGCTCGAAATTTTCTTCGCCCAGCGTCGCGATGATCGCGGCCGGAATCGCAATGGGGAAATAGCCTTCCCTTTCCCGTGCTTCCGGCACGGCAACCGAATCGAAACGCACGCCGCGCTCGCGCAGCAGCGCCAGCACCGAGCTGAAGGCTTCCTGGACCGGCGCGCTCAGGTCGTCGAGGAACAAGTCATCCGGGATGCCGAGACGCAGCCGGTCGAGTTCCGGCGACGGGATCCGGGGAGGATGCTGCGAACCGCTCAGGGCAACCGCAATCGTTTCATGGACCAGAATGGCATCGCCGGCGGTGCGTGTGAGCAGGCCAAGGGTGTCGGTATTGGGTTCCAGCGGAAAAACGCCTTCGAGCGGCCACAGCCCCCAGCTGGTCTTCAGGCCGAACAGACCGTTGTAGGCGGCCGGAACCCGCACGGACCCACCGGTGTCGGAACCGATTGAAAAGGCGCACAGGCCGGCGGCCGTGGCCACCGCCGACCCGGAGCTGGAGCCGCCGGGGATATGCTGCTGATCGAGCTCATAGGGATTCCAGGGCGTGCCCAGGGGGGACGATACCCCGGCGATGCCCAGGCACAGCTCGACCGCCTTGGTCTGGCCCAGGAACACGCAGCCCGCGCGGCGCAGCGCCTGGATGAAAGGGCCTTCGGCCTCGCCCGCGGCCGGAGGGAGATCCATGCGGGACCCGACCTTGGGCCCCGGCATTCCGTCGATGATGCAGACATCCTTGATGGCGATGGGAACGCCCATCAGCGGGCCCAGCCAGGTGCCCGCCTGACGGAGGGCGTCCATGGCGCGCGCCGTTGCGAGCGCGCTTTCCGCCGCCACATGCTGGAAGGCGCCCAGCTTGCCGTCGAGCGCCTCGATGCGCGCCAGATAAGCGCGGGTGACCTGTTCGGAAGTCACCGTGCCCGCGCGAAACGCCTCGACAAAGCCCTGCAGGCCAAAAGACGATAAAGGATCTCCGGGAATCACCCCTTCATTTTTCTGTGTCATATCAATCCAAGGAAGCCAACCCACCAACCACCGGGTGCGAGGGGTTTTCCCCTAGCCGTTTCAAATTGACACACCCGACGGACCCATGTAATTTTTGATTTGCCCATCATAGGGCAATGCCGCAGCAATGCGCATCCAAGCATACAGGAGACAAACGTGAAACGGAACAGGCTTCTAAAGGGCTCGTTGCTGGCCCTCGGTGCGACCTTCGTGCTGGCGGCGATGCCCGCGGCCGCGCAGGTCCAGGTTGGCGTGATCAACAGTCTTTCAGGCGTTTTCTCGGCATTCGGCAAGCGCTATGAAACCGGCATGCAGGTCGCCCTCGAAGAAATCAACAAGAACGGCGGCATCAACGGGCAGCAGCTCGAACTGGTCATGCAGGACGACCGCTCCGAAGCCCAGAGCGCCCTGGCCGCCGTCGAATCCATGAAGAACCGCGGCGTTCCGGTGGTACTGGGCTCCTATGCCTCGTCCATCACGGGGCCCATGGCCCGCCTCATGACGCGCGAAAAAATCCCGCTCATCGTCCTTGGCAGCGCCGACGACAGCATCACCAAGCCGGGTTCCGACTGGGTGTTCCGGGCCAAGCACAACTCCACCATCGTCGCCAGAACCTACATCGAATACTTCGACTATCTGCGCACGCTCGACGGCAGCCTGAAGAAGATCGCGGTGCTGCACGGCAATGGCGCCTGGCCCACCTCGCTTGCCGAAGTCGGCGCCGCCCATGCCAAAGCCAAGAATTACGAAATCGTCGACAGCCAGGCCTACGACCAGGGCACGACCGACTTCCGGCCCGTGCTCAACCGTTTCCGCCAGGCGCAGCCCGACATCCTGTTCATCTGCTCCTACGCCGACGATGGCGTGGCCATCACGCGCCAGCTCAAGGAAGTCGGCCTGAACGTCAAGGCCATCGCCATCGATACTTCCTCGTCGCTGCCCAGCTTTATCGAACAGGTCGGGCCGCTGGCCGAACAAATCGTATCCGTCGTCAGCTGGAGCAAAGACGTCAAGCTCGATGGCGTGGAAGACCTCTACAACCGGCTGAAGGCCAAGGCCGGCGGTGAACCGTCCTTCTACGAAGCCGAAGGCTATCTCGCCCTGAGGGTCGCCGCCGACGCCCTGAAGCGCGCATCCGATCCCAAAGACCGCGAATCGGTGCGCAAGGCCCTGGCGGAAACCAACCTGGATACGCCCGTCACGCACGTCGAATTCAAGGACTATGATGGTTTCAAGGGGCAGAATCCCATCAAGAGCGTGATGGTGCAGATCCAGAACGGCGAGCACGTCACGGTCTATCCCACTGAACTGGCCGCAAAGAAGGTCGAGTTTCCCACGCCGCCCTGGTCGGAACGATAAGCGCGGCGGCTGAAAGGAAAGGCCCGAATCGTTCGGGCCTTTTTCGTCCGGCCGGCGGCGCGCGGCGCGGCACCGGCCGGCCCCATCAGAAGGAAACAGCACGTGGATTTCGTCTCCCTCCTCCAGAACCTCTCCAACGGAATCCTGATCGGCACGGTATATGCGCTGATCGGCATCGGCCTGAGCCTGGTCTTCGGCGTCATGCGCGTCATCAATTTCGCGCACGGCGATTTCGTCGTCATCGGCATGTATATCGCCGTGGTCATGAACGGCCTGCTCGGCTGGGATCCCTACCTGAGCCTGATCGTCGCCATGCCTTCGGGCTTTCTGCTCGGCATGCTCATCCAGCGGCTGATCCTCAACCGCGTGATCGACGCGCCGCCCGAAACCACCATGCTCGCCACGCTGGGGCTATCGCTCATCATCGCCAATCTGCTGCTGCTGAATTTCGGCGGCGAGCCCCGGTCCGTGCGGGTGGGCTATGCGTCGGACGTCCTTTCTGTCGGCGGCGTCAACATTTCCGTGATCCTGCTGCTGGCCGGCGTGGCGACGGTATGCGTCACCGCCCTGCTCTACTTCATCCTCAACCGGACGGAAATCGGCAGGGCCATCCGCGCCACCGCGGAAAACCGCCTGGGCGCCGAGCTCTCGGGCATCAACTCGCGGCGCATCCAGGCCATCGTCTTCGGGCTGGGCATGATGCTGGCCATCACCGCGGGCATCACCCTCATCCCCCTGCTGTTCGCCAGTCCGGTCACCACCGGCGCGCTCTTCACGCTCAAGGCTTTCGTCGTGACGGTGCTCGGCGGGCTGGGCAACGTGGGCGCGGCGATCGCCGGCGGCATCGTTCTGGGGGTGGTCGAAATCCTGGGTACGGCCTATATCGCCTCTGAATACCGCGATGCCTACGGCCTCGTGGTATTCCTTGCCATCTTGCTCATGAAGCCCGAAGGGCTGTTCGGCCGGACCATCAAGCGCGTATGAAAAAGAACTATCTGCTGCTGGCCGCCGCCGTCCTCCTGGCCGCCTGCTATCCCGCGATCTTCCCTTCATACATCACGGTCGGCGTCACCATCCTGCTGTTCGTCGGCTGGGCCACCGCCTGGGATCTCGTCGGCGGCTGGGCCGGCCAGATCAGCCTGGGCCATGCCAGTTTCGTCGGCCTGGGCGCGTACTTCGTCTCGGTGGGTTCGGCCAGCTTCGGCCTCGCGCCCTGGTGGAGCATGCTGGCCGCCCTGCTTTGCGCGGCCATCGTGGCCTGGCTGTGGGGGCGTCTCACTTTCGGTTTGCGGGGGCCCTACTTCGCACTGTCGACCATCGCCATTGCCGAGATCTTCCGCCTGGTCGCCATCAATGAAAGATGGCTCACCGGCGGCGCGACAGGCGTCTTCATCATGGAACTGCCCACTCCCTTCGGCATCGACCTTTTCGACAAGATCACCCAGTACTACATGGCTCTGGCCTTTGCGTTCATCTGCCTGCTGACGGTGTTCGCGCTGTCGCGGCGGCGGCTGGGATACCAGCTGCGCGCCGTCCGCGAAGACGAAGACGGCGCCATGGCGGCGGGCATCGATCCCACCGCCGTCAAGCTCAAGGCCTTCGCCATTTCCGGCGCCCTGACGGCGCTGGGCGGCGGCATCTATGCCATCTTCCTTTCCTTCATCGAACCGCATGTCATCTTCAACCTGCTGGTATCCATCCAGATCGCGCTGACCGCCATCATCGGCGGGCGCGGCACCCTCTGGGGGCCGGCCGCCGGCGCCGTGGTGCTGGTGACTTTCGGCGAAATCTTCCGCACCACCTTCGCGCAGGCGAACATGCTGATCTACGGCCTGCTCATCCTTACCGTCGTCCTGTTCTTTCCGCGCGGCATCGTCGGCGAAATATCCCGCAATCTGATCCGGAGAAAATATGCAGACCGTACTCAAGGCTGACGGAGTCACGGTGCGCTTCGGCGGCGTGGTCGCCGTCAACCAGGTGTCGCTCGAACTCCGCGGCGGCCAGATCCTCGGCCTGATCGGCCCCAACGGCGCGGGCAAGTCCACCCTGTTCAATGCCATCACCGGGTTTGCTCCCATCGCCGCCGGCAGCGTCCATTTCCTGGGCCGCGACATCACGCGGCTGCCCGCCTACGAGCGCACCCGGCTGGGCCTCGGGCGCACCTTCCAGACCGAGCGCCCCTTCGGCGAACTGACCGTCCTTGAAAACGTGCTCATCCCCGGCTTCCTGCGCGCCCGGAAACGGCCCGACGCCGAAGCGGTCGCGCGCGCGGCGCTCGAAAAGGTCGGGCTGTCCGACCGCGCAGACCAGCCCGCCTCCGACCTCAACCTGGCGCGCCTGCGCCGCCTCGAACTCGCCAAGGCGCTGGCGCTCCAGCCGCGCATCATCTTCCTGGATGAAATCATGGCCGGGCTGAATCCACCGGCATTGCGGGAAATGATCGGCCTGGTCCGCGGCCTGGTGATGCAGGGCGCCTCCATCCTGATGGTCGAGCACATCATGGAAGCCATCATCGAACTCGCGGATCACGTCATCGTCCTGGCCAGCGGCAACCAGATCGCCGCCGGCACGCCGCGCGATGTCATCAGCGACGAACGCGTCATCGAAGCTTACCTGGGCACGGACTGATGGAAATGAAACATGACGACAACGTCCTTGAAGTCGAGAACGTCGACCTGGGCTATGGAACGCTGAAGGTCGTGCACGGCGTCAGCCTTCATGTCGCGCGCCACGAGCTCGTCGGCCTGGTCGGCGGCAACGGCAGCGGCAAATCGACCATCCTGCGCGCCATCTCGGGCATGATCCAGCCCTGGTCCGGCACCATCCGCTTCAACGGCAACATCGTCCGGGGCCTGGCTCCGTACCAGCTTGCGGAACTCGGGCTGGCACACGTTCCCATGGGCAGGCAGCTGTTTCCCAATATGAACGTCGAGGAAAACCTGCTGGTCGGTTCCTACCTGCCGCGCCTGCGCGCCGGGCGGCAGGCGCGGCTCGAAAAAGTCTATTCCCTGTTTCCCGACCTCAAGCCGCTCTCGCGCATGATGGCGGGCGCGCTGTCCGGCGGCCAGCAGCAGATGGTCGCCATCGGCCGCGCCATCATGCTGGACCCCGCCATGCTGATCATGGACGAACCCAGCCTCGGGCTGTCGCCGCTGTACGTGAAAGAGGTCATGAAAGCGATCCGCCGCGTGGCCGAAGCCGGGCTGCCGGTGCTGCTGGTCGAACAGAACATCAAGCAGGTGCTGAAAGTCAGCCACCGCTGCTACGTGCTGGAAAACGGCAAACTGGTGCTCGACGGGCCGTCCGCCGAACTCGAAGGCCATCCGCTCATACGCAAGGCCTATCTGGGGCTGTAGGCGGCCCGCGCCGCCCATGAACAGACATGAAAAAAGCCACCCGGATTACCCTAAGTGGCTGATTTCGCTGCAGATCTTGTGGTGGGTGCTGACGGGTTCGAACCGCCGACCTACGCCTTGTAAGGGCGCCGCTCTACCAGCTGAGCTAAGCACCCCTTTGGGGTACCACGACAAGTCTGGCGTGCTATAAGCAAAAAAGAATTATAGCGTGCGCCAAATGACTGCGCAAGCAACGCAAAGCCTCAGTTGACCGAGTCCTTGAGCGCTTTGCCAGGACGGAACTTCGGAACGTGGGCCTTCTTGATCTTGATGGCTTCGCCGGTGCGGGGATTGCGGCCGGTACGCGCGGCGCGTTCTGAAACCGAAAAAGTACCGAACCCAACGAGGGTGACGCTGCCCTTCTTCTTGAGGGTGGTCGTCACCGCGCCAATGAAGGCTTCCAGTGCGCGGCCGGCGTCGGCCTTGGAGAGATCAGCCTTCGTGGAAATGTGTTCGATGAGCTCTGTTTTGTTCATTAAGGATCACCCCTAAAAATTATTTTCATCAAGCCGCCCCGAAGGGAAGACTTGGAAAAAGACGTCGGCGCTCTATCCATAATCCATGCCGAGCAGCCGGTATGCCAGACGGCTACCGCGTATTAAGCCTTCGATCACCGGGCACTGTCAAGCAGGAAACTCCCGAAACCCGCATCAATATTGGTGTCGAGTCTGAATTCAGCCACGCGGCAAGGAAAACCGGCGGCCCGGAAAAGCGGCCGGCGCCGCGTCAGCGCTGGATCAGCCCAGCGCCTGATCGAAATCCTGGATCAGATCGTCGATATCTTCAATACCCACCGAAATCCGCAGTTGATTTTCAGCAATACCCATTTGCGCCCGCAGCACGGGCCCCATTTCATGATAGATGGTATGTGCCACCGGCAGAACCAGCGTCCGATTGTCGCCCAGATGGGTGGCCAGCACAAAGACCTGCAAGCGGTTCAGGAAACCGAAGAGATCGACGGTATCGTCCAGTTCCACCGCCATCAGCGCACCATAGCGCCCGCCGAACAATTGCGTTGCCCGCTCATGCTGCGGGTGGCTGTCCAGGCCGGGATAGCTGACACGCGCCACACGGGGATGCCGCGACATGGACTGCGCCAGCGCCAGGGCATTGTCGCAGGCCTTCGCCATGCGCAGCGCCAGTGTTTCAGCGCCGGCGGCGATGCGATGCGCGGCATCGGAAGACAAGGTGCCGCCCATGTCGCGCAAGCCTTTCTTCTTGATCTGGGTAAGGCCCCAGCCGGCGGGATTGCCGCTGCGGTAGACGTCGGCAATGTTCGGATAGGCCGACCAGTCGAACAGGCCGGTATCCGTCACCGCGCCGCCCAGGGCGTTGGCGTGGCCGCCGATATGCTTTGAGAGCGAATTCACCACCAGCGAGGCGCCCACCGACCCGCCCGTGCACAGCCAGGGCGTGGACAAGGTATTGTCCAGCACATACAGCAGCTTTTCGCTGGCGCACCATTCGCCGATCCCCGCCAGGTCGGCCACGTAGGTGCCGGGGTTTGCCAGGCTTTCCACGAACACCATGCGGGTTTCCGGACGCCGCGCCGCCCTGACCTGTTCCAGATCGGTGGCATCGACCAGCGTGATCGTCACCCCCAGGTTCTGCAGGGTACCGAACAGGCTGTTGGTATTCCCGAAGATGTACTGGCTGCTGATAAGGTGGTCGCCCTGCTTCAGAAGCGTCAGGAACACCGCGGCCAGGGCCCCCATGCCCGTGGCGAAGCTGACCGTGTTCAGGCCGGCCTCCATGTGCGTGATCTTGGCCTCCAGGGCCGCTGTCGTGGGGGTACCCTGGCGGGCATACGAGAAGCCGGACTTGCCCTGGAACACGGCGACCAGTTCCTCGGCCTGCGGGAAGGCGTACTGGGCCGACGGGTGCACGGGTTTGTGCACTGCGCCGCACTCTGTGCCCAGGCGCCGGTCGGAATGAAGGATGGTGGTGGTGAAACCGTTCGTAGACATGATGGATATCAAAATAAAGGTCGTGATTTGCGGAAGGCGGGAGCTTCAAGGGCTGGGTGCCCGATGCCGCTGTTCGCGGAAAACGCGGCCCGGGCCCGGCGCCCGGTCAGCCTGACAGCAGCCTCTGCCTCACGCTTTCGTACAGGCATACCGCGCTGGCGACGCTGACGTTCAGGCTTTCGACCGAACCCAGCATGGGGATGTTCACGAGCTCGTCGCAGGTTTCGCGGGTGAGCCGGCGCATGCCCTCGCCTTCGGCCCCCATGACCCAGGCCATGCTGCGCCGCGCATCGACCTGATGCACGCTGGAGGCCGCCTGGTCATCGGTGCCGACCAGCCAGACATCGCGATCCTTCAGGGCGCGCATACTGCGCGCCAGATTGGTGACCATGATGTAGGGCACGGTTTCCGCCGCGCCGCAGGCAACGCGGCGCACCGTGGCGTTCAGGCCGACGGCGCGGTCGCGCGGCGCGATGACGGCATGCACCCCGGCGGCATCCGCGGTACGCAGACAGGCGCCCAGATTGTGGGGGTCGGTCACGCCATCGAGCACCAGAAGCAAGGCCGGCTGCCCGCGGTCTTCCAGGCCGTCGAGCACTTCATCGACATCGACGGCCAGCACATTGGCCTCGGCCATGGCCACCACGCCCTGATGCCGCATGCCGCCGGCCATGCCGTCGAGGCGCGAACCGGGCACGCCCCGGCACTTCAGCCCGGCGGCGGCGGCCTGCTCCAGCAGGGCCTGCATGCGCTTGTCGCGCCGCGACTCATCGAAATAGAATTCCTTGATGGTGGCCGGCGCATGACGCAAACGCGCGGTGACGGCATGAAAACCGGCCAATACCTGTGATGACATCATTTCCTCGAAGAGTGACGGGCGTGGGCGGCATTTTAACTCCGCGCGCCCCCCTTCTTGCCGTCACCCAGCAAAACGCCTTTCTTGCGCTCGGTTCCCGCAGTGCTCTTGCGGGCCACACGCTTGGCCTCGGCCCTGCGCTGGCTGGCCGTGGTGCCCTTGAGCGCTTCCGGCTTGGCGGGCGCGGCCTTTTTCGTACGGCGCGGCGCGTCGGATTTTTCGGGCGCCGTCAATGCCTTGAAGCTGGTGCCCTTCACCAGGCGGAATTCGATGCGGCGCGCTTCGAGGTCGACCCGCGCCACCTGGACCTGGACCGCGTCGGTGAGCCGATAGCGCATGCCGGTGCGCTCGCCGCGCAGTTCGTGCGAAGCCTCGTTGTACTGGAAGTAGTCGGAACCCAGTTCGGACACATGGACCATGCCTTCGACGAACAGGGTTTCCAGTGTGATGAACAGACCGAAGGGGGCCACGCCCGTCACCCGGCCGCTGAAGATCTCGCCGACGTGTTCCTTGATGAACCAGCACTTCAGCCAAGCCTCGACATCGCGGGAGGCATCGTCGGCGCGCCTTTCGGCGGCCGACAGCACCAGCCCGAGCTTTTCCCAGGTGGCCTGTTCCTTTTCGTCGCGCGGCAGCACCATGGAGTTGGCGACGTCGTCCACCTTGGGCACATAGCGCCTGCCCGCCAGCGTGCCCTTGATGACGCGATGGGTGAGCAGATCGGGGTAGCGCCGGATGGGCGAGGTGAAATGCGCGTAGTGCTCGTATGAAAGCCCGAAGTGCCCCACCTGTTCGGGGCTGTAGATGGCCTGCTGCAGGGAGCGCAGGCACATGGTCTGGATGATTTCGTAGTCGGGCCGGCCACGGGCCTGCTGGACCAGGCGCGCATAATCATCGGTGCCGGGGTCGTCCCCGCCTTGCAATGTCAGCCCGACGGTGGCCAGATAGTCGCGCAGGGTCTTGAGCTTTTCGGGCGTCGGCCCTTCGTGCACGCGATACAGGCCGTGGCGCTTGTTGCGCGTCATGAATTCGGCGGCGCAGGTATTGGCCGCCAGCATACATTCTTCGATCAGTTTGTGCGCGTCGTTGCGCGTATGGGCCTCGATGCGCTCGATGCGCCCGAGCGGCGTGCACACGATGCGGGTCTCGACCGTGTCGAAATCGATGGCGCCCCGCTTCACCCGGGCCGCCGCGAACAGCTGATACAGTTCGTACAGATCGCGGATGCCGGGCAGCACCGCCGCCAGCGACGATGCGGCCGGGCCGCCGGGCTGCTGCAGCGCTTCCCACACCTGGTTGTAGGTGCAGCGCGCATGAGAATGGATCACGGCGTCGTAGAACTGGTAGGCGGTGATCTGGCCCGCCTTCTGCCCGCTGCCCGCGATCACCATGTCACAGACCAGCACCAGCCTGTCGACGTCCGGGTTCAGGGAGCAGATGCCATTGGAGAGCGCCTCGGGCAGCATGGGAATGACGCGCCGGGGAAAATACACACTGGTGCCGCGTTCGAGGGCATCGCCATCGAGCGCGTCGCCCGGGCGTACGTAGTGGCTGACATCGGCGATCGCCACCAGCAGGCGCCAGCCGGCACGCCGCCTTTTTTCAGTGCCCAGATCGACCGGCATGCAGAATACGGCATCATCGAAATCGCGGGCATCTTCGCCGTCGATGGTGACGAACGGGACATCGCGAAGATCGACCCGGCCCCTGATGTCGGCCGGCTGCACGCTCGCCGGCAGCCTGGCGGCCTGGGCCTGCGCCCCTTCGGAAAATTCGTGGGGCACACCGAACTTGCGCACGGCGATCTCGATTTCCATGCCGGGATCATCGATCTCGCCCAGAACTTCGACCACTCTCCCCAGGGGCTGGGTGTGCCGCGTGGGCTGCTGAATGATCTGCACCGTCACGACCTGGCCGTGTTCGGCGTGGTTGATTTCCTGGGGGGGAATCAGGATATCGTGCTTGATGCGCTGGTCTTCGGGAACGACGATGCTGGCGCCGCGTTCCCGCAGGAAACGCCCGACCAGCCTGTCTGTGCGCCGTTCCAGCACCTCGACGATGGCGCCTTCGAGCTTGCCGCGGTATTCGCCGTCTATTTTGGCCAGCACACGGTCGCCGTGCAGCACCTTGAGCATTTCCCTGGGAGACAGGAAGAGGTCGGGCCCGCCGTCGTCGCGCAGCAGAAAGCCGAAGCCATCGCGATGGCCCTGCACCCTGCCGGCGATGAATTCCAGCTTGGTGTTCACCTGCACTTTGCCCTGCTGGTTGACGTAGACCTGGCCGTCGCGTTCCATGGCCCGGAGGCGGCGCTCGAACCCGGTGGACAGCGGTACCGCCGCCCCCGCCGCGCGCGCCAGCGCCTCGATGGACATGGGTTTTCCGAAGGACCGCAGCTGCTGCATGAGGACTTCGCGACTGGGGACTTCAGGGTCGAAATCCGGGGGGAGATCGATCGCGCCGGCGATGATTTCCGCGTTATTGCTTCTTTTTGATCGTTTGCTCAAAGGGGGTTTCCGTTCTTTGAAAAAGCGCGCTATACTTCGCACCTTCTTTTGAAGTGACAGCGAAGCGCTATGCGGCAAGCCCATAGCATACACGCTAAGCCCAGGTGGCGGAATTGGTAGACGCGCATGGTTCAGGTCCATGTGCCGCAAGGTGTGGAGGTTCGAGTCCTCTCCTGGGCACCACCGCTTGACGTAGTTTTTTGCATTCGCTATAATTTCTTTCTTCACTTTTCAAGTGAAAGAAAAAAGCCCAGGTGGCGGAATTGGTAGACGCGCATGGTTCAGGTCCATGTGCCGCAAGGTGTGGAGGTTCGAGTCCTCTCCTGGGCACCACCGCTATACAGAAAACCCAGCTAAGTCGGCAGATTTAGCTGGGTTTTTTGTATGGGCACCGTCCCGCGACCCGCCAGGGTACCGTGCCCCCGCCCCTCCCGCCACTTACGGTGAATTCGACTGCCGACGAAAAGGGCCGCTCGCGCCGTAACTGCCCTCAAGACTCCAAGACGTCATGGGGCCGCTCATCAAGGAACCGGACATCAGGCTGCAATGCACGGATCGCCGGGGTCCGGCTCTGCCTGCGGGACATCCGGCTCCGCCGCAATCACGTGGTCGTGGCCATGGCGCAGCCCGCCTTCGGCCGCCGCCAGCGCCAGTGCGCGCTCGCGCAGCCGCGCGACATGCTCGCTCAAGGCCAGCGCCAGGCCGCGGTCTTTCAGATGCCGCAGCCGCTGGTCGCACATATCCAGCTGGCTGTTGATGAAGCGCTCGCCATAGCGGATCGCGAAGCGCTGCGTATCCAGCGGCTTGAAGCCCGCCAGCCGCAGCTGGCGCAGGATCCAGTCCATGGGATATTCCCGGTAGGGCCGTTCGCCGGCCAATAGCAGGCAGGCGTCGCGCAGACGCCCTATTTCGCAGACGATGCGCCCCGCGGTGTCGACAGGGATATACGGCACGTAGGGTTCCAGCCCTATCACATAGAGCCGGCGCCCCACCAGGGGGCGCAGCCGTGTGAAGATGCGGTCCTGCCAGTACGGGGCGAAACCATCGATTGCGCCCACCAGGTAATCGGCGAGCACCGTATCGTAGCGCTCGCCGTCAAGCAGTTCCGGATCCATCCAGTTGCCCAGCACCAGGCGGTCCTGTTCGCGCAGGCTTGCGCCGAACCGGCTCCGCAGCTGATCAGCCATGCCCTGCGCGCCGGTCACGGCCGTCCAGCGCCGGGTTTCCAGGCCCAGCAGCCAGGACAGGGAACCCCGGCCCGTACCGGCGTCCAGCACACTGCCCCAAGGCAGGTCGCCATGCATCTTCCCCACGATCTCATACAGCGAGGAAAAGGCCGTCGTCGTTTCCACGCTCAGAACTCCACCCTCACGCCAGCCATGATGCTGCGGCCCTGGATCGGCGCCGCCCGGGAAATGAACGATGCATGGTTGTAGGCCAGCTTGTCCAGCAGGTTGGTGCCCCTCAGGTAGAACAGGTAATCGGTGCCGGCAATCGAGCTGGAATACGAGACACCGGCGCCCAGCAGGCCATAGCCCGACGTTTCCTCTTCGTAGCTGGCGATGCGGTTCTGGCGCAGCACCTGCGTATATTCCAGGAAACCCGCCCAGCGATCCCAGCTCAGATTCGTGCGCGCCCCGATACGCGCCGACGGGATGCGCGGCAGATTGCCGGCGCCGTCGCGCAGTTTGCCGCGCACATAGTCGCCGAACACCGCCACCGACACATTGGGCGACAGCCGGTAGGACGCCTCGGCCTCCAGCCCCGCAAAGGAAGCATCGCCCTGGGTGTACTCGATCAGGCGAAAATCTTCATGTTGATCCAATGTATTGCCGTAGATATAACCGTCGATACGGCTCAGAAAGGCGTTCACCGCGAAACGCAGATCGCCATGGGTCTTGCGCAGCCCCAGGTCCACAGTGTGCGCCGTTTCCTTGCCAAGCCCCGGATTGCCCTTCTCGTAGGTGAGCGTGGCGAAGTGCACGCCGTTGGCATAGAGCTCCTGCGCATTGGGCTGCCGCTGGGAACGCGATACGGAAAGCGTGGCGGCATACCCGGGCACGAAGTTCCAGGTCGCCCCCGCCGACAATGAGGTCGCCCCGCCGTCGTAACCCGGTTCGCCGCCGCTTTCCGGATCGACCTTCTGCCACTCATGCCGCGCACCCAGTTCGAAGCGCCAGTCATTCCATCGATACTGTTCGAGCAGGAACAGGCCGGTCGATTCCGTGCGGGTCTTCGGAATGAAGTTCTCCGAACCGCCAAAAGACGCAAAATCATAACGCGACGCCTGCAGGCCGATCACCCCTTCCCAGCCCGCCACCGGCAGATGGCGCAGCTCAAGGCGCCCGTCATAGCCCCGGTTGGTGAAGGTCGTCCCCAGCGCGCCATCGTCGCGCTCGTCATGCCGGTAGTCCGTATAACCGCCCCGGAAGCGCACGCTGGAAAAACCGGCAAACGGATCACGCAGTTCTCCGCGAACGTCCAGGCGGCGGCTGCGCAGATGCGCGGTGGCGACGTGGTCGCCATGATCGTGGGCATGATCGTGATCGTGCCCATGGTCATGGTCGTGGCTCGCGCTCGCACCGTGACCGTGGCCATGATCGTGGCCATCGTCATGGCCGGCATCATGCCCCTGGCTGTGGCCATGCCCGCCACAATGCAGCGACGAGCCGTGGGGATGGCAGTCCTCGTACTCATGGCTGTGGCCGGGCAGGCCGTAGTTATCTTCCCTGTATGAATAGGCCGCGCCCAGATAACCGCGGCTGCCCACGAACGAAAGCCCGATGCTGCCGGTCGTGCTCTCGGCATTGGAGTTGGGGACCCTGCTGGAACTCCAGTCCGGGACGCGATAATCGTCGGCGCGGCGCCGGGAGCCTTCCACACGGAAAGCGATATTGCCTTCTCCCACTGTCAGACCGACGGCGCCGGCGCGCTCTTTCGCGGCCGTGGAGCCAAGAACCTCCACCGAGCCGCTGAAACCGTCTTCGGGCACCTCGGTGGGAATCTTGTCATCCAGCACATTGACCACGCCCCCGATGGCGCCGCCCCCATAGAGCAGCGCCGAAGGCCCGCGCAGAATCTCGACACGCCGCGCCAGCAGGGTGTCGACCGCCACTACATGGTCGGGCGAGACGCCCGAAGCATCCACGATCTCCGAGCCATCGCTCAGGACTTTCACGCGCGGCGCCGTCTGCCCGCGAATCACCGGCCGGCTGGCTCCGCCGCCGAACGTGTCCGCCCGCACGCCCGGCTCGCCCTCGAGCAATTCCCCCAGCGTGCCGCGCCGCCGCAGCGTCAGGACTTCCCCCTGCAGCACGCTGGCCGGCGTGGTCAGGCTATCGCTGTCCAGACCAAGGGGATTGGCCGTGACGATGATGCGGTCCAGACTTTGAACCGGTGGAACGGGCGCTGTGGCCGTCTGAGCATGAGCATACGGCGCGGATGCTACGAGCAGGGCCAGTGTGAGAGGGCGCGGGGTCAGTTGCATGGATACTCCGGCATGGCAAAGAAGGGGTTGTAAGGGCGAACGTGTTGGATCGCTCCATTTATAGAACGTTATAACGTTGCATTAAATGGATATAAAAAACGCGCTGAAAAGCACGCGCCGACGGCATGTATTCACAAAGTGAACACATGCCGGTAATAGACTAGGTCATTATTCGTTATGTTATAACATAACTAACAGCGGGGAGAAAAGTGACTGGACAGCGCCACAACGAAAACGCCGGCCCGCAGGGCCGGCGCATCAGCCGGGATTTACGCCGCGGCGCGTGGTCAGGAAACGGTTTCCGGCGCAGACTCGACCGGCATTACCAGTCGACCGGCGCGTGCAGAATCTTGCCGCTTTCCGATTCAGTGATGTACAGGCCCGGATGCGTGGCCGGGCCGAACGCCGCATTGGTCGTCAACATGCCGGTGGGCGACTGGATGCGCCGGATGGGCTCTCCATGCCTGTTGAATACCCATGCGCAACCCAGCCCCAGATGGCAGATCACCAGATTGCCCTCGGCATCGATGGCCAGCCCATCGGGGCCGCCCCCGCCGCTCAGCCGGACGAACGCCCCTACCTTGGTGGCGCTGCCGTCGGTCATCAGCGGCACGCGCCACACGGCATTGTCGCGGGTAACCGCCAGCAGCACTGACCGGCCGTCCGGAGCCATGACCAGGCCATTCGGGCTGGGAACGTTGTTCAACAGGCAATGCAGCTCACCCTGGCGGGTCAGGCGGAACAAACGCCCCGTCGGGTCATGCAGGCCCGTCTGCCCCTGATCAGTGAAATACAGATCGCCCTCTTCCGAAAAAATCAGGTCATTCACGCCCTTGAAGCGTTCGCCCCTGGGCCTTTCGTAATACACGCTGATCTTCCGGCTATCGGTATCCAGCGCCATCAGGCCATGCTTGTAGTCGGCAATGATCAGGCGGCCGTCCGGGTGAAAGGCCAGGCCATTGGGCTCGCCATCATACTGAACGATGAGCTCGACCTTGCTTTCAGGCGATATACGGTAGATCCGCCCCCACGGAATGTCGCATATCCAAAGGTTTCCGTGCCTGTCGAAGGCCGGCCCTTCGATGAAGCTGGAGGACGGCGCGCCGGGCCGCTGCAGCGCCAGCCAGGACGAAGTGCCCGCGGGATGATGGGCTTCGTCATCAAGTTCGGCAAAAACAGTGGCGGTGACGCGATCAGGGGCAGCAAACATAGTGAAGACCTCAAGAACAGTGGAGTTTTTTTCCGAATGTTGTTTGGAGAGCTCCGGCCTGTCGGCCGGAGCGCTTCGCCACAATGCGGTGGTACGCGGTTATCCCCCCATCATCTTCTGAGGAAGATAGAGCGCGATTTCGGGAAATATGACGATCAGGACAATGGCCAGGGCCAGGATGATGAAGAAAGGCAGAGTGGCATGGGCAATGGTGAGAATGTTCCGGCCCGTCAGCGATTGCAAAGCGAACAGGTTGAAGCCCACAGGCGGCGTGATCTGCGACATTTCGCAGACGATGACGATGTAAATGCCGAACCAGACCAGATCGAAGCCGCTGGCCGCAACCAGCGGCATGACAATGGACGTCGTAAGCACCACCATTGAAATGCCATCGAGAAAGCAGCCGAGCACGATATAGAAAATCGTCAGGGCAAACAGCAGCACAATGGGCGAAAGCTCCCAGGCGGCGATGGTGCTCGCCAAGGCCCTGGGCAGGCCGATGAAACCCATGGCATTGGAAAGAAACGCCGCGCAGGCCAGGATGAAGGTCAGCATGCAGGACGTGACCATGGCGCTCACCAGACCATTCACAAAATTCGCCCGCGTCAGGCTGCCGGACAGGGCCGACAGGAGAAGCGACCCGGCAACCCCGACCGCCGCCGCCTCCGTGGCGGTGGCCACGCCGGTATAGATCGACCCAATGACGGCAATGATCAGAATGACGACAGGAATCAGCCCGCGCGACTCCCAGATCTTCTGCATGAAGCTCAGTCTGGGTTCATGTTCGCGCGACGGCATCTTGCCCGGATTGAATACCGCCCACAGGGCGACGTATCCCATGAACATGACCACCAGCATCAAGCCCGGTATGACCCCGGCAATGAAAAGCTGGGCAATGGACACTTCAGCCGCGACACCATAGACGATCATCATGATCGACGGCGGGATCATCAGCCCCAGCGTGCCGGACCCGCACAGCGTTCCCAGGCTCAGCCCGTCGTGATAGCCGCGCTTTTTGAGTTCCGGCAATGACATCTTCCCGACTGTCAGGGCGGTGGCGGCTGAAGAACCGCAGACCGCCGCAAAGACGGCGCAGCCCAGAATGTTCACATGAAGCAGGCGGCCGGGTATGCGGCTCATCCAGGGGGCCAGCCCCTTGAACATATCTTCCGACAGCCTGGAGCGATACAGGATTTCCCCCATCCAGATAAAGAGCGGCAATGCGGTCAGCGCCCAATTGGTGCTGGCGCTCCAGATGGTCGTCGACATGATCATCCCCGTCGGGGCGCTGGTATACAACACCATGCCGATGATGGCGACCAGCAGCATGGTCGGCCCTATCCACAAGCCCGCCCCCAAAAATAGGAGCAGCAGGCCGATTAGCACAATGGCTGTTGAAATCATTTTGTTGAAACCCCGAAAAACGTAATGGCGCTGTTTCTGTTGGTCACTCAGCCTGCATGACGTCCTCATGCACCCGCGAATAAGTGGTTTCCCTGCCGGACAGAAGCGCGATCAGCTCATCCAGCATCGATATGGTCATGAGCAATGTGCCGAACGCCATCACGGCTTGTGGAATCCAGAGGGGAATGGGCAGCAGGCCAATGGACACCTCGTCGAAGTCATAGGAGGTATAGGCCATGCCGATGTTGTACCAGGTGAAATAGCCCAGGATCGCGGCGCCCAGGGTCAGCACGAATATCTCGGCCGGCCGGCGGCTGGAGGGCGACAGCTTTTGCGTAAAAAGGTTGACGCGGATATGGCCGTTCGCCCGGAAAGTGTAGGCAAGGCCCAGAAAAGTCGATGCGCCCATTGCATAGCTGGCGAAATCGTCTGAAGAGGGAATCAGGATACCCATCAGGCGGCCGACGATCTGGGCGCCGATGATTACACCGATCGCCAGCAGCGAGATGCAAGCCAGGACGCCGCAAAGGCCGTACAGCCTGTCGAGTAAGGATCTGAACATCGAGGTTTCCTTTGAATAGGGAATGGGCCCGGCGGGCGGCGCCCCGAGAGAACGGCGCATGGCGGTGCGGCGCTCGGGTGTCCCGTCCGGGAACGACGCCCAGGGCCGGAACCGGCAAAAACGGCGTGCATGGCGCCCCGACCCTGAAAGCCGCCCCCAAGGCGGCCCGCAATGCCTGAATTTCAGTTGTTGGCTTCGCGGAAAGCTTTCATTTCTTTGAGAATCAGTTCACCGTCGGCGCCGGCCCGCTGCACCCATTCCGTGACCAGTTGTTCGCTGGCCTTCTGGAGATCGGCCACCAGTTCGTCGGAAGGCTGGTGAACCTTCATGCCGCCTTCCGCAAGGGCCACAGCCGCTTTTTCGTGGAGTTCCGCCGTGAGCTTCCAGCCACGCTCTTCAGCCTGCTTGGCGACCTCCATGACCTTATTGCGCGTATCCTCGGACAGCGAATTCCAGGCCTTGGCGTTCACCGCCACGACATTTCGCGGATGAAAGGCCGAGAAATTATAAAAATTGCTCACGAATTCCCAGGCCTTCAGGTCCACGCCATTGCTGGCCGCGGAAAACATGCCCTGCACCACGCCGGTGGAGAATGCCTGCGGCACCTCGACGAACTGAACGTTCACCGACACGGCGCCCAGCAATTCGATGAACTTGGAGACAATCGGCCCGTGGGCACGGAGTTTGGCGCCGGCGAGATCGCTCCCCCGGTTGATTTCGTGGCTGAGATAAAGACCATTGCCCGGCCACAGTACCGAATACAGCGGCACGATGCCCTCCTTTTTGAAGCGTTCGGCCAGCATCGGCTTCTGGACTTCATACAGCTTGGCCGCTTCGGCCTCGCCGACAGCCAGGAAGGGAATGGTGTCGGCCTCGTAAAGCGGGCTTTCGTTGCCGTGCATCGACAGGACGAACTCAACAAGCTGCACCTGCCCCGTACGCAATGCCCGCTTGAGTTCGGTTGCCTTGAACATGGAAGCGCCGCTGTGGACTTCGATTACCAATTCTCCGTTGGTTGCTTCCTTCACTTTATCGGCAAACCAGCGCACGTTCTCCGTGTGATAAGTGGAATCGGGATAGCCGGTTGCCATATTCCAGGTCTGGGCGGCAAACGGGGTGGACATGAGCAGGCTGGCCGAAATCGCACCAACCATTTTATGCAGGCTTCTCATTGATTTGTCTCCTGAAAAAATATTTTGTGTTTCTCGAAACAGGCGGCAACGCCGGACATCAACCCCGCAGGCCTTGATGCGATTTTTTTGCATTGGCCTTGTCGTTTTCTTTGTGTTTTAAATTTTGATCAACAGGCTATCCCTTCGCCCATGGGCTGTCCATGGCTCACCGGGAATTAGTTTCACATATTGAAATCGATGGCTATTCCGCGGCCTGGCGCGTTACAGCCTCTTCAACGCCGCCGCATCAGGAACCCGCATCGAGTGTGCCGGCCATGGGCGCGCGGACCTTCCGGCGGCTGAAGCCGCCGGCATAGGCCATGCCGGGATCAGGGCGCTTCAGGCCGCGCTACTGGGCCGTCGCACCCGAGGCGTCGAGCGCATTCTTCCATTTGACCAGTTCATCGCGTATGAATGCCCTGATCTCGTCAGCATCCATGCCGCCCCGAGGCTCGGTGCCCAGCTTGGCGAGCCGGGCGCGGAAAGCCTCGTCGGCCAGCAGACCGTTGATTTCCCGGTTCAGGGTATCGGTCACATTGGACGGCAGGTTCGCGGGCCCGACCACGACCAGCCAGTTGGGCATGTCGAAATCCGTGATGCCCAATTCGTGCAAGGTCGCCAGATCCGGCATGGTGCCGACGCGCTGCTTGGATGTCACGGCCAGGGCACGCAGGCGGCCGGCCTCGACCTGCGGGGCGGCCGCCACCGCCGTGTCGACGTAGAAAGCCAGATCGCCGGACACCACGCCGCTGAGCACATCGACGCTGCCCTTGTACGGGATGTGCGTCATCTCGACACCGGCCCGTGTCAGAAAGGTCGACGCAATGAGATGCTGCGTGGACCCTATGCCCACGCTGCCATAGTTCAGATCGGTCGACCGTTCCTTCGCAAGCGCGATCAGGTCGTCGATCGATTTGACCGGCGATCGGGCGTCGACCACGATCACATAGCTGATGTCCGCCGCGAACGCGATCGGCGTGAAGTCGCGCGCGCTTTGATAGGTAACGCTGTCGTAGAGATTGGGGTTGGTCGCCAGAGGGCCGGCCGCGGACATCAGCAGCGTATAGCCGTCAGGCTCCGCGCGCGCCACCTCCGATGCGCCCAGGCTGCCCGACACGCCGGGCCGGTTCTCGACCACGACATTCCATTTCCTGGTCTCGGTCAATTGTTGCGCCAGTAAACGCGCCACGGTATCGGTGGCGGTGCCGGGCGGGAAGCCGACGATCATGCGGATCGGCTTGTCCGGGTAGGAAGCCTGGGCCCGCGCGGCCGCCGGCACGAGCGGCAGGCAGGATAGCGCGCCCATCGACAAAACGAATCGGCGACGGCTTTGCCGCGGGTCTTCGAGGTGCTTGCTCATGAGTGTCTCCTGGAAAGTGACCAAAGTAATGTACCGCTCAACGGTACGATACTCTCACAGCATCTTGCCCGCGACCCCGAACCCCGGCCAACGAGCCGTCAGGCCGACCAGACCGGCGTCAGCCAATGGCGGTAATCATCGCGCCTGCCGTTAACGACCTTCAGTGAGTTCGGCCAGCCGCCCTGCTTCGATATCCTCGCGCAGCAGATCATTGACGCGGGTCTGCCACCCCCGGCCCGTCGCACGCAGCGCGGCCAGAACGTCCGGGTCCAGCCGGAGGTTCACCTTTTCTTTCGTTTGCGACGCCACGCTGCCCGCCGGCCTGCCCCGTCCCCGCTTTAAGCGCTCTACGAGCTCGGCGCCCATGACCTGTGCGGCCGGCTTCGCTTTGGTGAAGAATGCGTCGCCCAGTTCGAGTGTGTCTGGATCGGCGGCGATTCCTTTATTGATGGCCTTGTCTTCTGTTTCGTCGGGTAAAACGATCTTGCGCCCGGTTTTAGATGTGACTTGCATAACGTTTCACCTCCCTGCGATTGGCCCTGCGAAGGCTGATGATGCGCACCGACGTTTCGCGCAGGTTGAAAACCATTACATATACGCGCTCGCCGATGAGCCCCGTTGCAATGAGGCGGGCCTCCCCGTACTCGTACCGATCATCGATATCGACGACGGCGGTTTCCCAATCGAAATCCGCCGCCGCGGCAAAGAAAACGCCGTGATTTCTCACGTTGAGCGCATTCTTTGCAGGGTCGAATACGTAATTCACAAGTTAAATTGTAGAGACAATTTATTCATGACGCAAGAAGTTCATCGTAATGGCAAACCCCGGCCAACGGGCCGTCAGGCCGACCAGACCGGCGTCAGCCAATGGCGGTAATCATCGCGCCTGCCGTTCACGACGTCGAGATAGAGATCCCTGATGCGGGCGGTGACGGGCCCCGGTTTTCCGGTGCCCACCGGGATGCGGTCGACGCTGGAAATGGGGACCACTTCCCAGCCTGAACCGCACAGGAAGAGTTCATCGGCGCTGTAGAGTTCAGTCCGGTCGACCGGGCGCTCGACGACCGGGTCGCCCAGGACGTCGTCCGACAGTTCTATAAGGGTGTCGCGCGTGATGCTTTCCAGCACGCTTTCAGTGGTGCTTGGCGTCACCAGCCTGCCGTTGCGGTACATGAAGAAGGATGCGGTCGGCGCCTCGGAAACCTTGCCTTCGCGCGTCAGCAGCAGCGGCACGTCATAGCTGTCAAGATTGGCCTGCATCATGCTCAGGCGCCCATTGCTGTAGTTCGCGCTGGTCTTGACCCGCGGCGGATGGCTGGACTCATGGATGCGCTGCCACGACGATACGCAGGCCGACATGCCGGTGGTCTGCCAGTCCTTCATGGTGTAAGGGCCCGCCGTGATGGCCAGGCTTACGGGCGACGACGTGGTGATGCCCGATGGCACACCCGTCACCATGGCCATGACGCGCAGGTGTATGGTTTCGCGCAGCTCATTGACCCGCACCGCCTCGATCACCTGACGGCGCAGCTCTTCGAGCGGGAACTCGGCGTCGTAGCGCAAGACGCGCATCGATTGCTGCAAACGCAGCATGTGCTCATCGAGCCGGAAAAGGAACATCTCGTTGTGTTCCTCGCTCCAGTATCCGCGCACCCCCTCGAATACCATCGCCGCATAGGTGATCGCCGGAGCCAGGACGTGAACCTTGGCATCCTCGAAAGGTACCGCCTGACCATCCATTAAAACGTACTTCGCCTCTGCCACCCGATTTCTCCAAGAAAATCAATTGAATTCGACGATCGCCTTGCGAAAGGCGTCGACAATGAAGGGAATATCCTCAAGACCGATCTCATAATAGATGGCGAGCCGCAGCCGGCGCTTGCCGAACGGAATCGCCAGCACACCATGCCGGGCCAGAGCCTGTGCGAAGTTCTCCGCCAGGCCCAGGCGCTCATCCAGATCGAGCAGCACGAGATTGGTCCAGACCCGCGACTGGCCCAGCGACAGGCCGTCCAGGCCGGCCAGCGCCGCCCCCAGTTCCCCCGCCACCGTGTGATCCCGCGCCAGGCGCTGCGGCATGGTTTCAAGCGCGACCCGCCCGGCGGCGGCCGGTATGCCGGCCGGCCGCCAGCCACCCCCGAACATCTGGCGCACCCTGACGGCCTCGTCAATGAAGGCGGCGGACCCGGCCAGCATGGCGCCCAGCGGCGCGGCCAGCCCCTTGTTCAGGCTGAAGGCCACGCTGTCGGCATTCGCGCAGATCTCGGCCGCGCTCACGTTCAGCGCCGCGGCCGCGTTGAACACTCGGCTGCCATCCAGATGGACGGGCACGCCCCGCTGCCGGGCCAGCCCCCGCAGCCGTTCCAGCGCCGGCATATCGACCACCGCGCCACCGGTACGGACATGCGTATTCTCGATGACCAGCAGATCGACCCCGGAACGCTGGGCATCGCCAGCCACCAGGACCTCGTCCACGGCATCGAAGTCGGCAATGCCCTCGTGCCCGGGCACGCCCTTGCACATGACACCCGACAGCGCCGCCGGCCCGCCCGCTTCCGACGTGAAGACATGCGAGCTGGCCTCGGCGAGCAGCGTCGAGCCCCTGCGGCACTGCAGATGGATCGCTATCTGGTTCGCCAGCCCGCAGCTTGCGCAGAACAGGGCGTCTTCCTTGCCGACCATCCGGGCGGCAAGCGTTTCCAGTTCCCGCACGTGATGATCTTCGCGCACGCCGAAGCCGCCGCGCCGCTGTGCGGCCGCAATCATCGCCTCCACCATTTCCGGAGTGGGCCGGCTCAGAAAATCGGAGCGGAGATCCATTGTTTCTTCGGGAGAGCGCATCATGACCATTGAACGGAAGGATGAAGGCCCTCATTCTATGCATCGAAGACGCAGTGGCGAGCCCTCATGCTCGTTTCAGCCGCAAGTAATTCCATGTGGCGAAAAATTCGTTCACTCTTTAACCGGGTCGATAGCAGCGTGCAGGATGAGTTCCCTTCCATCCTGGCCTACGCCGCCATGACCAGAGAGGTGCAGGCCAACCCGCTGGCCGCCGTCTACGAGACTGGAAGCGCCTGGCGCGCTCCATGGTGCCCATGAGCCAGGACAAGAACGCCGAAGAATGGAACGACTTTGGCCACCTGCTGCTGCGTGAAACCGCCAAGAAGCGCGGCATGAAAACCGTGCTGATGGCCGACATCCAGCGCCAATGCACGGAACGGCAGCAAGCGCCGGCGACTCAGGACGCTGAAGCGGCGGCGTTCACGATGTTCAAGCACTGCCGCCGGCGCCAGACCGCTTCAAGCACCTGCTGCCGCGCATCGAGAACCACCTTGTACTGGCACACCATGTAGTTTTCCGACTGCGGCATGATGAACTTGAAGTTGTAGTCCCATTCCGTCCCGCGCGGGCCGGCGGATTCAGTCAGCGGCTTGCCGATCAGGTTTGCCACGGCGGCGCCGGGCATGCCCGCGGCGATCTGCGTGAACACCTGGGGCCGGGACATCACACCATCACGCCGGAAGGGTTCGTCGTAATCCGGGATATCCATCAGGATATCCGAGTAATTCAGCCGATTCGGATTGCTGACCGGGTCGATGGGATTGGCAACCGCCTGTACCGTCGCGCCCAGGGTGAACAAACCGGCCAATACAGCGGTCGCCACCGTCTTGCCAAGACCAGAGACAAGATTTCCTGTGTTCATAAAGCATCCTCTTTTATTCAAATTTGCTTGAAACCGCCGGTTCTCAACGTTCCCGGAGCGCTTCGCGAGCCTTGTTGAAGGGTTTGGTCAGATAATCCCACACGGACTTTTTACCTGTGCGTATATCCGCCGTCGTGATCATGCCGGGTACGATCGGAAATTCCGTGCCGGCCTCATTGATCAGCACATCCGACTCAGTCCGCACAAAGACCGGGTAATACACCACCTCGGGCTGCACTTCGTCGCGCACCGTGTCGGGTGCGATCATCGCAACCTGTCCTTTGAGGCCGCCGTATATCGCGTAGTCGTAAGCAGTGATCTTGATCAGCGCTTCCTGCCCCGGATGGATGAACGCGATGTCGCGGGGGGATATCCTGGCTTCGATCAACAACTGATCATCCAGGGGAACAATGGCCATGATCGAACCATTGGGCGGCACCACACCGCCAATGGTGGTGACGTCCATGCTTTTGACGATGCCCCGTACCGGCGAATGCAAGGTCGTGCGCTCCAGCGAGAACTCGCGGCCGCGCACCACTGAAGACAGCGATTTGACTTCCGCATCGGCCTTGGCCAGTTCCTCGCCGCTGCTCACGATATATTGAGAGCGTGTTTCCGCAATCCTGAGTTCCAGATCGGCGCTTTGCCGTTCCAGCCTGAGCAGTTCCACACTGCTGGCCGCACCGCTTCTGGCGAGCCTGCTGGTGATTTCCAGTTCCCGGTTGGCCAGGTCCAGCGACTTGCGCAGCCCTTCCAGGGTTTCATTCAGGCTTGCCTGGCGCGCGCGGAACAGCGCCGCCTCGGAATCCCGCAATTCCGGGAAGTTCCGCAGTTCGGGGGGAAACACCAGATCGTCGCGCCCCTCTATTTCGGCGCGCAGGCGCACGCTGCTGGCCAGCGCGGCCCGATAGCGGGCAGCGGTTTCTTCGACGCTGGACTCGCCCCGTGTCGGATCCAGGCGTGCCAGCACCTGCCCTTTCTCGACGATATCCCCTTCACGTACCCGCAGCTCGACCAGAATGCCGCCTTCCATCGATTGAATGAACTGTTCGCGCGAACTGGGAATCACCTTGCCCGAACCGGTGGACACTTCATCGATTTCGAAATACCAGGCCCACGCGACAAACAGCGCAAAAAACAGCACCAGCAACCAGACGACGCGCCGCGCACCGCTGGCACGCAGATCGTCGACGGCATCCAGGCGAGCCAAAGCCGTATTGGCCGGCACAATCAGCCCGGGCATCTGGGGCATGAGCGGCTGAGTCTTGAAATTCGCCATCAGGCCCGCCCTCCCGCCCGTGCCTGTCGTGCCCGGGCCTGCGCCCTGGCCACCGGCGTCTGCACCACGGCCACCGGCTTCCGGGGCCCCCGGCGCAAGTCTTCCAGCACCTTGTCCCGCGGCCCGTCCATCACAATGGCGCCCGCATCCACCACCACTACGCGGTCCACGATATCGAGCAAGGCGGGCCGATGGGTAGCGACCACGACGGTGCGGCCCGCCGACAGCTTGCCCAACAGCTCGATCACAGCACGCTCGGCAACCTCGTCGAGCATGGCGGTGGGCTCATCCAGCAACAGGACCGCCGGGTTGCGCAACAACAAGCGCGCCAGCAGCAGACACTGGCGCTGCCCGCCCGATAGACCGCCGCCGCCTTCCTGTACCTGATAATCGAGCCCCAAGGGCAGCTTCTGCACGAATTTCCATGCATCGACCGAACGCAAGGCGGCAACGATCTCGGTATCGCTTGCATGCGGCGCGCCCAGCTTCAGGTTTTCGCGCAGCGACCCATGAAAAAGACGGGCATGCTGGGTCAGCAGAGTCACGTCGCGGCGCACATCGTCCGGATCAATATGGGACAGCGCCACGCCATCGAGCAATACCGTACCCATCTGCGGTTCGAGCAGGCCCGACAACGCCTGCAGCAGCGTCGACTTGCCCGCGCCATTGCGGCCAAGCACGGCGATGCGCTCGCCCGGCCGGATCTCCAGCTGCCGCACCCGCAATGCCGGCGTCTTGCCGTCGTAGCTGTACAGCGCCTGGCGCATCGAATATTCGCCCATCAATGCAGGTCGGTGCACTCGCGCGCTTTCCGGCGCGTGATCCACCGGCAGCTGCATCAACTGATCCAGCGCCGTGCCCGCCACCTTGGCCTGCTGCCAGCGGTTGAGCACCTGCGTGACCCCTGCCAGCGGCGCCAGCATGCGGGTCGAAAGGATGGAAGCGGCCACCAGCACACCCGTACTCATATCCCCGCTCATGACCATTGGCGCGCCGAAGAACACGACGAAGGCGAAAGACGCACCTTGCACGGTCTGCGTCCAGTTGCCGAGCCGGTTCAACAAGGTACGCAGCCGCAGGCTGGAATCCGCATTGACCGAGTTGTAGTGATTCCACCGATTCTGAAAGCCCGGTTCGGCCTGCAGCAGCTTGATGTCCTCTATGCCCTGGACGGCCTCGACCAGCATGGCATTGCGCAGCGAGGATTCACGCATGCCTTCCTGGGCAAGCGCGCGCAGCCGTGGCTGCGCAAGCAGGCTGGGGATGATCAGCAGCACGAAGGCCGCCACAGGCACCCACACCAGGCTGCCGGCTATGTACCAGAAAATGACGCAGAACAGCAGAAAGAACGGCAGATCCGCAATGGCGGCCACGGTGGTGGAGGTCAGCATGTCGCGCACAGGCTCAAGTTCGCGCAACTGCGAAATAAAGGTGCCGGTGGCACGCGGCCGTGCGGTATTGCGCACCCGCAAGGCGTGGCCGAACACCCGGTCGGAAATGCGCAGGTCGGCCCGCTTGCCCAGCACGTCGATAATGTACATGCGGGCATTGCGCAAGGCCCATCCCACCATGATGGCCAGCATCACACCGCCGAACAGCACGTACAAGGTGGGTGTGGACTGTGCCGGCACCACCCGGTCATACACTTGCATGGAAAACAGAATGCCCGCCAGAGCCATGACATTGGCGACAAACGACGCCACCAGCACATGGGCATAGGGACGCAGGTCGGCGAACACAATACCGCGCAGCCAGTGTTTTTCCACCGGCTTGATGTAGTCGTCCACCCGCGAATCGGGCATAGCCCGAATGGGGCGCATGATCGCCATGGACACGATGGACGCTTGCAAATCCTTGGCCGCAACACTGGAAGGCAGACCCTGATCGCCGCTGAAGGCCACATTCAGGTCTTCCTTGGCGACCGTCGTCACAACCCCGACCTGCCCATCGCGCAGCTGCACCACCACAGGCAGGCGCCAGTTTGTCAGGCCCCGCAGCCGCGGTTTGACCCAGCGGATGGTCAGGCCGGCCTGACGCGCCACTTCGCGCACATTGTCCTGAAACTCCTGCTGGCTGCCCCAGCTCATGGCCACGCGCAGCCGTTCACGCGACACATTCAAGTGATAATGCGCCGCCATCGACAAGACGGCGTCCAGCCAGCCTTCCATCAATTGAGGCAACGGCCTGTGTTCCGGCAGTGCATCAACGAACGGGACGGATTCAGCCATCACCGCAGCCCCAGCGGTTGCGCTGAACCCAGCGCCTGGGCGGTCACCTGTTCCAGCCCGAAGACGCTGCGCATACTGCCGGCATGGTAGAGACAATCGATACTGCTGCGGTAGATATTGTGCTCGCTATCGATCTGGTCGCTGCGCGCGGCATGGTATTCCTGTTCCGCATTGAGCAGATCCAGCAGGCTGCGCGTGCCCAGTTCCAGATACTGGTCGCGGTACAAGGCGCGCGTCACGCGCATGCTCTCTTCGCGCGCGGCCTGCACCGTTATGCGGCGGCTGTTCTCTTGCTTCGCCAGGGCGGCGTCCCGCAAACCCTGCTCGGTATCCAGCTTTACCCGTTCGAGCGCCGCACGAGAAGACTGCACCGCGTATTCAGCCGCCCTTCTGTCGGCCTGCAAACGGCCGCCCTGATAGAACGGCATGGAAAAATTCAGCATGACCACGGCTTCGGCATTCGGTTCGCCGGGCCGGCGCGAACTTGAATTCAACCCGCGCCCCAGGGAAGCGTCCACCGAAAGCGTGGGCCGTTCCTGGGATTTCGCGATGTCCGCCCCGGCGCGGGCCACCATCAGGCGGGCCTCGGCTTCCTGCACCGCCGATGCGCTTGACACGCTTGTCGCAGCGTCCCAGGGTTGAATGGCGCCAGACTGCTGACAGGCGCCGTCCAGCCCCGCCACCGGGTCTCCGGCGACTTCCGGCAACACGGGGCCGCCCACCCAGTTCATCAGGTTGGTGCGCCAGCGCAGCACCTGCGACTGCGCCGTCAGCAGGCTGACCTGCGCGGCCTCGACCCGGGCGCGCGCCTGCACCGTATCGGAATAGGTGCTGGCGCCTTCCGTCTGGCGCCTGCGCGCCAGACCGGCGAGCTCTTCCAGGGCCCTGAGCTGTTCCTGGGCGACCTTGACCAGGGCCTGCTGCCGGCGCACCTCGATCCAGGCTTGGGCGGTGCTGCGCACCACATCATCGAATGATGACAGCACACCGGCGCGCGCCACGTCGCTCGATGCCCTGGCCCGCCCGACCTCGCTATCCACCTTGCCGAAATCGTACAAGGTCTGCCGCAAGGTGATTTCAGCCCGGTGCACATGGCGGCTCTCGTATCCGGTCAGGTCGCTGTTGCCGGTGCGAGAATTGACGCCGCCGCTGATTTGCGGGTAGTAGCCGGCGCGCGCCGAATCTATGCCCTCGCCAGCCTGAAGCAACTGGCCTTCAGCCTGGCGCACGAGCGGATGCCAGCGCACCGCCCGGTCGACCCCGGCCTGCATGTCCAATACGACGCTTTCCGCCGCAAGCGGCTCGGCGCCGGCAGCCCAGACCGCCGTTCCCACATCACCCGGCCCTGCCGGCTGGGCCCCCACAGAGGCCGCAACGCCCGCGGCCAGCGCGACCGCCGCCGCGGCGCGCGCCTTGCCTTTCACTTTGTTACTCATGCATCTCCGCCATTCTTCACGGTTTCCGTATCATCCTGAAACAGGGATCCACCTCAACCCACGACGGCTCCGCTTTGCAGATCGTGCTGCAGATCGTCGTTGAGCGGCATCGGTACGGGCGCTGGGTCGTACTCCGGGTAAGATCCGGACGCGCCGGCCCCGGCCGGTTCCACAGGCAGCCCGCCGGATTCGTCCTCATCCTGAACAAGCCAAGATTCGGCTTCCCCGTCCGAGGCTTCCTGGGGCGGCAGCACGATGTCCAGCCCGGGCGTTTCGCCATCATCGCCGAACAGGAAGTCGTCGTCTTCGATATCGGCGTCGCCGTCACCCAGATTCCCCAGACCGAGCGAACCAGAATCCCCGCTTTCCGGATCGGCATCGGTTTCCGGTGTTTCAGGCGCTTGCCCGTCCGTTTCACCGGACTCGTCCGTTTCGCTGGACTCGTCCGTTTCGCCGGATTCGTCATCGCCCGGCTCGGTGATATCAACGGTATCCGATTCCGGATCTTCGATATCGCCACTGGCTTCGGCCGGATCGGACTCGTCCTCTTCCGTGTCGATGAAGGCATCCTCGCCCATCGTCAGGCCAAAGGGCGAGAACATCATGCCGTCCAGGGAGTCGATGCTTGCCGTATCAACAGCCACACCGCCGCTTACCGTCAGCGTGACTACCGTGTCCGCACCACCCGATCCGCCGGGAATCGTGCCGGTATAGGTACCGTTGCCATTGTCGACCCATGGTCCGGACAGGCTCAGACTATCGCCCGCCGAGCCGGATATCGTCAGGCTGGAACCCGACCCGGCGATGGCCTTCAACTGCTCTGGTGTCAGACCAGTGATTGCATTGGCGCCGGCTATGCCCATGTCTATGGCTTCGATGTTCCGCAGGTTCGCCGCCAGTTGCGCGCCGGTAAGATTCTCGCCATAACGCATCTGCACGGTATCGCTGCCGCTTCTGCCGTCGATCGGCTCACCGGTCCAGATCAAGGTGTCGTTGCCGGTGGTGCCCAATTGACCGGACACGCTCAAGGTAATGAACCCCTCGTCCGGGTTGCCGGATGAATCTCCCACCGGCTGGCCCGTTACCGCATCGCGTTCAACCGTCCATCCCTCAACCTTGATCTGCAGGCCCCCATCGTCTTCACTCTGGTCGACCAGCGATGCCCGAGCCTGCTTGAAACCCAGCTTGTCCAGTTGCTCCTGTTGCAGACCCGAGATCGTGTAGACGGTAGCCTGCCCGCTGCCCGACGATGTTATCTGTATCGTTTCGTGCTGATGAATAAGCGCCCCCTGGATATAGAACGAGGCGTGTTCGCCCAGGCCGGTGATCCGCAACGTCGCCGTTTCGGTGTTTTCATCACCGCTACCGGCACTGACCATATCCTGCATGGCGGCATTCAGGTTCAGCGATATCACACTGTTCTCGGGGCCGAAGGCGGATGTGGGTGTGATGACGATCCCGTTGGCGACAGGTTTCACGACAACCGGCTCGAGATCGAATGTCTGGACGAGTTTATCGGACAGTGCCGTTTCACCCGATTCCACGATCAGCTGCAGATCGCCCAAGGTGCCGCTCCAGTATGCCGGCGGCAGAATGCCCACGTAAGGCGGCAGGGAACCGTCCGCACCGGATATCACCCAGGTATTGAACCCACCGGATCCGCCCGCGTTATTGCTCATACTGGCCAATGATGCATTGCTGGCATCCGTGCCCGTATACACCAGGAAACCGACCGGCAGATTGGAGAGCAGGATGGAAATGATTTCCTCGGAAGTATCGGTATCTTTCAGCTCAACGGACAGATCCAGCTTGATCAGGGCATTTTCAGCCGCCTCACCTCTGGACGACTCGTCACCATCTGTCGCGTTGTTGGTGACAGTAACGCCATCATTGATGATCTCTACCGACACCGAGCCGGAATTCGTGGAGCTCTTTACGGGGTTGGCGCTGTTATCGCCTGTCTCGGTGTTGAGCACCCAGACGTCCACGGTCACATTGCCGGCGACCATGCCATTGCCGGCCGGCGGCTCATAGGTCAATGCCAGCACATCGTCCATCTCCACATTGGGGATGACGTAGTAGTCGCCATTGGTGATGCCGTCGACACCGGAAACGGCCTGCAACTCATATTCTTCAGCGCCATGCCGCAGGGTTCCCCCTTCCATCGCATCGTTGGCCGCATCGATCCGCAAGTACAGATTGCCGCCCACGATGGAACCGTAGGAGCCATCCGCCGGATTGCTTACCGTCACCGTGATGGGAATGCCGGCATCGGATTCGGTCACATCACCCAGGACAATGTTGATCTGCGCGTCGTCCGTACGCGGCTCCACCTCCACCACTGGCGAGATCGATTCCGTGACCGTGTCACGTCCCCCCGCGACCGACGTGGTCAGGCTGGCCTGGAAGGTGAAGGCGCCCGGCGCATTATTGTTGTTGGAGTCGGCTGGGGGCGTCAGCTCGATGCTGTCCAGCAACGCATCCAGTAACGCCTGTGCATCTTCTTGAGTCATCCCAGGGGTCGTGGTTGCCGATGCCGTCCATACCTCCCTGGTTGCCCCGCCTTCCGTCACCAACGTACGCGTCATTCCAGTCACGACAGTACCCGCCGGGATATCTTCCAGCAGAATGGTGAAGGTATTGACCGCGCCCGGACTCTCCAGCTCTACTTTACCGTTGACCAGAGTGGACAGTTTGACCTTTGTGTCTTCCTGGGCCTGCGCATCCGTATATTCCCACTCCGCGATCACCGCTGGGGGATTGCTCTCATCACCGACCTCGAAATCGGTTGTCAGATGCCATGTGACGGAATCGGAAAGGATCTCCGTCGTCTGTCCGGTCTCGTCGCCACGATCCTGCACCTGAACAGTCATCGTAATGGAGTGGTTCGTAAGCTCGCCCGCCTGTTCGCTGACGATGAAATCCACGTCCAGGCCAAGCCCGCCCGGCTCATTGATCGCCTTGGCTTGCGGCCCTTCATATGCCAGCAGCCAGCGACCGCCTCCGAGGAACTCCGCGCCGGAAACGCTCACCCCTTGGGGCACCCCATCGACAATGACGCGGATCAGATATTCGCTTCCGTCGTGGTCCGGCGAAACAATATTCAGGCTGACCGTCACGGTATCGGCGGCCGTCAGAACGGCTGTATCGGGTTCAGCGTCGTCATCGGGATATTGATTGCCGGGGGTGGTGCTTCCGCCATCAATCGCCGTGATCGATACTCCGGGCTGGTCTGTAACTGGCGTGGCAGTGATCGTGAAGTGGCCATCAATCCAGTCGCTGGTTACGGAGTTGCCAGAATCCTCGTCGCCATAGTGGCTGTCGGTGATCTTGTACTGGAAATCGAAGCCGCCCAGGTCATCGTCAAGATGCTCGCCGCCCTTGGCCGCCAGCGTCTTCGCCTGCTCGCCGGTCAGCACGTAATACATTACGCCGCCATCCGCGACCTGCGTGATGTCTCCGTCATTGAGCGCTTCGGCCAAGGTGGGAGCATCGTCGCCATTGCCAAGATACAAAGTGAAGTCGTTGCCATCCGCATAATCCTGCTTGATACGGACTTCAGCCAGTACTTCGTCATTGTCACCATTCTGATGAACGATATCAAAACCCAGCGAAGTGATGACGTCTTCGACCAGGGTGGCGCTGGTGGTGACAGTGGCTTCGGGTGACGGCGTCACCGTAAAGCTGACATTCACCGGCTCACCGGTCAACGAATGGCCATCGTTCTCGGTAGTGACGGGCGTCACCTGGAAGGTGACCGTGCCGCTGTAATTGGCGGGCACATTGATTTCAGCCGTCGCCAGCTGGGCTTCGGTCAGCAGCCAGACGCGGTCTTCGCCAGTCACGCCCGGCGCCGTCAGCGGCGTCCCGACATTGGGCGAGAAGCCTTCCGGCAGACCCGACACGCGGATGGTCAGTTTTTCTGACTCAAAAGCCTCCGTAGGATCAGTATCGACCTTGGTGAACGTAACCAGGTCGGACAACGATACCGCATCCAACTTACCATCGAGGTCAGCCTCCGCCCATGTCTGCGGTGTGGAATTGACCGTGACTTCATCTGCGACGCCCTTCACCGTCACATCGATGTCCAGTGAATCCGGAAGTGATGTGGATGAATAGTTATTGCCACCCACCGTCAAGGTATCAACCGATACCGCCGATACGTTCAGCGAGAAATCGATATTGCTGTGCAGCGGCGGCATGATGTGCAGCGGCACGGTGCTGTCGAAATTTTCGATCTCAATGGTTCCCCCTGTGGAAACCTGAAGGGGACTGTCCGGGTCGCCATAATAAACAACGGCCCCGGCCGGTATGCCGCTGATGGTGACGGTAAAGGTTTCCGACGGATCGGAACTTGTCGGGGTGACCCTCAACGGGATAAGCGTATCTTCCAGCCCGCTGGCCTTCCCGTTCACGGCAAGCGTCACCGCATCAGCCACTGGCACGACCAAGATATTCGTCAACAAGGCCGCGCCGGACACAGCCTCGGACGAAGGGGTGCCATCGTCGTCGTCATAGTCCACCGTCCTGGCCTCAACCTTGATTTCGAACATACCGGCGAAATTGGGCGGCGCCATGAATTGAAGTGTGTCAAGATACTCTACGGGTACATCAATGGGCGTACCGACGTAAGTTTCCTCTACCCAAGTACTTCCCCCATCTGTGGACCACTGGAACTTCGAACCGATGGCGCTCCCCGACGCCACTTCCGGAGTCAGGCGCGCCCAGGTTTTCTCGTTCCCCCCTTCATCAGCGCCATCCTGGTTGGACCAGCCGCTCAAGGGGTTGACTGCGCCGGCTTCCGGATCCTCGTAAAGCTTGAACCACGTATCTTCCAGCCCCGGAGTCGAGTAGTCGTGGTCGCCGCTCATTACCAAATCGGGCGCGCCATCGCCATCGGTATCCCCGCCGGGCTGTCCGGGATCGATTTCTTCCCCCACCGGCGTGACGACGATCGACAGATCATGCGCCCATTCCGTGGTTTCAGGACTGCCTGATTCTGTGTTCTCACCGTCTTCCTGCGTTGTAACGTAGACAGTTATCGTACCGTCCGAGGAGCTGTGTCCGGGAGGCAGCAAGGTGAATTGCTTGATCTCCTCAAGCGTGTGACTCCCACCAGTTCCTATCGTCAGAACCAGGCCACCGTTATTTTCATCTCCGCCGGGAGGTATCGATAGCTCAATGCCATTGTGGTCGAAGAGCTTCCACACGCCCCCTTCGCTGGGCAAGTCGGTAATTCTCACCTGGATGATGGTTTCGCTTTCGTCAGTATCGGTCAGGGCAAGATTCTGCAAGAAGGTGACCGACGTGTCTTCCTCAGTGGGAGGCGGGTTGGCAAGCGTTACATCATCGGGAACGGCATACACGCGCAGAGCAAGATCCACCGTGATGGATTGCACATTTGCCGTATGTCCAGGCGAATCGTCGTCCGTATCCTGCACATACAAAGTGATTTGCGCATCGATCGGATCACTATTGGAATAATTGAGAGGCGGTGTGATGCTGACCACCGGGTTCTGCGCACCAGAGACGGTGAACTTGTTCAAGCTGGAGTTGACGCTGCCATCCGGGCCGGCGGTATAGGTCTGCGTCCCGATCATCACCTGCGTGCCGGGCGGCAAACCGGTGATGCCGTACCATAGTGTTTCGCTCCCATCCATGTCGGCCAACGCTTCCTGCAAGACGGATTGCAATTCCAGCGTTTGGTCCTCATACATGGTGACTGCGATCTTGGCATTATCGTCTTCCGTAGCCGCGGTCACGGTAATGGTTTTCGCACCCACATCAGCGGCATCCACCGAGTCGTCGAGCGTCAGCACGGGCTCATCGGTGACCGCGCGGACGTCCACATCGACGTCTATCGATGAGTCCGCCCCCGGCACGTCCGTACCGTCCACCTGGGCCCTATTGCCATCCGCGTCCACTTCGTAGCTGGATACCGTCATCGTGACAGTGAAGTTCTCGTGCGAATGCTCGGGCGGCAGCACCCATAATGCCTCGAACTCGTCAATCGTCATCGACAACGCGCCGTCCGGGGCGGTAGCGTCAAGCATGTCGCCATCGCTCAGCCAGATGGTGACGGATTGCGCCGGAGCCCCGCTGTTGAAAACATGCAAGGTATTACCGTCGCCATCCTGCAGCTTCGCGCCTTCCGGGAAGCCGTCGAGGGTTATCGTGCCCAAGCGCTCGGAGACAGGATTATTGCCACCCCCTTCTCCATCATCCACGATTACCGGTGCATTCAGACCCAGTGCGACCGAAACGTCTTCCGGCGTGTCGATATCCTCGGCGACCACACTCAATGCCGGCGCATCCGACACGGGATGGACGGTCATGGTTACTTCCGTGGTTTTGGATTCATCTCCGTCAGTGATGACATACTTGAATATCTCGGTGCCGCTGTAGTTGGGATCGGGCTTGTAGGTTATCTGGCCGTTGGCATTCACGGTGACGATGCCATGCGTGGTCTTGTAGTCCTTGCTGCCGTCGGGGTGGGTCGTCAGCACCGGCAGCTCGAGCGCGGGGCCACCTGGATTGTCCGGATCGGCCTGATGAATAACAGTATTCTCGGGTGTTGCATCCGCCGTGGTGTTGAAAGTATGCCCAGCGTGATCTTCATCGATGGTAAATGCGAGCTCATCCACCGAAGGGTCATCCTTGACCTTGACCGTGAAGCTGCCTGTTGCGGTATCCCCGTCGCCATCGGTCACGACGAAGCTGAATTCAAGATCGAGAGACTCTGCCCCATCATGGTCAAGAGCGCCGGATAATGTGAACTCATAGCCCGCCGAAGCACTGGCCGGGTCGGTAATAGTGACCGTGAAGACCACAGGGCCACCTTCGCCGGCCGTGGCTGTCAAGATATGGCCATTCTCACTGAGGCTGTACGCCAAAGGCGTATCACTGGAGGATTTCAGACCCCGCGCCTCCAGAATATCGGTCAAGTCGTCGGAAAACCGAGTGTCGATGCCATCGGCCGAGACAGTCAGGTTCAAGCCGCCGCTTACGGTGAGTGAACCCTGACCTTCGGCACTGCCGAACGGCAGATGGACTTCATTCACCGTTGTGATTGACGGCGGCTCACCCACCGCCGGGCCGTCGTCCAGGAAGGAGATCCGGTCGCCGATACCGACTGATGCCGATGTGCTATCGCCATCACCATCGGTGGCGGTGGCCACCAGATTGATCAGGTTGGCCGCGAGTGCCGTGGATACTTCATTATGATCGGCTGTGTCACCGTGCTCGATGGCCCGGTGCTGCGTCAGTGTCAAAGCGCCGGTTGCGGCGTCCACGGCCACGGTAAACACGAGTTGATTACCGGTTGCGGTATAGGCTTCGACGACGCCGGTACCGCCATTCAAGCGCAGCAAGATCGCCTCGTCGGTCACCGCATCTGTCAGGCCGGTCGCGGCGCCATTGGTGACTTCCAGCGAGTAAACCAGTGCGTCGCTTGCGGCCGCCTCGTCACTGCCATAATCAGGGCTGAATACGCCCGTTGCGAAATCAGCCTCCGTGATTGTGATCGGATTGCCCGCCGCGGCCACAAGCGAGGTTTCGTCAAGCTCGATAGTGCCTAGATTGCCTGCCTCGGAGCTGATCGTGGGGGTATCGTCCTGGAACGTGAAATGCCCACCGATATTGTCGACAGTGCTGGTGGTGGTGTCGTCGTCGCTGTCAGTGACGGTCAGCCGCAGGCTCAAGGCCTCCGCCGCGATGCTCAGCAAGTTGTCCGATGGGTCATCTTCCTCGCCATGCTTCAGCGCCCGCATCTGGGTCAGCGTCACTGCGCCGGATTGGTCATTTATCGAAATCGTGAACGCAACCGCATCGGGATCGCCAGCCACATGGCCTGTAATCAAAGTCCCTTCGCTATTCGCAACCAGCACAATATCATCGCCGGTCAGTACGTCTTTCAGACCGCTGTCGCCATTGACCACCAGCGAATAGGCATGCGATTTTTTGCCGTCGGCGCCGGCCTGATAGGTAAATGCTGCGCTGAAGTCGACGGCGGCGGTGGGTGTATCCAAGCTGGCTTCTGATACGGTCAGATTATCTAGCCCAACGCCGGTCTGCTCGATGACCGGCACGTCATCAACGATACGCACGCCCAGGGTGCCGGTCGTGTCGTCGCCATCCATGTCTTCCAGAGTGACGGTGAAGCTTTCGAACAGATCGTTGCGGCCGTCGCCGTCCTCGTGGGTCTCACTACTGAGCAAGGTATAGGTGTAGCCGACCTCGCCGGTTTCCGGATCGAAGCTCGTGATGGACAGGGTGTTGCCCAAGGCCGTCGTGATGACGAGCGGCCCCTCCTCTGTGAAATCATGAACGACGTTGTCTGTTACCAGCGTGACGGTGTTGCCGCCTTGCGTAATGCTCAGATTGGCAATGCCGTCCGGCGAACTCACCGTAAAGGTGCCGGTTTGCTCTGCGGCGCCGTCACCGACACCCGTGCCCCCGGCCAGCTTGCTTTCATTCACGAAGATATCGCTGCCCCGCAGGACGCCATCGCCCTCCTGATCGTCCTCCAAGTCCTCAAAACCCACACCCGCGTCCGCAATGGTGATGGTCAGGGTCGCCGTATCCGTATCGTCGTCGCCATCCGTCAGGGTATAGGTAAATACATCCGAGACATCACCCGGCGTACTCTCGTTACGCGCATAGCTGTACTCGCCATCCGCCGAAATGGTCA
>JACCES010000014.1 GCA_013416455.1 Alcaligenaceae bacterium | reverse complement strand
CCTCAACCAACTCTAGAGGCCAGACTATGCCGATACTCGATCCATCAAAGCTCCGTGCAGCCATAGCCATTTGTTGCTCCTTGGGTAGCCGAATCGGCATAGTTCCGGACGCGGCATACGATCTGGTATTCCGCTAGCGGAATACCAAGTCACGATTCACGATGATGCGCACCGGCAACCCTGGGCGGCTGCTCAAGGTAGGCTGGATGTTCATGTTGCGCCGGGTCATTTCCTGACCGACCTGATTGATACTGTCCTGCGCGCTGTCGCGTCCGGCGATGATGATGTGGTCGCCGTCCTGGCGGTTCTCCGGAGCAGCCAGTTCAGCACCGACGCCCAGCAGCGTGGTCAGCACGGCACCGCCGATGATGCGATCCCAATGCCAGTCCACGTCGTCTTCCAGGCCAGCATAGCCTGCGGCGTCGGTGCCGATCAGGTTGTCCAGCGTGAGCGAAGACGTATCGGGCAAGATGATGCGGTTCCATACAACCTGCACCCGGCTTTGGCCATAACTCACCTGGCTGTTGTAGCGGCCCAGGACGCGCGAGCCTTGCGGAATCAACAGATGTTTGCCGGTGGCAGAGTCGTAGACGGGTTCGGTGACGGTGCCGATCACATCCCCAGGTAGATCAGATTTAATGCCTGTGACCAGCGCGGCGGCGATGACCGTCCCGGCCATGACCTGATATGGCGATGCGGGCATTTGCAGGTTCCCGGAATTACGGGTTTCAGTAGAACCGGCTTGCAGGAAAGCCTCTTTCTGGTCTTGCCGATTCTGTACGGCGGTGGGGTCGGTCAACTGTGCTGCTGTCGATGCTGGGCCAGCGGCCAACGGGTCGAAAGCGGCCAAGGAATTATCTATGCCTGGCGCGACGGGCACGGCCTGCGCGACCGCTCCCGTGGGCTGACCGGACTGGCCCTGTCCTGTGCGGAAGAACACCGACGAAGCTGCCGCCGCGTCGGCTTCCTTGCGTCGCGCTTCCCTTTCGGCGGCTTCGGCGTCGATGCCCGGCGGCGCATAGGTGGCCACCGCTGGTTGCTGACTATTGATGATAGCTGGCCCGAGATCACCCGGTAGCGGCGGTCCCAGTTCCGGCACGTCAGGCGCGGGCGGCATATTGGGCGTCGGCAGCATGGAATAGTCCGCGGGCAGCGCATCAAGCCCTTCCGACTTCGATACCCGATCCACGTTGTAAAGCTCGGTCTGCTCGCTGGTGCCGCGTCGGTGCGGTTGCAGCGACCAGATCGTGGCACCCAACACGGCTACCGACAGGCCGCCCACCAGCACGGCCAGTGTGCGCCGGTTCAGTCGGGTAACCGGCCGGGGCTGGGCGCGCAGCGCCACGGTTTCAGGGGCCACCTTGTCGGGCGGTTGTGACGCGGCCTGATCGGGCGTTTGTTCCTCGTTCATGCTCAGTTCCTCCGCGATACGCCATCGGTGCGTTCGATGCGCACCACGTCGCCACGATCACCGCCCAGGCGCAATTCCGCCGCACCAAAGAGCCGATCCACGATGTAGTACGGCGAACGGAAGCGGTAGTTCACCAGTTGGCCGTCGCCTTCGGCACCGATCACAAAGAGCGGCGGCAGTTCGCCCTGGGCGATGCCTGCCGGAAACTGGATATAGACCTTGCGTCCATCATCAAAGGCGCGCAGCGGCTTCCAGGGCGGATTGCTGCCACTGACCGCATACCGAAAGCGCAGGTTTTCCAGAGCCATGCCCGTATCCACCGGCGCACCGGCTTGCGCCGCCTGATTCTGGCGCTGCAAGGCCAGCATCCTGTCCCTGGGGTATTCCCAGGACACCGACGCCATCCATGTCTTCTCGGTGGAAGTCAGTTCCAGCAGATAGGTGCGGCGGCTGGTGGTGATGACCAGGTTGGTCTTCAAGCCGGAACGAATCGGCTTGACCAGCACGTTCACCCGCAAGTCCGCGCCGCTGCCGCTGGAGGTGTCCCCCACAATCCAGCGCACGGTATCGCCAGCGGCAACCGTCACCAGTTCCTCGCCCGCTTGCAGCGCGATCACCGTGACACGCCCAACACCCATATAGACCTGATAGAGCGCCCCGTCGCTATAGGGCCAGACCTGAATGGCGTTGACATAGCCCTCGCGGGTGGGCGCGATGCGGGCTTCGGCGTTGGCGCGGGATACCCGCACGGTTTCATCTGCGGGTTCCGGCGTCGGCTTACCGCCCTCCGTCCCCGGCAAGGGTTTTAACTGCGCCGGCAGCGCCAGGGGTTCAGGTAAGGCAATTACCTCCACGGGGCTGGGCGGCTCGGGCAGCAGTGCAGCCTGTACCGGTTCATCCAGTGAGATCGCCGGCGGCGGCTTGCCCTGGGTGGCGCAGCCGGCCAGAACGATCAGGGTCAAGGGCAAAACGTAAAGGCGAAAAGACGGTGTCATCGCTGGACTCCTTCAGACGAATCGAGTTCACGGCTCCACGACAGACCATTGACGTAAAGCCCCAGGGGATTTTTGCGCAGACGCGCTTCGGTGCGCGGTGGCTGATGCACGATGGACACCACCGCCGTCCAGCGTTCCAGACCGGCAGAGGCGCCATTGACGTAGCGGCGTTCCGTCCAGCGCACGTTGAAGGAGGTGTCACTGGCGCGCACGACACTGGTGATCTGCACCGTCACCGATTCTTTGCCGATGCGATTAAAGGGATCGTTCACCCTGGCGTAGTCATTGAGCACGGCAGCCCCCTTGTCTGTGGTGTAGTCATAGGCGTCCAGCCAGTTCTGGCGCACCACGATGGGGTCGATGGACAGCGCGCGTACCAGGCCAATAAAACGGGCGATGTGGTGGGCGGTCTGTGCATCGTTGGGCCGGTATGGCGTGGCGGCTTCCCCTACCGCACGCACCTGTCCGACGTTATCCACTTCCACGACATAGGGCGTGACAATGGATTGCGCCGAGCGCCACACCAGACCACCGGCCATGAGCAGCGCCAGCAGCAGGCAACCGAAGGCCATCAGCCGCCAGTTTCTGGCCTGCACGCGGGCCGAGCCGATACGATCATCCCAGACCTGAGCGGCGGATTGGTAAGGGGTCGCCGGTTGCGGCGATTCGGCATAACGCACCAGCGGTCGTTTGAAACGCATGTGTTTATCTCCTTATGAATCGACATCACGCAGGCTCGGGCCTTGGCCCGCGCCGCCACCGTCGCCCCCGCGCAGCGTGTGGGCGGCGGTCGTGGCGGCTTGCGTCAGTTGTTGTCGGCGGTGCAGGCGCTTGGCCCAGGCGGGTTGGGCGCTGGGGCCAGCGGCCGGCGCTTGGGCTGAAGCACCCGGCGCAGAGCCAGAAACCGCACCCGTACGCGAACCCGAACCGGCAGGCGCTCCCTTGAATCCACCGCTGGCCGCCGAACCTGCCTGGATAGCTGACCGGGCGCCACCTACGGTCGAACCTACGGAACGCGCCGCACCCGCGGCCATCCGTGCCGCGCCCGGCATCATGCGCGCGCCGGCGGCTACCGCACCGCCAACACCCGTAGCCGCCGCGCCAAGGGCGACGGCGGCTCCTGCGGCCCCCACGGCGGCTCCGGCCATGGAACCGGCGCCCAACTGCGGCCCGCCGGATACCAGCCCGGTGGCAATGCCTGGCCCGAAGATCCCAAGCGCCAGCAGGGACAGCGAAGCCAGCATGATGACCAGCGCATAATCGACGGACGGTTCATCGGGATGCACCTGGAACTCGGCAAACAAACCACTGCCAATCCCGACAATCACCGCGAGCACCAGCACCTTGACGCCCGAGGACACGACATTTCCCAGCACCTTCTCAGCCAGAAAGGACGTCTTGTTCCACAGCGCAAACGGCACCAGTACGAATCCAGCCAGCGTGGTCAGCTTGAACTCGATGAGCGTCACAAAAAGCTGGATGGCCAAGACGAAGAAACTCAGGATCACCACGATCCAGGCGAGAAACAGCACCACGATGGGGTCGATGTTGGTAAATACTTCGGGAAAGCCCGCCATGTCGCCGATCTGTTCCAGAATGGGCGCGCCGGCATCAATGCCGGTCTTGGCTAAACGCCCCGGCTGCAAAAAGTTACCCATGGTGAGCGACGACCCCGAGGCGATCAGGCCCAGCCCCGCGAACGAGCGGAAAAGGATGCTCGCCAGCGTATTGAAGTTGCCGATGATGTAGGCAAAGGCGCCAACGTAGAGCACCTTGCGCAGCAGCTTGGCGATGACATCGTCACCCTGGCCGCTGGCATGATTCATCGCCCAGAACAGGCCGGCCAGCGTCATGTCGATAACGATGAGCGTGGCGGTGAGGAACGCCACCTCGCCTTGCAGCAGACCAAAGCCTGAGTCGATGTAGCGCGAGAAAGTATCGAGAAACCGGTCAATGACCGCCACGTCGTTCATGGCACAAGCTCCCCCAGATCAGTTGCCGTAGAAATCCACGGCGTGCGGCGTGTATGGCGTGCCGGTGCCTTGAAAGCGCCGCCGCACTTCGCGGGCGCGTTCGGTCGCCGCCGCTTGTTGGGCCAGCTCCAGGGAGGCAGCGCGGTCTTGGGTGATCTGAAGTTGCTGCGCCTGGATGGTCTGCTTGGCCTGCAAGGCCAGAAGCTGATTCGTTGCCTGCGTGGCCTGCAACGCGCCTTGCGCCGACTGGCTCTGATTCACCAGATCGGCCAGCGCGCTTTCATCGTCACGCAGATTCTGCGAGGCTTGGGCCTGCACCCGCATGGCGGTGTGCAGGCCATCGAGCGTGTTCTTCCAGCGCTCGCGGGCATCCTGGGCCATGTGGTCGCCGCTTATGGTGGCCGCGTACTGCTCGGGATAGAGGCGCGCGAACTCTTGGTCCATGTTCGCCACCTCGTAACTGAGTCCCTGCGCCTCGCCGATCAGGCGCTCGGTGGCGGCCAGCGTGGTGCGCAGGCGGTTGACGACATTGAAATCCAGACTCGCCAGATTGCGGGCCTGATTCATCAACATCTGGGCCTCGTTCTGAAGCTGGTTGATCTGGTTGTTGATCTGCTGCAGTGTGCGAACGGCAGTCAGCGTGTTCTGCGTATAGTTGGATGGGTCAAAGACCGTTCTCCAGGCCCAGGCGGGCGCAGCGGCCAGTAACGACGCCGAAAGCACGGCAGCAAGCGATACAGATAGTGTGCGGGTGTTCATGGCAAGTTCTCCTGTGGGTGAGAAGGAACGGAAGTGGTTGAAGGCGAGAGGCCGGGAAACTCGGGCAACAGATCAGCCGCCCAATCCAGGCCGCGATGACGCAGCCAGGCGCCCGCGAAGCCGGGTACGCCGGCATCCAGCAGGATGCGGTCGATGTCGCGCTGATCTTGCGGGGTGGACGCCCCCGCAAAGGCGAGTGTGGCCGGCCCCAGGTCAAGATCGAACAGGCGGTTGCCCAGACGCGACTGGTAGTAGTAGTCCCGCTTCGGTTGGGCCGTGGCGACTATGTCGATCTGCCTGCTGTTCAAGCCGAAGCCCTCGTAGATCGTGCGAATCTGTGGTTCGGTCGCCTGCGGGTTGGGCAGGAAGATGCGGCTCGCGCAGCTTTCGATAATGGCCGATGCGATGCTCGAATCCTTGATGTCGGCCAGAGACTGTGTAGCGAAGATCACCGACACGTTTTTCTTGCGCAGGGTCTTCAACCATTGGCGGATACGGGCGGCAAAAGATGGCTCATCCAAAAACAGCCACGCCTCATCCAGAATCAGAAGGGTTGGCGCGCCATCAAAGCGTTCGTCAAACCGTGCAAACAGATAGCGCAGCACCGCCTGCACGGCGGCGGGACTGTGCATCAGTTCTTCCATCTCGAAGCCTTGCGCGTGGGCCATGCCCAGCCGGTCATGATCGGCGTCCAGCAGCTTGCCGTGTGCGCCGCCCAGCACATAGGGCGCAAGCGCCTGGCGTAGCGTGTTCGATTGCAGCAGTACGGAAAAGCCCGTCAACGTGCGCTGCTCCACCGGCGCACCCGCCAAGCTCCCCAGCGCCGACCAGATGGCAGCCTTGTCATCGGGACTGACGGCCATGCCTTCGTGCAGCAAACGCCCTTCGATCCATTCAGCCGCCCAGGTGCGATAACCTTCGTGGTCGATACGTGCCAACGGCTGAAAGGCGATCTCGCCATCATTGCCAAGGTCATAGTGCTCGCCCGCCAGACCCAGAATGGTGGCGCGCATCGAGCGGCCCATGTCAAAAGCGAAGATGCGTGAGCCGGGATATCGGCGAAACTGCTTGGCCAGGACGGCCAGCAATACCGACTTGCCCATGCCGGTCGGCCCGGCGACCAGCGTATGGCCCACATCGCCAATATGCGTCACCAGCCGGAATGGCGTCGCCCCTTCGGTGCGCGTGACAATGAGCGGCGGCCCATCCAGATGCTCGTTCTTCTGTGGCCCGGCCCACACCGCCGACACTGGCATCATATGGGCCAGATTCAATGTAGACACAATGGGCTGCCGAACATTGGCATAGGCATTGCCCGGAATGGACGATAGCCAGGCGTCCACAGCGTTCAAGGTTTCGGGGATGGTCACAAAACCCCGGCCCTGAATCACGCGCTCGACCAAACGCAGCTTTTCATCTGCGATGGCGGGGTCAGCGTCCAGCACCGTCACGGTGGTGGTGACATACCCAAAGGCGACTTGATCGCTGCCCAGTTCCTGCAAGGCGGCATCCGCATCGGCGGCCTTGTTGCTGGCATCGGTATCAACCAGCGGCGACTCCTGCTGGAAAATCGTTTCCCGCAGCAACGCCACGACGTTCTTGCGCTTGGCGAACCACTGACGGCGCAGGCGGCGCAGCTCCTTTTCCGCCTCGGCTTTGTCCATGCACAGAAAGCGCGTACTCCAGCGATAAGCAAAGCCAAGCCGGTTCAGGTCATCCAAAATGCCCGGCCAGGTGGAAGTCGGAAAGCCCCGCACCGATACCACCCGCAGATGCGCATCGCCCAGCGTCGGCGCCAGCCCACCCACCAACGCGGAATCAGTCAGTAGTGCATCAAGGTGAAACGGAACTTCCGGTACAGCAATGCGGTAACACCGAGTCGAAATGGTGGAATGCAGGTAGGTCAGCGTCTGACTATCATCCAGCCAGGTAATTTCCGGCATCACGCCATCGAGCAGATCGAAGACACGATCCGTTTCCGATAGGAAGGCAGCCAGCCGTTCGCGCCAGTCCACCCCTTCTGCGGGACGATTCTCATAGAGCATTCCCGCAGCGCGGGCGCGGGATTCCTCGGGCGAGAGAAACACTAGCGTCAGGTGGTAGCTACTCTCGAAGTGATGCCCGGCCTCTTCGAAGGCAGCGCGACGCTCCTGATCGACCAGCCAGGACAGGCTTTCAGGAAAGTCCGAATGGGGATAGTCTGCCGCTGGACGGCGCTCGGCCTCGATGAAAAGCGCCCAGCCCGACCCCAGACGACGCAACGCATTATTCAAACGGGCGGAAGTCGCGATCAGCTCACCTTGGGTGGCGCTATCCAGATCCGGCCCGCGAAAGCGTGCCGTACGCTGAAACGAGCCGTCCTTGTTAAGCACTACACCGGGTGCGATCAATCCGGCCCAGGGCAGCCAGTCGGCGAGCAATGCAGGACGCTGACGATATTCGGCAAGGTTCAGCATGGCGTCATTTCCTCACACGTCCAACAGCGTTTTATGTTTGATGTGACGGGCAAAAACCTGCATGAACTGCGGGTCAACACGCGCGCCCCATACCGCCAGAGAGTGACCAACAATCCACAGCACCACGCCTGGAATCCACAATTGCAGGCCCAATCCCACGGCAGCGGCCAGCGTGCCGTTGGCAATCGCCACGGTACGCGGCGCGCCGCCCATCAAAATCGGCTCAGTCAGCGAACGATGCAGCGGCACCTCAAACCCAGCGGCGAAGCTGGGTGCGCCTTCGATGTCAGTATTCATACGACGGCCCCGCCGGAGAATGAAAAGAACGACAAGAAGAACGACGATGCAGCGAACGCGATGGACAGGCCGAAGACGATTTGAATCAGCTTGCGAAAGCCGCCGCTGGTGTCCCCAAAGGCGAGCGCCAGACCCGTGGCGATAATGATAATGACGGCGACGATGCGCGCCACCGGCCCCTGGATAGACTCCAGAATGGATTGCAGTGGCCCCTCCCAGGGCATGGAGGAACCGGCGGCCTGCGCAGCACCGGCTGCCAACATCAGCAATACGGCCAGCAGTAGCCCTTGCACCACAAGATGGGCAAGGCCACGCCTCCGCGTCACAGTGACAAGGGGAACAACGCACATACGGAAGGCATTAACAGACGTCATAACGAGTCTCCAGGCAGATCAGAGGAAGGAAAAGAAGCAGGCGATGGCTCGGACAATGGCGTTTCCAGCACATCGACCAGTTGGTAGCCGGTGCTGTCAAAGCCCGCTACGCGGGCGATACTTTCGATGCGGCGCTTGCGTCCGCGACCGGCGATGTAGATGACGACATTGACCGCCTCGGCGATCAGGGCGCGCGGCGGGTTCACCGCCACTTCCAGAATCAGTTGCTCCAGGCGCAAAAGCGCGCCCACAGCGGAACCCGCATGGATGGTGGCAATACCGCCGGGGTGGCCCGTCCCCCAGACTTTGATGAGATCCAGCGCTTCACCGCCGCGCACTTCACCGACCACCACACGGTCAGGACGTAGCCGCATCGTGGCGCGCACGAGTTCCTGCATCGTGACCACACCCATGCGGGTGCGCAGCGGCACATGATCGTTTGCCGCGCATTGCAGCTCCACCGTGTCTTCGAGCACCAGCACACGGTCGCCCGTGGCGGCGATTTCGGCCAACAAGGCATTGGCAAGTGTGGTCTTGCCCGTACTGGTGCCGCCGGCGATTAGGATGTTCTGCCGCGCACAAACGGCTTTCACCAGAAAGGCGGCTTGCGCCGTGCTCATCATGCCGTCAGCGATATAACGGTCCAGCGGAATCACGCCCACAGCACGCTTGCGCAATGCGAAGGCCGGGCCGGGTGCGGCCGGCGGCAAGATGCCCTCAAAGCGTTCGCCAGTTTCGGGCAGTTCGGCAGTCAGAAGCGGCTGGCCGCGATGCACTTCCGCGCCAACATGGGCAGCGACCAAGCGGATAATGCGTTCCCCATCTGCTTCCGACAGTTCCAGGCCCAGCGGTGCCCGACCGGTGGAGAGACGATCCACCCAGAGCGAGCGGTCGGGGTTGAGCATGATTTCCACTACGTCGGGGTCTTCCAGCGCCTCGGCGATCACCGGCCCCATGGCGGTGCGCAGCATCTGAATGCGGCGATCCAGCGCGACGGCAATTGAGGATTCGGGAACGGCACTCATGATGCACGCTCCACAACACGCTCCTGCCCCTCGAACACGGTCGCTGTGTCATCCAGGCGCACAGGGTCGGGGTGCAGTTCCTCCACCACGTCGCGTACCAGGCTGCGACCGCGCAGCAGGTGGCGGCCAAGCTGTTCGACGAATTGCTCAAAACGCGCCTTGCCCTGAGCTCGGGCAGCATCCTGATGTGCTTCGGGAACCGGCGTACTGACGGTCAGGTAGTAACGCACGAACAGCGCCAGTGTTTCGATCTGGATGTTTTGGTCACGCTCCAGCCGTTCAAACTGACGAGATAGCCGATCTAGCCGCTTGGCCATCGCCGCTTCGCGCTGGTCGCCTGCATCGGGCGAAAGCCAGGACGCCAGCGCCGCCGCGACGATGGATGACTTGGATACGCCTTTCTTGGCGGCCAGTTCATCCAGACGTTTGGCGTGCTCTGGATGAATGAAAAGATTCAAGCGATATCGGCTCATAACTGGATTCCGTCATCAGGGTCGAGGGAGGCCAGGCGCGCCACGCGCTGCATGGCCGGGTCTAGCTGGCTGGGCAGCATGGGCGGCAGGTCATCGTCATCCAGCAGCGACAAGTCGCTGGCCGGGTATTCGGGTTCGGGGTGATAGGCGATGGTGTCCGCAAGCTCAGGCTGGCGACGCGGGCCGCCGTCATCGGCAACGCCCGATATTTCATCGCCACCGATAGGGTCGGACGCAACAGGAGCAGCCGGAATCGCCAACTCGCTCCAATCGTCAGGCCGCGCCGGTGGTGCGTCGGCATAGCGCCCGGTTTCGAGCGCAGGCGGCGGCAACACCCGCCGCGAGAAATTGGCATCGGCGTAATAGCGCAGTTTCTTGGCCTTGATCGGTGCCACGCTGGAGACCATCACCACCGATTCATCGGGAGGAAGCTGCATGACTTCCCCTGGGGTCAAGAGCGGGCGCGCCGTTTCCTGGCGCGACACCATCAGGTGCCCCAGCCAGGGTGCCAACCGGTGACCGGCGTAGTTGCGCTGGGCGCGCAACTCAGTAGCCGTACCCAGCGTTTCGGAAATGCGCTTGGCGGTGCGTTCGTCGTTGGTGGCGAAAGTCACGCGCACATGGCAGTTATCCAGAATCGAATGGTTCTGGCCGTAGGCTTTGTCGATCTGATTGAGCGACTGCGCAATCAGAAAGCTGCGAATGCCGTAGCCCGCCATAAAGGCCAGCGCTGTCTCGAAGAAGTCCAGGCGACCCAACGCCGGGAACTCATCGAGCATCAACAGCAGCTTGTGGCGACGGGCGATGCCATCCGACCCATCCAGCGATTCCGTCAGCCGCCGTCCAATCTGGTTGAGAATCAGGCGGATCAACGGCTTGGTGCGGCTGATGTCCGAGGGCGGCACGACCAGGTACAGCGACACTGGATGCTCGGCGGCGATCAGGTCGGCAATGCGCCAGTCGCAGCGCGAGGTGACTTCGGCCACGGTGGGGTCGCGGTACAGGCCAAGGAAAGACATGGCGGTAGACAGCACGCCGGAGCGCTCGTTGTCCGATTTATTCAGCACTTCGCGAGCGGCAGACGCCACCACGGGATGCGGCCTGCCTTCTTCCCCATCCGCGCCAAGGTGGGCGATCGTCATCATGCGATGCAGCGTCAATTCGAATGGGCAGGCGGGGTCGGATAGAAAATTCGCCACGCCGCGCAGCGTCTTGTCCTCGCCCGCATAAAGCACATGCAAGATGGCACCCACTAGCAGTGCGTGCGACGTCTTTTCCCAATGATTGCGCTTTTCCAACGCGCCTTCTGGATCAACCAGGATATCGGCGATATTCTGCACATCACGCACTTCGTGATCGCCCCTGCGCACTTCCAGTAGCGGGTTGTAGCCGGCCGAGCGGCTATCCGTGGGATTGAACAGCAGGCAGTGCGAGAAACGCGAACGCCAGCCGGCAGTGATCTGCCAGTTCTCACCCTTAATGTCGTGGATGACAGTCGAGGCCGGCCAGGATAGTAGCGTCGGCACCACCAGGCCCACGCCCTTGCCCGAACGCGTGGGAGCGAATGCCAAGACGTGTTCTGGTCCTTCGTGGCGCAGATACTGTTCGTCATGCAGACCAAGGAGGATACCGGTCGGCTGGGTCAATCCGGCCTTACGGATGTCGCCACTATCGGCCCAGCGGGCCGAACCATAAGTGGTGACCAGCTGCGCCTGACGCGAACGCCAGATCGACATGCTGATGGCGACCACCACGGCAACCAGGCCGCTGCCACCAGCGATCATGCCCCCGATGTTGAAGACCTCCGGCGCGTAGGCATCGAAAAAGAACCACCACTCAAAGAGACGCCAAGGGTAATAGACCGGCGTACCGTGGAAATCGAACCAGGGCAAACCCAGGCGTAGCTGATAACCCAGGGCGGCGGCTGTCCATTGTGTAGCGCTCCACACGCCAGCGATCACAATGCCGAATACAACGGCGATCTGCCCGAACAATACGTTCGTCCCTTGCATGGCCCAGCCTCCGACTTCTTCTGCCTGATTTCCTCGTTCAATAGCGGCACACGGATGTGCCTGCCTATGAGCATCGGTGCCAGGTCAGTGCCGGTCAAAGACCGTTATCAGGACAATGCTGATGAAAAAAACATCAATTCATGGAGGGGCGCACACGAAGAAAACGCCGCAGGCTCGGGCGCGTTGCGGCGTGTCAATAAAGAAAAACAGGATTTGTAGGGAAATGCCGACGAATCAGAACTTGGGTGGCGTATCCGATGGGGTGTAAGGCACGGTACCGTCACCGTAGAAGCGTATGCGCGTAGCTTCGGCGACCCGGTCGCACAACACGTCGCCCAGGTTAGAGCGATGGGTTTTGCACTGCTCGCGCAACGCCTTCAGCCGGGCGGGGTCGGCAGCCAGTTCCTCGACAGTTGGTATGTCGGGTTCAGGTATGGGCGTTTCAGACAGGCCGCAACCGGCCAGCCCGACGATCAAAATCAATAACAATGATAGTTTGCGCATCACACCTCCTAGATATCGGGTTGACGGTAATCGGGTGAGTCTGTACCCGACCATTCCAGTGTTTCCACTCGGTCGATGAATCGTTCCATAGCTGCGGACAGATTTTCATTGCGATGCACCAGATAGGTTGTAAGCGTGGCCGCTTTGCCGGCCAGAGGCCGTGCCACGACGCCGCGGTCACCGCATACAAGCATATGCGAAGCGCCAGCCAATCCCAGGGCATACCCGGCAGCTACCAGCGTCACCATCATGTCGAACGAACCTACCCGTTCGAGTATCAACGGCTCCTGATCGGTCTGGCGCAAAATGCGATCTATCTGTCGCGTAAAACCCTCGAATATTGTCGTGTGACCTAAAACCAGGGGATAACGCAATATTTCCCCCAAAGGCACTTGGCTATGGTTCAACAGAGGGTGGCGCTCAGGCAGGACGACTCGAAGCGGATCATGCCAGACGGGGCGCGCTACCAATGCATCACCAACGTCGCCCACTTGATTAAGGCCCACGTCATAAAGGCCATCGTGCAAACCTCGGAATTGTTCCGAGAATGGCATCTCAAACATGCGTACCTCAACCTCCGGTTCCTGCTCCCGGCATCGGGCCAGCAATGCCGGCAGGCACGGGGACGGCAAGGCGTCCGACAAGGCAATACGCAACTGACGCTGATAGCCGTTCGCGACCGCCTGGGTACTGTCTCTGGCCTGCTGCACCATCGGCAGAATGCGGCGTGCATGCACTAGAAACTCATGACCGGCACGGGTCAGGCGCGTACTGCGTGTAGTACGCACAAACAGTTGCGCCCCAAGATCTTCCTCCAACTCTTTGATCGTCCGTGACAGCGGCGACTGCTCTATATGCAGACGTTCTGCGGCTCGACCAAAATGCAGTTCTTCAGCAACGGCGAGGAAGCCTCGAAGATGACGAAGCTCCATTTATGCCTCGTTCAGCAGACAATCTTCTGCAGAATATCCGGAGGCACGTGCACCGCCCTCCAGGAGTAGCAGCCTATGTTCAGTGACGATTTTTTCTACCATCACAATCTCCTCTATTAAATCTCTATCCCAGGTAGCGTCATCATGATAAGATAGTAATAGATTACTTACTTTCAAATGGATAAGCAATGAATCAACGTCCCAAGCACCTTCCTGCCGAAGAGCGGCGTGCAGCAACGGTCGAGGCGGTGGTTGATCTAGCCGGCGAACAGAACCCCAGTGATATCACCACCACGGCAATTGCACAGCGTATGGGCCTGACTCAAGGTGCGCTATTTCGGCATTTTCCAAACAAAGATGCCATTCTTCAGGCGGTCATGTCCTGGGTTTCGGAACGCTTGTTGGCGCGCGTGGACAAAGCTGCAAACAGTGCTGCATCGCCAATCGAAGCCCTGGAAGCCGTTTTCATGACACACATCGGTTTCGTATCCGAACACCCAGGGGTGCCTCGAATGCTTTTTGGAGAGCTGCAACGCGCGGAAGAAACGCTGCCCAAACGGATGGTGCAAACGCTAACCCAACGCTATGGAGAGCGCCTATGCCGTCTACTCGAAGCCGGCAAGGCGCAAGGTGAATTGGATCCTGACTTGGACGTCAAAGCAGCCGCCCTTCTGTTCATTGGCACCATTCAGGGATTGGTGATGCAGTCGTTGATGGCTGACGATGTCGCACGCATCCGCCATGACGCGCCCAATGTGTTCGCGATCTATCGTCGTGGCATCAGCCGCATGGAAAACACCAAATGAAGAAGGCCGGAAAACTTTCCGTTGCAGCGCTCGCCATCGTAGCCATCACACTTGGCGGAGGTTATATATGGATACAGCGCACCGATACAGACGAAAGCCAGCTACGTTTATATGGCAACGTCGATATCCGAGAAGTGCAACTGGCTTTTCGCCAACCAGGACGCATTGCTGAAATGACATTCGACGAAGGCGACACGGTCCTCGCCGGAACTCGTATGGCGGTTCTCGACGACCAACCTTATCGTGATGCATTGGCGTCGGCTGATGCCTCAGTGCAGGTGGCGCAGGCGGAGCTGACCAAATTGCGCAGTGGCTTGCGGCCCCAGGAAATCACTCAGGCACAGGAAGCACTCAAGCAGGCACGAGCCGTCGCCGTTAACACAGAGCGCGACTACCAGCGTCAAAGCAGCTTAGTGGCTTCCGGAGCCAGTAGCCGGCGTACCGTCGATGCCGCGCGAGCAGCACGTGACCAGGCCGCTGCTGCAGTAGCGTCTGCCGAGGCCGCCCTGTCGCTCGCCATGGAAGGTTTCCGTCAAGAAGACATCGCCGCCGCCCAGGCCCACTTGGCAGCCACACAAGCAACTCGTGCCCAGACCGCCACGGCTCTGACCGATACCGAACTGCTGGCACCCAGCAACGGCACTGTGATTGCACGGGTTCGTGAGCCGGGCAGCATGGTGGCAAGCCAAAGCACCGTCTACAGCCTGAGTCTGGATCAGCCTGTATATGTCCGAGCCTACGTCGCGGAACCAGACCTCGGGCGCATCGCGCCCGGTACCAGGGTGAGGGTTACAAACGACTCGTCCAACAAAATTTATTATGGCCAGATCGGTTTTATCTCGCCACGCGCGGAGTTCACCCCCAAGACCGTAGAAACCACGGACTTGCGCACCGATCTGGTGTACCGCCTGCGTATCGTTATTGATGAAGCCGACAGCGACAAGGGATTGCGCCAAGGCATGCCCGTGACGATAGACGTTGACACCCATACCGCTTCCAGCATCCAAGACAGGAAAAATTGAGATGCACGCCCGTTCCACCCTGGCTGGCACCTCACAACATGAGAACGCTGCCGTCGTGATCGAAGCGCTGAACAAAAATTTCAGCAATGTCCAGGCCTTGCAGGATTTGAACGCGTCAATCCATTACGGACGGCTGACCGGGCTGGTAGGTCCTGATGGTGCGGGAAAAACGACACTCATGCGTATCCTGACCGGTCTGCTCGAACCCAATACTGGTCGGGCCACTGTGGCGGGATACGATGTCGTGCAAGATAACGAAGCGATCCACGTGATCACCGGCTACATGCCGCAGCGCTTCGGGCTCTACGAAGATTTGTCAGTGATGGAGAACATGCGCCTCTACGCGCAGCTTCGTGGTATGGATGCCGACCGCCATACTGAACTGTTTGCCGAACTGCTGAATTTTACGAGGCTCGGGCCGTTCACCGAGCGTCTGGCCGGCAAACTTTCCGGCGGCATGAAACAGAAACTAGGCCTGGCCTGTGCGCTGATGGCTCGACCCAAGGTGTTGCTGCTGGACGAACCGGGCGTAGGCGTCGATCCGGTCAGCCGGCAAGACTTATGGCGCATGGTGCAGGCTCTGACCGATGAAGGCATGGCCGTGGTCTGGTCCACCGCCTATCTGGACGAGGCCGAGCGCTGTGAAAGCGTTTTGTTGCTCAATCAAGGACAGTTACTGTTCGATGGCCCGCCGCAAACTCTGACGGCACAGCTTGAGGGACGCAGCTTTCGTTTGCAAAACGTAGGTTCTCAGCGTCGGGCGGTGTTGACCCAGGCACTGAATCTCGATGCCGTAAGCGACGGTGTCATCCAAGGGGCGGGCGTACGCATCGTACTGCGCGCTGGCGCCCAACCGGAATCGATCCAGACACTGGCCGATCAGGTGCAAGAGGCATTAACGCCGGTACCCGCACGGTTCGAAGATGCCTTCATTGATCTGCTGGGTGGCGGACCCGGCGGCACGTCAGCTCTGGCCGAACGCCTGCCCGTCGTCGAACTCGGTTCTGATATTGCCGTTTCGTGCCGTAATCTCACTAAGCGCTTCGGCAATTTCACCGCCACTGATAACGTCAGTTTCGATGTGCAAAAAGGCGAAATATTCGGCTTGCTTGGCCCTAACGGGGCGGGAAAATCCACCACTTTCAAGATGCTGTGCGGCCTGCTCAAGCCCACCGATGGCGAGGCCCAGGTAGTCGGGCACGATCTGCGGCAGGCTACCGGTGCCGCCAAAAGCAAGCTGGGTTATATGGCGCAAAAGTTCTCTCTCTACGGCCTGCTCTCTGTACGCCAGAACCTGGAGTTCTCGGCAGGTGTGTACGGGCTGGAGCGGCAGACACGGCGCGAGCGCATCGAAGAAATGATCGACACCTTCGATTTGGGTAATTGGCTATCGGCCACGCCCGACTCTCTGCCCCTGGGACTTAAGCAACGGCTGGCGCTGGCTTGTTCCTTGATGCATCGCCCACCCGTACTCTTTCTTGACGAACCGACATCCGGAGTTGACCCGATCACCCGCCGCGAGTTCTGGACCCACATCAACGGTCTGGCACGCAAGGGAGTGACCATCATGGTCACCACCCACTTCATGGACGAAGCCGAATACTGTGATCGCGTCGCCTTGCTTTCGCGCGCGCGCCTGATTGCACTGGACACTCCAGATGCGCTCAAGCAAAGGGCCGCCACCGCAGAAACACCAGACCCAACGATGGAAGACGCCTTTATTCATATGGTGGAATCCGACCCACAAAACGACGAGGCATCCGCATGAGCACCTCGACGCCTGACCCCCACGGCGCTTCCGCACAGGTCGCAAACATGCGTCGCTTCGATCTGCAACGCTTACGGGCCTTGATCTACAAAGAAAGTCTTCAAGCGCTGCGCGATCCGTCAACACTGCTGATCGCTTTTGTGTTGCCCGTGATCTTGCTCCTTCTGTTTGCCTACGCTGTGTCGTTGGACGCCAAGCAGGTACGCATCGGTGTCGTGATGGAATCAGAAGGGGCTTCGGCCCAGGCACTGGCAGCCGCATTCGCGGCTACCGACTATCTGGATGCGCACTTCGTCCATGACCGCCGGGAAATCGCCAACATGCTAGTGTCCGGTGAACTGCGCGGTTATGTCGTCATCCCGCAAGACTTTGAGCAGCGCATGGCGCTAATGGGCAGCGAACCGCTCGTACAGATCATCACCGACGGCTCATATCCCAACACCGCCAATTATGTCGAGAACTACTCGCGAGGCGTCGTACAGACCTGGCGCACTGGACTCGATATCGGAGCATCGCCTCAAGCCATCGTGCTCGAACCACGCTACTGGTTCAATGCCGAGCTTGAAAGCCGGCGTGCTCTGGTTCCCGGCGCGATCGCCATCGTAATGACCATCATCGGCACCATGCTCACCGCGCTGGTGGTTGCGCGCGAGTGGGAACGCGGCACTATGGAAGCGGTGTTGTCCACACCGGCGTCAGTGGCCGAAATCCTGATCGGTAAGCTGCTGCCGTATTTCGTGCTTGGCATGCTGTCCACGCTTGGTGCGGCAGCGCTTGCGGTGTTTGTCTTCAACGTTCCGTTGCGGGGATCTCTCGCTGCATTGATGCTGTTATCTGCGGTGTTCATGGTGCCGGCCCTGGGACAGGGTTTGCTCATCTCATCGCTGGCGCGCAATCAATTCCTCGCGGCGCAAATCGCGCTCTTCACAGGTTTCTTACCGGCCTTCATGCTGTCGGGTTTTCTGTACGAAATCGACGCCATGCCCGCATGGATCCGGGCCATCACACTGCTGGTTCCCGCACGCTACTTCGTTGACTCGCTGAAAACCGTGTTCCTGGCTGGGGACATCTGGGCGGTGTTCCTTCCCAACCTGGCGGCCATGGCGGCGATCGGGGTGCTGTTCTTCATGATTGCCAAGCGTGCCACGCGCAAGAACCTGGAGTGACGCCATGTTCGCCTCCGCATTTTCATTCACCCGCCTGCGCGCCCAGTTCATCAAAGAGGTGCTTAGCGTACTGCGTGATCCACGCAGCCGCATGGTGGTGTTCGTGCCGCCCATCTTGCAACTACTTGTGTTCGCCTTTGCCGCCACACTGGAAGTCCGCAACATCGACGTCGCCGTTTACAACCAGGATATTGGAAGATGGTCGCACGAATTAATCCAGCGCCTGGAAAATGCAGACTTCATCACCCACCTGCACCGTATCGACAACCGGCAACAATTGCATACCTTGATCGACCAAGGCGAAGTCATTGCAGCCCTTTCCATACCCGTCGACTTTTCCCGCACCATTGCAGCCGGCGACAGCGGTATCGCACAGGTATTGGTTGATGGTCGACGCAGCAACTCAGGACAGATTACGGTCGGCTACCTGTCCACCATCGCGGCTGACGTCGGCGCCATGGTCGTGCCCGAAGCGCAAACGCCAACCCCCGTGGTGACCCGGCACTGGTTCAACCCGAACCTGATTTACCGCTGGTTCATCGTGCCTGGCCTTAGCGGCATCCTGGCCCTGTTCAGCGCACTCTTGATCACCTCGCTGTCGATTGCCCGCGAACGCGAATTGGGCACATTCGACCAATTGCTCGTATCGCCGACCTCGACGCCGGAAATCATCATCTCAAAATCGCTGCCAGCCCTGGCCATCGGCACCCTGCTGGGCCTGTTCATGATCAGCGCAGGCGTGTTCCTGTTCGGGATTCCCTTTACAGGCTCCTTTGTGTTGTTGCTGGTCTGCCTGGTGCTGTTCATCCTGTCAGTGGTGGGTATCGGCCTGATGATTTCAGCCGTCAGCATGACCCAGCAGCAAGCCATCCTGGGCGCATTTGCCATTGGTGTACCGGCGGTACTGATGTCAGGATTCGCCACGCCGGTGGAAAACATGCCGTTGTTTCTGCAATGGCTGGCACAAGCGATTCCCTTGACTCACTTTCTGATCATCGTCGAGGGCAGTTTTCTCAAAGCCATGCCGTCTGCTGATATCTTCGCAAGCCTTTGGCCGCTCGCGCTTATCGCCTTGGTCACTCTGACGATGGCCACCGTATTCGTCCGGGGACGTTTGCAATGACATTCATGACAACCAGCTATTCACCTAACGACGCATTGTATCGAGCTCGCAGCCGCCTGCGCCTTGCCACGCTGACCGCAGCTTGTCTGCTACTGACCGCCTGCGCCACCGTCGGCCCCGATTATCAGGAGCCGCTGGTTGACAGCGGTGAGGGGTGGTCGCTGCCATTGGCCAACGCATCCGGTCAAGCGAACCTGAGTAATTGGTGGTCTGAGTTAAACGATCCGGTACTGGATCGTTTAATAGCCACCGCCCTGACGCAAAACCTGGATCTGAGACAAGCAGCAGGCAAGATCGACGAGGCACGCGCCATACGTGATCGGGTTGCTGGTGAGCGATTGCCAGTTGCCGAAGTTGGTGCCAGCGTCAACCGGCGGCGACAAAGTGAAAACGGCCCTTTGCCGATCAACTCGATGCCCGGTCTGGACGCCAATCAGACTATTTACGATGCGGGCTTTGACGCAGCGTGGGAAGTGGATCTGTTTGGTGCCAAGCAACGCGCCCTAGAGGGCGCGTACGCACGGCTTCAGGCCACCGAGGCAGAAGCCCAGGGCGTGCGTATTCGCATAATTGCCGAAGTGGCAAGGGCATGGTTCACGGCTGTCGGCGCTGAGCACGAACTACGTGCCCAGGCATCCACACTGGACACGCTGAAACAAACACTCGAACTGACCCGCCTACGACATACACAAGGGGATGTTTCGGTTGCCGATGTCGATGTTGCATATGCACAGTGGGCCAGTGCCAACGCAGCCCTACCCGATATCCAAGCGCGTCAGCGCGCTGCAATGCTTAGTCTGGGCGTATTGCTGGGTTCACCACCGGAACGTGAGCTTTCACTGCTTGACGATCAAATGGGCTCACTCACGCTACGAACCTTACCCATCGGGGAACGCGCCGATATACTGCGTCGACGTCCCGACGTTCTGGCCGCAGAGCGGCGCCTGGCTGCAAGCTCAGCCGATATAGGCGTTGCCACCGCCGAGTTGTTCCCCAAACTCTCGATCGGCATAGGCGGCGGCTTTCAGGCGCTTAGCACAGGAAGCTGGTTTGATGCATCCAGCTCCCGCTTTTCCATCCTGCCATTGGTGTCCTGGAGACTGTTCGACGGTGGTCGGGTGCGCGCAGAAATCCGGGCCAGCGAGGCGGCTGCACATCAAGCTGCATTGGCCTATGAGCAGGCCGTACTAATTGCCTTGGGGGATGCCGAACGCACAATAAGCGACTACCACGCAGGGCTTGCGAGCCTGGAACGCCGTACTGCCGCGTTACACGCATCTCGTACCAGTTACGAACGCAGCAGAACACGCTACGCTGCGGGCGACATAACGCTGATCGAACTGCTGGTTGTCCAGCGCAACTACCACGACGCAGAAAAAGCAGTGGCGCACGCCCAGCTGAACGCAGCCGTACAAATGGTTGCTTTGTACAAAGCATTGGGTGGAGGTTGGAATGCACCCGAGAAGCCGGCGTTGACACCTCCATCGGCCGAAGAGCATTACCGCATCTACAAAACCCTAGCTCAAACACAAAAGGAGATTAGCCATGGGAACTAATGTCGGAAATATCGACCGCCTGATCCGTATCGTCATCGGCCTAGTGCTGCTGAGCCTGCCATTCTGGCTCGACACACCATGGCGCTGGCTGGGACTGATAGGGGTCATGCCCTTGGCCACCGGTTTGATCGGCCGCTGCCCAGGGTACCGTTTGTTGGGCCGTAGCACCTGCTCACGACACAAGCCAGAGTGAGCGTTCAATGAAATTGAGTTTTCTGGGTGCAGCGGGGGAAGTTACTGGCTCATGTTTTTTGGTGGAGACGAACAACACTCGTTTCCTGGTCGACTGCGGCATGGTGCAAGGAGGGCAGGAGGCAGCCGAACGTAATAGCAAGCCATTCAAATTCGACCCAACTTCCATTGATTTCGTGTTGCTTACCCACGCCCATATCGACCACTGCGGCTTGCTGCCCAAGCTCACCCGCTCTGGCTTCAAAGGACCAATTTACGCCACAAAGGCAACAACAGATTTACTCAGCGTGATGCTCCCTGATAGCGCTCACATTCAAGAAAGCGACGCCAGGCGCAATACTGTACGACCTGTACACAAGACAACAGCGTCACCAATTTATACATTGGACGATGCTCGAAAATGCCTTCGTCAAACCAAGTGGGTGGACTACGATCAAAAGTTTTCCCCACATGCAACAGTACAGTGTCGGTTCCGGAACGCCGGACATATTCTCGGATCAGCCATTATCGAACTCTGGGTCACCGAATACAGTTACCCGACAAAGCTTGTGTTCAGCGGCGACCTTGGCCAACCTGGACGTCCGATCTTACAAAACCCCACTTCAATAAAAAATGCTGACATCCTAGTTATAGAGTCGACATACGGAAACCGTCGACATCAGAGCTTGACTGCGACCGAAAACGACATGGTTGCCATTGTTAAAAAAACCCTTTTTGAACGAGGCGGAAACGTCATCATCCCAGCGTTCGCGGTCGGCCGCGCCCAACAGATTATCTATCAATTACACCGACTTACTCGCGAGGGACGACTTCTCCCCCCCAAGATATTTGTTGACTCACCGATGGCGACAGCGGCGACGAGCATTACACGCGAGCATATCGAACTATTTAACGAAGAGGCCAAACATCTCGCAGAATGGCACGCTCTGGAGCACGACTTACCCTATTTACACTTCACTGCCAATGTTAACGAATCCAAAGCACTGAACCGAGTCCGATCCGGCGCCATTATTATCTCTGCAAGCGGCATGTGCGATGCTGGGCGCATCCGTCACCACTTACGCCATAACTTGCCGCGGCAAGAATGCAGCGTGATCATCCCTGGGTTCCAGGCCAAGGGCACGCTCGGTAGACGTTTGGTAGACGGCGAAAAAAAAGTACGCATACTCGACGAAGACATCCCGGTAAGGGCTTCCATTTTCTCTGTTGATAGTCTTTCAGCGCACGCCGACCAAGACGCTCTATTGGCTTGGGCAACGGCTTTCGAGAGACCACCTGTGCAAACATTTGTCGTACATGGAGAACCCAAGGCGTCGCAAACACTGGCAGATACCTTAAGCAAAATTCTCGATTGGCAAGTGACTGTACCCAAACATGGCCATGAGGTACTTTGGCCGAATTTTCTATCTGCCCCAAAAAAACACGTTTAACGCCCTTAGCAGCTATCCGAAATTTCCATCTCTATAAAATCCATACCTTCATGACAAACATTGAGAACTCCATGAACAACTTCTTGAAAATTCACACTTTGCTTAGAATTTTCTGTTCGGTAATTCTGGCTGCGTATACCACGAGTCTTAATGCGCAGACCGCACAAGCCGAAGAACCCATGAGTCTTCGTACCGTAATGGAGAAACTTGGCCATGATATGGAAGCAGTGACTGGCGCAATTTCTAAGGAAGACTGGGCACTAATTACGGAGCTAGCACCGAAAATTGCCAACCATGCCGAACCACCGATGTCGGAAAAGGTGCAGATTCTCACTTGGCTTGGATCTGATGCGGGAAAATTTCGAAGCTTTGATATGCAGGTTCAGGCGGCGGCTACAGAAATGGGCGAAGCGGCAAAGCAAGCGGACGGTCAAAGAGTTATCGAAGCGTTCTCAAAAACACAACAAAGCTGTTTAGCTTGTCACCAAAATTTCCGTCAGCCGTTCGTTAAGCGATTTTACGGGGAGCGTTAAGAACACAACCCAAATGCATAGAGGCATTGGCCGTGCAGGACACGGGTACCCATTTTTAGCAATCTGGCTTAAAAGCCATCAGACAGAAAGACCCCGGCGCACTCCGAGTTCCCAAGAAGTCCGGCCACCACGCACAGTCACAGCGATTTGCTGCTCCAGCCGCTGCTTGAGTACCGGGCTCCACGGCACTAGGCTGAACCCCATACCATCGGCGAGCATGGCGTAACGTCCACTGACGAGCATGACGCTGCGCCGGTAGATGCCCGCCACGCGCTGCCCGTCTGCCGTCGGTCGGTGCTCCAAGCCAGTGTCGGCGGCGATGTCCTTGGCCGCCTGCGCCAGGTCCCGATTACGTAGCGTCCCCAGCAGGTTCCGGGCGAGGAGCACACGTTGCCCGCGCCGCTGGGCCAGCCCCTCTTCTTCAAGAAAGTCAGCCCTTTGCCGCATGGCTTGCTTGGCCTCGCCACCAAAGCCCACATCCCCCAACCCCTTTCCGCCACCGATCAGTTGCTGGTCAAGCCAGGTGGCCCCGATCACGCGGGTTTGCCGTTCAATCGGCAGGTGCGATTTCAGTTCCACTACCACACCGCCCAATCGTTGCACGTCGTACTGGCGGCCTTGCTCAGGCAAGTCACCCGGCACTTTCCATAGCCCTTCCGACACGCGTTCCACAATGCCGGCGCGGCGCAAGGCTTCCAGCCGGCGAACGTGAGACGCGACCACTTCCTGCGGATCACGTCCCGCCTTGACGCAACCTTGCTCAATGGCAAGGTGATGATCGGTACGATACAGACCGTCGCTGGCCAGTTCCACAATGTTGCGGTCGGCGGCCCGGATGTCGGCGGAACCCTTCACTTCCACCACCGCGCCGGTCGGATAGTTGGCCGGTTCGTCACGCGCATTGAGCGCAACGTAGTGCGCCTTGCCATCCACGCCGTCGATCACCAGATAGCCCCGGTCGCGCAACTCATCATCCAGCCCCTTGGCCGCCACGCGCCCGACGATGGCGCGGCCACCTTCACCGTCATCTTGGCGCGGCTCGAACACCACAAATTCTCGCTGCTGCCCACTCATGGCCCGCTGCATGGCGCGGATGATGTCGCCACGCTCGCCCAGGGTGCGCAAGGTTTTTTCAGCATCGGTGTGGATGCCCCAGGTGCCGGATTGTATTTCGTCGGCTAGCCCCAGGCGCTGCAAGTGTTGCAGACGACTGATCAGAAGCAGGCGCTGGCGTTGCAATGTCGGTTCATTGAAGCGCTGGATATGCACCCGGCCATCTTCGCCGATCTCACGTTGCAGAGTGCGGTCCAGGCTCGTCCACCGCTCCTGTTGCACTTCGCGCTGCATGGTTTGCTGGATTTCTAGCTTGGTGCGCGGCCCCAGCCATTCGGTCGCCAGCTCAGAAGCTCGATGACGCAAGCCCTGGGCGATATAATCGCCCGCAATGATGAGGTCTTGGCCGGTATCGTCGCGCCCGCGCACGATCAGGTGGGTGTGGGGATTATCGGTATTCCAGTGATCCACCGCGACCCAATCCACGCCAGTACCCAGGTCGGCTTCCATGCGGTTCAGCAGATGCCGGGTATAGGTCCTCAGGTCATCCAGTTCAGCGCCGTCCTCCGGGGAAACGATGAAGCGGAAATGGTGCCGGTCGTCCGCGCACCGTTCCTTGAAGGCATCCAGATCTGCAACGTCCGTCTGCGGCCCATAGGCTTGGCCTGGCTTGCCATCACGGCCTGCCCCGTCACGCTCGATGTAGCGTAGATGCTTGGCGAGCGATTGCGGACTGGCGTTACGCTGATTAATCAGCAGGGTCTTGATGGTCACGCGCCGCGACATGGGTGTGAGATTCGCCCCTGCGAAGCGCGCCGCCGTATGGCCGCGCCCCAGGCGTGCGCCGGGACGCTGACTGGCCCGTGCGCTGCGGCCACTGGCTGCAGAATGGCGCATTGAGGAATTACCACCGCTGGCCTTGCCGGTCTGCTTGAGCACCTTGGAAATAAAACCTTGGTCCTTCCCACGGTTCTTCGGGGCGCTGGGGCGCACCCAGAAATCATCGTCACGATGATTGGTCATAGCTGCGCTCCCCGGAAGTTCTGTCTGAAGTTGTGGCGTAGTCGGTCGTGCGAAGCACGCGGCCAGCCCCGTCTTGGCGCGGGAAACGCGCCCCCAGCGGCACGACGGCAACGCTGCATCGTGCCGCACCACCCCCATGTGCAGACTGGCTTTGCGGGCGGCTGAGTGCCGACCCCTTTTGTCTTGCCTTCCGCCTTTGCCTGTCGCTTTCGCTCCCGGCGCCGGCGGCTTGGTGGCGCTGCTGTGTGAGCAGCCAGCACACCGACGAACGCGGCGAAGGCCGCAGGCCAGACACGTTCCAGGCAAGATGGCTGCACGTCGGGTGGCTGCGCCGAGGGAGGCGCGAAGCGCGGTGCCCGAAACGCAGAATCAACACCCGCGCTGCACGTGCAATAACGCGCCGACGACAGCCAGGATGACACGCCCGATAGCACGATGAGATGCACGACAACGTGCAGCGAATCAGCGGTCATCATGGTCGAACCTCACGCAAGGCCGGGTGCGCAACGCCGATCACGGCGGCGGCGCTGACTGGCCCGAAGTAGCGACTGTCGAACGACGCCGGGTTGCTGGCGCTCAACAGGAATAGTTCACCCTCGGCCAGTGGCCGGCATGGCGGCCAGAATGGCAATGCCCGGCCCAGCCGATCGGCAGACAACACGGCGGCCACCGGCACGCCGTCGATGCGTACCTGACCTTGTACGATGCAGACGTGTTGGGGCGCGACCGCGCCCACGCGTTTGAGCAGCGGGACGCGGGCGGGCAAATAGCCGCGCTGGGCGGCGAGCGACGCCGCTTCAGCGGGCAGGCGGGTAAGAACGATGCTTCCCACCGGCAGAGAATTCGGCCGACGATGGAACGGTTCGATGCGATACCAGCCGACGGGAACGCTGTCGGAGGGGTTGTAGACCCAACGCGGCAGTGGCTGCATGAAGGACGCCCAGGCCAGCGCAGCCAGGCCGACGGCGGACAGTGCAGCCAGCGCCATGCGAACGCGCTGGCGCGAGCGAGGATGGGCCGTTCTTCCCGCAACAGGAGCTGATGTAGGAACCCTGCTCATCGCAGTTCCCTGCCAGCCAGCCACGCCGCATGCCGGTCGGGACTGTATTCCGGCAACGCCGCCCGCGCGGCGAGCCGGTTGCCCAGCATGCGCCAGTACGCGGGCGAGACGGCTGCGGGCGCAATGCCCAGTGCCTTGATAGCGTCGATGCGATGCAGCACCGCTTGCACTGCCTGCTTGCCTTCGGCCTTCAACAGCAGACGCGCGCCGGGGCGCACGCCCGCGATGCGCTGCACCGCATCGAGCGGTGTGCAAGCCTGCATCACCATAAGCTGCCAGCGTGTGGTGCCGTAATCATTGGCCTGCCAGAGCATGCGGCAGAACATGGCGCCGGGAAGGAACACCGCGCAACGCCGCCGATGATCGAGCTTCACGGTACGCGCCGGCTCGCCAAAGCGCAGATAAAGCTTCAGGCGGGTTTCGATGTAGGCCAGCGATACACGGGTCAGCGGCACGCTGCCCGCATGACTGGTGAACGCCACAGACGAGGCCGCCGCCGTGGCGGCAAACAGGGTCGTGCTCGGCAATGGAGATGGGTTCATGGCGTGTCCTTTGATGGAAACTCCCGCGCCAGGATGCCGCGCAGCAGATCGGCCACGGTCACGCCTTGCGTGAAGGCCGATACCTTGATGCGTGCGCGCAAGGCAGGTGTGATGTCCAGGGTCAGGCGGGCGGTGTAGAGGTCGCCCTTGTTCAGCGCACCGGCCTCGCCCTGGCGTATCCACGCCTCGGCGTGCGGATTCGCGGGCGGGCGCGCACCGATGCCGACGCGCTTGGCCGTGCGCTTGTTGTGGGGCGGCTTGGCTGTCATATCCGCCACCCCAGCAGTTCGTCCACCAGGGCGGTGATCTCCCGTGCGGCGGCGCTGTCGGGTGCCGACTCCCGGGCGAGACGACCAGCGGCCACGCTGTCGGCAAAGACAATCCGTTGCCGAACCTCGGCGCGTAGCGCCGACAGCGGCTGCTCGGCCAGAGACTGCCGCGCTTCGCGCCCGATGACGGTGGTGCTCACGCGCCGGTTGATGACAAAGGCCGCACGCAGTGCTGGCCGAAACACCTGCGCCTCACGAATGAGCCCCACCATCTCGGCGCTGGCCCAGATGTCGTAAGGGCTGGGTTGCACCGGAATCAGGACGACTTCGGCTGCCAGCAGCGCAGAGCGCGCCAGGGCGGCAATCCTGGGCGGACCGTCGATGATGACGTGATCGGCCCGCCTGGCCAGCTCTGGTGCTTCCTGATGCAGGGTTTCACGGGCCAAGCCCACGGCGCTGAAGAGCCTGGGCAGCCCCTGCTGGCTCCGGCGCTGCGTCCAGTCCAGCGATGAGCCTTGCGGATCGGCATCCAGCAGAATGACCTGCTGACCCCTCAAAGCCAGTTCACCGGCAATGTGCGTGGCAAGCGTGGTCTTGCCCACCCCGCCTTTCTGGTTGAGCAAGGCGACGATCATGGCACGGCCCTCCGAGCGGGAAACCGCCGCTTCACTTGACCTGCAAAACCGCTTTTCTGGTGGTGGGGATGGTCGGCTATTCTGAGCCGCGCTGCAGTTGCCCACTGCGGCCGCGCTTCCCTACCAATAGTTAGAGTAGTTAAGTTAGATAAGTTAAGGGGTGCGCAAACCCAATGTCGGCGCGGGTTTGCAGCCGTTTGGCACGCCTGATAGCACGATAGTCCCACGCCTGATAGCACGATACCTCGCACGCCTGATAGCACGACACTATCCACAGGATGTCCACAGCTCATCCACAGGCTTATCCCCGTGCCGTCGGCGGCACGGGCCGGAAGGTCAGCAGCTCGCGCCCTTCGTCCGGCACCAGTTCGATACCCAGCACGTAGCCAGGCAGAGATTGCTTGGCTACCAGGGCGCGCAGATCGCAGGCGAAGTCGTAGGGCTTGGCGGTGCTGCCGGACTTCTGATGCAGATAGCGAAAATCGAACTGCCAGCCGTCCTCCTGCTTGCCGCCGTGCTTGCGCACCAGACGGTACAGCCAGCGCTCGATACCGCCGGTCAAACGAAAGTACGCCGGGTCGATGGTCAGCACGAGAGCCGCGTCGAGCACGCCCGCATAGAACCAGTCCGGCAGAATCAGCTCGATGCCCAGCGGCTTGCCGCCGGCATCGGCCAGTTCCTTCCATTCGTTGATCCACGAAAACCGATGCAGACGCCGCCCGGTGGTTTCGCGAATGGATGTGGCTACCGTCGTGGATTGCAGCCGGTCGAGCGCGGCTTTCAGGCGCTGGTAGTCGCGCAGAGACTTGCCCCGGCCGATAAAACGCAGGATCTCGTAGGGGGTGGCCTGCATGCGCCGCGAAGGCGGGATACCCGCATCGCGGGCCTGCACAATCTGACTGGCCGCCCAGATGAGGATGTCCGCATCCCAGATCGTGGCAATGCCGTGCTCTAGCGTGCCCTCCACGCGGATGGTGATGGGGCCGCTCACAAAGTCGATGGGCGCGACGCGCCGCGACTTCGCCAGAGAGAAGAACGGATAGGCCATCAAGTCCTGGGCATCGCGCGGCGCCATATCGCCCGGCAACGCACGGAACAGATCGAGCTGTTCCTGCTGTGGCGCTGCCCGCTGCCCTGATGGCAGCGCAAGGCGGGACATGGCGATGGCCTGCCGCGCGCCGTCGATCAGCGGCCATCACGGCAATCACCCGCATGGCGCTGGGCGTACTCGGGGTCGGACGTGGCCTCATAGCTGCGCGCATCGGCCCAGGCGTCCAGATCGGCCACCGCATACATCACGCGCCGGCCAAACTTGCGAAACTTCGGCCCGCCGCCGATTACGCGCTGCTTTTCCAGCGTGCGCGGCGACAGGCGCAAATACTGGGCGGCTTCGTCGTTGGTCAGGTAGCGCTGGGGCTGCGCGGGCGCGGTCGTGGGTGAGGCGGCAGGCCGTAAGGGAGCGGGTCGCATGAGATGAACCTCCATCGTTCGGTATCGTCGGCAGCACCAGCGCTGCCGGATGGAGACAGTCTCAACAAAGTCGGGCTGGCTGCTCAGGGACGTTTTGCATCAGGGGCAGATCGTCCCTGTACAAGCGGGGGAAGTTGTGCCAGGCGGCGGTAGCCGCCGCGCATCAACGCAGCCCCGCGGCGGACAAGGCGACGCACGCGAGCGCGCAACGCGCCATCGGCGTGCCAGTCGCCCGCTGCGACCTCCTCACCGAACAGCCCTTGGGCCACCTCGTACAAGGATGCGCCTGCCAGCGTCGCATCGAGCGCCTGCATGGTGTGCAGCTCCTGCAAGGCCGACAAGGTGGGGCGCGGCCGCACCGCTGCAATCGAGCCGGCATCGTTGGCCAGGGCCAGTCTGTTCAGTTCGAGCATGAACCCCTGAGCGCGTGCGCCGGGCGCCGCGCTGGCACGCATGGCATAGACGTAGGCCATACCGTCCGCCAGACCGGGCGCGACAGCCAGCCGCAAGCAGCCGCCCGGCCAGCGCAACCACAGCACCAGGCTCTTGCCATCGTGAATCAGGTGTTTCTGGCCGGGGAGGCGCCAAAGCCTGAACAGCTCAGCGTCTGGCAAGGGGTCGGCGTCCGGGTAAAGCTGAACGCCGTCATGGTCGGGGAACCAGACCGGATGCGCCTCGCGCGCATCCAGCGCCGGGTCTTCCAGCAGACGCAAGCCCCAGCGCTGCGCCGCTTGATGTGCGGCTTGCCGTCGGCGATGGCGATACTGCCAGTCTCGCCGGTAATCAGGATGACGGCGCAAGTATTCCCAGGCCAGCGCGTGGCCATCGAGATGCAGGACGTAGAGATACGCGGCGCTCGGGTACCAGGGATGGGTGCTCGAATCGGCCATCACGCAAACCCCCTTGATGCAGCGGGCGTGTCGTCATGAATAAACCGAACACAGCGCGGTTTCAATGCGTTAAGATTTGATTTCCAATTAAGTAAAATGCAACTGAAACTATCAAGTCCGATTTGGTCTTAACCATGGCACAGATCATTTGAATGCGACGACAGCACCGCTGCAATCTCAACATGCAGCATCAACCATGCTGCCGTATTCCGCGTAAAAGATCATGACTGTTTAAGTCTGAGTCGCAGCGCTTTTCTGCAAGACGCCCGATTCAGACCGAATGGGTCTTGAATATGATGTAAATAGTCTCAATGCGCCCTGTTTGGATGGGGTGCGCACTTCCTCCGTAGTCGGATATATCCACCCCATCAATCGGTGATCGAGCCATTTTCCTGCGCCAGCCGCACATATTCCGATAGCGGGCGTGCCGCCTGGAAATAGCGGTCACGCATCACCGGCTGTTTGCGCGGCCCGACGATGGACGCCAGGGCGGAAAGCGGTACTGTGCCCAGCTCAGGCATGCCCAACCCTAGGTCGATCAGGCCATAGGCCGTATCGCCGTCTTCGGGGTCGAGTTCGGTAAGCAGCCAGATTAAGTGAGCATCCGGGGTGAACAGCCGCACGACTGGTAGCGGGTCAATGGCCTGCCCGGCAACGCGGGCCTGGCCATTGGTGAGCAGTTGTGCGCGTTCCTCGTCGGTGATGAGCTGATGGTTCACATTTGCTCTGCCAAAGCGTAAAGCCGCTGATCTGTATCCGTGTCTTTGTACGCAAACACGAAGGCGGCTTGTAGGGAAGCCGGGCAAGCGTGAATGCGTAATGCCGCGTCTATGCGAATCAGAAAAAGCACGATTGCGACTCTCCGGTTTTAAGGAAATCCAACAATACGGATTTTCGTTATTACACAAGAAAAAGATGAAATGAGAATAAATGAGTTAAAGATAACGTGGTTTTAATTGTGCCGCCGAACGACGCTTGTGTCTATGCAAAAGCGTCCCGTCCAGCGCGGCCGACCTCTCGGCGCCACCACCTTCGATGCCGAATTGGCGCAAGCCTTCGGCATGGCGGTGCGTGCGCTGCGCACGGAACGTAGTATCGCCCAGGAAATGCTGGCGAACCTGGCCGGCATCGAACGTTCCCACCTGGGCAAGATCGAGCGCGGCGAGCACATGCCCACACTGGCGGTTATCTTCAAGATCGCCGGCGCGCTGGAATGCAGCACGGCAGTGCTGATGACCTCAACAGAAGACCAGCTTACCGAAGGTAAGGTCTAACTGTAGAACTTAAGGCGGCCGCGCCGCAACGGGCCGTTGGGCGCAAGCCGGATGCAGTAGCACCCGCCAAAAGGCGGGGCCGTGAGGGTTAAGCCGCTTGCGGCTTGCTGCGCGACCAGAGCAGATCGTGCGTGCCGTCCTCGTTTTCGATCAGGCGAGCGTAGACCGTGGCCGGAAACGAGGGGTCATCCAGGGTCACGGACAAGTATTCGCGCCCGGCTTCGCTGGTTTTCTGCCACGCCGCGCCGATGTCGTTGCCCGCCGCCTGCAGGCGATAGTCGGGGGCTTTGTCGCTCTCGCCCTTGTCGTTGGGTACCAGCTTGACCTTGACGTTGAGCGTCAGGGTGCGCAGTGTGCCGGTGTAACCGTCTTTGTCTGCGGTGAAGGTGCCGATATTAGCCATGGTAATTCTCCTTTCAGGGGGTATCAAGGTCGCGCCAGTGCGTCCTTGTTGTGATCCGGTCGGCGGGGGTGGGCGGGGCGCACCGCGCAAGCGGCCGTAACAACGTGCAGGGCCGGGAAGCACAAAGAATTTGTCTCGCGAGGAAGCCGCCCCCGGCGGCGGGGAAATTGTTTGTGCTGGACGGTTGCGGCCAATAGCCCGAAGGCGTAGCCGCCCCCCGCCAGGATTCACGACAAGACAAGGACGTACAGGCCGACCGTCCCGCAAAGGTGACATGGTTGATTCGGTGCTCCGCATGACTGCATTACCGGCATATGCCCTGATGCGGGCAAGATCCAGCCTCCCACTATTGGGCGAGAACGCACCCGCCGCATACTGCGACGCTGAATTGAAAGCGTGGTGTGGCAGCTCCATAAGCAGGCCGGGCGATTTGTCGGTGAACCGCCCCTCGTGATGTCCAAGACCAGGTGCTGCCAGCATCGTGGACGGCACGCTTGTGTGCAACCTGCCGGAGCAAGTCCTGGCGTAATCTGACCCGCACCGCCTTTTAGCGGGGCTGATGACTGCAAGCGACGCGCGCAGCGTCGACAGGCGCGAAGAAGTGCAGGGCGAAATGCCCCGCACTGTTTTCAGGGCTTTACATTTGCCCCAGCTCGGCCAGCGAAGCCGTACTCGTCGCCGTCACGATGACATGATCGAGAAGCCGTACATCTATCAGCGCCAGCGCGTTTTTTAGATGTTTGGTCAGATTCAGGTCAGCCATACTTGGTTCGGTTAATCCCGACGGATGGTTGTGCGCCATGATGAGCGCGGCAGCGTTCAGACGCAGCGCCGTTTTGACAATCTCGCGAGGATAGACGTTGGCCTGGCTCAGTGTGCCCGACCCCTGTTCGATGTAGCGGATAGGCTTGAAACGTGAGTCCAGATAAAGAAAGGCTGCGCACTCGTGCCCCAGCCCAGCCAGCTTGGCTTGGAAAAACTGCTTCACCTTGGTCGGCTGATCGACCGGCGAGGATGTGGAAACCAGACTTTCCGCTGCGCTGCGGCCAGCCGCCAGAATCTGTTCGTCGCTGGCCAGCTTATAGCGGCCACCGGGACTGCGCACATACAGGGTGCATGTCTCGTCCATGTTGTCATAGCTCAGCGCGGCGATGTTGTTGTCCATGATGCTCTCCAGTGTTCAGGGCGGGATTGCCCGGAACCCGAAGGGCATGGCGCAGCGCAGGTTTCAAGGGTCGAAGACGGCCAGCGGCCGCAAGCGGCGCCCACGGCGACACGCCACCCTTGAAACCGAGAACGGCATGACACAATGACCGGGAGCAAGACAGCTCCTACAATGTCACTTGGTTTTGCGGTGGGAACTTCCGCGTAAAACGCGGCTGTGTTTCAGTCGTTGCGCGTCGCGCAACCGGCAAACGTGAGTGCGCAGCGCCGCAGGCGCGAAGGCGTGAGGGATTGAAGCCGAATGGCCGTGACGGCAAGACCGGCACGGGGTGCAGCCCGACAGCCCGGCGGCGCTTGCGCCGACACGCTCAGGCTTATCCACAGATTCTGTGCGCAAGCCTGTGCATAATCCGTGAAGTTTTCATGACAAGCCTTGTTTCCTGCGCCCTGCGGCTAAATGGGGCGGCATTTGGCCAAGGGGCGGTGCTGCCTCAACTTGAGGGTCGATCGACCCGCGTAAACGTATTGAACACTTCCCCAGACCCTCAAGCGGTGCGAGGAAACACCGCGCACAAGCCGCTCCCGCACCATCCAGCCACTGACGGTGCGGCGGCAGTTTGCGACTCAAGGTTCTAAGCGAGATACACCGGGCCAGCCGTAGGGCTGTGTCCGGCTAATATGCCTTTGGGATTGGCGCCGGGCGCAGCAATGCAGCGCCCGGATTTTGACCCTCGGCCCCAAGGCGGAGCACGACTTGGGACCGAGGCTGATTGAATCCCGCCGCGCCCCGGCCACATCGGGGGCGGCGGGTCGGCTTGTGCGGCCTTCGATGGGCCGACAAGCCGGTCGGCGCTGGCAAAAATCGCCTATTGGAATCACTTCACGCCAGTGCAAAATGTCCTGGCCGAAGCCAGGACATAGACCTACCGTGAGGATTACGCGGCTACCACATCAACCGCTTCTTCCGTGTTGGTTTCTGTTTCAGTGGCGGCATCCTGCGATGCTTGTGCCCGGAAGATGGCGGGCATCCATCCCGTACCGTCTACCAGCCGTCCGGCTTCGCTGGCAATCTCGGCCTTCTTCAGTTTTTCCAGCCGAGAAACATGGTCAGGCGCGAACTCGCCCACCGCTTCCAGAATCATGGCCTTGGAAATGTGCTGGAAGTAGCCTTCGGCGGTCGGCTGCCACCACGCCGCCATGTCCAGCCCCACGGCCTGCGCCAGTTCCATGCCCGGTTGCAGGGGCGTAGCGCGGGGTGTGATCGCATCCACCGTCATGGCTGCGCATACGGCCATCAACCGCAGCAATTCATCCTGCGACGTTGCCAGCAAGACGGCGAACAATTCGGCGCTATCCTGTGGCAAGGTTTCACCCATTGCCTGTTGCAATTCGGCCAGCGCCAGGGCGGCGGGCGACTCCGGCCAATCCGGGGCCAGGCTTGCCAGACGATCTTGCACAATCAAGCGTATTTCCAGCGGCACGTTGTGATGGCAAAAGCGGCCCACCGGCATAACCGCCTGCACCATGCCATGCACGACAGCCGCCAGCGCCGCTTGTGGATTGCGGGCCAGTTCGATTTGCAGCGCGGCGGTGCGGTGGGCGCTTAAGCGCTGCGCCAGCCGGTCGGACATAGACGCGGGTTTGGGCTGATCAGCATCTTCACCATCGCCATTCTCGTCGTTCTCGCCGCTCAAACCCTGCCGCAGCCGTTCCAAAGTACGTAATGCGCGGGCTTCGGCTTCGCGCATCAGGCCGCGATGCACGACAATCTGACCTTGCCGGTCAAGCGTGACGATAGCCCCGGCGGCGGCTTTGACGTTCGGGCTGTAGTCCAGCAAACGATCTTCCAACGCCTGCAATTGTTCGCCCACGCGGTCGCCTTCCTCCTGCAAGGCGTCGGCTTTTTCCTCGTCCTCGTCGTCCAGCGCAATATCCAGCGCTTCCCCGATGGCCTGCATCTTGGTTTCCAGCTTTTCCATGCGGTCGCTTTCCCGCTTGGTCGGATTGCGCCGCTCTCGCGGGGCGCGTTGGAAGGTTTGCAGATCGGCATAGGTGGCGGCGGGCGTGGCGTCCACCCATGCCCAACCCTCGGTCTTGACCGTTGCCGCGTGGCTGTCCAGCTTTTCGCGCACCAGTGTTTCCAGCAGCGTGGCATCGACCACATAGACGCCGGTATCGTCCTGCGCGAACAGGTCGCGACGGATGCCACCGCCTGCGGCTTCGTAGGCGTTCAGCCCCACGAACCGCACCAGCGCATGGGATGCATCGATTTCCCGCTCGGTGAGCCGATCACGCAAGGCGTGGGGCTGGCGCTGCCATTCCGGCGCTTCATAAAAGGCGGCTTCCTGCGCCGTGTGATCGTCGGTGATGGCAAGGGCCATCAACTGATCGAGGTTCACGGCATCAGCGCGATAATCGTCCAGCAGACGCGGCGAGACGTTCGCCAGCTTCAAGCGGCGCTGTACCACCAGCGGGGTCACGCTGAAATCCGCCGCAATGTCTTCGATGGGTCGGCCTTCCATCACCAGCGCGGCGAATGCTTCAAACTGGTCGGCGGGGTGCATGGCTTCACGCTGTACGTTCTCGGTCAGGCTCACGGTGCGGGCGTTGGTGTCCAACACCAACAAGCACGGCACTTCCCAATCTTTGGGGAGTCGCCGGGTCTTAGCCAGCAGCTTTAACGCGGCAAGACGACGGCCACCGGCCACGACTTCATAATGCTCGCCGTCACGGGCCAGCGTCACGGTCAGGTTTTGCAGCAGCCCCACGCGGGCGATGCTGGCTGCCAGCGCGTCGATAGACTGGCCTGCGGTCTTGCGTACATTGCGCTTTGAAGGACGAAGCTGCGACAGTGGCACCAAAATCAGGTCTTGCGCCGGGGCGGCAACTTCCTGCATGGTGATGTCGATGGCTTGGGTTTCGGTTGGGTTGATCGCGTTCATGATAAAACTCCTTGCGGTTTGTGAAGTGCAGCAACGAATAACGCGGCAAGGGTGGCTGCCTGCCCCTGCCGCGTAGGGGAATCAGGCTTTAAGTTGACGCATACCCTCGGCCAGCAGCCACAGGGAACGGTTCAGGCGGATATCGGGGCGGCGGTCGTCATACCGGCGCGGCAACAGAATCTGACTTTCCGTGATAGGTGCGGGCTTGTCCGGGTCGTGGTATTTCAAGGCCAGCGCGGCGCGGGCGAGAATATGGGCTTCGCCCTCGTCCAGCGTGACGGCTTGCATGGCTTCGCGGGATTCCTGCGCCCGCTCGAAGCTATCCAGCACCTCATACGCGCCTTCGATGACTTGCCCGGTCACATCGCCTTTATGCGGGATACGTACATCGGCCACGGTATCGCCGCAAACAAGACCATTTGCGCAGACAAAGCGGAAAGCGCCCGCCAGCATCTGATAACTGCTCGTGCCATCGTGCGAGTTCAAAAGAATGATTTCGTTGGCGATACTGTCATTCACCTGATTGGCATGGCGAAGCCGAATCATGTGTTTGGTGTGTTCGCGTCGGTCTTCGTTACGCACGCGGGTTTGCGTCACCATGAAGGGCTGAAAACCTTCCTTCCGTAGTTCCGTCAGCACCGCCGCCGTGGGGATGTAGCTGTAGCGTTCTGAACGGCTGCCGTGTGGCGCGTCGGCATAGATGGACGGAACCACGGCCCTGATCTGATCGTCGGACAGCGGGCGGTCGCTGCGAAGTACCGGAGACAAAGAACCGAAACGGGATGCAAGCATGGGATTTCTCCTGACAAAGAAAAAGGGTTTGCTGTTCACCGCACACCGGATTCCAAGATTCGAGCCCAAAGCTTTTGAGCTGTTGATGTGCGGTCGGCACGAAGAACCCGGTTGGCCTCGTTGCCACCGTCTTTCCTGAGTTCGTCGCCCGCGACGGTCAGGAGCCCACGAACGTGGGCCGTCAAGGAGGAAAGCGTCAGGTTGGTGCGGCCCGCAGGCGCAGCCGAGGACACGGCCTGGCGCACCTTGACGGCACGCGGCCACGGGCTACAGTCGCGGACAAGGTGATGAAGTCAGGAAAGATGGCTGGACAGGCAACGGCCGTATCTGGTGCTGCCCGCAGGCAAGCGCGAGCGCGCAGGCCCGAAACTGGAAAGCTGGGCCGTAGGCGTCAGGGATGTGCAAGGCTGGCGAAGGCCAGTCCCGTCAGGGATGAGCGAGTGAGCGAACCTGGAGCAGCGCGGTCTGCGGTAGCAGAGACGCTATGGGTTTATGTGCTAAAGATCATAAACAGCAACCTCCCCCCGTTTGTTTTTGATACTTTTGACGGACGGTTCGATCATGGCGTGGCGTTACCGGATTCGACAATGATCTACCGCTTCCGTAATCAGTTGGTGGCCGCAGGCTTGGACGCGACGCTCCGGGCCGAGGTTAACCGGCAGTTGGAGGGGCTGAGCTTGAAGGTCATCGAGGCGCGCGGGGCTGTCATCAATGGTTGCGGCCCGTCCTAACCGCACAGAGGAAGTCAGAGCCAAGGGTAAGGTCGGTGTGCGCGATAGCGCCGATGCTCAGGCCCGCCGGGTGACGAAAGGCAAGCACTATTTCTACGACTACCGGAATTACGTGGAGGTCAATACCGAGGAAGGGTTCGTCGATGCGACCTTCACCCGACCTGCCAATGAGTCGGAGCCAAGCAGTTCAAACGGCTGGTGCGGCGGTTGCCGAGAGCGTCGATGGGATTCCGGCCGACAAGGGTTTCGCGTCATAGGAAAGTCGCCGGTATCTGAATCGATGCAAACTGACGGATCTGATCCAACGCAACGGGCATGATCTCTATAAGTCACACGCATGATCTCCGAGATCGACACACCACATCCGGTGCTCTTTACTCAGATATTTGGTGAGCGGCCATCTCTTCCTGAAATATCACTCATGCTTGATTGGGTTATGCCTGCTCGGCCTCACGCTCATGCACCATGGCAGCCCCTGCCAACCGCAGCACTTCCACTTCAGCTGCCTTTCTCTCGCTGTAACGGTCAACTAGATACTCTGATCGGCCACGTACCAGCAACGTGAACTTCACCAATTCCTCCATTACATCCACGACACGGTCATAGTAGGCCGATGGTTTCATCCGGCCTGCTTCGTCGAACTCCTGGTAGGCCTTGGCCACTGACGACTGGTTTGGAATCGTCACCATGCGCATCCAGCGGCCTAGCACGCGCAAAGCATTCACCGCGTTAAAGGACTGCGAACCGCCACTAACCTGCATGACAGCCAAGGTCCGACCCTGTGTTGGTCGAACACCACCAGTCTCAAGCGGCAACCAGTCGATCTGGCTTTTGAAGATGCCGGTAATCGTGCCGTGACGCTCGGGACTGCACCATACTTGGCCTTCCGACCATAGTGACAGGGCTCGCAGTTCGGCAACCTTGGGATGGTCGGCCGGCACGCTGTCAGGTTGCGGCAACCCGAGCGGATCGAAAATTCGTGTTTCCGCACCCAGGCGTTGCAGGATGCGGGAGGCTTCCTCGATAAGAAGTCTGCTGTACGAGCGCTCGCGCAGCGAACCGTAAAGCAACAGGATACGGGGAGGATGGGCGATATCGACCGGTATGGCGATCTTTTCGTGCGTTGGGGCATCGAGCAGGGAATCGTCCAGAGCAGGCAGCGAAGCGTCGTGTAGCGATGTGAACTGTTTCATAATGATTTTGGAGGTTGAGCGGAATCGGGCGGCAGGCGTGCTGTCATCATTTCGTCATTTCTATTATTATAGAATTATTCTAACTTAGAATTAAATGCCACTTGGAAAAACCATGAATTCCAAAGACGCTGTGCGGTCATTGGCCGCAATCGCCCATGAGTCTCGCCTGGAAGCGTATCGTCTGCTGGTACAAGCAGGCCCTACAGGGCTGCACGCCGGGAGACTGGCAGAGTTGCTTGAGGTGCCACCATCGTCCCTGACCTTTCACCTCAAGGAACTCGTCCACGCAGGTCTGCTGACGTCGCGCCAGGAAGGCCGCTTTGTCTTCTATTCAGCAGAGTACGGCGCCATGAGCTCGCTACTCGCCTACCTGACGGAAAACTGCTGCGGCGGCAACCCCTGCTTGCCCCTAAGCCGTGACATCTGTTCCACAACCGACAAAGTTCAGTAGTCGCAACCGCATTCCCTCCACCCGGTTATGGGAATGCTCCAAGGAAACATGTTCGCTATGTCAGACAAAATCTACAACACCCTGTTCCTCTGCACTGGGAATTCCGCCCGCAGCATCATGGCGGAAGTGCTGCTCAATCAGTTGGGAAATGGCCGTTTCAAAGCGTATAGCGCGGGAAGCCACCCGGGGGCTCACGTCAACCCCTTGACGCTCGATCTTCTTCAATCGGTTCAGCTGCCCATTGACGGCTTGCGCAGCAAAAGCTGGGACGAAGTCGCGACACCTGAGGCGCCGCAAATGGATTTCGCGATTACGCTTTGCGACAACGCCGCGGGCGAACAGTGCCCCGTGTGGCCCGGCCAACCCATCACGGCCCACTGGGGGTTCGAAGACCCGGCAGCATTCCAGGGGTCTCCTGAAAAAAATCGGGAACATTTCGACAAGATTTTTCGGCAGATCGCAAACCGCATCAAGATTTTCACCAGCTTGCCGCTGACCACTCTCGACCGTGTCGCCATCAAGCGCGAACTCGATGCCCTGGGAAACAGCAAATGAATGTCTTGTTCCTGTGTACCGGCAACTCTTGCCGCTCGATTCTGGCCGAAGCCACCTTCAACCACCTTGCCCCGACGGGCTACAGGGCGATGAGCGCCGGCAGCCGCCCCACGGGGGAAGTGCATCCAAGGTCATTGGCTCTGCTGGCGCGAGAAGGCATTTCGACGCTCGGCTACGAAAGCAAATCCTGGGATGACCTGCCAGCCACGCCTGACATCGTGATCACCGTGTGTGCCAACGCCGCCGGTGAAGAATGCCCCGCCTACCTGGGTCAGGTCATGCGCGCCCACTGGGGCGTGGAAGACCCAGCCCACGCCACCGGCACCGACAGCCAGATCGATGCCGCGTTCGACACGGCTTATCGCATTCTAAGGGCGCGCATCGAGGCCTTCCTGTCCTTGCCGCTGAAAGACCTGGAGAACAACCCCGCGCAGCTCAAAGAAGCACTCGAACGAATCAGCCATATCACGCCTTCCCTGTAAGGCGCCCCCTAGAACCGCCCTGCCCGCCGTCACAAGACGGCGTTTCACCATTCCTGAAATAAAGAGAATTCCCCGTGGTTGTCGCACTGCTTATTTTCCTACTCACCATCGTGCTGGTCATCTGGCAACCGAAAGGTCTCAATATCGGCTGGAGCGCCAGCCTTGGCGCTGGGCTGGCACTGGCTTTCGGCGCAGTCAGCCTCAACGATATTCCCGTCGTCTGGAATATCGTCTGGAACGCCACAGGCACCTTTATTGCCATCATCATCATCAGCCTGCTGCTGGACGAAGCGGGTTTCTTCGAGTGGGCGGCCCTGCACGTGGCGCGCTGGGGCGGGGGCCGGGGCCGGCTGCTGTTCGCCCTGATCATTCTGCTTGGCGCAGCCGTATCCGCCTTCTTCGCCAACGACGGGGCGGCGCTGATACTGACCCCCATCGTGATGGCCATGCTGCTCGCCCTGGGTTTCACGCCGGCGGCAACGCTCGCTTTCGTCATGGCCGCCGGCTTTATCGCCGATACGGCTAGCCTTCCGTTCATCGTTTCGAACCTGGTGAATATCGTATCGGCGGACTTCTTCGATATCAGTTTTGCGCGATACGCGGCAGTCATGATGCCGGTCAACCTCGTCTCCGTGGCCGCAACCTTGGTCGTATTGTTGACTTACTTCCGCAACAGCATCCCAACCTATTACGATGCCGGCCAGCTCAAGGCGCCGGCGGACGCCATCCGCGATCGGGCGACGTTTCGCGCAGGCTGGTATGTACTCGCTTTCCTGCTGATCAGCTTCTTCGCATTGGAAGGCTTCGGTATTCCCGTCAGCGCGCTTGCCGCTTCAGGCGCGCTCATCCTGTTGCTGGTCGCCGGGCGCAGCCATGTAATCAGCATCCGCAAGGTGGTGCGCGAAGCTCCCTGGCCCATCGTGGTGTTCTCGCTGGGCATGTATCTGGTCGTCTATGGCCTGCGCAATGCCGGGTTAACCGACATGATCGCCGGATGGCTCAATGCCATGGCGGACCAGGGCATATGGGCCGCCACGCTGGGCACCGGCCTGCTGACCGCCCTGCTTTCTTCCGTCATGAACAATATGCCCACGGTACTGGTAGGCGCACTGTCCATCGATGCCAGCCAGGCGGTCGGCCCCATCAAGGAAGCCATGATTTATGCCAACGTGATCGGCAGCGACCTCGGCCCGAAGATTACGCCCATCGGCAGCCTGGCAACGCTCTTATGGCTGCACGTGCTGACTCGAAAAGGCGTGAAAATCACCTGGGGATACTATTTCAAGGTGGGAGTCGTGCTGACACTACCGGTATTGCTTGCCACCCTAGCTGCACTGGCCCTGCGGTTGGGGGCTTTCTGACGACCGAAACCGGGGCGCCTGCTTACCGCTCGGATGATTCAGAGCTTCCCTAATCAGCTTACCGGTGCGGCAGAACGGTTGAGAAATCAGCGTTGAAATGCTCGCAAATGGGGAAACTGTTTTTTAGCTATGTAGGTTTCTTCGTCAGGAGTCGATCGGCGGCCAAGAAGCTGGTTGCGGTGGGGATGCCGTCCAAAAGCGGCAATAATCTCCCTTACATCATAAGCCTGCTTCACCAAAGATTGGTATATCGGCAAGAGGTGTACGGGCACTTGTACTGCGACGTCTTCACGAAGCTTGATGAGAAGATCAAGACGGTCGAGGTGATTGGCCCCCTCGCAATGCCCCAGAGGCAGGCCATAAACAATCTTGAACCAAGGCGTAGGCAGCGCCGCATAGTGACCATTCGACAAGCCTTCCATGACCAGGGCCAGTGCGGCGGTATCCTGAGCAAAGGCACGGGCGCTGTCTCTCCACACCGACCTTGAAAACTGATCGAGTACGATGATAAGCGCCAATCTTCCGTCGGATTCAGATGCCCAATGATCAAGATGGCCTGCCGCAGCTTCTACCGTCAGATCCGAAAAGCGGCTCGTAATCTCGCGATCTGCGCCACCCCGCATTCGCCAGAACCAATAATCTCTATGTGTCGCGGGGTCAATCTGAAGCGAACGTCCCTCGGGAAACCAGAAATCGAGAACCTCTTGCCAAGTCTGGTTGCCATTTCTGTTATCCATTCCTGCCTCGATGAGAGTTTTCATTGTTCACATGTTATAGAAGAATCTTCCCAGGAGGCCACAGGTGAATGACAGATTCAACAGATGCGGAACTTAAAACTAATACCCAAGGCACGGTGACTGAGGTATTCGTCGCCTTCCTCAAGCTGGGCCTGACGTCTTTCGGAGGGCCGATCGCCCACCTGGGCTATTTCCGCACCGAATTCGTCGAGCGCCGCCGCTGGCTGGATGATCGCGGCTATTCCGACCTGGTGGCGTTGTGCCAGTTTCTGCCGGGACCGGCCAGCAGCCAGGTGGGCATGGCGTTGGGCCTGGGACGTGCGGGATGGCCGGGCTTGCTGGCCGCATGGGCCGGCTTCACCCTGCCATCCGCCATCGCGCTGATTTTGTTCGCCTATGGCATAGCCCAGTGTCAGGGTCTGGCTGAGTCGGGCTGGGTGCAGGGGCTGAAGATCGTTGCGGTGGCTATCGTGGCACAGGCCGTATGGGGCATGGCAAAAACCTTGTGTCCGGATCGTGGGCGCGCCACCCTGGCCATCCTTGCAGCCTTGCTCACTCTGATTCTGCCCTCGGTGATCGGGCAGGTGGCTGCCATTGCAGCAGCGGGGTTGTTAGGCTGGTGGCGATTGGAGATCTCGCAAGTACCCAGCAGCAAAGCCCATTTCTACCCGGTCTCGCGCAAACTGGGCATGGCCGCACTATTGTTGTTTGCCATATTGCTGATTGGCTTGCCTTTGGCGGTCTTAGCCACGGGTTCATCTGTGGTGGCTTTAGTGGACGGCGTGTACCGCGCCGGCGCCTTGGTGTTCGGCGGCGGCCATGTCGTATTGCCGCTGTTGCAGGCCACTGTCGTACCCGATGGCTTTGTCAGCAATGCCGATTTTCTTGCGGGTTACGGCGCTGCACAAGCCGTACCGGGGCCATTGTTCACCTTTACAGCCTATCTCGGCACAGTGGCCGATGGCGCGCTGGGCGGATGGACGGGCGGCTTGGTACTGCTGGGCACTATCTTTCTGCCAGCGCTATTGGTGCTGATCGCGGCCTTGCCATTCTGGGAAGCGCTGCGTCACCGCAGCGGCATGCAATCAGCGATGGCGGGGGTCAACGCCGGTGTGGTGGGTATCCTGCTATCAGCCTTATACGACCCGGTATGGATCAGCGCCATCCACAGCAGAAGCAATTTCGGCTTGGCGCTTGCCGCTTTTGCGCTGCTGGTCTACGGGCGCGTGCCGCCCGCCTTGGTGGTATTGCTGACTGCAACGGCAGCTTGGGTGCTGGCATAAGCGCGCAAAACCAAAGACTCACCAAGGAAGTCGTTCGACTCATTATGATTTTTTTTCGCTGCGCTCTTCCCTGGTGAATTACACCGGGGTACTCAGCATGGTGCCAATGAGTGTTGGCATGATACTGGCACTGCGCCCCTTCGCCATCGAACCCTTTCTGGGCGGAATGAACAAGAGCTACCGGCTGCGCAAATGGCTGGACATTACTGTGCTGGTGGTTTCCGTCATTCAATGGTTGTGGACAGTTGTGCCGAAATGGATGGTGGCCTGGGGCAGGTTGGTCAAACCAGCCGGAGGTACGCAAGCCCCGCGCTCCCAGTTTGTCGAGTGACTGACATCCCAGCGCGGTCTGCCTGAACAAGTGGACAAGTGGACAGTTCTATGCGGCTGTTATTCTGATTATTCTCGCACTCATAAAACAATTCCCCCATCGCCATTTCTCCAAGACTCACCGGGTGCTGGCCATTATCCGACTGATCGTACAGCCCGACGGACGCAAGATCGACCTTTGGTACAGCACGGCGGAACCCGCCAGCGAGTTTATCGAACGCCTCAGTCAGCTTGCCGAGCAAGCCGGTATCCGGCTGCACGTCTTGATCACTGAACGGAATGGTCGCCTGACGACCGGAAAGCTGCGTACTGCAATACCGGATTGGCGAGACGCCTCGATATGGTTCTGTGATCCAGCCGGTTTTAGCCGCGCGCTTCGCGAAGGGTTGACAGAACATGGGCTGAACAAAAACAACTTTCACCAAGAGATTTTTGATATGCGTTAGTAAATGTGCAAACACCCCGGCTTGGCTGGGTAGCCAAAATCGGGGTGTCTAAAGTAGATTTATATGTGGTCAGTGGGAAACATCAAAATTCCCCCAGTTCGGGTGATCAAAATGCAACCCGTAGCTGTTCAGCGCCTCAGCCATTTTGACCAACCCGTTTTCCGGCTGCTCGCCGGACACCTTGCCTTCGATGACTTCGACTCCTTGAATGATATTACCCAGCAGGATGTGGAGTTGAGTGTCTGCTTCGGGCTCCAAATCACAGTTTTCGACGATATAGGTGAATTGAGTCATGATCTCCCCGGACATTTTTTTATAGTCATCTGACTTCAAGGTATTTGCGTGGGCGCCGTCCAGACCCGTCGAAACGATCTGATGCAACTCACTCATACCTTGGCGGAGCGCTGCATCAGTCTCCCATTTCTGACCCTGGTTCAACTCCATGGTGCCATGCACTTCATGACCATGACTATGCGTGGTGTTTCCTGCCATGGCTGTACCAGCCATGGTGCTGAGGGGCAATGCCAACAAAGCGGCAACAACGAGGTGTAAAGGTGATTTCATGATTAACTCCAGAGCAAGTAAGAAAAGTGGTCGTCCATGCGTTTCTTAATAACGCATTTGGTGAACAAAAATCATGCTACCCAGCTTCACGGGAAAAAAAATTGACGACAGTCACCTTTCAAATAAAAGGAATATTTTTTATATTCACTCTTCACAATATTGATCTTGAGAAAAAGACCATGAATGAGAATGACCCGCATAACCATTGATTCCTAGCCGTTCTGAAACTTGTCACCCGTCAATGGATGAAAGCGTCTTTGCGCCTTACGATGAAGTCATCCATTCATCAACAAGGAGCACATCATGCAAAAAGTCGTTTTCAACATGGAACCCTTCACCTGCCCTTCCTGTGTAAAGAAGATCGAAAATACTGTCGCGAAAGTCGACGGCGTAAATGAAGTCAAGGTGATGTTCAACTCCGGGCGCGTGCGGGCTGAATTCGATAGTTCTAAAACCGACGCCGACGCGCTGGAAAACGCCATCGTACGGCTTGGCTACCCTGTCCTGTCCAAGAAGGTTTCTTAAACAAGAAGGATTGGGAATCGGCCGCCATAGTGCGGCCGATATCCAACACTGAGAACCCGGATGCACTGGAGCACGACATGAAACAAATAAATAATTCCCATATCGCTGGCGTCACAGGTCTGCTGCTGTTTATTGCCTTGGCATTGCACCTCGCCGGGCTTTCGCAAGAGAAGGATTACGTCCTGATCGCGTCTTCCCTGTTCGCCGGCTATTTTATTGCCATCAAAGCCTTCAAGGCCTTGCGCATGAAGGCGTTCAGCATTGAACTGCTGGTCACCATCGCCGTCATCGGCGCCTTGATCATCGGCGAATACGTCGAATCGGCGGTTGTCACCTTCCTCTTCATTTTTGGGGCGTATCTGGAATCGCGCACCCTGGAAAAGACGCGTTCGTCCCTGCGTAACCTGATCGACCAGACCCCGACCGAAGCCACCGTGATTCGTCCCGAAGGCCATATCAAACTGCCCGTCGATGAAGTGGTCAAAGGGGATAGAGTACTGATTCGTTCCGGCGAAAAGGTTGCCATTGACGGCGCCATTGTTTCAGGCCAGGCACTGATTGTCGAAGCCGCCATTACCGGTGAATCCGTCCCGGCTAGTAAGTCCCTGGGCGACCGCGTGTTCAGCGGCACTATCATCGACAATGGCTATATCGAAGTCACCGCCGACCGTATCGGCGACGACACCACGTTTGCCAAGATCATCGAAATGGTGGAAGAGGCTCAGGAATCCAAGACCACCACGCAGAAGTTTCTGGATCGCTTCGCCCAGATTTACACGCCGGCCATCGTGATCATGTCGATTCTGGTGTACGTCTTCTCACGCAACGTCGAACTGGCCCTGACCTTCCTGGTCATTGCCTGTCCCGGCGCCCTGGTTATATCGGCACCCGTATCCATGGTGGCCGGCATCGGTAACGGTGCGCGTAACGGGGTATTGGTCAAGGGCGGCGAAATCATGGAGAAACTCTCCAAGGTTGACCTCGTCGTCTTCGACAAGACGGGCACGCTCACCAAGGGCAAACCTGAAGTCACTGACGTAAAGAGCTGGAACCTGGACGACAACACGCTGCTGCGCCTGGTGGCCGACGCCGAGAAGGTTTCGGAACACCACTTGGGGCAGACCATTGTGGCCGAAGCCAGGAAACGCGAACTGCCGTTGACCAAAGAACCGCAAGATGTCGCCATCATCAAGGGCGGCGGCATGATCGCCACCGTGGGCAGGCAGCATCTGGCCATCGGCAACCGCAAGCTTATGGCTGACCAGGGCGTATCCATCGACGAGCACATCGAAGACTACGCCACCGACCGCGAAAAAGCAGGCAATACCGCCGTGCTGATCGCCATCGACAAGCAACTGTCAGGTGTTATCTCGATCGCCGACCAGATCAAACCCGAAGCCAAGCTTGCGATTGAACAGTTGCGACAGGCGGGCGTGAAGAAAACGTTCATGCTGACCGGCGACAACCGCCATACGGCGCAGTTGGTAGGCAATGAGCTGGGCCTGGACGCCGTACACGCCGAACTGCTACCGCAGGACAAAGTGACGTGGGTCAATGAGCTGAAAAGCCAGGGTTACCGAGTGGCCATGGTGGGTGACGGCATCAACGACGCCCCAGCTCTTGCCACCGCCGACGTCGGCCTGGCCATGGGAGTGGGCGGCACCGACATCTCTATGGAAACCGCGGACATTGTCCTGATGTCAGACCGGCTGGATCAGTTCGCGCATGCCTATTCCCTGGCCAAAGCCACGGTACGCAACATGCAACAGAACACCATCTTGGCGGTGGGTACCGTGGTCCTGTTGCTCGCCGGCGTGCTGCTGGGCAAGATTTTCCTGGCGTCGGGCATGCTGGTTCATGAGCTCAGTGTGCTGCTGGTAACACTCAATGCCGTTAGACTCATACGCTATCGCGCTCGAGGCAGCAACGCCCAGCCTTCTCATAGCACAGTAAGCCGCAGCGTCGATGGCCAAGCCGCATAAACCGTGGGACAGTAAAAGCGCCGTCACATGAATCAAGCTTGACGCCAAAAGCAACACTCCGGCCAACCCGCCGGAGGGTTCATCTCAACAGTCTCAGCCGTACAGGAGTGTTCTAGCATGAACATCGATTCTCTTTCAGAACCTACTCACACGACCTGTGAGCATGTGCCCGCCTTGTGCGTTTCGCGTGTACCGATCTTTAACCACCTGCCCACCAAAGCGCTCTCGGTGATTGCTGGCAAAGCAACCATGCGCACCTACGAGCGCGGGCAATTCATCCATCGCGCCGGCGACCCTTCCGACAAGCTGTTCATTGTCCATAAAGGTAAGGTCAAAGTGTATCGGCTTGCCGACTCCGGTAAGGAACAGCTTATGCGCATCCTGAACCCGGGCGATTTTGCGGGAGAGCTCGCCCTGTTTTCGTCGACGGAGCATGACTCCTATGCTGAAGCCATGCAGTCATCGGAGGTCTGTACGATCAAACGAGCCGACGTGCGCGAGCTTTTGCTTCAATATCCGGACATCAGTCTGCACGTATTGGGCGAGCTGTCCCGGCGCCTAGGCACCAGCGAGAAGCAAACCGCGGCCATTGCCACTGCGTCAATCAATGCCCGTCTGGCACAGTACCTGGCCGACCAAGCGGAACAAGAGAACGCCAGCACTTTCAGCCTGCCGATGAGTCGCAAAAATCTCGCCTCGTTCATGGGCACCACTCCCGAAACGGTCAGCCGCAGACTGGGGGAATTTGAAGAGTCCGGATGGATCCGCCAAACCGGGCAGCGCAAGATCACGATTCTCGACCTCGACGCGCTGCTGCTGGCCGAATAAGACTGACGCGAGAAAGCCATGAATCGACTTGAGCTCCTCATTCCTCCGCCCGTCATCATGCTGGCGACGGGCGTCCTTATGTGGGTGTCATCCATGCTGTTTCCAGGGTTTGCATTTCCGTGGATCCACAGCGGGGCGTGGGGTGCAGCCACCGCTCTGCTGGGCCTTGCCATCAGCTTGTCAGGCGTTGCCACATTCAAGCATGCCCGCACTACGGTCGATCCGAGAAGACCCGCTGAAGCAGCGACACTCGTCACTTCCGGTATATACCGCTATAGCCGCAACCCCATGTACCTGGGCGTAATGCTTGTTCTGATCGGGTGGGCGCTATTCCTGGGTAATCTGGTATCGGCGCTGCTTATAGTTGGCTTTGCGTTGTACATCAACCGTTATCAGATTCTTCCCGAAGAGCGATTGCTCCAAGAGAAATTCGGTGCAGATTTCCTCGCGTATAAAGACAAAGTACGTCGGTGGATCTAGCGTGTACGCGACCCTATAATGGCGGCCACCCATTGGATGACAACTCAATGACTTCGGATCCTTCCCCCTACAAAAGTAGAGGTGGCCCAGCCCGTCTGCTTAGCGCGATACGTTACTCTTTCAGAGGTCTTACGGCGGCGTTCCGCCATGAAGCCGCTTTCCGTCAAGAACTGCTTCTTGTAATTGTGCTGATACCGGTAGCAGTCTGGCTAGGACGCAGCCTTACCGAGATATTCCTACTTCTCAGCCCCCTCTTTCTGATACTGGTCGTTGAGTTACTGAACTCGAGTATCGAGGCCCTCGCAGACACCATCACCCTCGACCATCATCCCATGATCGGGCGCGCCAAAGACCTCGGCAGCGCCGCAGTATTCTTAACAATCGTATTCACTGTCCTGATCTGGGCCGGCGTCATTGTGTCCCGAACTTTAGCAAGTTAATCTGGGCAGGCCCACGGCTTTGCCCCACTGGACATTCAGCTGTTTCGACCCAGCGAATATTCGAGCTTTGATTTCTCGCTCGCATCAACAGACCTTTTGAGCGCACTATATTTTTCCAGAACCGCAGATTTGTAGACAACGTCAAGCAACCGTGCTGGTTCTGCGGCACTTATGACGGGTAACCGTTCGCCAGAAAAATCCACGAGGGCTTCCTGCGCCTCATCTAGGGTCAGGTTTGAATAGAGTGGCTTGACGAAGCGGGGGTGCGGACGATTTCTTGGACGCGTTTATGTTGGGATTCCCATATGGCGCCGATACTCGATGGGGCTCAAGGCTCCCAGTGAGAGCTTAATTCGTTGCTCGTTATACCATCGGATGTAGGCATCCAGTTCCCGCATGAACTGCTCTACTGACGCATTTGCCCAGTTACGGCGGTAATACATCTCGTTCTTCAAGCGACCGAAGAAGCCTTCACAGGCCGCGTTATCAGGCGTACATCCTTTGCGAGACATCGAACGGACAAGACCCGCAGACTTAATACGTTGCAGCCAACCGGGCCAGCGATAATGGGCGCCTCTGTCGCTGTGGATTATCGGCCTGTCGCCGGTAATGAGCGTGGTGATGGCGGCGTCGAGCATGGCGTTGACTAACTGCCCATCCGGCCTGGTACCAATCGCCCAGCTCACCACCTTGCCATCGAAGCAGTCGATCATGGGAGAGAGATAGACCTTACCGGCGCGAAGCTGGAATTCCGTGATGTCAGTCAGCCACTTCTGGTTCGGTTCGCTGGCCTGGAAGTCTCTTGCGAGGAGATTCTCGGGAACGGGTCCGACTTCGCCACAATAAGAGTTGTATCGACGGCGGCGTGACCGATGAGCGACCAGTTGCTCCTGCGACATCAGTTTGCGTACCACCTTCTCAGAGATACGCGTGTCATGCCGACGAAGGGCGGCATGGATCCGTCGGTATCCGTAGCAACGGTGGTTGCCATTGAAGATTTCGGTAATCGCAAGGCGCGTATCCTCGTATTTGTCACGGATATGCATGCGGGCTCTATGGTAGAAGTAGCTGCTTCGGGCAAGCTCCAGGGTATCGAGCAACTCGGATAGTAGGTATGTGTCTCTCAAGGCATCAACTATCTGTGTCTTCTCCCTGGCAATGGCTGCCCCCGCCCAATAGAAGGATTGTGGATACCGGCCGCGCGGCGAGCGCCCTTATCGCCCGCAGGCGATCCGAACTTCTGGGATCGCCTCGCATGGACCACTGGTCAGTTTGGATCGCTCCGCACGGCCACTAAGGAAGAATCGGCCTTAGACACCTTCAACAAGTTATACCGCCTGTTTGAAAACACCGGGGTCAGTCTCTTTCCCGAAACAACGTAAACAGCCTCCGGCTCCGTTTTAGGAGCTGCCAAATAGAAGGTTTTGTCCTGTTGTGCGATTTGTTGAAGCTCTGCTTCTTTTATCGCCCTAGCACGTCCTGACGAATAGAACCGGGCCGAAAAGGGCAGCTCCGAAAGATAGAACAGGGGGCTCGAAGGCCCTGGCTGACGTATTACGTATCGCACGAGCTCCCGTTCGGTATTGCGCAGATCTGGATTAATCCACACCACCAAACTTCCTGCCAGAACCACCAGGGGAACCAGCGCCGCCGCTGTAATCAGTTTGACCCTGGGTATCGAATATCGAGCTCTCACTTCCTGCGCGAGCATCGCAGCCAGGATACTAAAGCCAGCGAGCGATGGAAGCACATAAGTCCAAAGGATATTGGCAGAGAAGGTAAAGAAAACGGGGGTGAACAGTGCGGCAGTCACCCAGTAAAAGAATAGTGGATCTCCGTAGACAGCTTGCGCCGCCGACCGCAACTTCGGGCTAAAAACCGCACCTCCCAGGGCGGCCAGTGCTAATAGCCCCCAAGGAAACGAGGCCTGTATCCAATAGACCCATATCATTCCATAGGTTCTCCTATGAGCACTCCCATAGAGGTCACCGGCCCATCCCGGAGCTAAGAACCGCCGAAAGTGCTCGCCCACGATGAAGTAGTCAAGAAAACCCGGTGTTTTGATCTCTGCCGCGACATACCAGGGGAGAGTCAAGAGAGCCGTTAGCAACAGCCCGTTTCGCCATGGCAACAGCGCGGTAAGAGACGTCGCCTTTCGCGTCAGCCACCACCACACTGTGATCGGGGCAAAGATTATGAGTGCGGCCAAAGGGCCCTTCGCCAAGAGACCGATCGTTAGCCCCAAGAAGAATCCATATTGCCACCACCGAACGTCGGCATTTCGCCGATTTCCCGAGCTGCTCGGTTGTTGGCCGACTGACCCGACTACGGGGCGTTCGCCGCTATCTATCACCCTCGCAAAGGAAACCAACGAAAGCGTGGTGCCAAGCGCGAGGAACGGGTCGGTAAGTACCGCGCCAGAGCTGATGTAGACAAGGGTACAGGTGCTGTAAATGATGGCAGCCCAGAGCGCGACACCAATGCCCCGCATCGATTTGAGCGCGGTCAAAAGCAGGATGTTGGTCGTGATGAGGCATAGCCAGGACGGCAAACGACCCGCAAATTCAGTGACGCCAAGCACCTTCATTGAGAGTGCCTGTGCCCAGAAAGACAGCGGCGGCTTGCCCCAAAATGGGACATCGACGTTAAACCACGGAGTGATCCAATCCCCGGTTTGCGCCATGACTCTGGCCATCTCCGCATAGCGAGGTTCGCTTGTGTCATAAAACGGGACAAGCTCCATGGACACCAGCTGCAGCAAAAGGACCATCACCAACACTACCCAAGCTACTGCGTTACTACGCTGCTGCATGATAGCTCTCTTGCTCTGCTTTCCCGTCAGACCGACCGGTGTTCTCACCCGCTGCCCTGCCACTACGCATGACATCGCGGACGATATAAACGGGACGTTGCTTGGTCTCGTAATAAGTCTTTCCGACATACTCACCGACCAACCCGATCGACAATAGTTGTACACCGCCGAGAATCGTGATCATCGCAATAAGCGATGGGTAGCCTTGCACTGGATCGCCCAACACCAACGCCTTGACTACAATCCACAGCGTAAACAGTACACCTAGAAACGCTGTGATCGCTCCGCCGGCCATCGCGACTCTCAGCGGGGCTACGGAAAAAGAAGTAATCCCCTGGAATGCCAGATTGAACAGACTCAAGTAATCCCATTTCGTCACGCCCGCAACACGCGGCAAACGGTCGTACTCAATTATTGCTGTTGGAAGACCAATCCAGGCAAACAGTCCTTTCATATACCGGTTGCGTTCATTCAGCTGCTGCAAGGCATAGACCGCCTTACGGCTTAACAGCCGAAAGTCTCCGGTATCGGGCGGTATCTCGACATCACTGATCGCGTTGAGAAGTCGATAAAAATGGTGGGCACTACGGCGCTTGAACCAGGACTCGCCTCTGCGGGACCGGCGACGCATGCAAACAACGTCTGCGCCCTTCTTCCATTCCTGCATCATTTGCGGAATGAGCTCGGGCGGGTCTTGCAAATCGGCATCCATTATGACGACCGCCGCTCCAACGGCGTGCGCCAGGCCCGCCGTAAGCGCCCCTTCTTTTCCAAAATTTCGACTGAGAAAAACCGCAGTTATTGCCGTGTCCCTTTCAGCGAGCGCCTTAATCATGTTGGGCGTACCATCCCGGCTTCCGTCATCCACCAGAACCAGCTCGTAAGACACATTTAAACGAGCCAACACAGTAGTGATCCGCTCATACATGGCCGGAATAACTTCATGCTCGTTGTACATGGGAATTACCACTGACAGCTCAGTGGAGCCCCCGGGCAGTTTACGGGGCCACTTCTCAACTAACGCGTTCATGGAACACGATCCTTTTGTAAAGAATGAAATTCATCGCGGCCACGGCGATGCTCGTGGAAACTTGGGCGACCGCAGCGCCCATTTCGGAGAACAATGTCAATAGGTAGTAAAAGCCGGCATTCGCTACCCATGCCAGTACCACCGTGCATACATAAACAGGGATAGCCTTCTCATGGCGACTAACGCCATTGAAAGTCCAAAAAAACTGAAAGATGTAGTTGACGACGGAACCGACCACCGCCCCCATTGAGGTGGCTACAATCGGAAGGAAGCCGATAATGCCAAGCGACCACATCACAGTCCAGTGGATGGCCGTGGCCGCACCGCCGAATACCAGAAAGCGCATAACCTGCGCGCCATGGGTCGACACAAACGCCGGATCATGCTCCAAAAGATGGGTTCTGGAGTGCAAAATGTCTGGAACGGATAACAACGCTTAGCCCTATCTTGTGGTAAAGCAACAGGGCTAGAATACGGGTTACAACGACAATAATTCGTCAATCAAAGATCAAGAATCTATCAACAGATAGCCGACCTCATTTCTGCAGCTCTGGCAGGGTGTAATAATTATTTTTATAGACCCAGGAAGGCCACAAAACATGGCTCATTGCTTCTTTCAGCAGATTAGAATCCACGCACTCTTGCGTATACGCATCCGGGGCCGCATAACGATACTGGGTGGGTGATCGATGCGGCTGGAGAACCAATAAAGAGCCGTCTTTGAGGTACCCGTAATTATCCCCGTACTGCATCATTGCTCGCCCGCCGCCCTCCTGCGTGAGATCATGTCCAATCATGGGATGATCACCCTGAACTCCAGCCAGGGATAGCAAGGTAGTGGGCAGATCGATTTGGCTGATCACCCGATCGTCATGTCGAGGTTGAATGTCCGCGCCCAGTATGAGAGCCGGAATGTGAAAATGCCGCAACGGAACGAGGTTGGCTCCGTGCACCCTCGAGTCGTGGTCGGCTACCACGAGAAACACGGTATCCTGCCAATACGAAGAGGATTTGGCCGTTTCAAAAAACTGCCCCAAAGCCCAATCAGCGTACCGAACCGTATTCTCTGTGGTGGCCGGATCACCATTTACCGCGATGCGCCCGGCGGGATACTCCCACGGCGAGTGATTACTGACCGTAAATGCCAGTGTGAACGTAGGATGTTCCGGGGCGCTGCTCAATAACGAGTCGAGCTTGTTGAACATATCCTCGTCAGAGGCTCCCCATGTCCCAACAAAGTTTGGGGCCTCAAAGGTATGGATATCGTGAAGTTCGTCAAAACCGTTACCGAGGAAGAAGCCTTTCATATTATCAAAGTGGGCTTCGCCTCCATAGATGAATCGAGAGCAGTAGCCATGCAGCTTAAGCAGCTGCGCCAAGGTGAAAAAATTGCGTTGCGCGCCAGATAGGCGCAGCGCAGCGTCGGAAATAGTCGGCGGGAATCCTGCAACAACAGCCTCGAGGCCCCGCACCGATCTCGTTCCGGTTGCGTAGGTCCGGGTAAAATTCCACCCCTGTCCTGACAGCCTGTCGATATTCGGCGTCAGATCAGCGCCACCGAGGCTGCTGACGTACTGCGCCCCCAGGCTCTCTTCCACTATAATCACAATATTGAGCGGCTTCGCCCTCTTGCAAGTCGGCTCATGACGATGAAGAGTGGGTATTTCGGTGCTCACGGGGGTGATGTCGGCACACTGGTTCACGACATCCCGGATCTCGTCCTCTTCCATTTTTCCGTAGACATCGGAAGCGGAGCGTTCGTTCTTTATGCTGTAGATCGCATACAGCACGCTGTATAACGAATTGAGCGGTAAAGTGTTAAGCATGCCATCGCCGCAATAGGCGACGGTTGATGGATTAATCGGCCGATGGCTGAGCGTCCCTCTGATAACCAAGAACAGTAACGGTGCGCACACGATGGTGTATAGAAACGCTTGCCACCAAGGAAGCGCAGTATCTGTTCGCATGTCCCCAAAGAGCTGAAATCCTAGCCAAACCAGAAGCACAATCAAGACCAATGCGCCCAGGATTACCAGCTTGTAGCCCCGCCACAGCATACCGAATACCTCCTTGGGGTGCTTGAGATACTCAACGTACAATCGGTTGGGCCGCGTGTCATACTCAAAAATAAATTGCGGGGTAGATGCTTCTAAGAGCACAAGCAAGAACCAGGAAACCAGAAGCCATGCAATGGTGATAATGCTAGCTAATTCATAATGCCCCAACCAAGGCGATAGCAACAAGGGAAGCCCGGCCAACATAGCCACTAGCGCCGCATCAATACGCAACCCACCTTTCAGTACGGGCCACAGACCGCCACCCGCACTCACACGTTGCCACTGCCACGCAACGAGCGAGAGACGGCTCAGCGTCAGCAATCCCAAGCTGGAAAGAATAAATATTAGAGTTTGTTGGCGCATTGCTGGGGACTCAGGCGTATTTTTGTGCCGTTTTCATTCGTTTGGGTAATTTCAAGCAGCCAGCGGAGTCTTTCGGCCATCAGGGTGACGATGTAGAGGCCCAATCCGCTTAAAGCTGTCCCGTCGTTCAAAAGTGACTTTTGGCGCATAAGAATTGCCTGCTGGTTGGCCGACAGACCGGTACCGCTGTCTTCTATTTCGACGGACCTTTCCGACACCGTTACCTGAATCTCGCCTTTGGTATGCTGCATTGCATTCTGAATAATATTGCGCAAGAGCATGCTCGCCATCGCAGGGTCAGCTTTCACACGAAGCTCAGAAACTGTATTTAGCTTTACTCGGTCGGTGCCATTTAGGCTGATTTTCAGATCACTGATAACTTGCTGCGCAACGGGGCTCACTTCGATGATTTCGTGGACTCTGTCCTCCGGTTCTCGACGCGCCAGTTGGAGCAGAATGTTGACGTTGTCTCTCATCTCATCGCAGGATCTCCGCACCCGCAAAAGTGTGGCGCGATCTTTATCGCTCAGTTGATCGCGGGACTCGATGACTTCCAGCGCGCCTGACATCACGGCTATAGGCGTTCTCAGCTCATGACTGGCTAAGTTCAACAACGATTGCTCTCGGCGCACGTACGATTCGAGTTCGTCCAAAAATCTATTAAATGTCAGTGCAATGGAGTGCAACTCGACATCGCTGTAGTCGGACTCCATGCGAGGCATGTTGGGTCCCACAGGAATTCTGCTGATTCGTTCTGAAAGAAGCTTCAGCGGCCTGACAATTCGCCGACTGCTAAACACGGCGAGTAGCAAGCTGAACGCGAGAATGACGACTGCCATGATTACCAGCACGATTCCAAAAAGCGCCTCACGTCTCTCAAAGTGGGTGATATTTTTCGCTATATAAAGCACGCCACTACTGACGGTTTCGACGGTCACCAGATAAGTTTCATCGCCCCGTTCTATTTCAGCCGAATAATCCTGCGGCAGACCTTCAAACACCTCTGGTAACGCAGTGGGACGGACCTCATCAGAAGGAACGAATACGACTGCAAGCTCAGGCGTGTCCCAAATGAAAGCCTCGTCACCAGTGTGATTCATCAGTATGAAATCACGCTCCTGGGCGAACTCAACATCGAGCATGGTCTGCTCCAGATCTTCATTAACCAGAAGAACAGTAACCACCATTGCGAGCGTCGTGACCACACTGACTGCGAGTATGGCGCGGTAGACACGCCGCGAGATAGATCGCAGCTTCATCAGACGACTTTGCTCGGTGGATGCAACCGATATCCACGACCGTGTATGGTTTTTATCATCGGATACTGGAAAGTATCCTGAAGTAGTTTCCGGAGCGAGTACACGTGGGTTCGCAAAGTGTTCATATCTACCTCGCGTTCACCCCAGACCGTATTCTGAATCTGTGTATATGAAAGCAGATCGGGATAGGCCTTGATGAGCTCCTCAAATATCCTTGCTCCCGTTCCAGATAGCTCGAGTTGCTCGCCGCCATCTGTTCTCACTACCAGATTTCCGGGATCGAAACTTATGCCAGGCACACGAAGCTCGGGCGTCCTGGAAAACCCCGCCTTGCGGCGGTAGAGGGCATCCACTCGCAACTGGAGCTCACGCAGATTGAACGGTTTAACCAAGTAGTCGTCTGCCCCTACCGAAAAGCCCTCTTCCTTATCTTGCAACTGGTCCTTTGAGGTCATGATGATGACCGGCGTGGAAGATTGAATATCATGTCGGATGCGACGGCATATTTCAAAGCCAGAAAGGCCCGGAAGCATTACATCCAGAATGATGACGTCATAGTCGTCCGTGGCTATCAGATGCAGAGCGGTCAAGCCATCGGAAGCAAAGTCCAGGATATAACGATCATCGCAAAAAAACTCATAGAGGTTCGTCGCCAGCCCGGCGTGATCTTCTACAATAAGTATTCGTATCGCGTGCTTAGTATTCATTTCGAACCGTTCTCCCAATTGCCTGCGCGTCGGCAGCCAAAATAGTTCTTTGCTGTAACCTTCATGAAGGGCATTCGTCCAATTTACCGCAGCTCACCGCTGCGGAAGCCCATCCACGTACAGCAGGGCCGGCCGTCACGGAGCTGACATACGACCATTACGCGCCAATACTCGGATCGAGAAGTTGGGATGCCTCATAGGCGGAGCTATTTGCTCCATCTGCTCGCCTAACCAGCCAAGAAAGTACAACACACCGCCGCCCAAGAGCAGCGGGGCGGCTGACGCCAGGGGATCCAAGGAGGCGGGATCGTTCCGAATGGTCAGAGCTATCAGGATGTAGCAGGCATATGCCAGGCCTGCAAAGAAACCCAGAAAACCCATTAGCATTAAGATCCGCGCGCACACATTGGAAAGCGTCTTCGTACCGTCACGGGAGAATCCAAGGAGCTGTGCGACGCTCCACTTGGATCGGCCCGCAGCTCGTGGCCGACGCTCGTACGTGATAACAGTCTCCCTAAGACCGGCCCATGCGATGACGTCCTTCATGTAGCGCTGACGATTTACCACCAGGCTTAGCACGGTGGCTGCCCTTGGGCCGTACAACATGAAGTCTAAGTGGCGATCAGGCGTGGACGACTGTCGACGCATACGGACCACGTCCGCCCCCGCACGCCAGGCACGGATCATCTCGGGAATTCGCTCCGGCGGATCTTGCAGGTCACCGTCCATGGTGACGATCGCTCGCCCAGCTGCGTACTTCAGCCCGGCGCGTAAAGCCGCTTCTTTGCCGAAATGGCCAGAAAGGAACACGCCCGTGACGGACTCATCGTTTAGGGAAATCTCCAGTATGGTATCTGCAGTGCTGTCGCTGCTTCCGTCATCTACGAACAGTAGCTCATAGCTCACATCGAGCTGCTCTACAACTGCCTTTAGCCGCCGATACGTTCGTAGAACGACTTCTTCTTCGTTGAGCATCGGGAGAACCACAGACACTTCCACTCGCCCGTCCGGCCTTGTTTCGGCGGTGGGCGAACGTCCCCCCCGCTTCACCGCGGATAGCCCAGCAGAGTAGCATTGCAAGCTCATGGCATCTTACGAACTGCGTTATGAATTGCAGTAGCATAGGAGGGCCACCAACAAGTATTTATCAATGATTTATCAAAAAAATATCAAAACAGCCGGGCGATCCGCGGCACTTCACTTGGCACGCCGCCCAACTTGGCGCGGCGAGGCACGCGCCCACCGTAGCGAGACAGCATGCGACAACAAGAGTCCCCTTTCAGTTGCTAATAGCAGCTCCACCTAAGGCCGGTTGCGATGCTCACTTCTGTTATTGCCATCTGCCTCGGAGCATCCACAGGCGCTGTGCTGCGCTGGCTTTTAGGCCTGTCGCTGAATTCGTTGCTGCCAATGATGCCGCTCGGTACATTGGCGGCCAATCTCATTGGTGGCTATCTGGCGGGCATTGCGCTTGTCCTCTTCACGTCCGTTCCGGAATTGGCGGCCGAATGGCGCCTGCTCATAGTCACGGGTTTTCTCGGCGGATTGACAACGTTCTCCGCGTTCTCTGCTGAGGTCACCACCCTACTGCTGCAAGGGCGGTTGGCGGTCGCAACGATGACCATCTCGGCACACGTCGGAGGCTCTTTGCTCATGACGATAGCGGGTGTCGGTACGATGATGCTCATCCAGCGTGGATAGGGTCGGTTAAACGTGAAGACACCCCGACTTTGATCATTCAAATGAGCCGGGGCGTCTATCTAACGTAAGGTTATACGTGCTCAGTGGGAAATATTAAAGCCCTTCCAGTTCGGGTGATCAAAATGCGACCCATAACTGTTGAGCGCCTGAGCCATTTTTATTAACCCGTCTTCCGGCTGCTCACCAGACACTTTTCCTTCAATGGTTTCGACACCTTGGACAATGTTTCCAAGCAGAATGTGAAGCTGAGCGTCGGCTTCAGGCTCCAGATCACAGTTCTCGACGATGTAGGTGAATTGGGTCATGATTTCCCCAGACATTTTTTTATAATCGTCTGCCTTTAATGCATTCGCATGGGCACTCTCCAAGCCTGTGGATACGATCTGATGCAGAGTGCCCATGCCTTGGCGTAGCGCAGCATCCGTTTCCCATTTCTGTCCCTGATTTAGTTCCATCGTGCCATGCACTTCGTGGCCATGATTATGTGCGGCGTCTGACGCCATGGCTGTGCCGGCCATGGTGCCGAGGGGAAGCGCCAACAAGGCGGAAAGTATGAAGCGTGCGGGTAATTTCATAATTAACTCCAGTTTCAGTAAGTGACGTCGGAGCCTATGCCCTTCAAGACAAGGCATCCGGTCGACCGGAACAATGCTATATCGACGTAGCAATAAAAAAATTGACGGCTGTCACTTTTCAGACTGAGCCGCTTTTAATATTTCGCCCCAAGCGCATTATCAGAATCATCAATGAGAAGGAGCCGCATCACTTTCTAACTGAATCTCTCTTGAAACTTGTCACCCGTCAATGGTTGAGAGCTGCCTTGCGTCTTACGATGGAACCATCAACAAACGTTAAGGAGTAAAAAAATGACAACGCAAATGACAAAAGCCGTTTTCACCATGGAGCCCTTCACCTGTCCGTCCTGCGTGAAGAAGATCGAAAATACGGTGGGCAGAATCGATGGCGTGCAAGAAGTGAAAGTGATGTTCAACTCGGGGCGTGTCCGGGTCGAGTTCGATGAAGACAAAACCACGGCCGACGCAGTGCAAGAGGTCATCGTGAAACTGGGTTATCCAGTGCTTTCAAAGAAAGTCGCTTAACCAGCCATATCAGTCGCCTTTAACGACCCGTTGATATTGGCCGTCGCGAGCGGCCAATATCGGGTCACCTAGCTGGATGCACTGGAACATGACATGAAAAACCTTAAAAATTCCCACATAGCCGGCGTCACCGGCCTGTTGCTGCTGATTGCTTTCCCGCACGCGCAGCCATGAATGGCGGGCACGTCGTGATACGGTGAAGGGAACCGCAAGACCGCCTTTCTCCGCCAGCAAACAAGCCTGTTGAGGTTGGCAAGCGTAGCGCGCAGGCCGACTCAACCAGGCGGGCCGAAGCGTCAGAGGTCAACGCCGACCGGCCCTGATTCAACATGAAGCACGGGGCGCAGCCCGCGAACCTGACGACACCGCTCGGGGACACCCTACCCCATTGGCCTGTCGGTGAGACAGCATGCACCGAGGCCATCCCACGCTCACCTGCGCCCCGCTACGCCCACACGAGTTTTCTAAATCATAAGCATCGGCAACAATTTCTCCATCTCATGTCGGTTGCCTAACGGTACCGCCCCACCAGGAGAACGTCATGAGCAATCCAAACCGATGGATGCTGATAAAACGCTTTGCCGAAGTCACCGGCTACAGCGAGAACGCAGTTCGACACAAAATCAAAGGTGGCATATGGGTAGAGGGACGCATCTGGCGCAAGGCACCCGATGGCCGCATCTTTGTGAACATGGATGAATTTGAACGCTGGGTGGAGAGCCAAGCCCTGACGCTCAGCCTATAGCGCATCCCTGAACAACTCCAAAGGGACATTGCAAAAAACACTCAATGAGTGTATTGTATTAGCTCATTATTGATCCGCCATCAAGCCTATCGTGCTTGGGCAATACTTATAGGGCCATGACTGACTCCAAGCCGCACAACCCAAGTCCTGAAACGGTCCGTCAAGCACGCCAGACAGCCAACCTGACTCAGACGGAGGCAGCGAAAACCGTCAGCGCATCCATGCGCGCATGGCAACAGTGGGAATCGGGTGAACGTGCCATGCCACCAGGACTGTTTGAGCTTTTCATGCTCAAGACCCGGCAATGGCCTTTGGACAGCAAACCCACACCGGATCAATCAACAGGAGCAGCGTGATGGCAGTTGAAGGAGTGGCCAAGACCGGCTTCCCCGGCATCTGGATACACGGAAAATCAATTCGTGTGGATTTCATGCATCAAGGTGTGCGTCATAGACACACGCTGGGCCTCGACCCCACCAAAGCGAATCTCAAGCACGCGTCGCGCCTGCGCAGCGCTGCCCTGTACGCGTTGCGCACTGGCACCTACAACGAAGCGGAAATGTTTCCGCACTCGCGCCCAGCGGAGAGCACCGCCCAAACCAGCAAGCGCCTGGACGACCTGTGCGACATTTACAAGCCACTCAAGGCAGTGGATATCACACCGGAAACACAGACACGGTACGAGAACGCCCTAAACGTCTGCCTGGAAACGATCGGCCGCAACCGCCAGATCGACGCCCTCAAACCCGCCGACATACAGCAATTGCGAGTCGATCTGATCGCCACCCGTGCGGTTTCTACCGTCAATCACTATCTGGCAACCTTCTCAGGCTTTCTGTATTGGTGCGAAGACAACGGATACTGCAAAGAGCTGGCCAAGCACTGCACCCGCTTCACGAAAAGCCACAAGGATCCAGATCCGCTGAGCTTCGAAGAGTTCCAATTGCTCATTGATAAAGGCTGCCTACACCCGATTGATCGGGCGGCAGTCACGTTGGCGGTCTATACGGGACTCCGCCCCGGTGAGTTACTGGCATTGGCCTTGGAAGACGTTGCCGCCGATCTAAGCAAAATTACCGTCCGCCGATCCATAACCCAGTCCCTGACATTCAAGGTGCCCAAGACAAACAAGGAACGCACCGTCTTGCTGTTCCCCCCCGCTCGCGAAGCCCTAAAGGTGCTGATAAAAGCGGCAGAACAGCGTAAGCCCGCTGATCTGCAAGTCTGGCTGAACCGCCACGAATCACGCACCGACCGTGTGCGCGTTCTTCTATCACCCAAGACACAGGCTCGCAGAAAGGAAGTCAACGAGTTCTTTGTTCCCAGCGCCTGGAACACCAAATGGAGCAATCTGATTCGACGCGCAGAAATCCGCCCGCGCCCGCCCTATCAGACACGACACACTTATGCATGCTGGAACCTGACGGCTCGCGGCAATCTGGCCTTTATCGCCAATCAGATGGGCCATAACGATTACTCCATGCTCGTGCAAGTGTACGCCCGCTGGATAGATTCAGAGTCTCCCAGCGAGCTGGAACGCATCTGGGAGAGCATGCAAAACATGCGTCAAATTGTCCCAAATTTGTCCCAAGAAACTCGCGAAGAATTATTAACCATTTGATTTATATGAGTAAAATTGATTTATCTTCGCACACCCCCATGATGCAGCAATATCTCCGCCTCAAGGCAGAGGCCGGCGAGCATTTGCTGCTTTACCGCATGGGCGACTTCTATGAGCTTTTCTATGAAGACGCCGAGCGGGGGGCGCGGCTGCTGAACCTCACCCTGGCCAAGCGGGGCATGTCCAATGGTGTGCCGGTTCCCATGGCGGGGGTTCCCTTCCATTCCGTGGAGGGCTATCTGGCGCGCCTGGTGGCGCTGGGCGAGTCCGTCGCCATCTGTGAACAGGTGGGCGACCCCGCCGCCAGCAAGGGGCCGGTGGAGCGCAGGATCGTGCGCATCGTCACGCCCGGCACCCTGACGGACGATGCGCTGTTGCCCAGCAAGGCCGACCGCATGATCGCCGCCGTCTGGACGCAGCGCAAGGGGCGCGGCGAACGCTGCGGGCTGGCATGGATGAACGTCGCGAACGGCGAATTCCGTGTCACCGAGTGCGCCCCGGACATGCTGGAAACGGAGCTGCACCGCATCGATCCGGCCGAGCTGGTGTGCGCGGAAAGCGCGCGGGAAATGGTGGCCACCAGTGCCGCCGTCAGCCGCATCCCCGACTGGCACTTCGAGACGGACGGCGCCCGGCACGTGCTCGAAACCCATTTCAAGGTCGATACGCTGCAGGGCCTGGGCCTGGACGACGTCCCTGTCGCGACATGCGCCGCGGGCGCCCTGCTGCGCTACGTCAGCCGCACGCAGAGCCAGACGCTGGAACATATCCACGGCATCCAGGTCGATCATTCCGGCGAATATGTTGTGCTGGATCCCGCCACCCGCCGCAATCTGGAACTGACCGACACGATCAGCGGCGAAGCCGGCCCGACGCTGTTCTCGGTGCTGGATCATTGCGCCACGCCCATGGGCAGCCGGCTGCTGCGGCGCTGGCTGCATGAGCCCCTGCGCGACAACCAGGCGGTGCTGATGCGCCAGAGAGTGATCGCCACGCTGCTTTCGCCGCCGCCCGGCGAAGGGCTGGAAGCGGAAGAGCCCCTGGACACGCTGCGCAAGGGCCTGAAACGCATGCCCGACCTGGAGCGCATCGCGACGCGGATATCGCTACGTTCTGTCAGGCCGCGCGAACTGGCCAGTCTGCGCGACTGTCTGGGGCAATTGCCCGGGTTCGTCCGCTTTCTTGCGAAACGCTACCCCGAGGGCCCCGCCCTGCGGTCCCTGTGCCGGAAAATCGAACTCGATCCCGCGGCGGCGGAGCTTCTGAGCCGCGCGATTGCCGAGGAACCCGCTCTGCAGATCCGCGACGGCGGCGTGCTGGCCACCGGCTATGACGCCGAGCTGGATGAGCTGCGCCGTCTGGCGACCGACAGCGGTGAATTCCTCATGGAACTCGAAGCGCGCGAGCGCGAGCGCAGCGGCATCCCCAATCTGCGTGTGGAATACAACCGGGTCCACGGTTTCTTCATCGAGGTGTCGCGCGGCCAAGCCGACAAGGTGCCCGATGATTACCGGCGCCGGCAGACGCTCAAGAATTCGGAACGCTATATCACGCCCGAACTCAAGGAATGGGAAGACAAGGTGCTGTCGGCCCAGGAACGCAGTCTGGCGCGCGAGAAATGGCTTTTCGAGCAGCTGCTCGACACCCTGTTCACGCATGCCGCCGCGCTGGGCGGCTGCGCTGCCGCGCTGGCCCGGGTCGATGCCCTGGCCGCGCTGGCCGTGCACGCGCGCGACAATGACTGGGTAGCGCCGGAACTCACCGACGCACCCGAAATCATGATCGAAGGCGGCCGCCATCCCGTGGTGGAACGCAGCATAGAGCGCTTCACTCCCAACGATTGCACCCTGGAGCCCACGCGCCGCATGCTGCTGATCACCGGCCCCAACATGGGCGGCAAATCGACCTACATGCGCCAGACCGCGCTCATCGTGCTGCTGGCGCGCACGGGCAGCTTCGTTCCCGCGGCGCGCGCCCGCATCGGCAACATCGATCGCATCTTCACACGCATCGGCGCGGGCGATGATCTGGCGGGCGGGCGCTCGACCTTCATGATGGAAATGACGGAAGCCGCAGGCATCCTGCAGGCCAGCACGCCCCACAGCCTGGTGCTGATGGACGAAATCGGGCGCGGCACCTCCACTTATGACGGCCTGGCGCTCGCCTGGGCCATCGCCCACCGGCTGCTCGGCCACAATCAGGCGCTGACCCTGTTCGCCACGCATTACTTCGAGCTGACCCGCCTGCCGTCCGAAACCCCCACGGCCGCCAACGTGCATCTGGCCGCGGCGGAATCGCCGTCAGGCATCGTCTTCCTGCATGAGGTACGGCCCGGCCCCGCCAGCCGCAGCTATGGCATCCAGGTCGCGCAGCGCGCGGGCATTCCGGCCGCCGTGATCCGCCACGCCAGCCGGGAACTGTCCCGTCTCGAAGCCTTGGGCGTCGCCACCCCGCAGCTCGATCTTTTCGGTGCCGGCGGCGGTGAACACGACCCCGGCGCCGGCGACATTGCGGAACCCGCGCCCCCCTTCTCCGAACATTCGGCCGCCGACATCGAAAAGGCCCTCACCCTGTATGAGAAGCTGGCCGGCCTCGACCCGGATCGCCTCACTCCGCGCGAAGCGCTGGACGAGCTGTACAGCCTGCATGAAGAAACACGAATGAAATGACGGGCCGGCCCCCAAGCCTCGCATACCGCGCCAGCCGGCGGGGCGGTGCCAACGGGGCGGGGCCGGAAACTTCCTTTGCTACACTCCCTTTCACCGAGGCCTGTGCCGCCGCCGGCGCTGCCCGGCTCACTCCGTTTCAGGAACGTACTGCATGTATATCGACCAGCCCCTCACACTGCTCGGCGGCCTGACTCCCACCGAATTCATGAGCGAATACTGGCAGCGGCAGCCGCTGCTGATCCGGCAGGCGATTCCCGGCTACCAGCCCAATCTGAGTCCCGCCGACATCCGCAAGCTGGTCAAACGCGAAGAAGTCGAGTCCCGGCTGATCTGGCAGGACGATGCGGGCTGGAACATGAAGAAAGGGCCTTTCGGCAAACTGCCGTCGGCGCGCCAGCCGGGCTGGACGGTGCTGGCCCAGGGCGTGGATCTGCACGATGACGGCATGGCCGGGCTCATGCGACGCTTCCGCTTCATATCCGACGCCCGGCTGGACGATCTGATGATCAGCGTCGCCGCCAAGGGCGGCGGCGTGGGCCCCCACTTCGACAGCTATGACGTCTTTCTGCTGCAGGGCAGCGGCACCCGGCGCTGGCGCATCAGCCGGCAGACCGATCTGGAACTGATCCCCGACCTGCCCTGCAAGATTCTGCGGCGTTTCGACGTGGAACAGGAATTTGTGCTCGAACCGGGCGACATGCTCTATCTGCCCCCGCATGTGGCACATGACGGCATCGCGGAAACCCAAGACTGCATGACGATTTCCATCGGCTTCCGGGCGCCGGACGAAGGGGCGCTGGCCTACGGGATGCTGCACGCCGCGTCGGACCAGCTGATGGCCAACCTGGGCAATGACGACGGGCTGTACGCCCGGCCGGTGATTCCCGGCCCCGTGCTGGACGCGACCTACAAGGATCCGGGCGCGCCGGCCACGGAGGCCCCCGCCGAACTGCCCGACGCCATGCTGGACGCGGCCCTCGCCGCCGCCCGGAAGCTGCGCTATCGCCGCCGGCTGGCGGCGCGCTTCCTGGGCCAATGGCTGACCGAACTGCCCGAGAATGCGTATTTCGTGCCGGGCGACGAGGTACTGCCGGCGCACGAACCGATACCGACCGTCGGCCGCCTGGTGCTGGACCGCTGCACCCGCATGATGTATCGGGACAAAGAACTCTACATCAACGGTGAAGTGGCGCCCGTCAAGCCCGGTTCCCGCATGCGCAGGCTGGCGAACGAACGGTTTCTCGTGTGTTCGCCCGAACTCGTGCGCAAGCTGAAGAAAAAGGAAGAGGCCGCCCTGCGCGAATGGCTCGCGGAAGGCTGGCTGCACTACGTGGAAGAAAACGAAGAAGCGGGCAGAGGCGGCGGCCCGCAAGCCTAGGGCCTGTTGACGCTAAGAGGAGGCCAGCCGGCACGAAACGCCTTTCAGCGCGACTGGCCCCGGCCTGCCGCCCAAGAGCCCGGGCGGGGCGCGGGCCCCGCCTGATCAGGACGTTTGCAGGCGGTGGTCAATCCACGGCCATGTTGTCGACAAGCACGGCAAGAATGCGCTTGGCGGTGTCGTCTTCCTGGACCACACCATTCGAGTCCCGCACGGTGACGAGTGAACTGCCACCCTGCTCTTGTATATGGATGCGGTAGGAAACCGGCTCGGCGGTATTCCGGCCGCCGAAGAGACGCCCGAAGAAGTTCTGCTGCTCGATCTTCTCGCCGAGATCGGCATCCAGATAACGGATGTAGTAATCGCCCTGAGAGCGGTCGCGGTCTTCGACCGAGAAGCCGGCCGAATCGATGGCAACCCCGACGCGGCGCCATGCGCGGTCGAAGGATTCCGCCAGCACCAGCGCGGTACGATCGGGCACGGCTTCGACGGAAGGACGGGTATCCACTTTTTCTGCCTGGGCCACCAGACCCGACGCGGTCTGGACGTCCGTCCCCAGGTAGACCATCATGCGCGCCAGCATGGCCGCGTTCAGGCCTGGATCTTCCTTGCCGTGCACCCACCTGAACGCCGCATTGTCGGCCGTGGGCTGCTCGTACATGTGCTGATGGCTGATGTAGATTTCGCTGCGGTTCTCGGTTACCCGTTCGAGCCGGGTGCGGAAGCGTTCACGTTCGCCGCTGTCGAAAACCTGATCGATGATGGCGCCCAGGGCGGAGCGGATCCAGCCTTCCGGGATCTTGGCGCGGTTTTCGGCCCAGTCTGTTTCTATCAGGCCGGTGCGAGGGTCTTCCGAACGGATGGTAAAGCCCTGCTCGTTCCAGAATTCCAGCAACTGCGGATAGATCTGCTCGACGGGCCGATGCACCACCAGCCAGCGCAAGTCACCATCGCGCATGACCTGAATGTCATCCTGCTGCGGCAGCACCTGGGACTGGCCGACGACGGGCTGGTTCGATTGCGCCGCCGCATATTGCGAGAACGTGGTGACCCCTTCGGGCGCGGTGTAGCGCGCATCGCGATTGGCCTGGGTCAGGTCGGGCGGAATGCTCAAGGGATCGCCCGCGACCGTGCTTCTGTAGTCGACGGATTCTTCGAGCCCCAGAGCCTGGTTCACCGTGGAGCAGCCCGACAGCAGCAGCGCGCTCAGGCCGATTGCCGACCCGATCCTGCATGTCTTCTTGAAATGGATGATCATGTTCAGAGTAAACCTGCTTCTTTCAGGGAAGTGCGGACGAGCTCATGATACTGCGGGGAAAGCGGCACGAGAGGCAGACGGTATCCCAGCCGGGTCAGACCCATTTCCGCGACCGCCCATTTGACGGGAACGGGATTCGGCTCGATGAACAGCACCTTGTTCAGTTGCGCCAGACGGGCGTTGAGTTCGCGCGCGCGCGGCACGTCGCCTTCAATGGCGGCCTTGCACAGTTCGTGCATGAGGCGCGGTGCCACATTGGCAGTCACTGAAATATTGCCGTGGCCGCCCAGCAGCATCAGCGCGGCGGCGGTGGCGTCGTCGCCGCTGAGCACCAGGAAATCGTTGGGGGCATCGCGCAGCAGCAGGCTGCCCCGGCCCATGTCGCCGGTCGCATCCTTGATGCCGATGATGTTCGGAACCTGTGCCAGGCGCAGCACTGTTTCATTGGCAAGATCCGCCACGCAACGGCCCGGCACGTTGTAGAGGATCATCGGCAGATCGACGGTTTCGGCGATCTTGCGGAAATGCTGATACATCCCTTCCTGGGTGGGACGGTTGTAATAAGGCACCACCGACAGGCCCGCCTGAGCGCCCACCGCCTTGGCGTCCTGCGACAGCTGGATGGCTTCGCTGGTTGAGTTGCCGCCCACGCCCGCGATTACGGGAATGCGCCCCGCGGCATGTTCGACCGCCACGCGGATGATTTCCGCGTGCTCGTCGAAGTCTACCGTCGGCGATTCGCCGGACGTGCCCACCACGACCAGCCCGTCCGTGCCTTCATCGACGTGCCAGTCGATGAGTTTTCGGAATGCGTCGAGATCGAGGCTGCCATCGGGATGCATGGGTGTGACGATAGCGACCATGCTGCCCTGGAATCGGGAAATCGAAGGGTCCGTACTTGCCATTTTTGAGTTGATCTCCACAAACGCATCGGAAAAGAGTCCCCGGACTCAAAACCGAACCTAACACGCAAGTTTACTCGTATTGAAGACTGAGTTGTAGAATTCCGCGGCGACACAAGCCCGGGTTGAAGAACTCCGCCCTGTCGGCCGGCGCATCTTCGCCACAACGCGGGGGCGCCCGTGGCGCCGCATCGATATGGCCCGCTCAAACCGCTCGTGAAGCGCGAGCCGCACGGGCCCCATGGTCACAGAAACCATTCGATGATCGTGTGGCCAAAGAAAAGGAAAGGTTCCAGCAAGAACCAGAGCATACCCGTCAGCATCAGGAGGATGAGGATCAGGATCCCATAGGGCTCGATGCGGGAATACTGATAGGCAAGCCGGTCGGGCAACAAACTGCAGACGATGCGCCCGCCGTCGAGCGGAGGCAGCGGCACCAGGTTGAGCGCCATGAGTATGAGATTCACCTGCACGCCGGCAATGGTCATGCGCACCCAGAAATCCGACGCCCCCGCGCCGGATTCCGCCAGCAGGCGCAGGCCGATGGCCCAGATGATGGCCATGACGAGATTGGAAGCGGGGCCGGCAAGGGCCACCCAGGCCATGTCGCGCTTGGGGTTGCGCAGGCGGCTCCAGTCGACGGGCACTGGCTTGGCCCAGCCGAACAGCAGCCCGCCGCCGCCCATCATCTTGGTCGAGAAAAGCAGCACGAGGGGCACCACGATGGTGCCTATCGGATCGATGTGGCGGACGGGATTCAGGCTGATGCGCCCCGCCTGCCAGGCGGTCGGGTCGCCGAACATGCGCGCAACATAGCCATGGGCGGCTTCGTGCAGGGTAATGCCAAAGAGTACGGGAAGCGCATAAACCGTAATGGCCTGAATGAGTTCGGACATCGGATGCCTGATTCAGTCCAGCCCGACCGAGGCCAGATCGCCCTGCCCCCTGCGCATGACCTCGGGCAAAGGACCCGTGAGGTCGATCACCGTGGTCGGCGCCAGCGAGCAGGGGCCGCCATCGACGACCGCGGCCAGCTGATTGCCGTAGCGCTGGTAGATTTCCTGCGCATCATTCAGCGGCTGATCTTCGCCATCGGGAATCAGTGTGGTGGACATCAGCGGCGTACCCGCCGCCTCGATGAAAGCCAGCGCGATGCGGTGGTCGGGCACCCGTATGCCGATGGTCTTGCGCGAGGGATGGGAAACCCGGCGGGGCACTTCCCGGGTGGCCTCGAGGATGAAAGTGTAGGAGCCCGGCGTGGCGAGCTTCAGAAAGCGGTATTGACGGTTGTCCACGCGGGCGAAATGGCTGATTTCGCCAAGATCGCGGCACAGCAGGGTGAGATGATGACGTTCGTCCAGCCCGCGCAGGCGGCGCAATGCGTCGGCGGCGGACTTGTCGTCCAGGCGGGCCACTACGGCATAACTCGAATCGGTAGGAATGGCGACCAGACCACCTTCGGCCAGAAGCTGGCCAGCCTGATTGAGCAGACGGGACTGCGGGTTTTCTGGGTGAACGACGAAGAGTTGAGCCATTTAACGTATCCTAACATTCTTGTTGATCAGTTTAAGGTCGCCCCCGGGCGCCGGCAATAAAAATACCGACCTTCGAATCGAAAAAAGGTTCGACCGGGACGACAACCACTCAGCAAACACGGAGCCGCTTGAATGCGCCTGGGCAACGCGCGGGAAAGCCGCAAGGGAAGACCGCCGCAGCCGGCGCATACCGCCCGGCGGTCGGGGAAAAGCCGGCATCGGCACCATCATACTTGCGTGGGTCGCAATCCATTCCGGCGTCGACGTTGCTGTCGTCCTGAAAAACGCCGGCGCAGCGGCGCCCGGCAATGGGCCCTACGATACATCGGCCCATGGCCCCGGGCAAACGCCCGGGAGCCGGGCATGTGGATGCGCGGGCGGGACATGTGCGGTACCTGCGTTCCCCGCGCGGTCAGTCCAGCAGATTCTCCGGCAGGTTCACGACAAGATCCTTGGCGTCAGGGCTCATGTGCTTGACGGCTGCGCGCGCTGCCGCGGCACTGTTGTTCGCCAGAATCGCCTTGACGATCTGAGCGTGGCTGCGGTACGAAATATTCAATCGCCCCACCGCCGCGAATGCATGCTTGCGATAGGCTTGAGTCCGTATGCGCATGCGCAGGATTTCGTGACGCAGATAGGGATTACGGGCGCCTTCATACAAGCATTCGTGGAATGCCATATTGGCCATCTGCCAGCCCAGCTCATCATTCTTCAGCACGGCCTCTTCGCTTTCCTGGTGCAACGCTTCAAGCCGTAAGCGTTCTTCCCTGGTCATGCGTTCGCACGCATAGCGCGCGCAAAGCCCTTCCAGCTCGGCCAGCAATTCCCACATCGAAAACAGTTGCCCCACGCTCATCTTCGCGACCACCATGCCGCCGCGCGGCAGACTGGTGAGCAGGCCTTCCGCCAGCATCTGCAGCATGGCTTCGCGCACAGGAGTCCGCGACACGCCAAACCGCGTGATGAGCGCGTCCTCGCAGACGGGATCTCCTGGCAGCAGTTGACCGCTGGAAATCTGGGACTCGATGCTTTGGCGGATACGCTCGCGGGCCTTCATGGAAATTGTCTGTGGGTTGTGCGCCAGCTCGTGGCAATGTCATTGATGCGGCGGCGCATATGCCTCGGACCTCTGCATATATGTTCCCTGCCACTCTATATATGTTAACCGACGTACCCATACCTAAATGGACAACATTCTCCCGCCACAACCTTACAAAAACACAGCAATGTAAAGTATTGACTGAGCCTATAAATATATTTATAGTCCGCCAACAGGATATTGAAACTCCGTCTGTTTATAGTAGAAAGGTGTGTGCTGATGGCCCGTATTACCGCTTCCCAGGCGCTTGCTAATGTGCGTGTACTCGACTTGTCGCGGGTGCGCGCCGGCCCTACCTGTGTACGCGTGCTTGCTGATTTCGGCGCGGACGTCATACGTATCGAACCGCCGGCGGGCGTTGATCCGAATGAAGCGATGTTTGCCGGGAACCGCATGGGCGGCGATTTCCAGAACCTGAATCGCAACAAAAGGTCGCTGACGTTGAACCTGAAGAAACCAGAGGGCTTGGCGGCGCTCAAGCGTCTGGTTGCCACCGCCGATGTCGTGGTCGAGAACTGGCGGCCCGACGTAAAGAACCGGCTTGGTGTGGATTACGAGTCCCTGCGCGCGATCAACCCGCGCATCATCCTGGCGAGCATTTCCGGCTTTGGGCAGGATGGGCCATACGCGAAGCGGCCAGGTTTCGACCAGGTCGTGCAAGGCATGGGTGGTTTGATGTCGGTGACCGGGTTTCCCGAAACGGGACCCGTGCGCGCCGGCATCGCGGTAGCGGATTCGAGCACAGGGCTTTATGCGGTGATCGGGATTCTCGTGGCGCTGCACGAACGCAAGGTATCGGGTGAAGGACAATGGGTCCATGCGTCGCTGCTGCACTCCCAGATAGCGATGATGGATTTCCAGGTTGCCCGCTATTTGAACGAGGGAGATATCCCGCAAGCGTCAGGCAATGATCATCCCACCAGTTCGCCGATGGGGTTGTTTCAGGCAAGCGACGGCGCGTTCAACATTGGCGCGTCCGGAGAAGGCACGTGGCAGCGTTTGTGTCATATGCTGGGCCGCGCCGAATGGATCGAAGACCCCCATTATCTCAATGAAAGATTGCGTGTCCTTCACCGGAAGCGCCTGAGCGGCGAACTGGCAAAAGTATTCGCGACGAACACCATGGACCATTGGGTACGCGCGTTGAACGATGCGGGCGTCCCCAGCGGCCCGGTCTACACCGTGCCGCAATTGGTGGACGACCCCCAGGTGCGCCATCTGGGCGTGGTTCAAGAAACCCGCAGCGATGACGGACAGGCAGTGCGTGTCATCACACAGCCTGTGCATTTATCGCGCACGCCCGCCGGAGTGGAGACCGCGGCACCCGGCTGGGGCGCGAACACCGATGAAATATTGCGCGAGGCGGGGTTCAGCGATAGCGAAATCGCAGAGCTGCACGCGCGGGAGGCGATTTGAATGCCCCCGTGCCGCTAGCCGCCAGAGCGCCTGTTCACCACTTCTCATTTTTCCGATCTCTTCACCCGCCAGCTCATGCCTGAACTTATCTCAAGCCGCCACGGGCCGATAGGCCGCATCACTTTCTCCAACCCCGCCAAGTTCAATGCGGTGACCCAAGCCATGTGGGAGAGTTTTCCCGGCCTTCTCCAGGCGCATGACGACGATCCGGATGTGCGCGTCATCATCATCGAGGGGGCGGGTGACAAAGCTTTCATCGCCGGGGCCGATATTTCGCAGTTCGAGGGTCAACGCGCCGGCCCCGATGTGCAAGAGCGCTACAACCGGGCGGTGGACGCGGCCTATTCAGCTCCCACCACCTGCGGCAAGCCCGTCATTGCCAAGATCCAGGGCATATGCATGGGCGGCGGCCTGGGCCTGGCCGCCGCGTGCGATTTGCGTTTTTGCCGCCAGGATGCGCGCTTTCGCATGCCGGCGGCGCGTTTGGGCCTGGGCTACAGCGTACGCGGCATGCAGCGTTTGCTTGCGGTGCTGGGTCCGCAGAACACCATGGACATTTTCTTCTCGGCTCGCATTTTCGATGCCGTCGAGGCTCTGCGCATGGGTTTCGTAGCCCAGGTTTTCGACATGGCCGCATTCGACGACAGTGTCGAGGCCTGGTGCCTCGAAGCCGCAAAGAATGCGCCGCTTACGCTGCTTGCCGCCAAACAGGCTGTCAATGCGCTGCTGCGTGATCCCCAAGAGCGCGATCTGAAGAAGGTCGAGGAGACGATCAAAGCCTGCTTTGCCAGCGAGGACTACCAAGAGGGTGCGCGCGCCTTCATGGAAAAACGTCCCGCGATTTTCAAGGGAATCTGAACATGAAGACCCAATGCATCCGCATCACCGCCTTTGGCGGCCCGGAGGTTCTGCAGTTTGGTGAAGTCGACGTATCCGAGCCCGGGGCCGGCGAAGTGCTGGTGCGCCATACCGGCATAGGCGTGAATTTTGTCGACATTTACCATCGCACTGGCCAACTGCATGGCGATGCTCCGCAACCGCCGTTTATCCCGGGCGTACAGGCCAACGGCGTGGTCGAAGCGGTTGGCCCGGGCGTGCGGGACCTGCGGGCGGGCGACCGCGTTACGTACGCCAACGTGGGCCTGGGCAGTTATGTTGCGCATCGCCTCCTGCCAGCGGAGCGGCTGATACGCATTCCCGACACTCTGAGCGACGACCTGGTTGCCGCATCGTATCTGCGTGGCCTGACCTGCCACTATCTATTGAAACGTCTTTACCGTGTGCAGGCCGGCGACACGATCCTGGTGCATGCGGCCGCGGGCGGCGTCGGGCAGCTGCTGGTGCAGTGGGCCAAGCGGCTGGGGGCGATCGTCATTGGCACCGTAGGCAGCGACGCGAAAGCCGAATTCGTCACTCGGCTGGGTTGCGACCATGCAATCAATTACCGGCGTCAGAATTTCATCGAAGAAGTCATGCGCATCACGGGCCGGGAAGGCGTTCCGGTTGTATACGACTCGGTGGGCGCCGACACCTTCATGGGTTCGCTGGAATGCCTGAGCCCCATGGGCCTTGCCGTGAACTACGGCACGGCTTCGGGCCAGGTGCCCGCTTTTCCGCTGCAGCTTCTGCACAGTAAATCGCTCTCGGTTTGTCGACCGACGCTGCGTACCTACATCGCCCGCCGGGCCGACCTGGAGACCTCGTCTCGCGAGTTCTTCGATCTGCTCGCTCAGGGCGGCCTGCATATCGATATTGCCGAGAAGCTGCCGCTTGCGAATGCCGCGGATGCGCATGCGCTGCTTGAAGGCCGCACGCTCAGTGGAGCGTTACTTCTAGAACCTTGAAGCGGATTGCTGTTGAACCGACGACAAGGCCATACCAACAAGGAGACAAAGCATGAAAACCACCGAAGTTCACTTACTCCGCCGCCGATTGCTGGGTGCCGGTCTCAGCCTGCCATTGATCAGTGTGCCCGCAATCGGGCGCGCACAATCCGCCGATTGGCCGCAGCGCCCCATCAGAGTCGTCGTCGGGTATCCGGCCGGCGGCGCGGCCGATGGCACCGCCCGGCCGCTGGGACCGAAGCTGAATGAAATGCTGGGCCAGCCCATCGTCTTCGATTACAAACCGGGGGCGGGCGCAACGATCGCCGCCGACTACACCGCCAAGGCCGCTCCCGATGGTTATACCTTGCATTTCGGCGACTCCGGGCCGATCACGATCCTGCCCAACGGCAAGAAGCTCAACTACGATCCTCTTGCCAGTTTCACCCCAATAGGCATGGGCTGCACGGGCGGCACATTGCTGGTGGTGCACCCTTCGGTAAAAGCGCAAAATCTGTCTGAGCTGATCAACCTGGCCAGGACCGAGCCGCAGACGATTCACTATGGCACCTCCGGCCTGGGCGGCGCGGGGCATCTGGCCGCCGAACTTCTGCAGCAAATGGCGGGAATCACGATTACTCATGTGCCCTATAAAGGGGGCAATCAGGCAATCTCCGACTTGGTGGGCGGACAGGTGCCCGTACTGTTCTCCTCGATGGCCACAGCGGTGCCTCACGTCTTGTCCGGCAAGGTACGAGCCATCGCAGTGACATCGGCAAATCGGGCGTCCGTGCTACCCGATGTCCCGACCGTGGCCGAACAGGGGCTGCCGGGCTTCGAAGCCAGCATCTGGTTCGCCATGTTCGGGCCGGCAGACCTGCCGCCCGAGGTCGTGCGCAAAACCAACAACGCAATGAATGTGGCGCTGGCCGACCCCGCCGTGCAGGACGCGCTTCGACGGCAGGGCTACGAGCCGCAGCCTGGCACGCCAGAGGATCTGGCCCGGCAGGTCCGCTCCGACCTGGAAAAATGGGGGAAGGTGATTCGGGACGCTGACATCACCTTCTCGTGAACCGGTGACCGTCGAGCCGGCCGGGGCCGTTCACGGAGCCGTATGACGCGCTCGCCGCATACGGCTCCCGCCAGAGCATTGCCACAGCACACTGGCCCGCAAGGGTTCAGCCGAGGCCACCGGTTTCTGGAAGCGCCCGGACCGCACTATCTCGAACGAAGAAGATGCGATGCGTTCATCTGGCGCCGGGAAGGTGACGTCGAGAAAGCCACCAACCCCAACGGTCACCGCGAAGGGTGGCACCTATTGCCATAGGTCCCATATTGGGACTAAAATTGCTTTATGAGAGTGATCGCCGTCAGCACCTTGCGTCAGTTCTGGGAAAAGCACCCGGCAGCAGAGCAACCGCTCAAAGCCTGGTTTGATGAAACCGCCAAGGCCACGTGGGAACAGCCTTCGGACATCAAAACGCAGTACCGCAGCGCCAGCGTGCTGAAAAACCGGCGCGTCGTATTCAACATCAAAGGCAATGATTACCGATTGATCGTTGCTATCGCATACCGGCTCGGCATCGTCTACGTGAAGTTCATCGGCACCCACTCCGAGTACGACAAGGTCGACGCCGAAACCGTGGCAATGGAGTGAATCATGGACATCCGCCCTATCCGAACCGAAACCGACCACAAGGCCGCGCTGAAGGAAATCTCCCGGCTGATGGAGAGCGACCCTGACATTGGTACGCCCGACGGTGACCGCCTCGATGTGCTGGCTACCCTTGTTCAAGCCTACGAAGCGAAACACTTCCCCATCGACCTCCCCGATCCCGTCGAGGCCATCAAATTCCGAATGGAGCAAGCTGGCCTTACGCCGAAAGACCTGGAGCCCATGATCGGCCGCCGCAACCGGGTCTACGAAGTCCTGAATCGCAAGCGATCCCTGACCCTGCCCATGATTTGGAAGCTACACAAAGAGTTGGGTATCCCTGCCGAGAACCTGATTCAACCACCGGCCCACGCCTGATACCCACGGGTCCGGCCGGCGAACGGGCGTGAAAAAGGCGACCCGAAAAGTCGCTCTTCCCGCCGATAAAGATAATCCGAACTCTCTGGCCTGCCCAGTCTGATGCACCGCCATCATTGGACGCTGCCTGCCGTGCGGAACGAGCGCTTACGTCAGTACCTGGCTCAGTCTCAGGTGCTGCAGGCGTTGTAGAAAGAGCTGGGCGGATGGGAGCGAATTGAAATGGTGCAGAAGTACGCACACCTGGCTCCTAGCCATTTAGCCGCGCATGCTAACACGGTCAATTTTTGGTCAAGTTTGGAGCAGAAACAAAAAACGCCGCTTGTGGTAGCGGCGTAATTACTTGATTTACCAAGAGAATTCTGGGGTGACCGATGGGGCTCGAACCCACGACAACCGGAATCACAATCCGGGACTCTACCAACTGAGCTACGGTCACCATTGCCTTCCGCGATTCACTGGCGGGCTTGCCTGCGGCAGCGAAAGAACAGCGATTCTAGCACAATAACGTGAAGATGTGTCCGCCGCCGCGGCAGGCCGCCTAGGGCGTGTTGACGCTAAGGACGCCCGCGCTCAATCCGGATCGCGCGCCGCCCGGCCGCCCACCACCGCCATCAGGCTGGCAACGAAGGCCCCGGCCAGCAAAGCCGCGAACGCCCACAGAGCCAGGCCCGCCGCCGCCTTGCGGGCGGTATCCGCCGCATCGCGCGCGGTATCCACGGCCTGCTGGCGCATCTGTTCGGCATTCGTCAGCACCTCATCCACGCGCTGGCGCGCTTCCGCTTCCGGCACGCCACTCTGCGCCGCCACAACCCGCGCCACATAATCGCGGTCTTCCGGCTGCATGTCGCCCCGCGCCGCACTGACGGCCACCAGCCGGGCCAGCTCGGCCCTTGCCGCCTGCGGATCGGCCGCCGGATTCGGCTGCTCGCCACGGAACAGCTGATCCACCACATAGTCCGCCGAAGGCAGGCCGGGAACCTCGCCCGCCCCCGAGCCGTTGCCCATGCCCGCCGCCGCTGCGGCGGAACCGGCGGCAACCGTGGCGGCCGTCCCCTGCGCCAGGGCCGCGCCGCCCCTTGCCACCGTTCCCACGGCCGCCGACAGCGCGGACCCGAACAGCGCCAGGCTCACGAGCGCGCTCAGCGCCCACACGGCCAGGCCATGCGCGGTATCCCGGAAGTACACCTCGTCGGAATAGGCGGGCGCCCACATCGGCCGCAGCCGCCCGGTGACATAGCCGGCCACGCCATATGCCAGGATCTGGACAATGAACATCCATACGATGGCCCCCACGCCTATCCCCATGGCGCTGGCGCCTTCGCCTTCATGCGGCGACATGGCGATGAATCCGAGTCCCATCCCGCCGGTCAGCAAGGTGATGGACAGCGCCGAAGCGATGACGGTACCGGCGAACACCGCCGCCCACGATATGGCGGCGCGGGGGTAATGCACTGCGGCCACGTATCCTTCGCGTGCCGTTGAAGCCGTTGAGTAGGCCATGAAACGCTCCTGTTATTGTGAATATGAAATATGGATACCGATCACGCTTGCTCAAGTCAGCAGCGCAATCAGGATGATGATGGGAATAGGCACCCCGATCAGCCAGAGCAATATTGAACGCATGCATGCCTCCTTCTGTTTGCAAATCCCGGATGTGGATACATTCCACCGTGCGGGCACAGGCTTCCGTCGATACGGCTAGGGCCTGTTCACGCTAAAAGACGCCCCGCCTTTAGCGTGAACAGGCCCTAGCAATTATCGGGCCGCGCGCGGGGGGCGCATCGGGTACACTCGAAAATCCGCGCGATCTCCCTGACGGCGACACGGTGTATGCATGACGACCCTGCAACTGCTCTTCGATGAGTACTGGCCTCATCTCGCGCTGCTGCTCAGTGTGGGGGTGGGCGGCACCGCCGCCATCCATGCCGCCATGACCAAGAGCGACGTCCGTGCCGCCATCGCCTGGGTCGGGGTCATCATCATGTCGCCTCTGCTCGGGCCGCTCTTCTATCTGATAGCCGGCATCAACCGCATCCGGCACGATCACATTTCGGATCAGCGCAATCGCAGCCTGAAGCCTTACACCATCACGCCGCCGGTGGCTTCCGTCGATATCGCGCAATTGGCGGCGCCCCAGTTCACGTCGCTGCACACGCTCAGCAACCGCCTGAGCCGCTTCGCCCTGCGCGGCGGCAACCACGTGCGCATCCTGCAAAGCGGCGATCAGGCCTATCCCGCCATGATTGCGGCGATCGACGCGGCCGAAAGAACCATCGCGCTGGAAACCTACATCTTCGACAATGACAGCCAGGGCAGGCTGTTCGTGGAAGCACTGGCCCGGGCACGCCAGCGGGGGGTCGAAATACGCGTGCTCATCGATGCCATCGGCGTACGCTATTCCCGCCCCGCGATCACCTGGTCGCTGCGCCGCAACGGCATCCGCTACGCCCTGTTCATGACCAACCCGCTGGGCATGCGCATGCCTTATGCCAACCTGCGCAGCCACCGCAAGATACTCGTGGTCGACGGGCGCATCGGCTTCACCGGCGGCATGAACATCCGGGAAAACTTCGTTTCCACCATTGCCGGCGGCAAATCCGCCAATGACGCGCATTTCCAGGTCGAAGGGCCGGTGGTGCTGCAGTTGATGGCCATCTTCGCCCATGATTGGGAATTCACCACCAAGGAAACCCTGCCCTTCGAAAAATGGGTGTCGCACGATTGGGATCCGCCCGAGCCCCACGTCGCGGCGCGCTGCATCCATTCCGGGCCCGACCGCTACGTCGCCAGCACCCACAGCCTGCTGCTGGGCGCGTTCGCCGTGGCGCAGCACCACATACGGATCCAGTCGCCCTATTTCCTGCCGGACCAGGTCCTGATGGGCGCCATCAACACCGCCGCTCGCCGCGGCGTTCTCGTGGACATCGTGATTCCGGGGCAGAACAATCTGCGCCTGGTCAACTACGCCATGACGGCCCAGCTCGACCAGGTGGTGCGCGCCGGCTGCCGGGTGTGGCGCGCCGGCGGCAACTTCAACCACGCCAAGCTGACCACCATCGACGGCGCATGGTCGATGATCGGCTCATCGAATCTGGACCCGCGCAGCCTGCGGCTGAACTTTGAACTCGACATGGAAATCTACAGCCGCAGTCTTGCGCGCCGCCTCGAAGACCTGATCGACCTGGAGATTTCCCATTCGGAAGCGGTCACGCTGGAATCGCTGGCGGCCATGCCGTTCCGCAAGCGCCTGCGCAACCGCATCATCTGGCTGGCCAGCCCCTACCTGTAGGCCGCGGGGCCGCCCGGGGCGCGCGCCGCCGGCCGCAAGCGCGGCGGCCGGCAGGCCGTTATCGCGCATCGCCCTGCGCGGGCCACGATTGGCGCAGGACGTTCTTCTGCACCTTTCCCATGGTGTTTCTGGGCAGCTCATCGACGATGCGGATCTGCTTGGGCACCTTGAAACCCGCCAGCCGGCCCTTCAGTTCGAAAATCATGGCTTCGGCGTTCAGTTCCGCCCCCGCCCGCGGCACCACCGCCGCCACGACGGCTTCCCCGAAGTCGGCATGCGCCACGCCTATCACGGCCGATTCCGCCACGCCAGGCATCTCGTCGATGGCCAGCTCGATCTCTTTAGGATATACATTGTATCCACCAGAAATGATCAGATCCTTGCTGCGGCCAACGATGGTGAGATAGTCGTCCGGCACGCCTTCGCCGCCGAAACGGCCCATGTCGCCGGTGCGGAACCAGCCATCCGCCGTGAATTCCTCGCGCGTCTTTTCCGGCATGCGCCAGTAGCCCGAGAACACCGTGGCGCCGCGCACCTGCACATATCCTGTCTCGCCCACCGGCAGCGGCTGGTCGCCGCCGTCCATGACGCGCACCGACACGCCGGGCAGGGGCATGCCGACCGTGCCCCCCAGGCGCGGGCCCAGCGCGGGATCGCTGGGGTTGGACGTGAGCATGCTGGTCTCGCTCATCCCGTAGCGTTCCAGTATGGTGTGGCCGGTACGTTCGCGGAAAGCGTTGAAGGTATCCATGAGCAGGGGTGCGGACCCCGAGACGAACAGACGCATGCCCGCGCATTGCGGCCTGCCGAAGCGCGGGTCCGCCAGCAGGCGGACATAGTAGGTCGGCACCCCCATCATGACCGTGCACTGCGGCAGATGATGCAGCGCCTGATCGATGTCCAGACCGGGCAGCCAGATCATTCTGGCGCCGGCCCGCAGCGCGCCATGCGCCGCCACGAACAGGCCATGCACATGGAAAATGGGCAGCATGTGCAGCAGGACATCGTCCCGCCGCCATTGCCAGAAATCATGCAGAGTGCGTGTACTGGCCACGAGATTGCCGTGCGAAAGCATGGCGCCCTTGCTGCGGCCGGTGGTTCCCGAGGTGTACAGAATGGCGGCCAGATCGTCCGCCGCGACAGCCGCCGTTTCGAAAGTGTCGGGCTGGCTCGCCGCCGCAACCGCGAGCGTGCCGGTGCCGTCGGCATCGAGGGTGTAGAGATTGGCCACACCCAGGCGGTCCGCCAGCTCCTGCATCCAGCCCGCGCTGGAGCCATCGCACACCACCACCGAAGGCTCGGCGTCGGCCAGGAAATATTCCACCTCGGCGGCCTTGTAGGCATTGTTCAGCGGCAGATAGACAAAGCCGGCCCTCAAGGTGCCCAGATACAGCATGAGCGCTTCCGGCGATTTCTCCACCTGCACGGCCACGCGTGCGCCGGCCGGCAGATTCAGCGCGCCGAGCAGGCCGGCATAGCGCGCGCTCAGCTCATCGATGTCGTTCCAGCTGTAGCCGCGCTGCGGCGTCTGGATCGCCGTGGCCGACCGGTCCTCGGGAAACCCTTGCGCAAGCCAGGCATATACGTTGGCGTCGTTCTTCATGTTCTTGCTTCTCCGGTGAAAAGGGCTCGCACCCCGCGGGCACCATGCCGATCCAGGCCATGCCCACGCTCTCGCATGATGACGGATGAAGGCGCCACATTAACATCACCGGTGTACCGAAAGCCATCCGCCGCCCGCTCAGGCGCCGCGCTCCAGGAACGCATCCACGCGCGCGGACAGTTCGCGCTCGGCCTGATCATGCCGCTCCAGCCCGATCAGCGCCTGTCTTTCCTGGAAGCTGGTCATGCGATCCAGCAGGCTTGCCGTGGAGCCCTCCTCGCGCAGCACCCGCAGCCCCTGGCGGATGGCGAAGGAGCCCAGATACAGCGCCGCATTGGCATACAGAATGATGTTGAAGCCCATTTGCAGCAGTTCCCGCTCCGGTACCAGCGGCGTACGGCTGCGCTCCACCATGTTGGCCACCAGCGGCATGCCGCGGAAGGTCTCTCCGATGCGGCGAAGTTCCTCCATGCTGGAAGGCGCCTCCACGAAAATCGCATCCGCGCCCAGGTCGCGGTAGCGCTGGGCCCTTTCCATCGCCCGCTCGAAGCCTTCCGGCCCTCTCGCATCGGTGCGCGCAATGATCAGGAAGTCGGGGTCCGTCCTGGCATCCAGCGCCGCCTGCAGGCGATACAGCATGTCCTTTTCGGGCACCACCGCCTTGCCCTCGAAGTGTCCGCAACGCTTGGGGAAGACCTGGTCCTCGATATGCAGGCCGGCGGCTCCGGCGCGCTCATAGCCGCGCAAGGTGCGCTGAACATTGGCCACGCCGCCGAAGCCGGTATCGGCATCGGCGATCACCGGTATGGCCACCGCATCGGCAATCCGCTCCACGTGGCTCGCCATCTCGGTGAACGTCAGCAGGCCGACGTCCGGCCGCCCGAGCAGAGTGTTCGCCGCCCCGCCGCCGGTGATATACAGTACAGGGAAGCCCGCCTCTTCGATCAGCCGGGCCGTAAAACAATCCGTGGCGCCCGGGACGATGCCGGGCCCGCCGGCGCGCAGCAGTTCCCGCAACCGGGATGTACGTTTCATCATTCCTCTCCTTGAGGTCCTTCGATAAATGATACGGATTTCATTCCAGCAGCTGGAAGCCTTCAACGAGATCTGCCGCCTGGGCACCTTCCATGCCGCCGCCAATGCGCTGAACGTGACGCAGCCGACCATCTCGCTGCGCATCCGCGAGATGGAATCCACACTGGGCGTGACGCTGTTCACCCGGCGCGGGCGCCAGGCCGTGCTCACCGACGAAGGGGCGCTGGTGGCCCAGTACGCGTCGCGCAGCCTGCTGCTCATGGACGAAATGATCAACCATGTGCGCACGCGCGACCCGCTCGCTTCCACCCTGCGCCTGGGTACTTCGGACATGATCGCCATCACCTGCCTGCCGGAAATCATCCGCACCCTGGAAGCCACCCACCCTCTGCTCAAGATCGAAGTCAGGGTGACCAACAGCATCGAACTGGCGCGGCTGGTGAATGAAAAGCAGCTGGACATCGCCCTGCTGTCCAACCCGCGGGTCAATGACGAGGTGAAGGTCGAGCATCTGGCCCTGGCCGAACTGTCGTGGATGGGCGCGGCATCCCGGCACCTGCCCAAGCGCAACCTGAAGCCGCGCGATCTGGACGGCGTGAAAGTGCTGACGGTGCCCGAACCCAATGTCCTGAGCGCCACGGTGCGGAATTGGTGCGCGGCCCACAACGTACCCATGCTCAATGTCAGCACCTGCAACAGCGTGGCCGTCATTGCCAGGCTGATCGCCACGGGCGTGGCCGTCAGTGTGCTGCCGACCTGCGTGCTGCACAGGGAAATCACCACGGGCCTCGTGCATACCTATCATTCCTCCACCGAGTTCGAACCGGTGCGCATCTGCGCCGCCTTTCAGCAGAACATGCATGGCCCGAGCATTCGCGGCATCCTGCGCGCCACCCGCCAGGCCATGCGAGCCACCGGGCTGTTCCGGGGCATGTGAACAGGCCCGGCCAAGACTACGGAAAATGGAACAGCCGCCGCGCATTTCCGGACAGCACCTGATGCCGGTCGCGCGGATCCGGCAGCCACTGCACCAGCCCCGCCATGCACCCCTCATAAGTCAGGCCGTCACTGAAGGACACCCACGGCCAATCGCTGGCCCACACCATGGATTCCACGCCCCCGGCCTCGCGGATGGCCTGCACGACGGGGACCAGCGAGGGAAGCGGAATCCGGTAGGGGGCCGAAAGCTTCACGCTGGCCCGCCCGGTGCGCAAGGCCGCCAGCACGCCCCGGAACCCGGCGCCGTCCACCCCTTCGGGCTCCACCGGGTAGCCGAAATGGTCGATGACCAGCATGGCGCCCGATTCGAGAATGGGGGCCGCCACCCGGGGAAAGCGGTGGCTCTCGATATAGACTTCCACATGCCAGTCCAGCGCCTTGATCTTTTCGAAAAGATCCTGGTAGGCCGGAGCGGAAAAATCCGGCAGTTGCTCGCGGCGTATCATGTTGAAGCGCACACCCACCACCCCCATCGCGTCCCATTCGGCCAACTGCCCGGCGGCGACGCCGGGGTCGACATTCACCACGCCCCGCAGGGCCTGCGGATACTCCCGCAGGGCGGCCAGCAGCAAAGTGTTGTCGGTCCCATAGAAGCTCGGCGCGGTCAGCACCCCGTACTGCAAGCCGTGTTCATGCAGCAGATTCACGTAATCGGTGGCGGACACATCGATCTCCGGCCGTGAATGCCGCTCGGCAATCAGTGGCCCCCCACGCTGGGTAATATGGGCATGGGCATCCACGAGCCCCGTTGCCAGTTCATCCGGTAGTTCAAATGCGGTTTTCATGACATTCCACCCGTTCGACAAAAGGGCGCCCTTCACCCGGACGCCTGTTCAGCCTTCTTGGCATTGCGCGCCGCGCGGCGCCAGGACAGCAGCTGTATCGCGAAAATGGCCAGGAACAGGGCGGTGATCACTTGGGAGGCCTGGCTCGTGAACAACTGCATATAGTCGCCGTCGGCGATGATGAGCGCGCGGCGCAGCGACACCTCGATGCGCTCCCCCAGCACGACGGCCAGCAGCAGCGGCGCCATGTCGAAATCCAGCTTGCGCAGCAGATAGCCCAGCATGCCGAAGCCCACCATGATGTAAAGGTCGAAGGTGCTGGCATTGACGGCGTAGATGCCTATGAAGCACACCATGAGCACCGACGGCGCCAGATAGGCATAGGGAATGCGCAGCAGGTACACGAACAGGCCCACCAGCGGCAGGTTCAGCACCAGCAGAATGGCATTGCCCACGTACATGCTGGCCACCAGCCCCCAGAACACCTCCGGATGCTTGCTAATCAGTTCCGGCCCGGGCTGGATGCCATGGATCATCAGCGCCGAAAGCAGGATGGCCGTGGCGGGAATGGCCGGTATCCCGAGCACCGTGAGCGGAATCATGGAACTGCCGGTCGTGGCGTTGTTGGCGGTTTCCGGCCCGGCCACGCCCGCGATGGCTCCGTGGCCGAACTTTTCCGGGTGGCGCGAGAGCCGCTTTTCGACGGAGTACGATAGGAATGTGGAAATGACGTGGGAAATGCCGGGAATGGCGCCCATCACGAAGCCTATGACGCTGCCGCGCGCAATCGGCATGGCCGATTCCCGGATATCCGACCCCTGCGGGATCAGCGAGCGGAACGTGGGCACGATGGGCTTGATGGAAGCGATCTTTTCGAGATTCAGCAGAATTTCACTGATGCCGAAAAGGCCCAGCGCCATGGCCACGAAACTGACTCCGTCCAGCAGGTTGATGGAGCCGAAGGTGAAACGGGGATGCGCGGTGATCTGGTCCATCCCCACCGCACTGAGCAGCAACCCCAGCATGATCATCATCAGGGTCTTGAGCATGGACCCGCTGCTGATCATGCTCATCATGATGAGCGCGAACACCATCAGCAGGAACTCCGAAGCCGGGCCGACATCGAGCATCAGCCTGGCGACGAGCGGCGCAAACAGCATGAGCCCGACCACGCTGACGGTGCCGCCGATGAAGCTGCCCACGGCCGACACCACCAGCGCCGGCCCCGCCCTGCCCTGGCGGGCCATTTCGTGCCCGTCGATGCAGGTGATCACCGATGCCGCCTCGCCGGGCATCTTCAGGAGTATGGAAGTGATCGAGCCGCCGTACATGGCACCGTAGAAAATCCCGGCCAGCATGATGATGGCCGAGCCCGGCTCGATATAGTAGGTAACGGGCAGCAGCAGGGTGAGGCCCGCCAGGGGCCCCAGCCCGGGCAGCACGCCTACGATGGTTCCCCACAGACAACCGATGAAGCAATAGAACAGGTTGTCCGGCCGCAAGGCGAATGCAAATCCATCTGACAGAAAACCCAACATGGACCGGCCTCCGATTCAAAGAATTCCCGCAGGCAGCTGCACCCCCAGAAGCCTGACGAAGAAGCCCCACGCGACCGCGCTGGCCAGCAATGACGCCAACACGATGCGGACCAGAGAGAGCGACGAATAGGCGCGCAGCAGCGCGGCCATCAGCACGAATATGGAAATGGCGTAACCCAGCGGTTCGAGCATGTAGCTCACGGCGGCCAGCACCAGCAGCGTGATCCATATGCGCCCGTTGCCCAGTTGAATGGGTTCGCCGCTGCCGCTGCGTCGCCTTTCAAGCACGGCGCGCAGCAGCAGGACCACGGATCCGGCCAGCAGCATGGCCAGCACGCCCAGCGGGAACACCCCCGGGCCCGGGCTACCCCAGGTCCCCATGGACATTCCCAGCGTTTCCCGCAGAAGCAGGAGCGCCAGCGCGATGAACAGCAGCGACGCGACGATCTCCGCCGTTCTGTAGCCGCAGTGCATATCCTCCTTCATCATTTCTTCGCCAGACCGAGCGCCGCCGTGACCTCGCCCATGGCCTCGTACTCGGTGTCAATGAGCGTGCGGAACTCCTGCGCGGTGGAGGCTTCCACATTCAGCCCCCGCGATTCCATGTACTTCGTGAATTGTTCGGACCTGGCCGCCTTGCGGAATGCGTCTTCCAGAATGGCGAGGCGGTCTTCCGGCAGGCCCTTCGGAGCGATGATGCCGTGCCACAGCGTAGTGACGGCTTCGGGAACCCCGACGTCGGTGACCGTGGCCGCGTCCGGCAGCGACGCATTCGGCGTATTGCCGGTCAGCAGCAGGCACTTGGCCGTACCGTCATTGACGTAGGGCACGATGGTGGAAATGGATCCTCCGTAGATGTCCACATGATTGCCCAGAAAATTCTTCAGGGTTTCGCCGGCCCCGCCGAAAGGCACAGCCTTGGCCTTGACGTCCTTCTTCATGAAGATGCGCTCGGCCGCCAGCTGGATGGTGCCGCCCACGCCATCGGTGCCGTAGGTATATTTATTGGGATTCTTCTGCAGATGCTCGATGAACTCATTGCCGTTGCCCGCCGGGAAATCCTGTTTCGTGCATAGGACGATGGGCGCGGAATCGGCCAGTGAAATCGCGACATAGTCTTGCGGGGAATACGGCGCGGGCTGTACATGCGGGGTCATGGTCAGCGGCGCATTCCATAGCCCGCCCAGCGTATAGCCGTCCGGGCGCGCCCGGATGACGGCCATCATGCCGATATAGCCGCCGCCCCCCGGCCGATTGGCGACCACCACTTTCTGGCCCAGCTCGCCCTCGACCAGGTCGGCCAGCTGGCGGATGACGGTGTCCGTGCCGCCGCCCGGAGGCGTGGGCACGATGATTTCTATGGGTTTATCGGGAAAGTCGGCCTGCGCCACGCCTGGCGCCGCCCCTACTGCCAGTGTCAGCGTACATGCCACGATGCCGCTGGAAATCGCCTTTTTCATACTTGTCTCCCAAGTTGAAATCGTAAAAGCACGTTGCCGCTGTGCTTGTGCCACAGGAAGACGGACATCGACGGCCGCCATTCCGGTGTTTGATCATGAGGAACTGCGCCCTCTTGCCCATGCTTGCCCGGCCGCCCGCCCCAATGCGGCGCTGAGCCCTTCCAGCGAGCGGGCCCCCTCCAGCCCGCCGATGAGTTCCACCAGTTGCGCCCGCCCTTCATCGGCCCCCGACCGCTCGCTTGCGAGCAAGCCGGCCATGCGGACCGCCGCGGACCAGTCCAGCAGGTAATCGTCGGCGGCGTCCTCGGACCTCCAGTCGGCGCCGCCGCCCTCGTAATGCACCGTGATCCGGGGATGGTAGGCGGGCCGCCCCGGTTCTGAAACCACATTCACGCGCCGCGCCAGGGCCAGCACGTCGGCGGCATCGAAACACTGCATGTCCGCATGGCTCACGCCGCCGCGCAGCCACGCCGTGGCCGCGCAGAATGGCGCGCTCATGAAGGTCTGGGCATATGCCGAGAAAGGGCCCCGCAGGGCGACACCGAAGAATTCCGCCTCGAAAGGACGCATGCGGATCTCGACGCGCGCCAACGGCGCGGCCTCCGTTTGCGCGCGCAGGCTCAGCATCCCCTTGATGACATTGCGGTTGAACTGGCAGGCCGGATAAGGCTTGTATGTGACCCGCCGGAACTCGTAGTCTTCCCCCAGCTCGCGGGCCACCCGGCCGCTGTAGCAGGTATCCGCGAAGCCGGTGGCGCGGAAGAAGCCGGCCGGCGTATCCAGAAAGCGGGACGCGACGCGGATGGGACGGTCGGCCAGCGCGGCGGCCGCTATCCCCTGCTGCGCCGCGAAGGCCGCATGCAGCACATATTCGTCGGAACCCGCCTGCACGAAACCGCGCAGCCCGGCGGCCAGATTGGAAGCCAGCGACAAGGCGCGCTGCACGCCCCGCGCATCCGCGCCCATCAGGCGCGCCGAGGCCGCCGCCGCGCCGAAGACGCCATAAAGCGAGGTGGAACGGAAACCATGCCGGGAAGAATCGAGCACATGATCGCGGGCCAGGCGCAATGCCACTTCGTAGCCCGCCACAATGGCGGTCAGCAGTTCCTTGCCCGAGGCGCCGGCGCCCTCGGCGACGGCCATCGCCGCCGGCACCACCACCACGCCCACGTGGCCCGCCGGATGCGCGTCTTCCTGGGCCCGGGCATGCAGCACAATGGCATTGTGAAAGGCCGCCTCGCCCATGGGCGACATGCCTCCGTCCACCATGCGCCTGGCCATGCCGGCCGGCGGGCCGCCCATCGCCGGCGGACAGCCGCCCCGCCCGGCGAAGCCCTCGGCCGGCCACAGCGCCACAGGCAGGGGATGATCGAGCGAGGCCAGACCGACGGACAGGCCATACAGCAGACAGGCGCGGGCCTTTTCCCTGACGTCCCCGGGCAGGGATTCCCAGGACAAACCTGCCACGAATTCAGCCAGCGCGCGTTCGGGCGCAGCGGGCTGGCCGGGGCCCCCCGCCGCATGGACCAGGGCTTCCCGACCCTCGGCCGGGGGCCCGCTCGGCTGCATTTCCCGTTCCATGCTCAGGACTCCACGGAAATGATGATGTTGCCACGCTCGTCCAGCATTGCGCTGCTGCCCGGTGGAACGACCACATTGCTATCGTACTCCTGAACAATCAGCGGACCGCGCCTCGGCGAGTCCCGCAGAGACCCGCGGGCAATCACCGGCACCTTCAGGCTGCCGTGCGCGTCTCCGAAGTAGCACTCGCGGAACCGATCGGGCGTCGCGACCGCCGTGTCGGCGCTCCACGCCGCATCCGAATCCATGTCGCGCCGCACCGTGGCGATGCTGCGCAGGGCCACCAGTTCGTAATCCTTGACCGAGTCGAGATAGCCATAGGTCTGCTGGAATTCTTCCTCGAAGCGCCGTTCCAGGGCGGCGAAATCAACCGTCTCGTCCGCCAGCAGAGGCAGGGGGAGGGTGATCTCCGACGACTGCCCCCGGTAGCGCACGTCGGCGAAATGGCGGATCCCGATATCATCGGCTTCGCAGCCCTCTTCGATCAGCGCGGCGCGCAGATCCCGCGACATGTCCCGCAGCGCGGTCCGCAGCCCGCCGGCTTCCTGGCCGGAAGTCGGCATCAGAACCGTGCATGAGGCGTGCTGTTCGATATCCGCGCGCAACAGGCCGAAGGCGCTGAACACGCCCGGCGACGGCGGCACCACGACAGTGGCGATTCCCAGTTCGCGCGCCACCAGAGCCGCGTGCATGGGCCCCGCCCCGCCGAATACCATCAGCACGAATTCGGCGGGATCGCGGCCGCGCTCCACCGAGACCGTCTTGATGGCGCGAACCATGTTGGAAGTCGCGACCAGGTGTATGCCGTAAGCGGCCTCCATCAGGCCCAGGCCGCTCTTGTCGCAGACATCCTTGCATATGGCCGCCTTCGACCGCTCGCCATCGATGACCATGGAGCCGCCGGCCAGCGAATCCCCGGCCAGGTATCCCAGCACCAGGTTGGCGTCCGTCACCGTGGCCTTGTCGTTGCCCTGGCCATAACAGGCCGGCCCGGGATGGGCGCCGGCGCTGTGCGGGCCGACGCGCAGCGCGCCGCCGGCATCGACCGTGGCGATGCTGCCGCCACCCGCGCCCACTTCCGAAATATCGATGACGGGAATGCGCAGCGTGTAGCCGTTGCCGCGCATCAGGCGGCTGCTTATCGATACCGCCGACCCCACCTCGTACTCAGTGGCCCGCAGCAGGGCGCCCTTCTCGATGATGGACGCCTTGGTGGTGGTCCCGCCCATGTCCAGCGTCAGCACGTCCGGATAACCGCATTCCTGCGCGACTCGCAGGGCGCCCACCACGCCGGCGGCCGGCCCCGATTCGATGATGCTGACCGGCCGCGCCCGCGCCGCATTGCTGCTGATGAGCCCGCCGTTCGACTGCATCACCAGGATGGGCGCGCGGGCGCCCAATCCGTCCAGGCGCGAGCGCAGCGTCTTCAGATAACGGTCGATGAGCGGCATGACATAGGCATTCACGACCGTGGTGCTGGTGCGCTCGAATTCCAGCATTTCCGGCAGGACCTTGTGCGACAGCGATATGGACACGCCCGGCAGCGCCTCGCGCAGCAGCCCGCCTATCCGCGCCTCATGTTCCGGGTTCCGGTAGGCGTGCAGCAGGCAGACCGCCACGGCCTCGAAGCCTTCGGCGGCCAATCGCCCCGCGAGCTCTTCCAGGGCGGCCTGGTCCAACGCCCGGGCGACCTCGCCGCTGGCCAGCACCCGCTCGTCGACCTCATAGCGGAAACAGCGGTCCACCAGCGGCACGGGCTTGGCCCATGACAAGTCATAGGACAGCGGAATGCGGATGCGGCGCAATTCCAGCACATCGCGGAACCCCTGCGTGGTGACGAGCGCCGTATGCGCGCCCCGGCGTTCGAGAATGGCGTTGGTCGCCACCGTCGTGGCATGCACGATCTCGGAGACGTCCCCGGCCGCCAGCCCTTGCCGCCCGCAGAATGATGCGATCCCCCGCGAAATGGCTTCAGAGTAATCGTCCGGGGTGGACGCCACCTTCAGCTTCTTCATCTCGCCACCCGGCAGCAGGAACACCAGATCGGTGAACGTCCCGCCTATGTCCACGCCGACCTTGAATTGTCCGGACATCGCATCGCCTCCGTTACGCATCGTTCAGCCTCTTTGTTCCGCGCGCAGGGCCAGGGTCGCCCGCATGTCCACCCGCCAGGGGTCGGGCAGGACCACCACGCCATAGATCTGCCGCGCACAATCGATCGAGACCCGGTCATTGCGCACGTCATCCAGCACCTTGCCCGGATCGCGGTCCCGGGGGTCGCCGAACCCGCCGCCACCGGCCGTGATGTGGCGGAACACCTGGCCATGGCGCAATTGCGTCGTGAATTTGGTGGGCAGCTGGACCCAGTCGCCGTCGGTGCACAGGCGGTTGTCCGACGAGGCGCCGTGCCGGCCGCCCCGCAGCCCGAACGGCGGGAAGCGCCGCCGGTCGGAACGCAGCTGGAAGGTCGCGAACTGGCCAGTGAAGCGGAACTGACGCAGGACGCTCATGCCGCCCCGCCATTGCCCCGCGCCGCCGCTGTCCCCCAGCAACTCATAGCGCTCCACCACGATGGGAGCGGAGTTTTCCACCACCTCGATCGGCGCATTGCTGATGTTGGCCGCCGGATTGGCGACGCCGTCTATCCCTTCCCGCCCATGGCCGGCCCCCCAGGCGCCCATCAGGGCTTCCCGAAACAGCACGAAGCCGCCGTGCATGTCGGTGGCGGCAATGCTGTAGCTGCTCGTTCCCCCTTCCCCCGGCGCCCTCGGCAGTTCCGGCACGGCCGTGGCCAGGGCGCCCATGGCCGCGTCGATCAGCCGGAAACCGCTGACGCCGCGCGCCGCGACCGCCCGGGGACGGTTCGGATTGAAAATGCAGCCCTTGGGCGCCACCACCCGTATCGGACGCATGAAGCCGGCGTTGTTCGGCGCATCCGAGTCCATGACCGAGCGTATGGCGAAATAGACCGCCGATTTGGCAAACGACAGGGTGGAATTGATGGCGCCGCGCACCTCGTCGGCGCTGCCGGTCAGATCGGCCGTCAGGCTGTCGCCTTCGATCCGCAGGGTCACCTGGATCCTGACCGGCTTCCCGTCATCGATGCCGTCATCGTCGATATGATCGGTGTAGCTGTACTCGCCATCAGGCAACGCCCCGATGACGCGGCGCGCCTCGCGCTCCGAATAGTCCAGCAGCGCCTCGAAATACCGCTCCAGCTCCGTGACCCCGTATTTGGCGGCCAGTTCCCGCATGCCTCTTTCGGCGATGCGGCAGGCGGCTTCCTGGGCGCGCAGGTCGCCGGCCACGGTGCGCGGCACCCGCACATTGCGCTCGATGATGCTGAGCAGCGTGGTATTGAGCACATTCTTTTCATACAGCTTGAGGATGGGAATCTGCAGGCCTTCCTGGAAGATCTCGGTGGAATCCGCCGCGCTCGAACCCGGCACCCTGCCGCCCATGTCGTTGTGATGCGCCACCATCACCGCATAGCCCAATAAATGCGTGCCCACGAAAACAGGCTGGAACATGAAGATGTCCGGCAGGTGCATGCCCCCCTGGTAGGGGTCGTTCAATATGACGATGTCGCCGGGCGCGAGCGAATCGCCATATTCGGCCATGACGGCATCCATGGCATCCGGAATCGAGCCCAGATGCAGCGGCAGGCTCAGGCCCTGGGCGATGAGCCGCCCCTGGCTGTCGCAGAACGCGCTGGAAATGTCCATGGTGTCCTTCATGATGGACGAATAGGCGACGCGCACCACGGTGAGCACCATTTCGTCCACCACCGAACCCACCGCGTTCTTCACCAGCTCCAGCTTTACCGGATCAACGGCCATCGTCTCTTGTTCCATCGTTCAGCTCCGGACTCGTGAAGCACTCGCGTCCATCCGCCGGCGCTTCTTCGCCCCGATCGTGGGCGCGTGATGAAGGCCCGCCGCACCGCCCGGCGCCGCGGACCCCTGCTTATCTGTCGATGCGAGGCAGAATGGATACATCGCCGCCGCCGTACTTGCGGTTCAATTGATCGGGCGTGGAATACCGGCGTTCCAGCTCTTCGATATCGGCCATGCCCATGATGGCGCTCAGCTCTTCGAAGGACAGCAATGCATCCTCGCGTTCGACGACCTTGCCCTGGGCGATGGACTCGTGCAGGATCTGCAGGCCGTTCTTCATGCCCATCAGCGCGCACGCCGTCAGCATGCGCGGGTAAATGACCACCGCCACGCCCAGATCCTGCAGTTCGGCCGCCGAAAGCAGCGGCGTCGTGGAGCGCCTGCGGATGCCGAAGCCCATGTTCACACACACCGGCCCGGACACATTGCGGCACACCACGCCGATCTGTTCGCGCGTCATCAGGGCATCGGCGAACAGGAGATCGGCGCCGGCTTCGGCATAAAGGTTCAGGCGCCGGATGGTATCGTCTATACCATGTATCGCCAGCGTATCGGTGCGGGCCTTGATCACGAAATCGGCATCCGTCCGCGCATCCACCGCGGCCCGGATCTTCCCGGCCATTTCTTCGGCCGGAATCACTTCCTTGCCGCGCATATGCCCGCAACGCTTGGGCCACATCTGGTCTTCGAGCATCATGCCGGCCGCCCCCGCCTGCTCGAAAGCCCGCTGCGTGAAATGGACGTTCACGGCATTGCCGTAACCCGTGTCCGCATCCGCCAGCAGGGCGAGACCGGTGCATGCCGCCATGGCCCGCACCGCCGCCACGTTTTCCTCAAGGCCCATGACCCCGACGTCGGGCTGGCCCAGGCGCGCTTCGCTCACCCCGCTGCCCGTGACGAAGGCGATGTCGTATCCCATGTATTCGACCAGGCGGGCGCTGAAGCCGTCGAAGACGGCCTGCATGACGGTGATGTCCTTGCTGCCGATGGCCTGCCGCAATCTGCTGGATCTGCTCATGACGCTGATCTCCGAGTGAGGCATCGCGTGAAAACAATGAGGTGAAAACCTGGTTTTCCGGATGTGTCAAAAATCTTATCACCGGCAGAATTGCTTATCTAATGATATCTATAATCAATTTTTGATAATTATTTTTTATCAGAAAAGGCCAGAGATCTTCCACCCTCGTGCCGTACACCACCGCAAAGGGGCATGATCATACCGTGGTCAATTCGGGTAGACGGGTGTGAGCCAGCTCAAGCGGCCGGCATCGCCGCGCACCGTCGCCTGGTAGCGGTCACGTATCGCCTGTGTCACGGGCCCGGGCGCGCCATGCTGGGTCGGCAGCCGGTCGACGCTCGCAACCGGCACAACTTCGATGCCCGAGGCGCACAGAAAGATTTCATCCGCCACATACAATTCCGTACGGTCTATCGCCCGTTCGCAGGCTGTACCCCCCAGGTCGGTTCTGAACAGTTCCAGCAACGTCGCCCGGGTCAAGCTTTCGAGAATGCCGTCAGTGACCCGAGGCGTCAGCAGCCGGCCTTCACGAACCACAAACACAGAGGCCACCGGTGCTTCGGCGACCTTGCCATCACGGGTCAGCATGATCGTGGAGTCGTAACCTTCCCGTTGCGCGTCCAGCATGGCGAGACGGCCGTTGCTGTAATTGGCCGTGGCCTTGATCCGGGGAGGATGGGTACTGTCGTTGATGCGCTGCCAGGAACTCACGGAGACATGCATCCCCGTCTCGCGCCACGGGCCCGCTCCTGTGTGATAGCCCGGGGCGATAATGATGCTGACGGGGCCTGAGGTGCTGATGGCGGGATGGTCTTCACTGGTTACCACCGCCATGATCCGCGCATATACATCTGCCTTCAGACGGTTCACGCTCAGTATTTCCACCACTTGGGCAGAGAGCTCGTCCACAGAAATATCGATGTCATAGCGCATCATGCGAACCGATTGCCTCAGACGCTGCATATGTTCGCGCAAGCGAAAGACATACAGTTGCTCGTGCTCCGGATTCCAGTAGGCCCGTATTCCTTCGAATACAGTGGCGGCATAGGTGACGGCTGGAGAAAGAGCGTGAATCCGGGCGTCATGGAACGGCACGGGCTTGCCGTCCATCAGAATATATTGGACTTGACTCATTGAGACAGGCTGTGAATTGGATTGGGGAAAGTTCCTGAAAGCGGGGCCGCTTCTACCGGGATACGGAACCACTGAGAAAATCGGTCATGGTGACAATGCCGTCATTGCGGTTCAACGCCAGCCTGCCTCACCAGCTCTCCGCTGCGGACATAATCATGTTCGATGAATTCACGGGCGGCATCAGGCCCCATGAATTTGATTACCATGCCATTGGCGTTCAATACCTGCCGAAATGCCTCTTGGCGCAATGCGGAATCAATGACACCGCTCCAGCGTTCCATCACCGCCGCTTCCAGCCCTCTAGGCGCAAACACGGCCACCCATGCTTCAAAATCGTAGCCTTTGACACCCGCCTCATCCAGTGGAACAACGCCAGGCAATAGATCCGTCGCGCTGGATACCGCCAATGCTTTCAGTTTTCCATCCTCGATAAGCTTGACAGCGCTGCCCACCGTCAGAAAAGCCGCATCCACGGTACCGCCCATGACATCGACCAGGAGCGGTGCAACGCCCTTGTATTGAACTTCCAGAAACCGGGTATCGGACTGCTGCTGGAACTGGATAGCCGCCAGATGCAATGCGGTGCCGATGCCGGGAGCGCCGATCGTCAAGCCGCGATCCACATGGCGGGCTTTTTCTAGCAGGGCTTCGACATCATTGAATCGCGAATTGGCGGGCACAACCAGCACGAGAGGCAGTATGCCCAGCATCGCCACGGGATCGACATCCTTGAGAGGATCGAAGTTCAGTTTGGAATGCAGATGAGGAACGATCACATATGTGCTGCCGATGACCGCCAGGGAATAACCATCGGGGTCGGACCGCGCCAGAAGCTGTGAACCGATCAAACCGCCGGCGCCGGGCTTGTTGTCGATGTAGATGGACTGTTTGATGAGTTCCGACGCTGGCACCGCGAGCTGGCGCGCCAGCGTATCGACCGACGACCCCGTGGTATTGGGAACAATAATCTTGATGGCCCTGTCCGGGTACGTGTCGGCCGCAATGGCGTTGCTGAAAGCCAGGAAACAAATCAGCATCGCCGTGGCCACATGCCGGAACGGATTCAGGCCGGCAATGAATCGAGGATAACCGCCCATATGTCGTCTCCCTTTCATTATTTTCGATCGATGCGGAAACTATAGCGATCCCTATCCTGAACGACCAATCGATTTTCTTGATGGGCGCATAGGGAATCCGAATGGCCACCGGGTCATAGGCTCAGCGCTTGCGCTTTGGCGCGTGGTGAAGAACTCCGGCCGACAGGCCGGAGCTTCTCCGCCACAATACAGGGGCGCCTACGGCGCCGCATTGATTTCGCCTCGCTTGACCTCGCCGTGAACGTCGAGGCTTGCGCTTTGGCGCGTGGTCAACGCATGGACGACATGGATTTCCGCAGGCAGTTGAACAGCGTGGCGATATCAAGCCGGTCGCGGTATTCACTGCGGCATACGAATACCAGGCGGAACGTCACCTCCAGCTCGGCGCAATTCAGCAGATGCCACCCCCCGGCCGGGCCGCCCGGCGCTTCTTTCTCGGGAGTCAGAGTCAGTGCGGGAATCGTGTCAAGGAACTTCGTTCCGTGCGAAATAGGGCTCATTTCAAGAACCGACTCGGGCGGCAGCAAACCTTTCTGGAGAAAACTGTCATCAAAGCCACGGCGAAGCGCGGCGTCTTTGGAAGGCAGGATCCACAGTTGCTTCTGCGCTTGCGCCAGGGTTATTTTGCGCCCTCCGCCCTGATCCAGCAGATGCGAAGCCGCTATGGAATAGCGCTCCTCGTTCAATATCTCTATCATGAACTCGCCGCCGCTTTCAGAGGGCTCGAAAGCGGCGTGATTGAGGGTCACGGCGGCATCCAGATCACCGGCAAGCAAGGCGCGGCTGCATTCCAGGACATTCAGCTCTTTCATCGAAATGTTGATGGCCGGGTCGATCTGCCTGAGCATGGATATCGCGCGGGGCAACAGCCTTTCCATCGCCATCGAGACAAAACCCAGTCTCAGGGGCGGCCGGCCGCCACCGGCCGACTCCACTTCCAGCGCCGCCAGCTGCAATTCCCTGAGCATCAAAGTCACATGCCTGGCCAGGCTTTCACCCGCCGGCGTCAATGCAATGCCGCGTGTGCCGCGCACGAACAATTGCGCGGCAAAAGCGCGTTCCAGTTCCTTGAATATTTCAGTGGCGGCAGGCTGCGTCATATGACAGCGCCGCGCCGCTTCAGAGATGCTGCCGGCATCAATCAGCATCTGAAACAGCTGAAGCTGCCGTATCCGGATGCCGGTGATGCGTGAAGGAATGGCCTGAGAGGAGAGTTTGCGCATAAAGAATGCTCTGAACAATGATAGAGCAGGACGAACCCTACGCCACGCTGACCATGCCGTTGCCTGGGCCCATGCAGCACCCCCGTATTGTGGTGGACGAGCCCGGACATGGAACAGTCACTGCTGACTGTTCCATGCCTGGCGAATCCGAGTCGCTTGCAAGCGACGAGGTGGACGAGCCCGGACACGGAACAGTCACTGCTGACTGTTCCGTGCCTGGCTTCAGGACCCTTTTTCTTGATCCTCCAGGGCATTCCGCTTCAGCCGGCATAACCCGGCAAGCAGATGCACGTTGGGGGCCGGCGCGCCTGTGGCTTGAGCCACTTCGTCAAAGATCAGGACGCAGCTGGCCAGTTCGGGCTTTCTTCCGACCTCAAAATCCTTGAGCAGGGAAGGACGGGCGGGCTTGTCCCGGTAAAAACCGATGGTTTCTTCCACGTCGGCGGACAATTCGATGCCGACACCCTGGCCAATGGCGATCATCTCTTTCATGATGAAGCACATCAAATCGAAACTCCAGGGGTCGGAAGCCAGGCGGTCGACGGGCATGCCGGTCAAGGCGGACAGAGGAGATACCGCCATCCACAAAACCATCTTCTTCCAGATTTCGCGGCGAATGTCCCCGGACTGCTCGGCGGCGTAGCCGGACGCACGCAACAGCCGGCAGACATCCTCGGTGCTGCGATCGTGAAGAACTCCGACCGTATCGGATTCGACGGCGCCGATGATTATCCGATTACGCTCAGGCGTCGTGGCAAGCACCACCCCCGGCTCCACCACTTCATTGGAGGACCGGACGACCGCGGCCGACAGCTGCCTTCGGTCGATGCAAGCATCCAGCCTTTCTCCGGGATCGATATGCCGCAGCAATTCGCTGCCCGGCGGCAATGGCAGTTCGCGGGCAAACCACCAGGGTATGCCATTCATCATCAGGATGAGCCGGGCCCCCGATTCCGTCAACCGTGCAAGCTGGCCGGCAATGGCGGGCAGCTGGGTCTGCTTGACTGTGACAAAAACGATATCCGGGCTTTCGGGCAGCTCATCGGGCCGCGCCACACAAGGCAGACGCACTGTGCAGCGCTGCTCGCCGGAAACGAGCGTCAGCCCGGTTCGGCGTATGGCGTCGGCGTGCTCCCCGCGCGCCACCACACCGACCTTGCATCCGCTCATCGACAGCCGGACGGCGAGCGAACCGCCGATCGCCCCGGCGCCATAGACACATATGTTCACCTCGTCCCACCTCCCATGGACGCAACGGCCTCATTGCGGCTCGATTCCGGCCTGCTTCGAAAGACGGGACCATTTGTCGACTTCGGATTCCAAAAATGCCTGTGTCTGCGCCGGATCGAGCGCGGCGGCGGCGAACCCTTGCGCAGCCAGGCTTTCCTGCACCTCGGCCCGGGCCAGCTTGCGGGCCAGCACTTCGTGCAATCGACGCGCGATCGGATCCGGCAGGCCGCTGGGGCCGAACATCCCGACCCAGGCATCGATATCGAAGCCTGGCAAGGTTTCCGCCAAGGCGGGCCAGTCCGGCATGAGGGGCGTCCGTGCCGCGGAAGTCACCCCGATCGCCCGCAAACGCCCCCCCTGAGCCTGGGCAATCGCATTGCCCAGATCGACGAAACTGAAATCCACCGAACCGCCCAAAAGATCGTTCACTGCCAGCGGAATGCCCTTGTAGGGCACCGAAAGGACGTCGAGATCACCCAGCGACGCCAGATGCGCTATGCAGACCTGCGAACTCGATGAGCCGTAGCCGGCGTTGAGCTTGCCCGGCCGCGCTTTGACATACTGCAGGAATTCCGCCAGATCGTTCGCCGGGAAATCGGATCGCACCATCAAGACCAAGGGGGTCGTCACGAGACGGCTGATGGCGGTGAAATCCTTCAACGGATCGAACGCGGGATTCTTGAACATGCTGGGCGTGGCCGCAAAGGAAACGGCGGCGACCAGAAGCGAATACCCGTCGGCGGGACTGCGCGCCACGACTTCCGCTCCGACCACACCCTGAGCACCGGGACGGTTCTCGATGATCACCGACTGCCCCAGGTCTTCCTGCATTTCCTTGGCCAGCAGACGCGCGACATTATCCGTGGCACTGCCCGCGGGAAAAGGAACCACCAGTTTGACCGGCCTTGTGGGAAAAGACTGGCCGAAAGCGGAACGGGCGGGCGCCACCGCACTGGCGGCCAATGCCGTCATCGTCATTAGGAATTTTCTACGCATCACTGATTCTCCGGTTTCGAGGAAGCCCCGAATGCCCCCTCAACATGAAATTCACGTTCACACCGCGTCCGGGCCGACAGATCGATTCAAAAAGCAACCTGATCAGCCCCCTTGAGAGCCAGGATTTCACGGGCCTCGTCCGGCGTGGCGACCTCCAGGCCCAGGCCTTCGACGATGCCACGAACCTGTTCTACTTGTTCGGCATTGGAAGCGGCCAGCCGCCCCTTCCCCAGCCACAGCGAATCTTCGAGTCCCACCCGGACGTTGCCGCCCATTGCCGCGCCCATGGCCGCAACCGACATTTGATGTCTGCCGGCCCCAAGCACGGACCACTGATAGTTGTCCCCGAACAGACGATCCGCGGTACGTTTCATATGCGTTACGTCTTCGGGGTGGGCGCCTATCCCTCCCAGCAGACCGAACACCGACTGTATGAAAAGAGGCGCCTTGATCAGGCCTTCCGTCCAGAAATGATGCAGGTTGTAGAGGTGGCTGATGTCATAGCATTCGAACTCGTACCGTGCGCCGGTCTCGTTCAGGGTATTCAAGGCGTACGCAATGTCCTTGAAAGAATTCCGGAACACAAGATCCCGGGAATCTTCGAGCATTTGGGGTTCCCAGGCGTGCTTGAATTCCTTGAAGCGCCGGAGCATGGGAAACAATCCAAAATTCATGGAACCCATATTGAGACTGGCAACCTCGGGCCGCCATTTGCAGGCGGGGCGGATTCGTTCTTCGACGGACATGAACGGCGACCCGCCCGTTGTCAGATTCAGCACGGCATTGGTCTGACTCTTGATCCGCCGAAGGAAGGGCTCGAATGCTTCCGGAGTCTGATCAGGCCTGCCATCCCGCGGATCACGCGCATGAAGATGAACGATCGCGGCGCCCGCCTCCGCCGCCGCGATCGCTGAATCGGCGATTTCGTCCGGAGTGACGGGCAGATATGGCGACATCGAAGGGGTATGAATCGAACCCGTCACCGCGCAAGTGATAATGACTTTTCGAGATTTCATCTTTTTATCCTTTCAGAGTGAGAAAATTCACCAACGATCAGCCCGCCCGCCCATCCCGATCACGGGAGATCTCCAGGGTCAACAGATGAAATGAAAGTGTTTTGCCGTGTGAATCGAGATTCAGAGAATCATTGACTCCACCGTCCAGCACATTTTCCAGAACAAGATTCAGCCCACCCAGATTGGGCAGCAGGTAGCGCGTGACTTTTGTCGGGGAACGTGCTGAAAAATGCTGCATGACGCGTGCCTCGGTCACCTGCTCGACAAGCAAGTGATAATCTTCCGGCTCATAGGCGAAGACAGAGATATTCAAATGGTTGCCTTTGTCCCCCGCACGAGCATGCGCGATTTCATGAAGGCTCACTGTGATTGAATGGGTCGCGGCCATGGTTCACTCCACAAATCTGAACGCAGCGGGGACGGTCTCCCGCTCGACAAAGCAGGTCACATTCGACAGCCGCTGCCGTTTGGCGGTCCTGACGCCACCGCCCGCCGCGGGCCCGCACAGCCAAAGGGTGTAGACTTCCCGCAGCAGCTGGTCGACTCGCGCTTCGTCATCGTGCCGCGTCGCCGCACGCAGACGAATGTCCTGGCCATGGGCGGGCGCCAATTCCTTCATCAGATTGCCCTTGTCGTCTGCATGAACGCTTAGCCGGCCGATAAGATCGAACCGGAGCTCGATGTCCCCGCCCATGCGTTTCCGCACTATTTCCATCGCCAGCCTCGCCCTGGCTTCGGCGTTCGGGCCGGCATACGAAATTTCCGCTTCGCCAAGCCAGCCACCCTCGAAGTAGGCAAGGGCCTTGAGTGTGGAAGGACGGGGATGGCCGCGCACGCCGCTGACCCGTACCCGATCCGGGCCAGCCTGCTCCACCACGGCCGAAGTCACATCCGCGATCACATCGGGGGTCAAGTACCTGCCCGGGTCATGGACCTCATAGAGAAGCTGCTCCTTGACTGTCCGGATACTGACCAAGCCGCCCGTGCCACGCGGTTTGGTGACGACGCAAGTGCTGTCTTCCGATAACTCCACGATGGGATAGCCGACGTTCGCCAGATCAGGAACGTCTTTCAAACCAGGGTCCGCAAAATAGCCCCCGGTGACCTGGGCGCCGCACTCCAGCAGGTGGCCAGCCATCGTCGCGCCGGCAAGACGATGCCAATCATCCCGGCTCCAGCCGAAATGCGCGATGGCCGGCCCGACCACCAGGGAAGGATCCGCCACACGCCCCGTCACGACGATCTGCGCGCCCGCCCGCAAGGCATCCGCAATTTCCCAGGCCCCCTGATATACGTTCGCACTCACGAATGTCCGGCCCGCACATTCGCTGGGCAGGAGCGGACGCAACAGTTCCCGCCCTCGTCCATCGGACAGATCATCCCCTTCGATGATGGCGATTCGCGGCGGCGGGCAGCCGAGTTCTCTGGCCATCCGAAGCAGATGCTGGGCCGCGGCCTGGGGATTGGCGGCGCCAAAGTTGCTGACGATGGATATGCCATGCCTCAGGCAGTCCTCAAGAATGGGGCGCACCTCCTGGTCCAGCAATGGCTCGTAGCCGGCGGACGGATTCGCCCGCTTGGCCAGCTGGGCAAATGCCAGGGTGCGTTCCGCCAGATTCTCGAAGATGAGCACGCTCGGCAAACGACGCGCGATGAACTCATCGACAATAGGCCTGGCCGCATCCAGTCTGTCCCCGGATCCGCCCGCCGCGCATCCTACCAACAACGTCTCTGACTCAGTGCTTGTTTTCATATTGCCTATTGCTTCTGCTCTTCAAGAACCACATAGAGATAACTATGCATTGCGCGCTTTCCAGGGCGCCTGCTTGCCGCTCGAATTATTCAGAGCTTCCTTAAAGTACAGACCCCGGGGATTCCTCACGAGGATCTGATGCCAGGAGATTTCATCCGGCAAGCTGATTCAGAAGCCGGCCGCCGCGGCGGCATGAGGCCCCTGTTTCCCGCTCGATGACATCTCTTTTCTTCCCCGCCCGCTTTTCTTGTCGTTCATGTTGTCTCCATCCGTTGCATTATGGTTTTGTGCAATAATTCCGTCTAATGGATTTTTTGAAATGATTGATTCATGAATCAACATAATCTGTCGACGCATCTCCTGAATGCGTTCGTGACGTTGGCGCATTGTCATCAGTTCAACTTGGCGGCACAGCGCTGCCATCTGTCTCAACCCGCCTTCAGCCAGGCCATTCGGCGCTTGGAGCAGGAGCTCGGCGTCCGCCTGTTCGACCGCAACACGCGCAGCGTATTGCTCACTCCCGAGGGAGAACTCTTTCTGCCTGTCGCGCAACAAGTGCTCGACAGCTTGAAAGGGGCTGTAGAGAATCTTCGCAACCACGCCGAGCGCCGTGTCGGGAAAGTCGCGATCGCAGCGCTGCCTTCCATCGCAGCGGAGTGGCTCCCGCCAATACTTGTCGAATACCGTGAGCGCTACCCCGGCATTGCCGTGCAGCTGTTCGACGTCATCCTGCAAAGCACGCTTGCGCTGGTCCGGGAAGGCATCGTGGACTTCGCCGTCAATGCCGACACCAATCTGAAGGATGAGTTCGATGTCCGGCCATTGTTCGAAGACCGTTTCTATCTCGTTTGCCGGCCTGATCATTCACTCGCGGAGCGACGCGGCATCCTGCTCCAGGACCTTGCGGGTCAGCGCTACATCCACTCGATAAAGACGGCCAGCTTGTGGCGCCAGCTGTATCCTTACCTGCGCCAGGTACCCCTGCGGGACTCGGGTTTCGAAGTGGGGTACTTGAGCACGATCGCCGGCCTTATCGCCAGCGGAGCGGGAATTTCAGTCGTGGCCGGCATTTCCCTTTTCAATTTCACTCGCGCCGGCCTGAAAGCCGTTCCTGTGCGGGACGACGGCTTGCGCTACCAGATAATAGCCATCAAGCGGCGCGGCAGAACATTATCCATTGCGGCACAAACGCTGGAAGATCTGCTTGCCGCCACCCAGCCGGAAGCGCTGTCGGCGCAGTTCTGAAAGGCGGGCGCCCGGATCGCGCCCGATCGGAAACCGGCGCCACGCTAAACAGAAACCAGCGCCGCTTCCCGCTCCGCAGCCGCTTCCGTATCCCCGCCCATCACCTTGAGCCCCAGGCGCGCCATCAGCGCCTTGTCCTTCTCCTGTTGCGGATTCGCGGTGGTCAGCAATTCGTCACCATAGAAAATGGAGCCGGCCCCCGCCATGAAGCACAGCGCCTGCATGGTGTCGCTCATTTCCGTGCGTCCCGCCGACAGGCGCAGCACCGCCCGGGGCATGGCGATGCGGGCGGCGGCAATGGTGCGCACGAACTCGAATTCATCCACGGGCGGCGCATCCGCCAGCGGCGTGCCCGCCACCCGGACCAGATTGTTGATCGGCACGGACTCGGGATAAGGGTCGAGATTGGCCAGCTGCGCGATCAGCCCCGCCCGCTCGCGCCTTGACTCCCCCATGCCGACGATGCCGCCGCAACAGACCTTGATACCGGCATCGCGCACGGCTTCGAGCGTATCCAGCCGGTCCTGGTAGGTCCGGGTCGTGATGATGCTGCCGTAGAACTCCGGAGACGTATCGAGATTGTGGTTGTAGTAATCCAGGCCGGCATTGCGCAGGCGTTCCGCCTGGCCGGCCTTCAGCATGCCCAGGGTCACGCAGGTCTCCATGCCCAGCGCTTTCACCGCAGCCACCATGTCGATCACGTCGTCCAGCTGGCGTTCGGTGGGCGAGCGCCAGGCCGCCCCCATGCAGAAACGCTGAGCCCCCTGCTCGCGCGCCGCCCGGGCCGCCGCCAACACGGTTTCCAGCGGCGCGAGCCGGCTTTCCTCCAGCCCCGTATCGTGATGGCGCGATTGCGGACAATAGGCGCAATCCTCGCTACAGGCCCCTGTCTTGATCGACAGCAGCGTCGAGAGCTGAACCTCGTTGGCGGGATGATGGGCGCGATGCACCTGCTGCGCCTGGCTGAGCAGGTCCAGGAAAGGCTGCTCGAACAAACGCAGCACCGACGACGGGTTCCATGGCTGTGTTTCGCGGGATACGGCGGTGACGAACATGAACGGCCTCATGAAAAAAACCCATCATAGAGAGCGGGAAAGCCCGGTCACAATGCCGCCGCCACCGCGGCCGCCCTGAAGTCACGACAATTACCGACAAAATACCGTTATTTTCTCGTAAAACACATCAAAATGACGGCATTCCTTCCCAAGACCACAGCGGCTGGCACTTGTATCCATTCACTACAAACGCGGCCGCGTCTTTCCGGCACAGTGAGTGTATGCACGGCGATGCACGAAGAAGCCAGGGGCGACCCGCGCCCGGGTATGGACCTTGCCCGGTATTCCAGAGGATGCCCGCCGGCAGGCTCCATCCGGGACCGCCCGGGCATCCGCCACGGAGACGCCTATGCAACCGCCCGCCACCCACAGGCCCGAACCACCGCGCGACCCCGGCATCGATGTGCCTGCCAAACCCGGACAGCCGGCGCCCTACCCTGAAAACCCCGATCTCCCGGGCGGACCGCCGGAGCCCGTGGACCCCGGCCAGGGGCAGCCGATACCACCGGAGATGGATACCGACGAACCCAGGCTCCTGGCGGAGCAGGATCAGCCAGCCTGATCTTCTTCAGCAGTAAGCATCACCCGGCCGGCAACACCCGCAGCCCCGTCCGCCTCACGAACTCTTCGTAGCCGATCGGGGCCCCGGCCTTCGCGTCGGGGCTGTTGGCCTGCCAATGCACCCATGACCGCTTCGTCGTGGCGTCGTATACGAGCTTGTACAGATGCGTGGGCACGGCAACGCGCCCCGCCCCGATCGTTGCCGCGCGGCCCGCGTAGACCGGACCGGTGAACACGTAGACGTCGCCTTGCGCGCGCATGATGTAGCTGCGCGTATCATTTTCGATCTTGTTCCATGCTCCGCTGTTGTGGCGCTGGTCCTGGGGGACCATGTTGGCCAGACTGAAGCTCTGCTCCATCGCGGCTTGCGTGTGCATGTCGCCGGCCGGCGCCATGTGGCCGCGTGAATAGCCCGAGTTGCGGTAGTCATCCAGTTCGGCGCGCTCGGCCCCCGGCAGCCGCGCCTCGGCGAAGAAGCGGTCAGTGCGCGCGATGGACGAAGCCCCTGCAAGCATCCGCCGGTTCAGGCGCTGGGCAACGAACACGGGCGTTCTGGCCCGGCCGTCGTGCAGAATCGCAAATGCGTCATAGCACAGCTCGCGCAGCGCCGGGCCGGCCGGGACGGCCGGCGCCCGGGCGCCGGGGAAAAACTGCGGGCAGCCGTCAAACCGGGTCTGTACGTAGGCGCCGGCCTGTGCCTCGGGAACCGCCGGCGCATAGGCTCCGGCGCCCAGATGCTCCAGAATCGGCGCGACGGAAATCCGTTCGCGCAATTGCGGGTTGAGAATGCAACTGGCGGCCGTGAACGAGACGGCGGCGGAGACGGCGAGCGCCCGAAGGAACTGGCGGAATCGGCCCGGGGAGTTAGATGGGCGGCGGCGGGACTTCCTTCTACTCATGCGGCGTCATTGTAGATGACACATATATCCAGCCCGTTCCCGGCACGGGGTGGGCTCACCTATGGCGCAAGCGCTTGAGGACGCCTGCGGCAAAGAGACTGGGTGGAGCCACGCCCTATACTCGATGCGTCTTCAGCCAGTCCCGAAGCGCATCATTGATGCGGACCTCCCTGTCCGGGCCCGGCGACTGGAAGTAGATCAGGATATCTTCGTCGATATCCATGTGGACGGTGATCCAGTCAGAGGGCACGGAAGAATTGCTCTCCATCTGTGTGTCCATATCACGCCAGCACAGCGTGCGCGGGCTCGACCTGCAGTTCTCGCCCCGAGTGCTCTGCCCGCCACAAATCGTAGTCAGCTTGCATCTGCAGCCACATGATGGCTGTGGGCGCTGGAATCCACTTGGACAAGCGGATCGCCAAATCGGGAGTCACGCCCGCACGGCCATTGATAAATCGCGAAAACTGAACGCGCGACACGCCAAGCTGCTCAGCCGCCTGCGTCACCGTCAGGCCCAGCTCCGGCAGCACATCCTCTTTCAAGATGCTGCCCGGGTGTGGAGGGTTATGCATACGCATGGTTTCTCCTAGTGATAGTCCTGGTAGTCCACCAGAATGGCGTCCTGCCCATCAAAAGTGAAGGTCAGGCGCCAGTTGCCGTTGACCCATACTGACCAGTGCCCCTGCAGGTCACCGCCATGCAGCGGATGCAGGCGCCAGCCAGGCACATTCATGTCTTCGGGCTGAGTTGCTCGATTGAGCGCAAGCAGCTGGCGCTCCAGCTTGCCAGCATGTGCGGCTTGAATCTTTGCTTTTGAGCCGGTTTCGAAGAACAGTTGAATGCCTTTGTGGCGGAAGCTCTTGAGCATGCCCTGATTGTATCTTGTATAGATACACGAAACAAGAGAGCATACATCAAAGCGGTGGGTAGATTTTGAAGGCACTCCTTCTTGCTTTCACAGCCCTGGATGCGGCCAACTGCTGTCCGCAGGCGAGCATCCGATGTGGGTAGCCACGCAAATGGGGCACACCGACCAGACGATGATTGCAAAAATTTACGGCAAGTGGATGCCAGATGCCGCACCCGATGCGGGAGCCCGCGCCGAAGCCGTCTTCGCCCCGGAGGGATCGTGTCATTCTCGTGTCATTCCGGTGCCAAAACGGCCCTAAAACGGCCAGAACAATGACAGGACGAAAAACCTAAGCGCTTGATATACAAGGAAGTGGGTGGCGCGGCAGGAGGGTCTCGAACCCCCGACCTCAGGCTTAGAAGGCCCGTGCTCTATCCAGCTGAGCTACTGCCGCAACACAAGGGGAGTCGGCATTTTAACGTCAGACGCGCAAACCTCAAGCCGGGGCCGGCAAGTCGCCGCCGATATGGCCGCGGTAACAACCGGTAGTCGGCGGCTCTCATTGCCGGTGCTACAGTCAGCACACCTCAACAACAATATGCTGAGCATGACAATCAGGAAAACCCATAAGAACGCATCCACCCGCATTGCGCTGGCGGCAATGGCCCTGTCGGTCGCCTGGCCCCTGGGCGCATCGGCGGGCGTTTCCTATTCCCTGGACAGAAATCATGCCTCGGCTGGCGAAACCGTCCACGTTCAGGCCCTGGTCTTCAACGACACACGGGATCTGATGAGCTGGCAGGCGCCCGACACCATCGTCCTGCAATGGCGCAACGAACGCGGCCAGGCCTTGCGCAGCATCGCCTACCTGGACAGCGGCAATCCGGCGGCCGATATCCCCGTGAACAATTTCGTGCGCTTCCAGTGGCGGGCGGTCGTGCCCCAGGGGGCGACGGGCCTGCAGGCCGTCAACGTCGAGGGCGACGCCACGCTGCTGGCGCTGGACACCAGCCCGACCGAAAGAGCCCTGGTGGCTTCCGTGCCTGCCGACGGCCCTGTGCTCGATGCCGGCAAAGGCGGGCCGCTGGGCGCCGACCCGGTGGCATCACAGCATGCGGTCGCGCTGGCGGGGGCGAGCCCCAGCGGCGGCCCGGCGCCCGGCACCGCCCTGGGCGGGCAGCCCAATCCTGGCTTCGAGCGCTTCCGCAGCGCGATTTCGCCTTACGAACCCGTGTATTTCGACGTGGGCGGAGAAGGCAGCCGCATGGCGCGCTTCCAGATCAGCCTGAAGTACCGCCTGTTCACACCCAGCGATCCGCAGCACCCGGGCTTTCTGGATGGTTTACATATTGGATATACGCAAACCTCGCTCTGGGATCTTCACTCGGATTCGAACCCCTTCGTCGACACCTCGTTCAAGCCCAGCCTGTTCTGGCGGCGGGACGCCGTGTTCCGGCCTGAGGGCAGCCCCTTCTTCCTGGGCCTGCAAAGCGGCGTGGAGCATGAATCCAACGGCAAAAGCGGCGACGATTCCCGTTCGCTCAATTTCGTCTATGTCCAGCCGGAATTCAATTACCGTTTCGGGCAGGGCAGCACGCTCACCTTCGCCCCGCGCATCAAGCAGTATTTCGGAACCCGGGACAACCCCGACTACAAGGATTACGCCGGCCATGTCGACTGGAAACTGCGCTGGGCCCAGGACAACGGCCTCGTCCTGACCGGGCTGTACCGGCAAGGCAAGGGCAGCCGCCACAGCACGCAGCTGGAAGCCGCCTGGCCCCTGCAGCGCACCTTTCTCAACATGAACGGCTACTTCCACGTGCAGTATTTCAAAGGCTACAACGAAACCCTGCTCGGCTACGACCAGAAGACCGGTTCACAGATCCGCTTCGGCCTGGCCCTGGTGCCCTGACGCCCGGCGCTGCGGCGCGTGCTCAGCCCGCCGCCTGGCGCAGGCCGGCCGCATCGCAGGCGTGGATGAGGAATTGGCGAAAGATGTCCGCCAGGCCTCGGGGTTCCTGGCCGGGCGACCACAGCAGGCCGACTTCCATGGGATCGAGGCCCCCCTGCACCGGCAGCGCGATGATCTTCTTGCCCTCCAGCGACCACGGCCGATAGACCAGATCGGAAAGAATGGACACGCCGAAGCCATAGGCCACCAGCCCCCGCAAGGCTTCTATCGACGTGGTGCGCATGGCGATCTTCAGGTGTTTGCCGCCATCGGCCCAATGCCGCATCGCCGCCTGTTCGGCATCGTCGACCTGCAGAAGGATGTAGGGATACGCCGCGATTTCGTCCAGCGTCGCGCTGGTTTGCCGCCCCAGGGGGTGATTGGCGCCCACCCACACACGGCGGCGCGAACGGACCAGGGTATGCCGCCCGAAGCCGTGCCGGCGGTCGATGTTCGACAGCAGGCCTATGCCCAGGTCGACCGAACCATCGCGAACCGCGGCTTCGAGCGCGGGGCGCTCCATATCGATGAGATCGATTTCCACATTGGGATGGCTGCGCTTGAAGCGGCTCAGCAGATCGGGCAGGAAATACCCCAGCACCGTATAGGTGGCGGCGAGCCGTATGGTGCCCTGCATGGTCTGCGGCTTGAGCGAGGCATGGTTGAGCGCATCGCTCACCGCATCCATGACGTGGCGGGCATGGTGAAAAAAGACCTGCCCTTCCGGCGTCAGCGCGACGCCATGCGGCAGGCGGTCGAACAGGCGCAGCTTGAGCCGGCGCTCCAGGCTCTGCACGGCGCTGGTGATGGCCGACTGCGATACGTGTTCGGCAATCGCGGCCGTCGAGAACTGCCCCGAAGTGGCGGCGGCGATGAAATAGCGGAACTGGCGCAAGGTGACTTCATTTTTCATCTGATTTTCAGATACCTGTTACCTGAAAGAATAATTTTACGATATCGAACTCCCGCAGATACACTCGCCATGAAAGGCTCTCGTAAAACCGTGGGCATGAAGGCTGCCAGGAAGGCGGGCAAACGTGCCCGCCCGCGGATGGGGCCATAACCAGAAAACAGGAGACCGTGCCATGAACGCTCCGATACCGGCATCCGTACTGCCGCCGCATGGCCATGAAGTATCGCTCGATGATAAATACACGCTCGGACAGGGCCGCGTCTACATGAGCGGCACGCAGGCGCTGGTGCGCCTGCCCATGCTGCAGAAGGCGCGCGACCGTGACGCGGGCCTGAACACCGCCGGCTTTATATCGGGCTACCGCGGGTCGCCGCTGGGCGCCCTGGATCAGGCGCTCTGGCAGGCAAAATCCCATCTCAAGACGCACGACATCGTATTCCAGCCGGGCGTCAATGAAGACCTGGCCGCCACGGCCTGCTGGGGCACCCAGCAGGTGAACCTGTACAAGGATGCCACGCACGATGGCGTCTTCGGCATGTGGTACGGCAAGGGCCCGGGCGTGGACCGCAGCATGGACGTCCTCAAGCACGCCAACGCGGCGGGCACGTCGCGCCATGGCGGTGTGCTGGTGCTGGCCGGCGACGACCATGCCGCCAAATCCTCGACGGTGGCGCATCAGTCCGAACACAATCTGATGTCGGCCGGCATTCCCGTCTTCTATCCGGCCAATGTGCAGGAATATCTGGATTTCGGCCTGCACGGCTGGGCCATGAGCCGCTACACCGGGCTGTGGGTGGGCATGAAATGCGTTACCGAAGTGGTCGAGTCCACCGCATCGGTGGACGTCGACCCGCGGCGGCCGGCCATCCTGCTGCCGGAGGATTTCCCCCTGCCGGCGGACGGCCTGAACCTGCGCTGGCCCGACAGCCCCCTGGTGCAGGAAGCCCGCCTGCTCGATCACAAGCTCTACGCCGCGCTGGCCTATGTGCGCCGCAATCGCCTGAACCCCATCGTGCTGGATTCGCCCCAGGCCCGCTTCGGCATCATGGCGGCGGGCAAGGCCTATCTCGACACCCGCGAGGCTCTGCGCAATCTGGGCCTGGATGACGACACCTGCCGCCGCATCGGCGTGCGCATCATGAAAGTGGGCTGTGTATGGCCCATGAACGCCCAGGATGCGCGCGAGTTCGCGACCGGGCTGCAGGAAATCCTGGTGGTGGAGGAAAAGCGCCAGATTCTCGAATACGCCCTGAAGGAAGAACTCTACAACTGGCGCGATGACGTCCGCCCGCGCGTGTCGGGCAAATTCGCCGACCAGGGCGACGGCGGCGGCGAATGGGCCGAACCGCGCGGCCCGTGGCTGCTGACGCCTCACGCCGACCTGTCGCCGGCGCTGATCGCGCGGGCCATTGCCCTGCGGCTGGAGCGCATCGCCCTGCCCGAAGACATCCGGGCCCGCATCGCGGCCCATCTGGCCACGCTGGAAGCCAAGGCGCGGGCGCTGAGCGAAGCGCCCGCCGCCATCGAGCGCAAACCCTGGTTCTGTTCGGGCTGCCCGCACAATACCTCCACCCGGGTGCCGGAAGGTTCGCGCGCCATGGCGGGCATCGGCTGCCACTACATGAGCATCTGGATGGACCGCCGGACCGAGACCTTCAGCCACATGGGCGGGGAAGGCGCCGCCTGGACGGGCCAGCAGCACTTCACCCGCGAAAAGCACGTGTTCGTCAACCTGGGCGACGGCACCTACTTCCATTCGGGCCTGCTCGCCATACGGGCGGCGGTTGCCGCCAAGGCCAGCATCACCTACAAGATCCTCTACAACGATGCCGTCGCCATGACCGGCGGGCAGCCCGTGGACGGCAGCCTCACCGTGCCCGACATCGTCGCGCAGGTGGCGGCCGAAGGCGTGCGCCGCGTGGTCATCGTGACCGACGAGCCGGAAAAATACAAAGGCGTATCGCTGGCCGGCAGCCCACCCGTCCATCACCGCGACGAGCTGGATCGCGTTCAGCGCGAGCTGCGCGAAGTCGAAGGCACGACCGTGCTGGTCTACGACCAGACCTGTGCCACCGAGAAAAGGCGCCGCCGCAAGCGCGGCACCTATCCCGACCCCGCCCGGCGCGCCTATATCAACACCGACGTCTGCGAAGGCTGCGGCGATTGCTCGACGGCATCGAACTGCCTGTCGGTGGAACCGGTGGAAACGCCGCGCGGCACCAAGCGGCGCATCAACCAGTCATCCTGCAACAAGGACTTTTCCTGTGTGAAGGGCTATTGCCCGAGCTTCGTCACGCTCGAAGGCGCGCAGCCGCGCAAACCCCGCCCGGCGGCCGGCACATCCACCGAAGCCGCGGCATCCGGCGCCGACGGCGGGCAGGCGGGCCCGCCCGCCGCCGCGTCCCTGCCCCAGCCCGCCCTGCCCGACCTTGACGGCACCTACGGCATTCTCGTCACCGGCATCGGCGGCACCGGCGTCGTCACCATCGGCAATCTGCTGGGCATGGCAGCCCATCTCGAAAACAAGGGCGTGAATGTGCTCGACATGGCCGGCCTCGCCCAAAAGGGCGGCGCCGTCACCAGCCACATACAGATCGCCGCTCAGCCATCGGACATACTTTCCACGCGCGTGCCGACCGCCCGCGCCCGGCTGCTGCTGGGCTGCGACGCCATCGTCAGCACCTCCGCCGACGTGCTGGACCGCATGCGGCCCGGCCACACCCAGGCCATCATCAACGACACCCAGGCCCCCACCGCCGAAATCATCCATAACCCGTCCTGGCGCTTTCCGGCCCAGCAAGCGCAGGCCCGCCTGCGCGGAGCCATCGGCGATCAATGCGAATTCATGGATGCCAGCGCCCTGGCGCTCGCCCTGCTGGGCGACACGATCTATGCCAACCCCCTCATACTGGGCTATGCCTGGCAGAAGGGCTGGATTCCCCTGGAAGGCGCAAGCCTGCGCCGCGCCATCGAACTGAACGGCGTTGCGGTCGACAGGAACCTGAAGGCGTTCGAATGGGGCCGCCAGGCCGCCCACGAAGGCGCCGGCACCCTGCTGCAAAGGCACGCGCCCGTCCAGGCGGGCAAAACGCTGTCCATGCCGGAAACCCTGGATCAGATAGTGGAGCGCAATGAAGCCTGGCTCACCGCCTACCAGAATGCCGCATACGCCCGCCGCTATCGCCAGGCCGTGGATGCCATACGGGAAAAAGGCAGCCGGCCGCTGACCGAGGCCGTGGCGCACAATCTTGCCAAGCTCATGGCCTACAAGGATGAATACGAGGTGGCCCGCCTGTATACCGACCCCGTCTTCCTGGAACGGCTGCGCGAGGCCTTCGAAGGCGAACCCGGCGTGGACTACGCCCTGCAGTTCCACATGGCGCCGCCGCGCTTTGCCGAACGTGACGAACAGGGCCGTCCCCGGAAGCGCGCCTACGGCCCCTGGATGCTCTCGGCCATGAAGATGCTGGCCCGCATGCGCGGCCTGCGCGGCACCGCGCTGGATCCTTTCGGCCGTACCGAAGAACGCAGGCGCGAGCGCCGGCTGGTGGAAGACTATCTGGCCATGCTGGACGAATTCACGCGCACGCTGGATGACGGCCGGCTGGCCGCGGCCATCGAACTTGCGCGCCTGCCGGAAGACATCCGCGGCTATGGGCATGTAAAGGAAGCCGCCATGGACGCCGCCGACGAACGCCGCAAGGCGCTGTTCCAGCGGTACCGCAATGGCGAGGCCATGGCCGCCCAGGAATTGCGCAGGGCGGTCGCCTGACCCGCGCGCCCCGCTTGCGAACAGCGAGGCGGACAAGCTCCGGCCGCCGGGCCGGGGCCGCGCATGCCCCTGCCCCTACAGCGTCAGGTACTGCCGCCGCAGGCGTTCATCGTCCAGCAAGGCGGCCATCGCGCCGCTGTAGCGGATCGCGCCCTTTTCCAGCACATAGGCCCGGGTCGCCACCTGCCGCGCAAAGGGCACGTTCTGCTCCGACAGCAGAATGCTGCAGCCGCGCGCCTTCAGGGCGTGGATCATGGTGATCATCTGCTCGACCACGATGGGTGCGACCCCTTCCGAAGGTTCGTCCAGCAGCACCAGGAAGGGGTTGCCCATCAGGGTGCGCGCCACTGTCAGCATCTGCTGCTCGCCCCCGCTCAGCGTGCCCGCAAGGCGGTCGCGCAGTGGCCGCAGGGGCGGGAACAGTTCATACAGGCCGGCCGCCGTCCAGTTGGCGGCCGGCTCCCCATCCGGCCAGGCCCGCCGCGGCAGCCGGCCCAGCGACAGATTCTCGTCGACGCTCAGTTCGGTGAACACCCGCCGGTCTTCAGGTACGTAGCCGACGCCAAGACGCGCCATTTCAAAAGGCCGCAGACGCTCCACCGGCCTGCCCATGAAGCTCAGCCGGCTGCTTGCGCGCCGCACCAGGCCCATGATGGCCTTCAAAGTGGTGGACTTGCCCGCGCCGTTGCGGCCCATGAGCGCGACCACCTCGCCCCGCCCCACCTGCAGGCTGACGCCGCGCAGCACCTGGGCGGCGCCATACCAGGCATCGAGCTCATACACGTCGAGCAGGGTGTCGGCCACCCGCAGGCCCAGCGGCGCCGGATGGCCAAGCTCATATCCCGGCATGAACGCCCCCTTCCCGCCCATCGGATTCCCGCCCGGCGGCGCCATGCGCCGCAACGCCGTGGCCGAGCCCCTCATTCGAGCCGAAGTACACCCGCCGCACTTCGGGATGCGCGCGTATGCCCTCCGGGTCGCCCTGCGCGATCAGCCTGCCCCGCGCCAGCACGATGATGCGGTCCGCATGATCGAACACGACGTCCATACTGTGTTCGGTGAACAGCACACCCATATTGCGCGCGCGCACGATGTCTTTCACCAGGGCGACCAGCGCATTGCGCTCCCCTGGCGCCATGCCGGCCGTGGGTTCGTCCATCAGCAGCAGGCGGGGATCGCCCGCCAGGCTCATGGCCAGTTCCAGCCGCTTCACGTCGCCATAGGCCAGGCCACTGCAGGGCTGCTGCGCCAGATGCCCCATGCCCACCTGTTCCAGCAAGGCCATGGCCCGCTCCGGCTCATGCCGGTCGGCACGGCCGAAAAAGGAAAACACCCGGCGCTGGTGCGCGATCAGGGCCATCTGCACGTTCTGCAGCACGGTGAGCGATGCAAAGGTGGCGGCAATCTGGAAACTGCGCCCCACACCCAGCCGCGCCACCTTGTGCGACGGCATGCCGAGGATTTCACGGCCGCCGAAGCGCACCGACCCCGCCGTCGCCGCCAGCTGGCCGTTGACCATATTGAAGGTGGTGGACTTGCCCGCGCCGTTCGGGCCGATGAGCGCCAGCAGTTCGCCGGCATGGACGTTGAAATCGATACCCGCCACCGCCAGATTGCCGCCGAAGCGGCGCGTCAGCCCACGCACTTCGAGCAGCACGGCCCGCCCGGCCGCGGCGTTAGCGAAGGACGCCGGCAGGCCTGCCGGCGCATTGCCGCCACGATGGGGAGGTGTCTCCGGCGCCGCGCCAGGCTGGCCTCGCCTGGCCTCGCCTCGAGCGGGGTTTGCTTCCGGGCGCGTGGTCATGACCGCCTCCATGCGCCGCCCCAGCGTGCGAACTGGCCCGCGATCCCCTGAGGAAAGGCCATGACCATCAGCAGGATGACCGCGCCGAACAGTGCGCCCCAGTATTCGGTGAGCCCCACGAAATAATCGCGCATGGCGGTGAAGCCAACCGCCCCGACCACCGGACCCGCCAGTTGCTGGATGCCGCCCAGCAGCACCATGACCAGCGCATCGACCGACGTGCCGACCATGAGTGTTTCCGGCGACACGCCACCCTTCGAGAAGACGAACAGGCCCCCGGCCACCCCCGCCAGCACCCCGGCCAGGCAGAAACCGGCAAGGCGCACGCGCTGCACATCGACCCCCAGGGCATCCGCCCGCATCGCCGAATCGCGCACCGCGCGCAGCGTCATGCCATAGCGGGAAAACGCAATGCGGCGCACCATCAGGACGATGGCCAGCGCCACCGCCGCCACGAAGTAATACCACGCGTTGCCGCTCAGCCAGGGCTCGGGCCAGACGCCGATCATGCCGTTGGAGCCGCCGGTGACGGCATCCCACTGATAGACCACCGACCAGACGATCTGCGCGAAGGCCAGGGTCAGCATGGCCAGATACACGCCGGCCAGGCGCACACAGAACCAGCCGAACAGCAGCGCGGCGACGCCGGCCAGCACGGGCGCGGCCAGCAATGATGCCGCCATGCCCCAGCCCAGGCTCTTGAAGGCGAGCGCCACCGCATAGGCCCCCAGCCCGAAATAGGCGGCGTGCCCGAATGACACCATGCCGCCCAGACCCATCATGAAATGCAGGCTCACGGCGAAGATGACGGCAATCAGCATGTCCTGCGCGATCACGGTCGCATAAGGCAGGTACCCGCTCAGCGAGGGCAGCAGCAACACCCCCGCGGCCGCCGCCAGGGCAAGAGTCCGCAGACCCGGCCCGGCCGGCGCCAGCGGCGCATCGGCGCCTCCGACCGTGCGCGCCACCGCCATCGGCCTGCCCAGCAGGCCCCAGGGCCGGAAGATCAGCACCACCGCCATGAACAGGAACTCGATGACCAGCGTGAGTTTGGGAAAGGCGATCTGGATGCCGGCGATATCGACCGTGCCCAGGGCGATGCACAGCGCCTTGAGCTGGGCGATGATGAGCGCCGCCAGGAAAGCGCCGGATATCGAACCCATGCCTCCGACCACCACCACCACGAAAGCATCGCCGATCACGGCGAGATCCAGCCCCAGGCTGGCCGGCTGGCGCGGCAGCTGCAGGGCGCCCGCCAGGCCCGCCAGAAAGGCGCCCAGGGCGAACACACTGGTGAACAGCCAGACGGAGTTCACCCCCAGGGCCCCCAGCATCTCGCGGTCCTGGGTGGCGGCCCGGATCTGCCGGCCCCACAGCGTGCGATTGAGCAGCAGCCATAAAGCCCCCCACACCAGGGGGCCGATGGCGATCAGCACGAGGTCGTAGACCGGCAGATAGCGCCCGAACACCCGCAGCGAGCCTTCCAGGCCCGGCGCGAGCGGCCCGAGCAGGTCTTCCGGCCCCCAGAGCCACAGGGCGAAATCCTTGAACACCAGCACCAGCGCAAAGGTGGCCAGCAGCTGGAACATTTCCGGCGCGCGGTAGATGCGGCGCAGGAGCGCCACTTCGACGACGGCGCCCAGCACGCCGATCAGCGCCGCCGAAGCCAGCATGGCCCCCCAGAAGCCCGCCGCCGTATCCCCCCAGGCCTGGACCAGGCTCCAGGCCACATAAAGGCCCAGCATGTAGAGCGAACCATGCGCAAAGTTGACGATGCGGCTGACCCCGAAGATCAGCGACAGCCCCACCGCCACCAGAAACAGCGAAGAGGCTTCCGCCAGACCGTTGAGCCCCTGCACGAGCAGGGTCGTGAGCGTCATGGCCGCGCCCGCCCGGCAGGGACGCCCGGCCCGCTCACTCGGCGGAGGCCGGCCGCCATTGCTTCACGAGATCGTCCGCCGGCAGGACGGTGGCGCCATCGACATAGCGGATATCGGTCATCACGCCTTTGCCGTCGCGCACGCCCAGCTTGCCCACATAGGCGCCCATGGTGGATTGGTGGTCCTGCGGCCGGTAGGTGATGGGGCCGAAGGGCGTCATGACGTCGAGCCCGCGGAACGCCTGGATCATGGCTTCGGTGTCTGTGGAGCCCGCCGCCTTCACGCCTTCGGCGAGCGACACGATGGCGCTGTAGCCGATGATCGTGCCCAGGCGCGGATAATCGTTGTAGCGCGCCTGATAGGCTTCCAGGAAAGCCTTGTGTTCAGGCGTGTCGATGGCATACCAGGGATAGCCCGTCACCACCCAGCCTTCCGGCGTTTCCTTGCCCAGCGGGTCGAGATATTCGGGTTCGCCCGACAGCAGGCTGACCACCGACAGGTCGTTGAAGAAGCGGCGCTGATTGCCCGCCCTGACGAATTTCGCCAGATCGGCGGCGAACAGCACATTGAAGAGCGCGTCGGGCTTGGCATCGGACAGAGCCTGCACCACATTGCCCGCATCGATGCGCCCCAGGGGCGTGGCCTGCTCGGCCACGAACTCGACGTCCGGCTGGGCTTCCTTCAGCAGCTTCTTGAAGGTGGCAACGGCCGATTGGCCATATTCGTAGTTGGGATACACGATCGCCCAGCGCTTGCGGTTCATCTTCACCGCCTCGGGGATCAGCATGGCCACCTGCATATAGGTGGAGCTGCGCAGGCGGAAGGTGTAGCGGTTGCCCTGTTCCCACACGATCTTGTCGGTCAGGGGCTCGCTGGCCAGGAAGAAGACCTTGCGGTGGCGGGCGTAGTCGGCCACCGCAAGGCCGATGTTCGACAGAAACGTGCCGGTCAGGAGATCGACCTTCTCGCGGGTGACGAGCTCTTCGGCGGTGCGCACGGCGTCGCCCGGGTTGGAATTGTCATCGCGGATGACCAGCTGCAGCGGGCGCCCGTTGACGCCGCCCGCCGCATTGATCTGTTCGACCGCGAGCTCCATGCCCATGCGGTAAGGGCCCAGAAAGGCCGGCTGGGTCTTGTAGCTGTTCAGCTCGCCGATCCGGATGGTGTCCTGCGCCTGCGCGCCGCTTGCGGCAAGGGCGGCGGCACCGCATAGAAGGGCAAGGTTTTGCGCCAGGCGCTTGGCGAGGGGCATGATCATTCGCGAAGTTCCGAAGTAATGAGGGTGGCCCGGATTCCCGGATGCGCGGCGGCGACAGCCACCGCGCGGTCTTTATGCTAATACTGAGCATAATTACCCGTCAAGACTCTTGTGGCAACCGCGGCCCGGTTGGCGCCAGCCCGACATCTGAGCATGTGCCCCCGCGCAAGCCCCTTCGGCGCCACAGGCGCCCGCGCATTGGGGCGAAGCGGCGCCGGCCGGCGGGACGTGAATTCTTCACGGCACATGCAAATATCCGCGCATGCATCTCTATAATGTTTTTTTTATTTCCGGATTTCATCGTAATGGAGCTTCTGCTGGACCCATCGGTCTGGGTCGGCCTGCTAACCCTGGTCATCCTCGAGATCGTCCTGGGGATCGACAACCTGATCTTCATCGCCATCCTGGCGGACAAACTTCCTCCAAACCAAAGGGACAAGGCCCGTGTGCTGGGCCTGTCGCTGGCGCTCATCATGCGCCTGGCCCTGCTGTCCGCGATCTCGTGGATGTTCCACCTGACCACGCCGCTGTTCCACGTCGGCGACATGGGGTTCTCGGGCCGCGATCTCATCCTCATACTGGGCGGCTTCTTCCTGGTCTTCAAGGGCACCATGGAAATGCACGAACGGGTGGAAGGCAAGCGCCACGCCGTCCTGCAGTCGCCCGCCTATGCGAGCTTCGGCATCATCGTGACGCAGATCGTCGTGCTGGATGCCGTATTCTCGCTCGATGCCGTGATCACCGCCGTGGGCATGGTGGACCACCTCGAAGTCATGATGGCCGCGGTGATCATCGCCATCGGCGTGATGCTGGTGGCTTCCAAGCCCCTCACCCGCTTCGTGAACGCCCACCCCACCGTGGTCATCCTCTGCCTGGGCTTCCTGCTCATGATCGGCTTCTCGCTGGTGGCGGAAGGCTTCGGCTTCAAGGTGCCCAAGGGCTATCTGTACGCCGCCATCGGCTTTTCGGTCATCATCGAGTTCCTGAACCAGCTGGCCCGGCGCAACCTGGTGCTCATGCGCTCCGACCGCCCCATGCGCGAACGCACCGCCGAAGCCGTCATGCGCATGCTGGGCAAGCGCAGCGGCGCGGCTCCCGAATCGCCCGACGGCGGCATGGCGCCGGCCGACCCCATCCCCTTCGCGGACGAAGAACGCCACATGGTCAGCGGCGTGCTGCGGCTGGCCGAACGCAGTGTCCATTCGGTCATGACGCCGCGCACCGACATCAGCTGGATCAACGTCGACGACGACCCGAAGACGGTGCGGGACAAGATCAACCGCACCCCCCACGGCTTCTATCCGGTATGCAGGGGCTCGCTCGACGAGATCATCGGCATCGGCCGCGCCAAGGACCTCATCACCGACCTGATCGTCGACGGCAACGTCAACCAGCAGCGCCTGCGACCGCCCATCATCGTGCACGAAGCCGTACGCATGCTCGATCTCATCAACACCCTGAAATCGGCGCGCGGGCAGCTCGTCATCGTCATCAACGAATTCGGCACGGTCGAAGGCCTGGTCACGCCGATCGACGTGTTCGAAGCCATCGCCGGCGACTTCCCCGACGAGGACGAGACCCCGGACATCATCGTGAAGGCCGAAAATCAATGGATCGTGGAAGGCGGCACCGACCTGCATCACTTCGAGCAGACGCTCGACGTGGAAGGCCTGTCGCAGGACACCGACGACTTCAGCACCGTCGCCGGCTTCCTGCTCCAGCAGCTGGGCAAACTGCCCGGCGTCGGCGAAACCTTCACGCTGCGGCACAGCCCCTGGGAACTGCATTTCCGCATCATCGAACTGGATGGCCGGCGCATCGCCAAGGTGTTCGTGGAACGCTCACCCGCGTCCGAGGAACAGCCGCCATCGGTAGCGGCCTGAGTCCCGTGTGTGCCGGGCTCAGCTTGAAATCCGGGCTTTCGGGGGGAAACGCCGGAAGTGATGCCCTTCAAATTCGGTGAAAGCCGAAGCGGGAAGCGGATCCATCGGGCCCGTCGGCTCGATCCCGGTCTCGGACACCGGTTTCGAAAGGCCGTCTACGATTTCGTTGTAGAACAACAAGTCGAGGTGAAAATCCTCGTCATCGATCTGAATGCGTTTCTGCCTGGCGACAAAGGTGAAACCTGCGCCCAGTTCCAGCAGAAAAGACTCCATTTCACGGATGATGGCCGCTTCAAGGTCGCTTTCCTGCCAGGTATCTTGCAGGCCCAGGAAGTTGAGAATATAGGAATCACGCATCACCAGTGCCGGCGACATGCGCTGGGCATCGCGCATAGTCGCCAGCTCTTGTGCGATTGTCTCGCCCGGCTTCCGGGACAAGGCTGTGCGCTCGTAGAGCATCGAGTCAATGCGTTCGCGCAGCGTTCGCACGCTCCATCGTTCGGCACTGGCCATCTGCGCGTAATAGTCCCGCTGGTGCGGGTCTTTCAGCGGAATCAGGGCAATAAAATGCGTCCAACTCAATTGTCGTATCAGTGATACGACAATTCGCTCGTCGGGGAAGATGATGGCGAATTGCACCATGCGGCGCAGGTTCTTCACTGAAAAGCTATTGCCGTACTCCAGCACTAACTGCGCAGCCAGACTCGGTACGACTTCTTCGCCATAGTCGGCCCGCCCCCCCCTCCAAGACTTGGGTGTGGACGCGCCGGCCGATGTGCCAGTAGAGCATCGTCAGTTCACTATTCACTGCCGAGGTGGCACGATCGCGCGCTGATTCGATTAACTCCCGGATATCGCCAAGCAGCGCTTCCGGGACAGCAGATCTCGGAACAAAGGGTGTACGCCTGCTCATGCTTCCACTTCCTCGGTTTGACGTGTGCCGGTAATGGCCTGGCGGCGACTGGCGGCTTGCCACCAGTTCAGCCGCTTAGCGGACGGGACCGGCTTCAGTATGGACGCAACGCATGGACATGGCTACGGACTTGTGCCGTTAAAGTCATACCGGCTTTCACCGGAATCCCCGACGCGATGAAGCGAATGCGCCCCGGACATGGAACCGTGCGCTGCGCATGGTTCCATGACTGGCGCATGGAAGCGCGCGCAAGCCGCGGCGCGCGGGCTTGCGCGTGGACGCGCGGTCAGAGATCCCGGATGAGATCGGGATGCGGGGTGAGCTTGCCGGCCTCGACCTGCAGGATGATGTCGTTCAGGCGCTGGTGAATCGACGCATCCACGCCGAACTGCCGGCCCCGCTCCGCGACCAGGCCATTGATCGCCTGCGTTTCCGTACGGCGGCCCTTGCGGATGTCCTGCCCCATCGACGGACGCTGGCTGTCGCTGCGCGAATTCGCGACCTTGAGGATCATCTCGGTGATGGTCTTGTAGGCTTCGGGATCTTCTTCCGCGCGCGCCAGCACTTCGAGATCCAGCCCGCTGACGGCGTCCAGGGCCAGCCCCATCGTCTTGCCCACCCGCACGCAGGAACTGCCCAGCCGGATGGTGACGTCGCGCGCGTGCTCATCCAGGTCGCGCTGCTTGCCACTCATGCCGGTGGAAGCGGACACGCCGTTGCGCATCGCGTTGATCACCAGCTTGGACCAGCGGTCGCCCCAGAGATTGGTGGTCGCCTTGGCCGTATCGGCATGTTCCAGCATGCTGACCAGGGCTTCGACGCGAGGCGTCACACGGCCATGGACTTCACCGACACACAGGCCGATGCTCTTGTCGGTGCCCCGGGGGGAATTCCGCACCACGACGCCGGGCTCGATCAGTTCCGCGGCCAGCAGATTCACCGTGCAGCCCAGCGTGCGGCCCCAGCCGACGACGGCGGCCATTTCTTCTTCATTGATGCTGTTCTGCATCGATACGAAGCAACCGCCCGGCGCCACATACGGCGCAATCATCTGGGTCGCCCAGCGCGTGTCATAGGACTTGACCGCGATGAAGGCGACGTCGAACGGTTTTTCCGAAATCAGCTGCGGCACATCGCAGATATGCAATGCCCGGACGGGCGTGGAGAAGTTCTCGGCCTCGTTCATCTCGCGAACGGAGATCCCGTTGTTTCGCATGGCCTCGACATGCTGCGGCCACGGGTCGATGAACACCGTTTCTACCCCGGCCCGGCTGAGCTGCGCCCCGACATAGCCGCCCACGGCGCCCGCCCCCACTATTGCCACCTTTTCAAACATCCTCTTCTCCGTATTTCGCCTTCAACTCGACGCGCTGGACACTGACCGGGATGCCATCACCCCGGCCTTCGATTCCGGTAGAACATATCCGATACAGCGCCATCGATTCAAGGAAAAACCCCGACAAAGCCAAGCAATATTTCGCTGCGTAAAAAATGAATGCCAAGAGCGCCCGGCCCGGGCGGCCCGGAAATACGGGAAATGCCGGCTGTGTTATAGTTGCAGGCTTGTCGGGGCGTAGCGCAGCCTGGTAGCGCATCTGGTTTGGGACCAGAGGGTCGCATGTTCGAATCATGTCGCCCCGACCAATAAAATCAAGGACTTACGCAGATTCACCAGGGTACCAAAAGCTCAAATTTGACTCTTAGGGTACCAGCAAATCGCCGCTATACACTTAGGTACCCCACAAGTCCATTGACTGGCTGCTCAGGTTGCAGCATTTTTTTCGTACATCTCCCCAATGGCTCCGGCCATCGGGCGCGGGAGCCGAAAGGCTCCCTGCATCCTTATCTCCCCTAGCGTTTCGATGTTAGGGCGCGAGGCCCCCGAAAGGGGGCCTCTGTATTTGTGGGGTACGCATGGCAGCCCAAAAACCAAGAATAAGCGTCTATGTCGATGCTTTTAATCTCTATTACGGTACCCTCAAGGGTACCCCCATCGCTGGCTAAATCTGGATGCGTTGTGCCGTGCATACTTGCCGGGTAGTCGGCGCACCCGAAAATCGCTTCACCGGGACTGCTGACGAAATGTCCGGGCTAGGAGACTGTCCTGATCGTCAGATCTACGCCACCTCGACTCGATTGCGCCCCGCGCGTTTCGCTGCATAGAGGGTCATGTCAGCCCGGCTGATCATCGTCACGACGTCATCCTCGGGCGCGAAACCTGTGACGCCGAAACTGGCCGTCATTTTCCCGACGGTCGGGAAATCATGAGCCTCGATCCCGCTGCGCAGCTTTTCCGCCAGGCGGGCCGCGTTGCCCAAGCCAGAATTCGGCACGATGATCATGAACTCCTCGCCGCCCCAACGTCCTACCGTATCCGTGATGCGCGTATCCGCCGTCAAGATCCTGGCGGTGCCCACCAACACCTCATCACCGACCAGGTGGCCATGCACGTCGTTGACCTGCTTGAAGTGGTCCAGATCCAGCAGGATGATCGAGAAAGGCACGGCATAGCGCAGGGCCTGCTGCAGGTTCTCCTCCAGCACGTGATCCAACTGAATCCGGTTGACCAACTGGGTCAGGCGATCCGTCCGCGAAAGCTGGGTGATTTCCCGATTGGAGACCTCAAGCTCCGCCGTGACCGCATCGATGAAGCGCATCAGGCGCGACACCACCCGCGTGTGCTTATGCGCATAGGGATCACTGCTATCGACCGCCGTACCGGCATGTAGAGCCAGCGTCCGATCCGAACCGGCATCGGCCGCCTCGCCTTCGCGCAATCCAATCGCCACCATCGTCGAATTCAACAGCCTGAGGTGGTTCGACGAAAAGAATTCCCCATACGTATAAAAGCCAAAGGTGGGCGCCAAAGCCTCGAACGGCAGCGTTTCCAGGTCCACATCATTCTGCATCAGAAACCGGCGGCACCCGCAGGTGTACAGGAATATCGCCTGCGGCGAAAAGTCCGCCATGGATTGGTGGATGTGCAAGGCATCGCTGACGATCAAATCCATGTCGCCATAACCGATGCGGAAACGTTCGCCCGCCTGGATGTCGGCGATAAACTGCAACGCGCCATCGCTGTCCGCCGCGATCGGCACCCTGGCCACTAGCTCGCCGGACCGTTCCAGGAGGAATGGAAACTCCAGTGCGTTCAGGAAAAAATTCTCGTCATTGGGTATGTTGAGATAGTGCCGATAAACATCAAAGGCAGGCTTGCCATCGACCGTCTTGATCAGCAGCTGATCCACCTCCGTGACCTGCATCGACTTACTCAAAGGCCGCCAGCCCAGGTAGGTGCTGGACTCGATGTGCAGATCGTCCCCGGCCAGCGCCACCGCCACCGCGCCTTGCGGGTAGTGCTGGTCGCCGGCAAACACCAGCGAATGGGTCATGGCGGCGTAATCCCCGGCCCCGCCGCCGAAAATTGGAAAGCCGCCCGCGGTCGATTCGATGCCCTGCAGCAGGACGCCAGCATCGATGCTCAACGGGGTCGCCAGCAGAATGACGCCCGCGATCTTGCCTGGGTACTGGCTGATGCGCATCCCCAGTTCGGCGCCAGCCTGACGTACATCCGCATCCTGGCAAGAGACCGCCATCACAGAGAGCGTCGAGCTCTCAAAGCAGGTAATCCCCACCACGGTGCTGTTTGTGAGCAAGCGTCCTTCGTAGACCTCGCCAACCGTGGTTGCGCCGACCACCGTTGCCCGTGGCAGCCGTGCGCTGATCTGCGCCGACACCGCCCGCAGATGCCCGGCGTTGGTGTCTGCCGAGAAAATCTGAACCAGTATGGAGGAGGATGCCGAAATGGTTTCCAGAAGCTTGCTGTCGTTCAGCAAAGCCTCCAGCGCCTCTTGATCCGTGTAGCGGTGAGAAATATGGGTGATCATCGCAAGTCCCCGGGGCGGTTGCGAGGAGTGTACTGCGTTGTGGTGCTTGGGGGATGGTTGGGGGTGGTGACTTGCTATTGGCGAAGGCAGCAACCGGGGTGGAGGTTGTACTTTAGGTGGCTCGTGCAGGAAAATTGCGCGATAGAAGTCGAGAACAGACGGCAGTGTTAGAGTCGAAATGGTCGTGCGTGAGTGTCGACTTTCGACTGCGGATTCAACCGGTGGATGCAACGGTCTGGTTAAATCGTTGTGCCGGTGTTTCGTAGTTTAAGGTTTTTCTCGGACGCTCATTCAATCGTCTTGCGATAGCGTTGAGCTTAGCTTGCGAGTAATCAGACAGGTCAATTCCCTTTGGCAAGTATTGCCGCACAAGGCCGTTGGTATTCTCATTCGTTCCACGTTGCCAGGGATTCTGAGGGTCGCAGAAAAACACCTTGATATCCGTAGCCAAAGTGAAGCGCTTGTGATCGGCCATCTCCTTGCCCCGATCCCAGGTGAGCGACTTATAGAGTTCCCGTGGCAGTTGTCGAGCATGCTTGATCAACCCATTGACCACCGTCTCGGTATCTTTGCCTGTCACCTTCACCAGCATGACATAGCGCGTCTGACGCTCCACCAGAGTCGCAATCTGGCTATTACTGCTGCCAAATAGCAAGT
>JACCES010000013.1 GCA_013416455.1 Alcaligenaceae bacterium | reverse complement strand
CTGGAATCGATCGGCGACATCCCGCCGGCAGAAGCCGAAGAAAGGTATTATCGTCAACTTGCAGCACCCGCTGCGGAACCTGTTTTACTTTAATCAAACAGCCTCCGCAATTCCCGGTTCGATTCAGTTGATCTGGTTCATCATGATGGGTTCCTCGGTTTCCAGAGTTTGCAAGAACTGGTCGTTGAGCGGGTCGGGCAGCACCAGCAGGCTGTCCATGAGCAAGAACAGCAAGCGCCGGGTGTCCGGAGCGTAGTCCCATTTTGCCAGGGCGCGGGCTAGGTTCAGCTTGCCGGCCATGCGGGTCGTGCCGGACCGGGTGGCGCGGTATTCCAATTGAGCAAGCACCAAGACGGCAAAGGGATTGGTGGAGGCCTGTGCCTTCAATTCTGCCATACGATGCCGCCAGGCGGCCAGATTGATGACGGGGAAGCGGAAGATCAGTTCACAGCCGGCGGCCTGGCGTTGGTAGGTCTGGGTGAAGGAATCGGTTTTGCCATCCAGAAGAATGGCGCAAGACAGGATGTCCTGGCCGGGGTGGAGTTCCAGCAGCCGTACGTGATACTGGAACATGCGGGCGGAAAAAGATGCGGTCACGCGCCCTGCCTGGACTTCCAGATGGATGAGCAGCAGGGAGGAGGCACCGGTCTTCAGCTGCAGTTGGACGAGTACATCGACATGGCGGATGCCGGGCCGCACGATGCGGCCCAGTTGCTTGAGTTGCTTGTCCAGAAAAACCGGTGCGATGCCCCAGTCGATAAGGGTGTGAGTATCGGGCCAGAACAGGGCCAGGCATTGTGGCAGCCAGTTGCGCAGCGCCTCCTTCCAAACGGCATCGAAGGGGGCCGCCTGGGCGGCCGGCGCCGTGTAGGCTGAACGGGTCGCCGGTTGACGCAGCAGGCGGGGCGCAGTAACCGTGAAGCGGCGCCGGTATGCATAGGGGCTGGTAGCCGTGGGCATGGCGAAGCGTGGTCAAGGAAGCTGGAAGCGCCATGATGCAGCAGACCGGGCCGGGCTGCCATGCGGAATAACCGATGTGGGCACCTTGAATACGGTAACTTGGCGGTCCTTCTGCGCCTTGCTGGCCGGGCGCGGCCCTGCCCGGAAAGCCGCGCCCCCCGGATGTGCTGGGCCGCATACCCTGACCGCCAACAATTTCATGCTCTGGCCGCCCAAGGACCACTTCCGCAGCGGATTCGAGCCGCACCCTAAAGCTCCGCCGCCCGCTGCCGTAAACGTGAAGTAAGGCCAGTGACTTCGGCCAAAAGTAACAAGCAAGACACTTTTCGTAGCACGCCCTAAACCCCGCTGACACATTGCCGTAAACGAGCATGTACAGGAAATACAGGGCCTGCCCAGCACAACAGTGAAGGGCCAGGATTCCACCCGCAAGGGCTTTCCTGGTCAATCGGCAGTAACAAGCCGCTGCCTTTTCCCTACAGGAGTAATCCATGTCTGTCATCAACACCAACTACCTGGCTCTGGTTTCGCAGAACAACCTGCAGAAGTCTCAGTCGGCCCTGGGCTCCGCGATCGAGCGTCTGTCTTCCGGTATGCGCATCAACAGCGCCAAGGACGACGCCGCCGGGCAGGCTATCGCCAACCGCTTCACGGCCAACATCAAGGGCCTGACGCAAGCCACCCGCAACGCCAACGATGGTATCTCCATCGCTCAGACCACCGAAGGTTCGCTGAACGAAATCAACAACAACCTGCAGCGCATCCGCGAACTGACTGTGCAGGCTGCAAACAGCTCGAACTCCCCGACCGATCTTCAGTCCATCCAGGACGAAATCAATCAGCGCATGGCTGAAATCGACCGCGTGTCCGAGCAGACGCAGTTCAACAGCGTCAAAGTGCTGGCTTCAAATCGCAATCTGTCGATCCAGGTGGGGGCCAACGATAGCGAAACCATCAATATCGAACTGCGCCAGATCAACTCTTCCACGCTGGGCATCAGTGCTCTGAACATGAGCAACCAGCTGTTCTCGAAGGATGCTGCGGGCAACAACAACTTCTCTGCCGTCGGCACCATCAATCCCAACTTTGGCGCTGGCGCGGTCACCGATGCTGATCCGTTCGTCGCGGCCCAAGCCGCGACGTGGACAGACATGACCTACGCCGCTACCGGTGGCGGCAGCTTCCAGGGTTTTGTTGTACGCGAATCTGACAACGCACTTGTCGCTCACTATAGCGACGGCACCTCTGACTTTTATTACGAAGCCACATACAACGCCTCGACCGGCGAAATCACTGTGGACTTCAACGCTAGCGTAGCTTCTGGTTCTATCATCAGCGATGCCACACACTTTGACCAAGCTGGCGCTGGCGGTGTCGTGGCGCTGTCTGTGATTACGGGCATAACCCCCGCCTCTGTCCCCGTTACTGTAGACGCAGTCTATATGCTGAACTCTGGCGGCTCTACACAATTCTTTGCTGAAGTCAGTGGTGCGTACTACGAAGCAACGCTTGATTACTCTACCGGAGAACTTGTAGTTGACCTTGGGACTTCAAGAAACGTAGGTTCAATTGGGGCACAAGTAACCGTTTCCAACGTACTTGATGAGCTTGCTGTCGCGTCCCAGGCGTACACGCTTGCAGGGGCTCCCACCACGGGTATCAATAAACTGGTGGTCGCGGGTGATGGCAATAATTACATCCAGAACACAGTGGGTTCCGGCTCGGCTGCGGTGGTGACGTATTACGCAGCCACTCTCAGTGGCAGTACAGCCACCGCCGCATCGACTGCCCTCAACTTGTCGCCTGACATGACGGCGGCCGATACTGCGTACGGCGGCACCAATACCCTGATGCAGTATCAGGGCGGCGACTACTACGTGCAGAACGTCAACGACGACGGGGTAACCACTTACTATGCGGCGCAGATGTCTACCGGCGGCACGGTTACCGTGGCCTCCCAGGGCGCCGAGGCAGTGGTCGACCCGCTGGCGGCCATCGACCGGGCTCTGCAAGACGTGGATAACCTGCGCAGCGCGCTGGGTGCGGTACAAAACCGCTTTGAATCCACCATTGCCAACCTGAACAACACTGTCACCAACCTGTCCGCCGCCCGCAGCCGTATTGAAGACGCCGACTACGCGGTGGAAGTCTCCAACATGACTCGCGCGCAGATTCTGCAACAGGCCGGCACCTCGGTTCTGGCCCAGGCCAACCAGGTTCCGCAGACCGTGCTGTCGCTGCTGCGGTAATGCTTAAAGCAAACCATCGGGCCGTTCCCGATGGTTTTGCTGTCTTTCCCACCGCCTGCTCTTCGGATTGAGCAGGCGGTTTTTTCTTTAGAATGACGCTGTTTTTTCACTTGGCCCGAATACTGAGTCCTTACAGGAGCTTTGTCCATGGCACGCGCCACGCCGCCCATCCCCTCGCAAACTACCGGCAACCAGCTGCTGGATCTTGCCGTCGACATGATGCGCCAGGGGCTGCACGAACAGGCCCACAAGCGCCTGGGCGCCCTGCAGAAACAGTTTCCGGCCAATCCCCGCATTCCCGCCCTGATGGGCGACACCCTTAAAAATCTGGAACGCCTGCCCGAGGCCATCGACGCCTACCGCCAAGCCTTGCAGGCGGGGCTGGACAGCAGCGAGCTATTGCTGAACCTGGCGGGCTGCCTGAGCAAGCAGGCTCGGGTCAGCAACGAGCAAGCCCGCGCCGATACCGAAATGGCCCGCGAGGCGCTTGCGCTTGCACAGCGCGTGCTGGACAAACACCCCGGGCACCCGGGCGCATTGGGCGTGGCGGCCGATGCCGAGCGCCTGCTGGGTAATCTGCTGGTGGCACGCGACCATCTGCGCCGAGCCCTGGCCCAACGCCCCAAAGACGCCAATCTGCTCATGTCCATCGGTCATTTGCACACCTTCGAGGCGGATAGCCCCGTATTCGAGGTATTGGAAAAGTCGCTTGAGGATAGCGGCTTGGGCTACAAGGAGCGGGCCAATCTGTACGCCATGCTGGGCAAAGCGTACATGGATATCGGCGAAGACGAACAGGCCTTTGCCAATTACCGCCAGGCCAATCAATTGATGGACGACAACCTGTCGCCCATCAAGGCCGAACTCGAACGCCTGTTGACCTTCACGCGCAACCATTACACGCGGCCCCTGTTTGAGCAGCTCGCGCCGTTCGGGGCGCAGGATTGCCCGCAGATCATCGTGTCGGGGATGTCGCGTTCGGGTAAAAGCCTGGTCGAATCCCTGTTCCAGGGCGTGGCGGGCGTGCATCTGGCGGGCGAGGAAATGATCATCAGCCGCACCCAGAAAGCCCTGCTGGAACCCTACCAGCGCAACCAGGAAGCCTGGCTGGCCGACCAGAGCCCGGCCACGGTAAGCCGCGACGGCGCACATTATCTGGCGCAGCTGCAGGCCCTGGGGCACGAAGACAAAATCAAGATCACCACCGTGCCGGGCGATATCTGGAACCTGGGGCTGGTGGGCCTGTGGGCGCCCAATGTGCCCATCATCTTCACAGTGCGTGGGCTGCTCGATCTGGGCGTGACAGGGTTCTTCCAGCAATATCAGAGCCCCAACGGTTACCGCTACAGCTACGATCTGCACCAGATGGGGCGGCAGATCGCCTGCTTTGAAAAAATGATGGAACACTGGGCACAGGTGCTGCCCAACCCCGTGTATCTGGTCGACTACGAAGCACTCACCGCCGACCCGCGGGCGGTGATGGATAATCTGCTTTCGCAGCTCGGCCTGCGGCGCGAAACAGATTACGAGCAGATCGTGGCGGCCAATGCCGGGGTCGAACAAGAGATGAGCCCGATCTCGTCATCCGACGCCCCCATGCCGATCACGGCGCGCTTCGTTGGGATTGGCGAACGCTTTCGCCCGTATCTCGACCCGATGATCAAGGGCTACCACACCATCGTGGATGAATTCCCACGCCGTGAGCCGCCCGTGGTGTTTCCTGAAACCCTGCCGGAAAACATGGTGCATGGGGTAGAAGACGCGCTGGACCCAAGCGAAGCGGCACAGTTCAACTGGCAGATTCCGGGCCGCATCGTGGTGCTGGATCACGGTGCGCGTCTGCTGCGCGACCAGCAGGTCGTACCGCTGATGCAAATGGATTCCTTTGGCCTGATCTGCTTCGACCCCGCTGGGGACACCGCAGTGCCCGACGCCATCAAAGATCACGAAAAATTGCAGATTGTCCCGCAGTTAGTGCTGGGCGATGGGCAGGGCAAAACCCATTACATCTGCCTTGACGCCGAATACAACAGCACACTGGCACCCCTGCCCGCAGAGCATTTGCCCACACGCCTGCAAGGGCCTTGCCAGGTATTGGCGCGCTTGCCGATCCAGTCCCATGCCCTGGACACTATCGAGGGCCTGGACGAACTGGACTGGCTGCTGCTGGACGAACGCCACGATAACCTGCGGATTCTCGAACACGGCAAGCGGGTGCTTCCGAACGTCCTGCTGATTCAGATCAGGGTGGCGTTTCAGCCGGTTTGGCAGCAGCAGGCCAGCATGGACGCTCTGTGCCACTGGGCCGCACGCAACGGCTTCCGTTTCTATGGCATGGTGGGCGTCACCACAGCGCAGTGCATGGAACAACGCGACGATCTGCTTCAGCAGCCACGCGGTTCCGAGCTGCAACAGGCGGCCCTGATGTTTGTGCCCGACGAGGCGCGCATGGCCACTATGAGCGATACCGAACGCCTGAAACTGGCGTTCATACTGGACACGGTTTATTCGATTCACGACTTGAGCTACACCTTGCTGCGCCAGGTGGGCCAGGATCTCGGCGAAACCTACCTGAAGGCACGCGGTTACTTCGACCGCCGCCGCCAGGGGCCATCGGGCAGCCAGCTCAACAAGGTGCGCCGCGCCCTGGCCCAGGGCGCGGTCTATGTGGAAAACCGCACAGTGCAAAACTGGGCGCAGCGCTTCCCCAAGGATGCCCAGGTGCGCCGCCTCGTGGCCGAGGCCACCTCCTGGCTGGGCAAGCATGGCGAGGCGGTTCACCATGCCGCGCAGGCCATCCGGCAGGCCCCGGAAGACATCGGCATTCGCCTGTCCGCCATTGAAGTGCTGCTGCGGGCGGGGCTGTGGTGGGACGCCGATTACTGCGCCCGCCAACTGCTGGCCCATGAACCAGAAGACACCCAGGTGCAGCAAATGGCCTGGCGGGCGCTGGCTTCCCATCCCGCGCCCGATGCCGAATCGGTGCAACAGGCATTGGACGCCATCATCGGTTTCATTGCGCAAGCAGATGCCGAAGACCAGCCTTTTTTGCGCACGGTTCATGCCCGCCTGCTTTCTCACGCGGGCCAGCCCGATGCCGCCCTGGCCGAACATGCCCAGGCGCTGGAAGCGCTGGGAGACACGCAAGGGCCGCAGCGGGCGATCGCGCTGGCGGCGCAGGCCGACAGCCAACTGGCCGCACGCCAGATCGACGACAGCTGCCACAGCCTGGCTAGCGCCCTGGATACCTGGCCGTATTCGCCGCATACGGTGCATGCCTACCGGCACCTGGCACAGCGCCTGGGGCAGGCCGAATCACAAGCGCTGCGCGACCTGGACGGGCTGCACCAGCGCATACGTGAAATTTGGTCGGGCTACAAGGGCGAGAGCCTGAAATACAGCTTTGGCGATTTTGGCTTGCCGTACCAGGGCTTCGAGCCGCTGATGCTGCCAGGCACCCGCCCGGCCATGCACCGGCTGGGCATCTATCAGCTGGAGCAACATCTGCCCAAAGGCGCACGCGCGCTGGATATTGGCTGCAACCATGGATTCCTGCTGATGGGGCTGGCCCCACACCTGGAACATGGCATGGGCTTCGACATCAGCCAAAGCTGCATCGATGTGGGCAATGCCGTGGCCGAGCACCTTGGGCATTCTCATATCGAGCTTTCCAGCAAGCCGTTCGACGAGTTCAATACCAAAAAACAATTCGACCTGGTGATCGCCTGCGCCGTGCACCACTGGATCGGCGTCCCGCTGCAAGACTTCGGCGCCAAGCTGCACCGCTTCTGCAAGCCCGGCGGCATCGTGCTGCTGGAAAGCCAGGGCATCCGCCGCACCGACGCTACCGAAGTGTATTTTGTGAAGAAAGCCGAAACCATGGCCTCGGCCGGATTCGAGGTGATCCGCAAGGGCAGCCTGTGCGACGACGGCATCAATTACCGGGAGTTCTGGATTCTGCGAAAGTGACTCTATTCGGGCCGGGATGCCTTTCGTTACCAGCAACAGGTATCCCGGGCTCCAGGGGAAAAAGCTCCGGCTATCCCGGCCGGAAGCTTTCCGCCACAATCATGCCCACCAACGGCTGGATGAGTGCCCGACCGCTTCAAGGTAGACCCGCCGTACCGCGTCATCAATGGCATAGCCCAGGAGGTAGAGCTGGTGGCGTCAGTATCCACCCGGACAAATCTACCCAATTTCGCTTTTGATTGATCCTGATTAGAGTGCTTGCAAACCGCAGTCGATGAGCAGGCATGCCTACTTCTACATCAATCATCGCCACACCAACAGAATCGGGCACCGCGACTGCGCCACGCAGTCTGTCGCTGTCCAACGATTTGGTCTTCAAGCGCTTGTTCAGCGGTCATCTTTCCCTGCTGACCGATCTCATCAATACCGTGCGCAGCCAGGCGGCGCCGATCACCGTGCAGCGGGTGTTGAACCCCGGCATTCTGCCGGAGGACCTGGCCGGCAAGGAAATCGTACTGGACATTCTGGCAGAAGACGCCGATGGCCAACGTCTTGCCATCGAAATGCAGTTGCAGCGTTTTCAGCACTGGCCGCAGCGCAATGTTTACGGTGTGGCACGCAGCCTGGCAGCCCAGTTGCGGGTCGGCCAGGACTACCGCCTGTTGAAACCCGCCATCGGCATCAGTCTGCTGGTGCACGACTTGTTCAAGGAGGATCCTGACAAAGCCCTCTGGCACTTCGCCCTGCGCGACGCAGAACGACCGCAGACACAGTTGGGCGAAGTGCTGCAAGTGCATATAATCGAATTGAACAAGGCCGAAAAGCAGCGTGGGTTGACCGAACCACTACGCGCCTGGATCGCCTGCCTGCTGCATAACCTGGACGAGGCTGCTATGAGCGAGATCACCCATCCGCCTGTCAAAGAAGCACTGAAGCACCTGGAAACCATGTATGGCGACGAAGAACTCCGTCTACTTGCCGAACGCCGCGCACAGGCACTGATCGATGCGGAAGACAAGATCGATTATGCACTGCATGAAGGCGAACGGATCGGGCTGCAAAAGGGCGCGGTCGGCACCTTGTCCACCTTGATTACTCACAAATTCGACGAGCTGCCTGATTGGGCCGCCGATCGGCTGGAACAAGCCAGCGAAGCAGACCTGAAGCGCTGGACGCTCCGGATTCTGGATGCCCAGAGTATCGAAGACATTTTCAAATAGCGCAGCGCGGTGGCCAGGTATGGCCCCTACCCCACATAATTAGTCGGCCATGGATAATTCCGGGAACCCGCATAAACCCAGGCTTTCAGGGTGTTTTCCGATGGCAAGAACTCCCAGTTTATTATCCAATAGAGGCTGTTTTCTGGGAGTTTTACCTTCATGTTCGCTTGCCCCGCCACCGACGATTTCTTCCGTGCCCGCATTGATCAGATGATCGACCTGCGCCACCCGCTGGCGGTGCTGGCCTCGCGCATGCCGAGGCAAGAGATCGAAGCTGGCGTGACGCACCTGTTCGTTCGCAAGGCCCACGAGGGTGTGGCCATGCCCGACCTGGATCTCTTTGGCGAGAAGCCTCAGCGCAAGACGCCGGCCAGCCAGGCCGGTCGCCCGCGTGTGCCGCTGCGCGTAATGATTTCGTTGCTGTACCTGAAGCACGCCTTCAATGAATCCGACGAGGGGGTGGTCGAGCGGTAGGGCGAGACGCCGACATGGCAGTACTTTGCGGGGCAGGAACTCAGCCGGTTGATCGTGGACAGCACAGTGCAGGAGAAGGCCATCGCACATCCGTATGCAACGTGATAGCGGCAACCGCGCCATCATTGCCGATCGTGATCGCATAGAAGCCATCTTCGGCGCCAACGCCGCTATCCTCTATCTCGACATAATACTGTCCGGTAGTATTGTCATGGTAAAAGCCCGCAACTTTCGCGGCAGGATCCAGACTACCCAGATCGACAAGGCCACCATCTATTGCGACTTGACCAGTCACTACGACGTCTGAGCCGTGCCCCTTCGTTGCTGCATCCACCCATTCGGCAGCAGCTGTCGAATCGAAAGTCGTGTTGTAGACGGATGCGGCCTGAACTTCGCCGGTAATGTTACCTGCGTCATACAGCGACCTTATAAGAAATGCGCAAGGCCGCAAGTGTGAGGTGAAGCAGGGAGAGTGGTGTATTCGATTGGAGTGAATACACCACAGAATTATTTTTTTATTGAACTGCGAGCACTGCAATATAGCCCACACCAGCGGTATGACGCGGACGAATCATGATTTCAACATCATGATTCAGAGATGTAAGGAACTCCATTAGGCGCTCAACAGAAAACTGATCTAGTCGATAGTTTTTCAATGCGGATACTTTGGGTTGAGGAATCCCCAGCAGCTCTGCAATCTCGCGTTGCTTAAGTTTGCGGGCCTTCAATAGCTCGTTAACGGCAAGTGCAAGACGTGTTTTGGTTTGACGCCCGGCCGCATCCTGAAAGCCAAGATCTTCAAACACATTGCCTGTACCCGGCGTGATGTCGTTATCTTTAATGTTCGTCATGATTTACCTCGGTTTTCATAATCCAGCGCGGCTCGTTTTAGTCGCTCTTTAATGAGATTGATGTCTTCTTTCGGTGTCTTGATTCCTGTTTTTGATTTTTTCTGGAAGGCGTGCAGGACATAAACAGCGCCTTCAAACCGTACCGTATACACAGCCCGATAGGTGTCGCCGATATGCTCTTCAACGACTTCAAAGACTCCTGGGCCTTCTCCTTTCCAGGGCTTGGCATGCGGATGTTTGGCACCAAGCTGGGCCAGACCCAATGCATAGCCCATATCGGCCTGTACATCATCGGGAAAGGCCTGATAGTCTTTTTTTGCGGAAGCCACCCAATATAAGGGCTTCTCGCGGGGCAGGCTGGGCGTGTACCGGTTCATTGAAAAAATATACCAAGTTTGGAATATTTTAGCAAGACCTGTATGACGTTCTGAGCTTCCCCTGAAATTTCGCCATCCAACGATTCCGAAGTATGCAACAACCCTTGTCGTCCGTAACCTCAAACCCATGCACCGTCTTCTCGCCCGGTTCACATGAGGTTCACTGCGTACCATTCCAATGCATTCGGCCATGCGGGAGTCCATCCGCTGGCCCGGAGTCTTGCGTTCGACAAGCGCTTGCCGCTGGGGGCCAGCGGGCGCCGAGCAGGCAAAGAGACGCCCATCACCCTTGCCACCGCATCGTACAGTTCCGCTGTGGGCAGGGGATGATTATCCGTACCAATGTAAAGAGGCTGGGGGTCGGCCATGGCCAGCAAGTGCGCACAAGCCCGGGCGGCATCGTCAATGTGGATTCTGTTCGCCCAGTGCCCAAGCCCATCGGGCGCCTGGATCGTGCCGGCCCGCAAGCCTTTGAGCAGATGCCCCCTCCCAGGGCCGTACAAGCCCGACAGACGCAGCGCGACTCCGGCGCCTGGGGGTAGAAAAACACGTAGTGCGGCTTCGGCATCCAGTAGCGACTGAGCGCGAAAACCCGTCTTATCAACGGGAGTGTCTTCATCCACCCAATCATCGGAAGGAGCCCAAACGGCGGAAGAGCCGACCAGCACGCAGCGCTTCAGGTGATCCAGACATCGGGGCGGCAGGTTGCCGAGCAGTCTCGGGAACCCAAGAGAGTAAACGCCGGCATAGTCAACCATCGTCCTTCTGTCGGGCGAGGGGGCATATAGAATATGGCTGATCCCGGAAAACGCGTCATCAGCCAGAAAAGACAGACTGCCCGGGTTCTGTAGATCGGCCTCGTACCAGGAAATCGTACTCTCGCGATCGGGTGTCATCCGGCTGCGGCGCAGCCCGATGCATTTCCAGCGGGCCGGATCCAGCATTTTTGCGGTTCGTTCACACAGATCTCCACCTACCAGTAGAAGTGTATTCATGATGGGAGACAAGGCATCTTTTCCATGGACCCGACATCTTCCCAACCGACTTGGCGGGCGTCAACTGAAACGATGCGGTTGCGCTGCTCGTGGAAATTCCCGCTTCGATTCATTGAGTAAGACAGTCGAAGGTGTGACTGAAGCGCTCGTGCCACCCGCTTTCAAGATCTCTTCCTTCATGAGTGCGAACGCAGCCATTCCCGCATGGCATCGTTCACCCGTGTTTGCCAACCTCGGCCTGTGGCCCTTAAACCTTCCAAAACATCCGAATCAAATCGAATGGTTGTCTGCACTTTGACGGGCGATTTTTGCGGCCCCCGCGCACGTTGGATAGTCCGCTGAAAATTAGCGGGCATATCCTTCAGACGCTTGGCTTGCTTGAAATCGGCCTCAGTCCATTCTGGGCTGTCGTCATCAATCAATTCGGGATCAGGTTTCGAAGCGGTCGCGTGCGGTGTCGTTGATGCGTGGCCGCTCGAACAGCGCTCGCGAAAGGGAAGGAAACGACAGGCCGCCGCCCCGCCGGCGATCGGGTTGCTCGTCCAGGGGATGGGCGTCGACAATCATCAATTGTCGTTGAACACGGTTCCATGGCTGGGACAGCGGCGCGACAGACCCTGTTCTGGTCCGCCCTTGCCACCCGCGCCCTCAGCCCTGCCGCGCGGCCGTATCCTCCTTCCCGGCCTCTTCCTGCAGCCACTCCTCGAATTGCCGATGCAGGAGCGTTTTCTGCGTCGCCGAAGGGGTGATGGCCCAGTATTGCCGTGCCGGCGTACGAATATGCGGGAACGGCGCAACGATGCGGCCCAGCCCCGCCTCGTTGGACAAGGTGGGAAAGGGGCCGATTCCCAGGCCCAGACCGTCGAGCACCGCGCTGTAGCTGACGTAGAAATGGTCGAAGCGCAAGGTGTCCCAGGGCCGGTTGGGCAGGCCTGCGGCGGTCAGCCATGCATCCCAGTGGCGCGGCCGCGTGTCGGTGTAGATCCAGGTATGCTGGTTGACGTCGCCCGGCTCGCGGATCGGGTTTGCAAGCAAGAGTTGGGGCGAGGCGATCAGGGTCTGCCATTCCTCGAAAAGGGGGAAGCCGCTGTAGGCGGCCTGGACAGGCGCATCGCGCCGGATTGCCAGGTCGAACGCCCCGCCCAGCCCAAGCTGCTGGGTGGTTGCCGTCTGGACCTGCACGCGCGCATCACGATAGCGTTCCTTGAAGGCCGACAGCCGGGGAATCAGCCATTTCATGGCGAAGGTCGCCGGTGCGCTGACGCGCAGCAGCCGCGTGGTCAGACCCTTTCCATACGAAAGACTTGCCTCTTGAATGCGGCCGAATGCCTGGGCGATTTCCTCGGCGTAGGCAAGTGCGTGGGCGGTCGGCGCCATGCACTGGCCCTCGCGTTCGAACAAAGGATGGCCGAGCCAGTCTTCCAGCTGCTTCATCTGCCGGCTGACCGCCCCGTGTGTAACCGAGAGTTCTTCGGCCGCCGAAGTGAAGCTGCGGTGCCGGCAGGCGACGAGGAAGAACCTGAGGGCGTTGAGAGGAGGTGACGAATTCATTGCAAACGCGTGATTTTTAATCACGACAAAGCGATTATTTATGGAAATACGGGAGAATTTCTTACGATAGCATACGGACTCACATCACCCAGGAGCTAACGTGAGTTTCGTTGAATTGCATGGCCGGCGTTATCGGCTGCCAACACGCCCAGTGGTCGTCATCTGCATCGACGGGTGTGATCCCGAATACATCAGCGATGCCCTGCATCGCGGGCTGTGCCCCAATCTGTCGGGCATGGTCCGCCAGGGCTTTGCCGGCATTGCCGACTGCGTCATGCCGTCGTTCACCAACCCCAACAATGTCTCGATCGTGACGGGCGCTCCCCCCCGCGAACACGGCATCGCCGGCAACTATTACCTTGACCGCGAGACGGGCGAAGAAATCATGGTGAACGACGCCCGCATGCTGCGTGGCGCCACCCTGCTCGCCCTGCTGTCGCAGGCCGGAATCCCCACCGCGGCCGTGACGGCCAAGGACAAGCTGACCAAACTCATCGGCAACGGGCTGGCCGGCCCCTGCTTCTCGAGCGAGCGCGCCGGCCAGACCTCTCTTGCCGACTACGGCTTCGCCACGGCGGAAACGCTCGTCGGCCGGCCCCGGCCCGACATGTATTCACCCGATCTGTCGCTGTATGTGCTGGATGCCGGCCTGGAACTGCTGAAGCGCGGCATCAGCCAGGTGCTGTACTTGTCCCTGTCGGACTTCGTTCAGCACAAGTACGCACCGGGCGAACCCGCATCGGATGATTTCCTGCTTGAGATCGACCGCCGCATCGGCGAGTTCATCGCGCTGGGGGCCACCGTGGGTTGTGTCGCCGACCATGGCATGTCGCGCAAGACGGATTTCCACGGGACGGCCCAATTGCTGTTCGTGGAGGATGTGCTGACCGACACCTTCGGCGACGGCGGCGCCCGGGTCATCTGCCCGATCACCGACCCTTTCGTCAGGCACCACGGCGCCCTCGGGTCCTTTGTCAGAGTGTATCTGCGCGACGCCGGCCAGATCGAATCGGCCAGGACACTGCTCGCGAGCCGCCCCGGCGTGCACGAAGTGCTATCGCGGCGCGAAGCCGCCGACCGGCTGGAACTGCCTTACGACCGGGAGGCCGACCTGGTGGTGATCTCGAAGGAAGACTGGGCACTGGGCGCCGCGCGAAAGGATCACGACCTGGACGCCGTGCGGGACCGGCCGCTGCGCACGCATGGCGGCTATTCCGAGCAGCGCGTCCCGTTCCTGGTGTCGCGCCCGCTCGACGATGAGGGGCTGGAATGGGCCGGCAGCCATCGCCTGCACAACTACGACGTCTTCCACGCCATTCTGAATCACACCGATTGAACGGCTGTTATCAACGTGTCATCTGGACGCGCTAGGGTAATCACCATGTCACAAAAGCGCTGTGTCGTTGTCATCTGCGACAGCCTACGCAACGATCTCCTGGGCGCCAGCACGCCCACCCTGACCATGCTGGCGCAACGCGGTACCCGTGCGCTGCAAGCGCGGGCGGTCTTCCCTTCGACCACTCGCGTCAGCGCCGCCAGCATCGCCACGGGGTGTTACCCGCAACGGCATGGCCTGCTGGGCAACACCATGATCCTGAGGGAGTCCGACGGCCTGGTCGTGCGCTCGGTCGGCAGGCCTGAATTCCGGGAGCAGCTGCACGCGGCAACCGGCGCCTACCTGCGCGTGCCGACCCTCGCCCAACGCTTGCAGCCGCAGCGCGCGACGGCGATCTATTCCAACGTATCGCCGGGGGCTGCCTACTTCTTCGACCCGGAGCGCTGCGGGTATGTCTTCCACCGCACCGGATCGTACGCGCCCGGCGGCAAGGCGCTGTCGGGCGAGGACGGGCTGGCGATCGCCCCCGGCGCGGCGGGCGACGAGCACATGACCACGAGATTCTGCGAACACCTGCTGGCGGATGACCGCCTCGCACTGGCGGTGCTGTGGCTGTCGGAGCCCGATGCCAGCGGCCATGCCCAGTGTTTGGGCAATGCCCGGCACCACGTCGCGATCCGCGGCGCCGACGCATGCATCGCCCGGGTATTCGAGGCCGCCGAGCGCTTGCGTGAGCGGGGCGAAGACGTGCTGCTGATGGTGGGATCGGACCATGGCATGGTGACCATCACCGATCAGGTGGACATCGGGCGGGCGCTGATCGAGGCCGGCTTCAAGGCCGGCCCCGACAGCCGCGACATCGTCGTCGCGCCCAACGGCACGGCGGCCGTCCTGGGATTCGACGACGCGTATCCCCACGGCGGGGCGCTGCTTGACTGGCTGGCGCGCCAGCCATGGGTAGGCGAACTGGCGGCGGGCGGTGAACTGGCCGGCTGGGGCATGCCCGATTCGCCGGCAAGCCGGATCGCCATTTCGCTGGCGGGCGACGATGCCCACAACGCCGAGGGGCTGCCGGGCACCGCCTGGTATGCGGTGGACCCTGCGGAGGACAAGAACTACATCGGTCAGGGGCAGCATGGCGGCCGCCATCCGCGCGAGCGCCATCCCTTCCTGATCGTGCAAGGGGGAGACTTCGCGCCGGCCGCGCAGATCACGCGGACGGTGTCATTGGTCGACTATGCGCCAACGATATTGCGCCACTTGGGCATGCCTGCGCAGGGCATGCAAGGTCGGCCGCTGCAACAAGCGGCGCCGGCGAAAGCCGGCGCCCCCTTACTGGACTGAACCGGACTGAAAAGGATCATCATGAACCGACGTATATTTGCCACCTGTCTGATTTCCACCGCGCTCCTGGCTGCGCTGCCTTTCGCCGCACAGGCCGGCGCCCAGCGGCAAGACATCCAGCGCGGCGGCACCCTGCATATCGCGCTGCTGGGCCTCGATACCGCCGACCCCCACCGGCACGCCGGCTCGATCGCCGTTCAGCAGGTGTACGCCGAGGCCCTGACCAGCATTGCCGACGATGGCCAGGTGCGGCCCTTCCTGGCCGAAAGCTACGAGATATTCGACGATGGCAAGCGCTATGTCTTCCATCTTCGCCAGGGCGTGAAATTCCATAACGGCCGCGAGATGACTGCGGACGACGTCAAAGCCAATTTCGAGCGCGTGCGGCAGAAGATATCCAGCGGCTGGCTGAGCGGCGCCATGCAGTTGGTCACATCGGTGGACAAGACCGATGATCACACGCTTGAGGTGGTGCTCGGGAAGCCCTACGCTCCCTTCCTGAACCTGCTTTCGGAACTGTGGATCCTGGCCCCCGAATCGGCGGGCTGGGACGATACGATCAGCCACCCCATCGGCACCGGCCCCTTCCGGTTCGGCCGGTGGCAGCCCAACGTGCGCTTCAGCGCGCCACGCCATGAAGACTATTGGCAGGATGGCCTGCCCTACCTCGACGAGTTGGTCTTCGATCTGAAGGGCGACCGCGACAACAGCCTCGGCCTGCGCGCCGGCGACGTGCACATTGCCTATGTCGGCAACGACAAACTCGACGGTCTGCGCAAGAACGGCTTCGCGGTCCAGCACCTGAAGGACAGCGCCTGGTACTTCCTGTCGTTCAACAACCGCAACCCCTCGCAGCTGATGTCCAACCCCAAGGTCCGCGAAGCCATCGCCAGCGCGATCGACAAGCAGGCGTACATGAACTTCGTTGCGGGCGAGGCGGGCATCGTCAGCAACCAGCCCATGCGCCCGGACACCTATTACTGGGACGAAGACATCGAGCGGAGCGACCCGTTCGCCCGGCCCAGTCTGGAACGCGCCCGCCAGCTGCTCGAAGAGGCCGGCGTGGAACCGAAATCGCATACGCTGAAGCTGGTGTCCTGGCAGAACGACTATTCGCAGGTCATGGCGCAGACGCTGCGGCAACTGGGCTTCAACATCGACCACCAGGCGCTGGACGATATCGGCGCCCAGAAGCTGCTGGGCGAGTATCAGTGGGATCTGGCCCCCTTCCATTCCGGTCCGCGCGCGGACGTCTACCTGCGCTACGCCCGCTTCCTGAGCGACGGCCCCAGCCCGATGCTCTGGGGCGGCATCCAGGACGGAAAGCTCGACGCGCTGATCGGCGCGGCGGTCAGCTCGGCCAACGCCCAGGAAGCGCGCAAGGGCTATCTCGACGCATGGCGGCGCGTCATGGATAACTACTACACGGTGGGCATCGGCCATGCCGCGGATGCCATCGGCGTGGCGCCGCAAGTGCGCGGTTACGAAACGGGCTATACCTGGAGCCAGAACCGGGTCGACGGCAGGGTGGCAAGGGCATGGCTGGCCAAAGAGTGAAGCTGTCCACCTGGCCCTGGGCGGTGCTGGCCATCCTGCTGGCCGCCGGCCTGGCGGCCACGCTGGGCATGACCCAGGATCCCTACGCCCAGGATTTCCTGGCCCGCAACCAGGGGCCCGGTCCGGCCCATTGGCTTGGCACCGACCAGTTCGGCCGCGATCTGATGTCGCGCCTGATGGCCGGCGCCTGGCTGACGCTCAGTGTGGCCGCGGGCGCCACGTCGGTCGCTCTGCTGGGGGGCGCGGGGGTCGCCCTGGCCGCCTGCATGGCGGGCGGCTGGGTACGCGCCGCAGTGTTCACGGTGTTCGATCTGCTGCGCACCCTACCGCCCATCCTGGTGGGGCTGGCCATCATGACGGCGGCCGGGGCGGGCACCGCCACGGTCATTTTCGCCATCGGGCTGACCTTCGCGCCGCTGTTCGCCTATATCGCCAGCGCCGCCTACGACCGGGAACGGCTCGCCGGCTACACCGTGGCGGCGCGGCTGATGGGCGGCTCGACGCTGGCGGTCGCCTGGCGCCACATGCTGCCCAACATCGCCGGCGCCCTGATCACCCAGGCCGCCATCGTGATGCCGCGCGCGGTGACCACGGAGTCGGTGCTGAGCTTTCTCGGGGTGGGCGTGGCGCCCGACACGCCCACATGGGGCCGCATCATTGCCGCCGCCTCCGAGTACGCCGAGGAAGCCCCACTAAGCCTGGCCGTGCCGGTGCTGACGCTGGCCTGCACCACCCTGGCGCTGTCCATCATCGGGCATCGCCTGCGCCATGCGAGCCGGTCATCGGGCGGCGCCGCGGAGGCCACGGTATGACCGCGCCCCTCTTCACGCACAGCCTGCAGGTCACGGCCCGCATGCTGTTCAGCATTGCCGCCATCGCCTTCGTGGTGTTCTTTCTCATACGCGCCATTCCCGGCGACATCACCGATCTGTATGTCGCCTCGGGCGATCTGTCCGCCGGCCAGCAGGCGCGGATGCGCAGCGAACTGGGCCTGGACGCCGGCGTTTTCGAACAGTTCCAGATCTGGTCGGCTCAAGCCATGCGGGGCGACCTGGGAAAATCGCTGCGCTTCCACACACCCGTGGCGGCCATGCTGCTGGACGCCCTGCCGCATACGCTGACGCTGACCGGCGGCGCCTTGCTCCTGGGCCTGGTGCTGGGCGGGCTGATCGCCCTGCTCGCCTGCGCCTTCCCCGCCGGGCCATGGCGGCGCTGCGTCGAATTGCTCAACGTATGGTCGATCGCCATGCCCTCGTTCTGCATCGGCATCATCGCCGTGCTGGTGTTCTCGATCTGGCTTCAATGGCTGCCGATACGCGGGCAACTGCTCATGCCCATCATCATCCTCGGCCTCGACGTAGCCGGCCAGGTGGCCAAGCCACTGTACGAGGAGCTGATGGACATCACCCGGCGCGGCTTTGTGCGCACAGCCCGCGCCAAGGGCCTGAGCGGCTGGAAAATCGTTCAGCGGCACGTTCTTCCCAACGCCGTCGCCGTGGTGATCAGCCTGGCCGGCATCATTTTCGGCAGCCTGATCGGCGGCACGCTGACCATGGAAGTGGTCTTCGGCCTGAATGGCGTGGGCGGGCTCACCTTCACCGCCATCCAGGGCCGCGACTATCCCCTGGTGCAGGCGGGCATCACATGGCTGGCCATCTCCGTAGTGATCATCAACCAGCTTGCCCGCATGGTGAGCGTCTGGGTGGACCCCAGACTGAGGAGCATCGAATGAATACCCTGCTGACGGTCGAGAATCTGCAGGTGCGTGCCGGATCGCGCACCCTGGTTGCCGGCATCGACCTCACCTTGAAGGAAGGCGAGTTCCTGGCGGTCATCGGCGAATCCGGCAGCGGCAAATCGGTCACGGCCATGGCCTGCTGCGGCCTGCTGCCGCCCGAACTCACCGCCCAGGGCGGCATCCGCTACGCGCGGCACGACCTGCTGGCGCTGGCGCCGACCGAGTGGCGCGCGCTGCGCCGCAACGGGATGGCCGCCATTTTCCAGGATCCCATGTCGTCGTTGAATCCGCTCATGAAAGTCTCGGCGCAGCTGGCCGAAGCCATCGACGGCGGCACCCGGCTCGACGACGCAAGCGCCGATACCGCCCGGAGCCTGCTGCGGGAAGTCGGCCTGCACGATACCGGCCGTGTGTTGAACGCCTATTCCTACGAGCTCAGCGGCGGCCAGCAACAGCGCGTCCTGATTGCCATGGCCCTGGCCACGAATCCCCGCCTGCTCATCGCCGACGAGCCGACGACAGCGCTGGACGCCTCGACACAGTCGCAGGTGATCGAACTGCTGCAACGGCTGCGCCGGCAACGCGGCATGGCGATCCTGATGGTCACGCACGACCTGTCCATAGTCCGCTCGGTCGCGGACAGCATCGCCGTCTTCCACCAGGGCCGCTGTGTGGAACAAGGCCGGGCGGCGGCGGTCATCACGCATCCCCGGCATGACTACACCCGCGCCCTGGTCCGGGCATCGATGCAGCGCGTCGACCTGCCTCCGGGGCCGCCATCACAGCCACCGCTTGCCGTGCTTCGGGCCCAGGACGTCGCATTCCGCTACCCGAACGCCGGCCGGAAGGCACTGAACGGCGTCGGCCTGAGCCTGTCGGCGGGGGAATGCCTCGGCGTGGTCGGGGAATCCGGTTCCGGCAAAAGCACGCTGGCGAAGATCCTGGTGGGCGCCATGCAAGCCGATGCCGGCGCGATCGAAGTCTGCGGGCTGTCGCCCCGCGACAGATGGCGCGACACGCGCCGCAACCTGGCATTCGCCAGGAAATGCCAGTACATATTCCAGGACACCACAGGCAGCCTCAACCCTTCCCATACGGTGGCGCGCACCTTGCGTGAAGCCTTGCTGCGGTCGGGAGACACCCTTGCGGAAACCGGCCGCCTTGCCGGATTGATGACCGAAGTGGGGCTGGATGCCGAACTGCTGACGCGCCGGCCCGACGGCCTGTCGGGCGGCCAGCGCCAGCGCGTGGTCATTGCCCGCGCCCTGGCCATGAACCCGGAAGTACTCGTTTGCGACGAGCCGGTGTCGGCGCTCGATGCGCATCTGCAGAAACAGATCGTGAACCTGCTCGTCCGCCTACTGCGTTCGCGCCGCATGGCCATGGTGTTCATAGGGCACGACCTGGGCCTGATGAGCCAGTTCTGCGACCGGATCGCAGTCATGGACCACGGCGAGATCGTCGAGCAAGGCGCCACGCTGAACTTGATGAGCGCCCCGGAAAGCGAGGCGCTGCGGACATTGATGGATCACTCGTTCGCAAGCGCTGCGGAAGCAGCCCGCCCGAACGCACGGCTCAGCTGCGCGGCCTGACACCTGATATCTGGCGACAAGAGGTTGCGTGCGCGCCGCGCCCCGACAAGAGGAATCAGTTCGTGGGTATGCCGGCGTTCTTCACGACTTCACCCCATTGGCGGACCTCTTCAAGCATGACTTGCTGGGCCTCATTGGGGTCGAGGTTATAAGGGCTCAGCCCGGCAGCGGCGAATTTTTCCTGTACTTCCGGGTCGGCCAGGACGGCCGCCAGGGCTTCCTTCCATTTCGCCTTTACCGGTTCGGGCGTGTCGGCAGGAACGAGCAGCGCGAACCAGTAACTGACGTCGAATCCGTCCACACCGCTTTCGCGGAAGGTCGGCACATCCGCGAAGCGGCTGTCGCGTTGCTCGCCGGTCTGGGCAAGCGTGACGATCTGCTCGCCCTTCAGAAGCGGCGCGGCCGAGGCGGGATTGGTGAACACCAGGTCGATATGGCCCGCCAGCAGGTCGTTCAGCGCCAATGAGGAGCCCTTGTAGGGAACGACGGTCAGATCCGCGCCGGCGCGCGTGTTGAAGTATTCAGTGATGAGGTGGCTGGGCGAGCCATGCCCGGTGCCGATCGTGATGGTGCCCGGTTTATCTTTGGAAAGCTTGATCAGGTCCTGGACGCTGTTGATGCCCGAACGTTTATTGGCGAACAGCATGACTTCGGCGCGGCTGACGAATCCGATTACGGCAAAATCCCTGACCGAATCATAGGGAAGGTTCTTGTACAGCGCCGGCGCCGTGGTCTGGGCATTATCGGCCAGAAGCGCCGTATAACCGTTCTGCCCTGTTCGGGCCGCCAGCCCCGTGCCAATGGTGGCCCCCGCCCCCGCACGGTTTTCCACCACTACCGGCTGGCCGAAATATTCGCCGAGTTTCTGGCCCAGCAACCGCGCCACGAAATCCGAGGATCCGCCCGCGGCATAGGGTACGATCATATTGATGGGCCGTGTGGGAAATGTTTCCGCCTGGCTGCCGGCCACCAGCCCCACAGAAAGCGCACAGCCCATCAGTATCTGGATCAGCCTGCTTCTCCGGTTTCCCATTATTGTCTCCTCCGATCGAGCCTGGTTGGAATCTTGTTTGAATCACGCCAGCATAAAGGCAGCACACAGGCACAACCATTGACTAATCAGACAGACCGTTATGACCCCATCGAATACCAGCGTTCTTTCGCGCATTCCATCCTTGCGGTCGCTGCTGTTTTTCAATGCGGCCGGCCGCCATCTCAACCTGGTCAGGGCGGCCGATGAACTCCGCCTGACTCAAAGCGCCCTGAGCCGGCAAATCAAGGCGCTGGAAGAGCATCTGGGCGTCCGCTTGTTCGAGCGGGGGCCTCGCGGCCTGCGCTTCACTGAAGAAGGCGAGCTTCTTTACGACTTCACCTCGCGCGCCTTCCTTCTGATGGATCAAGGGGTCAGCAAGCTGGCCGCCACGGCCGGGCGGCATACCCTGGTGGTATCGGTGGCCCGAAGCTTTGCCCAGCGGGTACTGGCTTCACGATTGGGCGGATTCGTGTCCGCCAACCCCGAGGTCGATCTGCGCATCGACGTTCATCGCTATTATGCCGACCTGGAATCGTCGGGGGCCGATATTTCGATACGCCTGGGAAAAGGCGATTGGCATGACTATCATTCGGTCAGGATTACCGACGACGTCCTGATTCCGGTATGCGCTCCCGGCGTTGCCTCGCGGCTTGCAGAGCAAGGCCGCATCCCGGAAACCACCATCCTGCTTCGCAACCGCGAACGGGATTACGTGGGTTCCTGGGCGGCTCAGCAGCCTGAAATGCCCTTCCATATCGACAGGCTGCCCTCCATCGATTTCAACGATTCGGCAACCGTGATATCGACACTGGAAAGCGGTACCGGCATTACCGTGACCCGCTCTTCCCTGGTTGCCGACGCCTTGGAAGAAGGGACCCTGGTGCGTCCCTTCGCGGGCGAAGTGAAGGATGGCTTGAATTATTATGCCGTGCAGTCGGCGCGCTCGACCAAAAACGCGGTGGTCAAGCGCTTCATGCAATGGCTGGACGCCACCTTCGGTGGCGATTTCTCGGCACCCGCAAAACAGACCGCGGCGCCATGACGGGCACTGCCTTCGCTTTCAAGCCTTCATGCGCATTCTTTTTTCAAGAAAGGCATTCGCAAGTTCCAGCGTCCTGTCCACATCCATCATGTCATTGTAGACATGCATCGAGAATCTGAGCAGGTCCCGACGGATGGACAGCTTCACCCCGTTTTCCGCAAGCCAGCCGTAAAGTTGCCGCAGGCGCTCAACGGTATCGCCGTCGCAGGCGCCGGGATCCTGCAGACCGACCGACACGGTCTGCGCGGTATGTTCGCCGGGCTCACCGCCGCAGACCGGCAGGCCAAGATCGAGAAACCCCCTGGCCAGGCCATGCGCCAATGCGGTCACGTGGCTTTCGATCCGTCTGGTTCCGATCGAAGTGATGAATGCCAGCGATTCCCCGACGGCGCGCACACCCGCGAAATTGTAGTTGCCCAGATCGAAACGCCGCGCGCCGGGCAGCAGGCTGAAGCCGCCCCCCCCGAAATCGTATTCGAGCGCCCCTTCATTGCCTATGTCTATCCCGAACCGGGCAATGTAGGTCGGGCTCATCCGTTCGGCCACCGCTTTGCGCACATACAGGAAACCCATCCCGTACAGGCCCATCAGCCCCTTCTGGGTGGACACCGCCAATGCGTCGATATGCATCCGCTGGACGTCGGTATGCAGCACGCCGACGGACTGCGTCCCGTCGATCAGAAACAGCACATTCCGTTCACGGCAGGCCCGCCCCAGCTTTTCCATATCGGTGCGGAATCCTGGAATGAACGAGACACTGGAAACAGTCAGCAGACGTGTTCTTTCGTCGATGGCATTGATCATGTCATCTATCGGCATGAAACCGTCTTTTTGGCGGATCATGCGGATTTCCACACCCTTGCGTTCCAGGTTCAGCCACAGATAGATATTGTTCGGATGCTCCAGTTCGGGGCAGAAGACCAGATTGTCTCCGGGCTGCCAGTCGATGCCGGTGCAAATGATGTTGAGACCTTCGGACGTATTCTTGGTGAACGTGATCTCGTCGGCATCCGCATTGACCAGGCCCGCGAAACGGGACCGTACGTTCTCGGTTTCCTCGAACAGGGCGTCCTTGTCCACCCTTCCATGGACGCAATCATCGAGATAGCTGTCCACCGCGGCCCTGACGGCGGTGGAAACCGGCGCTCTCCCGCCCAGATCGAGGTAGGTGCATTGTTCCATGACTGGAAAAATCTTGCGGATATTCTGGCTTTCGTGGTCGGGCAGCGTCTTCATGGGTGATAGGTAAAGGTTGGTTGGATGTATGAAACCATGCCGCGCGGATGTCGCGGGATGGAGGGAGCCCGGTAATAGTAGGACCCGGGAAGGCGGCCCGGCAATTGAGAAACCGGCACGCAGGCATGACGTGGAGGCATACCGGAACAGGACCTAGCTGCTGGCGCGCCTTGTCATTTATGCAGATGATTTAATACGATTGTCATTGCACGGACTCATGATCCGGCACTCACCCGCCGAGGGAACACCGTCTGCCGAAGGCCAGGAAGACCGATATGCACAAAGCTCGCTACTGGTTGCTCCTGAAAATAGCCAAGATGCCGAAGGTCTTTACCTACGGGGCCGGGGTACTGATCGCCCTCGCCCTCGGTCTGGTCACGATGATTGCGACGGTCTGGCTGGACCAGAACCGGGTCGCCCAGCGGCATGGCGATGCGATACGCATCTTCCAGGCGATAAGCGCTGAAAGCACGGCACTGCTCGATCATCTGGTCAGCCACGACGGGCTGGGCTGCGGCCAGGCGGATCTGCTGCACATGAACGCCCACCTGCTGAAGTCCCGCTACCTGCGCGAGATCGGCATCCTGAATGAAGACCGGGGCCTGATCTGCTCGACCGCCCTCGGCCGGGTCGCGGAACCCATCAAGGGCGATTATCCCGTCCATGTGTCGCGGTCGGGCCTGCAGCTGTTGAACAACATACCGCTCACGATGGCCGAGAAGAAGCTCGCGGCCGTCATCATCCAGCGCCCGCCGTTCAATGTGGTCCTGAGCCCTTTTGCGACCGGTGATATCTACGCCAGCGCCGACGCGGTATGGCTGCGCACCGCCGACGGCCTGACCCTGCTCAGCCCGGCCGTGGAATCTGTTGAAATTCCGGGCATGCGCGAACGTGCCGCAAGACTGGAAAGGCCGGACTTCGAACTGCGCGGGATGGGCTATGAGCTCGTCACCACGGCACCCGGCCTGGACGTGGCATTGCAGACGCAGCGCGGGCCGGGAACGATAGTCCGGGAAAGCGGCATGCTGCTCCCCGTCCTGCTCGCCGGGTCGCTGCTGATCGCGGTGCTGGCCGTCGGCACGATCGCACCCTATGTCCTGAAGCTCAGCGGCCTGCGCAACCGCATCGGTTTTCTATGCGACGAAGCCCATCTGGCGCTGGTCTACCAGACGGTGTTCGATCTGACCACGATGCGCCCCGTCGGTTGCGAGGTTCTGGCGCGCCTGAAAGAGGACGGCAGGCCCTGGATGCCCGACAGGATGATTCCCGCCATTCAGGCCGCCGGCCTGGAACAGCGGTTCGACCACGCGGTCACGAAAAAAGCGATCCGCGAACTGGCTGCGCATCTTCCGGTCTGGAACGGCAAGTTCAGCATCGCCGTGAATTATTTTCCGGAAAGCGTGAAACCGGACGAACTCATTCCGGTACTGACGGACGCGCTGCGGGCGGCGGGCAGGCGCGATCTGGAAATCTGCATCGAAATCACCGAGCACAGCCTGTCCAGTGAACTGATCGCTGAAGTCCAGTGCCTCAAGGCGCAGGGTTTTCTCATTGCCGTGGATGATTTCGGTACGGGATACTCGAATCTGAAGTCCGTCACCAGGCTGTCTCCCGACCGGCTGAAGATCGACCGCTCTTTCGTCCATGAACTCGAGGGCGCCCCGGTAAGGTCCAGCCTGATTCCCGAGATCGTCGACATCGCCCGCGCCGTCAACGCCCAGACCGTTGCCGAAGGCATCGAGAACATGGAACAGGCGCGGCTGCTCACCCTGGCGGGCGTACACTACGGGCAGGGCTACGCGCTCGCCCGCCCCATGGAAATAGCGCAATTCACTGCCCTTATTGCCAAATTCAAATAACCCCCCCGCCCACGGCGGGCTTCCCCGCTTTGAAGACCCGCTTGCGGCCGGCCATTGCGGGTATCATCAGGGCCTTGCCAACCTGGACACCCACCGAGACACCCCGCATGGCCTTGCGCGCAACCGTTCATAAAGCCGACCTGCACATTGCCGACAACGACCGCGCCTATTACGGCAGCCACAGCGTGACCGTGGCGCGGCATCCATCGGAAACCGATGAACGCATGATGGTGCGCCTGCTGGCCTATGCCTTGTTCATTGACGCGGACGATACCCTGGCGTTCACGCGCGGCCTGTCCGAAACCGACGAGCCCGATCTATGGCGCAAGGATATGACCGGCGCGATCCTGCAATGGGTGGAAACCGGGCTGCCCGATGAGCGGCGCATACTGAAAGCCTGCGGCCGGTCGGAAGACGTGGTCATCATCGCCTACGGGCGCAATGCCGGCCTGTGGTGGCAGGGCGTGAAGGGCAAGCTCGCACGCGCCGGCAAGCTGCGGGTCTATATTCTGGATATGGAAGGCACGGCCGAGCTGGCCGGCATGGCCGAAAGAAAGATGGAACTCAACATCAACATACAGGATGGCGGCGCCTGGGTGTCGAACGAATCGGGCGAAGCCAACGTGCGGATGGAAAGGCTGCGCTGACCCGATACGCGCCAAGCCCGCGCGCCGGCGCCCGCTACGATAAGCCAGCCCGGCAAAACGTGGGAATCACCGGGAAGCGTCGTAACACGCTCCCCGGTGGGCGCTGCTTACGCGAAGAAGACTTCGCCCGGTGAACCCATCACACTGTCGCCAAGCAATTCGGTGGCGGCAACGTAAAGGGGGAAGGTGGTGGAGCCTCCATCCCACATCGCGGATACCGCATCATTAGAAGCACCGGCAGCCACACCCGCATGTTCATTGCCGCCTCCGGGAATGCTTGAAAGCACAAGCCCGTCAAGCCCGGTGATGTCGGAACCCGTGTAGTTGAACCACGCCATGGTGTTGTCGTCGCCGTCGAAGAGAATGACGCCGTCCTGCTTTCCAAGACCAGGGCCGTCGACTTCCACATAGCGGGCCGGGTCGGCCTCCAGGCCCCACGTCGACAGGAAGTCGCCCATTTTGTTTTCCTCGCCCACGACAACCAGCACCTCGCCGGCGGCGATCGTCGTTCCATCCGCGAACGAGCCGAATTTCTCTTTCGCCGAATCCGTCCAGCCCCAGCCGCTCAGGTCGATGCTTTCCGTGCCGTAGTTGTACAGTTCGAAGAAGTCGATGTCCGACGTATGTTTTGACGTCACCTCGGTGATCAGCAAGGTGCTGGGCTTCACCGGCAGCGTTTCAATCCATCCGGGCGTTCCCACAGGGCCATCGGGCAAGTCTGTCGCGGCAATGTAGACCGGTGCGTAGGGCGTGGAATTGGCCGCATCCCAGACAGCGGACACGGCGTCGTCGGAGGCGCCGGCGGCCACACCCGCATGCTTGTTGCCTCCGCCCGGAATACTGGGAAGAGAGATTCCATCGAGCCCGACAATCTCGGAACCGGTGTAGTTGAACCACGCCACCGTGTTCTCGCCACCATCGAAGAGAATGACGCCGTCCTGCTTTCCAAGGCCGGGGCCGTCGACTTCCACATAGCGGGCCGGGTCGGCTTCCAGGCCCCACGTCGACAGGAAGTCGCCCATTTTGTTTTCCTCGCCCACGACAACCAGCATCTCGCCGGCGGCGATCGTCGTTCCATCCGCAAACGAGCCAAACTTCTCTTTCGCCGAATCCGTCCAGCCCCAACCGCTCAGGTCAATGCTTTCCGTTCCGTAGTTGTACAGTTCGAAGAAGTCGATGTCCGACGTATGCTTTGACGTCACCTCGGTGATCAGCAAGCTGTAATTCAGCGCGGGCGGCGCCACGGTGAAGGACATCGCATCCAGCCCGGCGGGCAAGTACAGGTTGCTCAGATCCGTGAAGACATTGCCTTCGAATTCCAGCACGTATTCCTTGCCGGCTTCCAGATCGTCCGTTGGATCGATGGTGACGACGTTGTAGGCCACGGAAACGCCGTCGGCCGCGCCGTTTTCAAGGGTGAACGTCTGGATGAAGAGGTCGTCGCCATCGCCTTCAGCACGCTGCTTCAGCACGATGCTGCCTTCGTTCAACCTGACCGCTTCGTCGAACCTCAGGACCAGATCCGCCCTGTGAGCGATGGGATCGGCGCCCGAGCCCACATTCGACGAAACCAGTTCGGGGGCCTTGTTCGCCGCCGCCTCGCCCAGCTCGACCCAGTTGCCCATGAACTGCTGGTCCTCGGGGTCCAGATCCTTGGAAACCTTGCTCTCGCCTTCCCAGACGGTGTCGCCATTGTCCTGCAGCAGCTGCAGGCGGGTGCCGGCTTCCAGGCTGGCGACGTCCACCAGGGTTTCGAAGCTGCCGCCGGTAGCTTCCAGCAGGCTGTCCAGGCTGATGATGTCGCCGTCCGCGTTGCGCACGTCCAGTTCGACCAGGCCGGCTTCGTCAGCGCCGCCATCCCAACGGTACAAGCGGAAGTCGTTCAGGACTTCGGCGGTGGCGGAACCGGCCGGGCCAGCCAGGATCAGATAACCGCTGCCGTCGGCGGCCTTTTCGATGGAACGGATGCCGCGCCCCCCCAGATTCAGTTCGATGGGTGCGTCAAACTCCGGCGCATCCGTGAAGACGCTGTCCACCGCCACCGGGATGATCAGCGCCTTCTCGCGCACCTGCGTATCGACCTGCGGCGCGCGGAAGCCCAGCAGCAGTTGGCTGTCGTCCAGCGAGGCGGTCATGCCTTCGATGGAAAAGCCGCTGACCTGCTCGGGAATCACATCGCCGGCGGAAGAGGCCTGCAGGCCATAATGACCGGCGCCCTTGCCGTGACCATCATCGTTGTCCCAGGCGACCAGCAGATCTTCGAGACCATCCTGGACCTGCAGCAGTTCGAATGTAGTGTCGGCGCCCGTACCAGTGATCTGCACGGAAAACAGGTATTCGCGCTCATTGGCTTCGCTGCCGTTGCGCTTGTTGCTGTGCGAACCGGTGAAATAGACGGTATCGCCGATCCGTGTGCTGGCTTCGAGATCGATTTCGTCCACGCCCAGGCCGGTGCCCCCCGCCGTGGCGGCCGCCGTGATCGACCATTCCTTCACAGCCTCGCCGCCCTCGCGGTTGTACACGCGCAGGATGGCGCCTTCGTCATCAGCCACCACCATGAAGTCTTCATCCAGGGCAATGGCGGTCGAGGCATCCGAGCTGCCTTCCGTCGTGCCGGCCTGCGGCCTGAATACCGCCGGCTCGGGCAGCGGCGGCAAATCTCCGCCACCATCGGGATCCTCACCATCGGGATCCTCACCATCGGGATCTTCGCCACCGGGTTCCTCACCGCCCGCCACCGGCTCGAACGTGTCGGGCAGTTCGATATCGTCGGGCACCTTCACCCCTTCCGGGATCACCAGCTTCATGTCTTCCGGCGGCACGAAATCCAAGGGAATCGGCGTATCGGACGCCGGCGCCCAGCCCTGCGGCGCCACGAAACCGGGCAGGAAGGGAGCAACGGCGTCGATGCGCTCGAGCGCTTCGGCAATATCGCCCGCCCGCAGCGCTTCGTTGAACACCGGATCATTCGCGAACATGGCCAGCGAGATGCCATTGCCCAGGTCCCGGGCTTCGTGCATGCCATAGGTCACCAGATGCTCCAGCGCGGAAGTCTGACCGGTGGCAACCGCGTCCAGGACATCGAGGTTGGCTTCCAGATAGGCGCCCAGATCGATGGCCGGCGCGATCAGGCGCGGCTCCAGCGCGCCATACTGCATGAAATGCTGCGCCGCCGTAGTATGGCCGGCACGCACCGCCTCCGCCACGTCCGGATTCCGGGCCAGGTAGAAACCGGCGTCGAACCACGTCACGGGCGAACGGCCTTCGAACTGGCCATACTGCTCGAAATGCTGCCAGGCGGTCATGAGGCCCTGGGCGACGGCTTCCGCCACGTCGGGGTTCTGCTCCAGATACCATTCCGGGTCAAACAGGTTTTGCCAAGCCACTGATGCTCTCCATATCTATTCGGTTGCGGACGCCGGATGAACCCAAAGGCGGCACCAGCGAATCGGGTCGAATGATAGAAAGCAAAAATTACAGAATGATGGACGCGGGCGATCAACCGCGGATCCGGCCGGCATCAGGCATGCTTTTTCGCCCCGGCGATGCATATCACCGCGCCCAGGGTCGCAACAAGCATCGTCCAGCTGACGGATTCATGCAGCAGCAAAGCGGCCAGGGCCAGCCCCATGAAGGGCTGCAGCAACTGAAGCTGGCCGACCGCGGCGATACCGCCCTGCGACAAGCCGCGATACCAGAATATGAAGCCAATCAGCATGCTGAAAAGCGACACATAGGCCATGCCGGCCCAGGCGGCGGCGCCGGCATGGCTGAAGGATGTCGGCATGGTGAACAGGCCTATGGGCAGCATGACGGGCAATGCCAGCACCAGCGCCCAGCTGATGACCTGCCAGCCGCCCAGCCGGCGGGACAGTTGCGCACCTTCCGCATACCCCAGGCCGCACACGGCCACGGCCGCCAGCATCAGAAGATTGTCGCGCAGGGAAGCGCCACCGCTTTCCAGCGCGGCATAGCCCACGACAAAGACGCTTCCGAGCAGGGAAAACAGCCAGAAGGCGGGGCGCGGGCGCTCGCCGCCGCGCAGCACGGCAAAGACGGCCGTGCACAGCGGCAGCAGACCGAGAAAGACAATGGAATGGGCGGAAGTGATGTGTTGCAAGGCCAGGGCCGTCAGTAGCGGAAACCCGACCACTACGCCCAGGGCCACGACAGCCAGGGGCCGCAGATCGGCCCCGGCCGGCCGGCGTTCCCTGAAAGTCAGCAGCAGGACCAGACCCAGCAGGGCGGCGATCGACGCCCGCGCGCAGGTAAGGAATACCGGGTCGAAATCCATGACCGCCACGCGGGTGGCCGGCAGCGAGCCCGAAAAGATCGCCACCCCGATGAAACCATTCACCCATCCGCCTGCCGTTCTGTCCATTGCTCACCTCCTTGAAGCTCCGCAGTACACCATGCCGGCAAGCGGTTCAGCCATGCACACCCGGGTACAATCGGAAGAAACTGTTATGTACTTGGCGGCAATACACTTCCACCTATTCCGCCCAATCCACCCAATCCGCCCAGATGCCGCCACGCCGAACCCGTATCGACACCGTCATGGACGCCGTCCGCGCAAAGATCGCGTCCCGCTCTTATCTGCCGGGCATGCGGCTGCCTTCCGTACGCGCGCAGGCCGGCGCCATGGGGCTGTCGGTGTCCACGGTGGTGGAAGCCTACGAACGGCTGGCCGCCGAAGGCGTCATCCATCCCCGCCAGGGCTCGGGGTTCTATGTCGCCGGCCCCGTCGCCCCGCTCGCCCTGTCGGAAATCGGCCCGCGGACCGATCGGGAGGTGGACCCGCTGTGGGTTTCCCGCCAGTCGCTGGAAACCGGCGCATCGGTACTGAAACCGGGCTGCGGCTGGCTTCCACCTTCGTGGATGTATGAACAGGGCATGCGCCGGGCACTGCGCGCCACCGCCCGGGCGGGCGATTCGGTGCTGGTGGACTATGCCAGCCCGCTGGGGCTGCCGGCCTTGCGCCAATTGCTCGCGCGACGCATGGCCGCCGTGGACATCGAGGCCTCGCCCGAACAGATCATGCTGACCGAGTCCGGCACCCAGGCCATCGATCTGATCTGCCGCTTCCTGCTCGAACCCAACGACACCGTCCTGGTCGACGACCCCTGCTATTTCAACTTCCATGCCCTCCTGCGCGCACACCGCGTCAAGGCTGTCGGCGTGCCGTATACACCCGTCGGCCCCGATCTCGCGGCCTTCGAAACCGCCCTGCGCACGCATGCCCCCCGCCTCTACATCACCAACTCCGGCATCCACAACCCCACCGGAGCGACGCTGTCTTCCATCACGGCGCACCGTCTTCTGAAGCTCGCCGACGACAGCGGCCTGGTGATCGTTGAAGACGATGTCTTCGCGGATTTCGAAACGGCCCCCGCGGCACGGCTCGCGGCCTTCGATGGCCTGTCCCGCGTCATTCATATCGGCAGTTTTTCCAAAACCCTGTCGGCCTCGCTGCGCTGCGGCTACATCGCCGCCCGCCCGGGCTGGATCGACGGGCTGACCGATCTGAAAATCGCCACCAGCTTCGGCGCGGGCCGGCTGGCTTCGGCCGTGCTGCTTGCCGCACTGACCGACAGCGGCTACCGCAAGCACATGGAAACCGTGCGTGTGCGGCTGGAAAAAGCCAGGGACAGAACCGTGGCCCGGCTCGGCGAGACCGGCATCACGCCCTGGATCATTCCACGGGCCGGCATGTTCATCTGGTGCCGCCTGCCGCCCGGGGTCGATGCCGCGGCCATGGCGCGGTCATGCCTGAAGGAAGGCGTGGTGCTGGCGCCCGGCAACGCCTTCAGCCAGTCGCACAACGCCGGCGGCTTTCTGCGCTTCAATGCGGCCCAATCCGATGACCCGCGCATCTTTGAAGTGCTGCGCCGGGCATTGCCCGGCTGAGCGGCCGGCGCGGCCGCCCGCGGCTCGAATCAGCCAGGGCTTCCTCGGGGCCGCCAGTATGAGCCCGCGGCGCGGGCCTATGCTTGCCAGATATCGCGGATATCCTGCTTCAAGCCCAGCAACAGCTGCCCATATCTATGTATGGAGTCAGCCAGCGAATCCGGCGTGTGGAAGCTTATCGTCAGTGAATAGATTCTGCCGTCCTGCTTCACCAGAGGGGCCCCGACCGCCGTCATCCCCGGCTGCCAATGGGCGACGCAATAACCCTCTTTGGCTATTCTTGCCACCGATTCTTCTATCTCGCGCTGGATCGCGGCCCACCCCTTCCCATGCTTCTCTTTGATTCTCTTCAGGATGGCGTCCCGTTGTTCCCGCCCCAGCGCCGCCAGGTACGCCCGCCCCCCCGATGTCGACTCCATGGGAAATCTCGACCCTGATGCCGCACGGCGGAAAACACCGCGCCGGCTTTCCCGAAGCGATTCCACGTAAACCATTTCGAGCTGATTCGGCAAGGCCAGACCGACATTCACACCTTCGCTTTCCGCCAGTTTCCGCATGAGCGGATAGACGGTTTCCTCGGTATCTTCCGCCTGACGGAATACATAGGCAAGGCTGAGAAAAACCGGGGAAAGCCGATAGCCTTTCGAAGGAATGTCGTAATCGAGGAAACCTTGTTCGACCAGGGACCGCGTCAATCTGCTGACCGTCGGGCGCGGCAGGCCGCTGCGGTCGGCCAGATCCGCGTTGGTCAGCAAATCCACCCCCGACCGGTAGGATCTGAGGATCTGCATCCCGCGTTCCAGTGACTGACTGCCCGATGTAACTCTGGTGAATGTCCCGCTTACGCGGGTTGCGCTGCGAGATGAAAGAGACGGGGCGGAAAGTTTGGTGGTCATACAGAATTTCGGATAGCGAAATTACGCGCTGGTATTGGGCAGAAACCGGATCAATAATGTTAGCAATGATTTCAGGAAGAACAATGCCCACGCTTAATTCCGGGGCATTGCCGTGCCGGCCACACAATAGAAAATTCGTACAGTGGAATGGCAATGATTGACAAAAACAGGAGACAAAATGATTTCAAAATCCGTTCTCACCATCATAGCAGCCTCATGCCTGGCAATGCTTCCGGTGGCCGGCAAGGCCGCCTCCGCCGCCGACTTCCCATCCAAGCCGATCAAATTCGTCGTTCCGTTCAACCCGGGAAGCGGCACGGACACCAGCGCCAGATACTATGCTCAGAAAGTATCTGACATTGCCGGGGTGCCCGTGATCGTCGAAAACAAGCCCGGCGGAAACGGCTTCATTGCGGTCAGAACGGTGCTGGATGCGCCGGCGGATGGCTACACCATACTTGTCGGCAGCAATTCGATACTGGCCTCCAATACGGCGCTCTTCAAAAGCCTGCCGTACGACCCGGTCAAAGATTTCACGCCCATCGGGTTCATTTTCAAGACGCCGGGGGTACTGGCGGTTCCTCAGGATTCGCAATTCAAGACCCTCAGCGAGCTGGTCGAGCATGCCAGGAACAAACCCGGCACGCTGAATTTCGGCACAGGCTCCGCGGGCTATCACCTGATAGGGGAATACTTCAATCAGCTGAACGGAATCAAAGCCACGAACATTCCATTCAAGGGCGCCGGCGAAACGGTGACGGCCGTCGCATCCAGCACGGTGGATTACGGCTTTGCCGACATCACCGCCGCCCAGGCGCTGGCGCAATCGGAACGGATCCGCCTGCTGGTCATTGCCGACGACCAGCAGTTTCCTTCGCTGCCCAACGTCCCCAATGCGGACGAGGCGGGCATTCCCGATTTCAAGATTCACCTGTGGGTGGCGGCGGTCGCTCGCACGGGCACCCCGGGCCCCGTCATGGAAAAAATAGAAGGCTATTTCCAGGAAGCCTCCCGTCTGCCCGAAACAGAGAAATTCTTCGCCACATTCGACCTGAAACCCGAATTCGGCGGTGGAAAAGAACTCCAGGAATTCATCAAGAACGAAATCGACCTCTGGAACAGAGTCGCCGGCGCCGCCAACATAGAAAAACAATGACAAGAAAAGGGGCTCCGGGCATGACGGTGCCCCGCCTCTCCTAATTTCCGCCCGAGCCGGCGTCTGTTTCAGACATCGGGAAAGCCGGCACGGGCTGCATCAAAAGCCCCCCGCCAATGCCGCAACAGCGGCCCGACACCCACATATTGCCTTGGGACCCTCTGATCAAGTCCCCGCGCCGCGCGCATCTGTGGAATCGGGCGATCTGCTTCGTTGCAAGTGCTCGCGATAGCTACGGCTATCACTGCGCTTTGCGCCTCGCATCTCACTCCGATCCACAGCGCACGCTTTCCGCTCGACTTAATCAGAGGATCCCTTGCGTCCGTTCCCTTATTAATCCGCACGGACGTTCCTTTCCCTCAAGAGACTTGCAGGGTGGCGTTGCGCCGCCCCGCCCGCCTGCTTGCGTTGCGGAATGGCAAGAATGGAAAGAAGATTCCGGCGCCCTATCGAATTTCGGATAACGAAATTATGGCCTGGCATCGATCTGGAAGCGCATCAATAATATTCATGCTCGTTTTATTCAAGAGCACACCCCGGTTCTTCAGAACCCATCGTTTATTTCGCAAATCAAATAAGCAAAAAAAACGCTCCACAATCCATACGGTCCAATCCAGATTGGTTTACAGAAACAGCTAGGAGACACAATGAAATTGAAGTCCGTTTTAACCCTCATAGCCGCCTCATGCCTGGCAGTACTTCCGGTGGCGGGCAAGGCCGCCACCGCCGGCGATTTTCCATCCAAGCCGATCCGCTTCGTCCTGCCATTCGGGCCCGGCAGCGGCACGGACACCAGCGCCAGATACTACGCGCAGAAGATATCGGAACTGGCGGGCGTGCCGGTGGTCGTGGAAAACCGGCCCGGCGGCAACGGCTTCATCGCCGTCAAATCGGTGCTGGATGCGCCCGCCGACGGCTATACGGTATTCATCGGCAGCAATTCGACACTGGCCACGAACTCGGCCGTCTTCAAGGACATGCCTTACGATCCGGCCAAGGATTTCGAGCCGATCACATTGATGCTCAAGACGCCCGGGGTATTGTCGGTGCCGGAAGACTCCGAATTCAAGACGGTGCGGGATCTGGTCGATCACGCCAAGAAGAATCCCGGCATACTGAACTTTGGTTCCGGCTCGGCCGGGTATCAGTTGATGGGTGAGTTCTTCAATCAGATCAATGGCATCGACGCCGCGAACATTCCGTTCAAGGGCGCCGGTGAAACCATCACGGCCGTGGCATCCAAAACCGTCGACTATGGGTTTGCCGAAGTCACCTCTACCCAGACCCTGGCGCAATCCGGGCGCGTCCGCGCGCTGGTCATCGCCGATGAACATCGCGCCCCGCCGCTTCCCGACGCGCCCACCTCCGCCGAGGCGGGAATACCGGAATTCCGGATTTATGTCTGGACCGCCGCGGTCGCCCGCGCGGACACCCCGGCGGACATCATGGAAAAACTGGAAGGCTATTTCCATGACGTATCTCTTCTGCCGGAAACCGAAGAATTCTTTGCCAAGTTCGGGCAGAAACCGCAGTTGGGCGGCAGCAAGGAACTTCGGGAGTTCAACCGGGAAGACATCGATCTTTGGGAAAGAATTGCGCGCAATGCGAACATAGAGAAGCAATGATGACAAGGAAAGGCGCTCTGGACGGCATCAAAGTCCTCGATCTCTCGCGGGTTCTTGCCGGGCCCTGGGCCACCCAGACATTGGGCGACCTGGGGGCGGATGTGGTCAAGGTCGAGAAACCCCACGAAGGCGACGACACCCGGTCCTGGGGGCCGCCCTTCCTTCGGGAAAAGGGCGGGCAGTCTCCGGTCGACGCCGCCTACTACCTCTGCGCGAACAGGAACAAGAAGTCCATCACCATCGACATCAGCCGGGAAGAAGGCCAGCGGCTGATCAAGGAATTGGCCAGGGGTTTCGACGTTCTCGTCGAGAACCACAAGGTGGGAAGCCTGAAGAAGTACGGCCTCGATTACGAGTCGATCAGGAAGGTGAACCCGCGCATCGTCTACTGCTCCATAACCGGGTTCGGCCAGCACGGCCCCTACGCGAACCGGGCGGGCTACGACTTTCTCGTGCAGGGCATGGGCGGAATGATGAGCGTCACGGGCCGGCCGGATGAAGAGCCCGGCGGCGGCCCCATGAAAGTCGGCGTCGCCCTGACCGACATACTGACCGGCCTGTACGCGTCGACCGCCATTCTTGCCGCGATCCGGGCCAGGGACATCCACGGGGTCGGGCAGCACATCGACCTGTCGCTGCTCGACGTGCAGATCGCCTGCCTTGCCAACCAGGGGGCGAATTTTCTGTATTCCGGAAACATCCCGGGAAGAATGGGCAATTCGCATCCCAATGCCGTTCCCTATCAGGACTTCAAAACCCGGGACAGCTTCATCATTCTGGCCATCGGCAACGACAGCCAGTTCAGGCGTTTCTGCGAGGCCGCGGGGCTGGCGCATCTGGCGGATGATGAAAGATACCGGACCAACCAGGCAAGAATCGCCAACAGGGAAAGCCTGGTGGAAATCATTGCCGGGAGAACGGCACAGGAAACCACCCAATACTGGGTCGATCTGCTGCATGACAAAGCCGTGCCATGCGGCCCCATCAAGAACATCAAGGAAGTGTTTGAAGACGGACACGTCGCCGCAAGAAAGCTGATCAGAAAGACGGAACATCCGGCGGCGGGCGAAATACCCATCGTCGCCAACCCCATCAATCTTTCGGAAACCCCCGCTGCTTACGAATATCCGCCGCCCGTGCTGGGCCAGCACACAAACGAAATACTGAAGAGCCATCTGGGTCTCGATGCCGGGACGATTGCCGAATTGCGCTCCAAGGGGATACTGGGATGACGATACTGGATTCCATCAACCTGTTTGAAATACCCGCGGAAGCCGAGGCAATCCGCCCGGAAGTCCGGGAATTCCTGGTGAAGGAACTGGCCGGCGTTCCCGAAAGCGTGAAAGCCAGGTCCTGGGGCGGATACGACGCCGGGTTCAGCAGAAAGATAGCCGAAAAGGGATGGATAGGGATCGCCCTGCCGAAAGAATACGGCGGCGGCGGCCGCAGCGCCTTCACCCGCTACGTCCTGCTGGAAGAATTCCTGAATTTCGGCGCGCCGGTGGGCGCGCACTGGATCGCCGACAGGCAGAGCGCGCCGCTGATCCTGAAATACGGCACCGAGGAACAGAAACGCTTCCACGTCCCGGCGATATGCAGAGGCGAAGCCTTCTTCTGCATCGGAATGAGCGAACCGGAAGCCGGGTCCGATCTGGCCGGCATCCGGACGCGCGCGGTGGGCAACGACGGCGGGTTTCTTCTGAACGGCCGCAAGATCTGGACCACGAACGCGCATCGCTGCCAGTACATGATCGCGTTGGTCCGCACGTCGGGCGGGCCCGGCGACCGCCACAAAGGCCTGTCGCAGCTCATCGTCGATCTGTCCCTGCCGGGCATCACGATACGCCCCATCAAGGATCTTTCCGGGGACAGCCACTTCTGCGAGGTCTTCTTCGACAATGTGCAGCTCGGCCCCGATGCGCTGATAGGCCAGGAGGGCGAGGGCTGGCGGCAGGTCACGGCGGAACTGTCGCTCGAACGCAGCGGCCCCGAGCGATTGTTTTCCAGCATCATCCTGCTGGACCAATGGCTGGACTGGCTGCGCGCATCGAAGGGCCATGCCGCCTCGTCGACGCTGCTGGCGGGAAAGATCCTCGCCCGGCTGGCTCCCCTGCGTTCCATGTCGATCGCGATCCAGTCCAAGCTGACGCGGGGCGAGAGCCCGGAGGTCGAAGCCGCTCTGGTGAAGGAGCTGGGCACGACGCTGGAACAATACATCCCGGCCGCCATCGCGGACGACATCTTCGCCCGCGAAGACCCTCGGGCGCCCGGCGAACTGCTGCTGACCCTCCAGTACCTGACTGAAATTTCTCCGGCTTTTTCCCTGCGCGGCGGCACGCGGGAAATCCTGCGGGGGATCATCGCCCGTGGCCTGGGGCTGCGCTGAATCCGGATACGGGAAGAAACCATTCATGAATATGGACAATGATCTGTTGACTGATGCGGCCGGCCACCTGCTGGCGCAAGAATGCACGGCGGAAATCGTGCGCGATATCGAAGGCGGCAACCCTGACCGCGCCCGGGCCCTGTGGGGCCGCATCGAGGACGCGGGGTTTGCCGATGCCCTGGTGGCCGAAGAACAGGGCGGCGCCGGGCTCGGTCTTGCCCAGGTCGCGGGCATGCTTGCGCGCTGCGGTGCGCACGCCTTTCCCCTGCCCCTGGCGGACACCCTGATCGGCAGGGCGCTGCTGGCCCGCGCCGGCCACGCCAGGCCGTCCGGCACATTGGCGTTGGCGCGCGGCCGCCTGCTCGATGATGGATCCGTGCAGGCGGTGGTGCACGGCGGCCGGGTCGCCGATTCGGCACTCATTCAGGTCGACGAAGCATGGCATGTCCTGCCGCTGTCGTCCTCGGAACGCCGGGCGCATGCATACATACTGGACTGCGCGGCGCACTGGGGAGCCGGCCAGGTGAACGATGCGGGCAGGCTGCGGCTGAGTCTTCCCGACGGGCTGGACCTTCACGTTCTGCGTGCGCCTCTGCTGGCGGCCCAGATGTCCGGCGCCATGGGAGCCGTCCTTGAACGCACGCTGGGATATGCGAACGACCGGCAGCAGTTCGGCCGCCCCATCGGCAAGTTCCAGGCCGTCCAGCATCAATTGGCGGTCATGAGCGAGCATGTCTTTTCTGCGCGCATGGCCGCACAGCTGGGCTGCGTATCGCCCACCCCCTTCCCCACCCGCCTGCAGGCGGCCATCGCCAAGGCCAGATGCAACGAAGCCGCGCAGGCGGCGATCGAAACGGCACATGCTGTCCACGGCGCCATCGGCATCACCGACGAACTCGACCTGCATCTGCTCACCCGGCGCCTGCAGGCCTGGCGGCAGTCGGCGGGCAGCGAATCCTACTGGCACACAGTGGCCGGGGAAGCCTTGCTCGCCCACCCTGGCCTGACCCTGGACCTGCTGCGCAGCCTGCCCGGCACCGTGCATTAGGGCATGCCCACAACATCTGAACAGAACCATCGAGGATCCCTATTCACATGCGTGATCTGGTCACTCTCTCTCATATAGAAGGCGGCATCGCTCTCATCACGATAGCCAATCCGCCGGTCAATGCCCTGAGCCGCGAACTGCTCGAACAGCTTGGGCGGCGCATCGAAGAAGCCGCCGCCGCGCCCGGCTGCCGGGCGCTGGTGCTGTGCGCCGCGGGCCGCACTTTCGTCTGCGGCGCCGACATCACCCAGCTGGACCAGCCCATCACGGCCGCGAACGATGCATTCAATCCCGTCATGGACCTGATCGAGTCCCTGCCCAAGCCGGTTGTCTGCGCCATGCACGGCATGGCCCTGGGCGGCGGCCTGGAACTCGCCATGGCCTGCCACTACCGCATCGCCCATGCCCAGACCCGCATGGGCCTGCCTGAAGTCACGCTCGGCATTCTGCCCGGAGCCGGCGGCACACAGCGCCTGCCCCGCTTGGCCGGCGCCAAGGCGGCGCTGGACATGATCTCGACGGGCAGGATGATCGACGCGGATACCGCCCTCGCCCTCGGCCTGATCGATGGCCTCACCGCGCAATCCGATGCCGCGCAGGCCGGGCTGGAACATGCGCGCCACATCCTGGAACAAGGCCTGCCTCCCCGGCCGACGCGCGGCCTCGCGGTGGATTCCGGGGGGCTGGATGCTGAAGCCCTGAAGCAGGCCCTGGATACCGCCGGCCGCAACACGACCCATCCCGCCGCGCGCGCCATCGTCGAGTGCATCCAGGCCGCCATCACCCTGCCCTTTTCACAGGGCCGCGAACTCGAAGGCCGGCTTTTCGAGGCCTGCCGCGCCTCGGATACGTCCGCGGCGCTGCGCCACCTGTTCTTCGCCGAACGGGAAGCCGCCAAGCTGCCCGGCATCCCCTCGTCGCTGCAACGGCGGCCGATCCACCATATCGGTGTGATCGGCGCGGGCACGATGGGACGCGGCATCATCATGAACTTCCTCGACGCCGGCATATCGTCCGTGCTCGTCGACGCCAATCGCGATGCGCTGGAAAACGGGGTCGCGCAGATCCGCAAGACTTATGAAAGCCGTGTGGCCAGGGGCAGAATCAGCGCCGCCCGGTCTGAGGCCGCGCTGGCGCTGCTGGCCCCCAGCCTGGACTACGCGGACCTCGGGCAGTGCGACCTCGTGATCGAAGCCGTATTTGAAGACATGGACGTAAAGACCGCGGTCTGCCGGCAGCTGGGCATGATCTGCAAGCCGGGGGCCATCATCGCCTCCAATACCTCCACCCTGGACGTCGACGCGCTGGCGCGGGCCAGCGGCAGGCCCGGCGATTTTCTCGGCATGCACTTCTTCAGCCCCGCCCACGTCATGCGCCTGCTCGAAATCGTACGCGGGCGCGGCACGCTGCCGGAGGTCCTGGCCACCGTGAACGCACTGGCAAAGACCCTCCGCAAGGTATCGGTCATTTCAGGCGTCTGCTACGGTTTCATCGGCAACCGCATGCTGGAAAGCTATCTGCGGGAAACCGATTTCCTGCTCATGGAAGGCGCCACGCCGCGACAGATAGACCAGGCCATTGAAGAAGCGGGCCTGGCCATGGGCCCCTGCCGCATGCTCGACATGGCGGGCATCGACGTCGCCGCCAAGGTGCTGCTTGAACAAGGCAAGGCGGGCATCCGGCCCAGCGACCCCGCCTACCGGGCGGTCGTCGGCCGGCTGTTCGAGCGCGGCCGCCTGGGGCAGAAAAACCATCTCGGCTATTACCGCTACGAAGGCCGCGACGCCATCGAGGACCCCGAAGTCGCGATGCTGTGCGAGGCGCTGGCCAGGCAGCACGGCATTGCCCGGCGCGACCACATCAGCAACAGCGAAATCTTCGAACGCTGCCTGTTCCCCCTCATCAACGAGGGCTGCCGCATCCTGGAAGAAGGGATCGCCTATCGCACCGGCGATATCGATATCGTCTGGACGAAAGGCTACGGTTTTCCCGATCATCGGGGCGGGCCTCTCTTCATGGCCGACCGCATCGGCCTTCCCACCATCCTGGAGCGCCTCGCACATTATTCACGGGCGCAGGGCAACGAACACGGCTATTGGACCCCCGCCGACCTGCTGGCGGCGCATGCTGCAAGCGGCAGGCCGCTGTCGCAATGGCAAGCCCCCGCCCCCACCCACGAACCCGCCTGAATCGGAAACCGATCATGAGAGAAGCCGTCATCGTCTCCACGGCGCGCACCCCCATCGGGCGCGCTTTCCGTGGTTCCCTGAACCATGTCAAATCGCCCACGCTCATGGGCCACGCCATCCGGCATGCAGTGGCCCGCGCGCAAATCGATGCCGAGGAAGTCGACGACGTCGTCATCGGCACCGTACTGGCCGCCGGCACCGCCGGCATGAACATAGGCCGCCATGCCGCGCTGGCCGGCGGCCTGCCCGCCAGCGTCGCGGCCCAGACGGTCGAACGGCAGTGCGCATCGGGGCTCATGGCGATCGCCACGGCGGCCAGACAGATCATCGTCGACAACATGCAGGTCGTCGTCGCGGGCGGCCAGGAAAACATATCCGCCGTACAGAACGTCTATCATGAACTGGCCGCCGCCGCCCACGATCCGAATGTCATTGCCGCGGCGCCGCATATTTATATGCCCATGCTCCAGACGGCGGAATTCATATCGCGCAAATACGATATTTCCCGCGCGGCGCAGGACCACTACGCGCTGCAGTCGCAACAACGAACCGCCGCCGCCCAGCAAGCCGGCCGCTACGACGACGAGATCGTGCCCATCCAATGCACGACAGAAGTCAAGGACAAGGAAACCGGCCAGATATCGTATCGCGAGGTCGAACTCGCGCGGGACGAAGGCAACCGCCCGCAAACCACCTATGAATCCCTGGCCGCCCTGTCCCCGGTGGTCGAAGGGGGCACGATCACGGCCGGCAACGCCAGCCAGCTTTCGGATGGCGCCAGCGCCTGCGTGCTGATGGAACGCCGCCTGGCCGAAGCACGCGGGCTGCGCCCGCTGGGCGTCTATCGCGGCATGGCGGCGGCGGGCTGCGCCCCGGAAGAAATGGGCCTGGGGCCGCTGTATGCGGTGCCGCGGTTGCTGAAGCAACACGGCCTCAAAGTACAGGACATCGATCTGTGGGAACTGAACGAGGCCTTCGCATGCCAGGCCTTGTACTGCCGTGATCGCCTGGAAATCGACCCTGAATCGTTCAACGTCAATGGCGGGGGCATTTCCATCGGGCATCCCTACGGCATGACCGGCGCCCGTCTGGCCGGGCACGCCCTGATCGAAGGCAGGCGCCGGGGCGCCCGCCATGTCGTCGTCACCATGTGCGTGGGCGGCGGCATGGGCGCGGCCGCCTTGTTCGAAGTTGTCTAGACGAAGGAGCGACAGAAATGCTGGCTTCCGAAGAAACGGTACATCGCTCCTATCGAACCGAAAGGGTCCGGTACGGGGCGCCATTCATAGACATGCTGGCCAACGAGATCGGCACCGGCAAAGCGCAGCGCATATTCGTCGTCGCCGCGCCGCAGTTGTCCGGCACTCTGTTCTTCGAACAACTGAAGGATCTGCTGGGCAGCCGGTTCTGCGGCGCCTTCTCGGACATCCCCGCGCATGTCCCCCACCGCGCGCTGTTCGAAGGGGTGCGCGCCGCCCGCGAGGCGCGCACCGATTCCATGATCGTGCTGGGCGGCGGCTCCGCAATAGACACCGCCAAACTGATCTCCTTATGTCTGGCATACGGCATCGACGACATCGACACGCTGGCGGGATACTCGGATCTGAAACGGTTCGACCCCAGTTCGCCTCCCGCCGACGATACCGTCTGGGTGAGAAGCATCGCCGTGCCCACCACGCTTTCGGCGGCCGAATTCACCTGGTATGCCGGCGTGACCGACGAGTCCGTCAACGTCAAGCGGGTGGTCGGCCACCCCCTGCTCATCCCGCGCGCCGTGCTCTATGATCCGCAACTGACGATGGGCGTGCCGCTGCCGCTCTTTCTTGCCAGCGGCATCAAGGCCATCGACCATGCGGCCGAAAGAATCGCTTCCTTGACCGCGCAGCCGTTTTCGGACGCGGTCTCAAAGGAAGCATTGCAGATGCTGGCCCGGTCGCTGCCCAGGATTGCCCAGGACCCGTCCGATCAGCAAGCGCGCCTCGATTGCCAGCTTGCGGCATGGCTGTCCATTCTGGGGGGCAATTCGGGCGTACGGGTGGGCGCCAGCCACGCCATTGGACACATGCTGGGGCCGCATGCCTCCATGCCGCACGGCTACACTTCGTGCACCGTGCTGGCATCGGTCATGCGATGGAACAGGCCCGCAAATCACCATCGCCAGCGCATCATCAGCACCGCGCTCGGCCGGGATGGCCTGGATGCCGGCGACGCCATCGAACAGTTGGTTGCCTCGCTGGGTCTTCCGACCCGGCTTCGCGATGTCAATATCCCGAAGCCGGAACTGCGGCATATTGCCCGAAAGACCATGGAGGACTCATCGATCGCGAGCAACCCGAGAAAGATTTCCAGCGAAGAAGACGTACTCGAAATACTTGAAATGGCTTATTGAAGCCTGCTTTCAAACATTGGGCACCATCAAGGACATGACAATGAAAAACGATTCCCCCGGCTTTTCCTTCAAGCTTGAAGGGCATATCGCCAGCATAGAGTTGTGCAATGGCCAGTACAACCACATGAGCACCGAGCTGGCCGGAAACCTTGCCGATCTGCTCCACGAACTGGACACAAACGATCAATGCCGCGCCATTGTGCTTTCGGGGCAAGGCCGTGCTTTCTGCGCCGGCTACGATTTCACATCGGAAGAAAGCCAGAGCGGCGATCCCACCCCTTTCTACGCCCAGGCCATGCGCCTGTTCGATTCACGCAAACCTATCGTGGCCGCCGTGCATGGTCCGGCCATTGGCGCCGGTCTCGGCCTGGCCGTGCTGGCCGACTTCCGTGTTGTCTGCCCGGAAGCCCGGTTCAGCGCCAATTTCAATCGTATGGGCTTTCACCCCGGGTTCGGCTTGAGTATGACATTGCCGCGCCTGATCGGCATACAGCAGGCGGCGCTGTTGTTCTACACCGGCCGCAGGATAGACGGGGCCGAAGCCTTGCGCATCGGCCTGGCCGATAGCCTGGTCGACATGGCGGACATCCACCAGCATGCGCACGCACTGGCGGAAGAAATCGCGGCCTCGGCCCCCATTGCCGTCGAAGCAACGCGCGAAACCCTGCGTCAGGGCCTGGCCGATGAGGCGAAGCGGGTAAACCAGCGCGAACTGGAACTGCAGCGCGCGCATTTCCGCACTGCGGACTTCCAGGAAGGCATCGCCGCCATGGCCGAACGCAGATTGCCGGTCTTCCGGAAGCGCTAGGTCCTGTTGATACTAAAAGGACCCAGGGTCTCTCGAAGCTTGGCGCACTGAAGAACCCCGGCCCGCCGGCCGGGGTTCTTCAGGCGGATCACCGCGAACGGGCCACGCCCGATCCCGGCTATTTCATGCGCGATGGGGCGCTGACATCGCATTCGACCGGGATGGCGCGATTGCCCTCGAACCACAGCACAATGGGCAATTTGCCGCCGATCACCGGATCGGCCGAGGGTTTTTCGAGCATCACATGATGGCCCCCGGGGGCGAAATCGAAATCGCCGCCCGCCGGAACGACGACCCGGTCCGCATGGACCATGCTTGCCATCCCGCCGACCGTCTGATTTGCATGCAGCATCACCCGGCCGAAACCGTCGGCCTGCGCGCCGATCAGCACAGCGTCGCGCGCCCCGGTATTCACGAGCTTGAAGTAGGCGGCGGACGGCAGGCCGTTGGGCATGGCCCGTATCCAGCAATCGCTGACCGTCACCCCCTCGGGCGCCGCGGCGGAGGCCGCATCCGGGAAATGCGGCTGCCCATGGCCATGGCCGCCGTGCGCGTGGCCGCCATGGCCCCCATGCGCGTGCGCCGACAGGGAGGCCGCCGTCGCGATGGCGGCGGCCAGGCCGATGAAAGTACGGGTCATTCCGTCTCCTCAGTGTTTGTGGCCGCCATGGCCGCCGGCATTATGGCCATGGCCGTGGCCATGCGCATTGCCGCTCGCATCGCTGGCCAGCGGGCGCACCGGCGCCTGGATATCCATCGTGCTGCGCTTGCCGCCGGCGTCCTCGAAGGTCAGGGTCAGCGGCACATTCTCGCCTTCCTTCACCTGGCCATGCAGATCGAGCAGCATGATGTGGTAGCCGCCCGGCTTGAGTTCGACGGCCTGGCCGGCCGGCAGCGGAATGGCGGGAATCTCGCGCATCTTCATGACGTTGTTCTCCATCACCATTTCATGCACTTCGACGTGCTTTGCCACCGGTGAATCCGCCCGCACCAGCGAGGTGTCGGTTTCGGACGTCAGGCGCATGAAGGCGCCGGTGCCGCTCTGCTGCGGGACGGTCGCCCGGACCCAGGGGGCGTCGACCGCGACCTGAGCCTGGGCCGCCGTCGCAATGAACAGGGCGGATGCCGTGCAACCCACCCATTTGAACAGTGTTGACATGTCAATCTCCTTCAAGTGAATCATCGATTACAGATACTTTATAGATACAAACCGCCCCCCACGGCATCACTGCCGTGGCAGCAGCTTCAGCCCCGGCGCCGGCGACTCGGAATGCGAGTGGGAATGGTCATGGCCATGGCCATGGCCATGGCTGTGGCCTTCGGAAGGTACGCCCGTCCAGCGTTCGACGCCATCCTTGCACTCCTGCACGACGGGAAAGTGCAGCATGCCGCCGGGCGCGAGCGCGGCGCTCAGGTAGACGACGAACACGAATTCATCGTAATGAGCGTCGGGCAGGGAGCCCCCCGTCCAGGCGATTTCCTTCACGCCGGAAGCCATCTGCGCGCCGTACATCGTGTGGGACCGGGCGTAATCACCTTCGATGGTTTCCAGTTGCCAGCCGGCCTTGGGCTGGGGCTTGGCCGCTACCGCCCCTTCGGGGATCCGCACATGCAACGCCATGGTCGGGGAGCCCTGGCAGCCATGCGGGACGCGCAGCACCGCCTTGTAACGGCTCTCCAGGGGAGCCTGCCTGGTTTCGAGCGTGATGTGGGCCAGCGCCTGGGGCGCGCCGAATGTGGCCGCCAGAGCGAGAGCCAGGCCGGCGCCGATACGAACTGTGGACATGAAAAAACCTCGGAGAATATCTTCGGGAATGCGGTCGGCAAAGACCGCCAGCGAAAAATCAGCCGAGGTTCGTGGGGGGAGCGCGGGGCCCCAGGGGCGGCCCCAGGGCGGGCATCGGCGGCAGGGCCTGGTTGCGGATCGACGGCACCGCCGGATGGAAGGCGACCGCCGTGCCCGCCAGAGCCAGGGCGTTCTGGCCCGGCATGAGCTTCTGGGCCGCGGTAATGCCGAACGGGCAATCCTGGCCGTTGAAGCCCGTGTCGCCCGAGGCCTTTCCGGTGTCATCGGAAAGGCCCATCTGCATGACGGCCAGGCTGCCGCCCACGCACAAGGTGATGGAAAACGTGCTGTCGCGCTTGCCGGACAGATCAGGCATGTAGCCGACGGGAATCATGGCCCGGCACAGAAACGACAGCACAGTCAGGCAAAAGAGCGCTTGCCAGACCGACATACGTTTGCGCCGGAGGGATTTTCCGCAGGTCAACATGAAGCCGATTGTAAGGCAGTTGCGTTCGGGCGCAAGCACCCATGGCGGAATGCGGACCGCCGGCACGCGCCGCGCCGGCGCCCCCGAGCGCCCGCGCCTATGCGCCCCGCCATGGAATGGCCGGTCCGGATGTTACTGCCCGTGCCGCCCGTAATGTGACGGCCAGCGGGCCTCGATGGCGTCGCGGGCCGACGTATTGACCCAGTGTTCGGGATACCCGCCCGAGAGGATGTCCTGTATCTGGGACGCGACACTCATGCTGAGGGCTCGCATGCTTTCTTGCGTCATGCCTGCGACGTGCGGCGTGATGCAGGTGTTTTCCAGATCCGCGTAACGGTTGCCCGGCGGCAGCGGAGACGGGTCGAAGACATCGAGGGCCGCGCCGGCGATGCGATGCCGGGCCAGGGCATCCACGAGCGCGTCATTGTCGACGACCTTGCCGCGTGCGACATTGATCAGGAAAGCGGAAGGCTTCATGAGCGCGAGCTCGGCCGCGCCTATCAGTTTTTCGGTGTCAGGGGTGAGCGGGCATGAAAGCACCAGAAAGTCGGCCTGTTCCAGCGCCTGGCGCAGCGGCACGTAATCGATCTGCCCCGCCGGATCCTGGCGGGCCGAATGATGCACGCCCAGAATGCGCATCTGAAAGCCCTGCGCGCAGATCGATGCCACCCTGCGGCCTATGGCGCCGACCCCGACGATCGCAACCGTCTTGCCGCGCAGCTCATTCCCGCGGTCCGCCATTGCACGCGCCGGCCCCCACGACCCGCGCCTGAGCGTGGCATCCATCAGGGAAAGCCGCCGCGACAGATTGACGACCTGGCCCACCGCATATTCCGCAACCGCGTTTGCATTGACGGCGGGCACGTTGGCCACCACCACCCCGGCCCCGGAAGCCGCGTCCATGGGAATCATGTCCAGGCCCGCGCCATGGCGGATGACCGCCTTGAGGCGGGTTGCGGCGTCGAACAGCCGCGCCGGCAACGGATTGCGGACGACGATGACATCGGAACGGAGGTGAGCATCGCTCAGGCCATCGGACACGGAAGCCACCGTGAAGTCGGCGACGCTCTGAATCCGGGCCACCGCATCGGGGTGGATCGAATCCGTAGACACAACCAAAGGTTTCATAATCGTATCAGCCTGTGGGAGCTTCCCCTCCCGGAAAATGGATAAAAACCGCCTTTCTTATAACAAAAAGTAGTTAAATCATGGCGCATTGGTATTTGAACTATAAAGCGGGACGGGCGAAGATCGTATTTTTCCCCTGAGCCATATTAATGCTTTTCCCGGCCTCTCTGCCGCGCCCGCTTCCATCGAGCAGGCCGGCATGGCAATTCTCCGCGATGGGAATCCAAGCTCATCCGCTTGCGCCGGCCCCCGCCCGCCATCCGCCGCCGGCCTGTCGCGGCAAACTCGCCCACAGCCCCGCGGCGCCTCTTCCGCCACCCGGGCGCAGCGCATCGAGCCCCGGCGGCCGGCGATGGCCGCCACCCGCTTCCGCATCCTGACAACCGAATCCAATTCCACGCTTTGGCCACAATGCGTGCTTCCGAAAACCGTACCGACCGCCATGACTTCATTCGACCTTTCCAGCCAGGGGCTCGAACGCCTGGAACAACGTCTGCAACAGGAGCTGAGCCTGCTGAACCTGCCATCCAAAGCCTGGATGCCCGAGGTCGAACGCCAGGGCCGGCCCCTGCCGCCGGTCGTCATCGTGGGCGGCGGCATGGCCGGGCTGTGCGCCGCCGCGGCCCTGCGCCATCAGGGCATTCCCAGCCTCATACTGGATCAGGCGGCGGCCGGCCGTGAAGGGCCGTGGGCCACGACGGCGCGCATGGAAACCCTGCGCTCCCCGAAGGAACTGACCGGTCCGGCCCTGGGCCTTCCCAGCCTGACCTTCCGTGCCTGGTTCACGGCTCAGTTCGGCGAAGAAGCATGGGAAGCGCTGGACAAGATTCCCCGTCTGCAATGGTTCGAATACCTGCTGTGGTACGGCAAGGTGACCGGGGCGCAGGTCCGCAACCTTCAGCGCGTGGAGCGCGTGGAACCGACCGGCGAGGGCCATGTGCGGCTGCAGGTCCGCGATCTTGCCAGCCAGGCGCGGCAGATCCTGCTGGCGCGCCGGGTGGTGCTGGCCACCGGCCGCGACGGCCTGGGCGGGCCCTGGGTCCCGGAATGGGCGGCCGGCCTGCCGACAGATCGCTGGATGCACTCCGCCGATCATTGGGATGATGCCGTCTTCCAGGGAAAGCGCGTGGTCGTGATCGGCGTGGGCGCCTCGGCCATGGACAGCGCGGCGACGGCCCTGGAAAACGGGGCCGCCCGCGTCAATATCTTTGCCCGCCGTCCGGCCATACCCCGCATCAACAAGGGCAAGGGTTCGGGAAGCGCGGGCATGACGCATGGCTACTGGCGGCTGCCGGACGACTGGAAATGGCGCATCCGGCACTACATCAATGCCCAGCAAGTGCCGCCGCCGCAGGGCAGCACCCTCAGAGTGTCGCGCCATCCCAACGCCTTCTTTCACACCAGCACCTGGGTGGAGGCCACGTCGGTGAACGCCGACGGCTCGCTGCGCCTGGAAACCAACCAGGCGCCGATCGACACCGATTATGTGATCTTCAGCACGGGATTCCGCATCGACCTGTCGCTGCGGCCGGAGTTCTCCGCCTTCGCGCATGCCGTGCGCAGCTGGGGCGAACGCTATCGCCCGCCAGCCGATGAAGAAGACATCGAGCTGCGCGACTCGCCCGACCTGGGGCCGGCCTTTGAATTCCAGGCCCGCGAAGACACCCCCTGCCCCGGCCTGGAACGCATCCACTGCTTCTGTTATCCGTCTACCCTCTCGCACGGAACGGTGGCGGGCGACATCCCGCAGATCAGCGACGGGGCCGAGCGCCTGGCGCGCAATCTGTGCGCGCTGTTCCTGAACGAGGATGCGGACTATCACTACGAGCGCCTGAGGGCATTCGAAGAGCCCGAACTCAATGGGGACGAATGGCGGGAAACGCCATTGACGGGAGGCGCGGCATGCTTGCCTGGCTGACGCAGCGGCTGGGCCAGGCCCTGCTGGTGCTTTTCGTCATGTCGCTGATCGTGTTCTTCGGCATGCACGCCATCGGCAACCCCGTCGACATCCTCATCGGCGAGGACATGAACCAGCAGGAGCGCCTGGAGGCCATCGCCCGACTGGGCCTGGACAAACCCATATTCCAGCAATACCTGTCCTTCCTGCACGGCGCCGTCACCGGCAATCTGGGCAAGAGCTTCGTCTATAACGTGGACGCGGTCCAGCTGATCTTCCAGCGCCTGCCCGCCACGTTGGAACTGGCCGTCGCCGCCTTGCTGATAGCCGTGCTGGTGGGGCTGCCGCTGGGGCTTTTCGCCGGCCTGAAGCCCGACAACCCCTTGTCCCGGCTGTTCATGGCCGGCAGCATCCTGGGGTTCTCGCTGCCGGCGTTCTGGCTGGGCCTGATGTTCGTGATGGTGTTCAGCGTCCAACTGGGCTGGCTGCCCGCCAGCGGGCGCGGCGAGACCCGCGAACTGTTCGGGGTGGCCTGGTCGTGGCTGACGCTCAATGGCTGGAAGCACATGATACTGCCGGCGCTCACCCTGGCCCTGTTCAAGATTTCCCTGGTGATGCGGCTGACCCGCGCCGGCGTGCGCGAAGTGCTGCTGCAGGACCACGTGCGCTTCGCCCGGGCCAAGGGCCTGTCGCCGGCGCGTGTCGTGATGAAGCACGTATTGCGCAACACCATGATCCCGGTGGTGACCGTGCTGGGGCTGGAACTGGGCTCGACCATCGCCTACGCGGTGGTGACCGAGACGATCTTTTCCTGGCCGGGCGCGGGCAAGCTGATCCTGGACAGCATCAACTCGCTGGACCGCCCGGTGGTGGTGGCCTACCTCATGGTGGTCGTGTTCATCTTTGTGACACTGAATCTGATTGTAGATATTTTGTATAGACTTCTCGACCCTCGCGTCCGTGTAGAGGCAAGCGCATGACGCAGGCCCGGCTTCCCTACGAAGAGCGGTCCGTCTGGCACCGCGTCGCCAGCGACTTTTTCCGGTCGCGCATGGCGGCGGCGGGGCTGATCGTCATCGTGCTGACCTGTCTGCTGGCCGTGCTGGCCGGGTGGGTGACGCCCCAGAACCCCTACGACCTCACCCAGCTGGACGTTCTCGATTCCCGCCTGCCGCCGGGCTCGGAAAGCGCCATGGGCGGATACACCTACTGGCTGGGCACCGACGGCCAGGGCCGCGATCTGTATTCGGCCATCATCTACGGGCTGCGGATCAGCCTGATCGTGGGCATCGGCTCGGCGGTCATTTCGGCCATCCTCGGTTCCGTCATCGGCCTGTTCTCGGCCTATGCCGGCGGCCGGGTGGATGCCTTCATCATGCGGGTGGTGGACCTGCTGCTGTCCTTTCCGACCATACTCATGGCCCTGATGATACTGGCCTACATGGGCAAGGGCGTGGGCAACGTCATGCTCACGCTGATCATCCTGGAATGGGCCTATTACGCGCGCACCGCGCGCGGGCAGGCGCTGGTCGAATCGCGGCGCGAATACGTGGATGCCGCAAGAGGCCAGGCCATTCCCCAATGGCGCATCCTGCTGGGCCAGATACTGCCCAACTGCCTGCCGCCGCTGCTGGTCGTGACCACCCTGCAGATCGGCCGGGCCATCACCCTGGAAGCGACCTTGTCCTTCCTGGGCCTGGGCGTGCCCATCACCGAACCTTCCCTGGGGCTGCTCATTTCCAACGGATATCAATACCTGCTTTCGAACGAGTACTGGATTTCCCTGTTCCCCGGCCTCGCGCTGCTGCTCACCATCGTCTCCATCAATCTCGTCGGCGACCAGATGCGCGACATCCTGAACCCGAGGCTGCAGAAATGAATCATCCGGCGCCCACTCTGTCGGTGGAACACCTCACCACCGCCTTCGATACGCGCAACGGCACCGTGACCGTGGTGAACGACGTGTCTTTCCAGGTGCGGAAAGGGGAAATTCTGGGCCTCGTGGGGGAATCGGGCTCGGGGAAATCCGTGACGGGCTTTTCCATACTGGGCCTGATCGACCCGCCCGGCAGGGTCGCCGGCGGCCAGGTGCGCTTTCACGGCGAAAACCTGCTCGCACTGCCGCCCGGGGCGCAGCGCCGGCTGCGCGGCAGCCGCATCGCCATGATCTTCCAGGACCCGATGGCCACGCTCAATCCCGTGCTGCGGGTCGACGACCAGATGATCGAAGCCGTCAAGGCGCACAGCCGGGTCTCGACCCGGCAGGCGCGCGAGCGCGCCCGCGACACGCTGGCGCTGATGGGCATTGCCAGCCCCGAAGAACGCCTGAAGTCCTATCCCCACCAGATGTCCGGCGGCATGCGCCAGCGCGTTGCCATCGCCATCGCGCTGCTGCACGAACCGGAACTGATCATCGCCGACGAGCCCACGACGGCCCTGGACGTAACGATACAGGCGCAGATCCTGTCGGAAATCCAGCAGCTGGCGCGGCGCACCGGCACCAGCCTGATCTGGATCAGCCACGATCTGTCCGTCGTGGCGGGCCTGGCCGACACGGTCGCGGTCATGTATGCCGGCCGCATCGTCGAGATCGGGCCGGTGGACGACATTCTGGATCATCCCCAGCATCCCTATACCCAGGGCCTGATCGGCAGCATCCCCAGCTCCAACGAGCGGGGGCGGCGCCTGCGGCAGATTCCCGGCACGACCCCGGCCCTTGCCCATCTTCCCCCGGGCTGTGCCTTCGCCCCCCGCTGCCCGCGCGCCCGGGCCAGGTGCCAGGAAGCGCCCGAACTCCTGCCGGTGCGCACGGAAGCCGGGACGGCGCATCCGGTGCGCTGCTTCTTTCCGGGGCCGCCCGAGCGGGCCGAGGCGGAGGCGCAGGCATGAACGCATCGCCCACCCCCATCCTGGAATTGCGGCGGCTCGTCAAGACCTTCGGCTGGGAAGCGCCGCCCGGGCCGCTCAAGTCGATGGCGCGCGGTCTGCGCCTGAGCCGCGCGCCGCGCATGACCTACGCCGTCGACGGGGTCGACCTGAGCGTCGCCCCCGGCGAAGTCGTCGGGCTGGTCGGGGAATCAGGCTGCGGAAAGTCGACGGTGGGCCGCATGGCCTGCGGCCTGATCACCCCGACCAGCGGCGAAGTGCTGGTGCAGGGCAGGCCACGCGCCGCTCTGCGCGGGCAGGACGCCATCGACGCCCGCCTGGCAATGCAGATGATCTTCCAGGATCCGTTTTCCAGCCTGAACCCGCGCCTGCGCATCTCGAAGACGCTCAGCGCGGCGGCCACCCTGCACGGCATGACGACCGCCGGCGCCGCGGACGATTACGTGTGCGCGCTGCTGGAGCGCGTCGGCCTCGATCCTTCGATGCGGCACCGCTACCCCCATCAGTTCAGCGGCGGCCAGCGCCAGCGCATCGGCATTGCGCGCGCGCTGGCCGTGAAGCCGCGGATGCTGGTGTGCGACGAGGCGGTCGCCGCGCTGGACGTGTCGATCCAGGCGCAGATCCTCAATCTGTTCATGGATCTTCGCGAAGAGCTCGGCCTGTCCTATCTGTTCATCAGCCACGACCTGGGCGTCATCGAGCACATCTGCGACCGCGTGGTGGTGATGTACCTGGGCCGGGTGGTGGAATCCGCGACCGTGCGGGAACTCTTCGCCCGCCCCAACCACCCCTACACCCAGGCCCTGCTGACCCACGTGCCGCGCGTCACGCAGCGCAAGGTCAGCTTCGCCTCGATCAAGGGCGAGATCCCCAGTCCCATGCAGCCGCCCGCCGGCTGTCATTTCCACCCCCGCTGCCCGCACGCAATGCCGCGCTGCGCGCGCGAGGTCCCGGCACTCAAGCGCATCGCCCCCGACCACCTGAGCGCCTGTCATCTGAATGACGAGCCCCAACCATCCCGGAGTCCATCATGACCATCAGCAACCGTTACACCCATACCCTCGTGGCCGCGGCACTGGCCGGCGTCATGGCGCTGAACGCCCAGGCCGCCGACCTGACCATCGGCTTCGCCGACCCGGTGTCGTCCGTCGACCCGCAACTGAACAACCATGCCGGCGACCGCTCGCTGGCGCTGCACCTGTGGGATTCCATCATCAACAGCCGCGACGGCTCGCGCCTGGAACCCGCGCTGGCCAGTTCCTGGAAAGCGCTGGACGAGCGGACCTGGGAATTCAAGCTGCGCGACGACGTGAAATGGCATGACGGCACGCCGTTCACGGCGGAAGACATCGTGTTCTCGTTCCAGCGCGCCAACAAAGTGCCCGGCAGCGTCGCCTCCTACGCGGGCGCCCTGCGCACCGTGGAATCGGTCGAAGCGCCCGACCCGCACACCGTTCTCGTCAGGACGAACGTTCCCAACCCCAAACTGCCGCTGGACATCGCTTCGATCTATGTCGTCAGCAAGCACGCCGGCGAGAAAGCCGGCACCGAAGACTACAACAGCGGCAAGGCCGCCATAGGCACCGGCCCCTATACCTTCGTGTCCTACACGCCCGGCGACCGCACGCTGCTGAAGAAGAATCCCGACTACTACGGTGTCGCCCAGCCCTGGGACAACGTCACCTACCGCTTCATCAACAATCCGTCCTCGCGCACGGCCGCCCTGCTGGCGGGCGACGTGGACGTGATCGACAAGGTGCCCGCCACCGACCTGGCCCGGCTGGAATCCAGCTCCGACATCGCGGTCTACAGCTACCCGGGCCTGCGCGTGTTCCTGCTGCAGCCCAGTTTCAAGGAGGGCGGCAATGAGTTCATCCGGGACAATCAGGGCAAGCCGCTGGACGTGAACCCGCTGCGCGACCTCAAGGTGCGCCAGGCGCTGTCGATCGCCATCAACCGCAAGGCGATCGTCGAGCGCGTGCTGCAGAACACCGTGACCGAAGCCAACCAATGGATGCCCGAAGGCAGCTTCGGCTACAACCCCGACGTCCAGGACATCGCCCACGATCCCGAAAAGGCCAGGCAGCTGCTTGCCGAGGCAGGCTATCCCGAGGGCTTCCAGCTGACCCTGCATGTGCCGGGCGACCGCTACCCCTATGCCTCTGAAACCGCGCAGGCCGTGGCCCAGTTCTGGAGCCGGGTGGGTGTGCGCACGCAGGTGGAAACAGCACCGTGGTCGGTCTATGGCAGCCGTGCCGGCAAGAACGAATACGCCGTCTCGGTGATCGCCTGGGGCAACGGCACCGGCGAAGCGGGTTATGGCCTGCTGCAGACTCTGGCCACCCACGACGCGGCCAAGGGCCAGGGCATCAACAACTGGGGCCGCTACAGCAACGCCGAGGTCGATCAGGCCCTGCTCGATTCCACCGTCGAGTTCGACGATGAGAAGCGCAAAGAGATCTTCCAGCGCGCCGCCACGCTGGTGACGGACGACGTCGGCCACATCCCCCTGTTCCACTACAAGAATATCTGGGCGTCGCGCAAGAACCTGAAGGTCGTGCCGATTCTGAGCGACCGGACTTCCGCCCTGCAGGTCACCCCGATAGAGTGAGATGCCCGCCATGCTGTACATCGAGCCACAGGACGCATTGATCGACGTCGAACGCGACATCCGCATCGACGGGCTGGAGCCCGGGGAAGTCGTCACGGTGAGCAGCCGCAGCCCGCGGGGCGGCGGCGTGGCCTGGACGAGCCGCATCCGGGTGGCGGCCGATGCCGGCGGCACCGTCTCGCTGCGGCGCGACGCGCCGCTGGACGGCAGCTACGAAGGCCCGCACCCCATGGGCCTGTGCTGGTCGCAGGTGCCGGAAACCGAAGGCGCACGCGAACTGTTTCCGGCCGATGTACTGCAACCCATCGCGACGGCCGTCACGGTCGCCCGCGGCACCGGCGAGCGCTGGGAGCAGACCTTCATCCAGCGGCTGGCCGCGCCGGGCGTGCGCCGCGAGGAAGTCCGCGACGAGGGGCTGGTCGGCACCCTCTTTCATCCGGAAGGCCCGGGCCCCCACCCGGCCATCATGATCCTGAACGGTTCGGGCGGCGGCATCAACGAACCGCGCGCGGCGCTGTGGGCCTCGCACGGCTTCACCGCCTTTGCGCTGGGCTATTTCAAGGCGCCGGGGCTGTCGCCCTATATTTCGAATACGCCGCTGGAATACTTCGAAACCGGCCTGCGCTGGCTGCGCCGCGGCCAGCGGCCGCTGGGCGGTTTCGTTGCCATTGCCGGACAATCGCGCGGCGGCGAACTGGTGATGCTGCTGGGCTCGCGCTTCCCCGAGCTGGTCGACGCCGTGCTGGGCTATGTGCCCAGCGCGGTCGTGAACTGCGCGCAGAACGCCTGCGATCCCGCCCTGGGCCGGGAGGGCCATGCCTGGCTCCATGAAGGCCGCGGCATTCCGCATATCTGGGGCGGCAACCGCGAGGCGAGCTGGGAGCCCTGGGATTCCGGGCCGGAACCCCGGCGCCATAGCGCCGCCCTGCTGACTTCGCTGCGCGATCCGGCGGCGGTCGAACGCGCCCGCATTCCTGTCGAACGCATCCGCGGGCCGGTCCTGCTGCTGTCGGCCAGCGACGATGGCGCCTGGCCTTCCACCGTGTACTGCGAAATGATCAAGGAAAGGCTGGCGCAACACCGCCACCCCTACCCCGTCGAACATCACGAATACCCGGGCGGCGGGCATTCGATCCTCTTTCCCCATGTCCCGACCACCCAGCTGACCTACCGCCATCCGGTATCGGGGCGCACGAGCACCACCGGCGGCACTCCGCCCATCAACGCCCAGGCGGACGCCCATTCCTGGCGGGCCGCGCTGGCCTTCACCCGCAAAGCCGGCCGGGACCATCTTTCACGGAACACACCAACATGAGTACGGAAGCCCCCCACAACGACGTCATCGACCGCCTGCTCGGCCTGCGCGAAGGCGATGCGGTGCATGGCCTGCGCCATGCGCGCGGGAAAGTCGTCGATGCCACCCAGGCCTTTCACGAACTGGCGTTCTTCTCGCCGGAAACCACGCTGGCGCAACGCCAGGACCGTCTGCTGGCGGCGGCGCTGCTGGCCCGGGCGACCGGTCCGGCCCGGCTGGCCGATGAATACCGCCGCCAATTGCTGGATACCGATCCCGCGGCGGCCTATCGAGCCGCTCTGGAAGGAAAGGAAAACACCGGTTCGGACGCCCTGGACATCCTGGCCCGCTACGCCCGTACGCTGGCCCTGAACCCGGCCGCCGCCGACCGCCAGGCCTTGCTGGCATTGACGCAGGCCGGCTGGAGCGTTCCGGAAACGGTGGCGCTCGCCCAGATCATGGGCTATGTCAGCTACCAATCGCGCATGATGATCGCCCTGGCCGCGCTGCGGGACCTGGGAGCCGGCGCGGCTCCGGCCGCCGACGCGCCGGAAGACGCCGGCTTCGTCCACCCCGCCCATCTGCCCGCGCCGGGCGAAAGACTGGACATCAACGGCTACACCAATGCGAGCCTGGGCTGGAAATCATGGCTGCCCATCCAGGATGCCGATACCCTCACGGACCGGCAGGCGGCCATCCTGGACACCAGCCATCCGAGCGCCAGGACATCCGACTACTATATGCTGCTGATCCGCGCGCCCGAGCTGCTGGAACAGCGCAGCCTGGTCTACAACGCCATCATGTACGCCCCCGGCGGCGGCTCGCGCAGCGAGCGCGAGCTGGCCAGCGCCGCCGTCTCGCGCATCAACGGCTGCGTCTACTGCGCGTCGGTGCATGCGCAACGGTTCGAGCAATTGAGCAAGCGCAACGATGTGATCGCCCAGCTGTTCGAGGACCCCCGCGTCGCCGGCACCACGGCCCGGGAACAGGCCATCATCCAGGCCGCCATCGGACTCACGGAGGATCCGGCGGGCTTCAATGCCGACAGCCTGCGGCCGCTCGCCGCCCAGGGAATGACGCCCGAGCAGATCCGCGACGTGCTCTGCTCGGCCGCCATCTTCGCATGGGCCAACCGCCTGATGCTGAATCTGGGAGAGCCTGTGATGCCTTCGCAGGCCTGACGCATCCGCCCCGCCGCCAACTTTGCTAAAGTAGTCCGCACTCCCCGGGAGCCGGGCCGGCCGGCGCCGGCCCGGCACGAAGCAAGCAAGGGATGCCTGTTCAGAGCATCCCAAGAGAGGACGGCATGCAATACGGCGATCAGTCGGAAACCCTGGATTTTCTGCGGAATGCGCCATGCGGGAGCGCCGATGCCGGCGACGTCCGCATCGTCCAGACCCATATATCCATCGTCGTACTGAAGGGCGACAGGGCCTTCAAGCTGAAGCGCGCCATCTGGCTGCCCTACGCCGATTTTTCCACGCCCGCGCTGCGCGCGGCCGCCTGCGAACAGGAAGTGATCCTCAATCGCCGCACGGCTCCCACGATCTATCTGGGCGTACGGCGGGTCACACGCGAGCGCGGCGGCGGGCTGGCCTTCGACGGCCAGGGCGAACTCGTCGATGCCGTCGTCGAAATGCGCCGCTTCGATGAAGACACGCTGTTCTCCCGGCTGGCGGCCGCGGGCGGGCTCGATCGCGGCCTGCTGACGGCGCTGGCGCGCGGCGTCGCGGAGTTTCATGGGCAGGCCGAAATCATCGCCACCGACGCGGGCGCGGCCCGCATCGCCGCGGTCCTGGCGCTGAACGAACAATGCACGGCGATGGAGCCCGTCCTGGGCGCTCCCACCACCCGGGCGCTGCGGGCGGCCTTGCGCAGCCGGCTGGAGATGCACCGCGAGCTTCTGGACGCCCGCGCCCGGGCCGGGCGCATACGCCGATGCCACGGTGACCTGCACCTGCGCAATCTGTGCCTGGTGGATGGCAGGCCGACGCTGTTCGACTGCATCGAGTTCAATGACTCCTTCGCCAATATCGACGTGCTCTACGACCTGGCCTTTCTACTGATGGATCTCTGGCAGGCCGGACTGCCCGCCGAGGCCAATCTCGTCATGAACCGGTACATGGACGAATGCGACGAGACGGACGGCCTGCCCCTGCTGCCTTTTTTCATGGCTCTGCGGGCATCCATACGGGCACAGGTATTGGCCACGCAGGCCGAACTGTCCGACGCGCCGGGCCAGCCGGAAACCATCGCACAGGCCCAGGCCTACCTGACGCTGGCCCTGGCGCTGCTGGAACCTGTATCCGCGCGGCTGCTGGCCATCGGCGGCCTGAGCGGCTCGGGCAAGTCCACCGTTGCCGCTGCCATCGCCCACCACATCGGCCCGGCGCCCGGCGCGCGCATCCTGGCCACCGACCGCATCCGCAAGCGCCTGGCCGGCGTTCCGGCCGAAACCGCCCTGCCGCCCGGCCACTACACCCAGGAATCCTCCGACCAGGTCTACGCCACCCTGGCCGGGCAGGCGGCGCTCACGCTGGCCGGCGGATACCCGGTGATCGCCGACGCCGTGTTCGCCCGGGCCGGGGAACGGCAGCGCATCGAACGCTGCGCCACGGACGCCGGCCTGCCCTTTCACGGCATATGGCTGGAAGCGGCGCCCGACGCGCTGATGGAACGCGTGATAGCGCGCCGCGACGATGCCTCCGACGCCGGCGCCGAGGTGGTGCGCGCACAGTTGCAAAGGCACCGCCAACCGGTCGAATGGGCGACAGTGCCCGCCGGCGGAACGCCTGCCGCCACGGCGGCGGCGGTGGCGTCGATGCTGGGCATCGTGGAATGGCCGGCCGCCCGTGGCGACGATGCCCCGCCCTGGTCGCGGGCTCCCGAAGGCTGGAACTGGCTCGCCCAGGACGAAGACGGCCGCTGGTTCTGGTACGCCGTTGCCCCCCAGCCGGGAATTGCGGGCGGCGTCTGGCGTTCGCCCCGCCGCGCCCAGCAGTTCGCCGCGCAAGGGGCGCCCAACCCCCGGTGGTATGAAAGCTGCCGGCAACGGGATACCCGGGGCGAAGACGCGGTGTCCGGGGGGGCGACACCGGCCTGAAGCCGCCTCAGCCGGGGGGAACCCTATCCCGATGCACCGCCAGCCACAGCGTGGTTTCCGTCGCGCTGGTATAGGCCACGCGGTGCCTGCGGCCCGCCGGCAGCCATGCGTGGTCGCCCGCTTCCAGCTTCAGGACATCCTCGCGCCCTTCGATCTGCAGCCCCGCCTCGCCCCGCAGGACCAGCACCCATTCATCCCAGCCCTGCTCGTACCAGAAGCCGGGCGGGCTGCACTGCCCCCGGGAAACGATGCGTTCGATACGCAAGCCGGGCACCGCCAGCAGATCGTTGAACACTTCATCCGCCGTGCCCGCCGGCGGCAATGACCCGAACAGATTCGACAACATCAGCCGCTCCATGGAAAATCAAGCCCTCATCCCTTCATTATCCTGGAGCATCCGAATGAATCAAACCGCAAAGGACGTCGTCGATTTCTGGGTGGAGGCCGGGCCGCAACGATGGTTCCGTGGCGGCGCCGATTTCGACACGCTGTGCCGCGACCGTTTTCTCGACCTGCATCTTGCCGCCGCGCGCGGTGAGCTCGCCAGCTGGAGCGAAACCGCGCAAGGTTCGCTCGCCCTGCTGCTGCTGCTCGATCAGATCCCGCGCAACGTCTTCCGGGGAAGCGCCCATGCCTATGCCACCGACCCCATGGCCCTGTCCCTTGCCGGCGCAGCGATCGAAAAAGGGCACGACCGCGAATACGACCTTGAACTGCGCAGCTTCTTCTATCTTCCCTTCATGCATTCGGAAGCCCTCGCGGATCAACGCCGCTGCGTCGCCATCTTCCAGGAACTGCCTGAATCCGGCTCAGGCAAATGGGCCGTCCACCACCTGGAGATCATCGAACGCTTCGGGCGCTTTCCCCACCGCAACCGGCTGCTGGGGCGGAACAGCACTACGGAAGAAGTGGCGTGGATGGATGCCGGGGGATTCCAGGGCTGAAGCACGGTCCCGGCCCCGCCGCACCGTTTGCCGTGAAGAGGCTTGCGCAGAGGCGCGTGGTCAAACCATGCGGCGCGCGGGCGGGAAACCGTCTATCATCACAAGAGTGGCGCCCCTGGGGCGCCTTCGTCCTTGTGCTCCCGGAGCCCACTTCCTTCGCCACGATGCCGATCATCGACACCGACCTCCACACCAGGGTTTCGACTGCCTGGTGCCAGCAGCTCGAGCATACCAGCGCCGAAGCCCGCCACCTGGCTCAGCGTCTCGCCCGCGAGCATGCCGTCGCCCTGGTCGGCCACTTCTACGCCAGCATGCTGGAAGATGCCGACGCATCGGAATTCCTTTCCCACCAGATGGTGGAACAGCGTCTGGCCGCCTCGCTGCACCGCTGGCTCGAAGAAGTGCTGCAGGGCGGCGACGCGGCCACCATCGAAACGCTCATCGCCCGGCAGGTGGAGATCGGCAACGTCCATGCCCGCATCGGCATTCCCGCGCACCTGGTCGCCGCGGGCGCCCGCCTGATCAAGCAGACACTGAACGGCCACATCGAACAGGCGGACGCCGACACCGCCACCCGCTTCCAGGCCGTGCATTACGCCACCGGCGTCATCGACCTCACGGTCGAGGCCATGATTGCCGCCTATTCGCAGGCGCGGGAACAATCCGTCAAGGAAGAGGAAGCCTACCGCTATTTCGTGGGGGTCAAGAACATCGGCCTGGAACGCGAACGGCAGCAGAGCAGCCTGCTGGAATGGGAGAACAGCGTCGTGTTCCAGCTGGCCACGGGCGCGCCGCTGGCCAATCTGCCGCTGCTGTCCGTCTCCACCTTCGGCCTGTGGTTCAAGCACAAGGGCCACCCCGTCTTCAACAAGGACCCGCAATCCGGCACCGTGGTGGCGCTCATCACGGCGTGCGACACAGCCGTGGAAGCGCTCCAGCACAGCAGGGGCGGCGATTCGCCGGAAGCCCGCACCGGCCTGCTGCGGCAGCTGCACAGCAACGCTACGCAGATCAAGCAGCTGACGCAATCCATGTTCGAGAAGATGACCGAACTCGAAAGCGGGCGCGACGAACTCACCCACCTGCTCAACCGCCGCTTCCTGTCGACCGTGCTGCGCCGGGAAGTCGCCCTGTCGGGACGCGGGCGGAAGTCATTTTCCATCACCATGGTCGATGTGGACCACTTCAAGGCCATCAACGACCTGCACGGACACGCGGCGGGCGATCTGGCGCTGCAGTCGGTGGCGGCCGTCCTGCTGCGCAATCTGCGGGTCAGCGACTACGCCTTTCGCTACGGCGGCGAAGAGTTCCTGCTGCTGCTGGTCGAGACCGATGTCGAGAAAGCGCGCATGATAGGCGAACGCATACGCAGGGAGATCGCCGACGAGAACGTGCGCCTGCCGGGCGGCGAGTCGCTGAAGCTGACGGTCAGTGTCGGCGTCGCCCCGCATACGGGGCACCCCGATTACGCCCGCACGCTGGCGGCGGCCGACGCGGCGCTTTACCGCGCCAAGGCGCTGGGACGCAATCGCGTCGAAGTGTCGCCGGCCGGCGCCTGAAACCGGCGGCCGGCCCGCATTGCCGCGTCAGCCCGCCGATGTCAGGCCCAGGGGGCGCCGCTCGTCGGCATCCCATTCCCCGGAAGTCAGGCCCAGCGGCTGGGTGCCCGGGACATCGTCGGCCAGGCGGAACGTGGCCACCAGCGCCCGGAAGGTCGACGCCTGCTGGCGCAGCTGTTCGGACGTGCGCATGGTGTTTTCCACGAGTATGGCGTTGCGCTGGGTGGCGCCGTCCATGTGATTCACCGCCTCGTTGATCTGCTGCAGGCCGATCGCCTGTTCCTTGCTGGCGCTGGCGATTTCGCCGATCAGCGTGGTCATGTGCCGGAAGCTTTCGACGATCTCGCCCATGGCCACCCCGGCTTCAGAGACTTCGTCGGACCCCTTGCGTATGCCATCGACCGATTCCTGGATGACCTGCTTGATTTCCTGGGCGGCGCTGGCGCTGCGCTGCGCCAGGGCGCGCACCTCGCCGGCGACCACGGCGAAGCCCTTGCCCGCCTCGCCGGCGCGCGCCGCCTCGACCGCGGCGTTGAGCGCCAGGATGTTGGTCTGGAAGGCGATACCATCGATGATGTTGACGATTTCGCCGATTTTTTCGGATGCCGCGCGGATCGCTTCCATGGTGGCTACGGCATTGTTGGTGACGTGCCCGCCCCGTTCCGCCAGCTGCGCGGTGGAAATCGCCATGCGATCGACCTCGGATGCGTTGTCCGCGTTCTGGTGCACCGTGCTGTTGAGTTCTTCCGTGCCGGCGGAAGTCTGTTCCAGCGCGGCGGCCTGCTGCTCGGTGCGGGAAGAAAGATCCTGGGTGCCCGCCGCCACTTCATTGGCCGCATGGGCGATGGAGTCGGCCCCCACGACGATGCGCCGGATGAGTTCATTGAGGTTGTCGCGCATCTGCCGCATCTGGGTGATCAGCTTGCCGATCTCGTCATGGGCCGGGTCATGGTCGGCCCGCGACAGGTCGCCGTTGGCAATGGCCTGCGCGGCCTGCACGGCACGGCCGAAGCCGCGGGTCAGCCGCTTCATCGTGCACAGCATCAGGACGACGCCCGGCACGATGATGAGCAGCAGGATCAGCGCAAACCCGATCATGGACGCCTGGAAGCGCCGCTCGGCGGCATCGACCGCCTGGTTCGCCATCTGGCTCTGGTATTGCTGCAGGGTCACCAGCGTATCGAGCAGGGCATCGCCTTCCGTGCGGCCCGCCACCAGGAAGGCCTGCATGGACGCGGGACTGAAATCGGCGCCGTGCAGGCGGTCGACGGCTTCCTGGGCCTTCCGCAGCCAGGCGTCCTGACGCTGCGAGACCGTGTTCAGCATTTCCGCTTCCCGAGGGTCGATCGAACGCGCCTGCAGGGTGTCGAAGCGCTGTTTCCATGCCTGCTGATTGCGGGCCAGCACCGCCGTGTGATCGCGGAGGTCGTGCCCGTGCAGGGAATACAGGGGGCTGCCGGGGTCATGCTGGAAGCCCAGCAGCACGTGCAGGCGGGTATCGTAGAATTCCTGCACCAGACCGCTGACGTGCTCGGCCGCGATCATGCGTTCAGTATGCAGCGTAGCCAGGCTGGAACGCGCCTGCAGCAGGCCCCAGCCCGCCGCCCCCATGAGAATCAGCACGGCCAGGCCGTTGACGATCATCACTGCCCATACGCGGCGGGTGAGACTCAGATCATTGAAACGGAAATTGAACAAACCCATGGCAGCATCGCCCGCGTCGATAAAAACAGTCCGTTTTATAACATGAATTATTAATTTGTATTTTTATGTTACAGGAAATGGGTGTGTCGGGCCGGAGGGCCGCTCGGATTCGCCAGGCGGGGCCATTCTATTGCCGAGAGCCCTCCACCTCGCGGCCTGCATGCCGCTCGGATTCACTAGGCACCCAAGAGTCCGCAGTGGACTCTTGGGTGTCCGAGTTCATCCACCTCGGCGCTTGCAAGCGCCTCGGATTCGCCAGGCGGGGCCATTCTATTGCCTAGATCTCTCCACCTCGCGGCCTGCATGCCGCTCGGATTCGCCAGGCGGGGCCATTCTATTGCCTAGATCTCTCCACCTCGCGGCCTGCATGCCGCTCGGATTCGCCAGGCGTAGAACAGTCCGCAGGGACTGTTCTACGTCCTGGCTCATCCACACTCTATCCGCTCGATGCGGCCTTTTTCGTTGACATGGACGTTCAGGCGCTCCGCCTGGTAGTCCTGCGTGACCGCCGTTCCCGGATGGATGAAGCGCGTGCCTTCCGGAAACGTGCCGGCGGACACGGCGTTTTCCATGGTGCCGACGATGGACAGATAGCCCAGGGATTTGCATGGATCCGCGCGCGGTTCGAGCGGTGTCACAGTCTGGCAGGCGGCCAGTGTCAGAAGCAGTGGGAGGGACAGATATCGCATGATTCGCTCCAGCCGGACGCGGCATTGAAAACATTGCACACCCGAACCATAGCAAAGGACCGCCCGGACGTGGCAAAAACACTTTATTCGGGACTGATGCGGAACAATCCCCCCTTGCCGGCATCCGTCAGCACATAGACATGGCCGTCGGGCCCGACGCGCACATCGCGTATGCGTGCACCCAGGTCGGCCAGCAGGCGTTCTTCCGCAACGATGCGATCGCCGTCGAGCGCGAGGCGGATCAGTTCGCGGTCTTTCAGGGCGCCGATGAACAGACTGTTGCGCCATTCGGGATGGCGGTCGGCGTCATAGAAAGCCATGCCCGAAATGGCCGGGGAATCGGCCCATACATAGTGCGGCGGCTCCATGCCGCCGACTTCGGACCCTTGCGCCTCGGGAATCGCCATGCCCGAGTAGTTGCGGCCGTGAGTGGCGATCGGCCAGCCGTAATTCAGGCCGGCGCGCGGGATGTTGATCTCGTCGCCGCCGCGCGGGCCATGCTCGTGCGTCCAGAGTTCCCCCGTCCAGGGATTGAGCGCGGCGCCCTGCTGGTTGCGGTGCCCGTAGCTCCAGATTTCCGGCCGGGCCGGCGGCTGGGAAACGAAAGGATTGTCCTCGGGTACGCTGCCGTCGGCGCGCAAGCGCACCAGCTTGCCCTGGAGCTTGTCGAGATCCTGGGCGGTCGGACGCTGATTGTTCTCGCCCAGTGCGATGAACAGGTCCCCCTGCCGGTCGAAGACGAGCCGTACGCCGAAGTGGGCGCCGGACGACAGCTTGGGTTCCTGGCGGAAGATGACTTCGAAACCTTCAATGGCGCTTGCGTCGGCCGCCAGCCGGCCCCTGCCGACCGCCGTGCCGGCCCTGCCCCGCTCGTCCTGCTCGGCATAGCCAAGATAGACACGCCGGCTGTCGGAAAAATCGGGTGCCAGCGCCACGTCGAGCAGGCCGCCCTGCGAGCGCGCATAGACCTTGGGCACGCCGCCCAGCGGCGCCGACAGTTCGCCATTGCGCAGCAGCCGCAGGCGGCCCGGCTGCTCGGTGATGAGGATGCCGGCGTCGCCGGGCAGGAAGGCCAGCGCCCAGGGATGTTCCAGCCCGCCCACGACTTGTTCCGCCCTGGCCTTGCCCGCCGACGGTTTCAGGGCAAGCCCATCGGCGGCCTGGGCTTGCGCCGCCATGGGCGGGCCGGATACCGCCAGCAGTCCCCCCAGCAGGACCATGTGGCGGAAACGCCGGGCCCAGGCAGGCCCGCCAGATGGAAATTGAAGTTTGGCTTTCATGTCCGTGCTCCTGTTGTGTGCCGACCGCGCTCATCATCCCGGCCCAATATACATAACCCTGGACGACAGAGCCTGGCCGCATCCCCGCCAGGCCCCGAAGACATGCCTGATTCCCGGCATCGGCAGGGCCCGATGTAATCGCTGATGAACGCCATGCCCATCATGCGGAGGCTGCGCATCCTCGACGGCAATGGGCGGCAGGGGCCGGGACATCGAGGTTCCGCCGACTGTCGCGTGCCAGCCACGCTCATCATGCAGTGCAAGCACCCTTGCTTTATCACAAACGTAATAACAATTACAATTAGTTATTATTTGTATAAATTCGAAACTACCGGCCCCGCTGCGACCAGCGGGTTTCCGCCACCATGCCGAATTCGTCAATGGGCTCCGCCCACGTCAGGCTGCACCGCATTACGTTCATGCTCGTCATCGCACTGCTGGGCACGCTGACCGGCTTCTATGTCCTGGCGGACTTCCAGCATGTACGCAAGCAAGAGCAACACAAACCGGCCTCCCAGGCAGCCCCGGCATCCCTGCCTGTCGCCGCACACCTCACAGATACCGACCAGATGCCGGGCGAAATCCCGGCGTTGCCGGGCCCTTCGAATCCCCGGCCGCGGCACTCGTCCATGCAGCCGCTGGTGGACGCCACGCCCATCATACGGGCAATTGGCGTGCTCGACGGCGACGGCGTTTCCCGGGGCATCGCCATTGCGGCCCTGGAAACGGACAGCATCAAGGTGCTGATGATGTCCGCCCTCCATACCCCCGATGTGGGGGCCGGCCTGCCGCATGCCGCCAGCGCCGCCGCGGGCCAGGCCGGCATGGAAGGCCGCCCTCCCTGGGTCGTCACGGGCCGCCAGTACCTCGAAGCCATGGCCGACTGGCACCGGCTGGCTTATCTGCCGGCCGGCCTGTGCATCCTGTTCGCGGCCGCCCTGGGCGCCGCGCTGCTGTGCTATCGACGACGACGCCGGCAATACGACAGGCGCACCGCCGCCGACCGGCGCCTCATGCAGGCGCGCGAGCAGGATTACCGCATCATCGTCGAGCACACGGCCAACTGCATCGTGAAGCTCGACACCAACGCCAATCTTTCTTATGTGAATCCGGCTTTCAGCGCGCAGTTCGGCATTCCCTGCGACCTGGCGGCGGGCCGCAGCTTCTTCGACCTGATGGCTGATGACGATGGCAGGGAACAGGCCAGACGATGTTTCATCACGGCCCTCATGGAGCCCGCCAAGCAGCACTTCCGGGCGGGTTCCATGACGCCGCAGGGGCTGCTCCATCTGGAATGGACGCTTTTTCCGGTCACCGATGAAGAAGACCGGGCCAATAGTGTGATCGGGCTCGGCCATGATGTGTCCGAATACATTGTCATGCACGACAAGCTCCGGCACATGGCGCAGAACGATGGCCTGACGGGCCTGCCCAACCGCCGTCATTTCATGGAAACCGCCACGGTCGAAGTCAACCGCTCCCACCGTTACGACCGCTACGACCGTGAACTCGCCATTCTGATGATCGACCTGGACCACTTCAAAGCCATCAACGATACGTGGGGGCATCAGGCCGGCGACATAGCCCTGCAGATCTGCGCGCGCACCATAAGGGAAACCAGTCGGGAATTCGATATTCCCGCCCGCATCGGCGGCGAGGAATTCAGCGTGCTGCTGCCCAACACCGCCATCGACAACGCATTCCTGGCGGCGGAACGGCTGCGCCTGGCAATCGCGGCGCAACCCATCGTGCTGGCCAATGGCGCCGGCTTCCACCTGACCACGTCCATCGGCCTCGCCACGCTGCGGCGGGGGGAAACCCTGGAAGACCTGATGAAGCGCGCCGACGCCGCGCTCTATGCCGCCAAGCGCAACGGCCGCAACCGGGTGGAAATCGACGACACCGTTGCCTGAAGGCCGGCGCCGGGCCCCGGGGCAAGCCGCAACACAGCGCATGGCCGGCACGGCGAACGCCGGCCCGCGCGGTCAGGGGCATTCAGATGGTGCGCACCATTTCCGCCCCAGCCGTCGCCAGCACCGCTTCGGCGGACTTGCACTGGGCTTCGTCACGGGGATGCATCACCAGCGACCAGCGGCCGGCCCGGGTCGCCTTTTCGACGCCGCGGATCACAGTCTGATGATCCGGCCGCGCAGTCACCAGGCCGCCCAGCAGCATGCCGCCAACGATCGAGAAAGCGACGATCGCACCGGCACTGTAGTACGGCGAGGAAACGATCGCCGGCAGATCCAGGGCATACAGCACCGCCCACAGGAACAGGCCGGCCACCAGGCCCAGTGCGCCCAGGCCCAAGTGCGCACGCACCGCCGTGCGCGCCACACCCTGCGTCTCGGGTTCCAGCTTGCGCTCGAACCCGCTGTCATGCGGATGCACGACCCACAACTGGGGATTCTGAAAATCGCCCACGCGCCGCAACTCGGACGACACGGCCTCCAACTGCTCGCGCGTGTCGAAAAAGGCGGCCAGCTTCGTCGTCGCTTTTTCCCCGAACAATGCCTGCCAGGCCATGGCGTACTCCCGTCGACCTCGTTGCACCAGTGAAGCAACTGCCGTGCCGCCCGCCCCGGACGACCGTGGCACAGCCTGCCTGCAATGTTGGAGCTTCATACTTGGATTAATGAATACAATTGCGCGCAGTCCGCCCACGATACCGCCTTGAACACCATCCACGCATCAGAACAATGAACGCATATACTTCCAGACCCTTCGATCGGGGCGACGCCCTGATGGCTCTTGCCCTGGCCGGACTGGCCGCCGTCTGGACGGTCCTGATGGCGCTCAGCCATTCCGCGCCCGATCTTGACGGCATGGAAGAGCTGGTCTGGGCGGTGAGCCTGGAATGGGGATACATCAAGCATCCCCCCCTGCCCTCATGGATGCTGTACGGCCTGACCCAGCTGCTGGGCCGGCCGCTGTGGCTGCCCTTTCTCGCCGGCATGATCTCGTCCGCCACGGCACTGTGGTTCATCTGGCTGCTGGGCCGGGAATTCACCACCGCCGGGAAAGCCGCCGTCGCGGTCCTGCTGGTGTCGACCACGCTCTATTTCTCCGTGCGGGGCAACCTGTACAACCACGACACGGCGCAATTATGGTCGATTGCCGCCGTGACCTGGCTGTTCTACCGGGCCCTGCGCCATCAGGCCCGCGGCACCTGGATCTGGCTGGGCGCCATCGCCGCGCTGTCCACCCTGACCAAATACAGCGCCGTGATCCAGTTCACCGCCTTTTTCTGCTTCATGCTGCGCCACGGCAGCTTCCGCGACCGCCGCAACCTCGAAGGCCTGGGCCTGGCGCTGCTGGCCTTCTTCGCGGTCATGCTGCCGCACCTGTGGTGGCTGGCCGGCACCGATTTCGCGCCCTTCCGCTATGCCGGCGGCTCGCTGGATGGCGGCGGGCGCCTCGAAGCCCTGAAGGACGCAGCGTCCTTCGTCGGCACCCAGCTGGCCCGGCTTTCTCCGATGCTGGCGGCCTGGCTGGCCTGGCGCTGGTGGGAGCGCCGCCGCCCGGCCGCCGCCGGCGATGCCGGCCCCGGCCGTCCCTGGGCGGCGGAACTGACCTCCTGGGACCGCTCCTTCCTGCTGTGGGTGGGGCTGACGCCCTGCCTGGCCACCTTGCTAGTATCCACCCTGCTCGGGACCCGGCTGGTGGGCGCCTGGGGGACCACCTTCTTCATCCTGTGGGGCTATTTCCTGTTCTGGTGCATCCAGGGCCAGGAAAGAGAGACACTGCGGCGCATCGCCATCGTGGTGCTCGCCATTCAGCTGGCCATGGCGGTAGGCTATGCCTTTGCGCGCGGGCCGCTGGCCTGGATGAGCGGCCGCGCCGCCCGCTCCACCTTCCCCGGCGCCGAGATCTCGGCCACCATGAACGACATCTGGTCCCGCCACCTGCCCGGCGCGCCGCTGCGGGTAGTCGCTTCGGACACCTGGCTGGGCGGCAACATCGCCTTGAACAGCGGCAAGGACGTGCAGGTCTTCATCGATGCGCGCCCTGAAGAATCGCCCTGGCTCGACGCCGGGCGGGCGCTGCAATGCGGCATCCTGGTGGTGTACAGCCGCGTCACACGCCGGGGGGCCGAACCCGCGCCCGAACTGCTGGCGCTGGCCGGGAAGGCGCAATGGTCGGGGGTGGCCGAACAGCGCTGGTCGTCCGCCGGCAGCCCGCTCATCGATCTGAACTGGGCCATCGTGGCGCCCACAGCCGACTGCCCCCTGAACGGCGGCGATACCCATCCTGCACCAGCTCCGTAAGAGGATTGTTCCATAATTGAGACATTGAAGCGCATTATGACCGGCTTATCAGCGTGATCTGCAACAGTCATAATGGACTCATCGATCACCAGACACGAACAACCCCAGGAGCAAAGAAACATGAAACTGTTGCACGTCGATTCCAGCATCAATGGCGCCGCTTCCGTCTCGCGCGGCCTCACCCGCCAGACCGTCGACCAGTGGCTGTCGGCCCATCCCGGCACAGAAGTCGAATATCTCGACCTGGCCATCGACACACCGCCGCACTTCTCGGCGGATTCCATGGGCATCCGCCGCCCCGCCGCGGCGGACGTCAGTGAGGCCGAAAAGCGCGAAAACGCCCTGGCCGAAGCGCTCGTTTCGCAATTCCTGGCCGCCGACGTCATCGTGGTGGGCGCGCCGCTGTACAACTTCTCGATTCCCAGCCAGCTGAAGGCCTGGATCGACCGCCTGGCTCAGGCCGGCCGCACTTTCCGCTACACCGCGGAAGGCCCCGAAGGCCTGGCCACCGGCAAGACCGTCGTTGCGGTATTGTCGCGCGGCGGCATCTACTCAACGTCCGAAGCCGGCCAGGCCATGGAGCACCAGGAAACCTATCTGAAGACGGTATTCGGCTTCTTCGGCATCACGGATGTGCGTGTGGTACGCGCCGAAGGAACCGACCTGGGTGGCGAGAGCCGCGAAAGCGCCCTGCGCGCCGCCGCCGAGGCAATCACGGCCGCCACGGCCGGGGCGGAAGCCGTCGCCTGACCGCTGGACGGGAGCCATCGCCTGACCATCGGGTGGTGGCCATCCTATTGCCAAGAGCCTTCCACCTCGCCGAGTTCGTCCACGCGGCTTACAGGCCGCTGGGATGATCCAGCTTTTCTTTTAGCCAGTGGCCGAGTTTGGCGGCCTTGGTGCTGAGGTAGCCCTCGTTATAGGGATTGCGATTGACCTGGATGGGCACTCTTTCTTCCACCGCCACCCCGAGCTTTTCTATGGCAGCCACCTTGCGGGGGTTGTTGGTCATGAGGCGCAAGGCCGTGACGCCGAAGTAGCGCAGCATGGGCTGGCACAGGTCATATCGCCGCATATCGGCGGGAAAGCCCAGCCGCTCGTTGGCCTCGACGGTATCGGCGCCGGCGTCCTGCAGCTGATAGGCCCTTATCTTGTTGACCAGACCGATTCCCCGCCCTTCCTGGCGCAGATAGAGCACCATGCCCCTGCCCTCGTCCGCAATGCGGCGCAGCGCGGTTTCCAGCTGCGCCCCGCAATCGCAGCGCTGGCTGAACAGCCCGTCGCCGGTCAGACACTCGGAATGCACGCGGGCCAGCACGGGCTCGCCATCCGACAGGTCGCCCAGCACGATGGCAAGGTGTTCCTTGCCGCTGGCCGGATCGACGAAGGCATGTAGCTGGAATACCGCCCAGGGTGTGGGAAGCTTGCAGGCTGCAACATGATCGAGCTGGTAGTTCACGGGACTGTTGACGGGCAAACGGCCCGGAATGCTGTCCGTTTCGCCCGCAATGGCGCCGGGCTTGGGCGACATAGATGACCTCTGGAAGAAGAAACGCGAGGGTGCGACCGCACCCTCAGGCTCAATCATACTTCGACACGCAGCGTCGCGGCAGCCGGCCATCCTGCACACAGGGTTCCGGAAATGGGACATGGGCGATGGATGCCCCGTTTCCGGTACAGCGCGCACAGTTTGGCCACGCGGCGGTCGGGCCGGACTTATTCACCGGGATCAAGTACCCCGTGCGTCGGCACGGATAAAATCGGCGACAATGGCGGCCACCCTGCGGCCGGCCCGGGCATCGCGTTCCGGCAATCATCGTTCTGAAGCATTCAACCCAGGAAGCAGCATGAGTTCAGGCATTCAGCGGGTCCGCGTCTGGGACCTCCCCACGCGACTTTTCCATTGGTCGCTCGTCGTCTGCGTCGTCGGCGCCTTCGTTACTGTAAAACTCGGCGGCCTGTGGATGGACTGGCACGTGCGCTTCGGCCTCGCCACGGCGGCTCTGATAGCTTTCCGGCTGATCTGGGGCTTGATCGGCCCCCGCTACGCGCGCTTTTCCCATTTCCTGGCGGGGCCGGCCGCCATCAAACGCTACCTGGCCGATCGCGGCGCTCACGTGGCCGGCCACAACCCACTGGGTGGCTGGTCCGTGGCGGCCATGCTGGCCCTTTTCGGATTCCAGGCCTTCAGCGGCCTGTTCGCCACCGACGACATCCTGACATCCGGCCCGCTCGCCCACCTGGACGATGGCTGGACGGCCACCCTCACCAATCTGCACAAGTCCAGTGAATGGTTCATGATCGCCATCGTCGCGCTCCACGTCCTGGCCGTGCTCTGGTACCAATGGGCCGCCAAGCAGAATCTGGTGGGGCCGATGATCCACGGCGACATGCTCGCCCCTGCATCGACGCCCGTCGCCGCAGCGCAAGACGGCATCGGCCGCCGGCTGCTGGCCCTGGTGATCATCGCCCTGCTGGGCTGGGGGGCATGGTGGCTGTCGACCCTGGGGTCGGGAGCCGGCGTGGATTTCATGTAAGTACTTGCATCGCAATGCAAAATCACATGTAATGAACAAGTAGGTGCAAGAGCGCTCATGCTCATTCACACAAGCCGCGCCCAGCCCATCATGCGTACACTATTCCCCCTTCTGCACCGCAGCATGACCGCCTCGCTGCTGCTCGTCTGCGGCTCCGCGCTCGCGGTCGAAACAAACTGGCCGATGGCGCCGAAGCTGATCGAATTGCCCACCCCCTATGGCACCCTGGCCGTGGGCGAAAGCGAATACGTCTACGAAGCCCGCCTGCATCTGGACGGCACCCAGATAGAGCCGCAGATCACCGGCATGCTGAACATCACCTACGCCTTCAGCATGCGCGAGTCCCAGGCCGCGCTGGTCGCCATCAGCAAAGGCAACGATGCCTGTCCGGTATCCTATCGCTGGGTCGTCCTCAGGGCCGACGGCTATCAGGTCTCGCCCGAATTCGGCTCGTGCTCCGAGCACATCCGGGTCAGCGCCGACGCCAAACGGCTCACGCTGCAGACTCCCAGCCGGGAAACCCCCGGGGCGCTCGACACCTATGTCTACGACGGCAAGACGGTGACTCAGCGCACCGGCAAGGAAAAGGAAAAGCGGAAATAAGGGGCGGCAAGCCCCTCGGATTCGCCGCCTGCATGCGGCTCGGATGAATCAGGCGCAGGACAGTCCTCAGGACTGTCTTATTGCCACGATCTCTCCACCTCGGGGCTTGCAAGCCCCTCGGATTCGCCGCCTGCATGCGGCTCGGATGAATCAGGCGCAGGACAGTCCTCAGGACTGTCTTATTGCCACGATCTCTCCACCTCGGGGCTTGCAAGCCCCTCGGATTCGCCAGGCACGCAAGAGTCCGCAGTGGACTCTTGCATGTCCGGGCTCATCCACACGCACCTATTGCGCCGCAGGAGGTGCAGAATTCGCAGCCGTCTTTCTTGATCACCGTGTGGTTGCCGCATTCCTGGCATGGCCTGCCTATCATGGCGGGCTGGGCGTGGGCGGCGCGGGTGGGCGTGGGTTCGTCGGCGACGACGCCCATGGCGTTGATGGGCATGCCCTCTTCGGTCAGGATGCCCAGCATCGCATAGCGATGGATGACCAGACGCGCGATATAGGCCACGGTGGAAGGATAGTTTTCCTGGCGGCCCGAGCCCGGCACGCGGGCCAGGAAGTCGCCGCGCGGTTCGGCGTAGTTCAGCAGCTTGCGCAGCTTCATGCCTATCCAGGCCGGGTCGATCACGCGCATGTCCAGGCTCAGCAGCTTGCACAGGCCGTCCAGGGCGACCGGGTGCTCGCCGGTCAACCACACGCTGTAGGGCCGCCGGCTGCCATCGGGCATCTGCAGTTCCTTCAGCATGAGCACGAAGTCGTCGCCCGTGGAAGGATTGCGCACGTCGGCCACCCATGCCAGGGTGCCGTCCGTGCCGGTCTTGGGCTCATGAGGCGCGAACAGGGCGTTCAGAACGGGTGAAGGGTCGTCCGGGCGGGCTTCGAGCACGCCAAGCGCGTTGTAGCGCCACTCCACCAGGCGCGCCAGGGCGGCGGTGGCGCTGGGCACCTGGACAAGCTCGCCGTCGGGCGGCATGCGCATGTTGAAGCCGTCGCCGTAGGCGCGCGCCAGCACCGACAGCTTCTTGCGCAGCCAGCCTCTGTCGTTGGCGCGCATATCGGTGGATAGCGTCTTGGCGATGGCGTCCAGGCCGCGGGGCGGCTGGCCGCCCAGCACCCAGACTTCGAAGGGCACTTCGGCCTGGTCGGCCACGACCACGGCGAACTCGCCCTGCGGCGTATGGATGGTTTCGCTCACCCAGCCGCTGGCGCCGGCGGGTAGCCCGGGGCGCGAGGGCCAGCGCAGCGAAGCCAGGGGAGGCGACTTCATGACTTCGGTCAGGACCATGCGCTTGTCCTGCTCGGACAGCTTGATCGGTTCGGGTGTGCTGGGCCCGCCCTCGGCGCCGGCGGGCACGGACAGCACGGCGCCCAGGATGTTGTTGGGCCGGTAGGTGGTGATGCCCTTCAGACCCCGGCGCCAGGCTTCCATGTAGAGGCCCTTGAAGTCTTCGTAGGGGTAGTCTTCGGGCACGTTGACCGTCTTGGAAATCGCGGCGTCGACATAGGGCGCCACGGCCGCCACCATCAGCATGTGGTCGATGGCGGAAATATCCAGCGCGCAGACGAAGGCATCGGGAAGATTGCCAGTATCTCCGCCCATGGCGCGATAGACGCGGTAGGCGTGGTCTTCGACCGTGTATTCCTTCTTGCTGCCGTCGGGCATGCGCTTCAGGCGGCTGTAGAACCACGAAAAGGCGGGTTCGATCCCGTTCGAGGCGTTGTCGGCGAAAGCCAGGGAAATGGTGCCGGTCGGGGCGATGGAAGTCAGGTGCGAATTGCGCAGGCCATGCTTGCGGATCTGTTCCTTCAGGGCATCGGGCAGACGCGAGGCGAAGCCCGCCGCCAGATATTTGTCGGCATCGAACAAGGGGAAGGCGCCGCGCTCGCGCGCCAGTTCCACCGAGCCCAGGTAGGCGGCGTCGCGCATTTCGCGCGCCAGCCGGCCGGCCAGCTCGCGGCCTTCTTCGGAATCGTAGCGCAGACCCAGCATGATCAGGGTGTCGCCCAGGCCGGTGAACCCCAGCCCGAGACGGCGCTTGGCATCCGCTTCGAGCTTCTGTTCTTCGAGCGGCCACTTGGTGGCGGTCAGCACGTTGTCGAGCATGCGCACCGCCAGGCGGGTCGCCTTGCGCATTTCATCGAAATCGAAGCCGGCCTCGTCGGTGAATGGCGAACGGACATAGGCCGTAAGATTCAGACTGCCCAGGCAGCAGCAGCCGTAATCGGGCAGCGGCTGCTCGCCGCAGGGGTTGGTGGCCTCGATGTGTTCGCAATAGGCGAGATTGTTTTCCTCGTTGATGCGGTCGAGATAGAGCACGCCCGGCTCGGCGGCGGCATAGGTGCTCTGCATGATGAGATCCCATACTTCGCGGGCGCGCACCTTGCGGTACACCCAGCGGCCGTCGCCGCGCAGATATGCGCCTTTCGTTTTCAGGTCGGCGTTGGGTTCGACCGTGTGGGTGAGCTCGAAGTCGGAGTCGTCCACGACTGCCTTCATGAAGGCATCGCCGACGCCCACCGACACATTGAAATTGTTCAGTTGCCCGCGTTCCTGCTTGGCGGTGATGAATTCCAGCACGTCGGGATGGGTCACATTGAGCACCGCCATCTGGGCGCCACGGCGCGCCCCGGCGGATTCGACCGTTTCGCACGATCGGTCGAACACCCGCATATAGGAGATCGGGCCCGACGCGCTGCTGCCCGTACCTTTCACCTGGGCGCCGCGCGGACGGATCGCGGAAAAGTTGTAGCCCACGCCGCCGCCGCGCCGCATGGTTTCGGCCGCCTGGGCAAGCGCGGTGTAGATGCCCGGTTTGCCGCCTTCGGATTCAGTGATCGAATCACCCACGGGCTGCACGAAACAATTGATGAGAGTGCTCTGCAGCTCGGTGCCGGCCGCGCTGTTGACGCGGCCCGCCGGAACGAAGCCGTGCTCCATCGCCCACAGGAACTCTTCCGCATATTTCTTGCGCTGCTTGGGGTCTTCGACCTGGGCCAGCGCACGAGCGACCCGCGCACGCACTTCGCGTATCGTTTTTTCGCCGTTCTTGGCGTATTTCTCGATAAGGACCTCGGTGGAAATGTCTTGAGGTTCCGCCAGCGCGATGGCGGTGCTTTCCAGATGTTGCATGCTAAGTCCTCGATAATGCGCGCAGGCGCCCGGAACGGCCGCCTGCGGAAGGAGAGTGGATCAGGGCATTATAAAAGCCCGGCCGCCACGGCAAAAAAAAGGCGGCGGCGGGAATTGCGTTTCATCAAAGTACACTGGCCGCCGCCGTCCGGCGGTACAACACAGTACCGCGAACAGGGTCTTTACTGGCCTCGCGCCGCAACCGCGCGGGGCCGGCGCCACCCCGCTTTTTGCGCGACACCGCCGGCTTCATGGTGTTGTCATGCCGGCGGCCTTCATCAGCAAGCGCAGCGCCCAGGCCGCCAGGCCCAGCACGGCCACGCTGGCCAGCCAGATGCCGGCCAGCCACCCCAGCCTTCGCAACCATTGCCGGACGCTCCCGCGCATGGACGGCCCCCTTAGTGTTAACAGACCCTAGTGATAGCCTTCGCCGGCCTTGACCTTGCCGCGAAAAACGTAATAGGACCAGGCGGTATACATGAGAATGACCGGGATGATGAGCAAGGCGCCCACCAGCGCGAAGCCCTGGCTCTGCGGCGGCCCCGCCGCGGCCCACAGATCGATGTCGGGCGGTACGATGTTCGGCCACAGGCTGATGCCCAAGCCGCTGTAGCCCAGGAATATCAGGCAAAGCGTCAGCACGAACGGCCCCGCGTGGGGCTCGCGGCCCAGCGCCTGCAACAGGAACCAGGTGCAGGCCAGCACCAGGATGGGCACCGGGCTGAACCAGTACAGGTTCGGCACACTGAACCAGCGTTCGCGTATTGCTTCGTGCGCGATGGGCGTCCACAGGCTCACGATGACAATCACCCCCAGCAGCGCCAGGGCCAGCGGCCTCGCCAGCCGGATCATGCGGCGCTGCAGTTCAGCGTCGGTCTTCATGATCAGCCAGGCGCAGCCCAGCATGGCGTAGGCCACGAGCAGCCCCAGGCCGACGAAGAGCGGAAAGGGACGGAACCAATCGAAAGGGCCGCCGGCAAACTGCCGCCCGATCACATCGATGCCCTCGATATAGGCGCCCAATGTGACCCCCTGGAAAAAGGTGGCCACCACCGACCCGCCTATGAAGGACTTGTCCCAGAAATGCCGGCGCGTGGCCGAGGCCTTGAAGCGGAACTCGAAGGCGACGCCACGGAAGATCAGGCCCAGCAGCATGAAGATCAGCGGCAGCATGAAGGCGCTCAGGATGATCGAATAGGCGAGCGGAAAAGCGGCCAGCAGACCGGCGCCGCCCAGCACCAGCCAGGTCTCGTTGCCGTCCCACACCGGCGCCACCGTATTCATCATGATGTCGCGGTCCCCATCGTCGGCGAAAAAGGGGAACAGGATGCCGACACCCAGATCGAAGCCATCCATGATGACGTACATCAGGATGCCGAAAAGAATGATGATGGCCCACAACAGTGTCAGATCGATGCCCATGTTCACCCCCCCGCCCCGGCGGCGCCTGCTTCCACATCGGGCCCCGACGCCGCCGACAAGGGGCGGCTCGGCGTGCGCGGCTCGCCCGGCCCGCCTTCGGGGCCGGCTTCGTCCATCGGCGGCGGCCCGCGCTTGATCAGATGCAGCATATAGACGGTGCCCGCGCCGAACAACAGGAAATACACCACCACGAACAGCGCCAGAGTCAGCCCGACTTCGAAAGCGCCATGCGGGCTGACCGCGTCGGCGGTGCGCATGACGCCGTACACCACCCAGGGCTGGCGCCCCACTTCGGTGGTGAACCATCCCGCGAGCATGGCCACGATGCCCGCCGGCCCCATGTAGAGCGCATAGCGCCACAGGCCCCGCGATGATGACGCCCGGTACAGCGTTCCCCGCCAGCGCGCCCAGGCTCCAAGCAGCGCCAGGCCTATCATGAGCAGGCCCAGCCCCACCATCACGCGGAAAGACCAGAACACCAGGGGCACGTAGGGCCGCTCATCGCGGGGAAACTCCTTGAGCCCCGGAAACTGGCCGTCCAGAGAATGCGTCAGGATCAGGCTGCCCAGATAAGGGATCTCGACGGCATAGCGATTGGTTTCGGCGTCCATGTCCGGCCAGGCGAACAACGTGAAGGGCACGGCTTCGCCGGGCGTGTTTTCCCAGTGGCCCTCGATGGCCGCCAGCTTGGCCGGCTGGTGTTCCAGCGTGTTCAGCCCATGGAAGTCGCCCACCACGGCCTGCAGCGGCGCTGTGAACAGCAGCATCCACAAGGCCATGGAAAACATCTTGCGCACCGCCGGCGTGGCGTTGCCCCGCAACATGTGCCAGGCGCCCGAAGCGGCGACGATCAATGCGGTGACCAGGAAGGCGGCCAGCACCATATGAACCAGACGATACGGAAAGGAAGGATTGAAGATGACCGCCAGCCAGTCCACCGGCACCGCCCGCCCGTCGATGATCTCGTGGCCGGCGGGCGTCTGCATCCAGCTGTTCGATGCAAGAATCCAGGTTGCCGACAGCAGCGTGCCCAGCGCCACCATGATGGTGGACATGAAGTGCAGCCCCGGCCCCACCCGCTGCATGCCGAACAGCATCACCCCCAGAAAGCCGGCTTCGAGGAAGAAGGCCGTGAGCACTTCGTAGGCCAGCAGCGGCCCGGTGATACCGCCCGCAAAGTCGGAAAAACCGCTCCAGTTGGTACCGAATTGATAGGCCATGACCAGGCCGGACACCACCCCCATGCCGAAATTCACCGCGAAGATCTTCAGCCAGTACTGGTAGAGGGAACGGTATACGGGGTTGCCCGTCTTCAGCCAGAAGCCTTCCAGCACCGCCAGATAACTGGCCAGGCCGATGGTGATGGCCGGAAAAATGATGTGAAAAGAGATCGTGAAGGCGAACTGCAGGCGCGCCAGCATGAGTGCATCCAGTTCCATATTCCCCCCTGACGATGAACCCGCGTGCGTCCTTCCACCTTGAAGAATTCCGGCCGGCGGGACCGCGCGGCGCCCGCCTTGCCGCCCCACCGTGGACAGACCCTAGTCCCAATCATCCCATTTCACGTCGTGGGCGTCCAGGTAGGCGTTCACCGCCACCCCGACCGTGGGGAAGAAATAGCCGTCGAACCGTTCGTACAGGCCGAAGCGTCTCAGCTTATCCTTCACCGGATCCTTCATCTCGGCAAAGCACAGCCGCACGCCGCAGGCGCTCAACTGCTCGTCGAGTTCCAGCAGCATGTCGGCCGCCGTGACATCCACGCTGGTGACCGGCTCGGCCGCCACCACCAGCCACGATACCGGCTGCGCCGCGCGATCCACCGCATCGACGGCGGAGCGGCTGAACCATTCGGCATTCGCGAAGAAAAGGGGCGCATCCCAGCGGAACAGCACCAGCCCGGGAATCTGGCGCGCCCGGGGGTAGCGCTTGAGATCATGATAGCCCTTCATCTGGTCCACCCGGCCCAGCACCGCGAAATGCGGCCGCCAGCCATCCCACAGGAACTCGATGACGGCAATCACGATGGCCAGGCCGATGCCCGGGATCGGACCCAGCACCACCACACCGGCGCAGCAGGCCATGGAAAGCCAGAACTCCCACGGCTGCATGCGATGGATGCGCTTCAGGTCGCGCAGCACGAACAGACGCGACGCCGCCATGATCACCACGGCGGCCAGCGCCGCGTCGGGCAGATTGCGCAGCAGACCCGGCGCGAAAACGAGCAGCCCCGTCACGGCCAGGGCGCCGACGACGCAGGCCAGCTGGGTCTTGCCCCCCGCGCTCTCGACCACCGGCGTGCGCGACGCGCTGCTGCTGACGGGAAAGCCCTGGAACAGCCCGGTGGCCAGATTGGCCGCGCCCAGCCCGACGAGCTCTTTGTCGGCATCGACCCGGTCGCCCATCCGCGCCGCGTAGCTGCGCGACAGAATGCTGGTTTCCGCAAAGGCCAGCACAGCCGCCGCCATGCCGCCGGCCACGACCGCGCCCGCATCGGCAAGCGGGATCAGCGGCAGGACCGGCAGAGGAAAGCCCTGGGGCATGGGGCCGAGCACGGATAGGTGGCCGTCCAGGCCGAACAGGGAAACCGCCAGGATGGCGGCCGCCACGGCGGGCAGCGTGCCGGGGATGCGGGTATGGCGGGCCAGCAACGCCATGATCAGCAGGCATCCGGCGCCCAGGCCCAGCGCCGGCCAGACCGTGGCGCCCTCCCGCAGCCCTTGAAGAAACTCCGCGAACCGACCCGGCACACTGCCGCTTTCCACCTGAAAGCCGAACAGCGCCGGCAGCTGGCTGACCAGCACCGTGACCGCAATGCCGTTCATGAAACCGTAGCGGATGGGCTTGGACAGGAGCTCGGTGATGAACCCCAGCCGCCCGACGCCGACCAGCACGCAGGTCAGGCCGGTGACCAGCGCCATGGCGCCGGCCAGCGCGACCGCCTTGTCCGGGTCGCCCTGCGACAGCGGCAGCACGACGGCCAGGATGATGGCGGCCAGCGCGGAATCGGGCGCGATCACCAGAATGCGGCTCGGCCCGAACACAGCGTAGGCCAGCAGGGGCAGTATCGTTGCATACAGCCCGTATATGCCCGGCAGCCCGGCGGCTACGGCATAGGCGATGCCCACCGGCACCAGCACCGCCGCCAGCGCCAGGCCGGCCATGATGTCCTTGCCCAGCCATGCGCGCCGGTAATGCCGCAAGGTGTGCAGGCCCGGCATCCAGGCCGACGGGCCACGCCGCGGGGGCGGAGGAAGTTCCGGAAGAGTCGCTTTGTTCGTTTCGTTCATGAAGGGGCACAATGCCCGCGCAAGGCCGCGGCGCCTGCCACAGGCATTGTGCCACTACTGGCGGGGGTCAGAGATCCAGCCGCACGATCTTGGCGCCTTCGAGCGACACCCCGGCCATGAGGCCCGCATTGGTCAGGGCGAACGCCACCACGGGCTCCTTCACGGTATTGGTATCGATATGGCCGGTGGCGCCCACCGTAGCCACCGCCACCGTGGCGTCCACGCCCGCCGTCCAGCCCGAACTGTTGCGGAAGCCGTCAAGCGCTTCCTGCGTCATGAACAGGATGATGATGGAACGCGACTGCGCGCCCGCCTGCAGGCCGAAGGAGCCAGACGACGTACTGTAGTAGCCCGCATGCTGGCCACCGACACGCAACACGCCCTTGCCATGTTCGACGCCCACGATGAAGCCGCCGCTCACCGCTTCCGGGAAGACCAGCACGCCCCTGGCGCGCTGGACATAGTCGCGCGAACCGGGAACCGTCTGATACAGCCGCTTGAGCGTCGCATCGGCACCTTCATTGATGTTGGCCCGCTGTTCGGCGGGCGTCGCCGAACCCGAGGGCAGTGTCGTCGTGCATGCGGTGAAAGCCAGGGCGGCAAAGGCCACCGCCAGCGCCGCGCCGGTACGGCGGCCAACATATCTGTTCTTCTGCATGATGATCTCCGTGTAAGGGTCAGAAACCGGAGCAAACCGCATGCCGATGCGGGCTACGGGGCGTAAGCCATGACCATGGAGTCGTCAGCATAGGCGATATTGCCGATTGTTGCCGCATCTTTCGATGCCCCTGTTCCAGCGCGCCCGCGCATCTCGGCATCGCGCCGGGTCTGCTGGTGTAAACCCGTATAGCGGTAGCCCGGATCCCCCCGCATGATTAAACAATTGACATATAAAGTTTCGATTTATATAAAAATTGCATAGTGCGCTGTAACAGGACGGGCTGAAGCGGCGCCGTCGGGAGGAAAGGGTATGCGCGTGAATTTGCCGGTTTCGAACCTTGAATACCCTTTTCCTGTTGGCGCGACACTCGTCTCGGTCACCGACCCGAAAGGACGCATTCTCTACTGCAATGAGATGTTCGCCGAGGTCAGCGGCTTCACCATGGACGAACTGCTGGGCCAGTCCCACAATATCATCCGCCACCCCGATATCCCGGAAGAAGCATTCCGCGATCTCTGGCAGACCATTCAGAGCGGCCGCCCGTGGTCCGCCGTCCTGAAGAATCGGCGCAAGGACGGCTCGCACTACTGGGTGGTTGCCAATGTGACCCCCCTGGCCGGTGACGGCGAACACGCGGGCTACATGTCGGTGCGCACCGAAGCCACACGCGAGCAGATCGACGCGGCGGAACGGCTGTTCGAGGAAATGCGGGCGGAAAAGGACTCGGGGCGCCTCGTCACCGCGTTTCAAGGCGGCCGCATCATAAAACTGACCCTCCTGGGGCGCCTGACGGAGAAACTGCGTCCCGACCTTTCCGCAAAGCTTCTCATGGGGATATCGCTGCCGGCCATCGCCGCGGGAAGCATGGCCTGGTTCGGGCAGCAGGCCGCCCTGGCTCCGGCCGTGATTGCGGCCGCGGGCGCGGCAGTCGTGCTGTTGCTGTGGTCCGTCATGCGACGGTGGTTTGTGTCTCCCATCGACGCCCTCATCCAAGGGGCCAACCGCATTGCCGCCTGTGACCTGACTCAGATCATCACCCGCAACCGCAATGACCGCTACGGCGAGCTGCAAGCCGCCCTGGGACAGATGAGCGTCAATCTGCAGTCCATCGTGCGGGATGCCCGGGAACAGAACATGCGCATGCTTTCCAGCATGCGCGGGATGTCGAAGGACAACCTGGAACTGGCGCGCCGCACGGAAGGACAGGTGTCCAGCCTGCAGCAAACCGCGGCAGCATTGGAACAGGTCACCGCGGCGGCGCGGGCCACGGCCGAATCCGCAAGGAATGCCGCGTCCACAACGACGCAGGCCGTCTCGGTGACGGAACGCAGCGCGGGCTCGATGGACGAGCTGGGGCGGACGATGGAATCGATACGCCAAGCCTCGGACAAGATCCACGACATCATCAAGGTCATCGACAGCATTGCATTCCAGACCAACATTCTTGCCCTGAACGCCGCCGTAGAGGCCGCCAGGGCCGGCGATGCCGGCAAGGGATTTGCCGTAGTGGCGTCCGAGGTCAGAGCCTTGTCTCAGCGGACATCGGCGGCGGCTCTGGAAATTTCAAAGCTGATCACCGACACGGAAGCCCGCATAGCCGAAGGACATGCGGAAAGCCGGGCCGCCCTGGCCTCAATGAAAGATGCCGTCGAAGGCATCCGCAGCGTTCACGCGGAAGTCAGCAGTATCGACCAGGCCGTGGCCGAACAGCTGCAAGGAATATCGCAGATCAACTCCGCCGTCGCAAACCTCGATGAGGCGACACAGGAAAACGCGTCATTCGCCGCCGCCATGACCGATACGACGCGCGATATGGAGCTGCTCGCGGAGGCGGCCACCGAAACCGTGCAGGTCTTCCGCGTCGATACGGGCCCCCGCAAGAGGCGGGACGCGGTCGCCCTGCGCCGGGAAATGAAGCGGCAGAAATCCCCCGCCCTGACTGCGACGTGAAGCAGCGCCCGCATGAACAGCAAAAGCCCGCGGCGTTTCCGCTTGCGGGCTTTCCGGAGGCTGGGCGGAAAGCAAAAACGCCACCGGCCAGGGTGACGTCGGATGCTTGATGCCATTGGTATTCTTGGTGGGCTGTGAGTGGCTCGAACACTCGACCTACGGATTAAGAGTAAGCTACCGTAGAGACCGCTCAAGGGCGAGCCTTTATAAATCAACGCCTTATGTTTCGCGGCGCGTGCGGTAAATGCCCTATTTCGCCCCTAGTATGTCAATTTTTCCCCCACCATGACAGGACCACCGGCCCGCCACAGTGCGGGCTTTTTTGTGCCTGCCGCTCCTGCCAGCTTGCTAGCCGCTTCACCCTCGGGCACCCTTTCCGGCGTGTCACTCCATCCCCATCAGCCTTGGCCATCGGCGCCGGCTTGGTGCTGGCCCTCGTGCTGTGACGGCTCACCCGCAAGGATTGATTGCTGTATATTTATACAGCCATGAAAGACCACCCACCCCTCTCCTACCGCGACCTGAAGACGATCCAGGAGGGCAATCGCCGCCACCCCGACGTCATGACGCTGCTGCGCGAGGTCAAGCGCCTGCGCGAGCTGGTGGCGATCACCTTCGGCGCCCTCTCCCGAATCCCCATGAACCAGATCCCCATGGAGACGGTCGACATGATCGCGATGTTCGACGCCCTGCGCGCAGAGCCAGCGGTTCAGGAGTACATTCGGATGGAGGCAAAGCGCCAGGAAATGGAGTTCCGGCGTAGCAAAGTGCAGGAGGCGGCCAATGTGCGGCAGGATCAAGCAGGCCAGGAGCCTGCAGGAGTACCAGGAGTCGCTGCCCTGGAATCCGAGAACGGCGCTGGAAGTCGCTGAGGGCCTGCGCTACAACGTGCCGCCGGGCACGCGCCCCATTGCCCTGCACCGCCTGGGCGACGGCAGCGAGCAGGCGGACCGACTCTTCTGGGGCTACCGCCCGCCCTGGTACAGGCGAGGCCCGGCCAGCAACGCCAGGCTCGACACCGTGCTCAAGGACTCGCCGTTCTGGCGGCCGCTACTGACGCGCCGCATTATCGTGCCGGCCGACGGCTGGTACGAATGGGCAGGCGACAAGGGCGACAAGCAGCCGTGGTTCATCTCTGCGCGCGACGAGGCACCCATCCTCATGGCCGGCATCACGGCTTGGCAGCCCAGGCGCGAGGTGCTGGCCGAGACTGGCTTTGCCATCATCACCGATGACGCCGCCGGCGGTATGGTGGATATCCACGACCGGCGGCCGGTGTGCCTGGCGCCGGACGACGCGCTGGCCTGGGTGGACCCTGCCGTGCCGGTGGCCGACGCGCTGGGGCTGCTGTCGACGCCGCGGCCTGAGTCGGCATTTCGCTGGTGGCAGGTGACGCGAGCGATGGGAAATTCGCGGTACCAGCTGCCGGATGCTAGCGTACCAGTAAACTGAAAATAATCCTTGCGCCCTCCTACGGATGACTATATAATTTAGTCATACCTCAGGAGATAGCCATGCAACTGTTCCACACCAGCCCCGCCGAAATCACCAGCATCAACGGTCTGGGCCTGTTCGGTTCGTTCCTGTGCTTCTCCGAAAACGTCTATGTGATGACGGCCGGCGAGCATGTCGCCTACAGACTCGAAATCGACGAAGACGACATCATCGAGGCCGGTCAGCTCTTCTACCACGACGATGCTGAGAAGCTCGACGGTCTGGTCGCCCGCGTCATGGATATGTTGGACTGCGACGAAGGCGAGGCCATCGAGCAAATAGAACAACGCGCCGACTTCTGCGGCGACGCTGACGACTCGTGGGAAATCCAGCACATCAGCGCCCAGGCCGCCCGTCTTCTCGGATATCGTGGTGTATCGATGCAGGATGAGCAAGGCACGGTATACATGATCGACATGATGGGCCGCGAGAACGAACTGGAGCGTGCATGACCCCGGAAGATTTCAAGGCGTGGCGCAAGCACATGAGCCTTTCCCAGCGTGCAGCCGCCGAAGCGCTGGGAGTTGCCTTGCCCACCCTGCAAGCCTGGGAGCGCGGCGCGGCTTTCGCGACCGGCAAGCCGGTGGAGATCGACCGGCGCACGGCGCTTGCCTGCGCCGCGTTGGCTGCCGGCTTAGGCGAATGGGCGAACGATGCCGAGAAAGCGCACTGATCGTCCGCGCCTGCCCTGCGAGATTTGCGGTGCGTCCATCCCGCGCAAGCCTGGCATGCCAGCGAAGACCTGCAGCGCTGAATGCGCAGCAGAACGAAACCGGCGGAAAGAACGGGCACGTTACTACCAAGTCAAAGACACACCCGAGTGGAAATCCACCCGCGCAGAGTACATAAAGAGGATCAAGGATCGACTCGATAGCGACCCGGAATACGCCGCCCTATTTCGCGCATACTCAAACGAGAGGGCGCGGAAATGGCGGAAGAAGATCGGGGGCAGCCCCGAGCATCAGGACTACCGAGAGCGCGTAGCGACGGAGAAGCGCAATGAGCGCGCAGCATGGCGGCGGCAGCTACTTGAGGATCCGATGGCATGGGAGGCGCACAAATTCAAGGCTCGCGCATGGTACGCCGGGTTGAGCGTGGCTGATCGGGAGCGCATATTCTATGCGCCTGCACGACGCAGGACAGAGGCGCACCAGTGAGGCCCCCCATGACAGACGAACAATTCGACCTGCTGCCGGCCTGCTGCGCATGACCAGCGCCCCGACCCTGACGGCCGCCTGGTGCTGGTGGCCGGCGAGCACCAGCCAGATACAAATTTCTCTGAAAAATCCTTGACTAAATAGCGCATAATGCGCTATTATTCTTCACATGGACAGCGCACTTCGCGCAGTCCGAAACCCGAAAGGATGACGCGATGGAAGATCAAATGACCAACGCCCAGCTTGCCAAGACGCAGGCCGAGATCGCCAAGATCATGGCCGAAACGGTGAAAATCCAGGCAGAGGCGCGGTGGTATCCCCTGGTAGTTGGAGCAGCACTGGCTACCGTCCTCATCACTCTCACCAAGCTGTTCCTCTAACCAGACCGCCCCGCAAAAAGCGGGGCTTGTGCATTATGGACTACATCCCACCCTCTCATACCGACCTTCAGCGCCTGAAGGACGATCTCGGCTACACCGGCAAGCAAATGGCCGCACTCGCATGCGTGGGTGAGCAGCACTGGCGCAAGTACACCGGCGGGGCCGATCCCAAAGCGATGCCGTACCCGAATCTGTTCCACCTCGCCGCGCAGTTGGAGCTATCCGCCGATGAACTGGAGCGGGTCTATGCGCGCATGCGCGAGATCGGCGCGCAGTTCGGCGACGAGCGGTAGCAGCCCATGCCACCCCACTCGGTCCCAATCGTCGTTCTGGATTTTTGAATCCTTGACAATTGACACTTGCATCGACGACAGGTTTAGAGCACTATAGTCACATTATGTCACTTGATCACGCTCCATACATTCTATACGTGGCTGGCGCCGTACTCGGGGTCATTTTGTGGTGGGTGCGTCATCGCGACCAGTGAGTGATCACCGCCCGCACACCCTCTCCCACACCTCATTGCGCATCATATATCCGCTCACACGCCGTCCCCGCTATCTTGAGCCCATCAGCGTATTCAGCGACTTCTCGACCAGCTGATTCCATCCCTGTAAGCACGTCGATGAGCAGACCGATGGGGTCGGTACCCGGCTGATCCGCGCCTCCGCCGGTAACCGCGGCACTGCAGGCGGCTCCACGGCGACGTAGCGTGTCGAGCTCTGCGCGCAGCCGGCCAGCAGTATCGGCAGCAGCAGCCACATCCACTTCCAGTGCCTGCGCTTGTTGTTGGGCAGTATCACGTTGTTCCTCCACTGCGGCGGTGCGCCGCGCTTCTTCGGCCCGGGCGGCCTGCGCCGATGCGACGGCGCCCTGGGCAAGTTGTTCGAGCACCTGGGCATGCTGGGATTCAGCCCTGGCCAGCTTGGCATCCATCCGCCAGCCGTTGACGGTCCAGCCCAGCGCCAGGCCCACGGCCAGCAGGACGGCGCCAACGATCAGTTGAGTGCGGCCAAGCATTCGCGCCTCTCATCTTTGCGTCGGTTGTGCAGGCCCTGGTAGTACTGGTCGCCCACGTTCGCCCAGTTCGGGCTGCCGTCGGGCTTGTACGCCAGCAGATCACAGCCGCGCTCAAGGTCACCGGCATTGATTGCCTTCACGGATTCGCTGCCGCACGTCTTTGGCCAGCCGAAGTTGTGGGCGTGGCTTGTCAGCTTGTCCCACACGCCCTGCGGCACCGCTACCTTGACGCAGCGCTGCAGGTTGATCTGCGTTTCGATCACGATGCGCTCTTCCTCCGCCCTGCACTTCTCCGGTGACCAGCGCTCGCCGACAATCACCGGGTACTGGCTCGTGTACCGCGTGATGCCCTTGCAGACGGTAGGCAGACCGCCGGCGAGCTTGTCGGCGTACACGACGTACTGCCCTTGGCCCTCCCAGCGACCCAGGAAGTCCATGAGCGCCGGGCTGGCCGCCACGACAGCGGCGCCACCGACGAACAGGTACGTGACGATCTTGGTCTTAAGCTCCACGGCGCCACCTCACGATGCTGGCCACCCGATCCACAACGCGCCGGAACAGCGGGTTTTTGTCGTACAGCTCCGGCAGCTTGATGGCGATCAGGATCAGGACGTACACGGCCCACAGGATAGGCACGAGCACGCTGAAGGTCGCCAAATAGGCCGCCAGGCCGCCGCCCGTGCTGATTGCTGCATGCATGCCGTCGTTATGCATTTTGAATATCCTTTGGGGCATACCCGCCTCCGCTGGTTGTGGACGTAAAAAAGCCCCACTCGGGGGCCAAAAGAAGAAACCCGGCAGGTGCCGGGTCAGGTGGTTTCGGGTTCGGTCTCGGTTTCTGGCCACACAATCGCGGCAAACGCAGCGGCCGCGTGCTCGTCATCCGGCACTGCGTACACTTGATCGCGCAGGGCTTGCCGGATACCTGTGAGCTGGCCGTGATAGGCACGGTATGCCGTGTCTTGAGCAGTGATGAGCGCTGCAAGTGTCTCGCGGGCGATCCCTCGCGCGACCGCCGCATTATCAATCCATGGGGTCGGCTGGTCATCGGCGCCGAGCACGATCGCCGCTTCAGCAATCTGCACCGGCCAGGACTTTTGCTCGTCCTCTGGATAGTCTGCGGCCAGCACTGCGGTGCGCATCTGATACTCCCCATTGATCCGATCGAGCGCAGCATCCCGAAGCTCATCAAACGGGATATTGATCACCGTATACGTAACCGCCGGATTCGTTTTCGTGAATTTCCACTGATCAATCGGGTTGCGCACGATCCGCTGTGTCACAGGGTCATATTCAGGCGGATTGTCGGCGCACAGGTATACACCGAACGTCACGGCGTACGTCTGGCCTCGGGCAATAATCGTTTGCAGGGGGGCGCGCTCCGTTTCATCCAGATTGGTCAGTGTTGGATTGCCAAGGAGGGTGAGATGCTCGGATTTAAGTGTGGGTATCATGTTGTCCCTCAATAAATATAGGTCGGTTCAGAATATGACACACCATTTGTCATACTGTAGACTCTGAATGGCTTTCATTATGATATTAGAGATCTTCTGACTGCCCTCGCAGTTGTTCCAGAAGTTGTTGTTTTGTTAATCGAAGCCTCACCGCCCGTCCCCCTGACCCATGCCGAGGTTGCATTGCTTTCTGTGGATGTCCAATGTCCAAATACACCAAAATTTTGTCCAGATGGTAGTGCGGCATTGTTTGAGAACGCGAGTGTTAGCTCGTCTCTTGCAGGTAAGTACCAATCACTATATCCATCAATAGAGAGCCCGACGCAGTGACTAGCCGCAGGAGTCGTCCCACTGGATGCAATAATTGCTGCCGTATTGCTTAGTCCATCAGTGCTGCTTGATGCACCAGGGACAGAGGTGGCAAGAGATCTCCACGCTATAGAATCAACCGCAGACTCCCTTGGGGAAAGAAGCACCCGATAACTGCTCCCGCCTACCGTTATATCGCCAACATAGTATCCGCCCTCGAATAATTCACCCAACGCGGGGCCGCTTGGCCCACCCATCATCATCGGCGCAGCATCAAATCCCGGAATCATATCGGCTTCCCGGTAACGACTATCATTCCAGATGCGACAGCAAATAGAAACAAAAGCATCCCCGCTGTATTAGTGACTTGCACAACGGGAAGATCGCCGACATACCAAGTTCCGAACGATAGTGTTCGTTGGGTCGCATTGCTCGACGTAACATGAATTATTCGGGTCGTTCCCGGCACCAAATTCGTAGGATTGGGCAGCGCCCGATTGCCAGTTAGAGTCATTGAATACTGGTTTGCGGCAGACCAGTTAAACGAGGGGGATGTGCCTCCGGATATCGTCCCTATAAAAGCAGCCGCAGTACCTAACGCTCCCGGGGTAACAGTATCCGCACCTGTCAACGCAAAAATCTCAGAAGAAGTTGCGAGCGGTGATAGCGTCGGGATTGTGGGTTTATCGACCAGGTCATCGTAGCTGCCAGTCGTAGCGACAGCGGCAAGTGCAGACCCAAGCACATAACCAGCGCTCGCATGGTTGCCCCATCCGTATGCAGCGTCCCACTGTGATTGTTTAGTGTTGGCCGGGATCGAATAACCAGTTTGATAGCTAATGGTAAGAGTGCCGGAAGCGGTAATAGGGCCACCCGAAACTTGCAATCCGGTAGGTACAGAAGCCTGGACAGATGTGACCGTGCCCGTATTGGCCGTAGCACCTGTAGCCACAGTTCCAAGCTTAGTCTTTTCCGCGTCCGTAAAACCATTTGTGTCCGGATTGGATTCATACGCCGTTTTGACCTGCGCAGCAGTCATCTGTGTAGATTCGCCCGCCGCTTTAACCCACTCAGAGTCTGTCGAGTCCCAGATATACCGTGCTACGTCCTGCCCCACCCCTTCGTCAACGTCTGCGTAATCCCCAGCTAAAGCAGTAGGATGGGCAGACTGCAGAGCGGCCAGGGAAGCGAACTCGCCCTTAAACCTGCTGCCCTCAAGCCCGGCAAGCTTGGACTTCTCCGCCAGCGTGTAGTTTTCCTGGCTGAGTCCATAGCCGGCCTGCTTGTCGACCTTATCAGCAAGAGCAGATACGGCGGCCGTACTGAGCGGCTTGTTCGCGTCCGAGGTGTTATCTACATTGGATAAACCGACATCGCTTTTACCGAGCGCTACGTTTCCTTCCTCGTCGGGCGCGTTCCCGGCAACGGTCTTGACTTTCCCCGCGTCCGCAAGAGCCTCTCCCAGTCCCGGGATGTCTTCGATCTCAATGTCGACATTTCCAGAGCCGTCCGGATCTTTGTCGTTGACCTTGGAGACCGCGCCGGCACCAGGGGCACCGCGAACGTCAGTGGCGTCTCCTATATCGGCGACAAGCCCATCTGGTCCAATATATCCGGTGGCGGGCTTGTCCCCAGTCCCTCCTATCCAATCATCAATGCGCTGTACGCGCCGGTCGCCGTCAGGTACGGTCGCGATAACGGGGGACCAGCCGTCTTCGCCAGCATCACCTTTATCGCCCTGATCACCCTGCAGGCCCGGCTCGCCGGTATCCCCCTTATCGCCTTTATCCCCCTTATCGCCCTTCGGGCCCTGGTCGCCATCATCACCTTTTGGCAGCACCAAATTAAGCACTTGGGACGGCGATGAGCCGGTAATCGTGGCGTCCGCGCTCGCGCCGCCTTGCACGGTGCCAATGCTTAGAGTGTTGGCGGGACCGGGGTTTCCCTGTGGACCCTCGTCTCCCTTTGGCCCTTCTTCACCCTGCGGCCCTTCATCGCCTTTCGGGCCCTGTATGCCTTGGGGCCCCTCTTCACCCTGCGGGCCCTGTATGCCCTGGATCCCTTGGATTCCCTGCACCCCTTGGAGCCCTTGGTCGCCTCGTACGTCAGTTGCCTGAGCGGCGGTGGGCACGATGCCGGAGGGCCCTAGGTACCCGGTAATCGTCGGTTTGTCTCCTTCGCCCCCGGTCCAGTCGACAATTTGGAGCACGCGGCGCGCGCCATCGTTCGCGACGCCGATCACCGGCGCCCAGCCCTGCGGGCCAACGGCTTCTTCCAGTGCCGCCAGCCAATCCGCCCACATCTCGTTGAGTTTGCGGCGGATCTCTGGCCCCGGGTCCCTATCGAAGAAAAACTCGCTCATCACCATTCCTCAATTTGAAACTGCGAGCCATCACTGCGGTATGTCACATGCGTGAGCGTCGGGACCGTGGACAGCACGCCGTACATCATCAATTCCTGCTCAAGACTCGGGTCGCCGCCACTCGCATACCCCGAAAAAAAATGCCGACGCCCAAGGCCGGCATTGATAATCCTCATGATCTGATGTCGCTTGTCTGGGGGTATGTGGTCCATATTCAAGCTGATCGCCCGACTCTTTGCGCCACGCTCCACCCGCAAATCCCCGCCCGCTGTCCGGGTGACCGTGGTGTCGTCAGTGAGGCTCGCGCTTGATCCGTAAGAGACACCGCACAAGCTGAGCGCGGTGCCCACGACGACACGGGAGACGTCGAGAAACGTACGCTCTGGGTCGCGCAAATCAATGACGACGCGGCGGGCCGAAATGTTGGGTACCCAGACAGCGCTGACCGTCGCGCCATCGGCGAAATTGTTGACGTTCAGCGGCTGCGAGAAATCCCAGTGCTCCATCATCGGGCCCGGCGCGGCCCATTGCCAATCGCTGTCATATACCGCTGTGCCGCCCGTACGCTCGAAATAGCAGCGCACCCGGATCTCGCTCGACGCTGATCCATTCCACGCCGGTATCGCCACGCAATCCACGCCCACCGGATCATCCCACTGCTGCGTTATTGTGCCAGTGCCTGACAGGATGCGGCATACCTCGCTCTTGATCTCTGTTTTCAGCCATTCAGCACCCAGGCCAGCCGCTGTATTGGACACAGTGATATCAGCAGCGTCGGCAACGTTATCGCTGACGATGCGGAGATTGCGTGCGCTCATTTATTTTGCCTCGTCGATGGGGGCAATTTGATAACCCAAATACGCAAGAGAAGCATTGAGTTGACTGATAATTTCCGGCGTCAAATCGCTTTTGATGATCTGTCGCTGGAAATGTTGCTGATGCCCGACTTGGTTTCCTTGTGCGTCCTTCAGGGTTTCGATGTGTGCCAGCTGCACGGCAATGCCGTCGATTGGCTGCACCGAGCTGGGCACTTGTATTGTCAGGCTCAGAATTTGAGTATCGCGAGTGTATTTCATGATCAAGTCCTTTAAGTAAGTTGAGTGGCCTCACATCGATACCAATGAGACCCGTTTGCAAAACATAAATACCCGTTGTAATAGCAAACCGCCCCTTCGAATCTTTGGGACGGAAGAACCGGGGTAGGGGTAAGCCATATGTCAGGAAACCCGTTAGCATTAATTCTTAATCCTATTCCTTGCGATGCCCCAAAGCCGTTAGAAGTTATGGAAATACCGAAACCATTCTGAGAAGTCACGTCAAGAGCCGTACCACCCCCCTCCTTTTGAATGGACGTTGTACCTCCCCCGGACGGAGAGAGAATACGAATGCCTTGTCCAGTTTGAATACTGGACTCAAGCCTAGGCGATACGGCTAAACCCCCAGTTGCGTTATAAAACACAATAGCGTTATTAGCGGAGTCAATTTCAATCCGTCGACCGCTTGCCGCCGTCCGGAATGCCAAACCCGTAAAGATCCCGCCAGTAATTTTGTCCGCCGTAAAAGATCCCGTAACAATTAAATTCCCGTCGATTAATTGCTGTACAAACTGCCAGATAGATCCCGTCCAAACTCGGGTTTCCGCCCATCCGCCGGCTTGGTTGTAGAGCGCAACCTGATCCCCGGGAACGCGTGTGGACGATCCTGTCCAGTTCGTGATCGCGGTATTCGCAGCCGCGTCACTCCAAGTTGCCGGGGTTCGCGCAGCAGATATCTGTACTGTGCCCCGGCTTCCGTCGCTGCCCGGATTGCCGGCGGCGCCGTTGCTCATCGACAGGACGGGCGCCGACCATCCCGTAACCGCTACTACCCCCGTCGTACCCTGGACCGATACGACGGCTTTGGATATGTATACCGGGTTCGTCCCGGTGGGGATTGACCAGGACCAGTTCGCCGGCGGCGTCAGAGTCTGCGTCCCAAAGTTAAACGACCCACCGGTGGGCGTCGGGGGTACGGATGCAAGCCGGCGATAAACAGTCACTTCGGCAATGGACAGTCCAGCGCCCCCGTCCGAACCCTCAATTTTCAGCGGGGTTTGCCAAATATAGTTTGTTGCCCCGCCCTGGCGCGTCCCCATACTTGACCACATTGGCGAGCTGTCCGGCGGGACTTGGTTGACGTCGCTATACCATCCACTCGGGGTCCCGACAGATGGGGACGGAGTGGATGGTTGTATTGGCAGGCGACGAAAAACGGCGTCCACGGAATCCCCGTCACTGCCCGATTGTCCCGGCGATCCATCTGAGACGCGAGTTACGTCCACTTCATCCGAATACAAAACCCCGTCGACGGTTATTGCCGCGCGGACTCGGACACGGTCCGTACTCATATTTATGGACAGAAGTGTTGCTGTGTTGCCTGATACGCCCAGTGTCGCCGTACCCTGCACCACCGACCAGCTTACTACCCCACTTATGAGACGAAAATTTATTGTAAATATAATGCTCGCAGGACTGGGAATCCCATTGCTAACCTTGAATTGATCACCGGTCGTTACGATGCTCAATCCTTTTGTGGCGTTTACAGCATCTTGAATTTCTTGAGGCAGCGGCGGAGGGATGAATCTTACCGGATCTGCTTGCAGCAGTAAGTCGCGGTCGTTTTGAATATCGGCCATCAGATCAACACCTCGACATTACAGCGGCCGGTCGTGTAGTCAGGGTCAAGGCCGACAATCTGGCCGGTTTTGCCGGCTTCCAGACCGAAGCGGTCCCCGTAGATCGTCGCAGCCTGCCCCAACTGCAATTCGAGCAACTGCGCAAATCCCCGTACTCGATACACAGTCCGTGGCGAAGACCACAGGGCCAGACCGCGATTCGCTTCGGCCTGCGCGTCCTCGTTACGGAGCAGCATCGTCGGCTCGCTTTCCGATTCGGTGCTGATTCGATATTCTGCTGCTACTGATGGATCAGTTGCGCTGGCTGTCAACCATTCCTGCGCATATAGATTGCGGTGCGCTTCCGGCACTCCGTTTTCAATAATTTGCTGCACGGTCCAATTTCGACAGTAGTCAATTCGAACCCCAGCGATGACTCTACTATGTCCAATGGGCTCTAAGCTCCCTTCTTCGTAGTCTGACGGGCGTATAACGGCAGCGTCCCCCGATGCAGGCAACTGCACTCTTAAGAGCCGCAGCTTGCCCGTCCTACTCATGATGGGTTGTGCGCCGACTGATTTCGCTAATTCGACGATGCCCTGCAGGACGGTGATGTAGTCCCTGGCATAAAGACCAACAGGCTCAGGATGCTCCAGGTCAAAAGCAGCCAGGCTATCTGCGTCCAGATCATCACTGGTGAATCTATTGCTGGCTGGGCCGAATGAAGTTGCCAACAACTGGATGAGCGGGGCAATACGGTTTTTGTACCCGCCTACGGAGTGACCCTGCACACTCGCTGTAATAGTTCCGATAGGCGATTGGGTTAGTCTAAATCCGCCAGGAATGGCAACAAAGTCCACTATGACACCGTTGGCTCTAACCTCGATTACTCTCTCTGTTCCTGCGCCGCTAAACCTATACTCATGCACTGCGGTGTTATAAAGGACTGGCGTAATGTTATGACACTCGCCGAACGTGTAAGGCATCACTTTGTCAGCATCTTGCCCGGGGCCACCAAGCAAATCCTCAGTCAGCGCCTCGTTAAGTGCCTCAAGTTTATCCACCAGGGTGATAATCACAGTGTTTTCATCTTGTTCGCAGCGATCAACCACGCCGGCGGCAACGAGCCGATAATCGCTGCGCTCCCACGACACATCACCGTAATAAATCCTGATTGCTCTATTCCGCCACACGTCGCCCATCCATGCGTCGAGCGCGCCGTCTTCGTTGTGCAACTCGATCGATGCAAAGCTACCAGTTGACCCACCATCCAGGCTCAGCCGCTCCTGATACCCCACGCCACCCTTGACGAGCGCGTCATAGCGCACGTTCGGCGTAGCGTCCGTCGGTAATGTGGTGTACGGGATCACCGACAGCCGGCGCATGGGATCAGTGTCGATCTCAAGCAGCACAGTGCGGCGCACAGTGTCATCGCGCAGCCAGCGTCGGTATTCAGCTTCGGTCATGCCGGCACTCCTATTCGTTTCATCTTGCGGGCGTTCAGGTCCTCACGCTCGCGGCGTGTAACGGCCTGGCCGACGCCATCCACGATTGCTTTTGCGCTCCTGCTTGAGGATTCAGCGGTGGCCTGCGCCTGCGTGCGCGCGCCATCCGCCACCACCTGTTGCAGACGGGAAACCTCCTGGCGCAGCGCCCGAATCTCGTTGATAAGCGCCTCATTGCCATGGCTCTGGCCGCCACCGCTGATGCTGCGCAGTATGTCGTTGGTTTGGCTAGCGGAGTAGACGCGGCCCGATGTCCTGAAATCGACAAACTCGGGCCCACGTTCGCCGACCATCGCCCATCCAGGCGTCGCCAGCCCACCGAGCGCAAATGCCCGCCCCTCAAGCCGCCCGTACCGATCGTAATGATCCCTGGCAGCCTCAGCCGCCGAAGAAGAGCCCCAGGCGCCCTGCAGATAAGCGTCAAGCACATCCGGGTTATTGAGCAGATACTGTTCTTCGCGCGTCGCATTGAAATTCCTGCCCTCGCCCTGCCCGTAGTTCGAATAGTGCTCAAGGGCGTAGTCGGTCGGCGATCCGAGACCGTATTGCGCGTGAGCTGCGGTGACGTCCGGGTTGTTGAGCATGTACTGCAAACTGCCCGACGATGACGCCTGGATCTGGGCTGCGAGCTGAGCCGGCAGGCCTTTGAGCAGGTCCACGACATCGTGCAGGCGTGCCGTATCCAGCCCCATGCGCTCCAACTGCGCCAGCTCACTGTTGGCATTGGCAAGCTCGGATTGGTACTGGCTGTATGCAGCCTCGGTCGCCGCTGTCGTGATGTCGTACAGTTGTTGCAGCTGGGCTAGGCTCTCAGCGCTGATCCCCGACATGCCCTCCAGGGCCGCGGATTGAGCCTCAAGCTGCGCAATCTGGCGCGTGGCGTCGCTGACTGCCGCATTCGCGAGGTTGCCGACCATGCCGGTCAACCGGTGGTAGGCCTCTTGGTACTCGGCGCCGGATGCGCCGTAATCGCGCCACAGGGTGAGCGCATTCTGCAGCGCACCCTGGACCTGCCGAGCGGCGTTTTCGTCGCCGCCCCGGGCGGCTGCAACAAGGCTGGCCAGCTCACTTTCGGCGTTGCTGACTTTTTCCGCCAGGGAGTATGGCGCTAAATTACTGGACTCAAGCGAGCCCAGATATGTCTGCAGCGACAGACCGATATCCCGCATACGCCGGTAGGTCGTCAGCTCCTCGCGGATCGTCACGAGGCGCTGCTGATTTGCTTGCTGCTCTGCATTGATGCGGTTGAGCACCATGTCGGTGAGCTCGCCCGACATTTCGAGCTGCTGTTCGTAGCTTGCTGTGCCGATCGTGGCCCAGAGTTCCTGCTCGCGGCGCATCGCAAAGACGGGATCCAATCCAAGCATCCCGCCGATCCGATCCGCCAGGTTGCCGCCGGTGCTCACCATCTGCATAGCGCGCTGGGCTGCCTGGGCGGCGCTTTGGAACTGCGCGGCTGCGGCGGAAAGAGCGTCGACGCCGCTGGTCACATCGTCGATGACTGGATTGAGGCTCTCCATGCCAGTGACGAGTTCGGCAAAACTGCCCGACAGCAACATCATTGTCGAGTAGGCCTGCTGGCCCCACTCTGTCGTCAGGTCCAGCGACTCAACAATGTCCCGGAACTGCGTTTTCGCCGCATCCGCTCCTTGAGTCACGTCCGGCATCGTCATGCCGAGATCCGCAAACGCCGAGCCCAACTGTTGGCTCAGCCAGTCGAGCTGCTCAGCCTCGGAATAGAAATTCTCGAAGTAAGCCGTCATGCCTGCGTCGAGGTTTTCGAGGCCGCCGGCGAACTGGATCAGGTTTGCGTATGCGTCAAACGACAGGTCACGCAGCTGGGCAAACGGCAGCCGCTCGACGGCGATCTGAAATGCAGAAACCTGTTCGATAACGGCGCTGAATCGTGTGGTTAGCGCGGTCAGATCAGCCTCTCCCAGACCGCGCAGGTACACGCCCTCGATCATTTCAGCAAGGGCGTTGGGCAGCTGGTCGGCCTCGGCCACCCTCTGAAACGCCTCCAACATCGAGATCTGCAGGTCCATCGCGAGCCTGGGAAGCATCTCCGCTTCAGACCATCCCCCGAATCCACGGATCGTCATGTCGGAGGCCCAATCAACGCCGAATTGACGCAGCTGGTCATCGATCCTCAGCTGACCACCCGAGGCAACACCCTGTCGATCACCTTTGATTGACGACTCAGTGATTCCGTACAAGCTGTCAATCGCGGCATCAACGCCGATGGCTTGAAAGAGTCGATCCACGTTTCGGGTCGCCTCTTCCATCATGCTTCTGATCGCGGCGTCCGTGTTTGCCGCTTGCCGGCTGTCGGATGCAATCGTCTGGTATTCGCCGCCGTATAGCCCGACAGCTGTACGCTGGCCATGGCGCGTGGTGGGCTCGCGGTCAAAGAGGCCATCGACGACGCCCCCGAGCATGCTGCCCACGGCTGCGCCAATTGGACCGCCCGCAAATTGACCAATGGCCGTTCCCACCGCAGAGCCATAACGCCCTTCTGTGAGATCCCATATCGCCTTGCCGTAGCCAAGGATGTTGCCCGCAGACGTCGCGATGCTGTCCGCGTTCATCAGCATCTTGGCGCCGGTCTCGGGGGCCAAGCCGCTGCGCAACAACCAGTCGCCGGCGGTCTGCACAGCACCGGCGCCAAACACGCCGCCACCGCTGAAGCCGAATCCGCCGCCCCCGGCTTGCTGCTGCGGATTCTGGTAGCCGAACATGCCACCCAACTGCTGCGTCACCCACTGCTGGCCGGCCTGCATGACCGGATTTATTAAGACGTTGAACGTCAGGCCCTTGAAGACATCCTTGAGCAGCTCCTTTCCGTCCTTGGCACCGTCGAAAATTGAATCGGTGAGGCTTTGGCCGACTCGCCCGAAGATCTGCTCGACCTGCCGCTCCCATTCGTCCCATTGAGTTTTCTGCTTGTTCAGCCACTCAAGGCCCTGCTGCTGGGCGGCGATGCCCGTCTGCAGCTCCCTCAGCTGCGTGAGAGCATGGATCTCGGCTTCAATCTCGCGCACACGCTCAGCGCTGGCACCGGCCGCAATGGCACTGGCCTTTGCGGCCTCCAGCTTGGCCAGGGCCGCATCTGTGTCAGCAATCGCAAGCGCCGTGACCGCGGATTCGGCCAGCCCGAACGTGCGGATTTGCTGGCGCAGTGCCTTTTCCTGATCTTGGGCGGCTTTGACGGATTCGCGGGCCTTCTTTACGGACTCGGGGAGAAGATCGTTGACTTGCTTGGCGTAGGCGAGGTTCAGAGCCTCAAGCGCCTTCGTATACCGAGCGGTGCTAAGCACCCCTGACTGATATCCGGACGAAAGCATGCCCAGGCCTTTGTGGTAGTCCTTGAGTGCTTTTTCGGCAGGCAGCAGCTTGTCGATGAGGGACTGCATTTCTTTCGACAGCCCCTTCACGCCCCCGCCACCGCCACCGCCACCGCCATTACCGCCGCCACCAGTAGCGCCGGCTGACGATGCGGCGACACCATCGAATGCCGTCTGGACGCGGCCAGTCATGTTGACCAGCCTCACAGCCGACTCATAACCCGCGTCGAACGCCTCCTTTATGTCGTAATAGAGAGCGATGAAATCATCGTCAGCCAACTTAATCGGTTCAAACCCGTCTCTCCCAAGCTTCTCGAATACGGGATTTATTTTTTCGATCAACTTGTTGATGAAATCTTCGGTTTCGATCAGGACGCCGTTCCAAGCCGAGCGGAAATACTCCTCGATGTTGTGTACAGCAACCCCCCAGGCCTCCATGACGCCACCAGCAAATCCAACAAGCTTATCGATTTCCTTCGCGGTGCTCAGGATGGACTCGGAGAAAGATTGCGTCAAAATGGTTGTGGCGGACTGCGTTTGCGCCTTGAACGGCTCAAGCCACCCGAGCGCGGCGTCATCCAGCTCGGCAAACATGTCCAGTACGCCGCGCCCCATCACAGTCAGTCCAGCGTAAGAGCGTGCTAAGTCATCGACGAACTCGACCGCCACACGACTGAACTCTTCGATCCGCTGACGCGAGTCGCCCACCTCAAGCGCGGACTCGGCTACACCGAGCATGTATCCCGACATGCGCTCAAGCGCCGGCAGCATTGCCGTGGTCAGCTGCTGGCGCCAGCCATCCTGAATAGACGACAGGCGCGAAAGATTGTCTGATAGCTGTTCAGCAGAGCGCGCCGCTTGCGTGCTGAGAACAACGCCGTACTTGGTGGCAAGCTCAATATTCTTTTCAAGCTCCTCCGACCCTTGACTGAGTGCATTAACCAGCGGCATGCCTTCTGTGTCGAAGATCGCCATAGTGTTCTTGAGCCGCTGCGCCTGCTTGTCGGTCTTCTGCATTGCATCGGCAATACGCATGAACTGCTGATCTGCGGACAAGCGCGCAAGCTCTTTCGCACTCAGGCCCATCGCCTCGAACGCGGCCTTTGCGCCACCGCCGCCCTGCGCGGCTTCCTCGATACGCCGAGTCATTCGGCGCAGAGCCATATCGAACGTCTGGTCGGAGATGTTGGCAAACTGCTGCGCCGCAAATCGCAAACCCGTAAGCGCCTCCGTTGTCACCCCGATTTGATCTGCCATCTTTGATGTGGCATCCATCGTTTTGACGGTCTGCATGGTCAGAGCGACCATTCCAGCAGCAGCCCCGGCTGCCACACCAGCAATAGCGATAGCTGCGCGATCTAGGCGCGCAACCATCCCTTTCAGGTCGTTGCCGAACTCGTCAACTTTCTTGCGCGCACGGTCCATGTCCGTAGTAAACGAACCGGTTCGCGCGAGCAAGTCGATAACGATAGAGCCTGCTGTTGCCATTTCACGCGCCCATAGAAAAGCCCCGCCAAAAGTGGCAGGGCCGGGTAAAACAAAATCCGCCGAAGCGGATGATTGATTTATGTGTTGCTGTTGTAGATGATGTAGGCCATTGCCCCCACAATCGCCAGAGCAAGCAGCCTTCGGTTACGCACCCTGATAGATGCTGCCGACTCTCTCGCCAACGCCTCCTCCGGCGTCAGCAGCCTATGCCCGCAGTGTTTGCACACGCGAGCTTCTTGCAATATTTCCTCCCGGCACTCCGGGCATTTCATAGTGGGGCCACTGGCTCGCTGGCTGGCCCCCCCGTCCTTTTTGCCGGCGATCAGCAAAGCAACACCACCGATCAAGGGCGACAGCACGAGCGCAATGAGAAACCACCCAAAGCCATTGCGCCCGAAGCTGGATGCCAGCACACCAACCAACAAGGCGAGCAATGCCCAGAAAGCAAATATTTCCATTCCGCCACTCCCCGTATCAATTCGACACAGGTATGCTACCCCATCAGCGCCTTAATCGTCGCCTTGTCGGCCTCTGAGAACTCCCCGTCGAGCGCCTTCTCCAGCTCCGCGATGGTTTCCCGCGCATTGATGAGCATGTCGATGGTGCGGCCGATGTCCCCGCCGCCGCCCATCGAGTGCGCAATGACGGCCGCCGGCCGGTGGTAACGGTGAACATCGTCGAACGGACGAAGCTGGTAGAACTTCTTCCACGACTCAAGCTCCCGATGCGTCATGCCCTGGATCTCGCCCACGGTTTTTCCGAGGGCGAGCGCCAGAACATGCAGGAACCATATCTCGGAGCCGGCCTTCATAAGTTTCCCGATTCGGCCTCACCCTCTTCATCCGGCACTGCATCCTCGCCCTCGCCATCATCATCGAGGCCCAGGTCGATATCGTCGTCATCCTCGTCTTCGGAATCCGCCTTGGAGACAGGCGCAGCCGGCACGTCCTGCATGATGCCGTTGACCTTCAGGATCGCGAAATAGAAGGCACCGGACACAACCGGCTTGAGGCGTGCTGCCTGCTCAGCGGTGAGCGCCTGCCGTCCATCCTGCTCAACAAGGCTGCGCGCAATCAGGCGAGCGGTCGCGCCATCGCGAACCTTGCGAACTTTCGAGCGCTCAGCCGCGAAGTGCTGCTTGATGGCGGCGGCACTCAACTGCTTGAAATACATCGTGCGCTTGCTGCCATCGCCCAGCGTGACTTCCTCTTCAATGATGTCGTCAGTGACGAACAGGTCGTCGGTAACGATGCTGGAAGGTACGGCGACAGGTGCGGTTTTCTTGGTGGCCATGATGTTTTCCCTGGTGGAAATGGAAAACCCGGCGCGGTGGCCGGGTCGGTGATGAAAAAGGGGTTGCCCTGGAATAGGTTGGCCGCAGCAGCGCGCCAGGGCATCGCGCATTCGGGCTTCCCCGGCTGCGGCCAAACTCGTTACGGCGTCGGGCCGTTCCAGTTCCACTCCACCTTGCCGCTGCGTTGCAGGGTGAGCGTGCCCGAAACCTGCGCGGCATTGGCAACTTCAATATTCACGTCAGCCACATAAGCCACGAACTCGGCGCTTGTCCGCAATGCGGGCGGCACAATGTCACCGGCGGCGAGCGTCGGGGGCGCGGTACCATCCGAAAAGCAGATAATCCAGTCGATCTTTTCGCCAGATTTCTTCAGATCAAACAGCGTCTGGTGAGAAGCAGCGGACGGGATGAAATTGAACGGAACCGACAACTGGCCTGCGGCGGCCAGGCCGGCCTGGTATTCCCGCTCATCGACGTCATCCAAGCAGGTGATGTCCGTCTGCTCGCGCGCACCGCCCAGGCCGCTGATACCAGTCGGGCAAGACAGTTTGATGAGATCAGGGTCGGTGGAAGAGGGGTTGGCAAAATACAGGTGCGTGCCCTGGCTCTTGAGTACTCCGGCAGTCATAAGAGACCTCCAAAAGAAAAAGCCACCCGAAGGTGGCGATGTTGACCGGCGACCGCCGGGTTATCGGTTATGGATGAATTCGACCTGCAAGCCGATACGAAACAGCTTCGTATCCGGCTCTCGGGTGTCGATGATGATGCGGTTGGCCTGACCGGCGGCGTCGAGCGCATCACGCACGGCCTTTGCTAAGTTGATGCAGACCAGCTCTTGATCATCGCCGGGACCTGCCCAGCAATCGATCTGGATGCTATCGTTGTCTGCGCCCGGCGCTCCGCTCAGGTGGTCATAGGGTCGACCAGCGACAACAAACCATGTGATGTACGGCGCCGTGACGCCTTGGGGCGCAAGGCCGCTGCCGTAGATGCGCGGCGGGTTGCCGAGAATGGCCCGCACCGCAGCGGTGTTGATCGTTCGGTAGATCGGTGCGAGCACTTCACTTCCCCTTATTCTGCTGGGCCAACTTCTTCACCGTGGCGTCTATGCGGCGGTTCAGGTCTGAGGTGAACACCTCGATGGCCTGCTGCCCCTTCTGCTTCACTGCGGGGCGCAGCCAGGGCGTAGCAGGTTGGTGGCTGGAGCCGTATTCCAAGAGCGCCCCAGTTTTGTGCGTTGTCACGCGCTTGCCGGCCTTCTGACGCTTGCCGATCTTGGCGCCGTCATAAGCCTTGCGCCGGACGCGCACGAGGTAGCGTTCGCCCTTCGTGCCGATGGGTTCCTTGCCGCGCGTGACTACTACGTTCTTCTCCAGCAAGCCGGTAGACACATCGCCGTTCAGTGCGATGGCGGCTTTCAGATTGATCTTGGCCTGGTCGCGGATAACGCGCGCAGCCTTGGCCAGCGCCAGCTTCACCGGGCCGCCTCGCTTACTCACGACCTCGCTCGGAAGGCTTTGCAAGGTTTCCAACACCCCGTTCAGCCCTTCAACTTTCATATCAACTTTCATGGCTTAGTCCAGGGATTGCGATTCGTCACGCTCACCGCCCTCCATCAAGTTGCCGTCGAGGTCGTATTGCGGCTCGTCCTCGTCCTCTTCGGCGAGGGCTTCCAGAAGCGCGTCAAGCTTGGCTTCAATACGATCCAATTGCTCTTTCATCACTGCCCCTCTGTAGGCCCGTACACGCAGCGCAAGCGCCACTCACGTCGGGCGGTTGCGTCGGTGTCAGCCGACTGGATTGAGTATGTCCGACCATCCCACAGCACACGCCAGCTGGCCATGTTGCGTTCGTCAGCCGGGAACCATCGCAGATTGATACGCGCCGAAGTCTCAGCCTGCGGAGCGCCAGAACCGACCCACTCTTTGCCGGGTCCGGTCAGCACTTCAGCGGGCACGTTCTCAAGCTTTGTGCCATCCGCCAGCGTGACCGTCTGCCAGCCTCCGGAGCCGGGAATGATGAACCCGTCCTCGTTGCGCTGCGGCTCGGCCTTATGCTGGAAAGTGACGCGGTGCCGGAGTCGATGAGCCAGCATCACACCCCCCAGCCGATGCGATACGGCGTGAGCCTCACCTCGGCCGCTCGGCGCAGTTTCTCTGCGTCGTCGGGAGTGGCCTGATACGCGGCCTGCAACAGAAGCATCACGCCCATCACAACACTACCCGGCAGCGCGTCAGGCTGTTCGCTGCTTGCTTCTTCTGTCTGCAGTTCGACCAGCGGCTGATTGATGTACTGCGCGGCCTCATCCTCGGCGGCATCCAGCAGCATCTGCAGCTTGGTGTCGTCGGCGCTGTGGATCACGTCGAGGTACTGCTTGGCCGTTTCCAGTGCAATGATGCTCATTTCTTCCAGTGCTCCGATGTCCAAGCGGGCCGGCCGTGCCAGGGCTTGCCCGTGCCGTTGAATTGCACCAGGCAGGCATCGGCAGGCAAGCGGCCATCTTTCAGGTCGCGGATACTGTAGATGCCCACGCCCTGCGGCCAGAGCTTGACCTTGCCGGCCAGCTTGTAGCTCATCCAGGCCTGATCACTGCCTCGGAAGCCGGCGGCGCGGGCCGCGATGATGGATTCCATGCCTTTGAAGTCGTCGAACACCTCGGTATGGGCGCCGGGCGTCATCAGATACATGCCGCCGCCCAGGCGTTCGGTTCCGCCCCAGCTTGCCTTCGGTTGCCAGCCCACGAACCGCGCCCGCGGCGCAAACAGGTGATCCACACTGCCGGTCAACACCAGATCAATATCGACCATCAGCACGCGCTTGCCCAGGCATTTCGCCTCGGCAGAGAACATCCACAGCCGCCGGTAGCAACTCGGAAAACGCCCACCCTCGGGCGTGCGGAACTTGCCGAGCGCCTTGGCCGCCGGCGGCATTGGCATCACCTCCACACCAGGGCCGAAATTTCCTGGCATGTCGGTGATGCAAACAAACCGGTGTGGATCGGCCAGATGGCGGCGGAACATGGCCGCCAACACATTCACGTGCTCAGGCAGGTAATCCCGATTCCCGGCCCATAGCCAGGTCACTACAGTCTTGTTCGTCACGAAGCGCATGCTCCAAGTCGACCCGAGGGAAACAAGTCAGTGCCGTTTCCCGGGTGCAGTTCACGATGTTGAAGTTACGAAGGTCTCGCGCCAGCTTCTGAAACTGCGCGGGCCATTTGTTGAGTGAGCCGGCATTGCCCAGCCCCTTCGGATGATCGCCATGCCAGTGGGCCCGGCCGCCTGTGCGTTGGCAGTCGTAGCCCAGCAAAATGACTCGCTGAGCGCCAAAATGAATAGCCGACAAGATTGCGCCAGCCCCGCTGTTTTTGTAATCAGCGACCCTTATGCTCTCGGCGCCGAAACAATGTGGCAGCGATGTAAGCAGGCGCCCAGCAAATGCTTCCCGCACCTCATCTATATGAGCCACCCACCACGCCCGGTCCATTGCAAACAGCGCGTCAGCCCAAGGCGCGGCACGAAAGGTTGTATTGGCTACAACGACTCGTCTTGCTTCGGACGCCGGGCCCGACGCCCGCCAGTCGCGGACTCGCTCGATGTCGTCTGCGGTGAGGCTGGGGCCGCTGGCGATGCAGACTGCTGTGCCCCAGCGGCCGGCGTAGGGTCGGGCTTTTGCTGAACGATGCGCAGGCTCCCCATTCCTTCGAGCTGTTGCGCCGTGCGACGGTCAATCAAGAAGGCCCCGCGAGCAGGCGTGCGAATTGTGCCGCCGTACTCGAACGACTTGACGGGCAGCGCCTCAACTTTGTCCACCATGTAATTTCCTTGGAAAGAAACGGGCGACCCGAAGGCCGCCCTCAGAAACATCAGGACGATGCGGTCAGACTTCCCTCAACGAAGGCTTCGGGACGGTACGTGGCGAAGGCCAGCCGGCGTTCAGCGCGGATGGTCACCATGTTGTTCTCGAAGTCCTTGTCGTTCTCGGTGGACACCAGGATTTCGGTCGTCATGCGATCGAAGATCTGCGACGCCAGGCTGAATGCGCCGACCAGGAACTGGTCTTGCGTGATGGCTTGGGTTTCCACCACCGGAAGATTCCACAAGCGCCCCGGCGTGCCGTCCTGCGGGCGGGCAATGATGTAGTTGCCATTCTCGTCCTTGGTCAGCTCGATCTGCGCCCAGTCGGTCGGGTGCAGCACGATACCGCTGGCCGGGTATTCGGCGAGGAACGATTGCAGGATTGCCAGACGGATGCGGTCGATGTTTTGCGCTTTCTGAGGGTTGAAAGCAGGAACAAACGCCTCTGCCTGCGGAATAATGCCGTGCAAGTTGGCCCCGGTGCCGTTGCCGTAGAGCAGTTGCGTTTCCTCAACCAAGTCCAGGCCGTAGGTCGCGCGGGCATCGATGTAGCTTGCCAGTCCAGAGGCGTCGTCCAGAATCTGGCGGCTCGCCTTAAACAGGTGAGCAATGGTGCGCACCGGCGCGTTAGCAAGCGTGAACGCAATATCGGAGTAAGGCTTGGGGCCGCCCTCAGAGACGGGCGCGGCATTATTGGTGAAGCCGGTTTCCTTCACGTATTCGACGTTGTTGCTTTCGGTCGTACCGGGCGCCACCAGGCTGCGAATGGTCAGGCGTCGATTAGGCGGCGCGACAATGCCGGGGCGCCGGTCAGCCGGAACCAAATCACCGCCAGAACCCGTAACGGACGTGATGGCAGATTGAGGCATCTCAACGCGGCGCGAGCCACGGAACGAGGCGTTCACGCCATCTTCGGCCAGTTTCTCGGCCACCAGTTGGCCGGCGGACTTCGGCGCTTGCGGCTCCTGCGGGTCGGACTGGGCAGCCATCTTTTGCGCCAGCTCTTGCATGGTGGCCTGCATTTCGCCGAACTTCAGCAAAGCATCGTCCACTTGCTGCTTCGTTTCGGCATGAACCTCGCCAGCGGCCTGGGCTTCTTTCAGCGCCTGCTCGGCCAGGGGTTTGATTTCGTCGCCAATGCGCTTGATATTGGCGTTCAGGTCTTCGACCTGCTTTTCGATAGGTTGGGTCATATCAGACTCCTTGAATTTGGATAGACTTAATCGCGTTCAGCGACGCGGACAGATCAATGACGGGCATAGGCGCGTCATGCTCGGTGGGATCGCCCGCACCGCTGCCAGCGGGATCGCCCGCGCTGGACTTGAATTCGGAAATGAGTTTCATTGCCTCAGACTTCGGCATCCCAGAGGCGCGAAGCGCAGCCTCAAGGCGGCGCACCGCAGAAGCGTTCTTCTGTTCGCCTTGCTTAACCTGATCAGAGGCAAGCAGCTCGTCAGCGAAGCCCTGCTCAACGGCAGCCGATCCGTTGATCCAAGTCTCGCCGTCCATCAGCTTCTGGACATCCTCGACTGATATTCCTGAGCGCACCGAGTAGATATCGGCCATCGCAGCATCAAAGGGCTCCATCGTGTCGGCAATCTCACGCAAGTCGTGGCGATTGCCTACCGCCATCACCCAGCAGTTGTGAATCATTAGGAAGCCAGCGCGCGCGATCTGCACGGTATCGCCGGCCATCGCAATGACGGACGCGGCGGATGCCGCAAGACCCAAGACCTTTACCGTCACCTCGCCGTCGTGCTCGCGCAAGATGTTGTAAATCGCCAAGCCTTCGAACATATCGCCGCCTGGGGAATTGATATTGACCGTGACCGGACCCGGACCCATGCTTCGAAGTGCCGCTGCCACGCGCTTGGCTGTCACCCCCTCGCCTGTCCACCAGTCGTAGCCGATGACGTCATAGATACCGATGGAACGCTCGTCCTCGACGGTCTCCGCGCGAATGGCGGAATTCCAGCGATCAAACGCTCGGGGCTGAATGTTGCTCGTAACGGCCGCGCAGGGGCGACCCTCCGGCGCAACCGGAAGGTGTTGTCGTGGCATGGTATTTACTCCTGTGGCTGGTCGTTGAGCCAGTTTTTCAATGCTGCTCGGGCGGCCTGCCCATCGTCTGCTCTGCCCAGCTGGTCGATAGGGGCCAAGTTGGTTTGCACGGTGAGGATGTCAGCACCCTCTACCCGTGGCAGGTTCTCTTTCTTGCGCACTTCGTTACGGCTCATCCAGCCGTTCTGTGCGGCCGATGCGTAGAACTCTGCGCGGGTCTTGCTATCTGCCCGCAGGAAGCCCTCGAGCGCGAACTCAGCGTAGTAATCGCGTCGTTCCACCGCGGTCAGTAGGCGCTTGTTGATACTTTGTTGAATCTGGTTGGTGATCGAGGAGATGCTGAACGTGAGGAACGCGATCATCTGCTGTTCCAGGCCCGTACCCCAGTTGCTTCCCTTGTCCGTGTGGCCGATCATCCATGGCGGCACGCCGAACCAGCGCGAGATTTCCTCGATCGACCAGCTGCGAGATTCAAGAAGCTGCGCGTCAACCGGATTGATGCCGATCTGCTCAGGCTTAACGCCCTGCTCCAGCACCGGCGACTTACCCGCGTTCAAGGCCCCTGAAATCGTTTTGACGTACTCGCGGAATTCCTCACGCTGGCCTGCTTGCATGATTCGATCGACACTGAATGCGACGGTCGGCATGAGGCCGTTCTTAAAGGTACTGTTGGCCGCATCATCTGCGGACATTGCAGCGCCGAACACATCAACGCCATACCGAATGGCGGACAAGCCAACCCGGCCATCCAGCGTGAAGGCTGGGATGTGCAACATGTCTTCGCGAGCGATTTGACGTTCAGCGCCACTCTTCGGCGTGTAGAAATAAGTCAGGCGTCCGTATTCATCTGTGTCGAGCCTCACGCGACTTGGAAGCAGAAAGTCGAGGGCAACCACCTTTGCGCCCAGCCTCTGAATCCGAAAGTAAGCATTGCCCCACAGCAGCATTGAGGCCACCCCGGCCTGCCACGACTGGAACGCAGTCATGTCATCGTTTGGGCTGAAGTGGATGATGTCGTACACCGGATGGTCTCGCGCATCGTCTCGGCTGCCATCAGGCAGGCGTTTATATAGCCCCAAGGGGAGACCGGCTACCGATGTCGAAATCAGTCGCACGCACGCCCACACAGCCGACAGTCGCATGGCTCGATCAACGCTGACCGAGCGCCCGCTAGACGAAAGCCCGCCCAGCCACGACGACCAGAACGCGCCGTCCGTAAGCTTGATAGGCTTGTTGTGCCAGATCGAATCACTTTGCGCCGCGCGGACAATGACGTCAGAAAAACCCTTAGCCACTCGTCACCTCACGCAGGCCCGCGCGGATGAACGCAGCGCAGACCAGAAGACAGGCGCCGCCCGCGACCAAGGCCCAGCCCAGTCCAGCCAGCAAGAACACGCCGGCCGAAATAAGGCACAGCCCCGCCAGCGCTGCCGTCACAAAGAGGTAGAGCGCAGCTTTCAATTTTGTATTCCCTAAACAATAATTGGGTTTCGAATGGCGTCCATGAACCCTTCGCTATCATCCGACTCGATCGCCACCGCTAAGCCGATAGCCATCAATAGTGCCGCCATGTCATCAATCTTGTCCGCCGACCGCTTGCGATCCGGCGCCATGTTCAAGTTCACGTCGCGCCGCGCCACCAGGTTCGATGCGCACCAAGCCAGCACCGGATCATCTCCGTGGGCCAGATTGCCGGCCACATAGGCCCGCTCCAGTGCCTGCATGGCTGGGTGGTAGCTCTTGGTGCCCTGCACGAACTGAATCAGCGGCACCCGCTGGTCAACCAGTCGGCTCACCAAGTCCGCGGCGTTCCAGTCGTCATAAGCAATCATTTCAATCTGAAAGCGCTCGACAGCCTCAAGCACCTGCTTCTCGATAACTGCATAGTCGGTGACTTCGCCCTCCGTCTGGATCAGGTGGCATGCTTCAACCCATCCGGCGTAGGGCACTGTGCCGCGCTCCGTGCGCTGCGATACCGCGGCGGATGGCACCCAGCGCCAGCCGTGCGTGTACCAGACCCCATCAACCAGCCACACGAGGCGGAAGGCTGCGATGTCGGTGGTGCTGGCCAAGTCCAGACCGCCCCAGCAGGGGTAATCCCTCAGCCATTCGAGATCGACTTCGCCGGCGCACTTTGCCCACTTGGTCAGATCCACCCAGCCGCCCGCGGTCGACGCCGGCCGGTTCAGGCGCTTGATGCGAAACTCAGCCAGCTTCGATGGCATCTGCTTGGCCTCGACCGCCTCTTTGCGGATAGCTGCCAGCAAGTGCGGGTTCACATCCAGAAGTGGGTTGGCCTTGACCCACTTCGACTCGTCGAATTCGTCGTCTTGCGCTATGCGTGCCGACTTGTCTTCGTTGTCCAGCGCGTAATAGAGCGCCAGGAAATGATCGGCCTGTGTACCCAGAATGCTGCGCAGCAGCGCAAACACGAAGGCGCGGATTTCCGCCCATGGCCCCGCGTTCGTATAGCCCTCCGTTGTCGTGAAGAGCCACAGCGGATTGGCGCGCGCGCCGGCTGCCGACTGCAGCACATTCAGCAGGTCAGGCGTCTTGTGCGCATGAATCTCGTCCAGGCCCACATGGGACGGGTTCAAGCCGTCCTGCGTGCTGGCCTTCGCGTGCAGCGCCTTGTAGCTGCTGCCGGTCTCCACCCGACTGATTGACTTCGCCCATGTCTGCAGGCCGAACGCCTCGGCCAAGTCGGGCGTCTTCTCCACCATCCGCTTCGACACGCGGAAGATGATGCTTGCCTGGTCGAACGTCGTGGCTGCGCTGATCACCTGGGCGCCGTCTTCGGGCTCGCAGCATAGGCAATACAGCAAGATGGCCGACGCCAGCGTCGACTTTGCGTTCTTCCGTGCTACCGCGAACAGCGCCGAAGTGAAGCGCCGCGGGTAGAACTTGTCATCCTCGCCCCAGCCTTCCACGTAAACCGCATCTCGCCGGCGGAAGCCGAAGAGCTGCACTACGAAGAAGATGTGACTCGGGTGCAGGATGATCGTCGGCGTCTCCCATTTGCCTTCGACGTGCGGCAGTTTCTCGATAAAGTCGCACGCATCATTCGCATGCCACTCGTCGAAGGAGAATGAGCCGTTCTTGCGCCTGGCGCGCTTCAGATCATCCAGAAACCGTTTGGCCGCCAGCCTAATCCAGCGACCGTGCTTCTTGCGGCCCTTGTCGGCAACGGCTGCCTTCGCATAATCGACGGCGATGGCGACGAAATCACGAGGCGCGCTTTCTTCCATTGCCCGCGAACTTGTTGCCGGCGGGTTCCCGCTCAGCGGGTTTTACCTTGCCCTGCGCTACCGGGGTCAGGCCGAACTCACCGACCAGCGCCCGGTACTGCGCCAGCATGTGGCCGGTGGGGGTTTCGCCCGCCATCCAGAGCTGCACCAACTTGCCGTGCAGCGCGCACAGCATGCCCAGCGGCCCCAGGCCGGCCTCGGTCAGAAGCCGGTTGTTGTGCAGAATCTCTGCGAGCCGGTTCCATTCAGCTTCGGCGTGCCTATTCGGCAGCCACTCTGGCGCCGGTGGAATATCCGACACCAGGGGCAGATCGATCGGATCGGCCCCCTTCCTGTCGGGGCGATCCGTCCCGGCCACCACCTTTAGGGCGGTTGGCTTTCGCGGATTCGCCATGGTTCACTTCCTCAAAAAAACTGGTTTTTCTCAACTGACCGCGCAAAAAGAAGCCTGGGCGTCGGGTGTCCGGTCAATTCGGCTCAACTTTCGACCCACCCCCACCCCAGTTCTCTCCGAGAATGCGCTGGGCTGCGGCGGCCCGCGCCTCAAGCATCAGCATCGCGGCCCGCGCTTCAACGAACGACCGTGACGCCGTAGCGATAACCGGCATGGCGGCGTAGGGCTGCGTGATGCCGTGCTTGGCCAGTGCAGCGCGCACGTCGTCCTCGAATGCGAAGCGCTCGTCCTGGGCCTGCGCCTCGGCTCGTTGTTTGATCGCATCGTCAACGATCTGGGTCAAAGTGGTTGTGCTCATCGCCTTCTTCCTCTCAAGGTCTCAGCCTGTGTCTTGGCCTTGTGGCAATCCCTGTTTATCGCAGCCAGATTGCTCGGGTCGTCGTTCAGCCTCCCGTCGGGCCCGCGCTTGTTGCTGATATGGTCAACCTCATGCGCCACCTTCGGCACCGGACGCTTCTTGCACGCCGGGCACTGGCACAGATAGCCGTCGCGCTCCATGATCTGATCTCGCAGCCTGCGCCAGGGCCGGCCACCTCGACCCTGCCCGTAGGTGATCGGCTCAGGTTCGTGTCGTTCGGTCAGCGAACGGCGCTTTAAAGTGCCGGGCTTGGTGGCCATTACTGGCCTGGAACCGCCGAAACGACAGCTACCGCTCGGCCCTGATTAGCTTCAATTCTGTCCAAGCGCTCGATGATGCGCTCAAGGAGAGCATCAGTCTTAGGGCGGACAGCATACCGACGCTCAAGATCGGACAAGAGCGTCACGTCGATGGTGTCGTCATCACCCAGGGGCATGATGGTGAACGCATTCGAATTGAAATCGACGGGCGTCTTGACGCCGCCATTCGCCTCCATCTGAATATGTTCGATCTGAAGCGCGGGCGGCTTGCCCTGTTCCAAATGCAGAGACAGCTTGCGAACGCCGTCCGGAAGACCGGGCAGCATTTGTTTCAGCGCGTTGTAGAGCGTGGAGTTGATCTCTTGCAGCGAGGCCATATCAATTCCCTGGAAAAAGAAACGCCCCGGCGAGATCGCTCAACCGGGGCGCGAGGGCTGCTGAAGCAGCGGAGGAGACACCGTTACTAAAGATACTTAGGCGACCAGAGCACTTAGGCGTAGCATCAATTACGGACTCATAAGGAGACCGCCATGAAATACCTTACTTGGCCACCGCAACTTCCTGGGCAAATCAAACTGAGTGGCGCTCAGGGCGGCGATGCTTGCGAGCTCCATCGTCCGGGTTATCGGCAGTTGGGCATGGTAGCTCGCCGCTTCTGGAAAATGAGCCCTACCGAATCTACAGCCTCGTTCGACTTCCCCCCGCCTACCGCTAGGGCAAGGGCCGCTCTCGAGGCCGCTTTAGAGAAAATCCGGCTGAAGATTGCTGGCAAGCCGAAGGATCGTAAGCACTGAAAACGAAAAGCCCCGCCGTTTCGGGCGAGGCTCTGAAAACCTGGGCTGACTTCTCGACAGCCTACAGAAATCATTGTGATTCAGTCTAGACGCTTTGGCAACGAGTCTAGACTAAATAATTGCCGTGACTGGCGCATACGTTTCTGGCCTGTGGTGCCACATCTTATGCCCCACCTGTTTTGTTGCGAAATCCAGGCGGAAGAAATACAAAGATCGTGATATGCCGAGATCGTCAATCTTCGTCTTTACCGGGCCGGGCCGAACGTAATGTGCGGTAATGACGGCGCGGAAGTCTGGGTGCAGCTCGATGATTTCTGCATCCAGCCGGCGCATATCGTCATCCACCAACAGCACATCGGGGTCGGTATGCCGCATCCCGTCGACCCGCATCACCGTGAAGGCCGACCGATCAGGATAGCCCAGGGCGCTCCGGTTCTCACCCCTCTTCCAGGCGCCCCACTCACCCAGCAAGATTTCGATGTTTTGCTTCATCCGTACCCCTTTCTTCAAACAATGCCTCCAGTTCCTGCCTGGCCTTCTTGGCCCTTCCTTCCGTGCTGTGTTCCCGCCGGCGCTGCTCTTGCGCTTGCCGTCTGGCGACCACGTCAAAAGGGTCTGCCCTCTCCCATGCTTCTTTCCATGTCACACGCGCACCCCATAAAGGCGGCATAACCTCTTCGCAAGCCTCAAATTCGTCTCACTCGCTTGACCGCTCGCCTTCGCCGGTCTGACTGTGACTGCGAGCCGCTTGACCCTCCACTTCATCGAGCGATGGTTACGAATGACGCACCTTTTGATCGCCTTGCCCGATTTCGCCACGCACACCGCTAGCCGCTTGTACGGGCGGGAGATGAATGACAAGCCGCTCTGTCGCCGTTTCAGTCTGCGCATCTTCATCGTCCACCCCTCCGCCACGGCCAGAACACAACACCCCAAAATATCCAGGCTGCAATGATGGGGGTCATGACCGGGGTCTCCGTCGCGATGCATCGTTGGGCGGCCGATGTCCTCGCACGAATACATCAATGCCCTTGCTCTTTCTGCGGTCATGGAAAGCCACGGCGATAAGCCCCAGGACGGCCACCGCGACGATAAAGACAGCCAATAACAACAAGATTGTTTCGATGGTCATGATTTCCCCCTTGCCGGCGGCGCCGTGATCAGCTGGACCAACTTTGCCGTGATCGGCGCCAGTTCGTAGGCGTACTCCGCGCTCCACCTCTCCTTGCTCAGCGTCTCGCCATCCAACCTCACGCACAGGGTTACCAGGTTCAGCATCACCTCTCCCATGTTGGCGTTTTTGTTGTGCAGGCCGGCCAGCAAGGTATCCAAAAAGGTCGGAACCCTGATGCTGGCGAACCGGCCGTCTGGCGTGATGATTTCGACGTCGGATAGGGTCATCGTTGCCCCCAGGCCTTCCGCACCGCCTCGGCCAGATAGAACGGCAGCGCCACGACCACCACCAGGGCAAGCGGTGCCCACAGCGGGGCCAGAACCCAGGCCCACGACCACAAAGCCACCGCGCCCACTTCAGCCAGCCTCATCACGATCAGCGACAGGGCGAAGAGCCCGTACAGGATGATCACGTTATTCACTCCCCTTCCCCTTTTCCAATGTGCAGCCGTCGATAAATGCTTCCAGGCGGGCGAGCTCGGCGTTTCGCTCCCCATCGATCAAGCTGCCCATACGGTCGCCAAGATGGGCCTTGACCTCTCCAATACTCTCCGATTCCCGGATGATCTTGCGCACACTGCCCTTGACGTAAGCGGCATCCGCCGGCGTGAAGAAACTCATAGCGCGAACCTCCGCTTGTTCTGCCCGTGGTCGATGCCGTTGCCGACGCCATCCGGCGTGATCAGCCGGTGCGGGTAAAGCTCGGCGGCGCGTTGCTGGTTGATCGTCAACTGCGGGCTGGGCCTGTACTGCCCTTGCTCTGATACGGGCCGTACCGCTGCCGGGCGCACGATCGCTCCCGGCTGACGCTGAGTCTTCGGGCGGTTGCTATCGACCCATAGGACGGCGGCAACTCGGTCATAGACGCTTTGCTTGCGGCCGTCGATGAGAGCCTGAAACAGGGCCAGCGGCGCATCAGGGCTCCGGATGCTGCCCGCCAGGTTGCTGACCGGAATACCCATGAGGTCCGCCAGCTGCTGGGTGGTGAGGTGGTGCTTGCGATCGTATTTCATGCGCCTATCTCCACAGTGACAAATCCTCGCTTGTTGGGATCGACGGTGTCGTCGATGGTGACGGGACGGAATATCGAGTCATCCACACCCAATGCCCGTGCGATGCCGTCCAGGTGATGCTTGATCGATCCGGCCATCCCGTCCCAGTCGCGCCGCCGACGATCTGGTGCATGAAAGACGATGCTGATCGGCGTGCGGCCCTCAAACGCCGGGCAGGACATCCCCACCGCCTGCTTGGTCGACATGAATCCATCCATCCTTGCGCGCGCCTTGGCAGCCTGAAACGTAGCCCAGTGCTGGCCACCCTTGCGGTTTGGAAATAGCGCCGGGTCTGGCCAGGGAAGCGTGACCGTGATCATTGGCGTGCCTCCAGCCATTCGCGGCGCTTCTCCACCGCGTCGGCGGGTGCTTCTTCGTGTTGGCCGCATACCCGTTGATACCGGGCGCCCGTGAACTCGTGGGCGGCCCGGTGGGCGCAGTTGCCGAAGCCTTCATGCGCCATGCGTCCGGCGTCGCGCAGATTGAAGTGGCGGCAGGTGATGCACTGGACGGTCATGCGATCTCCAACTGCAGCGCAGCGGGCCTGGCGAAACTAATGGCAGGCTTGTCGCTGCCACCAAGCAGCACCCGGCGGGCGACCTCGGCATTTCCGATCAGCACCGGCTCAGGCTGGCCGTGGCCGTTCATAGCGTTCTGCGCCTGGGCTATGCCCGGCAACGATGATGGATATGCCGGCACTTCGCTTCGGCTGCGGTAGCCTCGGTAGCGGTTCTCGAACTCCTTGGCAACGAAGGGCCATTCCTTCTCGGATTTCTGGCCCAGGGTGATCCAGCCGCCCATATCTTCCAGCGCCCGGTGGATTATGGGATCGTCGAAGGCAACGGTTTGGTAGGCGCCAACGCTGCGCACAGCGCGGTCGACCTTAGACCAGGCCACCATGGCCGCGTCCTGCGTGGATCCCTGCAGCATGCGCACGATGTCGGCGGGCTTAGGCAAGTACTGTCCGGCATCGGGGTTGACGCAGTGGCGCCCGAAGGCATCGTTGACGGCGACCAAGTCGAAGGAGCGCATTGCCGCCCACCACACGGTGCCAGCGAAATCGCTGAACTCCCGGCCGTAGAAGGCATAGACGTCGGCCACCAGGCCGAAGAAGTGAGCGCGGTCGCTGTCGATCATGCTGGCGCTCCTGCTGCCAGTCGCTCGGCGACCGCCCGGTTGTGGCTCTCAAGCGCCTGCTGCTTGCCCGGCGCAGGACGGGAGCGCTGGCCGGTCGCATGCTGGCATGCCGCCGTGAGGTAGCTGGCAGGATCAGCAGGACGGGCCAGCAGCGCCGCCCGCAGCGCCTGCTTTGCGGCCTCCTCGCCATGCCTGCTCACCAGGGCGCCCACGAACGTCCCGCACTGGCGCAATGGCATACCGGCGGCCTCCAGCATGGACTTGCTGGCCGCCCACAGCTCTTCCTTTGTCATCCCGCCGGGGTCTTTTGCCGGCGGCTCGCCGCCTGTATCACCGCTAGGTGATACGGAATCTGTATCTGTATCTGTGTCTGTATCTGTACGCGTGACATCGGCGTGACTGTCACGGTCTGTCACGCCATCCGTCACGCGTGACTTGTCCGTGACATCATCGTGACTGTCACGCCCCTGCACCTCATTCTTCGCCCTGGCCTCTTCGGCGGCGCGGGCTGCTGCTTCGCGCTCCCTCTGGCGGCGCTTGCGCTCGGCGGCCGTGCCGTCCGTGTCGCTGGAAAACTGCTGGGCCTCCCAGTCCAGGGGCTGCAGCGTCTCCAGGTCGATCAGCTCAACGTCTGCCAGCCGGCGCATGGCCTCTCCGAAATCGCGGTCGGCCAAGCCCAGCTTGACCGCGAGCTTGCGGCGCACGAGGCTGGATGCCGGCGAGCCGTCGGCGGCCCCGAGAATACCTTGCCCCTTGCAGCACAGGAGTCCCATGTAATACCAGCGATCCTCGGCCGCCAGCAGGCGCAGGCGCTCGTCGTCCACGGTCTTGGCGTAGACTCGGAACCAGGGAAGCGACTTGCTCCGGTCGGCTCGTTTTGTGGCGGTGTTTGTGCTCATACGGATACCTGCTCGCCGATCAGATCGGCAACCATGAAAATTCGCATGCCGAGGCAATGCGCGATGTGGCGCTCAAGGGTGGCGCCGCGTGAATTGATCCAGCCTGGCAGTAGCGCAATGGCATCGCAGGTCACCAGCTGAGCGATGTCCGCCCGCAAGCAGGCCGCCCAATCTGCGTTCGGATCCTTATTGATCTCTGCGGGGTTGACGACGTCATGCCCAGCGGCCCGCAGAGTTGCAGCTGCTGCGTGGAATGCCGGAAAGTTGAACTCTTGCAAGCCCGTCATCGGGCCGGCCAGGTAGATGCGTGGCGCCGCCATTACGCTACCGCCTCCATCTCCTGCTGCTGTTCAAGCTCGATCAGGTCGAACAAAGTAGGCATCGACACCTCGCGCTCGGCTTCGCGCAGGTAGTGCACTTGGTCGCGGAAATATGCCGCGCCCAGCTCCGAGCCGCGCGCATGCCGACCGAGCTTGATGGCGCGCACACCGACGGTTCCCAGCCCGTGGAAAGGGTCATAGGCCACTTCTCCAGGCATGGTGTAGCGCTCAATGAGGCGGTCGACGATGTCGATCTGCAAGGGGCAGATGTGTTGCTCTACCGCGCGCCGCGACTGCTCGCCATTGAGCGTACGCATGCGGTTGACGTCGTGCCACACGTCCGGGTGGTGGCTGCCGGGCGCCAGGCACATGAACTTAGTCGGCAACGCCTTGCGCGCGCCCAAGCCCTCTCCGACCCGCACGTGCCGCTCGTAGTCATAGATCCTGGCGAGGCTGTCCTCGGTGAAGAATTTCGCCAGCTTCTCCGGGCCCAAAGCTGCCATCTCTTCGACCGACAGCATGCGGTTGCCACTGGAGCGCCAGAACGCATGGGCGTCGATCTGCCAGCGCGCGAGGCTGTAATCCGCCTTGCTCTTGACTACCGGCGTATCGGCGTAGCCGCGGCTGCGGTCGGTCTGTGGCTTGTGGAACAGCAGGACGTATTCAGGACTGCCCACGCCCATCTTGGTGCCGTCCTTGCACATTTCGCTGTAGCTCAGACGGTACGTCTGGTTGTTCTCGCGCACGACGTCGGTCACGACCGTGACCATGCCCATGTAGTCGAAGCCGTGCTTACGGGCGTGGAAGATCGCCTCCGCATGGAACGGGCTCACCGTGGGTACGCCCGCGCCCGTGACGTTGCCGAAGTTGATGCGATCCTTCACGTGGCAGCAGTACATCCGCCCCGGCTTCAGGATCCTCAACAGCTCCGGCGTCAGGAAGTCCATCTGCTCCCAGAAGTGATCGTTGTCCTCGGTGTTGCCGAAATCGTTGTAGCTGGGTGTGTACTCGTAGTGGTTGGCAAACGGGATGCTTGTAACGATGATGTCGACTGAGTTATCCGGCTGCTCCATGGCTTCGAGAACGCAGTCGTTATGGGCGACCTGGAATCGCTCGCCGTGCTCGATGTGGCGCTGCACGCCGATGGTTCGGGCCAAGGTGTCGTGCATCGACAGGTGATCCAGCCCGTACTTGCGGACCAGGGCGGCCATGCGCTGCTGCTGCTCGTCATGGCGACGCCATTTGGCTTGCAGCGTAGCAACCGTTTCGCGCTCTGCCTCAGTGTGGATAATGTCGATTCGCACGCGGCCGGTCTGACCGAACCGGTAGGTACGGTGGACCGCCTGGATGAAGTCGTTGAACTTGCAGTCGATGCCGGCGAATATCTCGCGGTGGCAGTGGTGCTGGAAGTTGCAGCCGCTGCCGGCGATGATGGGCTTGGTCGACAAGATCCGGTGGCGCCCGTCGCTGAAGTCGATGATGCGCTGCTCGCGCTCATCCAGGTCCTGGCTGCCCCAGACGCTCACCGCCTCCGGGATTTCCTGTTGGATGGCGTGGCGCTCATCCTCCAGGTCGTGCCAAACGATGAAGTGGTCTCCTGGCGATTCGTTGATCAGCGCGGCCGCCTTGGCGACCCGCGCCGGCAGGCTCTGGCGTTTCTCGCGCGCGGCAGCCGACAAGCCCATGGCTAGGTCGGGCACCAGCAGACCCTGCCCGTTCTTCTCCGCACCTGCGGCGGCGTAATCGCTGGGGATTTCGTGCCAGCGCACATCCAACTCCGGCAGGATGTAGCCGTCGTCGCTGTAGCCCAGGTCGCTGGGTTTTGTGATGAACACCGCCCAACTGGCCACCCACAACCAGAACTCTTGTTCCTTGTGGGGATAGAGCTGCAGGTTGCCGGCCTTGCTGCTGTCGCGCTGGAAGAACCGGGTCAACGCTTGGCCAGTGTCCATCACGCCCAGGTAGCCGGCGTAGTGGATCAGCTCCTTGTAACGGTTCGGATCCGGCGTGGCTGTCGCTACCAGCTTGAACTCCACCGAATCGAAGGCCGGCAGGAACTCCTGATAAGTCTTGCTGCCGTAGCTGCGCAGGATGGATGCCTCATCAAGGCTCGCCGCGCGAAAGCGGCTGGGCGTGATCTTGCCCTCTCGCACGCTCTCGTAGTTGGTGAGGTAGAGGGTGCGCGGATTGTCGATTTCACCGTCCGAGCGGATGAAGCGCAGATCTATGGCGCAATCGCCGGTGAACCGCTGCGCCGCCTCCCGGATGAACTCCTGGCGCACCCCCAGCGGCAGAACCTGCAGCCGGTAGTCGTCGGGGTAGCGCAGGCCAATCTGGCGCAGGAACTCCAACTGGGTGGCAGTCTTGTGCAGACCGAACGATGCGAAGACCGCACGCTTGCCGCCCTTGATGGCCCAGCGGACGATGTCGCGGGTATGCGGCTTGAGCGCGGGATTGATATCTTCCGGCACCACGTCAAAGCCGCTAATGGGCGCCAGCCTGATCTTGCGGCGCAGGAACTCGTTGTAGGCAGCGATCTTCTCGGTGTTCATGCTGTGCACCTGTCAATGTAGGGGATGACGATCTTCTGGTAGTCGGCTTCGGCGAGCGCTGGCCATTGGCCACGGGCCTGAAGGGTTGTGCGGGTCAGCTTCAACCACCGGATCTGCAGGGCGGCGGATTCTTCGCGCGGGATCCGGCCGGACTGATCCAGCAGGTAATGGCACCCGGCAGCACCCAGGTCGGGCGCGCACAACGGCACAAGGAAAGCATCGCTGACCTTCAGCCCCTTGCCCTTGCCCAGTGCGGCGAGGTTCAAATGCGCGGCCTGGCTGCGCATTTGTCGGCGACAGCGGATGCAGGGCAGGCTCGCGACAATCTGCCGGTGCGCGAGGCTGCGGAACACGCTCGACTCGCCGCGGCGATGCACGGGCGCTGTCCCCAGCTCCAGGGCGACGCGCTGCGCGAGGCCCGTCCTCCTGGGTGCTGGCTCTGCCCGGCGCATGGGCGTCTTCTGGCGAAGCGGCGTGCGCCGCGCCAGTTGGCTGGATCGAATCATCATTGGTCGCGACTCGCTGCAAAGGGCCTGCGCACGCGGTCATGGAACAGCTTGGCCGCGGCCGGGTCAGTGTCGAGCTCCCGACGGGATTTCACGCCGCAGACGCGGCGCACCCAGGCGGCTGCCTCGTCACTGTCGGCAAATCCGCCCCAAGCGAGAAACGCCGTGTTGTTGCACAGGGCGCCAGCCAGTTGCGCGAGGCTCTGCACTGGCGCGCCAGCCGGGCGGCGCGACACGGCGGCCGGACGTGGGCGCTGGGCAGCTCGCCGGGCCTCCTGTTGCGCCTTGCGCTCAGCATCGTATGCATCCTGCCAGAGCCAGTATTTGCGGCTACCGTACGGGTGTGGGTTGCCATGGCCGCCCCGCTGCTTTGCGGCAAACCGGCCCTGGCGGCGCGTGGGCTCGTCGCGGCGCTCCATGTATTCGTAGCGCGATTGCCTCATTGGTCGCCCTCCTGGGTACGCAGGACGAGTGCTCGCGCGCGCAGCAGCAGTTCGATACCCTCATCGATGGCCGTAATGATCTCGTCGGATTCGAGACTGCTGATATCGCCATCTGCAGTGGATCGAGAGATGGCGCCCGAGACCCGGCCACCGCGTTCGAATAGCTCGACACATTTGGCGATCAAGCGATCAATATCGGTCTTTCGGCAGCCTCCTGGCGGCAGCTCTCCGACCTCCAGAACAACGAGGCCAAACCTGGCCGCCAGGGCGCGCAGCCAATCAACCGCCATGTCTTTCGCCCCAGCATCCGCCCGAACGTATTCGGCGATCAACTCCGCGTCTTCAATCGGCACCCGCTCCCCTGGTCGGGAGCCATCAAGGCGGCCGTACAGAGTGCTTTCGGCAATCCGTCGTCCGCGCATAGCGAAGGCCCAAGCGCAGAACCCAGCGATACCGCCCTGCGTCGCGGTCAGCGCGTTGAACAAGGCGCCGCGCCAGGACGTACTGATGCTACGGCGTTTCGTCATAGTATTGCTCCGTAAACCGGGGTGCCGTTTATCGTGGATCGCGCAACGTGGGCGCGGCACAATGGCCCCATGGACAAAACGATCAGGGATGGGAAATGCGAATCGACGGGCTCACGACTCCGGCACACACTGCGCACATGGACGACGACACACGACACAACCTCATGGATGAGGCCGAGCGCCTGGCGATACAGGCATTCGGCAATACGGCCGAGCTGGAGCACATCGAGGCGGTGTTCGAGCGTCTGGCACTGCACTGGAGCTGGGGGCTGCCGGCCGCTGGCGCCGTGACGGTGCATTAGGGTGGTCAACCCTAATCGGCTAAGCTTGGAGATGCGAGTAACCGAACCCTTCCTAAAGGAGTGACCATGGCTGAAAACCCATTTGGCGATAGCGCGCCGCAGGGCGAAAAACGGAACTATCTGGTGCTGATTTCGGCGTCCAAAGACAACGCCGCGCTGGCACAGAAATTCCTGAAAAACATCCAGAGTCTGGTCGACAAGAACGCCGCGCCGCTGTGGATTGACAGCAAGGGTGCGGGTGTTTTCGTATCGACTGAGCAGGTAGCGTCCGAGATATGGAGCGACACGCTGGACGGCACCAACCACGACGACGCCACGTCTATCAAGGACATCCTCGTTGTTGAAGTGGGTGCGGACTGGGCCGCCCGCAGGGATGCAAAAACCGAACACTGGCTGTCTACGCATGTCGGCAACCCTCGCCCTGTTCCCTACGAACGCCAGCGGCGTCGTCGGTATTGATGCTTTCCCGCCCCGTCAGATGCTCCCAGCGAACCGGCACATGGACCGCACGAGCGATGCACAGCGGCGTCAGGCGGGCCGACAGGAAGCCGGCCTCTGCCAGCGTCCACACGATGCGCCGGGAGCACAACCAGGATGCGAAGGGGTCGAGGATGGAGCTAGGCATGGGCGGTGTCCTTGGTGGGGCGGTCTGCCCCGTATACCTTCCGATACAAGGCAAGAAGGCGGTCGCCGTTTTCCCAACGCATATCACGCTGGGCGCCAGACAGCAGTCCGGCGATGGTCGGCTGGGATACCCCCGATTCCTTGGCTATCTGTGCCTGCGTGAGCCCATGAGATACGAGGCTGAGGATGATATTTTTCCAGTCCATAACCCCCATAATATCGGAATTCCGATCTATAGACAATCGGCAAACCGATTCAATTCGGTATCAGAATGCCGATATGAGTACATTTGGCGCAAGATTGCGTGAGGCCCGCAAGAACATCGGACTGAGTCAGAAAGAAGTGGCTGGCCGCACAGGCATCGGCCAGTCGCTCCTGTCCGAGCTCGAAAATGATCACTATCAGACCTCGGGATACGTATTCCAGTTGGCGGCGGTCTACAAGGTGAGTGCCCGATGGCTCGCCGAAGGGAAGGGCCCGAGAGAGATATCGGCGGTCGAGCTACTGGACGATCCGAGCATGGAGCGGCTGCTCAAGCGCCACAATCAGGCCGATGCTGCCACCCAGGCCCTGGTGCTGCATCTATTACGCGAGGCCAATCAATCCAGACCTGAATGGATGACAGAGGGGGCGGCGTCGGCCATAGAGAACGCCCGCCAACTCATCAAAGAGCAAATGCGTGCCGCCCAGCTCGGCCTGGACGTGAAGAAGTAGAAACCCGGATTGGCGAGGGGTCAGCGTCCAGCGATGATGTAACGAGGCGAGAATTTCAACAGGGAACGTAACCATCATGGCCTCAAGGTTCACTGCGGCGGCTGTTTTTCTCTGCCTTGTGCTAGCTGGATGCGTATCAGGCTACGGCGTCTCGGAAGGCGCTCTTGAGCGAGCGAGAACAGCGCTAAGCAAAGAGCACGAGGTCGACTTCGCGTGGGCTGTGAACAATGCGCGGGCAGTCTATCCCGAACGGGTAAAGGAGATGTTTGCCAGCTCGCCCAATTCCGTCCAGCTGTACAGCTCTGGAGTGTTGATGCTGTTGCCACGCACCAAGGACCCTCTGCAAGTCGCAATCCTCCGAAACAATGTTCTTTCCCTCGCTCGAATTGGAGCGCTGCCAAGCCAAACTGCTGACGAAATTACTCAACTAATCGCTCGTCATGCTCAAGCGTCAAACATTGATGGCTCCGTGAAGTTCAGTCTTAGGGATGAGCCAGAGGCCCTTGGTCTGCTTGGCTCACCAGAGCAGCGCCAGCTGGTTTTGCGCAATACGATTGAGGCAATACAAAATGCAGAACATGCATCGGAGCGGCAAGTAGATCACTTGATGAGGTTTGCCGGGAACGATCAGGCGACACACGCTGACAGGAAATTTATTGAGCAACAATTGCCCGCCTTGTATGTCGAAAAGTGGGAATTGCAATATGTGAGGCCGGTGTTTCCGGAGTTTGCGGATTTGCGCGAGCGGCAGCTTGAAATGGTTCGCGGCGATACCAGCACAGTCCTCGTGGGGGCACATATTTGGAACAAGATTTCGCCCGATGATCAGAAACACATATCTGAGATCTATCGAATCAAACAAATCGACCCAAAATCCTACGGAGTCATCTCAGATGTCCATACGATTGATCGGTCGTCTCCGGGGTCGAACACAGGAACTGCAGTGGGCTCAGCATTGGCTGAGGCGGCATACATCGACCGAGCCTTTGATCGGGGCAGTTACTCGATATGGTCAAGCATTGGGTGGGCGCTTGCTGGCGGCATTGTCGGCTCTGCGGCAAACACGGCCCCTGTAGAGAGCTACCAGCATTACTACACCATTCTTCTGGCTGATGGGGAGCTTGCGAAAAGGGAAGCGATTGGCGGCGCTGGTGATCGGCTCGCGCCAGGCACATGCGTCCTTGTTAAGAGCCTCAAGCCTGTGCCGCAGGTTACTTGTGAGCAAGGCCCGAAGCCCCTAAAGGACAGGTTGCTGGGAGCCTGGCCTGGTGGACGTTGATGCAGGGGTAGGTGATTGGGGGTTTGTCCGCGTGTTTTCGTCACAGGAGGGGCCAAGCAGTGAAGCAAGCGATTCCGGATGAGTTCGAGTCAACAGACGCTATAACGTCTTCCTCGCATATTTACGGGCGAGCCGCCTACGCAGGCCCACTACGGTTGAGTGCTTCGGAAAAGGTTCACATTGTTGCCCCTTACGATCTGCCGCGCAGCGACTGGGTTCGCTGTGGGCTCAACGGTTGTACTACCGAGCACGGGAAAGGGTATGTGATTCGGACTGAAGACGGGCGCGAGACCAATTGCGGGCACATGTGCGGCGGCCGGGAATTTGGCGCGGTCTTTGACGAATTTGTTGCAGACTTTCAAAGAAGGAAGGTGGATCAAGCGCGGCGCGCAGTGCTGAGGGCGGCGCAAACCGAGGCAACCCCTATGCTCTCCACCATTGAAGCGTTGGTTCCTCAACTTGAAGAAAATACCGATCGTGTGTGGGAAATCATGGAAGTGATTACGAGGGATCCAGACGTCTCTCGCAAGTTCCACGAGATTCTCAGGCTCGGCGGGCAAGTAAGGGTTGAAGAGCGAATAAGCGAGGATATACGCAAGGTAACCGGGTCGGCCGCTCGCTTCACAACTAGAACTATTGCGACGATTGAAGGGGGGCGGTCGGCCCTTGATGGTGGTCGGGCCCTTCAAGCCATTAAACAGAATGTCCTTCCCGGTCTGCGTCGACTTCTGAGCCTGAACTTGCAAGAAGTGTCCTCCGACGACGGTGACAAGCTCTCTTTGGAAATCGCTGAAATTCGGCGGCAAATACAACACGCGCAACAGTATATTGAAGACGCCCACCGGTTCACTTCTCTGAATAACCTTCAGGCCGTTGCTCTGCTTGGAGAAGTGATGAAGAACCGGTCAACCCGGGCGAGTCGAGCATTGCGAGCTTTGGATCGACTCATCGAGGAAATCGGGGCGAGGCAGTAGCGTATTCAACCCACTCCTGTTACCACATCCGGCGGACTTACTCTTGCCACTCGAATCTGCGCATCAAGAAGGTCACGCGCCCAGGCCATAGCCCGGATATGCGCAAGCCGGCATGTTGGTGGGTCGCCGAACTCGAAGTCGTAGACGATGATGGCGACTTTGCCGTTGTGGTCGATCTCAATTTCAACGCGGCCAATCTTGGTCATGCTGGAATAGTCTGGCTCGTCTGCCGGTAGAGGAACAGGATACATTGCCACCTCGCTGGAATTAAGCGCATTGTAATTGCTCGCTCATCACGGGCATAGCTACCGCCCCCCGTCGTTTTCGCCCCCCCTTCTGCACGACCTCACCCCCTGATCCGCCCGCCTGTTCTGGGTGGGGTTTTCCCCGACACGCATCCCGCGTGCCGCATGGTTCGAGGGATTGCCGGATCTGTACACAGGTTATCCACTGGTTACGCCTTGTACTGTGTTTTTATACAGTGTAAGTTCGAGGCATAAAAAGGTGCGCCCCGGCCAGCTGTCACTGGAAGGGGCGCGGTTGCCACAACTCACATGAGAATGAGAAGGAAGTAGCGATATGGATAGTAGCGCAGAAGCCCCGCCGCCGGAGAGCGACCACAAAGAAGACATCGCCGCACTTTCTGAGGCTATAGGCCTGGCGCCACTCGGCGTACTGCCGTCCAGCACCATTGCGCAGCTTACGCGCCTGCGCGCCCGGCTCATAGCCAACACTCCCGCCTCATAAATATCGGTCGCTCACCACATTTCGGGCGACTGTTACAACTTAATATCGGAATTCCGATTGACAATAAATATCGGTTTGCCGATAATTATATCAACGCATCACCAACCACACCGCCTAGGCCCAAGGCCAGCCCCGGAACAGGGATGCAGCAGTACCCCGCTACGGCGGAACGCTCTTTAACAAAATGGCCGAGATAAACAGCGAGCACGGCGGCAACGTCCAAGCCTCGCCAGGACTCCCCCACCCTCCTGACAGGAGCGTCGCAACGCTCCGGGCAAAAGACATGGTGGCGAACTGGACAGATCGGATGTCCCGGCTTCGGCGGGGGCGCGGTACCGATTGGAATCCAGGGATCAGGGCCGCACCCTGACGCGAAACTCACTATGGGTCGCGCAAACCCGATTGCAGCCCCTGCTGGAGACAAACGGCATGCTGCATAGAGACGTGATGACAGACCGGAACAGTACGATCGAGAAGGGCCTCTCACGAGGCCGCTTTGGTGGGCAGCTTCGTCGAGGCTGCGAACTGAAGCGAGAACGATATGACTTTCGAAGCAAACGGGAAGGCTTACACCACGGACAGCGAAACTATCAATCTGATGCGCGAATATCGAGCCGACGGAAACGCTGAAATGTTGGCTGCAGTGTTCGAGCTTGGCATTGCGTTCGGACGTATCAAGCCGGCGTAACCCGGGCAGGCCGGGCAACCGGCCCATCCGAAAGCCTTGAGGCTCAGGGCTTTCGGGTGAAATCAGGGCCGACCAGTGCCCGAATGAATTCAGTCTGAGCGGCGAACATCCTACGCCGGCAGGCCCCGACTTCCTCGGAGAAACCGGCCGCAGCCAGCTCATCGAGAGCATCTTTCAGTGTTTTCGGTGGGGTGCCGACAGGCCCGGCTTGGGTGAGATTTTCCATAGAGCAAACATAGCATACCGACGCCCTGCCAGCCAGGGCATCCGCAGCGGCATTCAGGCGAGTGGCGCGCCGGATGAATCCACAAGAGAGGACACCATGAAAACCATAATGAAAGCCGCCGCAGTGACATTGGCAGCAGTGCTGCTTGCAGGCTGCGACGACGACGCGAAGATTGCCGCCCGCAACGTATCAAAGGCCGCAGACCAGTTCGAGGTGAACCGCCGCATTGTTTTCTACAACGGCATCACTGACCGCTACATGCTCAGCATCGAAGGGCTGTGCAGCGTTGAGACAAGCACTTCCGGTCATGTCCTGCATGTCACATGCAAGGTGGGGCGCAGCAGCTTCAAGAAACACATGCTCGGGCTTTCCGACAACGTGACGTTCTTCGTCGAGCACTTGGAAGCTACGAAGGCCAGCATGTATCACTACCGGGTGATATTCAAGCCGCAGACCATCCTGCCTGACGTCGACTTTCGCGGAAGCGCCGGGTCAGCGGTCGAAGCGCTGACGCCTGATTCTTCGGATTGAGACTCCACATGATCACCCCACTCCCCACCGGCACCCGCATCTACTTTCCTGAAGGTGGCACAGGCGTCATTACCGGCGTGAACCGGTGGAGCTCCGACAAATACGAAGTCCGCCCTGATGACGCCCTGGACGACACGGACACCGGATGTCTGCGCCGCCTAGTCCTGCTCTCTGAGGCGCGGGTAGCTGAATAGGAGAACAACATGGAACACAAGCACACGCCGGGGCGTACCCAAGGCCCGAGCGAGGACGCGCACAATCTCCGCCTCATGAATCGCGCCCTTGCCCGATCCGACGCGGAATTGCACGGGTACCGCCGGCACTACGAAGCCCGCCGCATCCAGCTCGCGCAGCGGCTGCTTTCCACCGGGCGCCAATCATGAGGAAGCCTTTACGGGTAGCCGCATCGCCCCTGACCGGCACCATCTACTGCGGCCATGTGCTGAAGGATGGCATGACCTGGGCGGCCAACAAGCAGGACGTTACGGTAGACGCTCTCGTAGCCGTTGCCATGCACGCCGAGCAGTTCGGCAAGCCGGTAATCATCACTGCGAACGGCGAACCGGAATACGAAATTACCGTGAAGAACCTGCGCAAAGATAGGGAGGCGTCATGAGCAAGATTCAGGCTCCCGAGCCGGTGGCCGAAGTCTGTTCCGGCCACACCCTGCATTGGGCCGGCAGCGGCCCTATCGCCCCGCTGTGTGAGCGAACCGGTGCCAAGGTCGGAAGCCTTCTCTTCACCACCGAGCAGGCCGAAGCCTACGCCGCTGATAGGGTGCGTGAGGCGCTGGAAAACATGATCGACATTATCGAATTGCGCTCATTTTGGGTTACGCCAAAGGCTCTTGCCGCGCAATTGCGAGAGCAGATTGCCAGGGAAGTCTCACAAGGGGCTAAATAGCGCCCCACCCCAACAGTAACCGGCCTGCGGGCCGCACGGAGTAACCCATGCCGACGCTTTGCCACAACTGTCGGCGCCCGCTGTCTATGGCGGAGCTTGCCAGCATTGATGCAGACCCGCGAATTGCCGAAGTGGTCAGATATTTTGGACAAGCCGCTTGCAATCTTTGTTGCGGCAAAGCGGCGGCTCACAGCGCAAAGGTTGCAAGCTACATGCAACCTTCCGCCTGACGATTCCCGGCCTGGCCAGCCAAACCCCGGCCACTCCCCCGCCGCGTCCGTCCTATGCGCAGTGGGGGGGGCCATGAAGTATCCACACTGCGCCGCCCGCCTGGCCGTTCCGGGAGGTAAGAGCGAAGGCCGAAGCATCGAAGCGATGCGGAAAATTTCGACGCCAGTGTGGATTCTTGATGGTTTCTACGGCGCCACCCCGGCGCCAAAAAGCCGGGGCCAGCAATCAAAGGAGAACGCCATGGGCGGCGAAGACGACGAATAGCGGGAAGCCGCTCTAAATCCCTGGGTACACGGGCGCAGAAAGCCGGGCGACATCGGCATGGGTACACACTGGCCCGACGGTTGGGGAGCACCCACCCCCGCAAACCGGAAGACGGCACACAGGAGACTATGGGCAGTACCCCTGCACTGCGGTCGGTTCGCGGCGTAGGGCCATCATCAAAACCGCATCCTGGCAGGCCGAGAACAAGACAATCGGCCCTCACGCCTTCGCGCTCCAGTAAGAGGCGGATACGCCCAGCAGGTCGAAAGATCGGATGCTGGCAACGTTGCAAAGCCGCTTTGCCGTCCGGAATGGCCGCTGCACGGCAAGCAGGATGCGGTTTCGGTGATGGTGAAGTCCGAAAGCTCGGTGCAGCGCTAGGAGTAGCAAAGACCCGTAAACCTCCTGAGCCGGGCTATCCGGCCAATACCAGAAAGGCGGCGGGAAGTAAGCGGGAGTGGCGCCCCGGTTTCGCTATCACGCAGTACGGCGGTGTCCCGTCTGACACCCAACTACAGGGCGCCGGGACGCCTGACCCTGAAAGATGGGTGAATCCCGGCAAGAACACTCAGCACACGAATTGATACCCGGGACGCGAAAGCGTGCTATCTGCCACTCTAGCCGGGGAAAGAGTGGACCGAAACCGGACAGGTATTGCGGGCGTGGGATTCGCTCAAGAGCCGGAAACTCTGCCCCGACTGGCCGACCGTAAGCGGCCACGAACGCACCCGAGAGGGCCGCCCCACAGATCACCGTGGGAATCCGAATGCAGGTCGAGCACTGATCTGCAGGACGTAGGCCCGCCGTAGAACGATCAGCATCGAGCCTCCGGTGCTGGTCTGGCCGGTCATCCGCATGACCGCACCCGCTGCACACATGGCCGCCGCAGGGTCTGACGCAGCCGCCCGGACGAGGGTAACCGGGCACTCTCAAGCGGCAGTACTCCGCACAGCGCCTTGGCCGCGCTGCATCTGCATGGATTAGCCAATCTCCTCCACCGGGGCCGCACACCGGGCCGGAGTGCTGCTGCTTGAGGGTCTGCCGGTGCTGCGGGTCGGCTCCGCAGCGCTGTATCTCCTAACGGCAACACACGCGACACGCTGCCTCATGCGAGCCGGCGACTCTCTTTAAATCCCCTCCCCAATCACCCTCCCTGGAGACAGCTATGCCGGTTGTTGATTACGCATTGCTATGGATATTCGCGATTGCGATCGCAACGGCGGCCGATCAGGCCTGGATGCGCTGGATACGACCGTGGCTTGAGCGCCGATACGGTTGGGCCCCTCTTTCCGAGGACGAGCGCATTCCAGCCATTGCCTGGGCTGGTGGCGGGGGGGCATGTTTCATTTTGCTGTTTGTGGTGCCCTACGTCGGCGTCGCCGCGGGGTACTGACATGCCAGATTCAATCAATCACCACGCCGACATGCTGCGCCAGTGTGTCGTGATGGGCGGCTATGTCGAGATCCAGCAGCCAGGATGCGAATCGCCTGAAACCGTGTTCTCCGGCCAACTGCTCATCATGCAGCCGCCGGACCACTCCGCGCGCAACGCCATTCGGCAGGCCCGGCAGCGGGCGCTCACGGCTGCAGCAGTCGAGGACGGAAACATGGCCACCGCCGGCCGGTACGCCGCCGAAGAGGTGACGCTCATCATCGCCGCATGGGCGCGTACGCTCGACAACATCGAAAGGGGCGGCGGGTGCGTCACGTACCGGGCCCGCTCATAACCGCTCACAGGATCCGCTCATGTGGTTCAAGAATCTTCGCATCTATCGTCTCGCACCCTCTTGGGACATCACGGCCGAATCCCTGGAAGCCGCTCTGGAGCGCCTTTCCTTCCGGCCCGGCGCGGCCTCCGATATGACCGCCTTCGGCTGGGTGCCGCCGCGCCCTGAATCCGGCCTGGTACATGC
>JACCES010000012.1 GCA_013416455.1 Alcaligenaceae bacterium | reverse complement strand
AGCAGGCTATCCGGCGCGGCTCCTTCAGCAGTGTGCGACAGTTGATTGCCGACATCGAACGTTACGTTGAACAGTACAACCAGCACAACCGTCCATTCGTCTGGACGGCAACCGCCGATTCCATCCTCCAGAAAGTGGCTCGGTTATGCAAAGTTATTTCTGGGACGAGACACTAGGGTCTGTCATCAATTGAGCCAAATGACAGCAGCGGCCAGATGAACGGCTCCGAGGAATGCGGCACGGGCTTCAAGGGCCGATTTCATGCGGTGTCTTCCGATAATCGGCGATACTTCGCCTGCCATGCGGCATGCTGGGAATTGTGGATGGCGATTCGGTGACGCGGGCGTAACGGTTTTATGACGGCGCTGACCGCGCGGGGTCCGTCCGGTGCCGTCAAGACTCATGTGTTACCTTATCGCGTTACAGCCGCCCCGTCTGACGACCTAATGGTGATCAGCGCCGGGGCATCCGTCATATGGGCCACCTAGACTAGAAGATAAGATGGCAGCCTCGCCTTCTCTACATCGTCGCAGCCTATTGGGTTTAATGGCGGGTTCTTGCCTGCCCGCGGTCCGCGCTTCGAGCCCGCCCGTTTTTTTCGTCCAGACCGAGCCGTCACTGAGACACGGCATGGCCCTGCTTCACGCCGCCTTGCGGGCTGCGGGGTTTGCCGCCAACCTGTCGGCCGCCCCCAATTCGTCTGAAGCACGCAACCTGCACGAAACCACTTCCGGACGCACCCACATCACCTTGCTGCCTCCCACCCCGACCCGGTTGTCCATGGTGAACGAAGGCCGCCTGCGCATGATCGCGGCGCCACTGGAGCGCGGCCTGCTGGGTTGGCGAGTCTCGTTCGTCTTGCAGGACCAGCGGCGGAAAACAGCGGGCATCCGTGACTTGACTGATTTCCAGAAACTGACCGTAGGCCAGGGCTCGGGCTGGATAGATGCGCATATCTACCGCCAGGCGGGCATCATCACCCGCGAGCTGCAGGCTTGGCGCAACGGCGAATTCACCGGCCAGATGCGATCGGGCCTCATTGACGTCTTCCCCATGGGCCTGGAAGAATCCGTCAGTTATTTTCTGCCGCACTTTCGTCAGCACCATCCAGAGGTCGCCCTGGACGAGCACCTGCTGCTGCGCTACCCATGGTATCGCTTTGTCTGGGTAACGTCCGCCCCCGAGGCGGACGGGTTGTACCAGGCATTGCAAGACGGCTTTGACGTCATCTGCGGCAATGGTCAGTTTGAGTCGATCTGGGCGGCTGACCGCCACGTCCCTTCCGCCAGCCATTGGCAGGGACGCACGATCATCAAGCTGAAGAATCCTTTTTACAGCCAGGACATCATTCCCCAGCGTTATCAGCATCTCCTGCTCGATCCCTCGATTTCTTAATGTCGCCCCGCCAGAACCTCTACACTGAATTCCTGCGCCGGCTGTTGCCGCTGCTGGCTCTGGCATATGTGTTGACGGCCACCATCTCGGCCGGGCTGTACTATCTGGGACAGCAGGAAGAAGCCAGGAACCAGCGCCAGCAAACATTGGAGACCTTTGCCCATGTCCTGGTGAAACCGTTATGGGATTGCAATAGCCTGACGGCGCGCGGCATCGTCCATGCCATGACATTGCAGCCGAACGTACGGTGGGCCAGCGCACCGGACCAGTGCGCCCAACAGCTCATTCAGTCGGGTACCTCGTCCTCCCATGCCAGCGCGGAAACTTTGAGCACACCCCTGCGCTACGTTGACGAGCATGGCCGCAGTCATCCGCTGGGGGAACTAAGCGTCGCTTTCGAGCCCGTTTCAATATTCACCGCGGCGTCTCGAAGCCTGGTGCCTCAGCTGGTGATCTTTCTGTCCATGCTCATTGCCGTGCTCGCGGGCGCGCTTTGGGTCTTCGAACGCACCATCGGAAAACCGCTAGAGCAGCTGCGGCGCGCCATGCACGACCACGAGGCACTGGATCCTGTTCCCGCCGGCTGGACAGCGGAAATCACCGAAGTCACCCAGACCTACAATGCACAGCTTCAGACACTGCGCAATCAAGCCCGGCGGGATATGCTGACCGGACTGGGCAACCGCCTGAAACTAGAAGAAGAGCTGGACCGCGCCATCCGTCTCACCGCCCGCACTGGCTCACGCGGCCATGTCCTGCTGCTGGATCTGGATCATTTCAAAACCATCAACGACGAGTTCGGCCACGCGGCCGGAGACGAAATACTGCGCACCGTCGCCCAGCGGCTGCTTGCCTGTGTGCGCGATATTGACACTGTCGCCCGGCTGGGAGGCGACGAGTTTGTCATTATCGTCGCGAATATCCCCCATGACCTGCACGCAGACCACCTTATCGCACTGACAAAGCGCATAAGACACAGCCTGGCGCAACCTATTCCGTGGAAAGATACTTTCCTGCAAGTGAGGGCCAGCATCGGCCTGGCGGAGTTTGGCCTCGACGGCAGCACAATCAGTGCGTTGCTGGAGCGGGCTGACGCCAGGATGTACCTGCACAAGACGCAAAGATCGCAGTCGGATCCGGCCTGAAGGCAAATCGTCTTGCCGGAAGGAAGCCGTCCAATAGACCCGCCGGGTGATGGCACAGCAGGCCCATGACATCCACTTCCAGGACACCCACATCCGCACGTTCACATATGAGATCGCCGTGCTTGGCCGCTGTCGCTTCAGCAAGAGAAGTGAGCAGCTTGCCGGCAAGCAAGGGCTGTTGCTGAAGGATGCGGTCGATGCCGATATCACAGCAATCGAGCAGGGGTTAATTGCACTGGACGACAGTGCACACATCGTACAGATTGCCGGTGACTTGACCTACACGCGGCCTCCAGCCTAAACACCCAGGCTTTCTGATATTCGGGTCGCGCAATTCAACACCATGATTCCCAGCTCATCCATTCTCTCGGCCGTGAAGCGTTCGGCGGGGCCCGAAATGGAAACAGATGTCCATGGCGCATCTTCTCCGCTCCACAACGGCGCGGCGACGCTGTTTACCCCCACCCTGGTACCGTTCACCGATGTGGCGAACCCACGCTCTCGAACGCGTTGCAGCATCTCTAGAAACTCCGCTCTTTCGGCGTCGTCGAAATTGGCTGCGCTGAGCACCTGCTCGATGTCTTCTTTAGGATGGAAAGCCAACATCGATCGGCCGGAAGCGGTGCGCCACGCCGGCGCACGCTGCCCCTCCCGGGCAGAGGCCCTGATGGGGTTCTCGGACTCTACCTTGCCTATATAGAGTACGTCGCTCGATTCCAGGGTGGTCAGCAGAATCGTCTCAGTCACATTTGCGTGAAGCATACGCATATTGGGCAATGCGACCCGCCGCACAGGATGGCGATCTATGACTTTCATCCCCTGCTCCCAAATATTCAACGTCAAGGAATATCGTCCCGACTCACCGTGCGATTTCGCGTACCCCAAGCCAGACAAGGTGGAAAGTATACGGAATGTATTGCTCTTGGTCAGCCCGAGGCTACGCCCCAATTCCGCCACGCCACGCGGCTCGTCGCTAGCGGCAAGGGCTTCAATCACTCGCAATGCCTTGATACTCGTGCTATCCATCAACTCATTTCCAAATCTTCGGCTCGCTTGAATCGGGCCATGACGTGATCTCCTTCCCTCTCCAACACGAGTGCAAGTCGCATGTCTGCGACCAGCCCGTCTCCATCAGGTGTTCCAACGATATTGCTGATGAGACGGACGCCTTCGTCCAGTTCCACGATGGCCACGTTGTAAGGAAGCTTGTTTTTAAAGGCTTCATCATAGGCCACATTGTAGACGACCCAGCTCACCAGGCGCGCCGTCCCACTGGCCTCCCGCCAACTCCAGGCACTGCGAAGACACTGGGGACACTCAAACCGCGGAGGCAGCCAGCTCTGGCCACAGGCGCAATGCTGGTACATCAGTCGCCCTTCGCGCAAAGCGCGAATGTATGCCTCGACTGGAGACAACGTGGATGTCGAATGCTTTGATATATTCATTGACCGAGTATCATTGTGGAGTGTGTATGCATCGTGCCACCCTGATTCGAAACAAGACAGTTCTTTGCGCCTCTGACCTGTAAATTCGCGGTTCCTCTCATTTGACGGACCCCTTCCATTATCAGCTGTAGCCCCGGCATTCCTGTCTCCGACAAGAGTCCGCCACTCGTGTTAATGGGCAGACGGCCGCCTATCTCGATCTGACCGTCTTCAAAGAAGTATCGACCTTCGCCTTTACGGAAGAAACCGTAATCCTCAAGTGTCATCAGCGCAGCGATCGTGAAGCAATCGTATATCTGGGCCACGTCAATATCCCGAGGTTCCAGCCCTGCCATCTTGAACGCATGATGCCCAGAGGCAGCGGCACACGTTGACGTGAGATCGGGGCGCAGGTGCACATCCCATGAGGTCTGGGCTTGACCGATGCCCAGGATCGGCACCGGCATGGGAACCTGGCGCTTCCTGGCCATGCTCTCACTCATGATCACGAGCGCTCCGCCTCCATCGGATACGAGGCAGCTATCGGCTCGCCGTAATGGCTCCACGATCTGTGGAGACTCTTCATACTCTTCCAGCGTCAACGGCTGGCGCAACTGTGCGTACGGGTTGGCGGCACCGTGTTTTCGACACGCTATCGCGATGGGGCCAAGCTCCTCTGGACCAGTTCCAAACTCCAGCATATGCCGTCGAAGGATCATGGCATAACCTGCTGCTGTAGAGTACCATCCGTATTTCGCATCATCTCCCCGCGGGCGGTGAAACGCTTTGGCGTTGCCAGTGCGGGGAGTGTCGCCATAGCAGACGATCGCGACGCCGCACTGACCGGACCGGATGCTAGCCGCGGCAAAGGAAATCAGCGCGATATTGGCCGCCCCGCCCTGGTCCCACGCCCCCCCTATACGAGGCCGCACCCCTAAAGCTTCGCAGACCATCTGCCCATACATGAAATGGCGCTCCGACGTAGGGGTTTTTACAAACACCGCGTCGACGTCCGCTTTATCCACCTGAGCATCTTCCAACGCAAGCCGGCATGCTTCGACGTTGAGAGACACAGAGCTGCGCCCAGGGTGCTTTCCGAAGGTTGTCGCGCCGATGCCTGCGATCACTATGCGAGGTTGCACTAAATTACCCCCTGTTCCCGCCAAACGTCTAGATTGCCAAGCGGTTCTCCTAGAAGGCCGCACAAGACCTCACCGTTGTCAATACCGAGGCGAGGGCTGGGTTCAGGGCGCGGCGCCGGCTCGCCCGTGAACCGGATAGGAGAAGATGCAACTGTAATAGCGCCAAACTCGGGATGATCGATATCGTGCAACATGCCACGAGCTCGCAAGTGCGGATCGCCTACGACATCATGGATGTTTCTCACCGGGGCGCACGGCACCCGATTCGCATTCAGCAAATCAAATATGGCGTTCTTGCCGCGAACGGACGTCCAATCTGTGATGATGGAATCTACCAGATCCATATGTGCCACCCGCCGTTCCATTGTGGCGAACCGGGAATCGCTGCCTAGTTCGCTATCGCCCATGACGGACAGCAAGGCTCGCCAGTGACGATCATGGTTGCATATGATGGCAACATAACCATCACTAGCCCTATAAACGTTGTAAGGGCAGAGTGACAAGCCACCGTGCCGGTTTCCCGTCCGGGCGGGCGCTTCCCCCCCAGAACCGTAGAAAAGCCCAAGGTTGGAGCTCAAGGATGTATAAATGGCTTCCATCATCGAAACCTCCACTTCCCTTCCGATCCCACTGCGGGAACGTTCAAAAAGCGCTGTCATGATCGCCCCATACAAATGGATTCCACCGAAGAAGTCACACACGGCCGGGCCCGCCTTCAGCGGGGGACCATCAGACTCCCCTGTGACGCTCATCACCCCCGAGATGGCCTGCACGGTCAGATCCATGGCGGGAAAGTCGCGATAAGGCCCGTCATTGCCATATCCGGAACCTGACGCAATGATTAGCCTTGGGTTCCGCTCATGGAGCGCATCACTATCCAAGCCGAGCCGTCCCATGGCGCCAGGGGCGAAATTCTGCACCAGAACATCGGCGATCTCGACCAAGCGTAGCAGCAGCTCTTTGCCTTCCGGCGTTTTCAGATTGAGCGTAACGGACTTCTTGCTGCCGTTGAGCATTGCGAACGGAAGCGCCGCGCCGCTGTTCGCGCCTCGCTGTCGTAGATGCTCGCCACCCGGCGGTTCGATCTTTATAACCTCTGCCCCGCCCATGGCCATGAGATAGGTTGCGTAGGGGCCGTTGTAGATCTGAGTCAGGTCAAGCACGCGAATCCCCGACAAGGGTAGCGAATTCTCTTGCATCATCACTCACCTCTGAATTTGGGAACACGCTTTTCCGCGAATGCCAGACGACCTTCCTTGACATCCTCGGTACCCTGTAATATTCGATTGACGAACTGCTCCATCCGCATCCCCGCGGCAAGATCCAGGTCGCAGCTGCGCGTAGCGAGCTCTTTGGCCGCCTGGACGGCAAGCGGAGCATTGGCGGCGATTCGCCTTGCATGCTCAAGCGCAGTATCGAGCAAACGGCCGGCGGACACTACTTCATTGACGAGCCCCCATCGTGCCGCTGTTTCAGCGCCGAATCTCCTTCCCGTGAGCAGCATCTCCATCCCAACAGCGTGTGGCAACTGAGCCAATAGCCGTTGCGTGCCACCGTTTGCCGGTATCACCCCCCGACACACTTCCGGAACACCGAACTCGGCATGGTCCACCGCTATCCGGATATCCGTTGCTAGCAACAGCGTCATCCCACCACCAAGGCAGTACCCATTCACTGCGGCGATCACTGGCTTCCAGACCTCCAAACCTCGGTTGAGCAACGGATTTCTCTGAGTAAGCCACATCTCGCATGCGTCGGCTCTACGGCCAATCCATGTCTTTAAATCTGCGCCAGTAGAGAACGATTTCTCGCCCGCACCTGTAACCACGGCACAACGTATGTCCTGATCATCGCGAACTCGCACCCAGGCCTCGGAAAGTGCTTCATAGTGTTCGGCATCTAGGGCGTTATGCCGCTCTGGCCGGTTGATGGTGATAACTGCAACATGATCGGTTATGGTGATATCGATCGACATATCAGCCTCCTGCCTTGCCCAACAGGCTGCGAGCGACAACCATGCGTTGGACTTCTGAGGGTCCTTCTCCGATTCGCTTGATACGAAGCTCTCGATACCATCGTTCCAGCGGCAGCTCCGCTGCAACACCCATTCCACCTAGAATCTGGACACAGCGATCAATGATTCTGCCCGCGGTTTCGGTAGCAAATACCTTGGCAATAGAGGACTCCAGTTTCATATCCTGGCTTAGGTCGCCCTTCCAGGCGGCCTGGTAAACAAGTAAACGGGCAGCACGAAGCTCAATTTCGGAATCCGCCAGCATCCATTGGATGGCTTGCTTTTCGGCTAGCCTGGTTCTGAAGGTTTGCCGCTCCTTTGCCCACTCCACGGCAATCTTCATAGCAGCTTCGGCGATGCCAAGAGTGGCTGCGGCATAAGGAACCCGCCCTTCCACCAACCACTTTTCGCATATCGCAAATCCCAGCCCCTCTTCACCCAGGCGATTTTCTACCGGCACCTCGACATCGTCGAAGTTGATTTCATAAGGTGAGTATGAGCGAATAGTCTTGATCGGCCGGGTCGTCATCCCCGGAGCGTCGCCATCGACAATGAAGCAGGTAATGCCACCACGCTGATCTCCACCTTCTGTGCGAGCGAAAACGATGCCCCAGTCGGCATCGCCAGCACCGGTGATCCACATCTTGGATCCCTTGATCAGGTAGCGGTCACCATCGCGTCGGGCCACAGTCCGAATGGAACGGGCAGGGTCAGATCCTCCGCCGGCCTCACTGATGGCGACGAAAACTTTCTTTCCCCGCTCAGTGGCGGGCTTGGCATACTTCTCGATCTGAAACGGTGAACCATTGAAAATGGCGTTGGGCGCATCAGCGCCAAATGCACCACATCCGGGGACATACGCTCCCATACGACATTTCGCTGTCTCCTCCGCCACAACTGCCTGGCCCAGTAGCGAGAGGCCCGCGCCACCATACTCGACCGGTGTTCGAAAGCACCAGAGGCCCGCCGCCTTAGCCTTTGCCTGCAAAGGTTCAAGAAGCGCGGGCGAAACCTCATAAGCGTCGTGCTCAAGGGTCGCCTCCAGAGGCAGTACTTCCTTCTGCATGAAGCGACGGACGGTGTCCTGCAACATCACGAGTTCCTCCGGCAGCTCCCAGCTTCCGGAAGGGGTGGCATCAAGTCTAGTATCAGGAATTTTCATATCCACATGTTCCAAATATTGATACGTCATACTATATTAAGATAGTTTTATTCGTCAATAACGAACCATAGTTCTGTGCATAGTGGTTTTTACCATGTATTTTATTTACATCGTGCTATAAAATTCCGTTAAACAAGGAGGCAAGCAATGATCTATGAACTTCGCGAGTACCGGGCCATCCCAGGCCAACTTCCCCACCTTCTCCAACGCTTCGAACAAAAGGTGCTCCCGATCTGGGAGCGTCACGGCATACGACCTGTCGGGTTCTGGACCACGCTCATCGGCACCGCGGCCAATGTCTCCTTGCACTACATGGTGGAATGGGCCTCGCTCGCAGAGCGCGAGGAAAAGTGGACAGCGTTCGTCAACGACCCTGAATGGATCCTCATACGCGATACGTCGGAACAAGACGGCCCTTATGTCGGCGAATTCTCCAACACCATTCTCAAGCCCACGTCCTTTTCCACGATGCAATGATCGATCACTGCCCGACCATGCGCACCACGCCAGCGAGTACGCTTGCAAGCCCATTCCGGCTACGTAACAAAACGGTGAAAAACAGATTCGTCGTCCCTGCAATGGGAACCGGTTTCGCCACCGCCGATGGTTTTGTCACACCAGCGTTACTCGATTACTACGAAGCACGCGCCCGCGGGGGCGCGGGCATTGTGATTGTGGAAACCACCACGGTCGAATTTCCCCGAGGAATACACGCATCAAACAAGCTGGTCGCCGACACCGATCTCGCCATTCCCGGCCTCGCTGAACTCGCCTCGGTCATCAAGAGGCACGGCGCGCTCGCCATCCTGCAGCTGAACCATGCGGGGCGTATGGGCAAGACTCGAATCAACGGTATCCAGCCAGTTGCCCCCTCAGCGATTGCCGCCCCCGGTGGGCAGATCCCCAAGGCGCTGACCCAAAACGAAATCGCACTCATTGTCCAGCGGTTTGGTGCCGCCGCCAGACGTGCTGAAATGGCGGGGTTCGACGGTTCGGAAGTCCACGCCGCTCATGGGTATCTCTTGGCAACTTTTGCCTCGCTGTGTTCGAACAAGCGCGAAGACAAATACGGCGGCACCATCGAGGGTCGAAGCCTGTTTCTCCGCGAAGTTCTTCAGAACATGCGCCACAGCACGAGCGATGAGTTCCTTCTGTGGTGTCGCATCAACGGCCGGGAATACGGTAACGACGATGCCCTCACCCTGTCAGAAGGCCAGGAGCTGGCCAAGCTGGTCGCGCCATATATTGATGCCATCAGCGTATCGGTTCGAGGCTATGGGTCACAAAGTCTCGTGAATTACCCGGATGCGCCGGGGGCGCTACTTCCGGTCGCCGAAGCGATAAAACAAGTCGTCAAGGTACCCGTCATTGCCGTGGGACGCCTGTCGCCCGAAGTGGCAAACCGCGCCATTTCCGAATGCCGCGCCGATTTCATTGCACTCGGCCGTCAAACCATTGCGGATCCAGACACACCCAATCTCATCCTTTCCGGCCGTACGGACGACGTTCGCCCATGTATCGCATGCTTCTACTGCGCCGACTGGGGCGCGAAACTTGACAGACCCATCGGCTGCCAAGTGAATGCCGCCGTGGGAAAAGAGCGTATCTACGAACTAATACCCACTGCGCACCCGAGGCACGTGGTCGTAATCGGCGCCGGCCCCGCGGGGCTGGAAGCCGCGCGTCTTCTGGGTTTACGAGGCCACCGCGTTATTCTCCTCGAAAAAGAACCACACATTGGCGGGCAATTAGCGCAAGCGGCGATCCCACCGCACAAAGATCGGCTCAAGCCGCTAATACGCTATTTCTCGGCACAACTGCAGAAGGCCAACGTGGAGATTCGCACATCGGTGACCGTCGATCGCCAGTACGTGCTTGATCTCAAACCAGACATAATCCTGTACGCCGGCGGCGCAAAGCAGATAGTACCGAATATACCGGGAGTCGACAGCCACCACGTCACCACACCAATCGACGTTCTTTACGAGCGAGTCCAACCAGGTAAAACAGCGGCAATCATCGGCGGAGGACTCACTGGATGCGAAGTCGCGGAACACCTGGATCAGCAAGGCGTGAAGGTAACGATCATCCACCCTCACGACGGCCTGGCAAAAGAGGCTGGAAGCAGCGAACGAACTCGAGCCATTGCCCACCTTTCCGCCCGCCCCGTCACTGTACTTCTACGCACACGTTGCGTCTCCATCTCGCCCGAAGGCGCAGTGGTCCGAGAAGCTGACGGCACAGAACGCCTGATCAAAGCCGAAACGGTAGTGCTGGCCTGTGGGGTCGAACCCGACAACGCCCTGTATCAAGACCTGCTCGAGACCGGTATCGAAGCTCACATGATCGGTGACTGTTGGCGCCCAGGGCTGATAGCCACAGCAGTCGCCGACGGCGCACGTTGGGGACATATGCTGTGAATACCCTTGCCACCACCATTGCGCAACCAACAGGCCGCCCCTCCTTTCACTCGACTTGACTCACCTCACCGGCATGGTTGCACGGCCAATGAAAAACATCCGGGACCCATGTTCCACCAACGGCATCAGGCCTTCCATTAACTGGAGATAAAAATGATCTATATGAAAGTAAATCGGGGGGCAGACTGCCCCAACAAGGGCCGTACCAAAAATATCTTCCGGCACGCCGTGCAGAGAACCGGTAGTCATCTGCGCCGCACGCTATGGATACTATCCGCCTTCGCAGGCATGGCATTCGTGCCCGGAGCCGCCAGCGCAGACTTCCCAGACCGCCCGATCACACTCGTCGTTCCGTACGGGCCCGGCAGTACCATCGATGGGGTTGCCCGCGCTTTGGGCCAAGGCGCACAGAAACGTCTGGGCCAGTCAATTGTGGTGGAAAACCGCTCGGGCGCGGGTGGCGCCATCGGAGCAATGCACGTTGGTCGGCAGTCTCCCGACGGCTACACCATTGGACTGGTGTCGAACAACCCCTTTGTTCTTTCGCATTTCACGAAATCTATGCCATTGCACCCTGTGGAAGATTTCAGCCACATCATCACCACCGCCGGCTACCTGATGGCCGTTGCCGTACATGCGAATTCAGAAATAAACAGCATACAGGAACTGGTGGAAGCCGCGAAACTAGAGCCGGGAAAACTCACATACAGCACGTCGGGTACAGCCTCAACCGGTTATCTAAACATGGAAGAGTTCGCCGCCTTGGCTGGCATAGAAGTCACCCATGTTCCGTATAAGAGTGGCGCGGAGGCCGTTACTGCCCTGCTATCCGACCAAGTGAATTTCTACGCTGACGCGGCTTGGGCTCCATTCGCCCGCGATGGCCGCCTGCGGCCTCTGCTCATCTTCGCAGGTCAACGCTCAAACCGTTATCCAGACGTACCCGTGCCGAATGATATTGTGAGTGCAAACGTGCAGCCAGGCCAGCTTATGCTGGTCGCTCCCAAAGGGGTGCCAGAACCCGTGCTTCAGAAGCTTCATGATGCATTCAAGGCCACTTCGAACGACGCCGAGTACCTGGCCGTCACAGATCGATTCAACCTGGAACCGCTATATCTGGGCCCGGACGCCACTCGCGACGCTCTCGCCAAAACGATGGCGCCATTGAAGAAAATGTTCGACACCCTTGGTTTGGGCAAGCAATAGCGGGCGCTTCAATATGGGGCCAGGTTCTTCCGAAACATCAACTGGAGAAAACAATGACGCACGAAGTCGCAAATCGATTAGCAGAATTCACCGCGACAACACAGCTGGATGACCTTTCACCGCAAGCTATTCTGTCTGCCAAGCAACTTGCGCTGAAAACCGTCGCGGGCATGCTTGCGGGATCGACCATGGAGGGCGGCGCCAAGGTTGCCGAGTTCGTGCGCCAGAACCCCGACGGCCAAGAAGTGGGCGTGGTAGGTCATGGGTTCGAAGCATCCCTATGGAAAGCAAGCTTCGCCAACGCTTATTTCGCGCATCAGTCGGAACTCGAGGACGACCGCCTCAACACAGGAACCTCATGGGACATCACCACCTTCCCCATGCTGCTACCCCTGGCCCAAGTAAAGAAAATGTCCGGGCAAGAAATGCTGGTGGCTTCTACAGTCGGTTTGGAAGTCATGGCCCGGACCTGCCAATTCTTCCCGCAAGGCCATATGGGTTTGTCCATCGTTCCGCCGTCTGTTGGCCCGGCGGCCTTGGCTGCGAGGTCCATGGGCCTAGACGTCTCGCAAACGGCAGCCGCGTTCGGTCTGGCCATGTCTGGTGTCCCGCTGGCGTATACAAACTTCGGAACTGATGCGCATTTCTTTGAAACGAGCATTCAGACCTTGCATGGACTCATTGCAGCACAAGGCGCGTCCCTGGGCCTGTCGAGCAACCCCGATCTAGTGCGCTACCTGACCGGACTTCTAGGCGCCGAACGCGTCACAGCAGAAGCCATGACCGATCAGTTGGGACAAAACTGGCAGTTCACCGAAATCTGGGTGAAGAAGTATCCATGCTGCCTGTACATGCATCGCTACATTGACGGAATGCTGGACATACTCCATGAACAATCTTTTCGTATCGATGATGTGGATAAAATCCGGCTTCACGTCGCCGCCGGAGCAATGGAAATCTGCAATCGCCCGCAACCCAGGACGATCGGTGATCTGCAGTTCAGCTTTCAGCATGCGCTGAGCTCGACGCTCATCGATGGTGACGTGAATTACAGGCACATCCACATCGATCGCATCGCGGACCCGATATTCGTAGACACCCGCAGAAAGATCGAAGTCGTGGTGCACTCGGAATGGAAGTCGCGCTTGCCGGTAGAAACCCCCGCCTTGCTGGAGGTGGCACTGAAAGACGGCCGCTCATTCTCAAACGATCGACAGTATCCAACAGGTACTTTGCAAGAACCACTGACACTGGAGTTTGTGCAGGAGCTCTTCGTGAAGTTTGTAGGTAACACCCTGTCTGATGCAGACAAGCGATTCGCGGCCGATGCGATAGGAGAGCTCGAGCGCTTGACGGCAAGCGACGTAACGTACTTGCTGAACATCCTCAATTGCAGTCCGCACCGGAATGCGGCGCGCTCATCTTCATCCGACCATTCATCGGCTTCGACGCACTCGACCGCATAATCGAAGACCCGCCTTCTCAAACGTATCGAAATGGCTGCCAGCCGATGGAACTCGGGCTGACGCGGCGTTTGCCAACTGCGTCGCCTTCCTTCATCGAAATACGATAAACAATCACGGAGACAAGCATGACTATACTCGACCGCAAGGGGCGCCATTCACCGAAGCGCCAAACCACCAGGAACACCGGTCTTCCGAGACGTTGGGCGATCGCAGCTATCTGTTCTCTTTCGACGCTCGTTCTTGCGCCCACGATAGCCAAAGCTCAGGAATTCCCGAGCAAGCCGATCCACTTGATTGTGCCGTTCGCGCCCGGCGGCATCACGGATATCTCGGCAAGGCTGCTGGCCAGCAAATTAAGCGAAAGGCTCAAGCAGAGTGTAATCGTAGAGAACAAGGCGGGCGGCAACCAAACCATTGGCGCGGAGTACGTGGCAACAAGCCCCGCCGATGGCCACACGTTGATCATGGGGACCATGGGCTCACATGCGGTGAACGCTTCGTTACGTAAAGACCTGCGTTTCGATGTGAAGACCGCGTTCGCGCCGATATCAGTCGTTACCACGCAGCCTCTCATACTTGTGGTGAACCCCCAAGTTGCCACTTCGCTGGAAGAACTGCTGAGCCTCATGAAAGAGAATCCGGGAAAGTACACCTACGGCTCGGCTGGCGTCGGCACCACGGCGCACATGGCGGCCGAACTGTTCCAGATCCAGTCCGGGGTGAAACTCGTTCATATTCCTTACAAGGGAAGCGGCCCGATGTTGACCGATCTGATTGGCGGCCGAATCGACCTGGCATTTGACTATGCCCCTACGGCATTGCCCCAGGTGGAAGGCGGCCGACTCCGTGCACTCGCAGTCACCAGCGCAGAACGCGCGGATTTCTCACCGAAGCTGCCTGCAATGAGCGAGTTCATTCCGAACTTTGCCGTCACCGCCTGGCAAGGGCTATTCGCCCCCACAAATACCCCGGCTTCGATAGTCGACCAATTGAGCAAAGAGGTACAACTGGTGATGGCAATGCCTGAGGTTGTTGCCAATCTTCAGGCTAAGGGAGCAAAGGCGGGAGGAAACGACCCTGAAGAGTTCAACCGCTTCGTCCAGCAGGAAATCGAGCAATGGGCAAATGTGGTTCGCATGAACAACATTCAGCCGGACTGACTGCAAACCTGGCGGGGCAGCCTACCCGACTTTGCCAGTGTGCACACGGCTCGTCGGTTTCCGGTGGCCCCCGCCCCCTACTCCACCGTCACACTCTTCGCCAGATTCCTCGGCTTGTCGACATCAGTGCCCCGCGCGCAGGCCGCATGGTAGGCCAGCAGCTGCAGGGGAATGGTGTGCAGGATGGGCGAGAGCCGGCCGTAGTTTTCCGGCATGCGGATGACGTGCATGCCGTCGCCGCTGGTGATGCGGGTGTCGCTGTCGGCGAAGATGTACAGTTCGCCGCCGCGGGCGCGCACTTCCTGCATGTTGGACTTCAGTTTTTCGAGCAGCGCGTCATTGGGGGCGATGGTGACGACCGGCATGGCTTCGGTCACCAGCGCCAGCGGGCCGTGCTTGAGCTCGCCGGCGGGATAGGCTTCGGCGTGGATATAGCTGATTTCCTTGAGCTTGAGGGCGCCTTCCAGGGCGATGGGGTAATGCATGCCGCGGCCCAGGAAAAGAGCGTGTTCCTTGCTGGCGAAGCGTTCGGCCCATGCCATGATCTGCGGTTCCAGCGCCAGCACGGCGCCGATGGCGACGGGCAGATGGCGCAAGTCCTTGAGCAGCTGCTCTTCCATGGCGTCGGTGCTGTGGCCCTTGACCTGGGCCAGCGCCAGGGTAAGCAGGCACAGCGCGGTGAGCTGGGTGGTGAAGGCCTTGGTGGAGGCCACGCCGATTTCGACGCCGGCGCGGGTAATGTAATGCAGTTTGCATTCACGCACCATGGCGCTGGTGGCGACATTGCAGATGGTCAGGGTGTGTTCCATGCCCATGCCGCGGGCATGCTTGAGCGCGGCCAGGGTGTCCGCGGTTTCGCCGGACTGGGAAATGGTCACGACCAGCGTGCGGGGGTCGGGGACGCTTTCGCGGTAGCGGTATTCGCTGGCGATCTCGACGTTGACCGGCAGCCTGGCGACGGCTTCGATCCAGTAGCGCGCGGTCAGGCCGGCGTAGTAGCTGGTGCCGCAGGCCAGAATGAGCACCTTGTCGATTTCCTTGAAGACCTTGTAGGCTCCGTCGCCGAAGAGTTCCGGCGTGATGGTTTCGATGTCCTGCAGGGTGTCGGCCACGGCGCGGGGCTGTTCGAAGATTTCCTTCTGCATGTAGTGGCGGTAGGGGCCGAGCTCGGCCGCCGCGGTGTGCAGATGCACAGTGTGGACTTCGCGCTCGGCCGGCTGGCCTTCTGCGTCCACGATCCATACCCGCGCCAACTGCAAGTCGACCACATCGCCGTCTTCCAGGTAGATGATCTGGTCTGTGGTGCCCGCCAGCGCCAGCGCATCGGATGCCAGGAAGTTTTCGCCTTCCCCCAGGCCGACGACCAATGGCGAGCCTTGCCGCGCGCCGACGACCCGATGCGGTTCATCGCGGCAGAAGACGGCGATCGCATAGGCGCCCTGCAAGCGGCGCACCGCCTGCCGCAGAGCTTCGAACAGATCGCCGCTGTATAGATGATCGACCAGGTGGGCGATGACCTCGGTATCGGTCTGGCTCTCGAAGACATAGCCGGCGCCGGTCAGTTCGGCGCGGAGTTCATCATGGTTTTCTATGATGCCGTTATGGACGAGCGCGACGCGGGCCGCGCCGCCCTTCCCCGAGAAATGCGGATGAGCGTTGTGGGTGGCGGGCGCGCCATGAGTGGCCCAACGGGTGTGGGCGATGCCGGTGAAGCCGGCCACACCGTCTTCGGCCACCTGCTCCACCAATTCGGCGACGCGCTGCGTGCTGCGCGCACGGCGCAGTTCGCCATTGGCGTGTACGGCGACGCCACAGGAATCATAGCCCCGGTACTCCAGCCGCTTCAGGCCTTCCAACAGGATGGGAGTGATATCCCGTTGCCCGACGGCACCAACGATTCCGCACATATCAGTGTCTCCAATTGCATTTCCCGGCAGAACTTCAGGATGCCGGAAAGGAAAGTCCAGGAGCTTCGTCCCTTTCAGTGTCTGCATGCCCCGAGATGAAGGCGCTGCGTTTAAGGATGCTCGATGGAGACCATTGTCGCGGCCGAATAAAGAAATTTGCTTTCTTTATTTATATTAATAAGAAATAAAATATCGACTCTATATTGTAACGATTTTATATTTCTTATAAACATAATAATGAATTATTATTTCATTCATGTACCTGAATGATGATCATCACTGGCGGGGCGCCAGGCCCAGTCATCGATTTCTCACTCCGGCGGCGCTCAGCGATCCATTCCATTCTCTATGTCCACTCTCATGCCAAACTCAGCTCCGGCCACCGATGCGCTGGATGAACTCGATCTGCGCATTCTCGATCAACTGCAGAACGACAGTTCGCTCACCAACCAGGAACTCGCCCTGCGTGTGCATGCCTCGCCTCCTACCTGCTTCCGGCGTGTGCGCCGCCTGAGGGCGCTGGGATATATTGCGCGGGAAGTCGCCATCCTCGACCCGTCCAGACTGGATGCGGGCCTGACCGCCATCGTGGAAATCACCCTGGATGTGCAGACCGCCGAGCATCTGGATGCCTTCGAAGCGGACATCATCGGTGAATCCGCCATCCAGCAGTGCTACAGGGTTTCGCCCGGGCCCGATTTCATTCTGGTGGCCCAGCTGCCCGACATGCCCGCCTATCACACGCTGGCGCACCGGGTCTTCACCTCAAAAAAGAACGTGCGCAATGTGCGCACATTCTTTGCCATATACCGGGGCAAGTTCGAAACCCGGCTGCCCCTGCCTCAGAAACGGTGAGGCGAATGAAGGATTCGCACTTGGGGCGTGGTCAGAACTCTTCCCAGTCGTCTTCCTTGGAAGCTGAAGACCCATAAATGGACTTGCCCGAGGCCGCCGTGGCCGTGGCGGCGGCCGGCCGCCCGCCACCCAGGGCGGGCGCGGGGCGCCGGGCCGGGGCCGCATCCGGACCCGACGGTGCCGACGCCGACGTTCCATTGCCGCGCGGCGCCGCTGCGGCGGGCTGGGGCTTGGCGGCCCCATTGCCGCGCCCCCCGGCCGGGGCTGGGCGCTCGGCCCTGCGCTGGCCGTCTTCAATGGTGGCCGGCGGCACCGTGATCACCTGGGGGCCGCCGTTGCGGGCGGAGGACTGGCCCGCTTCCAGCTTGAAGGTCCGTACCAGCTCCACCAGGCGCTGCGCCTGCTCGTTCAGGCTGGCCGAGGCCGCGGCGCTTTGCTCGACCAGCGCCGCATTCTGCTGCGTGACATCGCTGAGCTGCAGCACCGCGTCGTTCACCTGAGAAATGCCCGAGGTCTGTTCGGAAGTCGCGGCACTGATCTCGCTGATCAGGTCGGTCACCTGCTTCACTTCCGATACGATGCCCTTCATCGTCTCACCCGCCGTATCGACCAGCCGGCTGCCTTCTTCGACCTTGTGCACGCTGTCGTCGATGAGCGTCTTGATATCCTTGGCCGCCGCCGCGCTTTTCTGCGCCAGGCTGCGCACTTCGCTGGCCACCACCGCAAAGCCCCGGCCTTGTTCGCCCGCCCGGGCCGCTTCCACCGCCGCATTCAGCGCCAGAATGTTGGTCTGGAAGGCAATGCTGTCAATCACCGAGATGATGTCGACGATGCGCTTGGACGAATCGGTGATGCCCGCCATGGTCTCGACCACGTTGCCCACCACTTCGCCGCCATTCTCGGCCGAGCGGCTGGCCGATATGGCCCGCTGCGCGGCCTGGCGCGCCACGTCGGCGTTGCTCTGCACCGTGCCCGACAGCTCTTCCATGGCCGACGCCGTTTGCGTCAGATTGGCGGCCTGCTCTTCCGTGCGCTGGGACAGGTCGGTGTTGCCCGCCGCAATCTGGCTCGCGCCGCTGGCAATACTGTTGCTGCTGCTGAGCACCGACCCCACCAGCCGCCGCAGCGAGGCCTGCATCGCGGCCATGTTCGCCATGACGCTGCCGGGCGCGGCGCCTTCGGTATCGATGCGCACGCTCAGGTCGCCCTTGGCGATCGATGCCGCGATGCCCGCCACCTCGGCCGGTTCGCCGCCCAGCTGGCGCGATACCGAACGGGCAAACAGGTAGCCCAGCAACAGGGAAACGAGCACGCCGCCAAAGGTGAGCAGCAGGATCGCTATCAGCGTCGAGTTCTCGATATCCAGCATTTCGTCTTTGAAATGCTGCGCATTGGCGAGCTTTTCCTTCATGAGCCGGTCGGCCTGCGCCAGGGCTTCGTTCGCCTTGGGGGTGGCTTCGGCCATCGTCATGGTCACCACCTGGCTCTGCAGGCCCGAGCCGGTCAGCGCCTTCGTCACCGTGCCGATGAGCACATCATATTCACGCACCAGCCGCTGCAATTGCTGGAATTCGGCGCGGCCCTGTTCGGTGACGAACAGCCTGTCCACTTCCTGCAAGGCCGCGGAAAGCAGCTTGAAATGTTCCTGTGTGCTGCGCAGGGCCGCATCGCGCTGCGCGCCGGACAGCAGCAGCGCGCCCCGGAACTCACGGCCGATGGAGCGCAGTTCGGCATCGGCGCGGCCGACTTGATGGACCCCCTGCAGCTCAACGTCGTGCATGCGCTGGGCCATGCCGTAGACACGATTGAGGGACGTCAGGCCAACCACGCCGATGATGGCGGCGATAAGCGCGACAAGGATGAAGCCGGCCATGAGCTTCGTTCGTATGCTGAGACGGGAAAACCAGTTCATATTCAATTTCGTCAGAAGGGGAAAAGGGGCCTGCAAGATTTGCCAGGCGGCCCGCCATGGGCATTCTAGCTGTTTGTATGAAATTGATAATGGAGAAACATCTTGAAACTATACAGACAGATTCCCTTGTGCAGGAAAACAACGGCTCGATGGGACAACCCGATGCAAGCCGGCCATGAGCCCGCCTTGACCACGCGCCTATGCGCAAGCCTCGCCCTTCAGGGCGAGGTCAAGCGAGGCAAATTTTAAATGCGGCACCGTAGGTGCCCCCGTATTGTGGCGGATGAGCCCGGACACGGGAGAGTCATTGATGACTCTCCCGTGCTTGGCGAATCGGAGCGGCCTGCATGCCGCGACGTGGACAAGCTCCGGCCGATACGGCCGGAGTTCTTCACAGACGCCGCTCATCGGCCGTCGGCATAAATGGCTGAATAGCGCCGGGCCATGGCGGCCGGGTCATGCTCATGCCTCACATATTGCGCGGCGCGCTCGACCATCATCGCACGCAGCGCCGGGTCGTCGAGTACCCGCATCATATTGGCGGCCAGGGCCTCGGGGTTGCCGACGTCGCTGATCAGGCCCCGCCCGTCCGCCAGCAGCGCCGGCAAGCCGCCCGCATTGGTCGCCACCACAGGCACCCCGTACAGGAAGGCGTCCAGCACGCTGCTGCCCAGCGCTTCGTGCCGCGAGGACAGGACAAAAACGTCCATGAGGCGATACAGATCCTCGATGCCGGCGTGGAAACCCGCGAAACGGTAGACGGACTCCAGGCCCAGTTCGCGCACGCAGTCATGGGCGGCCGGCTCTTCGCCGCCGCCGCTTCCCAGGTGCAGGAAGACGAAATCCTCACGTTCGCGGGACAGCGCATGCACGGCGCGTATCAGGGTCAGGGGATCTTTCTCCGCGGTCAGCGCCGACGCGGTGGCGAGCACCCTGCGGCCCTCCAGGCCGTGTTCACGGGCGAATGCCTGCAGATGCGCAGTGTTCAGCGGGCATAGCTCCACCGCGCTGGGAATGACGGTGACGTCGAAACCCAGACGGCGGGGCTCCGCGGCGGCGGCATCGCTGATGGCGACCAGGACATCGGCCTGCCGCCACTTCCAGGCATTGCGCGACTCATGCTTGCGCAATGGAAAGGCCGTCCGGCGCGTAAAGACGATGCGGGCCTTCAGCCACGGCCGCAGAAAGGCCAGCCAGCTCATCATATTGGCCGTCTGCGCATGCATGACGCCATACTGCCGCCCGCGCGCCAGCAGGAAGCGGCAGACGGCCGGCACGCCATCATATTCGTGCACCACGAAACCGAGTTCGGCCGCGCGCCGGGCCAGTTCCTCGCCCTTGCGCGCCAGCAGCTCCACATCGTGGCCCAGCAGCGAAAGCTGACGCATGGTCAGCAGCGTCTGGCGTTCGCCGCCCCGCCAGCCTCGCTCGAAGTTCAATTGCAGAATACGCATCATGGCCTCAAAAACGGGCGTCGGGGGTCGGGTCGAAATGCCGGATGATGTTCACGGCCAGCGCGGCCAGCGCAAAGAACGCGGCCACCCCGACGCCAAAGGCGGCGCCATGCGCGACGCTGAGCTGAAAGGCCACGCCCACGCAGGCGGTGCCCACCCCCTGCCCGAACACTCGCGTGGTTGCCTGCATGCCGCCGGCGGCACCACTGCGATGGCGCGGCGTCCCGCCCAGCATGGCACGATTGTTGGGCGTCTGGAAGAAACCGAAACCGATGCCCCCGCAGAACATGCAGATCAGCAGCCACACGAGCGCGTTGTCCGGCGGCGCCAGCAAGACGCCGGTCAGGCCGAACATCATGACGACGGCCCCCATGGCACAGAGATTGGCAACGGGAAAGCGCGCCGCGGCGTACGCCGACACGGGCGCCATCAGCGCGCCGCCTACGGCCCAGACGCCCAGATACAGACCGACCTGGGCATAGGACGCCCCATATGCTGCCTTGAAATAGAAGGGCAGCGCCACAAAGGCGGCCATCTGCGCTGCGAAGAAAAAGGCGGACGCCATCACGGCATAGCCGATGGAACGGATGCGCAGCAGGTCGACCGGCACCACCGGCGCCGGCTGACCCCAGGAGCGGCGAACGAGAATCCAGGCAATCACGGTCGCAATTCCCAGGCACAGGGCCGCCAGCACGAAATCGCGGCCTATGGTCTCCAGACCGAACAGGGCCAGGGCGAACAGCGCTGCGCTCAAGGCACAGGCCGTCCAGTCGAAAGCCCCGGAACGGCGCGGGATATCCGGTAGCGTGCGCAGCCCCAGATAGGAAATCAGCCCCAGCGGAATGTTGATCAGGAAGATGGCTGGCCAGGCGAACCACTGCAGCAGCAGCGCGCCCAGCGTCGGACCCAGAACAGCCATGATGCCCACCACAAAGGCATTGAGGCCGATCCCCGCGCTCAGGCGATTCATCGGATAAATATTGCGCACGATGCCGCCGAAGAGACACATCAGCATGGCCGCCCCCAGGCCCTGCCCGACTCGCGACAGCACCAGCTGCGTCATGGTGGACGAAGACGCGGAAGAGAGCGACGCCAGAAGGAAGATTCCCATCCCCACGCCGAACATGGGCCGGAAGCCCACGCGCTCCGCCACGGCGGCCAGCGGCAGCATGCAGCCCACCACCGTCAGGCTGTAGGCCAGCACCACCCACACGGTCTGGCTGGCCGGAATGCCGAGCGACGCGGAAATGGCCGGCAGAGCGACGTTGGACATGCTGGAATCGAAGACCGTCACGGTAATGCCGAGAATCATGACGGCGGCGGCCCAGTGCCTGCGCGGCACCGGCAACCCGTCGGCCGCGGCGGCCTTGCGAGAGGCCTGCGCGCCATCCGGGGATTCCGTTACGGCTTTGGATCTGACCCGGGCGGGCCCGGAACCCGCGGTTTCCCCCGCTTCAGACGGGATGCCTGCCTGGACGGGACCGCGGCACTCGCTGTTCTGCCCGGCCGGGACCGGGCCGGATGTATCCGTACAATTCTGCTTTTGCGTCAATCCTGCTTCCCCTGCCCCTTCGACCCCTTGTCGACTCCAATATACTCCCGCCTGCGGAACGCCTGGCCCGCCACCCGATGGCCAGTCAGTACAAAGCGCCTTTTGGCGGGAACGGCCCCCCGGAACTCAGGGCTTCTTCCGCGGCCGCTGCCATCCCTCGACAGTCGTCTGGGCCACCCGCGACAACGTCAGCCGGCCCGCCGGCGCATCACGGGTCAATGTGGTCCCCGCCGCCAGTGTGGCCCCCTTGCCCACGGTCACCGGCGCCACCAGCTGGGAATCCGAACCGATGAAGGCATCGTCTTCGATGATGGTGCGGTGCTTGTTGACCCCATCATAGTTGCAGGTGATGGTGCCCGCCCCCACATTCACGCGCGCGCCGATGGTGGCGTCGCCGATATAGGCGAGATGATTCGCCTTCGAACCCGCGCCCAGCACGCTTTGCTTGACTTCCACGAAATTGCCGATGTGGGCCTGCGGCCCGATATCGGCGCCGGGACGCAGCCGCGCATAAGGCCCCAGCCGGGCCTCGTCCGCCACCCGCGCGCCATCGACATGGGTGTAGGCGTCGATGCGGGTGCCGGCGCCGACACTGGCATCCCGCAGCACGCAATGCGGACCCACGTGGACGCCGTCGGCAAGCTCGACCCGCCCTTCGAACACGCAACCCACATCGATGAAGACATCGCGGCCGCAGACCAGCTCGCCGCGCAGGTCGAAGCGCGCCGGATCGGCGAGCGTGACACCGGCCTCCAGGAGCCGGCGCGCCTGTTCCCCCTGCCAGGCCCGTTCGAGCCCGGCCTGCTGCACGCGGCTGTTCACGCCCAGCGTTTCCCAGGGAGCCGCCGGCTGGGCGGCCCGCACCGGCACCGCATCGGCCACCGCCAGGGCGACCACGTCCGTCAGGTAATACTCGCCCTGCGCATTGTCGTTGGTAATGCGCCCCAGCCAGTCGCGCAGGCTGGCCGTGGGGGCGGCCAGAATGCCGGTGTTGACTTCGCCGATAGCGCGTTCGGCATCGCTGGCATCCTTGTGTTCGACGATGCGGATCACCTCGCCCGCGCCGTTGCGGACGATGCGGCCGTAGCCGGCCGGATCCGCGACGGTTTCGGTGAGGAGCGCAAGCCCCGCATCCCGCGCAGCCAGCAAGCGGCGTAGGGTATCGGGCTGGACGAGCGGCACGTCGCCATACAGCACCAGAGTGGCGTCATCGGCCCCGCCTTCCAGCAGATGCGGCAAGGCCTGCTGCACGGCATGGCCGGTTCCCCGCTGGGGGCTTTGCAGGGCAAAGACGATGTCGGACTGCCCCGACTCGCCCTCGAAGGCGGCCCGCACCCGCTCGGCGCCGTGCCCGGTGACGACCACGATGCGGTCCGGCCGCAACTGGCGCGCATTGTCGAGAACGTGTGCCAGCATGGGCTTGCCGGCAATGCAGTGCAGCACCTTGGGAAGATCGGACTGCATGCGCTTGCCCAGTCCGGCGGCGAGTATGACGATATTCAGCATGTCTCAGGGTGTTTCCAGTATTGCCTTCCAGATGGACGGGATACGCCCGGCGACGGGATCAGCCCGTCGTCTTGCGCGCGGCGCCGGCCTTGCGGGCAGCCGTCTTGCCGGCTCGCTTCGCGGCGGTTCGGGCAGCGGATTTCGCGCCCGCCTTCTTTGCCGCGGGAGCGGCGGCTTTCCGGGCAGTCTTCGCCGCCGTACCGCCGGCCGCCGTCTTCTTCGCCGCCCGGGCGGGCGACTTGCCGGTGTCCTTCAGCTCGGAGAAAGCGCCTTCGGCGCTCGCCGCCGTGGCGGCCGCCAGCGTCTGGAACTGCTGCTGCAGCAGATTCCACCAGCCTTGCGCCGCCGACGCGGCCGCGCCGACGATGTCCGACTGAGCATCCGGCGCCGCGCCGGCTTCAGATTGCCCGGCCGGCTGCGCCGCTTCCGCCGCGCCACCCTGGCCACCCGGAACGCCGCCCTGCGGGGCCTGCGCTTGCTCGGCGGCATCCGCCTGCCCGACCCCCGGCCTCAGGCCCAACACTTCTTCCAGGGGGGACGCGGCGCGCGGGCGGCTTCCATCGGCCGCCGATGCGCCGGGGTTGTCGCCCTGGCCACGGAAGCGCGCCGCCTCGGCCGCGGCGGACTCCGCGCCCGCCGCCACCTGCGCCATCGAGGCCATGCCCGTGTCCACGAACGACTTCAGGGTGGAAATGGTGGCGCGCTGCACTTCGAGACCCTGGATGGTGCTGCTGAGCATGGACAAGTTCATGCGCAACCAGTTCTCGACCGCGCGCAGATCGGCGATGCGCTTGTCCATTTCTTCGATGGACATCAGACGACCCATCGCGGCGGCATCCATGCCGCCCGGCGCCGCCAGCCCCTGCCAGGCCTGGCGCATCATTTCCATGCTGGCCAGTATGGGATTCTGCCCTTGCGGGCCGCTCTGTCCGAAGCCGGGAAGCACAAAAGGATTGTTGTTCATCTGCGTCTCCTTGGTAGGCATGGAATGAGGGGGGAGCCGGGCGCGGTCAGCCCGCCGCGCCCCCCTGATGACGAACGGCCAGGCTGTCCAGAATGGACGCTTCGGCCTCTTGGGTGAATTCGTCGGCTTCAAGCAGGGACCAGACCTCGTCCAGGCCGGCCAGGCGGATCTCGCTGACTTCGCCATCTTGGTTGCACGGCACGACGTCGTCCGCCAGCACGCAATCGCTCACCAGCACGTCCTCGACCTGATAGCCTTCCGGCAAGCGCCGATGCATGCGCAGCACGATGCGCAAAGGCGTCCGGTTGCGGATATCCCTGGCATGCAGGCCGGCTTCTTCGAAGCATTCGCGCACCAGCGAAGCATCGAACGGTTCCGCCGAAGCAACCAGCCCGCCCACCAGCGTATCCCACTTGCCGGGGTCGGTGGCCTTGGTGGGTGAGCGGCGGGCCAGCCACAGGCCGCCGTCGGGCGACCAGGCGTTCAAGTGCACGGCCTTGGTCAGCAGCCCCAGCGGCCGCATCGCGGCCCGCTCCAGCACGCACAGCCTGCGCCCCTCGCCATAGACATCGAGCAATTCATCGCGCCAGCCCCGCAGGCAGCCGTTTTCATGCAGCACCCGGGCGATATGCGCCATGATGGCATCCAGCGGCAGACGCTGGCGTGGCACAGCCGCAACATGGACAGCTTCGTCCATGACCCGCACGCCGGCAAGGCTCGCCACACAGTCGGTCGCCCGCGGCGTGATCCAGCCCGCCACGCGGCCAGCCACCGTCAAAGGACGCGAACCGGAGGGAGGAAGATGCTGAATACGGGGCGCGAGGGATCTCTGCCGGGAAAATACGGCTTCGAGCAGGGCGGATGAGGGACTGAAATTCATCCGGCCATTGTAGTGTAAGGCGGGGGCGGAACGGAGCAAACACCAGGGAGAACAGCCATGCCGGAGCAAGTGACATGCATTCAAACGCGCAGCATTGTGGCTATAATCCACCCGGAAAGTGACAAACGAGAGCAGGCAAGAAGTTGCGCCTTCGCATTTTAAAGCCTGCCATCCGACAATCCAGTGCAAGGCCAACGTTTTTGGTCATGTTGTTTGACCAGAATCAACAATTTGACATAGCACGTTGCAACCAGGGGTCAGCATGATGAAGGAAAAGGGGATTTTGGGTATATGCGCGCTATTTTTTTCCAGCGCAGCATTTGCCCAGGTCGGGGATATGCCGGGGGGCCCACGGGTCAACCAGTTGAACCTTACACGTGGCGTTACACAGATTTCGAGCGATATCATGGACCTTCACTGGCTGTTGCTAGTGATCTGTACCGTGATATTCATCGGCGTATTCGGGGTGATGTTCTATTCCATCCTGATGCACCGGAAGTCCAAAGGGGCCGTTCCCGCCAAGTTCCATGAGCACGTGGGCATCGAGATCGCCTGGACCGCCATCCCCTTTCTCATCATCATTGCCATGGCGATCCCCGCCACCCGCGCCGTGGTGGCCATGAAGGACACGACCAGCGCCGATCTCACCGTCAAGGTCACCGGCTATCAATGGAAGTGGGGCTACGAATACCTCGACGGGCCCGCGCAGGGCGTGAAGTTCCTGGCCAACCTGTCCACCCCGCGCGACCAGATCGAAGGGCGGGCGCCAAAAACCGACACCTACCTCATGGAAACCGACCGCCACATGGTAGTGCCGGTCGACAAGAAGGTAAGGGTGGTGCTCACCGCCAATGACGTCATTCACTCCTGGATGATTCCCGAATTCGGCGTCAAGCAGGACGCCATGCCCGGTGTGCTGCGAGACACCTGGTTCCGTGCGGAAAAGGCCGGTATCTACCGGGGGCAGTGCGCCGAGCTCTGTGGCAAGGACCATGCCTTCATGCCCATCGTGGTGGAAGTCATGGAGCAGGCCGACTACGAGCAGTGGGCCGCCGAACAGCTGCAGGCCCTGCAGGCCGCCGCCGACGATCCCACCAAGACCTATGAACTCGATGAGCTCATGGCCCGCGGCGAAAAGGTCTACGCGTCCACCTGCGTCGCCTGCCACCAGGCCAACGGTCAGGGGATGCCACCCACCTTCCCGCCGCTGGCCGGCGACGAAGCCGTGGTGCTCGCCCCCATGAAAGGCCAGATCGAAATCGTATTGAACGGGCGTCAGGGCACAGCCATGGCACCTTTCCGTGACATACTGAACGATGTCGAGATCGCTGCGGTCATTACGTACACGCGTCATGCCTGGGGCCACGACGGCAAGGGGCCCGACCCCGTCGTCCAACCGTCCGACGTCACCGCCCTGCGCTGAACAAGCGCAAGGTCACCCGCAGCCAGATACCAGAATACGGCCCGTCCACCCAAAGCGGGCGGGCCAGCAGGAAGGAGCCAAGCATGAGCAGCGTTACCGCCGGTCACGTTCCACCGACCACTCACGACCACGATCACGAACACCACCACGGGCCCGAGAAGGGCTGGCGCCGGTGGGTGTTCGCCACCAACCACAAGGACATCGGCACGATGTACCTTGTCTTCTCGTTCGCCATGCTGCTGGAAGGCGGCGTGCTGGCCCTGCTGCTGCGCACCGAGCTGTTCGCGCCGGGCCTGCAGTTCTTCCAGCCTGAACTGTTCAACCAGTTCACCACCATGCACGGCCTGATCATGATCTTCGGGTCCATCATGCCGGCATTCGTTGGCTTCGCGAACTGGATGATCCCGCTGCAGATCGGCGCATCCGACATGGCCTTCGCGCGGATGAACAACTTCAGCTTCTGGCTGCTGCCGATCGGCGCCATCCTGTTCACCGTCTCGTTCTTCGTGCCGGGCGGCGCAAACGCCGCGGGCTGGACGATGTACGCGCCGCTGTCCCTGCAGATGGGTCCGGGCATGGACTTCACCATCTTCGCCGTGCACATCCTGGGGGCTTCGTCCATCATGGGCGCGATCAACATCATCGTGACCGTGCTGAACATGCGCGCCCCGGGCATGACCCTCATGAAGATGCCGCTGTTCTGCTGGACCTGGCTGATCACCGCCTACCTGCTGCTGGCCATCATGCCGGTGCTGGCGGCGGCGGTCACCATGCTGCTGACCGACCGCCATTTCGGCACCGCCTTCTTCAACGCCGCCGCCGGCGGCGATCCGGTGCTGTACCAGCACATCTTCTGGTTCTTCGGCCACCCCGAGGTCTACGTAATGATCCTGCCGGCTTTCGGCATCATTTCCTCGGTCGTGCCTGCCTTTGCCCGCAAGCCGCTCTTCGGCTATGCGTCCATGGTGTACGCCACCGCCGCCATCGCCATCCTTTCCTTCCTGGTGTGGGCGCACCACATGTTCGCCACCGGCCTGGGCACAACCAGCCAGCTCTACTTCATGTATGCGACCATGCTGATCTCCATTCCCACCGGGGTGAAGGTCTTCAACTGGGTGGCCACCATGTGGCGGGGCGCGCTCACCTTCGAAACCCCCATGCTGTTCGCGATCGGCTTCATCTTCGTGTTCACCCTCGGCGGCTTCACCGGCCTGATCCTGGCGGTCGCGCCCATCGATATCCAGGTGCACGACACCTACTACGTGATCGCCCACTTCCATTATGTGATGGTGGCCGGCTCGCTGTTCGGCATGTACTCCGGGGCCTATTACTGGCTGCCCAAATGGACGGGCGTGATGTACGACGAAAAACTGGGCAAGATGCACTTCTGGTCCAGTATGATCTCGTTCAACATTACCTTCTTCCCCATGCACTTCCTGGGTCTGGCCGGCATGCCGCGCCGCTACGCCGACTATGCCGCGCAGTTCACCGACTTCAACATGATCGCCACCATAGGCGCCTTCTGGTTCGGTATTTCCCAACTGATCTTCCTGTGGCTGGTGATCAAGGCCGCCCGCAAGATCGGCGAGCCGGCTCCGGCGCAACCCTGGGAAGGCGCCACCGGCCTGGAATGGTCCGTACCCTCGCCAGCGCCTTTCCACACCTTTGAAACGCCGCCGGTAGTGAAATGAGCCCGACCCCCGAACAACGACGCAGAAACCGCAACACCGCTCTGGCCCTGGTCATTTTCGTCATCGCCGTGATCACCTGGACCATCTGGAGCATTGCGTCAGCGAGCTGATGAATGACCGAACGCAAAGATGATGAACCACGCAACTACACGTTTTTGCAGACTATGCGAGCAGTGGCGTGGGGCATGCTGGGAATACGAAAGGGCAAGGGGCATCAGGAAGACTTCAGTCGCCTGAATCCCCTGCACCTCATACTGGCGGGCCTGCTGGCCACGGCGGTCTTCGTAATCCTGCTGATCGCAGCGGCCCGATGGTTCATCGGCTACTACACCTGATACCGAATACAAGAACATTCGTAGGAGATCCACCATGAGCGCAACTCACGCGGACACCGGCGGCAAAGCGCCCTACTATTACGTTCCGTCGAACTCGCCGCACCCCATACGCACGAGCATTTCCCTGTTGCTGATGTTCCTGGGCGCGGCGCTCTGGATCAACAGCATGTTTCCGGGACGCTGGATGTTCATCATCGGCGTCGTCTGCCTTTTCGTCTCGCTGTATCTGTGGTTCTCCGACGCCATCCGCGAGTCCGAAAGCGGGCTGAACAGCCAGCGTGTCGATCACGCCTACCGATGGAGCATGGCCTGGTTCATTTTCTCGGAAGTCATGTTCTTCGGCGCCTTTTTCGGCGCGCTGTGGTACGCACGGGAAATCACCACCCCCATGCTGGCCAACATGGACCACCAGAATCTGCTGTGGCCCGGCTTCACGGCGCACTGGCCGAACCTGGGGCCCGGCGGCATCGTCGAGGAATTCAAGACAGTGGGGCCCTTCTGGCTGCCCACCATCAATACCGCGCTGCTGCTCACCTCTGGCCTGACGCTCACCTTCTCGCACCACGCGCTGCGGGCCGATCACCGCAACAAGGCCATCTTCTGGCTGGCGACGACCGTGATCCTGGGCGTCGCCTTCGTATTCTGCCAGGCGTACGAGTACATGCATGCCTATGTCGACCTGAACCTGCGCTTCGACTCGGGCATCTACGGTTCACTGTTCTACATACTTACGGGCTTTCACGGGTTCCACGTCATCATCGGAGCGTCGATACTGACGGTGATCCTGTTCAGGATGATCAGGGGGCATTTCACGGCCGAGCATCACTTCGGTTTCGAAGGCGCAGCCTGGTACTGGCACTTCGTCGACGTGGTATGGCTCGGCCTGTACCTGTACGTCTACTGGACCTGAGGATTCAAGTCACGGGAATGCCTGTCGCCTGAATCCAGCCCAGGCGCCAGGCCAGCAGCACGAACAGGAAGAGCACGACGGAAAGGCCGATACGGACAGTCAGGGCATTGACCATGCGATTGGTTCTGCCTTGATCCTTCATTAAATAAACACCCGCGGATACGAGGCTGGCCACGATTCCGAGGAATGCAAGCAATACCAAAATGCGCATGCTGGTCTCCGATGGAGCAGAAATTATTGCAGATATAAAGCAACATGGTACGCCTTTGCGCAGCGTGCTGGCTCTTTTGCTGTTGGGCGTCGTGGCGGCCGTCTGCGCCTCGCTGGGCGTCTGGCAGCTGAACCGGGCGGCTGAACGCGATGCTCTTCACAATGCTATCGAACGGGGGCGCCTGCAAGCGCCCGTGGCGCTCTCCGCTTCCACACGCCCGGCGGATCTCGTCCCCTGGCGTACCGCGGTGTCCCAAGGCCGCTGGTCTCCCCGGCACACCGTCTTGCTCGAAAACCGCAACCTGAACGGCAGGCCGGGCTACTGGGTGGCAACGCCGCTCGTGCTTGAAACCCCGCCGGCCGGCCCCGCCGCCGACAAGGGGCCGGTGGAAGAGGCGCCCGCAGTGCTGGTCCTGCGCGGCTGGCTGGCGCGGGACATGCAGGCAATCGACACGGTCCCGCCCATTCCCCATGAAGAAGGCCTGGTCGAAATCCAGGGCGAGCTGCACTCCCACGTCCCACGCATTTTCGAACTCTGGGACTGGGCCGGCGGAAAGGCGACGCACCTGCCGGCCTCGCTGCCCCAGGCCGGCGGTGCCATACCGCGGGTGCAGAATCTCGACCTGGCGGATTACGCCCAGGCAACCGGGCTGCGCCTGCTGCCCATCGTGCTCGCGCAAACACAGGGCGGCACCGCGGCGGCGCCAGCCGGGCAACCGGGCGGAACCGCCCCATCGGGCCACAGTGCCGAAGGCGGGGATCCCCTGCAACGCGAATGGCCCGGCCCATCGCTCGATTCCGACCAGAACCGGGGGTATGCGCTCCAATGGTTCAGCTTCAGCGCCATCGCCATCCTGGCCGCCCTGTTCGTGGCGTACAGATTGCTCAGGCGCAGCCCCGGTCGCGGCAGGCAGTAAGGAAACACCATGATTGTCAATGAAACCCAACGTCCCTCGACAGCCTTGCGTTCAACCATTTCAGGCAATGGCGCCGGCCCGCGCAAGCGCAGCATGTGGCCCCTCTATGCCATTTTGCTGATGTCGCTCTCGCCGGTGGTGGCGGCCCTGCTGGCGTATTTCATGCCGCAGCTGGGGCTGCGGCCCGATGGCCACAACAACTATGGCCAGATCATCGAGCCCCAGCGCCCGCTTCCCTCCGCGCAGGCCCTGCCGCTCACCACGCTGGAAGGCGCCCCCTTCGATCTGGCCGCACTGCGCGGCCAATGGGTGCTGGTGACGGCCGATGGCGCGGCATGCCCGGAATCCTGCGTACGCAAGCTCTTCATTCTGCGCAACTCGCACGCCAGCCAAGGCAAGAATGTCGATCGTCTGTCACGCGTATGGTTCATCACGGACGACGCAAGCGTGCCCCAGCAGGTGCTCGACGCCTATGTGGGCACCCACATGCTGCGCGCCGATCCGCAGGCGCTGGCGGCCTATCTCGCCGCCGGCCAGAGCGGCGCGCGGGCAACCGAGGCCGTGCATGGCCACATGTGGATCATCGATCCCCTGGGCAACCTGATGATGGAATTCCCCCCTGATGCCGACCCCATCGCGGTGCGCGACGACATCGTGAAATTGCTGAAAAATTCACGTATCGGATGAGAAAATCAAGATGTCCATGCCCAAGTTCGAGCACCGCTACCGGAAACTGGTCTTTCTGACCTGGTTCCTGACCCTTGACCTGATCATGTTCGGCGCCTTCGTGCGCCTGACGGATTCGGGCCTGGGCTGCCCGGACTGGCCCGGCTGCTACGGGCAGTTCAGCCCGGTGGGGGCCGCCACCCACATCCAGCAGGCCTTCGAGGCCATGCCGCACGGGCCGGTGAGCTTTTCCAAGGCCTGGATAGAAATGGTCCATCGCTATGTCGGCGCATTGCTGGGCATGCTGATCATCGCCATTTCCTGGATGGCGTGGCGCCACCGCAAGGCGCTCGGCCACTCGCCGGCGCTGGCCATCGCCACCCTGGCCGCCGTATGCCTGCAAGGGGCTTTCGGCGCCTGGACAGTCACCATGAAGCTCATGCCGCTCATCGTCACCGCTCATCTCCTGGGAGGCATGATATTGCTCACCATGATGACCTGGCTGGCCGCAAGGGAAAAACGGCATGCCCCCGTCGTCGCCTCCGAAATACGCTGGCGGCCATGGGCCGTGGGCGGCCTGCTGCTGCTGTTCGCGCAGGTGGCCCTGGGCGGATGGGTCAGCACCAATTACGCGGCCCTGGCCTGCATGGATTTCCCGACCTGTCACGGCAGCTGGCTGCCGCCCATGGACCTGGCCAACGGCTTCTCGCTGCTGCGCGCCCTGGGCGAACTGCCCTCGGGTGAAGTGATCTCCCAGGACGCACTCACCGGCATCCATTGGGTGCACCGGAATTTTGCCGCGATCGTGTTCGTCTGGCTGGGCACACTGGCATGGTGCCTGCGACGGTCGCCCGCACTGGGCGGGCCGTCACGGCTGATCCTGGCCCTGCTGGTCGCCCAGCTGTTCACCGGCCTCACCACCATTTTTTTCGAATGGCCGCTGCTCATCGCCGTGTTGCACAACGGCGGCGCCGCCGGCCTGGTATTGGCATGCACCACGCTGTGCGCACGCCTTTACGATGTTTCCAAGCAAGGAGTCCCCCATGACCACTCTCAGCATGCAACCGCAAAGCCTGCTGCGGCAATATCTCGTCCTGACGAAGCCGCGGGTGACGCAGCTGGCCGTGTTCTGTGCCGTGATCGGCATGTTCCTGGCCGCACCGGGGCTGCCTGACGCCGGAAAGGTCATCGCGGGCACGATAGGCATCTGGCTGCTGGCGGCCGCCGCCTTTGCGGTCAACTGCCTGATCGAGCGCGAAGTCGACGCCCGCATGCTGCGCACGGCAAGGCGGGCCACCGCCAGGGGAACCATCTCCCCGGTGCAGGTAGTGATGTTCTCGGGCCTGCTGGGCGCGGCGGGCATGCTGGTGCTCTACCATCTGGTCAACCCGCTGACCATGTGGCTGACCTTCGCCACCTTCGTGGGCTACGCCATCATCTACACCATGGTCCTGAAGCCGCTCACGCCCCAGAACATCGTCATAGGCGGGCTTTCCGGCGCCATGCCGCCCGCCCTGGGCTGGGCGGCCGTATCGGATTCCGTGCCGGCGGAAGCCTGGCTGCTGGTGCTGATCATCTTCATCTGGACACCGCCCCACTTCTGGGCGCTGGCACTGTACCGCAACAACGATTACAAGCGGGCCGGCCTGCCCATGCTGCCGGTCACTCACGGGCAGCAGTTCACCCGCCTGCATATCCTGCTCTACAGCGTGGCGCTGTTCGCCGCCAGCATCCTGCCCTTCATCATACGCATGAGCGGGCCGCTATACCTGCTGGCCGCCGTGGGCTTGAGCGGGCTGTTTGTATGGCGTTCGTGGCAGCTGTACCTGCACTACACCGATGAACGTTCGCGCGGCCTGTTCCGTTATTCCATCGTCTATCTGGCGCTGCTGTTCGGCGCGCTGCTGGTGGATCACTGGGTGGCCCTGATCTGAAGACGCGCCGCGACACGGGCGCGGCGCCCCGTCACAAAGCATCTTTCCCGCTTTACCGTCGCACGAGGCAGGCCGTGTTTTCAGCGCTGGCCGGCCTGAGCCGGCCTCACAGATCCAGCACGAGGCGCGGCGTTTTTGAACGGGAACAGCACGGCAGAAACTGATCGTTTTTCTTCTTCTCGTCTTCGGACAGATACATGTCACGATGATCAGGCGTACCCGCCTTCACTCCGGTCAGGCAGGTGCCGCATATGCCCTGCTCACAAGACGTTTCCACGAACACGCCATGACGGGCCAGCGCCTCGATGATGCTTTCATCCGGCCCTACAGGCACGATCTCGCCGGTGGATGCCAGCTCGATCTCGAATCCCTGCTCCGAACCATCGTCCCGCAGCATCACATCGGCGTTCGAGAACCGCTCGAAGTGGATATGATCAGACGTCCACCCCTGGTTCAGGGCCTTGGCAACCATTGCGTCGATGAACCCGGTCGGCCCGCAGACATAGATGTGGGAATCGCGAGAATGGCGGGCGAGCACCGCTTCGATATCCAGACGTTGCTCGGGCGACCCATCGTCGGTGTGGATATGAACGCGAGCGCTCATATCGTCCTCGTCCAGCCGGTCGAGGAATGCCATCCGGCTCGAAGAGCGGCCGCAATAATGCAACTCGAAATCCCTGCCGCTGCTCGCCAGAAATTCCGCCATGCAAAGTATCGGGGTAATGCCGATGCCGCCAGCAAGGAGCAACGCCGGCCGCCTGTCCTGCGCCAGCGCAAACAGGTTGCGCGGCGAGCTGATCTGGATGGAGTCCCCTTCCTTCAGCTTTTCGTGAACCGCCATCGACCCGCCCCGGGACGCCGGCTCACGCAGGATTGCAAGCTGGTAGCGTTGAGGCGAGGGCCGGTAGCGGCTCAGTGAATACTGCCGGCTCACACCTCCCGGCAGGTGGAGATCGATATGAGCGCCGGGAGCGTAAGACGGCAAGGGGCCGCCGTCACTGCTTTCCAGCTCAAGCACGCAGATATCGTCCGCCCCCCGCCACTTTCTGGCAACCCTGACCGCCACAAGCTCGCTCATCGTCACGCAATCGCCGGAAGTTGATCGGACTCGCCGGGTTGCTGAGGCAAACTCTTGAGAAATTCCGAGAGCTCGCTGGTATCCTCGACAGTATCGACGGGCCCCATCGAGAAAACTGTTCCGTCCTTGACGAGTTCACGGTATTTCTGAATCGACGCTTCGCTGGACATGATGTCGAGAATCTTGCGCCGCGCCGTCACGATGGAAAGATCCGCGCTGACCAGCTTTTCCTTGGTGCGGTCGACGATCCGGCCCATTCCCTCCTGCATGGCGCGATCCTGATCATTGACTCCGTGAATGCCCGTCGTCGACGTGCCGGATTGCGCCTCGCGGTTCACCAGGTAATCGTTGCGCCGATGACGCAAGGGCGCCCAGGTATCAATGATGGAACCATTGTTCAGCTGTATGGCCTCGTAGCGGTATTCCGGCGGAAACGACCTGCCCTGATCGACAGACTCCATGAACGCGTCCGGCAGCCCGCCTTCCAGCACGTAGCTGAAATCCCAGCAGTAGGTATTCTCATCGTCGATGGGGATCCATGCCCGCCCCCCGATCGGCCATGCGGCACTGGGAATGACCGAGAACATGGGCGCCATCCACTGCGTTACACGCCAGTAAAAACGCTCATCGGCACGGCGGCGGGCAATGGACATGAAACCGATCTCCGTTTCCTCGATGCTGAGTTGCGGCTTGGGATCCTTGAAGGTCCAGGTGCGATGCACCCGGTCGGCCTTTATTCCTTGGTCGGATTTATGCAGTGTCGAGACATGGGAACTGTCGATCTCTCCTTCCGCTCCCTGGACCCAGTTGGTTTCCTGCAGCCAAACCGTCGCCAGGCGCTGCGGGGCCGGAAGGCCGATCCATGGGAACTTCGGAAGCTCGGGTGCTTCCCCCTTGCCCATGAATATCCAGACGATGTCCGCCTTTTCCCGCACTTTATAGGCTTGCAGGCGCATCTTCTGGCAAAGGCTTGCGTTGTTCTCGCTCGGCATTTCAAGGCACTGGCCATCCTTCCCGTACTTCCAGCCGTGATAGGCGCAACGTATGCCGTCATCCTCTACTTTGCCAAAGAAAAGAGGGGCGCCACGGTGCAGACAGTGTGCACCCGTGATGCCGACCTGCCCCGAGCCATCCCTGAAAGCGACCAGGTCTTCCCCCAGCAACCGCAACCGGACCGGCGTGCGGCCACCCTGAGGCAACTGCGACGACAGCAGCGCCGGCAACCAGATAGAGCGAAAGAGTTCGCTACCCGGCGTACCCGGCCCGACACGACACAAACGCTCGTTGTTCTCTTTGGTAAGCACGACAATCTCCTCTACTTTACTTGCCTGCCACGTTGGCAACTGCTTGCATGATCTGCTTTGCCGCCGCTTCGCTCTGCTTCAGCTCTTCCATGGTCTTGACTTCGACCACCTTGACGCCGGGCATCATCTCTTTGATTTTCTTGGTGGTGACGGAGTCCGGATTGGAAAAAAGCGACAAATACTCTTCCTGCTCCTGCACTCGCGAGCCTTCCGTGGCCAGCCACGCCAGGAACAGTTTTCCCAAGTTCGGTTGCGGCGCATCCTTCAGCATGAACATGAACAGCGGGCCTACCGGCATGACTTCCAGCGGCACCCACTCGATGGGGGCGCCCCGGGCTTTCTGGGCCTCTGCCAGGGCGGTATAACCCGACACGCCGACGGCCACTTCACCATTCGAGATGGCGCCCACCACGGCGGGCGGCCCCTGCTTGAAGCGCGGCTTGTTGGCCACCAGCTTTTCCGCCAGTTCGACTGCTTTCTCAACCCCTACGTCCACCGCAAGGATGTCCAGCGGAGGAGGCGTATTGTTGGCCATCGCAAAACGGCCTTCCCATTTTGGTTCTGTCAGTTCCCAGAGGCTCTTGGGCACTTCTTCCAGCTTGACGAGATTCTTGTTGTACACCATTACATACTGCACATCCCATTGCCGGAGCATGCGGTTGCGGTATTCCACGAGCACGCCATCTTCAGCCGCGCTTTTGATCTGAGGAAACATTTCGCCGAAATCTTCCACCCAATTGACGGTGGCATCCAGGCCGTTCTGCGCGAACCAGTGCTCATATGTGTTGTAGCCATAGCCTCCGATGGCGCTGGGAACAGACAAACCCGACGTGGCCTGCTGATGCACACGCGGCGCCGACACCGTTGAAGTCAGGGGCGTCCAGTTCCAGTTGACCTTGATATCGAAACGCTTCTGGAACGCGTCCATGATTGCACGCTGCGCCCTTTCCGCCTTTGGTGAACTCACCATGATCTCGAACGTACCCGACCTGGCCTCCTGCCTGGCGAGATCGATGATCGCCTGGTTATCCGCGGCGACAGCGGCATGACTCATAAGCAGGCCCGCGGAAAAGAGCAGAGCCGCACGGATCGAGAGAGCCTTGCCCTTTTCCGCAAGCCTCCCCGAATTATTTTTTGTCTGCATTACATGTCTCCTGGTTATTGGATCGGCACGCTATGAACTGACCCTAATCATCACTCTAAGAATCCACACCTTTTCAGGCAAACGATTTATTTGTTGTCAACGCATGATCTGGACTCAAGCATTCTTCCGGTCCATTCTTGCCATGTAGATCTGCATCGGTGTAACGACGATGGCCAGGATCAGCACGAGAATCATCGAAAGGGCTGCAGCGCCCGGCACATCGGGATACCCCCACATCAACCACAGCGCCGAACTCATCATGACCGTATTCGTCGTCAGGAATATGAGCGGGATTCCGACGTCGCGCATGGCGTGGGCAAAGACAAGCAGCCACCCGTTGAAAACCTGTGTGCGCAGGATGGGCGCGAGTATGCTCCACATGATCCTGAGCTGCCCGACCCCCGCCAGCGATGCGGCCCGCTCCATGTCAGGGTGCACCTGAATCAACGCAGCGGAAAGAATGCGCGTGCCGAACACCAGATTGACGACGATCTGCGCAAGCATGATGGCGCCTATCGTCCCGTAGACCGGCGTCTTGACATACAGCAGAAGCACCGCCAATCCCAGAACGATATTGGGGATGGCAATAGGCAGGAAGGAAAGCACATCCAGCCAGCGGCAGAATCTGTTGATGGGACGCACCGTCACATACGCCACCAGAAAACTCACCACGATTGTCAGTGTGGATCCCAGCAGCACGACAATGGCGGTATTGCTGAAGCTTCTCTGGAACATCGAGGAAGAGAAGAGTTCGGTGTAGTTGGCAAGCGATACATTCGTCAATGCCGCCGCAGACGGAATCGTATAGAAGGGAAGCAGGCTCGCCCACAGCAAGATGAAGACAGGCATGAATGCCAACAGGAAGAATACGGCGGCATAGCCATAGACAGCGTACCGCTGCCCGCCCAGTTCCTTGGAAATCAGCCTGAAATTCTTCCCTCCAATCACGGCAAATTTCTCTGATTCCCGCGTCAGCCGCTGGTAGAGCAGTACGAGCAGCAGAGCAATCAGAACGAGCACGATGCCGAATGCAGAGGCCAGGTTGTAGTTGGGCGAACCCAGTTCCGCGGTACTCAGAAGGTAGACCCGGGTGCTCAGGACCTGTATGCCGCCGGTCAGGCCGATGGACAGCGGTATCTCGAAGACCTGTATCATGATCATGATCGTATAGATCAGGACGGACAGCAGTCCGGGCAGCAGAATCGGGCCGACGATTTTAAGGAGTATCCGGAAATTGGATACCCCGGCCAGGGTCGCCGGAAACTCCAGCTTGTAGTCCATGTTGCGGATAATGCCGGCCAGCATCACGTAGATGGTGGGTGTCAGAAGGAAGCTGCTGACGAACACCATCATTCCCAGACTATAGATATTGATAGGCCCCAATGCGCTTTGCAGATCGAACCATCCACGAATCAAATGGTTGATGTAGCCATTACTGGGGTTGAGAAGCAATATCCAGCCAAAACCCTGGATCAGGGAAGGCAAGGACAAAGTCACGAGCATCAGGACTCTTACCGTTACCTTGTAACGGAAATCGGTCCGCTCGGTGATCCATGCCCAGATGGTGGCAAACACAGTGGCGATGGCGATCGTGCCGCCCACGTATACCACCGTATTTGAAATCAGTTGACTCAACCCTGGCAAAGCAGCCAGCTCTCCGAAATTATCCAGGGTGTAGCCTGTGGGATCCAGCCAAAGCGAGCCCTGGGGCCGGAACGCCGTAAGAAGCAGAACGATGACTGGCAGCACAGTGAGGGAAATCACCAGAAAACCAGTGAGACCGAAAATCACCATCCCGTCTACTCCTTTATGTAATGGATTTTTTCTGCGGGATAATGAAGGGCAACCGATCTTGAATCGCCAGAAACGAGTCTTGCGTTCACATATACTGAAAGCCTTCGTTCCGCGGCTTCATCCATTCCACATAGAAGCTCCATGCGCTCCCCGAGAAAGACCGATTGCAGAACAGGCAGCACATAGCGATTGTTGCCGGAAAAATTTTCAGTCGAACCGGTCTCGTCAACCCTGAAATCCTCCTGGCGCAGCACCAGCAGGATTTTGTCGCCCTGCCGCAAGGCGTCTCCGTGAACCGGAAAAACCATCTTGCCCAGAACGCTTTCAGCCGCGGCTTCCCTCCCGTCCTCCGCGACATGGGAAACGACGGCTTCCAGCAGATTGGGCGCGCCCATGAATTGGGCGACGAAACGGGTCTTTGGGTAATAATAGATATCGCGAGGGGCACCGACCTGCTCGATGTTGCCTTCGCTCATAACAATGACCATATCCGACATGGCCAAGGCTTCTTTCTGGTCATGCGTGACGTAGACGGCGGTAATGCCTTCCTCTGAAACGATTCCCCTGATCTGTTTCTGCATGGCTTCACGCAGATTGGCATCCAGGTTCGACAATGGTTCGTCAAGCAGGATCAGGCTCGGACTCTGCGCAATTGCCCGCGCCAGGGACACTCTCTGCTGCTGCCCCCCACTCAACAGCGGGGCTGGCCGATCAGCCAGTGGCGTAAGATGGACTTTCTCGAGCGCCGCATCGACCATGGCTTCAAGCTGCCTCCTGTCCCGGGACTGCTTGCGCCCGTTCAAAAGAGGGAAAGCAATGTTCTCGCGCACGCTCATATGCGGCCAGATCGCATAGCTTTGAAATACCATGGAGATATTTCTCTTTCCCGGAGGCACGAACAAGGATGCTCCCGAGTCATAAACGGCATTCCCGTTGATACTGATGCGTCCCGATGTAGGCCTGTCCAGCCCCGCAAGCATGTTCAGCAGCGTGGACTTGCCGCAACCGCTGGGCCCCAGGAGCGTGACGAACGCTCCCTCGGGCGCAGAAAACGATACGCCGCGCAATGCGGTATGCGTTTCACCCCGGCGCGTATACGTCTTGACCAGCTCGTTGATTTCGAGGCTCATTTCATGCGCTCCGGCGGTCGATCTGCATGCCGGTACGGCTAGACTCCAGAATCGCCAGACACACCTCGACGGTATCCTTGCCCCAACGGGCATCCCTCATCGCGGGCGCCTTACCGGTAATGGCATTGTGCAGCTCATCTATGGTGTCGCCCTGGCTGTAAGCGCCACGCCCGACGAGCGCCGGCACTTCGCGCATACCATCGTTGCCATACACATAAACACCGTCCTCCGACGCGCGCAGGTCGGCATGCTCGCACGTAACCAGCATGACGCCGAAATGAGGCTGTTTGCGATCCGCGTTGCCCGATTCCATGGATTTGGAGATCGGGCCGCCGAAGCCGTAGCGCGTGCGCCGCAGATCCGCTTCGCTACCCTCAAGCTCCCTGAGCACCTTGCGTGCGCCGCCATGATTGGGTTTCTTGTCACGCCCCCCTTCCGCCAGCCAGTAATGCATCTCGTCACTGTCGAAATGGTCATAGCCGCTATAGACCACAATCGCGCATGCGCCGCTTTCCAGTGTCAGCATGGCCGCGCAGTTCCCTTCCGTGGGCCGCTTTGGATCGAGTTTGTCCGTCATGGCGCGCACGGCCACGATACGCTGGCCGGTAATGGCTTTGATACTGTCGATCTGGTGTGGCAGTTGGTTGTAGACAATGCCGCCGCCCAGCGCGGTGTCGAGTTCTTCGGGACGCCGGGGACGATAAAGAAAATCGGTGTAGTTGAAGCAATTCACCATCGACACGCGGCCCACTTCACCGCTGTCGATGATGCCGCGCATGGTGCGAATCACCGGGTCGTGGCTGCGCGACGTGCCGACAACGAGGTGCACACCGGCGTTCTCGGTGGCAGCTATCATGCGGTCGGCCTCTTCTTCGCTCAGCGTAAGCGGCTTCTCCACAATGATGTGCAAGCCTCTTGCAGAGGCCTGGAGCACCTGTTCACAATGGAATTGGTGAGGAGAAGCGACGTAAACGGCATCGAGCCGGGCGCCATCCATCATCTCCTGTAAGGACGAGAACACAGGAATATCATATGCTTCGCCAAACCGGGTCCTTACGTCACCATTGGGGTCACAGGCCGCGACAATCTCGGCATCCGGATGCTGCCGCATTACCGGCGCCATCAGTACCGCTCCGGCAAACCCCAAACCACTGATGCCAAATCTGATCTTCATGTTCGTCTCCTCCTGGTGTCTCATCCCTGGCCTTGTGTGATTCAGGAACCTCTGAACAAGCAGGCTCCTTCAAAGCCATACCTCATACATGACCGTACTTTTCCAGGGCCTGGGCCAAGGTGAGGCCTTTGGCCAGCTCGACCCGTATCTCACGCTCCGTCTGGGTGAGGCGTTCCGCTTCTTCCAGAACCTGTTCGACCACTTCCACCGGAATGACGATGGCGCCATCCTCATCCGCCAGGATGAAGTCGCCCGGTCGTACCCGGACATGAGTGATGGTGGCTCCCCGCAGATAAACCGGCACCTGGTGATCCGTCACCTTCCAGCGGCCGATGGATTGAACGGGCGTCCGGTAGCGCGCATAGACGGAGATCCCGTGTTCATCGATCCAGCGGACGTCGCGGATACCGCCGTCCACCAGCGCGCCGACCGATCCCCGCTCCCGCATGCCTAGCGCGATCAGCTCGCCGAAGTAGCAGATCCCTTCACCATTACCGCTCCATACACTGACCTCGCCCGCTGAAATGCCATTGCAGGCCTCCATCTTCCCGGCGTCGCCCCCCATCGGAAATGGCGTCATCTGGCCCCTGATGGTGTACGCCCAGCCCGCAAGCTTTTTTCCTGTATTGGTGAAGGGCGCAAACTCCTGGGAAAGGCCGAAATCGAAATACCCCAGGTTATCCAGAACATCCGCGACATTCGCTGTGTCGACCGACTCGAATCTTTTTCGGATTTCATTGCGTTTTTCTTGAGAAAACATATCACTCCTTTCTGTTTATCAGGCTGTACTTCAGATACTGGAAATCAGCCCGCCATCCACACGGATCACGGATCCAGTGATGTACGATGCGGCAGTGCCGGAAAGAAAGGCCACCGTATCGCCGTACTCGGAAGGCTTTCCATACCGCCCGACGGGAATACTGCCGGTGCTCTCTTTCTCGATTTCCTCGACTGGACGATTGTCCCGGGCCGCCTTGGCGACATCGAGCTGCCGGATCCGCTGTGTCGCAATACGGCCGGGCAAAATGACATTTACCGTAATGCCGTCTCTGGCCACTTCGCGCGACAGCGTCTTGGACCACCCCAGCAGGGCAGACCGCAGGGTATTGGATATCCCCAGATTGGGAATCGGAGCAATCACTCCCGACGACGTACTGGTAATGACGCGCCCCCACCCCTCCTTCACCATGCCGGGCAGCACGGCGTCGGTCAGTTTGATCACTCCCGCGACCATTGACTGAAAATATTTTTCCCAATCTTCCCGGGCCACATCCCGGGCCGTGGTGGGAGGCGGCCCGCCGGTGTTGTTCACCAGAATGCCCACATTGCCCCAAGCTTCCACGATGTCGTTCATCCGCTCCGGAATCCCGGCGGTATCCGCCAGATCCCAGACCATTCCCCGCGCCTCTCCACCACGAGCGCGAATGGCGCCGACCACTGCGTCAAGCGCGTCATGATTGACGTCCGCCACGATCACTTTCGCGCCTTCGCGAGCCAGCGAATTGGCAATAGCGCCGCCAAGCCCGCCGCCGCCTCCTGTCACGAGCGCCACTTTTCCTTTGATACACAGATCCATACCGGCTCCCCCTTCAGGTCCCTACACGAACGGGCGCGGACATCTTGCGCAACATGGCCAGAACGCTTTGTGCCGTAATCCGGCCCGTCTTCGGGTTCTCGGACGGAATATTCTCTATCGTCATATTCAGCAAAGCCGAATCGGACACCAGCTCGATATGGTGCGTATTGCGCACTACACCCGGGTCGGCCCAGACTTCCAGCATTGTCTTGTCCGGGCCAACGCCGGCAAGAGAAAGCGCAATCGCCACATTCAGGTTGGCTGGAAAGCTCGTGGCGGCGGCCCGGGCGGAACCGGAATAGAGCAGCAGAGGTTCGGTCAGGCCCTCGATCGACAGGTTCCTCTCTGCAAGAATCGGGGCATCCTTGAATCCTATCGGTGGCTTTCTGGACGTCATCCGCACGGACTGGATGCGACCTTCCGCCGCGGCGGTCACCGCATCAAGACCCAGAAGCGCACCGGACGGCACCATGATCTGCCCGCCATTCGACGCCGCTTTTTCCATGAGTTCCGGCGCCTCCAGCAGCGCGCCGACCGAAAGCACGATGATCTTCTTCCCCGCCGCGAGCGCCGGTTCGACTATCTGGTGGAGAACCGCGGCCGGAGCACATTCGATAATCACATCGGCCACCTCCGATAGCTGATCCAGGCCGACATTCGGGACCGGCGATGCCAGGGTCTTCAAGAAAGCTTCTGTTTTTACGGGATCGCGACCGCTTACGGCGCTCAGCCGGCATCCACCGACCTCTCCTTCGCTCAAGCGACTTGCCAGCACCTTGCCGATCGCACCAAGACCCGCGACGGCCACTCTCAAGTCAGGTCGACTACTCATTGTATTACTCCACCTCATATATCAAAATGGGAAGTGTCTCGCACCATGAGCACTATATTTTCCCTGTCAGAAGCGCGACAAACGATTTGTTCACGGCTCATCCATGATTATTAGTAATGCGTAAGCATTCCAGCCAGGTTCACCATTAGAGGCAAGACGACACATGAACAAGGCTTTACCTTCCCTTATTTCCTTGCGTTTTTTTGAGTCTGCCGGGCGGCTGCAGAGCTTCACGAGCGCGGCCGCGGAACTGCACGTCACCCAGGGTGCGGTCAGCAGACAGATCCGGGCGCTGGAAGCCGAACTGGGAATCAAGCTGTTCAACCGCCTGACCCGTAAAGTCGAGTTGACGGAATCAGGGCGAAAGTACCTGGCGGAGGTGAGCGGCGCTTTCGGTTTGCTGCGGGCCGCGACAGAGCGCCTGAAAACGCAGCAGGAAAATGCCACGCTGAAAATCAGCGCGCTCCCGTCCATCGGCTCCCTGTGGCTGATGCCCCGCCTGGGTTCCTTCACGCGCGAGTACCCCAATATAGAAACGCGGATCAGCAGTTCCATTGAACCGGTCAATCTGCACGCGGGCGAAGCCGACGTGGCCATTCGGGTCGGCCCCAAACCCGGCCACCAGTATGACCACCGTGCGCCCGCCATCGACCTTGTCATGACCGAGCAGTGGCGCGGGGTACTTGCGGAGGAATTGGCGCCCGACATACTTGTGCCCGTCTATTCTCCCAATATCCTTGAGCCTCGCGCGGCCCTGGACCAAGAGGAAATCTTCCATACCCTGCCGCTGATTCATACGAGCAGCCGGGCCGACGCATGGAATGGATGGGCAAAACGCCATGGCCTGAAAGACCTGCCGGCCACGCCGCGCATAGAGTTCGGACACTTCTTCATGTCACTCGATGCAGCACGCCAGGGCCTCGGCGTCGCCATCATTCCAGAGGTGATCCTCGAAAATTCCAACCTTACCGGCCTGCACTGTGCGACCCGCTACAGAACCCGGAGCGCCGGCGAGTATTACATGCTGACCTTGGCCCAGAATGCCGAAATGCACCACATCGCGGCTTTCCGGAATTGGGCGAAAAGGGAGTTCAGAAAATCGCTGCGCCAGACTCCTCAGTGACAGACTCCGGCATATCGCCGGAGTCTCATCTCCCCCACAGTGGGCAAACCTCGCCGTTCAAGATCGACATGCGCCCCCACGCACACTGTCCAGAAACGCCATCATGGACTGATTGAAGGCGTCCGCTTGTTCGGTCTGGGGCCAGTGGCCGGACTGCGTCAGGAAGAGAAAACGCCCACGGGCAAAATGGTTCATTGCCTCGATACCGATCTCGTACGGCAGGCTGCGATCCTCCACGCCCCACACCAACAATGTCGGCGTATCCACCTTCTCGTTCTCGACATCGCTCCGATCGAATTCTCGCGACACGGCGGATCTTTCCTTGTAGACCCCCCATCGCTCTCCTTGCAGCATCTCCAGACGCAGTCGCACGATTTCATCCGTCACGCACTCCGCCTGATTGAAAGTGTTCAGACATAGTTTCCTGATACTTTCAAAAGTCGGCTCAATGGAACTCAGCCGCGACCGGTGAGCACGCAGCCGTTCCTGCACGACGGCCGGCGGCTCGAAATAGGGGAACGGCGCGGCCAGTACCAGAGAGATGGGCCTTGGCCCTGCGGGACGGCGCAATGAATAGAGCGTGCACAACAGGCCACCGATGGAATTCCCGCACAGATGGACTGCATCGAGTTCGAGCGTGCTCAGAAACGCAATCAGATGCCTGAGCCGGAAATCGATGCTGTGATCGGCCGGAGAGCCACTGTAGCCGAAGCCCGGCTGATCATAAGCCACGACGTCGTAGCCGGCGTCCACCAGGGGCTGGAAATTCCGGAACCAGTTGAGTTCCGCCGATACGCCCGGCGCACCACCGTGGAGGAGAACGACGGTTTCCCGATCTGCGCGGGCGCCACCGCCCGGCTCCGAGCGATAGAACGCAGTCCGCACGCCCAATACATCCATGTAGCGGCGATCCGCCGGCAAACTGATGCTGGAGGACAGTCCGATGTTCATGCTGACCGCCTCCTCATGCAACCCAGAGTGCTTCTTCCACGGAAAGCTTGCGCCAGGCTTCATGCCCGGTTTCCCGATCAAAGAAGAATTGCAGCAGCAAACCGTCGACATCTTCTATGAATGCCGCAAAACGCAGCGGATGATCAACGGTACGCAGTACCGCGCCCCCTTGAGCAGTCCACTTGCTGATCGATTCCCGCAGCTCCTCTTCTGAAGCCACCTCGAAACCGACATGGTGATAGCACGCTTGCCGACCCTCGTCCGCCTGTATCAGCGTGATGTTCATTTCCCCACAACTACCACCAAGAATGGCGTACCCCTGGCCGCGCACCAGTGCGTCCAGACCGATCCGCGTCGTATAGAACCGCAGGCTCTGGTCGAGGTCGGACACGACAAGCGTGGCGTGCTTGGTTCTTACGGGGTGGAAGACCGCATCAGCCACCCGTCGAATCTCGGGATCGGCATGATAGTTTTTTTCCGACACAGGTTCGGTCTTCCCCGGCCACCAGACGGGTTTCGGCTTGGTCACCTCACCGGTTCGAGCCGTCCGCCACTCCTTCACCACATCGGCATAGAGTTCGCAAGACACCCCGTCGGGGTCCGCGCAATAGGCGGAATGCGCAATATCGTGGTCCAGCGTGCGTTCGAATTCCAACGAACGGGCAACCGACCTGTCATACCCGCGCACCAGGTCGACTTCGGTCTCTAGCTCGAACGCCAAGTGATTCAACCCTGGCTTCCGGCCCTTGCCGGACGGCCCGGAGCTCTGCACCATGCCAACGTCGTGATGGGTATTTCCATTGCTCAGAAACCCCCCGCCGATGGCTGGAACCCGATAGACTTCCTCGAAACCCGCAATACGACTGTAGAAGTCCATGGAAGCGTTCGTATCGTTCACGATAAGGTTGACGTGCCCCAGACGCCGGGGGCGAAAATATGGTTCGCTTACCGTGCCCTGAACGTCCGTCTCCTTTTCACTTGATATGTTTGTCATTCTGAAGCCCTAGAAAGAGAAGAAGAAATCGCCATGGCGATAACCAGCAATCTAGGCGTCCGGACACCAATCCGACAAACGATTTAATTGAAGCCAATGAATGAGCTCTCCGCAAGCATCGCCGGAAAGCCGCCCGGGACGCTCCTTCGTTCGGTCGCCCTCACGCAGTTGCGCTTCGCTTCGTTCAATGTGATCAACTCATGGCGGGACTTACACCCGCAGGAGTGCGCCCATGCTGGGCGCACTCAAAAAAAAGGGGCACCTTCGTGGTGCCCCATAAAACGTCCGCTTCGAAAGGGAGGGGAAGAGGAGAAGCATAAAGCGGACGGCAGACAAAACAGGTGGCTAACCCGCTACTACTTCCGTCTATTACCATTGGGCCACAGGAAGGCGATTTGGTTCAATCTTTTGATTGTTCCAAATGTATCGATTTATATCCATGAACCCTTGGCGCGGGCAGTCCGCTGGCGGCCGCCCGCATGCGCCTGGGCGGCCCTGTTTCCTTCCCGGGCTTATTCCTGCAGCGCGGCCCGCAGCTTCTTGAATGCGGCGGCTTCGATCTGGCGGACGCGCTCGGCGGAAATGCCGTATTCCGCGGCCAGTTCGGTGAGCGTGAGGCCGCCGTCGTCCTGAAGCCAGCGCGCCTGCACGATGCGGCGCGAACGCGGGTCGAGGGTTTCGAGCGCGTCGGCCAGCCCCTGCCCGTGCAGTTCGTCCATGGCGCGGCGCTCCAGCACCTGGGATGGTTCCTGCTGGCCGTCATCGGACAGATAGGAAATGGGCGCGAAGGACTCTTCGTCATCGGCCGGGGCTTCGAGGGCGAGTTCGCGGCCCGACATGCGGACTTCCATTTCGCTGACGTCTTCAGGCCGGACGTTGAGTTCGCGCGCGATTTCGTTGACCTGATCGGTATCGAGCGTCGTGCCGTCGGGACGCATGCGGCGCAGATTGAAGAAGAGCTTGCGCTGCGCCTTGGTGGTGGCCACCTTGACCAGACGCCAGTTGCGGATGATGTATTCGTGGATTTCGGCCTTGATCCAGTGGACGGCGAAAGACACCAGGCGGACGCCACGTTCGGGATCGAAGCGCTTGACGGCCTTCATGAGGCCCACGTTGCCTTCCTGGATGAGGTCGGCGTGCGGCAGGCCATACCCCAGGTACTGGCGGGAGATCGAAACCACCAGACGCAGATGGGACATGACGAGCTGGCGGGCGGCTTCGAGATCCGAGTCGTCACGCAAGCGCTGCCCAAGAGACGTTTCCTGTTCCGGCGTCAGCATGGGGATGCGATTGACGGCGCTGATGTAGGCCTCGATCGTTCCCAGGGCGCCGGGATTGGAAATGGCGACCGCCAGATTGTTCTGGGAAGCCAGGGTAAGAGCTTGAGCACTTTGAATCATCGGATGGCGGTTCCTCGCAAAGAATTCCATTGATATCCTGATGTTAGCACTCGCGAGCCGAGAGTGCTAATAACAGTTTGACGGCGGACGGCCCGCCAAGTTCCCGAATCACGAAAAAACGCAGCAAGCGGCGCGCCCGGACGAACCCGCGCCAGGCGCGCCGCGGCGGCGCAGTGAAGAAGCCGGACGGACGCCCGGGGGAACCGGAAGCATCCGTTCACGCGTTCTGGTCTGAAACGGCGTCGGGCAGACGCTACAGCCGCTCGGCATGGAACACCAGGTGGTCTTCCATGAAGGTGCTGATGAAGTAATACCCGTGGTCGTAGCCTTCGTGCCGACGCAAGGTCAGCGGCTGCCCGGCCTTCTGGCAGGCCGCCTCGAAGGCCTCGGGGTTCAGCTGGTTTTCAAGGAAATTGTCGGCCAGCCCCTGGTCGATCAGTATCCCGTCCGGATAGGGGCGGGACGAAGCCGCCATCAGCTGTGAAGCATCATGCCGCGCCCAGGCGGCGCGGTCGTCGCCCAGATAGCCGGTAAAGGCCTTTTCGCCCCACGGGCATCGCGAAGGCGCGGCGATCGGCGCGAAAGCCGATACCGAGCGATAGCGGTCGCGATGCCGCTGGGCCAGTACCAGCGCCCCATGGCCCCCCATCGAATGCCCGAAAATGCCCGCGCGCGCGGCATCCCCCGGCAGGCTGGTGGTGGCGATCTCGAACAATTCCCGCGCCACATAGCTTTCCATGCGGTAGTGGCGCGCCCAGGGTTCCTGAGTGGCATCGAGGTAGAAGCCCGCCCCGGTGCCGAAATCCCAGTTGTCGTCTTCGCCCGCCACACCCGCCCCGCGCGGGCTGGTGTCGGGCGCCACGAGCATGAGCCCCAGTTCGGCGGCCCGGCGCTGGGCGCCGGCCTTGATCATGAAGGTTTCTTCCGTGCAGGTGAGCCCCGCCAGGTAGAACAGCACCGGGACACGGCCGTGTTCAGCCTGGGGCGGCATGAAGACGGAGAAGCCCATGGGCAGCCCGATGGCGCTGGACCCATGCTTGTAGAAAACCTGCGTGCCGCCAAAGCAGCGATGACGGCTGATGACCTCGAGGGTATCGGTCGACATTGAATGATTCCTTGTCTTTATCTGTTAGTACAACACCACCGAGCGGATGGATTCCCCGCGCTTCATCAGGTCGAAGCCTTCGTTGATGCGGTCCAGGGGCAGGGTATGGGTGATGAGATCGTCGATGTTGATCTTGCCGTCCATGTACCAGTCGACGATGCGCGGCACGTCGGTGCGCCCGCGCGCGCCGCCGAAAGCCGTTCCCTTCCAGACCCGCCCGGTCACCAGCTGGAAGGGGCGGGTGGATATCTCGGCGCCCGCTTCCGCCACGCCGATGATGATGGACTGGCCCCAGCCCCGGTGACAGCATTCCAGCGCCTGGCGCATCACCTTGGTGTTGCCGATGCACTCGAAGGAATAATCCGCGCCGCCGTCCGTGAGCTGGATGATGTGGTCGACGACATTGTCGACTTCATTGGGATTGACGAAGTCGGTCATGCCGAACTGCCGCGCCATGGCTTCCCGCTCGGGGTTGAGGTCCACGCCGATGATCTTGTCGGCGCCGACCATGCGGGCGCCCTGGATCACGTTCAGGCCGATGCCGCCCAGGCCGAACACCACGACATTGGCGCCCGCCTCGACCTTGGCGGTGAACAGCACCGCGCCAAGCCCGGTGGTGACGCCGCAGCCGATGTAGCAGATCTTGTCGAAGGGAGCGTCGCTGCGCACCTTGGCCAGCGCGATTTCAGGCACCACGATGTGGTTGGCGAAGGTGGACGTGCCCATGTAGTGATGCACCGGCTTGCCGTCGATGCTGAAGCGGCTGGTGCCGTCGGGCATGAGGCCCTTGCCCTGGGTGGCGCGGATGGCGGTGCACAGATTGGTCTTCTGCGACAGGCAGGACTTGCACTGGCGGCATTCCGGCGTGTAGAGCGGCACGACGTGATCGCCGGGCTTGAGCGAGGTGACGCCCGCGCCGACTTCCAGTACGACACCGGCGCCTTCATGGCCGAGGATGGCCGGGAAGAGGCCTTCCGGGTCGGCGCCCGACAGGGTGTAGTAATCCGTATGGCAGATGCCGGTAGCCTTGACTTCCACCAGCACCTCGAATGCCTTGGGACCTTGCAGCTCGACTTCCTCAATGGTCAGTGGTTCTCCGGCCTTCCAGGCGACAGCGGCTTTGGTTTTCATGTGTTCTCCTTGACATCGGGATGATGGGGCGGCATCCCCAAAAGCTTCGATGTTACCAAGCCCGCGCGGGCTTGATGCTCAATACTGCGCCGACTTGCCCGTCAGCGCGACGCCGGCGCGCAGCATCAGATACGAACAGCCGTCCAGGACGCGCTGGAAAAGATTGCGCTTCTTCAGGTATTCGAGCGTGACGATACGGGCATTGCCGCGCATCTCGTCCTCCAGGGCCTGCTTCAGCTGGGCGGCGAAGCCGGCGTCATCGATGAAGACATTGGCTTCGCGCGCCAGCAGAAGGCTGAAGGGATCGAGATTGGAAGAACCCACCATGGCGCAGTCGTCGATCACGGCCACCTTGGCGTGCAGATAGCTCGCCATGTATTCGTGAATCTCCAGACCCTCCGCCAGCAGATCGTTGTACATGTAGCGGCAGGCCCGGTACTGCATGGCGTATTCCGAACGCCCCTGCAGCAGCAGCCTGACCTTGACGCCCCGGCCGGCGGCAAGGCGCAGCGCCTTGCGCAGGCGGCGGCCCGGGAAGAAATAGGCATTGGCGATCAGCACATCATGCCGCGCCCGGCCCAGGGCCGCCAGATAGACATCCTCGATGCGTTGCCGAAAGCGCAGATTGTCGCGCAGGACCACGGCTGCGCGCATGCCGTCGGCTGCGGGCTGGTGACGGGCCTGGCGCCGGGCCAGCAGCCGTTCCCCCCACTTTTGAAAGCGCTTGTAGAACCCCTCCTCGTCATCGCTGCGGCGCCAGCTCATGCGCAGCCACAGCGCGCGCTGGGAATGCACGATATCGTCGACGATGGGCCCGCGGATCTCGACGGCGAAGTCGAAGCGCGGCCTCGGCCCCTTGCCGTCATTCGGCACGTCTTTGTAGTCGTCCAGGATATTGATGCCGCCCACGAAGCCGACCCGCCCATCGACCACGCAGGTCTTGCGATGCATGCGGCGCAAGCGACGCAGATCGAAATGCGCCTGCCGCAGACCGCGGGGCTCGGGGCGATAGACACGGTGGCGCACGCCGCTGTCGGCGAGCAGATCGCACACATCATAGGCGGTATCGTTGCAGCCGAAGCCGTCCAGCACCACCCTGACCTTCACACCCCGGACGACGGCACGGCGCATGGCGTCGATCACGCGATGGCCGGTATCGTCCAGATTGAAGATGTAGGTTTCCAGATGCACCGAATGCTGCGCCGCGTCGATGGCCGCTATCAGGGCGGGGAAGTACTGCTCGCCGTTGTGCAGCAGGCGGATGGCGTTGCCTTCCCGCCATCGCAGCTTAAGGCGGGGCGTCACCGTGGCCACCGTCCGGGTTTGCGCGCCATGGCCCGGTGCCGGCCGGCGCGCGCGCCCCGGTGCATGCATGGCGCCCCGCCGCCCGCTTGCGGCGCATCGGCCTTGCGGCCCGGCACGTGCTCATGGCAGTTCGAGTTCGGCGAAGAGAGGCGCATGATCGGAAATCTGCCGCCAGGGCATGCCGTGCAGCACCCGCGCATGCCGCACGGCAAAGCCGCGCTGGTAGATGCGATCGAGCCGCAACCAGGGAAAGGCCGCCGGAAAGGTGCGTGGCGGCGGCGTCAGCCGGGCCGCGCCGTTGGCGCCGAGCTCATGCACTTTCTGCGCCAGGGGTTTGGGCCGCATGGGCACCAGCGAGTCGCGCAAGCGGCGCAGCAGACGCGGGTCGCGCACCTGCGGCGCCACCGCAAAGACTTCGTAGAGGCCGAGCTGCTGCACGAACAGCGGAGCCAGCCGGTTGTTCCAGTCGTTGAAATCGCCGGCGATGAGCACAGGCTCGTCTTCCGGCACCAGGCGCTTGATGCGTTCCACCAGCGCCGCCACCTGGCGCGACCGGCCGCCGGCAAACAGGCCCAGGTGCACCACCAGGCAGTGCACCGGCGTGTCGTTGATTTCGACCACGGCATGGAGCAGGCCACGCTGTTCCATGCGGTGATCGGAGACGTCCTGGTTCTCGTATTGCAGCACGGGAAAGCGCGACAGCAGGGCGTTGCCGTGATCGGTGCGGGACCGCACCGCGTTGCAGCCATAGACCGCCTGCATGCTGAGCACCGCCGCCAGCGACTCATGCTGACCGTCGAGCTGGAAGATTTGCTCGTTGCGGCCCTGCACTTCCTGCAGGAAGAGCAGATCGGGACGCAGGTTGTACAGCCCCAGGCGAAGCGCCGTCAGCGATTCACGGATCCCCGTCGCCGAACGGCCCTTGTGGATGTTGTAGCTGACGACCCTGAGAACGGTCACCTGCGATTCGCTCCTTACTTCACTTCCGTGTTGCGCAGACGAATGTGCAGCTCGCGCAGCTGCTTTTCGTCGACGGCGGACGGCGCCTGGGTCAACAGACACTGTGCCCGCTGGGTCTTCGGGAAAGCGATGACGTCGCGGATGGACTCCGCGCCGGCCATCATGGTGACCAGACGATCCAGCCCGAATGCCACCCCGCCGTGGGGCGGCGCGCCGTACTGCAGGGCGTCCAGCAGGAAGCCGAACTTCTGGCGCGCTTCGTCGTCGCCGATGTTCAGGGCGCGGAAGACCTTGCTCTGGATCTCGGCACGATGGATACGGACGGAACCGCCACCGATTTCCCAGCCATTCAACACGATATCATAGGCCTTGGCCAAGGCACGCGACGGATCGGTTTCCAGCAGATCCTCGTGGCCGTCCTTGGGGCTGGTGAAGGGGTGGTGGGCGGCGAAGTAGCGGCCTTCTTCCTCGTCGTATTCGAACATGGGGAAGTCGATGACCCAAAGCGGCTTCCAGCTCTTTTCGAACAGCCCGTTCTCGCGGCCGAATTCGCTGTGGCCGATCTTGACGCGCAATGCGCCCATGGCGTCATTGACCACCCGCTCTTTGTCGGCGCCAAAGAAGATCAGGTCGCCGCTTTGCGCGCCGGTGCGCTCCATCAGGCCCTTCAGCGCATCCAGGTGGATGTTCTTCACGATGGGCGATTGCAGGCCTTCGGGCAGGGCGGCGGCATCGTTGACCTTGATGTAGGCCAGGCCCTTGGCGCCGTAAATGCCGACGAACTGGGTATAGGAGTCGATCTCGCTGCGGCTCATGGCGGCCCCACCGGGCACGCGCAGGGCGACGACGCGGGAAGCCGGGTCATTGGCCGGCGCGGAGAATACCTTGAAACCGACGTCCTTCATCAGATCGTCGATGTCGACGAATTCCAGATTCACGCGCAGGTCGGGCTTGTCGGAACCATAGCGGCGCATGGCTTCTTCCCACGTCATGGTGGGGAAGCTTTCCGGCAGTTCGACCTGCTGCACCGTGGCGAACACGTGGCGCAGCATGCCTTCGAAGATCGCGCGGATCTCTTCTTCGTTCAGGAAGGAGGTTTCGCAATCGATCTGGGTGAACTCGGGCTGGCGGTCGGCGCGCAGGTCTTCGTCGCGGAAGCACTTGGTGATCTGGTAGTAGCGGTCGAAGCCCGACACCATGAGCATCTGCTTGAACAGCTGGGGCGACTGCGGCAGCGCGAAGAACTCACCGGCGTTCACGCGCGAAGGCACGAGATAGTCGCGCGCGCCTTCGGGCGTGCTCTTGGTGAGCATGGGCGTCTCGATGTCGATGAAGCCGAGCTGGTCCAGATACTTGCGCACTTCCATGGCGACGCGGTAGCGCAGCATGAGGTTGCGCTGCATCTGCGGACGGCGCAAATCGAGCACCCGGTGCGTCAGGCGCGTGGTCTCGGAAAGATTGTCGTCGTCCAGCTGGAAGGGCGGCGTCACCGAAGCGTTCAGGATCTCGATCTCGCGGCAGAGGATTTCGACCTCGCCCGACGCTAGCTCGGTGTTGACGGTACCTTCGGGCCGCTCGCGCACCAGGCCGGTGACCCGAACGCAGAATTCATTGCGTATGCGTTCGGCGGTTTCGAAGGCGGTTGCATTATCCGGATCGACGACGATCTGCGCCAGGCCGGTGCGGTCGCGCAAGTCGATGAAAATAACGCCGCCGTGATCGCGGCGGCGGTGAACCCAACCGAATAAAGTGACGGTCTGGCCCATCTGGGCTTTGCTGACCTCGCCCGTGTAGCAGGTACGCATCAAGGATGACTCCATAAAAGATTCTGTAATGTTTTCACGCCGGGGCGCCGGAAGAACCACCGTCCGAGGGCGGCTGCGGCGCGCCCGGGCCGCCCGCCCCGGTTTCCGCCGCCGGGCCGGAAGCGCCCGGCCCACGCGGTTCGGGAGCCACCACCCCCATGGAGATGATGTACTTGAGCGCGGCATCGACGGTCATGTCGAGCACTTGGATATCGCTGCGAGGCATCATCAGGAAGAAACCCGACGTGGGGTTGGGTGTCGTGGGAACGTACACGCTCACATAGTCGCCCCGCAGCCTGCCGGCCACTTCCCCGGAAGGGACACCGGTCAGGAAGGCGATGGTCCATGCGCCCTGGCGCGGATACTGCACCAGCACCGCTTCGCGAAACGCCTGGCCGTTGGGAGCGAGCACGGTATCGCTGACCTGCTTGACGGAATTATAAATGGATCGCACCAGCGGTATGCGGCCGAGCAGATCCTCCCAGCGTTCGAGCAGGCTGCGGCCGATGATGTTGGCGCCCAGCAGGCCTGTGAGGAAAACGACACACAGGACGACGAGCAGCTGGAAACCGGGAATCTGCTGGCCGAAGAGCGAGCGCGATGTCAGGAACCAAGGCACGATGCCTTCAAGGGTGCCGATCAGCAGGTCGAGCACCCAGACCGTGATGACCAACGGTATCCAGATGAGCAGGCCTGTGATGAAGTACCGCTTGAAGTGGCGCATGCGTGCCTGCCCGGGGTTCACGCCGACGAAGCGGGCGCGGCGCTCGGGGCCGCCGCGGAAGAGCCACCACCGGAAGCGGGGGAGGAAGCGCCTTCGGACGCCGCAGCGCCGGCCGCCTTCCCGGAGGAACCGTTATTGCGGAAATCGGTGACGTACCAGCCCGAGCCCTTGAGCTGGAAGCCCGCGGCGGTGACCTGCTTGGCATAGGTGTCCTGGCCGCACTCTGGACAGATGGTAAGAACCGGATCCGACATCTTCTGAAGCACATCCTGCTCGTGATTGCAGGCGTTGCACTTGTATGCGTAGATAGGCACGACGATATATCCCGATAGAAAAAGGACATTGGAAACACGCAACCGCGCCCCCAAGGGCGCGGTTGCCTGAAAACCCCGTGATTTTAACCGTTTTGCGCGCAGACCCGGGCAAGGGCGCTCAAGCGCGCGCGATCAGGAACATGGTGGCGGCGATCAGGGTGGGCGGAGTGGCCGAAGCCAGCAGCTTGAGGGGGGAGATGGCGCCATCCGGGAAGGTGCCCTTCAGGATCGCGAAGCCGGCGGGATTGGGCGCGTTGGCGATAACGGTCAGCCCCCCGCCGGTCACGGCGCCCGCCACCAGCATGTAGCGCCAGCTTTCGGACGTGCCTTCGACCAGCGAGCCCAGGTAGGTCAGCGCGGCATTGTCCGTCACTGCGGTCAGGGCCGTGGCGCCCCAGTAGAGCACCGTGGGCGACAGGCCGCCGAGAAGATCCTGCAGCCACCACTTCTGCAAGCCGCCCAGCACCACCAGCCCGGCCAGGAAGAAGCCCACCATCAGGCCTTCGCGGATCATCAGGGGGTTCTGATGTCGGCTGTAGGCATGGGCATAGCCGATGAACAGCAGCAACAGCCCCAGGAAAAGCGACATATGGTGCGCTGACAGCACGATGCCCACCAGAAAGGCGATATGGATGGCCATGACGAGGGGCGGCACCGGCGGACGTTGATCGTCGGTGCCAGACGCACCGATGGAGCCGTCCAGCAGATGCTTGCGGCACACGATGGTGACCAAGCCAGCGCTGATGATCACGGCCACGGCGGCCCGCCAGCCGAAGTGCGTGGCCATGTAGGCCGTGTCCCAGCCGAAGGTGGACGCCACCATGAGCACGGGCGGCGCAGCATAGGCCGTCAGCACGCCGCCGATGGAAATGTTCACGAACAGCACGCCCAGCGTCAGGTACTTGAAGCCTTCCTGCCCATGGCGGCGGAAATAGGCGTCGCGCAGTAGCAGGGCCGCCAGCGTCATGGCCGCCGGCTCGGTGATGAACGACCCCGCCAGCGGCACGAAGGACAGGATCACGAAATACATGGCCAGTTCGCGGCGCATGGGCATGATCCCGGCCAGCGCCTTCACCATGATGTCCACCACGGAAATGATGGGCCGGCTGGCGGCCACGACCATGATGGCGAATACGAAGGCCGGCTCGGTGAAGTTGCTGGAATCGATATAGGCCACCGCCGGCCCGACACCCACGATGAGCACCATGCAGGCCACCAGTACGGCGGCCCAGACGCCGAAAACGGCTTCGACCTCTGACAACAGATGCCACATGCCCGCATGCGGCCCGCCCTTGTTGGCCAGCCGCGCGAACACCGGGACGGAAAAAGTATGGATGATGGCCAGAGCAAAGAGGGCCGTGGCCAGATACTCGAAGAAACCGCTCATACTGTCAGGGACCTTGTCGAATCGTAAGTGGTGTGGCGGGATTTTCGCATGACCCGGCCGCCGCGCCCGACTTGCGATCCTCGAGGATCATGCGCGCGCCCTTCTCGGCGATCATGATGGTGGGTGAATTGGTGTTGCCCGAAGTGATGTCGGGCATGATGGAGGCGTCCACCACCCGCAGCCCGTCGATGCCATGCACCCTGAGCCGGGCATCCACGACCGCCCCGGCCCCGGAGCCCATCCTGCAGGTGCCGACCGGATGGAATATGGTGGTGCCGATATCGCCGGCGGCGAGTTCGAGATCGGCCTGTTCCTGCACCTGGCCGCCTGGCCGGTACTCTTCAGGCTGGAACCTGGCCATGGCCGGCTGGGACATGATGCGCCGGGTCAGGCGGATGCTGTCGGCCGCCACCTTGCGGTCGTCTTCCGTGCTCAGGTAGTTGCAGAGGATTTCGGGAGGTTCGCCGGGATGGGGGCTGCGGATGCGGACATGGCCGCGGCTGCTGGGACGCAGGTTGCACACCGAAGCCGTCATGGCGGGGAAATCGTGCAGCTTCTCGCCGAACCGTTCCAGAGAAAGCGGCTGCACGTGGTATTCCACATTGGCCCGCTCATGTTCAGGGCTGGAACGGGCAAAAGCGCCAAGCTGCGAAGGCGCCATGGTAAGCGGGCCGCGCTTGCGCAGATAGTATTGCAGGCCCATGGATGCCTTGCCCCACAGGGAGCCCGCCAGCGTGTTGAGCGTGCGGGCATTGCGCAGCTTGTAGACGAGCCGCAATTGCAGGTGATCCTGCAAATTGGAGCCGACGCCCGCCAGATCGTGCACGACGGGCAGGCCCAGGCTGTTGAGGTAGCGCCCCGGGCCCACGCCCGAGAGCTGCAGCAGCTGCGGCGAACCGACGGCGCCCGCCGCCAGCACCACTTCGGCATGCGCCCGGGCATAGCGCTGTTCGCCGTCCTGTTCGAAATGCACACCAACGGCCCTGCGCCCTTCGAACTCGATGCGCCGGGCATGGGAGTGCGTGAGCACCGTCAGGTTGGGCCGCCGCATGACGGGATGCAGGAAAGCGCGGGCCGCCGTCCAGCGCACGCCCCGCCGCTGGTTGACCTCGAAGTAGGAGCAGCCTTCGTTGTCGCCTTGATTGAAATCGGCAATGGGGGGGATGCCGGCCTGGGCCGCCGCCTGGCGGAAGGCATCGAGCACATCCCAGGAAAGGCGCTGGCGCTCCACCCGCCATTCGCCGCCCCCGCCGTGGAATTCAGAGGCCCCGGCGTGATGGTCTTCCATCTGCCTGAACAGCGGCAGGACATCGCCCCAGCCCCAGCCGGGGTTACCCTGGGCGGCCCAGCCATCGTAATCGGCCGCCTGCCCGCGCATGTAGATCATGCCGTTGATGGCCGAGCTGCCGCCCAGCACGCGCCCGCGGGGATACCCCAGCGCGCGGCCGTTCAGCCCCGGGTCGGGCGCGGTGACGTAGCACCAGTCGGTGCGCTGGTTGCCGATGCAATAGAGGTAGCCCACCGGAATGTGTATCCACCGCCAATCGTCGCGCCCCCCGGCTTCCAGCAGCAGGACGCGGACGGCGGGGTCGGCCGACAGGCGGTTGGCCAGCAGGCAGCCGGCTGAACCCGCGCCCACGATGACGTAATCGAATTCCGGCCCCGCCACCGGGGCGCCCGCCGTGAAGGATTCCGGCTTACGCGCCGGTACCTCGCCATTCCCGGCCGAAGAAGGCCGGGGACTTGAAGAATGACCGTCTTGCCCGGCGTCGCCCGGCGGAACAAGGCTCGCGCCCGGGCTCGTGCTCCCCATGCCAATCCTCCTGTTCTTGTTTTCTGTTCTTGTCTCTTGTCTTATATACCTTACAACGGCAGGACGGTGCCCGCCAGTGCGGCCAACACCATCATGACGCCGACGGCCATGTTCGAGCGGAACAGCATGAAGCTGCGATCGGGCCGCCGGATGCTGAAGACGCTCAACTGCCAGATGAAGTGAAGGGCGATCGCGGCCACCACCACGTAGTAAGGCCAGCCCATGCCCATGGCCGCGCCGGCATAGACCCACAGGGCCGTCGTGGCGGCGTAGAAGCCGCCTATCCACAGCTTGCCACGGTCGCCGAAGCGCATGGCGGTGGAATGCAGGCCCAGCCGCAGGTCGTCGCGCAGGTCGACGTAGGCATAGATGGAGTCATAGCCCACCTGCCACAGCACGGCGCCCAGCCACATCGCCCAGGCGGCCAGCGGCACGATGTCGCGGGTATCGGACCAGGCCATCAGCATGCCCCAGTTGAAGGCAATGCCCAGGACGATCTGCGGCCAGTAGGTGAAGCGCTTGCACAGCGGGTAGATGATGACGATGGGAAGAAGGATCACGGCCAGCCAGCGGCTGTACTCATTGATGGCCAGCAGCAGCAGGGCGCAGATGCATAATTGCGCGAATACGAACCAGAGCGCGTTGCGCAGGCTCAGCTGGCCGCTGGTGAGCGGCCGGAAGCGGGTGCGTTCGACCTTGCTGTCGATATCGCGGTCGAAGATGTCGTTGAAGCAGCAGCCCACCCCCCGCATCAGGAAGGCGCCCAGGCAGAAGATGAACAGGCGCCACAGCGTGGGCAGGCCATCGGCCGCCTGGACCAGGGCGGCCACGGTGGGCAGCAGCGTCAGCCAGGTGCCCACGGGCCGGTCCAGCCGGCACAGCCGCGCATAAGGCCCCCACGAACGGGGCAGCCAGCGCTCCACCCAGTCGTCCGGCCTCATGTCGGCAAGGTCGGGAACGGATGGGCGCGGGTTCTTTGAAGTGGTGTTTTCCCTGGGTGTAGCCTGATTCATGTGAAGAACTCCGGCCTGGCGGCCGGAACTTTTCCGCCACAATGCGAGGGCGCCGTTGGCGCCGCATTGACGTTGCCCCGCCCGGCCTCGCCGCGAACGGCAAGGCCCGCGCGCGGGCGCGTGGCCGATCTGTGCAGGACGGACCGCTCCATGCCGCCTCAGCTTTCGCGTATGAGCTCGCCCAGCGTGGCGATGCCTTCGCGGATCCGCTGTTCGGAAACCGTAACGAAGCTCAGCCGCAAGGTATTGGCCTTGGGCATGCCCGCGTAGAAGGGCGCGCCGGGCACGAAGGCCACGTTGCGCTCGATCGCGCGGTCGAGCAGACGGCTGCCGTCGAGATGCTCGGGCAGGTCGACCCAGATGAACATGCCGCCTTCCGGCCGCGTCCAGGATGCCGTGTCCGGAAAATGCTCTTCCATGGCATCGAGCATGTAGCCGCACTGCCGCTTGTAGAGTTCGCGCACCGTGGGCAGGTGGCGGTCGAGGAAGCCGTCTTTGATGGTTTCATAGACCGCCATCTGCGAGACCGTGGCCGTGTGCAGGTCGGTGGCCTGCTTGATCTGCACCAGCTTGGAAATGATGGGACGCGGAGCCACGATATAACCCAGCCGCAGGCCGGGCGCCAGCACCTTGGAGAACGTGCCCAGGCGCACCACGGTGGCGCCCACCTTCCGGCCCAGCGCCAGCAGGCCGGGCAGAGGCTCGCCCGCGTAGCGCAGTTCGCCGTAGGGGTCGTCTTCTATGATGGGCAGATGCAGCGCCGCGCAGCGCTCGACCAGCGCCTGGCGCCGCGCGAGATTCAGCGACACGCCGGTGGGATTCTGGAAGTTGGGCAGCGCATACAGGAAGCGCGCCCCGGCGGCCAGCGTATCGGTGATCTGCTCGGGGATGAGGCCGCCGCCATCGGTGGGAATGGAGGCGTATTCGGGCCCGAACAGGGAAAACGACTGCAGCGCCCCGAGGTAGCTGGGCGCTTCGACCAGCACCTTGCTGCCTTCATCGATGAACAGCTTGCCCAGCATGTCCAGCGCCTGCTGGGAACCGGACACGATCAGGACTTCATCCAGCGACACATCGGCGCCGCGGCGCTTGAAATCGTCGGCCACCCATTGACGCAGCGGGGTGTAGCCTTCTGTGGGGCCGTACTGCAGCGCCGCCTTGCCATTCTGCTGCAGCACACGGTCGAAGGCGGCATTGATTTCTTCCACCGGGAAGCCCCCGGGCGCCGGCAGGCCGCCGGCGAAGGAAATGACTTCAGGCCGCTCGGTGACCTTGAGGATCTCTCGGATGGTGGAACTGGTGAGCTGCTGCGCGCGCTGGGAAAAAGTATATGGAAGGGTGTACGAATCCATGAACGAGAAATCCAGAAAAAAGAACGGAATCCACTAGATTACCGCAAACCGGCGACGGGTTCAGCGGCCTGCGCGCCACACCCTGAGCGCGGCGCCCCGCGAGCGCCGGACCGCCGCAACGGACGGGTTCACAAAGTGTTCAGCACGTCGGCCATCGCATTGGTGAAATGCTCTACATTGGCCGTGTTCAGGCCCGGCACCGCCACGCGGCCCGAATCTATGATGTAGACACCGTGCCGTTCACGCAGCGCCAGCAGGTGCTCGCGCGACAGCCCGGTATAGGTGAACATGCCCTGCTGGCGGACGAAATAGCCCGCATCGTAGCCGGGCAGCTTGGCGCTCAGCTGTTCGTGCACCAAAGTGCGCATCCAGCTCATGCGCTCGCGCATGGCGGCGACATCTTCAAGCCATTGGGCATGCAGGTTTTCGTCGTTCAGGACGCCGGCCACGACATGGCCGCCATGCCAGGGCGCGCTGGAATAGATGCGCCGGACGATGGCCTTGAGCTGGCCAAGCACCAGTTCGGCTTCCGCTTCGGAACCGCAGACCACAGAAAGCCCGCCGCAACGCTCGCCGTAGACGGAAAGATTCTTGGAAAACGAGTTGGCCACCAGGAAGCTCAGGCCGGCCTCGGCCATGGCGCGCACGGCATGGGCATCATCGTCCATGCCCTCGCCCATGCCCTGATAGGCCATGTCCAGGAAAGGAATCAGGCCGCGTTCGCTCAGGACGCCGATGACTTCCCGCCATTGGTCCCTGGAAAGGTCGACACCGGTCGGATTGTGGCAGCAGGGATGCAGCAGCACGATGCTGCGCGAAGGCAGCCCGCGCAGGCAGCTCATCATGGCATCGAAGGCCAGCCCCTTGGTGGCCGGATCATAATAGGGATAGCTGTGGGTCGGCACGCCCGCGCCCCCGAAGATCGCGTAGTGGTTGTCCCAGGCGGGGTCGCTGATCCAGATCCCGCTTTCCGGATAGGCCGCATGCAGAAGATCGGCGCCCACCTTGAGCGCCCCCGTGCCGCCCAGCGTCTGTATGGTGGCCACGCGGCCCTGCGCCACGGCCTCGCTGCCGGCGCCGAAAACGACGCGCTGTACTGCGCTGCGATAGGACGCCAGCCCTTCCATGGGCAGATAGGTGCGCGGGGCGGGGTCGGACGCAAGCCCTCTTTCGACGGCCGCCACGGACGACAGTACCGGAATGCGGCCGTCATCATCGTAGTACAGCCCGATTGTGAGATTGATCTTCTGTGGATGCGTATTCCGGTGGAAGGCATCGTTCAGCCCGAAGATGGGATCGCCCGCATACTGCTGGAGGTGCTCGAACATGGTGAGGAATCCGTATGGATACAAAAAAATCCCCGTAGGGGCGCTGTCTGCCTTGTGGCTGCCCGGCCTCGAAAAAAAGCACGGGAAGCTGTACGCCGAACGCGCCGGCCCATAAAATTATTGCCCCGCTTTTTCTGCGCCGACGGCTTGGCAGCCGCCAAGCCGTCTTCCGGAAATGCAATGAACGCAATTATAAGGATATGGATCGTGATAGTAGAGCGCGAGCTCGAAGCCCTGTTCGGCCAACTGGCGGAACAGGGCTTCAGCATGCAGGACGGTCTGCTGCCCCCGGAGCTGATCGAGGATTTGTATGAAGAGGGGTTGCGCGGCTGGAAGGACGGCCTATTCCAGGAAGCCCGCGTCGGGGCCGCCCAGCGGCCGCAACACATCCCCGCCATCCGGGGCGACACCATTCAATGGCTGGAACCGCACTGCGGCGAAAGCGGCGCCCAGTCCCGCTTCCTGGACTGGACGGAAACATTGCGCCATCAACTGAACCGCGCCTTTTATCTGGGGCTGCAGCGTTCCGAATTCCATTTTGCCCGCTACGCCACCGGGCGCGGTTACGCCCGCCACCTGGACCAGCACCGCGGCCAGCCCCACCGGCGCATCACGCTGATTCTGTATCTGACACCCGACTGGCGGGCTGGCGACGGCGGCGAACTGTGCCTGTATGACCCACGGAACCCCGAAAAGGAATGGCGGCGGCTGCTGCCCGAGCACGGCCGGCTGGTGCTCTTCCGCAGCGAACTGTTCCCCCATGCGGTGCGGCCCGCCCGCCGGCCGCGCTGGAGCGTGACCGGCTGGTTCCGCAGCGACGAACCGCCGCACCCCAATTGAACCCCGCCGGCCGCCGCCCGGAACCACCCTGACGCCCGCCGGCGGGAGACATCAGCCTGACAGATGTTTCTCGAACCAGGCCAGAGCCTGCTTCCAGCCGTCCTTTGCCGCGTCTTCACGGTAGCTGGGGCGGTAGTCCGCATGAAAGGCGTGGGGCGCGCCAGGATAAATGATGAATTCGGACGCCTTGGCCGCATCGCTGCCCTTGGCCAGGGCGGCCTTCATCTTGTCGACGGTCTCCAGCGGAATGCCGCTGTCATTCTCGCCATAGAGGCCGAGCACCGGCGCGTTGATATCATCGGCCACGTCCACGGGATGGCGCGGCCGCAGTTCGTCGGCCTCGCCGACGACCCGGCCATACCATGCGACGCCCGCCTTGAGACGCGGATTGTGCGCCGCGTACAGCCACACGACGCGGCCGCCCCAGCAGAAGCCCGTGATTCCCAGGCGGTTCACATTGCCGCCGTTCTTGCCCGCCCACGCAACCGTAGCGTCCAGGTCGGACATGACCTGTTCGTCGGGCACCTTGTTCACGATCTCGCTGAACAGGCGCGGAATCTCGGTGTAGCGGGTCGGATCCCCCTGGCGCACGAACATTTCCGGCGCAATGGCCATATAGCCTTCCCGGGCCAGGCGGCGGCACACATCCTGTATGTATTCGTGCACCCCGAAGATTTCCTGAACCACCAGGATGACGGCCACCGCCGTCTTGCCTTCCGGCATGGCGCGGTAGGCCGGGATGGACCCCCCTTCGACCGGGATGCGCACCTCGCCCGCGACCAGGCCGCCGGCATCCGTTTTGACGGCCGTTTGCGCCGCAACCGGGCCGGCCGCGGCGGCAAAGCCGGCCGCCAGCGACGTGGCGAGAAAGCCCCGCCGGTTCAACTGCAGCGCAGGCACGAGGCTGTCGTACTCGGCGCGATGCTGGCCCCTCACGGGCTGGCGGGCCTCGCCACCGCCCGCCGCCTGCCCGACGGTATCGTGTGCACGGCCGGTATCGTGAGAAACTCCGGCCGGAAGGCCCGGATCATGGTCGTTGCGTTCCATCGGCATTCCCCTGTCTGGTGGTTGAAGCGAATGAAGCCTGTCCGGGAATTATTCACAAAGCTTTCCATCACGACAAGAAATATTTCAGTCGTGAGGGTCGACGGATTTTTCCCAGCCCGCGCCCGCCGCCGGGGCGCGGCGTCGCGGCAGAAGACGCGGCCACCGGGCCGCCACTCATTTTTTGTCCGCCTTGCCGCTCTTGCCCTTGTTCTGATCATCGACATGCTCGGGCTTGCCCTTGCGGGAAGTCGATGCCATGTCGTCGAGCTCCTTCTTGCTCATGGATTCGTACATCGAACGGGAAGCACCCTTCAACTGCTTGACCGGGGTATCGCCGCGCTTGGCCGACAGGGCGGCCCCCGCCGCCTTCTGCTGCGCCCTGGATTTCGCTGGCATGGGGATCTCCTTGCTGATGGGGTTGATGCGGCTCGCGCGCCGCCCGCCCGACGCATGCCGCCGGGCTCGTTCCGTTCAGCCAGCACACGGGATGCCGGCGCCACAGGGAACTGCCGCCCGCCGCGGCGGGAACAGGGCTTGCCGCAAGCGGCAACCGTTTCGCAAGCAAGGAGCAACCATGAAGTTCACCCATTCATTGATTTCGGCCGCGGTGGGGCTCGCCCTCATGCAGGGCGCCGCCGCCATTGACCTTTCCAACAGTGATCAGCGCTTTCTGCGCGAAGCCGGAGAAAGCGGCCTGCTCGAAATGCAGGCAAGCGAACTTGCCGCACAGAAGGCCGAGCATCCGGAAATCAAGCGCTATGCGGAAATGATGATCGAGGATCACAGCGCCGTCGATAAGGAATTGAAGGCCCTGGCCGCGAGCAAGGGCTTTCAGCTTCCGGTGGAGCTGGAAGGCGGCAAACTGCGCTTGATGGAGAACCTGCGACAGTTGGAAGGCGCGGGCTTCGATGAGGAATATGCCGATGAAGTGGCGGTCGACGCCCACGAAGATGCCGTCGAACTGTTCGAAGACGTCGCGGAAGATGCCGACGATGCCGACATCAAGGCCTTCGCCGCCAAGCATCTGCCCACCCTGCAGAACCATCTGGACATGGGCCGCAAGCTGAAAGAACGGGTCGATGATACCGCCCGCGGCGCGCGTGTGCCGCCCGCGGCCGCGCCGGTGGGCCCCTCGGGCGCTCCCATCGTGCCGGGAACCGGTCCCTGAAACGGCGACTCCCCCATCACCGCCGTGATGATTTATGCTTCGGGCAGGAAGCTGTCGTCATTCCGGACACCGGGACGCGGCATGAAGCGCCGCCGGCGCAACCGACAACACATGGGGGAGCAATCGATGAAGTACGTTCGCTACGGGGAAGCAGGCAGGGAAAAACCCGGCGCCATCGGCGCAGATGGCATCATTCGCGACATTTCCACACTGGTGGGCGATATCTCGGCCGACACGATTTCCAGCGGCTCCCTGGCCGGCATCACCGAAGCGCGCCTGGCCGCCCTGCCCGCCGTCGAGCAGCCGGTGCGCCTGGGCATGCCTTTCACGGGCACACGCAAGTTCCTGGGTATCGGCCTGAACTACCATGATCATGCCCGCGAGATCGGCGCCGACATTCCCGCCGAACCCATCCTGTTCATGAAGGCGGTAAGCAGCCTCGGCGGCCCGCACGACCCCGTGGCGCTGCCGCCGGATTCCCTGAAATCCGATTGGGAAGTCGAGCTTGGGGTAGTGATCGGCAAGCGCGTGCGGAACGTGGCGGCCGGGCAGGCGCTGGATGCGGTATTCGGCTACTGCCTGGTGAACGACCTCAGCGAGCGCGCCTGGCAGATGGAGCGTGGCGGCACCTGGGACAAAGGCAAGGCCTGGGACGGCTTCGGCCCCATCGGCCCCTGGCTGGTCACCCGCGACGAAATCGCCGACCCGCAGGCGCTGGACATCTGGCTGGAACTCAACGGTGAACGGATGCAGTCGGGCAGCACCGCCGACATGATCTTCGACGTCCGCACGCTGGTGAGCTATCTGAGCCAGTTCATGACGCTGGAACCGGGCGACATCATCACCACCGGCACCCCCGCCGGGGTGGGCATGGGCAGGAAGCCTCAGCGTTTCCTGAAAGCCGGCGACATCATGACGCTGGGCGTGGCCGGGCTGGGCGAACAGCGGCAGGAAGTGCGGGCGCATCAGCCAGCCCGTACTTGAAGCGCCGCACGGCCGGCGCGCAAGAAAGGCAATATCGGCATCAAGGAAATCGCCCCGGGCAAAGCCTGACGGCCATACGCTGCTGAATCCGGAAGTTCCCATCAACTCGTTCACGGAATACACAGCCCTATGAATACCGACATCACCGCCCGCCTCGTGCGGGCCATCGCCTCGGCCGGTGACGGCCCCTTGCCGGCCGAAGCCACGGAAACCACCAAGGCCTGCCTGCTCGATACGCTTGGGGTCGCCATCGCGGGAAGCGCGCAGCCCCTGCTGGGCATACTGGACGCCACCCTGGAAACCTTCCAGGGCGCAGAGCAGGCGACGCTCTGGACCAGGGGGCGCAAGGCGCCTGTGCACGAGGCCGCCCTGTTCAATGGCGCGGCGGCCCACGCCCTGGATTTCGATGACATGCATATCGCATCCGCCATGCATCCGAGCGCGCCGGTCACCGCCGCCGTCCTGGCGGTGGCCGAGTTCACCAAGGCGGACGGCGCCGCCATACTGCGCGCCGCAACGCTGGGCATCGAGGCCGAGATACGCATAGGCGTCGCCGTGAATCCCAGCCATTACCGGCGCGGCTGGCACGCAACAGGCACCCTCGGGCATTTCGGCGCCGCCATCGCGGCTTCCAGCCTGATGGGCTTGTCGGAAGCCCAGACCGTGGCGGCACTGGGCATCGCCGGCACCCAGGCCGGCGGCCTCAAAGAAGCCTTCGGCACCATGACCAAACCCCTGCATGCGGGGATCGCGGCGCGCAATGGCGTCATGGCTGCCCTGCTGGCCGCCCGCGGCTTCACGAGCGCCGCCGACATACTGGGCGGCCCCCAGGGCTTCGGCCAGGCCTTGTCGGACGACCCGCAATGGAACGATGCCCTGTTCAACTGGGACCCCGCCGAGCGGCCATGGGTCATGTACGAAATCTTGTACAAGATCCACGCTTCATCGTTCTGCACCCAGGCATTGATCGAAGCGGTCCTGACCCTGAAGGCCGAGCATGGTCTCGAACCCGGGCAGGTCCGGGCCATGCACGGCCAGGTCAGCCACCTGTCCATGGACAACGCGCGCATCATCGAGCCGAAGACAGGCCTGGAAGCCAAGTTCAGCCTGCCGCACGCCATGGCGCAGGCCGTTACTTACGGCCATGCAAGGGTGGAAGACTTCACCGACGCCCGCGTCGGTGAAGTCACGCTGCGCAACCTGCGGGCCGCGACGCGGGTCACCCAGGGCGAGGGCGACGGTCTGGCCTGGCCCGAAGCCATTGCCACTATCGAACTGAACGACGGCCGCAGCGTCACTGAGCACGCCGACCTGAGACAACGCACGGCGACCGCGCGGGACAAATGGCGGGTCGCCGAAGCGAAGTTCATGGATGTGACCGCCGGCCGGCTGGCCCGCGAAGGCCAGCAGAGCATCGTGCAGGCGGTGCGAACGCTCGATGGCGCGCCGGGCATCGGCGGCCTGCTCGGCCTGCTGCCGTAAGCGCCAACGCTTCAGGGCCTACAGTACACACTCGAGACTTGTCATCACCTCGATGAACAAGGGCCCTGTCGCAGCCATGGCATTTCGGATGGCGGGCTCGACCTCGTCCACGGAAGAGATGCGGATGCTCTCCATTCCAAAAGCCTGCGCCATTGCCATGAAATCCGGATTGAAGAGCGTGGTTCCGCAGTGCCGGCCCCCGTATTCCCGTTCCTGATGGATACGAATCGAGGCGTAGCTCCGGTTGTGCGAAAGAATGAACAGGATCGGGAGCTTGCGTTCAACGGCGGCGATCATTTCGCTGCCCGTCATGAGGAACCCGCCGTCCCCCACCATGCAGATTACCTTGTCGCCCGGGTTGCGCAGTTGAGTCGCAACGGCGGCCGGCGTGCCATACCCCATGGCGCCCGACAGGGGCGCCATCAGGCGCTGCGGATATTTGAACGGGAAGTGCCTGTAGACGGGAGCGGCGAAAGTGCCGGCATCCACACAAATGGTGGTGTTCGCCGTGGCGTGCTTCTGAATCGCCTGCACCACCGTGACAAAGGGAATGCCGTCTTCCGCGGAAATATCCGGCCACTGTGCATGCGCGACGGCGAAATCGTGAAGCTTCTTCACCCAGGCCGAGCGTTCCGCGCACGGAACACCGGACGTGGCGGGCGTCAGTTGCTTGACGAGAGCAACCGGGTCGCAGACCAGGGGATACTCCGGTGTGAAGTGCAAACCGACGATGTGATCGTCCGGATAGCAGTGCACAAAGGTCTGCTCGGGAACAGGTAGCGCGGGGAAGGTGTATCCCTGGCTCGTAATGTCTCCCATGCGCGTGCCCAGGGCGAGAATCAGGTCGCTTTGCCGGAACATGTCCATCTGATCCTTGGCGTTGGCCAGCCCGAGGTCGCCGACATAGAGCGGATGTTCATTGTCGAAGACATCGTGCCGACGAAAGGACAGGGCGACCGGGATGTGCAGACGCTCGGCAAACTCGCGCAGCGCTTCGCGTCCCCCGGGGACGTCGAATCGCCCTCCGGCAATGATGAGCGGCCGCCGGGCTTCGGCCAGCCTGGCTTGCAGCTCGTCCAGGATTTCACCGGACGGCATGGCGGCCATCTGGCGCGGCGCCCTCCATTCATGCACAGGCGCCGCCTGTTGCTGGATATCTTCCGGAATGACGATCACAACGGGGCCCGGCGTACCGGACGTGGCGAGCCGGATCGCCTTGAACGCGATCTCGGCCAGCTGCGCCGGCTCGGTCGGCTCCGCCACCCACTTGGCAATGGACCCGAACATCTTCTGGTAGTCTATCTCCTGGAATGCCTCGCGGCGCAGGTCCCGTTTGGGTATCTGGCCGATCAGAAGGATGAGGGGGATCGCATCCTGCTGGGCCGTATGAACCGCAATCGAGGCATTGGTGGCCCCCGGCCCGCGGCTCACCATGGCTACGCCCGGGCGGCCGGTCAGGCGGCCATCCGCCACCCCCATGAAACCGGCCCCGCCTTCGTGGCGGCAGGTTACGACGTCGATTTCCGGAAAGTCTATCAATGCGTCAAGGATCCCGAGATAGCTTTCCCCGGGAACGAGAAAAACGCGATCGATGCCATTGGCCGTAAAGACCTTCAGCAATGCGTGAGATGAAGTGGACTGCATTATTCAGGCTGCCTAAATGAGTGAGATGAAGGTTCCTGAATTTGAACGGAATCACGCAGCCCGAATCCGTCTCTGTCTTATGTATCAGATATGCTCAAAAGACAGAGCGGCGACCGGGCGGCATGCCTCCCGCATCACGGCTCATTGTCGTGCAGCAGGCGCAGGACGGACGAATAGGCGGGGTCCTCCGCCGTTTCCCGGACTATGTTTCTGAGCGTTTTATCAACCGTCTTCACCGCCCTCGTGATGGGCCGGTTGGCTGCGGACGCTATCAACAGTTTGGTATGCACGGTGGGGTTTTCGATGCGTCGGGCCACCACGACCCCCGCGTTCATTTCTCGCTGAACCGCCGAAACGGACAGGACCGTATGCGCCAGGCCCGCCACGGCGATCTCTCTCATCAAGTCGAGTGTATCCACCTCATAGGCCACCGTCAGGTTGACCCCGGCCACTTCCGCGGCATGCTCGACCGTCCTGCGCAGCCCATGGTTCCTCGTCGGCAGTACGAGCGGTATGCCCTGAAGCTCTTTCACCTGTATCGCTTCCTGGCTCGCAGCCTGCGGTGACAGCGATGTGCGGGCGGAGATGAGGGACAGACCCAGGGTCACGAGGGGGTCGACGATCACCTGGGAGGATCTGCGCGCATCATGCAAAACGGCCAGGTCGACGCGGGCATCCGTGAGCCACTCATGGATATAGCCGCTGTACCCCGTCAGCACATTGAGCCGGATACGCGGAAAATCCCGGTGCAGCGCCGTTACCAGCCTGATGCCGAACATGCCGCAGAACGTGGGGGGCAGCCCGACGGTCACGATGCCCGAGGGGGACGCCCGTTCGTCGCGGAGTTCCAGTACAGCGGATTCCATCTGCCGAAGCAACGGCCTGAGCCGCTCAAGCAACCGTTCGCCATCAGGCGTCAGGGAAACGCCCCGGCCGTGCCGGTACAGTAAAGGGGTTCCCCATTCCTCCTCCAGTTTCTTCACCTGCCGCCCGAGCGCGGGCTGGCCGATGCCTATGACGGATGCGGCTTTCGAGAAACTGCCGTACTCCGCGATCTGGATCAGATTCGAAACTTGCTTGAGGTCCATGTTCCCGCCCCCCGGCGATGCCACTCGTCATTGCGGATTGTACGGAGAGTTCCGCTGCGCGCCCGAGCGCCGGCCCACGGGGTGCCCTTCGCTGATAAGCGCCATTCAGAATCCGCCGCGCACCATCAGTTTTCGAATCCGTACAGCGAGGCCGGATTATCCACCAGAATCGCGCGGGCCGTGTCCGCGTCACACCAGCGGTACAAGCCGTCGAACAGGACACCCGCATCCGGCATGGGGCGGCCTTCAAGATAGATATGAGGCCAGTCGGTACCCCAGAGGCAGCGCCCCGGAGCGACGCCTATCACGGCCCGCGCCAGCCGGTCGACGTCCCTGTAGGGCGGCGGTTCCGCTGAAATGCGGTAACCGACCAGCTTCATCCAGCAACGGCCGGTTTCCATCAGGCGAAGCACGTTTCTCACCAAAGGATCGTCGAACGACGCCCCGACCGGCATTTGAGCCATGTGATCCAGGACGATATCAACGGGGAGGCTCTCGACCATCCGGGCGATTTCGAGCAGCCTGTCGGCCTTGATCCACAACTGGACATGCCAGCCGAGTGGCGCAATCATGGCGGCAATTTCCGGCAGCCATTCCAGAGGCGTGCTACTGGTGATGGCATTGAATCGTATGCCACGGACACCTTGGTCGTGCAGGAGCCGGAGCTGGTCCGGCCGGATACCCGGGTCAATGACGGCGATCCCGCGGCAATCCCGGATACCGAATTCCGCAATGGCATCGGTCAGGCAGCTGTTGTCCGTACCGTAGACACTGGCCTGCACAATGACGGTCCGGTCGATCCCGACGGTGCGCGCCATCTTGCGGTATTCCGGAACGGGGGAATGGCCCGGGTTGTAGAGACGGCCCGGGGCGAGCGGGTAGCGGTCTCTTTGCCCGAATATGTGGAAGTGGGTGTCCGTACAGCCACGGGGCGCCGCATTCGTGGGCCGCGACGCGGGCCCGGGTAGTTCGCAATCCAGAATGCCAGGTTCGCTCATTGCCGTCTCCGTACGAATCCAAGCCTGCATTCTAGAAAACACGCATGTTTCAACCCATGCCCGAATCACATAACTGATATGCCATACTGGAAGCAACAGGTGTCGCGCAGGCCGCGAACCCGTCGATTCTGATACATAAAGGCATAACAGATATGCCATTTATGAACCCTTTACATGCTGTTCGGATCCTAGAGTATCCGCTCGCGCTCAAAGCCGGCCTCGACGAAGCAGGCATTTCGAACCAACACCCTTGTTTACAGGAGACTTTTTTGATGAAACGCACGATATTCTCAAAGCTTTTCGGAACGATTTTTGCCTCGGCAACGCTCGCCATGTCGGCGGCCGCGCCAGCACAGGCGCAATCCGCCAACAACTACCCCGACAGGGCCGTCAAGATCATTGTCGCGGCGGCCACGGGCAGCAGCCCCGATTCCATCGGCCGGCTGGTGGCGCACAAGCTGAGCGAAAAATGGGGCCAGTCGGTCCTGATCGAGAACGTCGCCGGCCTGGGCGGCATCATCGGCACGGAACGCGCCGCCAAGCAGACGGCCGACGGCTACACGCTGCTCTTGAGCACCATCGGCGGCATGTCCGTGGGCGTCAGCGTCATGGACAACCTGCCCTATGACCCGGTCAAGGACTTCGAGCCGATCACCATGGCCATGTCCATGCCCAATCTGTTCGTGGTGCATCCCAGCGTCCCCGTCAAGACCTTTGATGAGCTGATGGCCTACATAAAGGAAAACCCCGGCAAGCTGCGCTACGGGCACCCCGGCGCCGGCACCACCGGCCACCTGTCGGGCGAAATGCTCAAGCAGCGCATGGGTATCAAGGATCTGCTCGGCATTCCTTACAAGTCCAGCTCCCACATGACGACGGACCTGCTGGCGGGCCACTTCGAAGTCCTGTTCCACAACAGCTCCGTCCTGCTGCCGCACGTCCGCTCCGGCGCCGCCACTGGCCTGGGCGTCACCAGCCTCGAACGCATAGCGGCCATGCCCGACATTCCGACCATTGCCGAATCCGGCCTGCCCGACTTCGCGATCAGCGCATGGTGGGGCTTCTACGCACCGGCCGGCACCTCCCCCGAGATCGTCAAGAAAGTCAGCGAGGACATCAACGCGATCATCGCTGAACCCGAAGTCCAGGCCTGGATCATCGAACGCATGGGTACGCCCGGCGGCGGCACGCCCGAAGAACTGGCCGCCTTCCAGGCCAGCGAAACCAAGAAGTGGGCCGAGGTCATCAAGAACGCCGATATCCCGACCGAACAGTAAAGAAACGGTTCGCCGGCTTCGCCGGCGCCCGGAACATCCGGCAAGGCCCCGAGCAAGCGCCGCGGATACTTCACAAAGTGGCCCGGCGCCTGCGGCTTGGCCGGGCTGTTTGCCGTAACAGCCACAACACAGCGGTACCAGCCTGGCAGACGCCGAGCCGGTACCGCCTTGAACGTCAGGGACACAGGCCTCCTCTCTCTTTCAGAACCCGTCCGGATCGGCCAATATGCGGAACAGGTACAATATGTCTGAACAAAACTACCTGACACAAGCCATATATGTCTGCTTCCCGGCAAAGGCCGCCTTGCGATGAAGGCCGCCCTCCCACCGGCCCGCACAAAACCGTCCCCCGATATCTGAAGCTGCGCATGGAGCTCGAAGAGAATATCCGGTCGGGCAAGTACGCTGTCGGCGAGCTGATGCCGAAGGAAGAACTGCTCGCCATCCAGTTCCAGGTCAGTCGTCATACGGTACGTGAAGCCATGCGTGGCCTGGTGGATGCGGGCATGGTTGAGCGCTTTCCCAGGCGGGGAAGCTTCGTGAAAGCCACCAAACCCGTCGCCGAAGATCAAAAATTCGTGGCCGGCGTCGCCAACGCGCATGATGTGCTGCAATACACCGCCCTGACACGCCTGACCATCCTGTTGCGCTCACGGATGGCCATCCCGCCAAAGCTGCTCAAGGATCTGGGCATCGAGGATCCGAAATGCGACTGGATCCGTTTCGTCTGCTGCCGCTGGCAGGCGGACAACAATTCGCTGATCGGGTTTCTCAACCTCTATGTTCTGCCCGAGCACGAAAGCATAGGCGAAGCCGTGGAACACGGCGACGGCCGCGTCAGCATCTTCGGTCTGCTGGACAGCGAGTTCCATGCGCCGGTCAGGCGGGTATGGCAGAAGATAGAAGCGACTTTGATGCCGGAAGAAGCGCCATTCGCTCTCCGCAACAACCATGGCGCACCGGCCCTGCGCCTTCTGCGCGCCTACTATGACGAACACGGCAGGATGCTCACCTTCTCGGACAACTACTTTCTGAGCGACCGCTTCCAGTTGATCTCGCAATGGGAGCACACTGACCACTGACCCTGCCCCATACTGTACGCACAAATAAAGTTAACGTAGAATAACTACGTACAAATAAAGGGCAATGAAGATGAATCCGCAAGCAACCGGCTCTGCGTCCCGGCCGTCCCACCGATCGCCGCTCCCCTACGAGGGGCTGACCGTACTGGAAATGGGCCACAGTGTGGCGGCCCCCTTTGCGGGGCAGATTCTGGCCGACCTGGGAGCGAGAGTCGTAAAGCTGGAAAAACCGGATGGCGATGACGCCCGCAAATGGGGGCCGCCCTTCGTTGACGACACTTCGGCGATCTTCCAGGCCCTCAACCGCAACAAGGAGTCGGTGGTCTGCCAGCTGCGCGATCCGGAACAGGTTGAAACGCTGATTCGTTTCATAGAAGCCGAAGTCGACGTCGTCCTACAGAACCTGCGGCCCGGCCAGGTCGATCAGCTCGGGCTCGGAGCCGAAGCCTTGCGGGCCCGCAAGGCTTCGCTGGTGTACTGCAACCTGGGGGCATTCGGGAACACCGGGCCCTTGAAGGACCGGCCAGGCTACGACCCGCTGATGCAGGCATTCGGCGGGGTCATGAGCACCACCGGCGAACAGGGCCGGCCGTCCGTGCGCGTGGCACCCTCCATTATCGACATGGGTACGGGCATGTGGGCCGTGATCGCCATTCAGGGCGCCCTGCAGACGCGCGCGGCCAGTGGCCAGGGTTCGGTCGTCGACGTCTCCCTCTTCGAAACGGCCGCCACCTGGATGTCCATCATCGCCGCCCAGGCTTCGGTGACGGGCGTACCCCCGGACCGCTTCGGGTCAGGCGCGGCAAGCATCGTTCCGTACAAGGCTTACACGACCCGCGACGGTGAGGTCGTGGTCGCCGCCGGCAGCGATGGCCTGTTCCGCAGGCTGGCGGCGGCCCTCGGTCACCCGGCATGGGCGGACGATGAACGATTCCGGGACAATCCGGCGCGAGTCGTCCATCAAGAAGCGCTGTATTCCCTGCTCGACCCCATCTTCACCACACGCAGCACCGCCGAATGGGTGGCGGAAATGGAAAAAGCGGGAATTCCCGCCGCCCCCGTCAATACCGTCCTGCAGATGCTCGAACACCCCCAGACCGCGGCCCTGGGGCTGGTTCAGCAATTGCCGGGCGCCTCGCTGGCGGTGCTGGGGCTCCCCATCAGCTACGATGGGCTCAGGCCGACACCCCGCACGGGGTCGCCCGCGCTGGGGGCCGACACGGCCGCCATTCTAGGGCCTTACCTTACCTGAACCGAAGGCACGCCCGCCTCGAACGAGACGCACCGGTCCGATTTCCCGGGCGGGTGAACAAATGACAGCAACCACAGGAGCAATGGACATGGAACGGGACGTAGTGATGCGCGAAGTCGGCTTGCGCGATGGAATCCAGGGAGTCAGCGACTTCATGGCAACCGAGGACAAACTGCGCTGGATACGCGCCGAGGCCGCGGCCGACGTGGCTGAAATCGAGGTGACGTCCTACGTGCCGCCGAAGCTGCTGCCGCAGTTTGCAGACTCCGAAACCGTCACACGGGAATCGCTGAAGGTGGACAGCCTGACCGTCACGGCCCTGGTTCCCAATCTCAAAGGCGCCCAGCGCGGCTTCGAGCTGGGCGTACACAAGCTGAATTTCGTGATGTCGGTGAGCGAAACCCACAACCAGAAGAACGTCAGGCGCAGTCGCGAGGCCTCGCTCGATGAATTCCGCAACATCATCGCCCATGCAGACGAAATCCCGGCAGATGAACGCCCCGTCATCTGCGCGGGCCTGGCGACGGCGCTCGGCTGTTCATACGAAGGCAGGATAGAGCTGTCGGAAGTCGTCCGATGGGCCGCGGCGCTGCTCGAAGCGGGCGCGGAAGAGCTCATTATTCCCGATACGGTCGGCTATGCCTCGCCCACGCTGGTGACACAGGTTTTCCGGGCCGTACTCGCCGAAGCCGGGCCGGTGCCGGTCGCAGCCCACTTCCACGACACACGAGGCACCGGTCTGGCCAACCTCGCGGCGGCGCTCGATACGGGAGTCAAGCTCTTCGATGCCTCGCTCGGCGGCACGGGCGGCTGCCCGTTCGCACCGGGCGCCAGCGGCAACATCGTCATGGAAGACGCTGTCTATATGCTGGAATCCATGGGCGTGCGCACCGGGATAGACATCGAGAAGCTGATCGCGGTACGCGAAGTGCTTCGCGAGGGCCTTCCCAATCTGCGCCTGGATGGGGCCATCTCCCGCGCCGGGCTTCCTCGCGGCTTCAGCCCGGCAACGCCTCTCGCAGCCTGAACGGCAAATACGCGGGCATCTCTGCGAGGCCATCCGGTTGGGATCGCAGTGCGTGCTCGCATCGTCCTTGCGGCGGACGATCGGCGGGGCCGCCCATGAACCACCACAGTCCAGCGGCAGGTCGCTTGCAGTTCATTTTCGAATGGTCCAGAATCGGTTTTTCCGCACGCACGAAGCCTGCCCTGGATCTGGATGAACAACGAATGGGACTGATCGGCCGCACCCTGGACAGGCTTATGCAGCCACCCCTGAAACCCGTAACAGTGCCGTGGCCGAACAGGCATCCCCCCGATCAGCGCAAAGGCCGGCATAGCCCCCGGGCCATGCGGGGCTGAGCCATGGCGGGCGCATCGGCAAGAGTCGTCGGCACCCTGGGCACGGCCCAGACGCTGGCCTGGGCATCTTCGTACTATCTGCCGGCGGTGCTGGCCGTTCCCATGGCCGGCGACCTGGGCCTGTCCACCCCGACCGTCTATGCGGCCTTCTCGGGCGCGCTGGGGGCTTCCGCCCTGATCGGCCCCTGGGCGGGCCGGATGATCGACCGTCACAGCGGCCGTGTCGTTCTGATCGGCACCAGTCTCCTGTTCTCGCTCGGCCTGATCCTGCTCGGGCTGGCTCAGGGCCTATGGACGATGGTTGCCGCCTGGCTCGTCATCGGCGTGGCAATGGGCGCCGGCCTGTACGATGCGGCCTTCTCGAGCCTGGTCCGGCTGTACGGCTCCAATGCCAGGGGCGCAATCACGGGGATCACGCTGCTTGCGGGCTTCGCCAGCACGGTCGGGTGGCCGATGTCGGCCTGGATGGAGGCCGTGTCCGGGTGGCGTGGCGCCTGTTTCGGCTGGGCGGCCATGCATTTGCTGATCGGCCTGCCATTGAATGCCTGGCTCCCGAAAGCGCCGGCTGGCGCCACGGCGGAAGAACCCGCCGCGGGCGACGCGCCGGCAACGGTGCCGGCTCCCGCCCTGGAGCCTGATCGCCAGGGATGGACAATCGGCCTTGTTGCTTTCGTGTTCGCCGCGGCCTGGTTCATCAGCACGGCAATGGCCACGCATCTGCCGCGCATACTTGAGGCCTCCGGCGCCAGCCTCGCGGCGGCGGTGGGCATCGGGGCGCTCATCGGCCCCGCGCAGGTCGCCGGCCGCTTGCTCGAATTCGGCTTCCTGCGCAGGGTGCATCCATTGCTGTCGGCGCGCCTGGCGGCCCTGACCCACCCCCTGGGCGTGGCCGTCCTGCTGGTGGCCGGCCCCGCGATGGCACCCGCCTTCGCCATTCTGCATGGCCTGGGCAACGGTATCCTGACCATCGCGAAGGGGACGCTGCCGCTCGCGCTGTTCGGCACCCAGGGCTACGGCGCCCGCCAGGGCTGGCTGATGATGCCGTCGCGGGTCGCGCAGGCATTGTCCCCGTTCATTTTCGGGCTGGCATTGGATGCCTGGGGAGCCAACGCCCTGTGGCTGTCCGGCGCAATTGGCGTGGCCGCCTTCGGGGCGCTGGTGCTGCTGCGGGCACGGCCGCCAGCGGCCAGGCCTCGTTGAGTGCCCGGCAGGTTCTAGAACGGAATGTCGTCGTCCATGTCCGCCAGGTTGGTGGGCTCTTGCGCGGCGGGGCGCTGCTGCGCGGGCGCGGGACGCTGCTGCGGGGCGCGCGACGGGGCCGGCGCCTGATTGAAGTCGCCGCCGCCACCGCCACCGCCCATGTCATCGCCACGGCCGCCCAGCATCTGCATCTGGTCAGCAACGATTTCGGTGGAATAGCGGTCCTGGCCGGTGTCCTTGTCCTGCCATTTGCGGGTCTTGAGGCGGCCTTCCACATAGACGGAGCGGCCCTTGCGCAGGTATTCGCCGGCGATTTCCGCCAGGCGGTTGTAGAAGACGACGCGATGCCACTCGGTTTCTTCACGGCGCTCGCCGGTGTTGCGGTCCTTCCATTGTGAGGTGGTGGCCACCGAGACGTTGCAGATTGCCGCGCCGTCGGGGCTGTAGCGGACTTCGGGATCCCGGCCGAGATTGCCGACGAGAATGACTTTGTTGACGGAGGCCATGTTTTGCACCTGTATGTTGAAAAGGGATTTCCATGATTATCGTGCATAGTCGCACGTAAGGACACCGCCGCACGTGCATGTACGGAGAGACTCGAGCATCCACACCCGCGGCCCGGACGCCGCGCGCGGCCATGGCGACGCACCCGCGCTTCAGTCGGGCTGCTTCATGCCGCGAGCGGTCAGCAGCCACAGCGCACTGAGCGCGGCCGACAGCCAGAACACATGGGCGCCGCGGCCCTGCCCCGCCAGCACACCGCCCATGACGCCCCCAAGAAAGACGCCCAGCGACTGCGAGGTATTGTAGAAACCCAGCGCCAGCCCCTTGTAGGCGGCCGGCGCCACCCGCGACACCAGCGACGGCTGCAGGGCCTCCAGCACATTGAAGGCCACGAAGAAGAGCACCAGCAGCGCGAAGATGGCGGAGAAGGAATCCGTGAACCAGGGCATCAGGGCCAGCACCACCGCCATGCCCGCCACGGCGGCTTCCAGCGCATGCTTGTGCAGACGGCGCGTCTCGGTATAGAAGACCGCGGGCACCATGGCCACGAAGGACAGAGCGATCACCGGCAGGTACACCTTCCAGAGGCTGCCTGAATCATAGCCGCCCAGTTGCGCCAGCAGGCCGGGCATGACGATGAACAGCGACATCAGCACGCCATGCAGCACGAAGACGCCGAAATTCAGCCGCAGCAGATCGCCATGCGAGAGTACGTCGCGCACACGCGCCTGAACGATGTCTTCTTCCTGTCTGGGAACGGCGGGAACGGCAAAGCCCGCGATCAGCAGGCATATGAAACCCAGCAGGCTGATCGCCCAGAACAGGCCCGACAGGCCGAAACTGCCGACGATGACCGGCGACAGCACCAGGGACACGGCAAATGACAGCCCGATCGATGCCCCGACCATGGCCATGGCGCGGGTGCGCACTTCCGGCCGCGTGGCATCGGCCACCCACGCCGTGATGGCGGCCGACACGGCGCCCAGCCCCTGGAGTGTGCGCCCGGCAATGATCCAGTCGACATCATTCGCCAGCGCGCAGATGACACCGCCGATGACGAAAAGCACCATGCCCCCCACGATGACCACACGCCGGCCGTAGCGGTCGGAGGCCATGCCGAGCGGAATCTGCATGATGGCCTGGGTCAGGCCGTAGGCGCCCAGCGCCAGACCGACACGGGTGGCGTCATTGCCGCCGGGAATGGCCTGGGCGGCCACGGCGAACACGGGCGTAAGCAGGAACAGGCCCAGCATGCGCGAGGCAAACAGCAGCGCCAGCATGATGCTGGCCTTGCGTTCGACGGGGGTCAGTTTTAGGCGTCGTGGTTTGTCAGCGCTTGCGGCTGCCTGGGTCATGAAAGCTTACTCTCGGATTCGTGGAAATGCACTGCGCGCTATAGTAGCAAGTTGGCCATTGGTAAACCTAGGCATGGACACGGGATGGAAGAAATCCGCATTCGCGGCGCGCGCACGCACAACCTGAAGAACGTCTCCATTGACCTGCCCCGGCACAAGCTGGTGGTGGTGACCGGCCTGTCGGGCTCGGGCAAATCGTCGCTGGCATTCGATACGCTCTATGCCGAGGGGCAGCGCCGCTATGTAGAGAGCCTGTCGGCCTACGCCCGGCAGTTCCTGCAACTGATGAGCAAGCCCGACGTGGATCTGATCGAGGGGTTGTCGCCGGCGATTTCCATCGAACAGAAGTCGGCCGGCCACAATCCGCGCTCCACGGTGGGCACCATCACTGAAATCCACGACTACCTGCGCCTATTGTACGCGCGCGTCGGCACCCCTTATTGCCCGGAACACGGGCTGCCGCTACAGGCCCAGAGCGTGGCGCAAATGGTGGACAGCGTCCTGGATTGGGCGCCGGAAAGCCGTCTGGCCATCCTGGCGCCGGTGGCGCGCAGCCGCAAGGGCAGCTTCGAGGACGAATTCGCCAGCCTGCAGGCCCAGGGCTACGTGCGGCTGCGCATCGATGGCCAGATGCTGCCCATGGAAGACGTCGCACCGCTGAAGAAAACGGAAAAGCACGATGTCGACGTCGTGGTGGACCGCCTGCGCATCCGGCCCGAGGCCAAGCAGCGCCTGAGCGAAAGCTTCGAAACCGCCCTGCGGCTGGCCGACGGGCGCGCCATCGCGCTGGACATGGACAGCGGCAAGGAACATTCGTTCTCCAGCCACTATGCCTGCCCGGTCTGCCATCACAGCCTTACCGAAATGGAGCCCCGGCTCTTCAGCTTCAACAACCCCGCCGGGGCCTGCCCGACCTGCGACGGCCTGGGCAACGTCGAAGTCTTCGACCCGCGCCGCATCGTCGCCTTCCCTGAACTCAGCCTGGCAAGCGGCGCCATCGCCGGCTGGGACCGGCGCAATGCCTTCACGCACACCCTGCTCACCAGCCTGGCCGCCCACTACGGCTTCGACCTGGAAACCCCCTTCGAGGCGCTGCCCGAAGACATCCGCCAGCGGGTACTGTATGGCTCCGGCGACGAAGAAATCCCCTTTCTCTACATCAACGAAAAAGGGCGCAGCACCGTCAAGAAACACCCTTTCGAAGGGGTGATCCCCAACCTGGAGCGCCGCTGGCGCGAAACCGACTCCGGCGCGGTGCGCGAAGAACTCGGCAAACTGCGCCATAACAAGGTGTGCCCGGACTGCCATGGATCCAGGCTGCGCACCGACGCGCGGCACGTGCTGATCGGCGACGAGCCCGGCGTTCAATCGCGCCGCGGCCGCCCCATCTACGAAGTCGGCGCGCTCTCGCTGCTCGCCTGCCTGGAATGGTTCGAGAACCTGTCGCTGCACGGCGCTCGCAAGGAAGTCGCCGAACGCATCATCCGCGAGATCGTCGCCCGGCTGCGCTTCCTGAACAACGTCGGGCTGAGCTATCTGTCGCTGGACCGCAGCGCCGACACGATCTCGGGCGGCGAAGCCCAGCGCATCCGCCTGGCCAGCCAGATCGGCTCAGGGCTGACCGGCGTCATGTATGTGCTCGACGAACCTTCCATCGGCCTGCACCAGCGCGACAACGACCGACTGATCCAGACCTTGCGCCATCTGCGCGACCTGGGCAACAGCGTCATCGTGGTGGAACACGACGAAGACATGATCCGTTCGGCCGATTTCGTGCTCGATATGGGCCCGGGCGCGGGCGAGCACGGCGGCGAGGTGGTTTCCTCCGGCACTCCCCAGGACATCGCCGCCGACACCGCGTCCCTGACCGGCCAATACCTCAGCGGCGCGCGCCGCATAGAAATCCCCGCCCGCCGGCCGATCGAGCCGGGTCAGCCCCGGCTGGTGCTCAAGGGGGCCAGAGGCAACAATCTGCAGGCCGTCGACCTGTCCATCCCGGCTGGCCGCTTCGTCTGCGTAACGGGCGTTTCCGGGTCGGGCAAGTCCACGCTCATCAACGACACGCTGGCCACCGCCGTCGCGCGCGCACTCCACCGCGCGCAGACTGAGCCCGCCCCCTACGACAGCCTGGACGGCCTGGCGCATTTCGACAAAATCATCAATGTCGATCAAAGCCCGATCGGCCGCACCCCGCGCAGCAATCCAGCCACCTATACGGGCATGTTCACCCCCATACGGGAACTGTTCGCCGGCGTGCCCGAAGCCCGCACACGCGGCTACGATCCGGGCCGCTTCTCATTCAACGTGAGAGGCGGGCGCTGCGAAGCCTGCCAGGGCGATGGCGTGGTCAAGGTGGAAATGCACTTCCTGCCCGATATGTACGTCAATTGCGACGTCTGCGGCGGCAAACGCTACAACCGCGAGACCCTGGAAATCCGCTATCGCGGACGCAACATCAGCGAAGTGCTCGATCTGACGGTGGAACAGGCGCTGGCCTGTTTCAGCTCCGTGCCGGCCGTGGCCCGCAAGCTGAACACGTTGATGGACGTCGGGCTGTCCTACCTGCGGCTGGGGCAGAGCGCCACCACGCTGTCTGGCGGCGAGGCGCAGCGCGTCAAGCTTTCGCAGGAACTCTCGCGCCGCAGCACTGGGCGCACGCTCTACATTCTGGACGAGCCCACCACGGGGCTGCATTTCCAGGACATCGCCCTGCTGCTCGACGTCCTGCGCAAGCTGGTGGACGCGGGTAACACCGTGGTGGTCATTGAACACAACCTGGACGTGATCAAGACGGCGGACTGGGTGGTCGACATGGGCCCCGAGGGCGGCAGCGGCGGCGGCCGCATCGTCGCCCAGGGGACGCCGGAAGACATTGCGGCCTGCCCGGAAAGCCATACCGGCCGCTACCTGGCGCCGCTGCTGTAACACTGGATTCAGCAGGCCAGCCATACAGATGAAGGCCCGGATTCGCCAGGCCCTACATCTGAAACAGGTTCCGGTGCTCGCTGATGGCGTAGCGGTCGGTCATGCCGGCGATGTAGTCGGCGATCGCGCGGGCCTGCTGCACCGGCTCGTCGCGCTGGTATTCGCCGGACAGCAGACGCGGTTCGTCGCGGAAGGCCACGAAAAGCTCGCGGACGATGCGCCGGGCCTTGCCGGTCATGCGCATGACACGGGAATGCCGGTAAAGATTGCGCATCAGGAAACGCTTGAGCTCGTCGGCCTCTCGGCGCACCTCTGGCGAGAAAGACGCCAGCGTGGGCGCCGCTCTCACATCGTCCAGCGACGCCGGTTTCAGTTCAGCCAGGCGCGCGCGGGTGGTGTCGGTCAGGTCGATGACCAGGGTATTGATCATGCTGCGTATGATCTCGCCCACCAGGCGGCGGCGCTCCAGGCGCGGATAGCGGCGCACCACGGCATCGTGGTGCCGGGCGAAGATGCCGACTTCCAGCAGCTGTTCGATGGTGATCAGGCCGGAACGGAGCCCGTCATCGATATCGTGGTTGTTGTAGGCGATCTCGTCGGCCAGATTGGCCACCTGGGCTTCGAGGGACGGCTGGCGACGCTCGATGAAGCGGCGCCCCACGTCTCCCAGACGGGCGGCATGCCGCGCCGAACAATGCTTGAGGATGCCTTCCCGGGTCTCGAAACACAGGTTCAGCCCATTGAATTCCGCATAGCGTTCTTCGAGTTCGTCCACCACCCGCAGGCTCTGCAGATTGTGCTCGAAGCCGCCGGCATCGGGCGCGAACTCGTTCATGCAGGCATTGAGTTCGTCCTGGCCGGCATGGCCGAAAGGGGTGTGTCCCAGATCATGAGCCAGCGAAATGGCTTCGATCAGGTCTTCATGCAGCTCCAGGTTGCGGGCGATGGTGCGCGCGATCTGGGCGACTTCTATGCTGTGGGTGAGGCGGGTGCGGAACAGGTCGCCTTCGTGGTTGATGAATACCTGGGTCTTGTATTCGAGCAGCCGGAAGGCATGGCAATGGACGATGCGGTCCCGGTCACGCTGGAAATGATTGCGGCCTTGCGGCTCGGCTTCAGGATGACGGCGGCCGGCGGAACGGTCGGGGTCGCAGGCATAAGGTGCGAGCCTCGGCATACGGTCAGCCCCCGCTGGCGGCCACAGTGCGCTTGAACACCGGCCCGAGCGCCGCTTCATCGACATCCCGGCATTCGGCCTCGCCAATGCGCGGCAGCAGCACGAAACGCAGCTTGCCGCCCTCAGCCTTCTTGTCATGCAGCATGAGCTCTATCCAGCGTGCATCGCCCAGATCGGGCGCCACGACCGGGCAGCCGATGGCTTCCACCACACGGCGCACTCGCTCGACGTCTTCACCGGGCAGCCCCAGCAGGTCGGCCGAGAGTTCCGCCGCCTGCACCATGCCGCAACCGACCGCCTCGCCATGCAACCATTCGCCATAGCCCAGCCCCGCCTCGATGGCATGGCCGAAGGTATGGCCGAGATTCAGGATGGCCCGCATGCCGCTTTCGCGCTCGTCCTGCGACACCACCCGCGCCTTCAATTCGCAGGAGCGGCGGATCGCATAAGCGACGGCTTCCAGATCCAGGGCCCGCAGCGCGGCCGCGTTTTCCTCGCACCAGGAGAAGAATTCCGCATCGATGATCAGGCCGTACTTGACCACTTCCGCCAGCCCGGCGGAAATCTCGCGCGGCGGCAGCGTCGCCAGCACCTGCGGGTCGATCTCGACCGAAATCGGCTGGTAGAAGGCGCCGATCATGTTCTTGCCCAGGGGATGATTGATGGCCGTCTTGCCGCCCACGGACGAATCCACCTGCGCCAGCAAGGTGGTGGGAACCTGGATGTAGCGGATGCCGCGCATGTAGCAGGCAGCGGCGAAACCGCCCATGTCGCCGACCACTCCTCCCCCAAAAGCAACAAGCACGGCCTTGCGATCCAGGCCATTTTGTAACAAAGCGTCGAAAATCATGTTGAGGGATTGCCAGCTCTTGTGGGCCTCGCCCTCGGGCAGCACCACTTCCACCACGGGCTTGCCCGCGACGGCGAGGGCACGGCGCACGCGCTCGCCATAGCAGCCCAGGATCGCGGAATTGCTCACCAGCGCGATGGCGGTGGCATCGGCGGGGACGGCCTCCGCCAGCCTGTCCAGCCGGCCATCTTCGATGTGGATGGGATAATCCCCGCCAGGGGTGGTTACACGCACTATGGTCATTCCTTCACCTCGAAACCTTGCAGCAGGGGTACCAACGCCTTGACGACCTGTTGCACGGGCATGCTGCCCGTATCGAAGACGACGTCGGCGACTTCTTCGTATAAGGGCTCGCGCGCCGCGACCAGTTCACGGATGCGCGCCTGGGGATCGGCCGTTTGCAGCAGCGGGCGGCTGCGGTCGCGGGCCACCCGCCGGTACAGGTCTTCGGGCGTGGCCCGCAAATAGACGACGACGCCGCGCGACTTCAAGCGGCGGCGGTTCTCGGGGGCAAGCACCGCGCCGCCGCCGGTGGCCAGCACCAGATCGGGCCGCGCCGAGCATTCTTCCAGAACGGATCGTTCACGCCTGCGGAACCCTTCCTCGCCTTCGATGTCGAAGATATGGGCGATCCGGACACCGCAGCGTGCCTCGATTTCGTGATCGAGATCCAGGAATTCGCGGCCCAGGATGCGCGCCAGGCCACGGCCGATCGTCGTCTTCCCCGCCCCCATCATCCCCACCAGAAACACGGGGTATTCATAGGGCAGGGATACCACGGACAGCCGCTCTTCCGTTTCCTGTTCATTGCCGGCAGAAGGTAAAACTCCGTTCATTTGTGTATTATCACCTGCTTACGGGCACCGAACCCCGTTTTTATCGCATTATCCGGTTACATAAAGCCCATGCGCCCATCCAGGACCGGCTGGCGTAAGACTTAAAATCGCCCCTGATGAGCACCGATACCCAATCCTCCGAAAAGAATTCCAACCAGCGCTCATGGCTGAGCCGTTTCCTTCTGAAGGCAGCGGTACTGGCCGCGGGCCTGGGGCTCTCGGGCGTGCTGCTTGGCACCCTCGCCCTGGCGCTCGCCTGGCCCAATCTGCCCGACCTGAGCGCCATGATCGATTACCGCCCGCGGGTGCCGCTGCGCATCTATACGGCCGACAAGGTCCTGATCGGCGAATTCGGCGAAGAGCGCCGCAATGTGCTGCGTTTCGACGAGATCCCCGATGTCATGAAAGCGGCCATTCTAGCAGCGGAAGACGACAATTTTTACCGTCATGGCGGCATAGACTGGAAGGGCGTCGCGCGCGCGGCGCTGGCCAATCTGACGACCATGGCCAGATCGCAGGGCGCCAGCACCATCACCATGCAGGTGGCGCGCAATTTCTATCTATCGTCGGAAAAAACCTACACCCGCAAGTTCTACGAGCTGCTGCTCACGTTCAAGATCGAGGCCACCCTCACCAAGGACCAGATCCTCGATCTCTACATGAACCAGATCTACCTGGGGCACCGGGCTTACGGCTTTGCGGCGGCGTCGCGCACCTATTTCGGCAAGCAGCTGTGGGATGTCTCGGTCGCGGAAGCGGCCATGCTGGCCGGGATTCCCAAAGCGCCTTCGCGCTTCAACCCGATCGCCAACTTCGACCGCGCCCGCTCGCGCCAGCTCTATGTGCTGGGCCGCATGCGGTCGCTGGGCTATCTCACCCAGGACGAATACCAGCAGGCGGTAGACCAGAAAATCGAATTGCGCTCGGCTCCCGGCACCCCCGCCGGCGGCTACGCCGTCCACGGCGAATACGTCGCCGAACTGGCCCGCCAGCTGCTTTACAACGTCTATCAGGACGACATCTACTCGCGCGGCTTCAACATCTACACCACGGTGAGCTCGGCCGACCAGGAAAAAGCCTATCGGGCCGTGCGCGACGGCATCCTCGACTACACGCGCCGCGCACGCTATCCTGGTCCCGAAGCGAATCTCGACCTGCCCGCGGGCATCGAATCCGATCATGCCCGCTTCGACGCGCTGCTCGATGCGCTGCAGGACGAGCATCCGGACAACGGCAGCCTCCTGGCCGGCGTGGTGCTCGAAGCGGGCCCGAGCAAGATCGTGGTGGCGCGCACGGCGCAGCAGATCATCGAAGTCACCGACAAGCGCGCCCTGAAGATCGTGGCCCGCGGCCTGGTGAAGAACGCCGACGACCAGGTGCGCATACGCCGGGGCTCGGTCGTCTACCTGCATGAAAACGGCGATTACTGGGAAGTCATCAACAGGCCCAGCGTACAGGCCGCCCTGATAGCCCTGCGGCCACAGGATGGCGCCGTCCAGGCCATGGTCGGCGGCTTCCACTTCCAGGACGGCAACTTCAACCGCGTCACGCAGGCGTGGCGGCAGCCCGGTTCGGCCTTCAAGCCCTTCATCTACGCCTCCTCGCTGGAAAAAGGCCTGACGCCGGCCACACAGATTTCCGACGAACCGTTCGTGCTGACGGCCCAGCAAACGGGCTCCAAGCCATGGTCGCCCAAGAACTACGGCAACACCTACGAACCCATGCTCACCATGCGGCAGGGGCTGTACAAGTCGCGAAACATGGTGTCGATCCGCATCATGCAGGCTGTCGGCCCCAAATATGTGCAGGACTACATCATGCGCTTCGGTTTCGACCGCGAGCGTCAGCCCGCCGTGCTGCCGCTGGCTCTCGGTGCGGGCAGCGTGACACCGCTGCAACTGGCCGGCGCCTACGCCATCTTTGCCAACGGGGGCTATCGCGTGCCGCCCTACCTGATCGACCGCGTCACCGACAGCACCGGCAAGGTGATCATGCAGGCAAAGCCGGTGGTGGCGGGCGACGCCGCGGCGCGCGTCATCGATGCGCGCACCGCCTACGTCATGAACGATCTGCTGCGGGGCGTCACCGTATCCGGCACGGGCGCCCGGGTGCACCGCGAACTCAAGCGCGGCGACATCGGCGGCAAGACCGGCACCACCAATGATTCCCACGACGCATGGTTCGCCGGATACACCCCGCGGGTCTCAGGCGTGGTATGGATGGGCTTCGATCAGCCCCGCTCCCTGGGCTCCGGCGAAACCGGCGGCGGCGCCGCCCTGCCGATCTGGCTGGACTACATGCGCCATGCGCTCAAGGACGAGCCCGTCGTGCCGGCTCCGCCGCCGCCCCCGGGGCTCAATCGCATCGACGGCGAATACTATTTCACGGAATATCCACCCGGCCAGGCCGTGGCGCGGGTAGGTCTGCCCTCGCCCAGCGACGCGCTGCTGGGCGGCACGATCACCGACGGCATCGGCGACCTGCTCAACCAGTTGCGCAGCGGCACCGAGGAACGCCATCGGCACCCCGAGGTCGTGCCGTTCTGAACCACCGGCAGGACATGCGATGCCCCCGCCCCGCGGGGGCATCGCATTCTCGTTTACCATATCGTAGATTCCCCGCGTCAACGGAGACCCATCATGCAAGCCCGACCCCATACATTCACGCGCCTCGGCATGCGGCTGCTTGCCGGCGGGGTGCTGCTGGGCAGCCTGCTGGCCTGCGGCTACAAGGGCCCACTGTACCTGCCGCCCCCTGAAGACCCGCCCGCCACCCTCATCGAACCGCCCGGCCACGACGCACCACCCGGCTCAACCGCAAACTGATTTCAGGAAATCATGACTGTCGCACCCCGCTTCCAGTTTCAGAACGGCACGCTGCATGCCGAGGACGTCTCCCTCGCACAGCTCGCCAAAGAGTTCGGCACCCCTCTGTACGTCTATTCGCGCGCCGCCCTGCATGACGCATGGCAGAGCTATGCGCGCGCCCTCGAAGGCCGCAAGGCGCTGGTGTGCTTCGGCATGAAGGCCAACTCCAACCTGGCCGTCCTGAATGAATTCAGCCGGCTCGGAGCCGGCTTCGACATCGTTTCCGGCGGCGAACTGGCCCGCGTACTGGCGGCCGGCGGCGACGCCGGCAAGGTCGTCTTCTCGGGGGTAGGCAAGCAGGTCTGGGAAATGCAGGCCGCACTGGACGCCGGCGTGAAATGCTTCAACGTCGAATCGGAAGCCGAACTGGAACGCCTGGCGCAGGTGGCAGCAAGCAGCGGGCGCACCGCGCCCGTTTCCCTGCGCGTGAATCCCGACGTCGATGCCCGCACCCACCCCTACATCTCCACCGGCCTCAAAGAAAACAAGTTCGGCATCGCCATCGAAACGGCACCGCGGGTCTATCGCCGGGCCATGAACCTGCCCGGCCTGCGGGTCGTCGGCGTAGACTGCCACATCGGCTCGCAAATCACGGAAGCGGCACCCTATCTCGACGCCCTCGACAAGCTCATTGCGCTGATCCACGGCCTCCGCGACGAAGGCATCCATCTGCGGCATCTCGACCTGGGCGGCGGCATCGGCATCCGCTACACCGACGAGCAGGTGCTCGAACCCGTCACCCTGCTCGACCAGGTGTTCGCGCGGCTCGAAGAGGCCGGCCTCGGCCACCTGGAACTCGTGCTGGAACCGGGCCGTTCACTGGTCGGCAACGCCGGGGCGCTGCTCACCGAAGTGCAATACCTCAAGCATTCCGAAGCCAAGAATTTCGCCATCGTCGATGCGGCCATGAACGACCTGCTGCGCCCCACGCTGTACGATGCCTGGCACAGCGTCGAGCCGGTCATGCCGCGCCCGGTGACTTCCGCCACCCCCAGTTACGACATCGTCGGCCCCATCTGCGAAAGCGGCGACTGGCTGGCCCGCGATCGCGTGCTCGAACTGCACCAGGGCGATCTTCTGGCCATTCTGTCGGCGGGCGCGTACGCTTTCGCCATGTCCAGCCAGTACAACACCCGCCCGCGCGCGGCGGAAGTCATGGTCGACGGCGACCGCAGCCATGTGGTGCGCCCGCGCGAGACCCTGGAAAGCCTGTTCGACACCGAGCGCCTGCTGCCGGACGCCTGAGCCTCCCTCCGGGCCGCCGCCTCGCGGCCCCGCTTCTCCCCATCCCGGGACGCTCCGGCCTGTAGCGCAGCGTCCACAGGTGCATGGCGGGCTAAAGATTGTGCCGATTATGTCGTAAACCATAGGTGAAGGTTGATATTATTTGTGTTACACATAGAAATGTGATGATGCATAAAGAATCGACTGCATCATCCGCCCGTCTTTTTTTCAATTTCCTTTGTGTATCTTGACCATGATGACCCACTAGACCCAACCAGAAGGAACAGGTCGATCCTATGATGGCAGCAGGCGCTTTTTTGGAAAGGTGGTTTGAAAAAGTGCGCAATGCGCGCCGCGGCAGCGTTTATTATTTTTCGCTCTGGGTGCTGCCTGTAGCCATCGCACTCTTCTCGGTCGTGGCGGTCCTGGGCTTCACTCCGCTGTACCCGGCCACCACCGGAGACCCTCTCCTCTTCCGCAGCCTGCCCGTCGAAGCCGGCCACACCACACCTCAGCAGGCCGCCGCCGCACTGCAAACGCTACCGCAGCAGCGCCGCGCCGAGTTCCATGGCGGCGCCTGGCTGTCGATAGAACTCCCCGAACGCGCCCGCACTCAGCCGATGGCCGTGGATTTCCCCAGCCGCGGCGCCGAAGGCATCACCTGCTGGCGACGCGACACCATGCAGCGCCTCGGCACGGTCCAGGGCGGGTCGGTCGCTGGCGCCATGCGGGCCAGCAGGTTGGGGCATGCCCTGATACTGGGCCAGAACGAAAGCGGCGCCGGCGCCTCGTTTTCTGAACTGATCTGCCAGGCGCGCTACGGCGAGCCGACTGTCTTCACCACCGCCTTGTGGTCGATAACCGATCTGCGCGCCGCATCCGACCGCTTTCATCGCAGTATGGCCCTGCTCGACGGCGGGATCATGACACTCGCGCTGTTCCTGACCATCATCGCCCTGCGCAACCAGGAATGGACCTTCCTGCTGCTGGCCGTCTGGGTGGTGGGCAACTTCAGGCTGGGAACCTACGCACTGGGGTGGGACGGCCAATGGCTGGGCTACGCATTACCGCCCGACTGGCAGCCCATGCTGCGCAAGCTCACGCTGGCGGCCCACTATCTCGTCACCCATACCCTGTTCACCCAGCTCTTCCGCAACCGCGGCGAACCTCACTCATGGCGGCTGCAGGCCTTGCAATGGCTCGGTATCCTGCAGCTGGCCGCCGCTTTCGTGCTGCCCTGGGCAAGCTTCAAACTGCTGAGTTCCCTGGTCTGGGGCCTGGCGCTGGCCAGTGGCCTGTTCCTGCTGGCCCGCCGCGCCGTCCAGCAGCCTGAACGCCTGCTCTCATGGCGCTCCTTGTCGCTTGCCATGGCGCTGACGGTGATCGTCACCGTATTGGTACTGACACTGACCGGCCAGCATGAACTGCTGGATTCCTTCATCAGCGTGCTGGCCCTGCTGCTGTCCAACGTCCTGGTTGCGCTGGTGGTGGGCGGTGTCATCCGCGAAGGAAAGGACGAACGCATCCGCGCCCAGACCGAGCTGGTGACCGGCTATGCCGTCGCCCCCCTGGGCCTGTTCACGCTCGACGGCGGCAATCATTTCCTGCGGATGAATCCCGCCTTGCGCGACATGCTGGGGCAAAAAGAAGATTCCGGCGCCGCGCTGAGCTGGGACGATTTCTTCGAACCCCAGTCATGGCCGCTGATCGCCGCCGCGACGCTTGCCGGCAAGGAAACAGACATACATCTGCGGTCCGGGCCGCAGCCAGGCGCCCAGCCGCGGCATTTCGCATTGCGGGCCGCGCTGGTGGATGACCACGTCGAAGGCTCGCTGCAGGACATCACGGCCCGCAGCCATGCCATGGACGAACTGCGCGATCAGGCGGACAACGATCCGCTGACGCACGCGCTGAATCGGCGCGGCATCGAGAAAGAACTCGTCCAGGCGCTGGAAAACCTTCAGCACAGCCAGATACCCTGCTCACTGGCCTACATGAACCTGGATCATTTCAAACGCATCAACGGGCTGTTCGGCCATACTTCCGGCGATGAAATCCTGAAACAGGTGACGGAACGGCTGCGCAAGGCCCTGACCGGCGAGCAACCGCTAGGCCGCATCGGCAGCGATGAATTCGTCATCCTCTTTCCCAATATGGGTGCCGCGCAGGCCCGCCTGGCGGCCGAGCGCATCATCGGCGATCTGAACAGCACGTCCTATCAGGTGGGCCATCGCTATTTTCAGGTCCGCTCGGCCATCGGCGTCGTTGAGATCGACCCCGGCATGGACGCGGCGGCGGCCATTTCAGCGGCCACGCGCGCCTGCCGGGACGCCCGCAAACAGCACCAGGATGTGGTGGTGTACGAACTCGACTCCAGCGAGCTGCAGGCCCATACCGAAGAACTGCGCCTGTTCGATCAGCTCGAAGGCGGCACGTCGCCAAAAGGCCTGTACCTGGAAATGCAGCCCATCATGGCGCTCCAGAACCCGGAAGAATCCCTCAACTTCGAAATCCTGCTGCGTGTGCGCGATTCCCAGGGCAGCCTCATTTCCACCGGCAAGATCGTCAGCGCCGCCGAAGAAAGCGGCACCATCACCATCATCGACAAATGGGTCTTCTCCGCCACGCTGGAATGGCTCGCCAAACACGAAGGCCGCCTGCGCAAGACCCAGTTCGTCAACGTCAACCTCAGCGGCGTCTCGCTGAACGACGACAAGTTCATCGAAAACCTGTTCCTGGTGCTGGCCCGCCACCCCCAACTGGCCCGCCGGCTTTGCGTGGAAATCACCGAAGGCGTCGCCCTGCAGAACTTCGAACGCACCCGCAAGCTGATCGCCCGGCTGCAAAGCATGGGCGTGCGCATTGCGCTGGATGATTTCGGCGCGGGCTATACCTCGTTCAGCTATCTGACCCAGCTGGGCGCCGATGCCATCAAGATAGACGGTACGCTGGTGCGCGACATGCTGGCCAGCGAAACCAATATCGCCATCATCCGCACCATCATCGAGCTTGCGCAGAACCTGCAGATGACGAGCATCGCCGAATGGGTCGAAGACGTGCGCACGCTGGAAGCCCTGCACGAAATGGGGGTCGACTACATACAGGGCTATATCGTGAGCGCCGCCCTCACACCCACGCGGATTCTGGATGCCGAATCGGTGCCCGACCTGATCACCAACCCCGAAACCCTGTCCTACATCAGGCGGAAATGCCCGCCGCGCACCTCGGCCTGAACCGGGGCGGCGGGCGGCCGCGCACCCCCGGCCCTACAATTCACCGTAGGAATGCAGGCCCGACAGGAACATGTTCACGCCCAGGAAGGCGAAGCTGGTGATCAGCAGGCCGGCCAGCGCCCAGTAGGCGGCCATCGTGCCGCGCAGACCCTTCATCAGCCGCATGTGCAGCCAGGCCGCATAGTTCAGCCAGACGATGAGCGCCCAGGTTTCCTTGGGATCCCACTGCCAGTAGGTGCCCCAGGCATCGGCCGCCCACAGCGCGCCGAGAATGGTGGCTATGGTAAAGAAGGCGAACCCCACCGCGATGGCGCGATACATGATGTCATCTAGGATCTCAAGAGACGGCAGGCGTTGGCCGATGGGCTTGCGGAAAGCCAGGATGCCGCCCACGATCAAGGCCCCGACGCCGAAATAAAGCATCCACGTGGCCGAAACCTCGCGCGAGCCGAACATGAACGGTTCCGCGCACAGGATGGCGCCCAGCAGAAACACCGGGATCAGCCTGGCGCGCGATGTCGTTTCACTGTGTTCCTTGACCAGGTAGGCGAAACCCACCATGGCCGCCAGCGCAAACGTGCCGTAGCCGATGAAATTGGCCGGAACATGCAGCTTCATCCACCAGCTCTTCAGGGCGGGCACCAGGGGCTGGATCTGGAAGGCTTCGCGCGTGACGGAATACCACAGCAGGAAGACCACCGCCGAGGTGACCACCAGCAGCACGAAACCGCCCAGCGCCCGCGTGGCGTAGCGCCGCTCATAGTAGAGGTAGAACAAGGCCGTGATCAGGGCGAACAGCACGAAGACTTCATACAGGTTGCTGACCGGAATGTGGCCGATGTCCGGCCCCAGCAGATGCCCTTCGCGCCAGCGCACCAGCAGGCCGATGGTACCCGCGTATACCGCGGCCCAGGTCAGCCCCGAACCCAGCCATGCGGCCGTATGGCTCACATAGCCCACCCAGTAGCTTGCCGTCGCCAGCACGAAAAGCGCGCACATCCACAGGATGGCGGACTGCGAGGACAGCAGGTATCTGAGCAGGAAGACCGACTCGGCGCGTGTGATGTCGCCCTGATGCAGGCCCGCGCCGCCGCTGTAGAGCCAGACGGCCAGCAGGGCCACCAGCCCCGCCACCACCGAAAGCGTGCGCAGCGGCCGCCACAGCCAGCCCATCCAGACCAGCATGGGCACCACACAGACGAGAATGGCCTTCTCGTAGATGTCCATGGCATAGTTGAATTCGGCGAACGCGTAAACCACGCCCAGGCTCAACGCCACGAAATAGGCGACATCGGTCCAGTCGGGCCTGCCGCGCTGCCCACGGGCGTCGCCGCTGGCCGACATGGCCTGATCCCACATTGCGGCGCCGGTTGAAGTGGTCATTGTGTCGGACATAATGGAACCTCTCGGGTTGTGAGGAAGCGGCACCCCGAGGGCCCGCGCTTCCCCGCCATTGCTATTCAGGAAAGTCTGCCACTGCCGGAACGACTGTCTTGCGCGGATTCCTGCGTGTCGCGGCCTGCGCCGGAACCCGAGGTCAGATGCTCGAAGGCGTTCTTGAAGCGATCGAATTCCCGGTTGAAATCCAGGTTGCGGCGCTGCGAAGTCATGGCGGCCAGCATTTCGCTGCCGCCGTTCCCCGCCGGCCGGATCCACACCCAGATGCGGCGATCACGCACGTAGAACATGGCGAACACACCGATCACCAGGAACAGGCAGCCCAGATAGACGGTATTCTTGCCCGGGCTGCGGGCCACCTGGAAGACGCTGGCCTCTTTCTGCTCGAAATTGCTGAGCGTCAGAAACACCGGCGCCGGATAATCGGGCAGGTTGGCCAGGGCCAGCAGGGCCATCTGGACCCAGCGCTGCCCCTCCGCCCATTCTTCGCCTTCGCGCGCGATCGGCTGGCCGCCCGCGCGAATACGCAGAATGTCGCGCAGTTCGGTCAGGGACAACTGGATCATGGGAACGGCGAAGCTCAGGACTTTCTCGTGTTCGGTTTCCGGCACATTGCCCAGAATCCCGTCGAACCCTGAACGCTGGAAGGCATCGAGCGCACCGACCGCCGCCTTCTGCAGAAGCGAGGTGTCCACCGTGGGCGTGGCGTTCTTCTCGGCAAAGCGCATGGCGGCCAGATTGACCAGCGCGGGATCGAACAGGGCGGCGCGCAGGTCCATGAATTCGGTGACGGCATGGTCGTCATCCACCGGAATGCGTATATAGCGGAACGGCACGGCCTCGGATTCGCGGATGCCCGCCAGTATCACACGGCTGCCGTCCAGTTCCATGGGCAGCATGTAGGTGGTGTATTCGAAGGCCTGACCGTCGGCGCCGATGATGCGGTACTGGACGCTCGGCCCGACATTGCGCAGATGCTCGTTGCGGGCCGCGGCCGCGCTGCCGCTCACCGAAGCGACATGGTCGATCATCGCCTTGGGCTGCGGTTCGCCGCTGCCGAGATCCTCGACATTGATGACCCGCAATGCCGTGAATTCCACGGTCAGCGGCGTGTCGCCACGGATGCCTTCGTTCACCGTGATTTCGCTGCGGCTGCCGACGACACCGCCGACTTCGAAGGACCGGTTCACGGCGCCGCGCAGGGGAAAGCCGGTGAGGGTCAGGGTGCTGCCGCCGTCGTCGAAACTCGACTGGTAGACCGTGACGCCCTTGTAGCGCAGCGGTTCATTGACTTCGATATTGCGCTCGAAGCGGTCGCCCGTTTCCGGGTCGATGACTTCCACCACGCTCCGGAAACTGCTGGGCATGCCCGTGGAGTAGTAATCGACCACGAAGTCCTTCAGGTGCAGATTGAAGGGCAGCGGCTGCACCAGCACCCCGTTGCCCACACTGATGAGGCCGTTGCCGCCCGTCGCCCCTTCGGGAATCAGCATGTTGGCCCGGAAGCTGGGGTTGGACGGCGACAGGCGCCCGGAATCCGGCACTTCGGAAATCAGCATGTTCTCGGTGATGGGTGTCTTGTCGAACAGCCATACCTGAAGGCGGACCGGCAGCTCGCTGTCAAGCAGCCCCCCCACGCAGATCACGACGATGGCGACGTGGGCAAAGATATAGCCCAGCCGGTTGGCGCTGCCCTTCTTGGCGGCCAGCATGATGCTGTCGCCGTCACGGCGCAGCTTCCAGCCATAGCCGTTCTTGCGCAGCCAGGGCTGCAGGCCGCCCATCGCCTGGTCGGGCGGGACGGCGACGGCGGCCTCGACACGATGATGGAAGGCTCGCAGGCTGCTGCCGCGCACATGCTCGCGGAAAGAACGGGCGTCCTTGATGAAACGCGGCGTATTGCGGATCACGCAAAGCGTGGTGGACACCACCAGGAAGCCCATGATGACCAGGAACCACCAACTGTTGTAGACATGCCAGATCGCGAATTTATCGAACACGGTATACCAGAAGGGGCCGAACTGGTCAAAATAATCGCTGGCCGGCTGATTCTGCATGAGCACCGTGCCGATCACGCTGGCCATGCAGATGAACATCAGCAGACTGACCGCGAACCGCATGGAGCCCAGCAGTTCCAGTACATCGGTGTTGAGTCGACGCGGAGAAGACTTGGATGTCACAGGTCGCACTTCGAAAAAAAAGGAGGGTTGCCTTCATGGCACACCCTCCATTCTAGTTGGTCGAGCGGCCATATGACCGCCACTTTATCGTTCAGGTTTGTTTAAGCTCAAACAATCAGCGCAGGCCGGCCGCATAGTCTGCCACGGCGGCGATGTCGCGATCGGACATGCGATCGGCGATTTCGAACATTTCGGTGCTGTTGGCGCGATCGCCGCTGCGGAACAGGCGCATCTGGTCGGCGATGTAATCGGGATGCTGGCCGCCGATGCGCGGATATTTGCCCGGCACGCCCGCGCCATTGGGCGAGTGGCAGCCCGCACAGGCCGGCACGCCGCGCGAGGCAATGCCGCCGCGCCAGATTTCCTGGCCGCGTTCCATGGTGTCTTCGTTGGTGGCGGAAGGCGCCGCTTCGAGGTCGAAACGCTGCAGCGACAGATAGTACGAAACGTTCCTGATGTCTTCTTCGGTCAGCGGAGCGGCCATGGGCGCCATGAGGGAAGGCGCGCCATCGGCCCCGTTGCGAATGGGCGGATGGTCGCCCTTGGGCTTGAAGTCGAGCAATTGCTTGACGAGGTATTCGTATGATTGCCCCGATATATTGGGGTTGATGGGTATGATGCTGTTCCCGGCGGCCCCGTGGCAGCTCGCACAGGCAATGACGCCCCGCGCCATGTCGCCGTTCGCATAGAGCTGTTCGCCCAGCGCCGCATCGGGCTTGGCAACCGCAACGCCGGAAGCGTGGCTGACGGAAACTACGCATGTGCCCAGCAGCACACCACTGGCAACAACCATTCTTGAAAGCATACGCTTCATGAAGACCTCGACGATCGCGAATTCGACCCGGCACCGGCGGCGCCGCGATTGACCCAGCGGGAAAGCCCCGCCCCAACCGGGCAGTGGAGCCTGACCCATGAGTTTTCAAACTTGCGATTATACAATAGGGTTTCAAATCCACTGCCACAGGATCCTCCGTGTCCATTCTGCACCGTGCCCGCTTCACCATTTCGGCCGCGCGTCTCGATCAGCTGCCGCCGCCCACCGGGCCTGAAGTCTGCTTCGTGGGGCGCTCGAATGCAGGGAAGTCCTCCGCCATCAATGTGCTCACCAATCAGCGCAGGCTGGCTTTTTCCAGCAAGACCCCGGGGCGCACCCGCCTCATCAATATGTTCGGCATTCCCGACCCCCTCGACCCGGAAGGCGTGCTGGGCTATCTGGTCGACCTGCCGGGCTACGGCTATGCCTCCGTCGCGCAAAGCGCGCGCGAAGAATGGGCCGAGGTGCTGGGCAGCTATCTGAGCGATCGTTCTTCGCTGGCCGGCGTCGTCCTGCTGGTGGACATCCGCCGCGGCGTCACCCCGCTCGACCGGCGCCTGGCCGACTGGCTCGCGCCGCGCAACGTGCCCGTGCTCGCCCTGCTGACCAAAGCCGACAAACTGCCCTACGGCCAGCGTGTCCGCGCCATCGCCGCCGTCAAGAAGGAACTCGCCGATCTCGGCACACTGACCGCCATCGCCTTTTCCGCCACCCAGCGCATCGGGCTGGAAGAGGCCGGCGCCCATATCGAAAACTGGATATCACCCAAGGTCGTCCCCTGACGGCCTCCCCGGCATGCGTACCGGGGTCTTTCGGAGCCACCATGACTTCTTTCCTGCCCCAGGCCGATTTTCCAGCCGCCCGCCCACGGCGCAACCGCCGCGACGACTTCACCCGCCGGCTGGTGCGCGAGCATGCGCTCACCGTGGACGATCTCATCTATCCCGTCTTCATCACCGAAGGCCAGGGCGTGAAACAGCCTGTGCCGTCCATGCCCGGGGTCGAACGCCATTCCATCGACACCTTGCTGCCGGTGGCCGAACAATGCGTGGAACTGGGCATTCCCGTACTGTCGCTCTTTCCCGCCATTGAAAGCGGCCTCAAGACGCCCGATGGCATCGAGGCCGCCAATCCCGACGGCCTGGTGCCGCGCGCCGTGCGTGAACTGAAATCCCGCTTTCCCGAGCTGGGCATCCTGACCGACGTGGCGCTCGACCCCTATACCAGCCATGGCCAGGACGGTGTCATCGATCAGGACGGCTACGTGCTGAACGAGCCCACGGTCGAGATCCTGGTGCGCCAGGCGCTGGTACAGGCGGAAGCCGGTGTCGACATCGTCGCGCCCAGCGACATGATGGACGGCCGTGTCGGCGCGCTGCGGCAGGCGCTCGAAGCGGCGCAGCACATCCACACCCGCATCATGGCGTATTCCGCCAAATACGCCAGCGCCTTCTACGGCCCCTTCCGCGACGCGGTGGGCTCGGCCGCCAACCTGGGCAAATCGAACAAGGCCACCTACCAGATGGACCCGGCCAACCGTGCCGAGGCGCTGCGTGAAGTCGCGGCCGATCTGCGCGAAGGCGCCGACATGGTAATGGTGAAGCCCGGCATGCCCTACCTCGACGTGCTGCGCGACGTGAAGCAGGCTTTCGGCGTGCCTACTTTCGCCTATCAGGTCAGCGGCGAATACGCCATGCTCAAGGCCGCGGCGGCCAACGGCTGGCTGGATCACGACAAGGTCGTGCTGGAATCACTGCTGGCGTTCAAGCGCGCCGGCGGCGACGGCGTTCTGACCTACTTCGCCATCGAGGCCGCGCAGCTGTTGCGACAGCAGCGCTGACGGCGCAATACCGGCAGGCGCGGCTCCGATCGCGGCTCGGGCCGGGCCGCCCGTGGCCGGCTCGCCGGCCCGCGCACGCGCCAGCACGTCATCCAGCGACTTGCCGAAACGCTCGGCGTTCTGGAAACCCACCACCCGGACGTCGAGTTCGCGGCCCTGGGCATCGAAGAAGATGATGCCCGGCGGCCCGAACAGGCGGAAACGCTTCAGCAGGGCACGGTGTTCAGGCTGATTGCGCGTCACGTCCGCTTGCAGCAGGATGAAGCCGTCGAGCTTGCGCGCAACGTCGACATCGCTGAAGGTGTAGCGTTCCATTTCGATGCAGGACACGCACCAGTCCGCATAGAAGTCCAGCATGACAGGCTGCTCCGCCTGGGCCAGCACTTTTTCCAGCTCTTCCACGGAATTCACCTGCACGAAACGGCGCTTGACGGATTCAGCGACGCCGGGCCCCGCCAGACCCGCCTCCCCCTGGAGGCCCCCCACCGCCGCCGTATAGGGCGCCAGCGGGCGGAAAGGATCGCGGCCGCCGCCGGCCATGCCCACCAGCATCAACAGCGCCCATGCCGCCAGCAGCAGGCCTACGGCCTTCAGCAGATGACGGCCCGGGCCGGCTCCCGCAGGCAGGGATTCGAAAGCGCCCATCATGACCGCTGCGCATGCGGCCAGCGCCACCCAGCCCAGCATGGCCAGCCAAGCGGGCATGAGAGACGTGACCATCCACCAGGCGGTGGCCAGCAGCAGGATGCCGAAGCCCCATTTCACCCCTTCCATCCAGGCGCCCGCCTTGGGCAGCAAGAGGCCGGAAGAAGCGCCCAGCAGCAGCAGCGGAATGCCTGAACCCCAAGCCAGCGCAAACAGCGCCGCGCCTCCCAGAGCCACGTCGCCGGTCTGGGAAATGAACAGCAGCACGCCCGCCAGCGGCGCCGCCACGCATGGCCCGACGATCAGAGCCGACAGCATGCCCATGAGAAAAACGCCGCTGTATCGCCCGCCGGGAATGCGGTTCAGTCGCTCGTTCAGCGCAGTCTGCATGGCGGCCGGCGCCTGCAGCGCGAAAACATCGAACATGGCCAGCGCCAGAATGGCCAGCAGTATGGCGAAGGTGGCGAGCACCCAGGGTGTCTGCAGCCAGATCATGAGACCCGCGCCCAGCAGCCCGGCAACGACACCCAGCGCGGTGTAGATGATGGACATGCCCAGCACGAAAACGGCCGCCAGGGACAGGCCGCGCATGCGCGAGAGTTTGGCGCCGCCGGCATCGCCCGCAATGATGGCCATCAGAATGGGCACCATGGGCAGCACGCAGGGTGTGAAGGCCAGCAGCAGCCCCAGCAGCAGGCACAGACCGATGATCTGCAGCCATCCGGCGCCCGCCAGCCATGCGGCCAGGCCGGTGTCGCCGAAATCGAAGGGATTCAGGCTTGAGCCGCCCGCCGCCGCGGCGCCGGCGCCCAACGGCCTGCCATCCCCACCCAGCACCACGCCGAGCGGCGCCGGTACGCTGGAAACCACCCCATCGCCCGACACCGCCCATGCGCCATCGACCACAGCCAGCCGCAGTTCGCGGGTATCCGGCGGATAGCACAAGCCGGCGTCGGCGCAGCCCTGGCTGGTGAGGGCCAGCGTGACCGGCCCGCCACCCGGCGACGGGCCGCCCTCCCCCGGGGGCGACAGATGGATCCGCACGGTGACCTGGCCGTAATAGACCTCCATGTCCTTTTCAAAGGTGGGGTCGTACTTGACCAGCCCCGGCGGGTAGGCCGCGTCGGCCACCACGCCATCGGGCGCTTCGAGCTCGAAGCGCTCGCGGTACATGTAGTATTCCGGCGCGACGGCGAAATGCACATCCAGCGTGTCCGGCGCCGGCATGGCGGCGGAAAAGCGGAAGGCCTCTTCGGGATCGAGGAAATCATCCTGGGCGCCGGCGGGGCGCATCAGCACGCTGAGCGCCAGCAGCAGAAACAGCAAGGGCAGGAGAAAACGCGGGCGGGGCCGTGCCCCAACGAAAGTTGGCCAAGAAATCATTGCTGCTGCCGCGCCTGGGCGCGAACCCACTCCATATAGCTTTGCAGCCCGCCGAGCACGGGCAGGACGAGGAGCTCGGGTACTTCGTAGGGATGCAGCTGCCTGAGCCGCTCGATGAGCGCGGGCACCTGCCCGCGGGTCGTCTTGATGACCATCGGAACTTCTTCGGCGCCTTCCAGTCTGCCCTCCCACATGTACATGGACAGGCAGGGCGCACCAAGGTTCACACAAGCGGCCAGATATTCCTCGACCAGCATGTGGGCGATGCGCTTGGCAAGCTGGATATCCGGGGCGTTGCTCAGGGCGACGACGACTTCGTCGGGCTGACCGTCAGAGGACTGTGAAAGAAAGGAGCCTGTCATGAAGAGTGAGTGCAAGTATCTGTCTTGCCTGGCATTTTAGACTCTTCAATGAAAAACCTCATTGCGCTGGATCACACACCCTCAGGCCATTCCGTGGCACGCCGCAAGGCGCGTGTAAAGGCTGTATGCGGAAATAGCGGCAGTGCCGGCGTACAGCCACGAAAATGGCGGCCAGGTTGTCCATGCCTGGATTGCCCCTGCGCGACAACATGCGATGCAGGCTCTTGCTTGGACGATCCGTTTCAATGGCAAGTTGTTCAAAACCCAACGTTGCATTGACCAGGTCACGCAGAATGAGTCGCGCAGTTTCAGCCTCGCCATTCAGGAATAGCGTGGCTGCTTCGTTGAGCAGCGCGCAGGCAAATGCCGGGTCACGCTCGACTCGCTCAAGGCAAGATAGATGCGATAGCCCGGCCCCCGATCGATCACATATTCGCCAATGCCATCGAACCACTTCACCCTGGAAATATGACCGAACCCCAGTCGCAACTTGGCGGTTGTGACTTTGGCAGCCGCCAAGCTATCCAGGCCGTCAAACCAGGTTTTGTAGGGGCTGGAGCCGTCTTCGCACAACCAACGTACCTTAAAGGAAAACGGGGAACCGATCGGCCAATGTTGCCCAAGAATATCCATGCGGGCATTTGCGGGGATACTTCCGGCTGCAAAAAAACCTGCGCGGTTTCCCGGGCAGGTTTCTTTGAAGGGCCGGCGTGCGCACTGCTGCGCGGCGGCCACAAGCAGCGCAGCAGTGCTTATTCCGCGGCTTCTTCTTCCACTTCAGGGCGGTCGACCAGTTCCATGAACGCCATGGGGGCGTTGTCGCCCTGGCGGAAGCCCATCTTCAGCACGCGGGTGTAGCCGCCGTTGCGGGCCTGATAGCGCGGGCCGATTTCATTGAACAGCTTGGTGACGGCATCGCGGTCGCGCAGGCGGGCAAAGGCCAGACGGCGGTTGGCCAGCGTGGGTTCCTTGCCGAGCGTGATCAGCGGCTCGACGACACGGCGCAATTCCTTGGCCTTGGGCAAGGTGGTCTTGATGGCTTCGTGCGTGATGAGCGAGACAGCCATGTTGCGGAACATGGCCAGACGATGGCTGCTGGTGCGATTGAGTTTACGTAGGCCGTTGCGATGACGCATGATGATTTCCTTTGAATCTTGCGGCGGTTTCCCGCCTGTTGGCCGGCTCTTCTATCAGCTGGGCTGCGGGCCGATGAAATGAAAAGGGTGGAATTCTAGCATGGGCCCGGAATCGCGGCCCATGCGATGAGGAACAATCAGGGACGTTCCAGCCCGAGCGGGGGCCAGTTCTCGAGCTTCATGCCCAGAGTGAGGCCGCGCGCGGCAAGAACTTCCTTGATTTCGTTGAGCGACTTGCGGCCCAGGTTCGGCGTCTTGAGCAGTTCGTTCTCGGTGCGCTGAATGAGATCACCGATGTAGTAGATGTTTTCGGCCTTGAGGCAGTTGGCCGAACGCACGGTGAGTTCGAGATCGTCGACGGGACGCAGCAGCACGGGGTCGATCTGCGGCTTGATGCCGCTGGGCGTTTCGTAGGCTTCGTCGGCGCCTTCGAGCGCGGCGAACACAGAAAGCTGGTCCATCAGGATGCGGGCAGCCTGACGAACCGACTCTTCAGGGGAAATCACGCCGTCGGTCTCGATATCGAGAATCAGCTTGTCGAGGTCGGTACGCTGTTCGACACGGGCGCTTTCCACGGCATAGCTCACACGGCGCACCGGGCTGTAGGAAGCGTCGAGCACAATGCGGCCGATCGTGTGGGCGCGGTCATCGGCCAGCGCACGCACATTGCCGGGCACATAGCCACGGCCCTGCTCGACCTTGATCTGCATTTCGAGCTTGCCGGCCTCGGTCAGGGTGGCGATGACATGATCCGGGTTGACGATCTCGACGTCATGCGGCAGGTCGATGTCGGCCGCCGTGACCACACCGGTGCCCTGGCGGCGCAGCGTCAGGGTGACTTCTTCGCGATTGTGCAGCTTGAAGACCACGCCCTTGAGGTTCAGCAGCACGTCGACCACGTCTTCGCGCACCCCGGGCAATGTCGAGTATTCATGCACCACGCCCGTGATCTGGACTTCGGTGGGGGCATAACCCGTCATGGAGGACAGAAGAATGCGCCGCAGGGCGTTGCCCAGCGTGTGGCCATAGCCGCGTTCGAACGGCTCCATCACGACTTTGGCGTGATTCTTTCCCACCGGTTCGACTTCGATGGATCGTGGTTTCAGAAAACCCTGGGACATGTATATTCCTTTATCAATACCCTCGGCTCGTTACACCGATAAGGCTGATGTTCGGCAAAGCCCACTGCGCCGGACGGCGGTGGGCCGAATTCGGAAGAACGGGGCCTTTCGGGGAAAGGCCGGCATTCTTCCCGGCCCCGCCCGGCCGGCCTGCCGACCGGACGGGGCCTGTGCGCTGACTGAAGATCAACGCGAATAAAGTTCGACGACCATCGATTCGTTGATGTCGCGAGCGACGTCGGCGCGGTCGGGAGCCTGCTTGAACGTGCCTGTCAGCTTGCCGGTGTCGACCTCGACCCACTGCGGCAGCCCCTGGCCGGCAGCCAGATCCAGCGATTCCTTGATGCGCAGCTGGCCCTTGGATTTCTCGCGGACGGAAACCACGTCGCCGGACTTCAGCAGCATGGAAGCGATGTCGGCGGTGCGGCCGTTCACTTCGATGGCGCGGTGGTTCACCAGCTGGCGCGCCTCGGCGCGCGTGGAACCGAAGCCCATGCGGTAAACGACGTTGTCCAGGCGCGATTCGAGCAGCTGGATCAGCGTTTCACCGGTGTTGCCACGGCGGCGGTCGGCTTCGGCGAAGTACTTGCGGAACTGCTTTTCCAGTACGCCGTACATGCGCTTGAGCTTCTGCTTTTCGCGCAGCTGCAGGCCGAAATCCGAAGTACGCGCGCCGGAGGTGCGGCCATGCTGGCCGGGCTTGGATTCGAACTTGCACTTCGAATCCAGCGAGCGGCGGGCGCTCTTCAGAAAGAGATCAGTACCCTCGCGACGCGAGAGCTTGCACTTAGGTCCAATATAACGTGCCAAGATGCTTCCCCTTAGATGCGACGACGCTTGGGCGGACGGCAGCCGTTGTGCGGCACGGGCGTCACGTCCGAAATGCTGGTGATCTTGATGCCCAGCGCGTTCAGAGAGCGGATCGACGATTCGCGGCCGGGGCCGGGGCCCTTGACACGCACGTCGAGCGTCTTGATGCCATATTCCATGGCCTGGCGACCCGCCGCCTCGGCGGCAACCTGCGCCGCGAACGGCGTGGATTTGCGCGAGCCCTTGAAGCCTGCGCCGCCTGCCGTCGCCCACGACAGGGTGTTGCCCTGACGGTCGGTGATGGTGATGATAGTGTTGTTGAAAGAAGCGTGGACGTGCGCGATGCCGTCGGAAACACTCTTCTTGACCTTTTTGCGTACGCGCGAAGCGCCGCCACTGGATGCTTTTGCCATCTTCTAGTCCTCGATTATTTCTTCAGGGAAGCAGCGGCGCGGCGCGGACCCTTGCGGGTACGGGCGTTGGTGCGGGTCCGCTGACCACGCACGGGCAGGCCGCGCCGGTGGCGCATGCCACGGTAAGTTCCCAGGTCGATCAGACGCTTGACCGACAGTTGCACTTCACGGCGCAGATCGCCTTCGACCGTGAAATTACCGACCTGCTCGCGAATGCGCTCGAGTTCGCCGTCGGTCAGATCCTTGACTTTCTTGGAATACTCGATGCCGGCCGCTTCGCAGATCTTGCGCGCGCTGGTGCGGCCGATACCAAAGATCGCGGTAAGTCCGATTTCGGCGTGTTGGTGCGGCGGAATGTTGATGCCAGCAATACGGGCCATGACTGTTCCTTGTTAAATCCGTTGCGTTCCGGTGATTAGCCTTGACGCTGCTTGTGGCGGGGGTCGGTGCAGATGACACGCACCACGCCGTGACGTTTGATGATCTTGCAGTTGCGGCAGATCCGCTTTACCGATGCCATTACCTTCATGGTTGACTCCTAGTTTCCTGTAACCGGCCGCTCATTTGGAGCGGAAAACAATCCTGGCCCTGGAAAGGTCATAGGGCGTGAGCTCCACAGTGACCTTGTCGCCCGGCAGGATCCGGATGTAATGCATGCGCATCTTGCCCGAAATATGGCCCAGCACAATGTGGCCGTTTTCAAGCTTGACGCGGAAAGTTGCGTTGGGGAGGTTTTCCAGCACCTCGCCTTGCATCTGGATGACGTCGTCTTTTGCCATTTGTCGTCTACCGCATGGGCAGGCCCGCGCCCTTGAAGTTCGCCTTCTTGAGCAACGAGTCGTATTGGTGGGACATCATGTAGGCCTGAGCCTGGGCCATGAAGTCCATGGTCACCACCACGATGATCAGCAATGAGGTGCCGCCGAAATAGAACGGCACGTTCCAGCGCATCTGCATGAACTCGGGCAACAAGCACACGAGGGTAATGTAGATGGCACCGGCCAGGGTCAGGCGCGTCAGGATCTTGTCGATGTAACGCGAGGTCTGTTCACCCGGACGGATACCCGGAACGAAGGCACCACTTTTCTTCAGATTGTCCGCGGTCTCGCGGCTGTTGAACACGAGCGCCGTATAGAAGAAGCAGAAGAAAATGATCAGGGCCGCAAACAACGTGACATACAGCGGCTGGTGCGGCGCAAGCGCCGCGGCCAGGTCGCTCATCCAGCGCATGCTGGGATTGCTGGAGAACCAGCTCGTCACGGTTGCGGGCAACAGAATGATCGACGAAGCGAAGATCGGCGGGATCACGCCGGACATGTTCAGCTTCAACGGCAGGTGGGACGATTGCCCGCCGTAGATCTTGTTGCCAACCTGACGTTTGGCATAGTTCACCGTGATACGGCGCTGGCCACGCTCGACGAACACCACCAGATAGGTGACCGCCACCACGAGAACCAGCACGAACAGCGCCGACAGAACGGACATGGAGTCCGTGCGAACCAGATCCAGCATGCCTCCCAACGCACTGGGCAAGCCAGCCACGATCCCGGCGAAGATGAGAATGGATATACCATTACCCATGCCCCGCTCGGTGATCTGCTCACCCAGCCACATGAGGAACATCGTGCCGGTTACCAGCGTGACGATGGTGGTAAAGCGGAACAGCAGCCCCGGGTCGATCACCAGGCCCGGCTGCGACTCGAGCGCCACCGAAATGCCCACGGCCTGAACGAGCGCCAGCAGCACCGTGAAATACCGCGTGTACTGCGTGATCTTGCGCCGACCGGATTCGCCTTCCTTCTTGATCGCTTCCAGGGTCGGCACCACGACCGCCATCAACTGCATGATGATGGACGCGGAAATGTATGGCATGATCCCCAGTGCCAGCACCGAGAAGCGTTCGAGCGCACCGCCCGAGAACATGTTGAACAGGCCGAGAATACCGCCCTGGTTCTGCTGGAACAGATCAGCAAGTGCGTCGGGATTGATTCCGGGCACCGGAATGTGAGTGCCCAGGCGATAGACCACCAGGGCGAGGACCAGGAACACGATACGGCGCTTGAGATCGCCGTACCGGGGTCCCGATTTGCTCAGTGCCTGTGCTTTAGCCACCGTCGCCCCTCGATTCAAGCCAGCGAGCCGCCGGCCGCTTCAATGGCGGCGCGCGCACCGGCCGTGGCCGAAACACCCTTGAGGGTGACCTTGCGCGAGAGTTCACCAGACTTGATGACCTTCGCGTAGCGGACGGCCTGGCCAACGACGCCGGCCTGCTTCAGCACCTGGACATCGATCTCGTCGACGGGCAGGCGCTCCAGGTCGGACAGGCGCACTTCTGCGTAGAGATGCTTGCCGAGCGACGTGAAACCACGCTTGGGCAGGCGACGCTGCAGCGGCATCTGACCGCCTTCGAAGCCCACCTTGTGGAAACCGCCGGAGCGGGATTTCTGGCCCTTGTGGCCGCGGCCGCCAGTCTTGCCCAGACCGGAGCCGATGCCGCGACCGACGCGGCGCCGAGCATGCTTGGCGCCTTCAGCCGGTTTCAGCGTATTGAGTTGTGTTTCAGACATGCCGATTCCTTTAGGCTTCCGAGACGGTGACGAGGTAGTCAACCTTGCGGATCATGCCGCGGACCTCGGGCGTATCGATCAACACGCGGCTGCTGTTCAGACGACGCAGACCCAGACCACGCACCGTTTCGCGATGGTCTTTCTTGGTGCCGATGACGGAACGCACGAGCGTAACCTTGATTTGCTTCTGTGCCATGACTTACCCCAGGATGTCTTCCACCGACTTGCCACGCTTGGCGGCGACTTCGGCGGGAGTGGAGCACGCGCGCAGGCCGTTGAGCGTGGCGCGAACCATGTTGTAGGGATTGCTGGAGCCCAGGCTCTTGGCAACGACGTTGCGTACGCCCATTACCTCGAAGATGGCGCGCATCGGGCCGCCGGCGATCACGCCGGTACCTTCCGCGGCGGGCGAGATCAGCACCGTCGAGGCGCCGTGCTTACCCACGACAGTGTGATGCAGCGTGCCGTTCTTCAGGGGCACCTTGACCAGACCGCGGCGGGCCTGTTCCATGGCCTTCTGAACGGCGACCGGTACTTCGCGAGCCTTGCCCTTGCCCATGCCGATGCGGCCATCGCCGTCACCGACCACGGACAGCGCAGCAAAGCTCATGGTGCGACCACCCTTGACCACCTTGCTGACGCGGTTGACCGCAATCATCTTTTCGCGCAGGCCGTCGTCTTCCTTCTCGGCGGCGTGCCTACCTTGTGCTTTAGCCATTTGACGATTCCTTGCTTAGAATTTCAGGCCGGCTTCACGCGCGGCATCGGCCAGGGCCTTGACACGGCCGTGATAACGGAAGCCCGAACGGTCGAAAGCGACCTGCTCGATGCCGGCGGCCCGGGCCTTCTCGGCCACGCGCTTGCCGATCAGGCCGGCGGCGGTGGCATTGCCGCCCGTGACCTTCTGGCTTGCCAGTTCGCTGCGAACTTCGGGTTCGAGCGTGGAAGCGCTGACGAGCACCCGATCGCCTTCCGGCGAAATGATGTTTGCGTAGATGTGCTGGTTCGACCGGTGAACCGAAAGGCGATGCATGCGCAATTCGGAGATCTTCCGGCGTGTTGCGACCGCACGGCGCAAACGGGAAAGTTTCTTGTCCATGATGAGTCCTTGCCTGCGCGCTTACTTCTTCTTGGTTTCTTTGATGATGACACGCTCGTCCGCGTAGCGCACACCCTTGCCCTTGTAGGGCTCGGGCTTGCGGTAAGCGCGGACTTTCGCGGCCACCTCGCCAACGGCCTGCTTATCGACACCTTTGATGACGATTTCAGTCTGGCTGGGGCATTCCGCCTTCACGCCAGCGGGCAGCGGGTGCACGATGTCGTGCGAGAAACCGAGTTGCAGCTTCAGCGCATCGCCTTGGACCTGGGCGCGGAAACCCACACCCACCAGGTTGAGGCGGCGTTCGAAACCCTTGCTGACACCGGTGACCATGTTGTTGACCAGTGCGCGCACGGTACCCGACATCGCCTTGGCTTGACGGGAATCGTTGGCGACAGCAAACGTAAGCTGATTGTCTTCCTGGCGCACGTGCACGTCGCCAGTCAGTTCTTGGGTGAGTGTGCCCAGGGGGCCCTTCACGACGATCTGGCCAGCGCTGATCGTGGCTTCGACATCCTTGGGCAGCTCGACGGGATACTTGGCTATGCGTGACATTTGATGAATCTCCTTATGCCACGTAGCACAGCACTTCGCCGCCGACGCCGGTGGCGCGGGCCTTGCGATCGGTCATGACGCCGCGGGGGGTGGACACGATGGCCACGCCCAGACCGTTCATGACTTGCGGAATGGCCTTGGCACCCTTGTAGATGCGCAGACCGGGACGCGAGACGCGGTCGATGCGCTCGATCACGGGGCGGCCGGCATAATACTTCAGGGTGATTTCGAGTTCGGGCTTGGCCTGCTCGCCGTTGACCTTGAAATCTTCGATGTAGCCTTCATCCTTCAGCACGGCGGCAATGGCCGCCTTCAGCTTGGAGGAGGGCATGGTGACCGACGTCTTGCTGACTTGCTGCGCATTGCGCACGCGGGTCAACATATCGGCGATGGGATCGCTCATGCTCATGTGTGTATCTCCTACCAGCTGGCCTTGGTCATGCCCGGAACCTCGCCACGCATTGCCATTTCACGCAGCTTGTGACGGGTGAGGCCGAACTTGCTGAAAACGCCGCGAGGACGACCGGTGACGATGCAACGGTTGCGCTGACGGGTCGGGTTGGCGTTGCGAGGCAGTTGCTGCAATGCCAGACGAGCCTGGTAGCGTTCTTCGTCCGACTTGGACTGATCGTCGATGATCGCCTTCAGGGCCGCACGCTTGGGAGCGTATTTTTCGGCCAGCTTGGCGCGCTTGATGTCGCGATTGATGAGTGAAAGTTTTGCCACGTCATCGCCCCTTAATTACGGAACGGGAAGCTGAAGGCGGACAGCAGGGCCTTGGCTTCCTCGTCGGTCTTGGCGCTGGTGGTGATGCTGATGTTCATACCACGCACAGCGTCGATCTTGTCGTACTCGATTTCGGGGAAAATGATCTGTTCCTTCACCCCGATGTTGTAGTTGCCACGGCCATCGAATGCACGACCGGACACGCCACGGAAGTCGCGTACGCGCGGCAGCGCGACGGCGACCAGGCGGTCGAGGAATTCGTACATGCGGCGGCCGCGCAGGGTCACCATGCAGCCGATCGGATAGTCTTCACGGATCTTGAAGCCGGCGATGGCCTTGCGGGTCTTGGTGACGACCGGCTTCTGGCCGGCGATCTTGGTCATGTCGGCAACGGCGTTCTCGATGACCTTGCGATCGGCAACCGCTTCGGATACACCCATGTTCAGAGTGATCTTGGTGATGCGGGGCACTTCCATCACGCTTTTGTAGCCAAATTTGGCCTGCAGGTCGGCAACGACCTTGCCACGGTAAAACTCTTGTAAACGAGCCATGTTCTATCGCCCCTTACGCCTTCGCGCCAACGACAGCGCCGTTGGAGCGGAATACACGGACCTTCTTGCCATCGACCACCTGGACGCCGACACGGTCACCCTTGCCGGTGGCGGGATTGAAGAGCGCCACGTTGGAGATGTGAATGGGCATGGTCTTGTCGATGATGCCGCCCTGGGTGCCCGCCATGGGGTTGCCCTTGACGTGCTTCTTGACGACGTTGATGCCTTCGACCAGCACGTGGTCGGCATCGACGCGATTCAGCACCGTGCCACGGCGCGTCTTGTCGCGCCCGGTCAGTACGATGACCTCATCGCCTTTACGGATTTTTTCCATTTCGCGCTCCTTACAGCACTTCTGGAGCCAGCGACACGATCTTCATGAACTTTTCGGTACGCAGTTCGCGCGTGACCGGTCCGAAGATACGAGTGCCGATGGGTTCCAGCTTGGCGTTGAGCAGAACGGCGGCATTGCCGCCGAACTTGATCAGCGAGCCGTCTTTGCGGCGAACGCCCTTAGCGGTACGCACCACTACTGCGTTGTAGATTTCGCCTTTTTTGACGCGCCCGCGGGGGGCCGCTTCCTTGACGCTCACCTTGATGATGTCGCCGATAGCGGCATAACGGCGCTTCGAGCCGCCCAACACCTTGATGCACATGATGGAACGTGCACCCGTGTTGTCGGCCACGTCGAGCGTGGTCTGCATTTGGATCATGATTTTTCCTGTTCCAACTTAGTTGCGATGCGCCACCACCATTGATGACGCCACGCAGCCAGTCTTGGTCCCGTCAGATTCACCTTGCCAGGGCCTGAGCCCGGCCCGGCAAAGCCTGGGTTGAAATCCTGCCTGGATCGCATTCCGCCGGTGTGGCCTTGCCGCCACGCCGCGCACCTGCAGATGCCAGGATACTTCCTGTTTGCCGACGGCCTGCGCCATAGATAGCGCACCCAGCCAAAGGCAAGACGCTAATAATAGCTCGCCCAGCTCGCCAAAGCAAGGGTTTCGCGCAAAAATCCGCCGGGACGTTGTGCGCGGCCAACCCTGCCGTGGTCAATGATCGACGAACGCGCCCTCGCCTTCGTCGTCGCGGGGCGGGAAGGCGCTGCTTTCAGGCAGCAGTACCCCGTATTCCAGCAGCAGCGCCGCGGTGGGCCCATTGGATACATCATGCGCGTATACCTTGACGCCCTGCCCGATGGCGGCTTCAGTGATGGCCACAATGAGCTGAGTGGCGCCGGGGCTTTCGAGCAGATCCGAAATCAGTTCGCCCCCCAGCTTGATATAGCGGATGCCGACCCTGTGCAGACGCAGCAGCGCGGCCGGCTGCTCGGCCAGGCGCCGTAAACCCACGCCCACCCCGGCACGGGCGGCCAGCCCGCAGAAGGCCTGCAGTTCTTCAGGATAGGCCACGAAACCATGGGCGTCGATCTCCAGCACCAGACGGCGCAGGTCGTCCCGCCGGCGGCCTTCGGCTGTCAGGATGCGTTCCATCCCCGGCAGGAAGTCGGGCTGCAGCAGCGATGCCAGCGATACCCGGACGGCCAGTTCTCCGGCGTGATCACGCACCCACTGCGCGCCAAGTTCGATCGCGCGCAGGTCGCATGCGCCCGACAGGCCCAGGCGCACAGCCGGAGGCATGAACAGGTAGCCTGAAATGGCTGTGGCGCTGTCCGAGGCGTCGCCCAGCATCAGCAAGGCTTCATGACGCTCATCCGTGTCGTCGCCACGATAGCGGGCTTCCTGGACGGACAGTGTGAGCCGCCCTTCCCTGAGGCCCGCCTGGATAAGCTCCTTCCATGCTGTTTCGCCGGTACCGCCATTCGCCGCCACGACACGGTAGTCGCTGGATGCGATGTATTCGACTTCATCATGGCCGGCGTTCTCGGCACGCATAAGGCCATGGTCCAGCCGTGCGAGCACCCGCCCGACGTCACAGCCCGGGCCATAATCGGTGAGCGCATAGCTCCAGCGGCAGAGCCTGTCGTTGGCGACGCGCACACGCAAGGTGTCCAGCGCCTGACGCAGTGCCTGGATGAGATCGGTGGTATCCGGGCCATCGTAGCCGACAAGCAGGACAACGAAATCGGAACCGTTCAGGCGGGCCAGCTGGGGCACCGGCCGGTCCGGATTGCGCGAACCGGCCAGCAGCGCGGTAACGGTGTTGACCACACCGCGCAGCCAGGCATCCGCCTGCTCCCGTTCCAGCGACGCGTTGATGGCGGCGAGATCGCGCTGCCGGAAGATCAGGACATGGCCGTAGGCACCGCCGGCGGCATGCGCGCCGCCCCCCGCCCGCAGGGCCCGGCGCAGCTCGTTCAGAAAATACTTGCGGTTGGCCACGCCGGTGATGGGATCTGTGTTGAGTTCTATCCGCAGGGTTTCGATATGCCGGTTCTGTTCGTCGGCCGTGGCGCGCACGCGCTCGCGCACCGATTCGATGACGGTGCGCACCTGGGCCAGTTCCTTGACACGCGGAGCCCTTCCCTGTGGCGAAGCGGCCGCCCGGGACACGCCGCCTTCGGCAATGGCCTGCACCTGCTCGGCGACTTCGCTTTGAAGCGCCCGCTTCAGCCAGCGTATCAGGAAGACTGCGAATATGGCCCAGAGCAGGCCGGCGCCGATCACCAGCAGCAGCACCTGCCAGGTCATGCGCCACAGCGTCCGCCACGCAAAGGAGTCCTCGGGCGTGACCGCCACCTCGCCCGCCTGCTTCCAGCCATCGCTCACCGCCCGGGCGGCGGTCGGAGCCGTAAGCGGCAGCCACGCCTGAAACCAGCCTGGCGCAGCCATCGTGCGCGCCTCCACGCCCCGCTCGCGCAGAAAGGCCACTTCCCCGGCCGGCGTCGTGAACACGATGCTCCGGTACTGCCCGCTATCGAACAAGGCGGTCATCAGCAGTTCCTGTGTAACCGGATCCTGATTGGAAGGCTGCGACAGCGACAGCGCCAGCGACGAGGCGGCGTTCTCGGCATCCACCCTCAGCCGGTCATTCAGATAGCTGCGCGCACCATCCAGCGCGAACCACAATGTGCCGGCCAGGATCACGCACACGGCCAGAGAAACACTGATCAGAAGTTGCTTGAGCAAGGACATGGGCAGAAGACCAAAAAACGGGAAGTTCAACAAAACCCGAGATGCCGGGGACGATGATACCCAACCCGGGCTCTGAAAACATGGTTTCTTCCACACTCGCGGGAGAACCCTGAAGACGGAAGAACAGCGCAGGCAGTCTTCAGCTTGCATCGACTCTTCCACCTGGTATCGCTGCCACGTGGAACGGGGTCTGTGCATTGGCTTGACTTCAGGGCTGGAAGCCTTCCTGCCGCATACGCGACAACAGACCTTGCCATCGCGAAATGCGATCGACCGTGCTCTGCGCACCCGAAATGTAAACACCTTCAGCATTGAAGCTGAACACAGGCGTCAGATCCCTGCGTTCACTGGCTGGCCGAATGACATGTCTCAAATTATCCAGGATCAGTGGCTCGGAATCAGGGTGCTCATAATAACCAAGCACCATATGCGCCACATTCTTGCCGCCCACCTGGGCCCGCACGTAAATGAGCCGCAGCTTTTCCGGCTCTACGCCCAGATGCACCAGCGAAAAATACTTGCCAATAACGAAATCTTCACAATCCCCCCTGCCTCGCACCAACGTTTCCAGCGGCGTAGCCCAGTAATCATCCTGCCTCCAGATGTCGCGATCTTCGCCCTCCTGGATATGGCGGTTCCAGAAATCGTTGATAGTGGCCAGCTTCGCTCGCGGATCAGCGATGCTTGTGCCCCTGTCCAGCACAGTCAGCCATTGTTCCAGCCTCGCCACACCTACCTTGCCGTGCTTGCGCTCGGCATACCGCAGCACCGAAGCACGGTCGAAATGCAACGCCCAGGACGCTTGGCCTGCAATGACGAGCAGGGCAGCAAGCATAAACAGGCAAAAACGGATAGACCGATGCAGACGTGAGGTGACGTACAAGCCGGAACCTATGGGCCAGATGTCGCAACCGCCTATGTTACCAATCGAATTGAAAAGATACGCATAGTTTTTTGTGCAGATGGTTTTTGTCCAGATGGGGGAACTCAGCCTTGGCTTTGCAATTCGGAAGCGAAGCAAGGCCGGCCCTGGAACCGGCCCGGCCTTGCTTCCAGCGGCATCACATGCCTTCGCCGCCCTGCTTGCCCGCGTCGATCAGCTGCTGCACCATGTCGCGCTGAGCTGACAAGGCATCGGCATCCAGGCCCGCATGGTCGCTGGAGCCGCCCGAAGCCGCGCCATTCGACACTGCGCCGGACACATCGCCCGATACCACCTGAGCGCTCTCCGAGGCTGTGGATGCATCATCCGCCTTCTGCGCCTCGCCATCATCCTCCCCGGACGAGGAATCTTCCCCATCATCGGCATCCGACGCCATATCCAGCGTCTTCAGGGCATTTTCCAACACCTCGCTCAGATCTTCCGCTGCAGCAAACTCATCGAGAATATCGCCCTGGCCGACCTCCTCATCATTCATCAGTGCCTCATCGCCGGTTTCGACAACAGACGAAGAAGACGCGAACGACTCACCTTCGCGGGGAACATCGAGGTGGCCATCACCGTCATCGCCACTGCCCCCATCACCGCTCGTCATGGCATCGACTTCCGGTGCCTGATCTGACAAACCGTCCTCCTCGGCCTCCAGCAGATCGGCAAGGCCCGGGTCCACCGGCATGCCGGCAAACGTCTCGATGCCGTCATCGGATGCCGAATCGATGTCGGATGCCTCATTCTGCATGTTGGCATCAACATCATCCTCGTCGAAATCATCCTCGCCATCAAGAGCCATTGCGAACGTCTGCATCGCCATCATGGGCTCGACTTCGGACTCGTCGGGCATGGGCTCGGCGTTGATCAACTCAACATCGGCGATCATGATGTCGTCGGCCTGATTTCCCTGGCTTCCGGTGACAGTCCATGTCAAGGAGACCACGCCTTCGGGAGCAACATCATCAGGCAGCTTGATGATGAGCTGCTCGAAGTCGTCGATGTTCAGCATGGTTCTTGACAGCTCCTTGAGGTCGGTATAGCCATAAGCGTCAGTCCATGTTTTCAACTGCTCCATATTGACCTGCGCACCATTGTGCGCCGTGATGCTGGCGTAATCCGCATCGGCGCGTGCAACAGATCCATCGGGCGTTTTCACACTCACGTACAGCACACCCCCCACATACACTTCAAGTGTCACCGAGCGGCCTGTGTGATCCAAACTCAAGAGGTTGGGGTTGTTCCAGGCCAGTTTCAGCCCCAATACAGAACCAGGCTCAATACCGGACACATACTGACTCAGCGAAGAAGACGCCCCAGCCGTGTCGTTCCACACACCGATATAGTCCTGATCCACCATCAGATAACCGTTGGTCAGCGACCCTCCGCCCGTTCTGGATCCACGCAAATCCCCGGTTGCTTCCCAGGCATCGAAACCCGCATAGATGTTGCCTGGCCGCGTATCGCTTCCATCCGCTGATTGCCAGAAGTCAGCATACTGCTTGAAGCTACCGTTCTGGAGCAAATTGTCGCCCTCTGGCACGACGAGCTCAGCGGGCGGCTCTGGAGTATCCGACCCGTCCTCCGGACCGGCATCTTCCCCTGGATCGGGTTCTGGATCTTGCCCGTCACCAGGCTCTTCATCGGCGCCAGAGCCGGCGGCCACCAACTCAGCAGTCACCGTACTCGATTTTTCGACCCCGGTTGCCGGATCGTAGGCGCGAGCGGTCACATGGATCGCCGTCGGCTGATCCGAACCCGCCGGTACGTGCACAGTGAGCGAGAGCTCGGAAGCGTCGAGCGCTTCCACGCCCGACAACGTCCAGCTTCCATCATCGTTCCGTTCCAGAGCGACTCCGTCAGGCCCCGTCAGGACAGCGTCGGCCGGCAGCCCTTCGATGACGATGGCTTGAAGCTCCGCGGTCTCGCTGTCGCCGATTATTCCGGCGGAAATATCGATCTGATACTCAAAGTCGGGGAAAGCAATATCCGTGTCATGAACGGCTTCACCATTCCCTTTGATGACGTCAGCCAGATGCATCGCCTCGAAAAGCACCTTTTTTCCATCGGCACTGCTGACCTTCCAATTGTAATGATTTGGACCGCCGCTTCCGGTTTCGTGGACTTGTTCAGCGCGCACATTCCCCATAAGGAAGATGAAGTCCGGTTGTTGGCCGGCTCCTGGATCCCCCAATACGTAAGGAGACTTCACGCCGCCCTGGTTGGAAGTGGTCTCAGTGTCAGGACCGACAATAAACACGTCCGTCATGTCCTTGTTGTTGACTGGCGTCCTCCCGTTACCATTTCTCTCGGCATAAGCAGAGAAGTTCTGATCACCGACACCCTCGCTATTCTCGATAATTCGAGCGATATCGTCTGCCGTAAGATCTCGTCCGTTAGGCGTATCCGTGTACCAGAGCTTGACCCTGCTGCCAATGGCCACAATCTTTCCATCGGCGATATCGAAACCAGTACCGCTCGGATCCTTGCTACCACCATTGACGGCAATTACATCTCCCAAGGTGACGGGACCGCTCAAGGTCGCCGACAAGCCGAGATCAAAATCAGCCGCATCGGCATCGGCATCAGCGTCAGCATCGGTGCTGTCCCCATCAGGCATATCGACTCCGATTTCCTTGCTTGATGAGCCGTTCTCCATATCTCCACCCACTCTTTCCCTGGACGTCGCTTCCGCCGTCAAGGTGAAATCACCCGCGCCTGCGGGGACCCGCAAGGTGATCGTGGCACTCGAACTCATCCCGTCATCAGCGAAATCGGGGTTGGCGATCACGAAAGTGCCGTTCTCGCTCAGGATCTCCTGACCATTCCAAACAACGATCGTGCCGTCCGGCAAGCCACTCAGCCTGATTTCCGGCAACAACTCTTCGCTGCCATCAACATCAGTGAGTCGGGCCGTCACATCGACCTCGTATTCCTGATAGCCCGGATCCGACATTTTCACGATGGAAGTCGTATCCGCGTTGGCGGGAGGAAGCCAATACTCGCCCTTGCCATTGAGAATGGCCTCGATATGGTTGGGGCCCCTCACTACATTATTTATATTGATGTTCTCGTATCTGTTGACAGCAGTACCCGAATTCAACGTATAGCCTGAAGGCGTATAGTCCTTGCCTGGCGTCGCATCGATGAAAACATAGTCCGGCGCATTATTTTCCCCACGATTGCCCGTGTAGGCATTCATGGAAGACCAATGATTGTTGTCCTTCCAGAAGCCACTGTTCTCATTCAAGATGAAAATATCCGTCATGCCCGGCATATTCGAATTGGCGTTGCCGCCATCGGCCGAACCGTAAGCCAGCAGAACGGGAGTATCGACACCTTCTGGAGTCTTAATGCCGGATAGCTGATCAATCGGTACGCCAGACAGATTCTTACCTTCGGGATCCACTGTCCCCCAAACACGCACCCCGGTTCCGATGGCAATGATCTTGCCATCCTGGATGTCGAATCCGCCATGCTCGCCGCTGCCGCCATTGACCTTGATGATCTCCCCGCCGGTACCTGGCTGAGCATCGCCGAGAGTCACGTTGATCGTAACGTCCGGGGCGTCCGCTACTGGCTCGATATCTATCGTCAACGTGGCGACTTCACTACGGTTGCCGGCTTCGTCAATGGCGACAAACTTAATGTGCGCGTAATCGGCTTGCTGGTTGCCCACATCGTTACCACCGTAGCCATCCGCACCCGACTCATTATTTCCGGGCACGAAACGCAGCTCCGAATCTTGCGTCAACCTATCGCCGACCTCCACATCAACCCACTCATTGCCCTGCTTGACCTGCAGGGAGCCTGCCGGCGTCATGCTCTGGATCTCAATTTCGTGAGTATCTGGATCTACGGCCAAGTCGTCCCAAGACACTGTTAGAGGCGTGTCCTCTTCGCCAATCAACAGTTTGTCTTCAACTGTGGGTGGAGTCTCATCGGCATCGGCGTCAGCGTCGGCATCCGCATCCGCATCGGCGTCCGCATCCGCATCCGCATCCGTGTCAGCATCCGCATCGGCATCCGCATCGGCATCAGCATCCGCATCGGCGTCAGCATCGGCGTCGGCGTCAGCATCGGCGTCGGCGTCGGCATCAGCATCAGCATCAGCGTCCGCATCGGCATCGGCATCGGCATCGGCATCAGCATCCGCATCCGCGTCGGCATCGGCATCGGCATCGGCGTCAGCATCGGCGTCTGCGTCGGCATCGGCGTCGGCATCGGCGTCGGCATCGGCGTCGGCATCGGCGTCGGCATCGGCGTCGGCGTCGGCATCGGCGTCGGCATCCGCGTCGGCATCCGCGTCGGCATCAGCATCAGCATCAGCATCAGCATCAGCATCAGCATCCGCATCCGCGTCGGCATCGGCATCGGCATCGGCATCGGCATCAGCATCGGCGTCGGCGTCGGCGTCAGCATCCGCGTCAGCATCTGCATCAGCATCTGCATCTGCATCAGCATCTGCATCGGCATCGGCATCTGCGTCGGCATCTGCGTCGGCATCAGCATCAGCATCAGCGTCCGCATCAGCATCGGCGTCCGCATCAGCATCGGCATCGGCGTCGGCGTCGGCGTCGGCGTCGGCATCGGCATCGGCATCGGCATCGGCATCCGCATCCGCGTCAGCATCGGCATCGGCATCCGCATCCGCGTCAGCATCGGCGTCGGCATCGGCATCGGCATCGGCATCGGCGTCGGCATCTGCGTCGGCGTCCGCATCCGCATCCGCATCCGCATCCGCATCGGCATCGGCGTCGGCGTCGGCATCGGCATCCGCGTCAGCGTCAGCATCGGCATCGGCGTCAGCATCGGCATCAGCATCAGCATCAGCATCGGCATCCGCATCGGCATCCGCATCCGCATCCGCATCCGCATCCGCGTCAGCATCCGCGTCAGCATCCGCGTCAGCATCCGCGTCAGCATCCGCATCGGCATCGGCGTCGGCGTCGGCATCGGCATCCGCGTCAGCGTCAGCGTCAGCGTCAGCGTCAGCATCGGCATCGGCATCGGCGTCCGCATCAGCATCCGCATCAGCGTCAGCGTCAGCATCGGCGTCAGCATCCGCGTCAGCATCGGCGTCAGCATCGGCGTCAGCATCCGCGTCAGCATCGGCGTCAGCATCCGCGTCCGCATCGGCATCGGCGTCGGCGTCGGCGTCGGCGTCGGCGTCGGCATCAGCGTCGGCATCGGCATCGGCGTCCGCATCCGCATCCGCATCGGCGTCGGCATCGGCATCGGCATCGGCATCGGCATCGGCATCAGCATCGGCATCGGCATCGGCGTCTGCATCGGCATCCGCATCCGCGTCAGCATCGGCATCGGCATCTGCGTCGGCATCTGCATCTGCATCTGCATCGGCATCAGCATCAGCGTCAGCGTCGGCATCGGCATCGGCATCGGCATCGGCATCAGCATCCGCATCAGCATCCGCATCAGCATCAGCATCCGCATCAGCATCCGCATCAGCATCAGCATCCGCATCAGCATCAGCATCGGCGTCGGCGTCGGCGTCGGCGTCCGCATCTGCATCCGCGTCAGCATCAGCGTCAGCATCAGCGTCCGCATCAGCATCCGCATCAGCATCCGCATCAGCATCCGCATCGGCGTCCGCATCGGCATCAGCGTCGGCATCAGCGTCCGCATCAGCATCAGCATCAGCATCAGCATCAGCGTCCGCATCAGCATCAGCATCAGCATCAGCGTCCGCATCCGCATCGGCATCAGCGTCCGCATCGGCGTCGGCGTCCGCATCCGCATCAGCGTCCGCATCAGCGTCCGCATCAGCATCCGCATCAGCATCCGCATCAGCATCCGAATCGGCATCCGCATCCGCGTCGGCATCCGCATCAGCATCAGCATCCGCATCAGCATCCGCATCAGCATCCGCATCAGCATCCGCATCAGCGTCCGCATCGGCGTCCGCATCGGCGTCTGCATCGGCGTCGGCATCCGCGTCGGCGTCGGCATCAGCATCAGCATCCGCGTCGGCATCAGCATCCGCGTCGGCATCAGCATCCGCGTCGGCATCAGCATCCGCGTCGGCATCCGCGTCGGCGTCGGCATCGGCGTCAGCATCGGCGTCTGCATCGGCGTCTGCATCGGCGTCTGCATCGGCGTCTGCATCGGCGTCTGCATCGGCGTCTGCATCCGCATCCGCATCCGCATCGGCGTCCGCATCGGCGTCAGCATCCGCATCGGCATCGGCATCCGCATCGGCGTCAGCATCCGCATCGGCGTCAGCATCCGCATCGGCGTCAGCATCCGCATCGGCATCCGCATCGGCATCGGCATCGGCATCGGCATCCGCGTCGGCATCAGCATCAGCATCAGCGTCCGCATCGGCATCGGCATCGGCATCCGCATCCGCATCCGCATCCGCATCCGCATCCGCATCAGCGTCGGCATCAGCGTCAGCATCAGCGTCAGCGTCGGCATCAGCGTCAGCATCAGCGTCAGCATCTGCATCGGCGTCAGAGTCGGCATCCGCATCGGCATCTGCGTCAGCATCGGCATCTGCGTCAGCATCCGCATCGGCGTCAGCATCCGCATCCGCATCCGCATCAGCGTCTGCATCGGCATCAGCGTCCGCATCGGCGTCGGCGTCCGCATCCGCATCCGCATCGGCGTCCGCATCCGCATCGGCGTCAGCATCGGCATCAGCATCGGCATCAGCATCTGCATCAGCATCCGCATCGGCATCGGCATCGGCATCGGCATCGGCATCGGCATCCGCGTCAGCATCCGCGTCAGCATCCGCATCCGCATCCGCATCCGCATCCGCATCCGCGTCAGCATCGGCGTCGGCATCTGCGTCGGCGTCCGCATCGGCGTCCGCATCCGCATCCGCATCCGCATCCGCATCAGCATCAGCATCAGCATCTGCATCGGCATCCGCATCAGCATCGGCATCGGCATCGGCATCGGCATCGGCATCGGCATCGGCATCGGCATCCGCGTCGGCATCCGCGTCGGCGTCAGCATCCGCATCGGCATCGGCGTCAGCATCGGCGTCCGCATCAGCATCCGCATCCGCATCCGCATCAGCGTCAGCGTCAGCATCGGCATCAGCGTCCGCATCGGCGTCGGCGTCGGCGTCCGCATCAGCATCGGCGTCCGCATCAGCATCGGCGTCCGCATCAGCATCGGCGTCCGCATCAGCATCGGCGTCCGCATCAGCATCAGCATCGGCATCGGCATCGGCATCGGCATCGGCATCGGCATCGGCATCGGCATCGGCATCGGCATCGGCATCGGCATCCGCGTCAGCGTCAGCGTCAGCGTCAGCGTCAGCGTCAGCGTCAGCGTCAGCGTCAGCATCGGCGTCGGCGTCGGCATCCGCGTCAGCATCAGCGTCAGCATCGGCATCGGCATCAGCGTCTGCATCAGCATCGGCATCGGCATCAGCGTCAGCATCGGCATCGGCATCAGCATCCGCGTCAGCATCGGCATCAGCATCAGCATCGGCATCCGCATCGGCATCCGCATCGGCATCCGCATCGGCATCGGCGTCAGCATCAGCATCAGCATCAGCATCTGCATCAGCATCTGCATCAGCATCAGCATCAGCATCGGCGTCAGCATCCGCATCCGCATCCGCATCCGCATCCGCATCGGCATCGGCATCTGCGTCGGCATCTGCGTCGGCATCTGCGTCGGCATCAGCATCCGCATCCGCATCCGCGTCGGCGTCGGCGTCGGCGTCGGCATCAGCATCCGCGTCGGCATCCGCGTCGGCATCTGCATCGGCATCTGCATCGGCATCTGCATCGGCATCGGCATCTGCATCGGCGTCGGCATCTGCGTCGGCATCTGCGTCGGCATCCGCATCAGCATCAGCATCCGCATCCGCATCAGCGTCCGCATCAGCGTCCGCATCGGCATCGGCATCGGCATCGGCATCGGCATCGGCATCCGCATCGGCATCGGCATCCGCATCGGCATCGGCATCGGCATCGGCGTCCGCATCCGCGTCGGCGTCTGCATCGGCATCTGCATCTGCATCTGCATCTGCATCTGCATCTGCATCGGCATCTGCATCGGCATCGGCATCTGCATCTGCATCGGCATCTGCATCGGCATCCGCATCCGCGTCAGCATCCGCGTCAGCATCGGCATCTGCGTCGGCATCTGCGTCGGCATCTGCATCTGCATCGGCATCCGCGTCAGCATCCGCATCCGCATCCGCATCGGCATCGGCATCTGCGTCGGCATCCGCATCCGCATCGGCATCGGCATCGGCATCGGCATCGGCATCTGCGTCGGCATCTGCGTCGGCATCAGCATCAGCATCAGCATCAGCATCAGCATCAGCATCAGCATCAGCATCAGCATCAGCATCAGCATCAGCATCAGCATCAGCATCCGCGTCAGCGTCAGCGTCAGCATCCGCATCAGCGTCAGCATCAGCATCGGCATCCGCATCGGCGTCTGCGTCTGCGTCTGCGTCGGCATCAGCATCCGCATCCGCGTCAGCGTCCGCATCGGCGTCGGCATCGTCTTCCTCGACTGGCAGAAGCGGCTCTTCGCTCAAAGGCGGCTGGGCGGGCTGTGTCTCTGTGTTGTCTGCATCATCGCTGGCAACGGTCGGCGATGGCGTGTCGTCGCCACGCCGCATGCCGCCGGCCTGATCGGTCAGCTCGTTGAAATCGCCAAAATCGTATTCCAGGTTCAGTGGCGCAATGGACTCAAGGACTTCCAGGACGCGCGTGTAGGCTGCGCCACCAGTATGGCCCGCGCCAGAAGCGGTATTACCGCTCGTCGCAGCAGTGGGCTCGAGTGCCTCGAAGGGGTCGGCGCCTGCCTCCAGAGCCGCCAGCACCCGAGCGGCGTCAGCGTCGGCCAGCTCCTGAATGCCATTTGATTCCGGGCTAGGATCAGAGACGAACATGTCGGCGGTCAGCGCCACCTCGCGGCCACCGCCGATGACGATGGCCTCCCGCCCTTCGGCAAGCAGCTCTACAGTGCTGCCGTCCGCCGTCACGATCTCGGCATCGGCGGAAATGCGCATGCCTTCCTGCAGTGGAAGCAATTCACCGTCCGCGTTCCGAATCCACGCCTGTCCGTTGATCTGTCCGACCAGTACTGTAGTGATTGCCACGATGGAAATACTCCGGAGGTTGCTTACGCATGAGGGATACAACATGCGCAACTATTCATGATTGGCCACGATTCTATGCGCATGTTTCGTTTCGCAACATTGGCGGCAGCGCCAACCCGCCAGAGGGGAGCGTCGAGCCAGCACGATGAGAATGTTTGCCCGGAACAAGATCGCCGCCAGCCCAAAGGGCAAGCGGCGGCATCGCCAGTCATGAGAAGGCCGTATCAGGTGGAAATGCCGTGCACGGCCAGGGCGAGCATCAGACGGTCCGGAACGCCCAGCTTTTCAAAAACGGCCGAAATATGGGCACGAACGGTGCGCTCCGTGATGCCAAGCTCATCAGCGATGGCCTGGTTCGCCATGCCCAGAGCGGCGCGTTCCGCCACTTCTTTCTCCCTGGGAGTCAGGTTGGCGGACCAGGCGTCTTTCTGGCTGGCCACAGGCTGCGGCGCAGCCTGATCCAGCTGGCGCAACAGGCGCGCCAACAACGACGCACCCATCCAGACGCCGCCGCCGGCTACCATCTGGAGAGCGGCACCGAGCGCATCAGGCTGCATGTAGCCATGAACATAGCCTTTGGCGCCCGCGGCAAGAAACTGGCGCCCCTGTTCATCATCAGGCTTGAGGCTGGCGACGATGATATCGAGGGTGGCAGCCGCCGAACGCCAATCTTGACTATCGAGCGCCGGCAAGCCGGGCAAGCCAGCGTCAAGAACGACCAGACGCCGCCCCTGAGCCTGCCAACGCGACAGATCTGCCCACACACGGCCGCTGGCCGGTAACCAGCTTGTGACGGGAACGCGCTTCCACCGCTGCCATAGCTGCTCATCGTGGGTCAACATCAACACGGGACGGGCTTGCATAGACTCCTCTGGTACTTCCTTATCTTACCCATTTGTTTCGTTTTGAAACATTGGCGCTCGCGACAATACCGTCTCTCAGCGCTCCGTGAAGGCGTCGGAACGCGCCCGCAGGATCGGCTTGAGCAAGAACTGCATCACTGTCCGCTTGCCAGTCAATATGTGCACATCGGCGAGCATGCCGGGGATGATGGGCATGTCGCCCCCGACATGCGCAGTGTCCGTACGCACCTTAACGATGTAGTAGGAATCCCCTTTCTCATCGGTAATGGTGTCAGCGCTGATCTGCTCGACATGAGCCGACAGCCCACCGTACACGGTGAAATCGTAAGCGGTGAACTTGACTTCGGCATTTTGCCCCGGATGCAGAAAACCGATATCCTTGGGTTGCACCCGAGTCTCCAATAACAAGGTGTCGTCCGTCGGCACGATGTCCAGGACTTCATCGCCGGGCCGGACCACACCCCCCACCGTGTTGGTATTAAGCGTCCTGACCGTGCCGCGCACCGGAGACCGCACCTCCGCCAACTTGACACGATCCGCCAGCGCCACCCGGGTTTCGCGCAGCGTGGCCAGGCGCGTCTGTGTGTCGGCCAGTTGCGATGCGGCATCGTTGCGTACATTCAGTTCGGCTTCGACCCGCTTGCTGCGCGCCTCTTCGATGGCGGCGTGCAGACGATCGATCTGCGCTTCGGCAGCCTTCTGCTCCCCGCAATAACGCGCTACATCGCGCTGCAGTCTCAGGATGTCCACTTCGGAAACCGCGCCACTCTTGAGCAGTGGACGGGTCACTTGCAATTCTCGGGAAGTGAGCCCACAACTGGTGGCCGCCTGATCACGGTTGGCCTGGGTTTCCCGCAGCTCTTCCTGGCGCTGACGCAACTGGTCTTCGGCCTGCCTGATGATGGCGTCCAGCTCGTCCTTGCGGGTCATCCAGAGCCTGCGCTCCATATCGGCAATATGCGGCGCTTCCAGCATCACGGATTCGGGCACCTCGAAAGGCTGGTCGGCCGCCAGGGCCTGAAGCCTTGCCGCCTTGGCCTCCAGACCCATCAGCTCGGCGCGGTTCTCGCCCAAGGAAGATGAATAACGTGTGGGATCGATGCGCACCAGTACATCCCCTTCCTCGACCACCGCGCCGGGACGCACCAGTATCTCTTGCACGACGCCGCCATCCATGCTTTGCACGACCTGTACCTGCTGGGAAGGCACGACCTTGCCGCTGCCACGCACGATCTCATCAATGTAGGCGAGGGAAGCCCATACCAGCAGGCCAGCAACGGCCAGCAGAGACAGCCATACCAGCGAACGGGCGCCCCGTGCGTTCTGCGAGGCCAAGGCATCGGTCGCATCGCTCCATTCTGCCTCTATGCGCGAAACGGCAATCTGCCTGCGTGCCCCCGTCTCCATTACGCTGCCTCCACCGCCTTGCCGATGCGCCCTTCACGCAAGGCCTCGACCACCTGTTCCTTGGGGCCATCGGCCACAATGCGGCCGCCATCGATCACGATCAGGCGATCCACAAGCGCCAGCAGCGAGGTCCGGTGCGTGACCAGAATCAGCGTCTTGCCGGCGACCACCCTCTGCAAACGGCGGCGCAGCAGAGATTCACTCTGGTTGTCCATATTGCTGCTGGGTTCGTCCAGCAGCAATATGGGTGGATCGTTGATAAGCGCGCGGCCTATCGCAATGGATTGCCGCTGTCCGCCCGACAGGGATTCCCCGCGCTCGCCGATCATCATGTCGTAACCGTCCGGCTGGCGCGCCGCGAACTCTTCGATCCCCGCGATGCGGGCCGCATCCAGCATATGGCGGTCGTCGACAAAAGGAGCGCCCATGGTCAGGTTCTGCTTCAAAGTTCCGTAGAACAGCACCGGATCCTGGGACACATATCCGATGGAACGGCGCAAGTCCGCCGGGTCGATCTGCTGAATGTCGATACCGTCCACCAGCACCGCACCCGACGAAGGCTGGTACAGACCCAGTATCAGCTTCTCCAGCGTCGACTTGCCTGACCCGATACGCCCCAGAATGCCCACCTTTTCACCCGCACGAATATGCAGGTTCACCCGGTTCAGCGCCGGCTGCGCCGCCCCGGGGTAGGAAAACGAAACGTTGCGCAGCTCGACCTCGCCTTTGAGGAAGGGGCGAGGCACGAAATGCCGCTCGGCGGGGCGCTCCACCGGCGCCTTCATGCAATTGTCGATGGCCCCCAGCGAAGCGCGGGCGTTCTGGTACTGCATGAGCAGCCCCGCCACCTGACCAAGCGGCGCCAGACAGCGGCCGGCAATCATCGAGGCCGCAATGATGCCGCCAAGGGAAATGGCGGCATCCTGAACGAGATAGGCGCCAATCACCACCACGCTGATGGTGACCAGTTGCTGAGCGGTCCGCACCAGGCCAACCGTCACGCTGGAAATATGCTTGATGCGCGCATTCATCCGCGCCAGGAACTCGGTGGAGCTTTCCCAGCGGCGCTGCATTTCGCTTTGCGCATTGAGCGCCTTGACGGTGTCAAGGCCCGATAACGACTCAATCAGATTGGCGTTGCGCTGGGCAGTTGCCTGGAAGCTTTCCGCCACCAGCGCGCCGATGCGGGCCTGGGCCACGAACGATACGACCAGTACCACCACGATGGCCACCAGCGGCGGAATCAGCATCAAGGGGGAAATCCAGGCCAGCACGCCCAGGAAAAGGAGCACGAACGGCAAATCCACCACGGCGGCCAAGCTGGCGGAGGCGATGAAATCACGAACCGTCTCGAAAGATCGCAAGTTGGCCGCAAAAGACCCCACTGAAGGCGGCCGGCTTTCCATGCGGATATCGAGCACCCGCTCCATGATCTGCGCGGATAACCGGACGTCGACTTTCTTGCTTGCCGTGTCCAGCACATACGCGCGCGCCGTGGACAGCAGCAGATTGAAAAACACCACGAGAACGATACCCGCCACCAGCACCCACAATGTCTCGACGGCGTTGTTCGGCAGCACACGGTCATACACGTTCAGCGTGAACAGCGGCATGGCCAGGGCGAACATGTTCACCAGCACGCTGGCTACCATGGCATCGCGGTACAAGCCGCGATTCCGCAGCATGGCCGCCCAGAACCAATGCCTGGAAGATTCCGAAACGCCGCCCCGCGACCGCGGCTCGAAACGGAACAAGGGCTTCACAAAATAGATCAAGCCGGTATGCCGGGCCCTCAGGTCGGCAGCGGGCACCTCGATCGGACTATCGACTTCCGGGTACTGGACGACGTAGCTGTTTTCACGGATCTCAAGCAGCAGGCAGGCCTTCTCGCCGTGCAGCAACAGAATGGCCGGCAACAGGGCCGGCTGCACATCCGACAAGGCAGTGCGCAACAGCCTGGCCGAACAATTCGCCCTCGCCGCCGCCCTGGGAAAGAGCTTGAGCGTCAAGCGGTTGTCTTTCAGCGGCAGGCCGCTCGAAAGCGCCTGGGCGGAATGGGGATGGCCGAAATGCTCCGTCAGAGCAACGAGACAGCCAAGAAGACTGTCATCGTGAATGAGATGCGGAGGGATGGTGTCCATCATATGACGTCATCTTCGTCCTGGATGAGATCGAGAGCATTGCGCAGCCTGCGGCGGGCATTACGTCGCAGGCTCAGCTTCTCCAGAGCCTGAGGCGGGAGATCCGTCAGATTGATCACGCCCTTGGCCACCAGCACATCGATCAGGTCTTCCAGCACCCGAATGAACTCGGTGTCCATCCGGCTGAAGTCGTCCTCCGCGCTGGGCGACGGCCCACTCGACTCCGTATTCCTCGTCATCGGGAATCTCTGGCGGGCGCCAGCACCGGCGGCTGCAGGCCATCGCGATACTGCACATCGACGGGCAACAAACGCGTCGTATCAGGCAGCGCCGTGGCACAGGCCTGAGCCACCTCTTCGGGAAAATGCAATTGCGCCGCTTCTTCCGGGAGCTTGTCGTAAGGCTGGGAAAGCGACACCGCTTGCAAGAGCCGGTGCGAACGCATCAGCCAGCGGAACTCTTCCCGGCGCAACTCGATCTGAGCGTTGGCCAGCGCCCGTCTTGCATCGAACAATTCGTTCTCAGTGTCAAGCACATCGAGCAGCGAGCGCTCACCGATCTGGAATTGTTGCTGATAGGCGGTCCGCACCCGGGTGGTGGCCTCGACGTGCTGTTCGAGATAGGGAAACTGCTCGCGCAACTTGATGATATTGTTCCACGCGATGGACAGTTCCTGCTGTATGTTGCGACAGGTGTAATCACGAACGTCGCGGGCGGCATACTGCTGAGCCATGGTCTGGCGCACCCGCGCCTGGTCGGCACCGCCCCGATACAGGTTGTAGGACAGCACCAGCTGGACGTTGCTGCTATGCGCATCGCGGTAAGGCAGGCCGGGCTGGGAGTGATCCTTCCCGGACGAGGCGCGCAATTCGAGCGTAGGGCTATGGTTGCCTTTGGCCGCATCCACGGTCGCTGCGCCCGCCTGCACCAGCGCCTGCTTCGCCAGCAGCTCAGGATTGCTGCGCAGTTCATCGATGAATCTGTCAGGCTTCTTGGGCAACCAGTCATCCACTGCAGGCGCATCAAGCAAAACGGGCGGCGGCAGATCGCCCACCAGACGCTGATAGCGCTGGCTGACGTCATTCAGATTTCCCGATTCCGTCATCAGATTAGCCTGCGCCAAGGCCAGACGGCCTGTCGACTGCGATAAATCGACCCCTCGTCCCACGCCCGATTCCTGCCGCTCAGTGATCTGCGCATGAGTATCGAGGTGAGCCTGATAGTTTTCACGGGCCAACCGCTCCAGCTCGCGGTATCTCAGCACGTCCAGATGGGCGAACGCCGCTTCGAGCGCCAGCGAGTCGACGGTATGCAGCAGGGTGAAATAGGCGGACAGCTTCTCGAGCCCGTGCTGCCGCACGGTGTTGAGGGTTGAAAAGCCATCGAATAGCAATTGACGCAGCTGAAGGCTATAGCCATTGCGCGACCAGTTGGTCGACGGGTCGGTCGAACCGCCGGTGCGCCATTCCCGCCCTGACCAGGCTTCTACCGAGACCTGCGGGCGCAACCCGCCGCGTTCAATATTCTTTCCTTCGAGCGTGGAAAGGAAATCGTGATAGCGCGCCTGCACTTCCGGATGCGACAGCACTGATTTTTCCATGGACTCGGGGAGACTACGGCTCTGTTGCGCATGGGCCATGGGCCCGGAGCCGAACAGCACTATGGGCAGCGTCGCCACGACGATCTTTAATTGCATCAGCGCGCGTTTATTTAAAGAAAAAGAAGTGGATTCGTGTCGCTTCTGGCCCACACAGCGGTAAGCCGCAAGAAGGAATTTGGACATAAAAGCCAGGAAACAAACCTCGGCAGGGCGGAGCTACGGGGTTCCGGCCCGTATTCTTGGAGCATGACCCTGCGTCTGAGAAACTTCTCCTTGAAGTTCCAGGGGGAATGTATCAAAAAACCACGACAATTTCGAGAAATTGCATAATTTAAATTTTACGTTTCATTACCAGCCCCCCCTTTTTGGGATGACAACGCCGGATCGCCACGCCATGCTATAAGCATCGAAGGGCGCCCGAAGCGCCAGCGCATTCCCAGTTCCTTCCGCCCTTTCTGAAAGAAACGCCATGTACGAGACTCCAACCCTCTATATCGACGGTGAATTCCTGAGCGGCGAAGGCCGCAAGACCCAGGACATCGTCAACCCCGCCACGCATGAAGTTCTGGGCCAGCTGCCGCATGCCAGCCGGGCCGACCTGGACCGGGCGCTGAGCGCCGCCGCGCGCGCCTTCGAGACCTGGCGCGACAGCTCGCCCCTGCAGCGCTCGGAAATCCTGCGCCGGGTGGCGCAGCTAAGCCGCGAGCGCGCCCGGGAAATCGGCCGCAACGTCACGCTCGACCAGGGCAAGCCATTGGCCGAATCGGTGGCCGAAATCACCACCTGCGCCGACCATGCCGACTGGCACGCTGAAGAATGCCGCCGGATCTACGGCCGCGTCATAGCCGGGCGCAGGCCGGAAGTCCACCAGTATGTGGTGCGCGAGCCCGTCGGCGTGTGCGCGGCGTTCACGCCCTGGAACTTCCCTTTCAATCAGGCCATCCGCAAGGTCTGCGCGGCCATCGGCGCCGGTTGCACCATCATCCTGAAAGGGCCCGAAGATTCGCCCAGCGCGGTGATCGCGATCGCCCGCATGTTCCACGATGCCGGCCTGCCTCCGGGCGTGCTCAATATCGTGTGGGGGGTGCCGGCCGAAGTCTCCGACTACCTGATCCGCTCGCCCATCGTGCGCAAAGTGTCATTCACGGGTTCGGTGCCGGTGGGCAAGCAGCTCGCCGCACTGGCCGGCGCACACATGAAGCGCATCACCATGGAGCTGGGCGGCCATTCGCCGGTCATCGTCTTCGACGACGCCAATGTCGAAAAGGCCGCCACGCAGCTGGCCCGCTTCAAAGTGCGCAACGCCGGGCAGGTCTGCATTTCCCCCACGCGGTTCTACGTGCAGGACAAGGTCTATGCCTCCTTCCTGGAAACCTTCGTGCAGACGCTGCGCGACATCAAGGTGGGCGACGGCCTGGAAACCGATACCGACATGGGCCCCCTGGCCCACGAGCGCCGCGTCCCGACCATGAGCCGTTTCGTGGAAGACTCTCTGGCACGGGGCGGCAAGCTGCTGCTCGGCGGCGAGCCGCTGGATCGCAAAGGCAACTTCTTCCCGCCCACGGTGATCACCGAGATTCCGGAAGATTCCATGGTCATGACGGAAGAACCCTTCGGCCCGCTTGCGCCGGTGGTGCCGTTCAGCGACCCTGAACAGGCCATCCGCCAGGCCAATTCACTGCCCTACGGCCTGGCTTCGTATGTGTTCACGTCGTCGCTGCAGACCGCCAACCGCGTGGCGCGGGCGCTGGAAGCCGGCCAGGTGAACATCAATCACTTCGGCAGCGCCCTGCCCGAAACCCCCTTCGGCGGCGTGAAGGACAGCGGCATCGGCAGCGAAGGCGGCAGCGAAACCTTCGACGGCTATCTCGTCACCAAGTTCGTCACCGCCATCTGAGGCCGGAACGACGCGCGGGCCCGCCCGGCACGGCCCGCGCCGAAGGTTGAAACCGCGGCCTCATGCCCGCCCGCGCACACGGGGCCGGGCATGAATGGCCTGCCGCTTGCTGTGCACCGGCTGGCCGGGGCACCCGGCCTCAACGACCAGGATAGACACTATGTATATCATCATCACACTGCTGCTCATCCTCATCGTCGGAACCGGGTTGATTCTTGCCAACGAACCCTGGCGGCAGAAGTATCTGACGCGGCGCATCTTTGCCGCGTACCGCCGCGTCGTGCCGGGCCTTTCCGACACCGAACAGGACGCCCTGGACGCCGGAACGGTGTGGTGGGAAGGCCAGCTGTTCAGCGGCAAGCCGCAATGGAACGTGCTGCAGTCATATGGCCGGCCGGCCCTCACATCTGAAGAACAGGCCTTCCTGGACAACGAAGTGGAAACGGTGTGCGCCATGATGGATGACTGGCGCATCACCACGCAACACTACGACATGCCCCCGGAAGCTTGGCAATACATCAGGGAAAAAGGCTTCCTGGGCCTGATCATCCCCAGAGAGTTCGGCGGCAAGGGCTATTCGGCGCTGGCGCATTCCGAAGTGGTGCGCAAGCTCTCCACGCGCAACTCGGCCCTGTCCGTGACCGTGATGGTGCCCAATTCGCTCGGGCCGGCCGAGCTTCTGCTCAACTACGGCACGGACGCACAGAAACAACGCTACCTGCCGCGCCTGGCCAGCGGCGAAGAGATCCCCGCCTTCGCGCTGACCAGTCCCTGGGCCGGCTCCGATGCCGCCGCCATTCCCGACCACGGTATCGTGTGCAAAGGCATGTGGAACGGCGAAGAAGTCCTGGGCATGCGTGTTACCTGGGACAAGCGCTACATCACGCTGGCGCCGGTGTGCACCCTGCTGGGGCTGGCCTTCCGGCTCTACGACCCCGACGGCCTGCTGGGCGACAAGCCCGAAATCGGCATCACCTGCGCCCTGGTTCCCGCCGATCATCCGGGCGTCGAGATCGGCAGGCGACACCTGCCGCTGGACGCCATGTTCATGAATGGGCCGACCCGCGGCGAGGACGTCTTCATGCCGCTGGATTTCATCATCGGCGGCGTGGAAATGGCCGGCCATGGCTGGCGCATGCTCATGGAATGCCTGGCCACCGGCCGCTCGATCTCGCTGCCGGCCTCTTTCTGCGGCATGGCGGCCCTGGCGGTCAGGACGGTGGGCGCCTACTGCACGGTGCGCAGTCAATTCAACACGCCGATCGCAAAGTTCGAAGGCGTACAGGAAGTGCTTGCCCGCATGGGCGGCCATCTCTACGCCATGGATGCCGCACGCGCCATGACGGCGCATGGGGTGGACATCGGGGAAAAGCCGTCTGTCGTATCAGCCATCGTCAAATACCATCTGACGGAGCGTGGCCGGGCCGTGGTGAACGACGGCATGGACATCATCGGCGGCAAGGGCATCTGCCTGGGGCCCTCGAACTTCCTGGGCCGGGCCTACCAGCAGCTGCCGGTGGGCATCACGGTCGAAGGGGCGAACATTCTCACCCGCAGCCTCATCATATTCGGCCAGGGGGCCATCCGCTGCCACCCCTATCTGCTCGCGGAACTGGAAGCCGTGCGCGATCCCGACCACGAAAAAGGCATGCAGGCGTTCGACAAGGCCTTCTGGAGCCACGCGCGCCATACCAGCTTCAATGCCCTGCGCACATTCTGGCACGGCCTGAGCGGTTCCATCCTGGCCAGGGTCGAGGCGAACGTGGCACCCTCCATGCGGCCGTATTACCGCCGCCTGACCCGATACAGCGCCGCCTTCGCGCTCACCGCGGACGCCGCCATGCTGACGCTGGGCGGCTCTTTGAAGTTCCGCGAAAGCTTGTCCGCCCGTCTGGGAGACATGCTGTCCCAGCTGTACATGGCCTCGGCCGTGCTCAAACGCTACGATGATCAGGGCCGCCAGCCGGAAGACGCCGATGTCGCCCGCTGGGCCGTCCAGGATGCCCTGTACCGGGCGGAACAGGCGCTCGACGGTGTATTGCGCAATTTCCCCAACCGGGGCCTGTCCATCGTGCTGCGTTTTCTCACCCTGCCGCTGGGGCGCTGGTGCGCGCCCCCGTCGGACGCCCTCGGCGAGCGCGTGGCCAGGTCGCTGGTGCGACCGGGCCAGCCAAGAGACCGCCTGACTCTGAACTGCCATGTGCCCGCCGACGAGCAAGACCCGGTGGGAGCGATCGAAGCCGCGTTGCACGCAACGCTGGCCGCCGAACCGGTCGAGAAGAAGATCCGGAAATTCCAGAAATCCGATCGCCTGGCAGGCAACCCCATCGCCAATGTGCGCGACATTGCGGACGCCGTCTACGCCGCCGGCGGCATCACCGCGGAAGAATACGCGCTGGTGCAACGGCGCAACACGCTGCGCGACCGCGTGATCGCCGTGGACGATTTCCCGCGCGATCTTTCCGGGCTCCCGGCGCATGCCGACGCCCGCCGCCACCCCGCATGAGGCCGCAGGGCCTGTTAACACTCCCTAGTCATGGCCTTCCAACCCATCTATGTCGTCGACGGCGCCAGAACCCCCTTCCTGAAGGCGCGCAATGCGCCGGGGCCGTTCTCGGCCTCCGACCTGGCCGTCCAGGCGGCCCGCGAACTATTGTTGCGCCAGCCCTTCACGCCGGACGCGCTGGACGAAGTGATCGTGGGCTGCGCCGCTCCCTCGCCCGACGAAACCAATATCGGGCGGGTGATTGCGCTGCGCCTGGGCTGCGGCCACAACGTTCCCGGTTGGACCGTCATGCGCAATTGCGCTTCCGGCATGCAGGCACTGGATTCCGCGCTGCTCAATCTGCAAAGCGGCCGCGCCGGCCTGGTGCTGGCCGGCGGCACGGACGCGCTGTCGCGCGCCCCTGTGCTGTTCAGCGACGACATGGTGAAATGGCTGGCCGGCTGGAGGGCAGGCAAAGGCGTCGCGGCGCGGCTCGCCGCCCTGCGCAAGCTGCACCCGAAGCATCTTGCGCCGGTGATCGGGCTGCTGCGCGGCCTGAAGGATCCGGTGACCGGCCTGTCCATGGGACAGACGGCGGAAAACCTGGCGGACCGCTTCGGCATCGAGCGCCGGCAAATGGACGAATACGCCGCCGACAGCCATGCGCGTACCCTGCGCGCGCAACAGGACGGCGCCTTCGGCGAAATCGTGCCGCTGGTCGACGACCGGGGCACGCTTTATCCCCACGATGACGGTGTGCGCAGCGACTCCACGCCCGAGAAACTGTCGACCCTCAAGCCGGTGTTCGACCGCCCCTGGGGCAACATCACCGCCGGCAACAGCTCCCAGGTCACCGACGGCGCGGCCATGCTGCTGCTGGCCTCGGAATCCGCCGTTCAACAGTGGGGGCTGAGGCCGCTGGGGCGCATTCTGGACGTCCAGTGGGCGGCACTGGATCCGGCCAGCATGGGGCTGGGTCCCGTCCATGCCGCGACTCCCATACTCGAACGCCACGGCATGGGCCTCGATACCCCCGATCTATGGGAAATCAACGAGGCATTCGCGGCACAAGTGCTCGCCTGCGTCGCCGCGTGGCAAGACGACCGCTGGTGCCGCGAACATCTGGGCCGCCCGGCCATGGGCCGGCTCGACAGCGCGCGGCTCAACGTGGACGGCGGGGCGATCGCGATCGGCCACCCTGTCGGGGCGTCGGGCGCCCGCATCGTGCTGCATCTGCTGCATGCCTTGCGCGCCCGCGGCCTGCGGCGCGGCATGGCGGCCATCTGCATCGGCGGGGGCCAGGGCGGGGCCATGCTGGTGGAAACCTGCGATGCCCTGAACGGCCAGCCCGCACCGCCCGTGAAGAACTCCGGCCGTATCGGCCGGAGCTTGTCCACCTCGTCGCTTGCAAGCGACTCGGATTCGCCAGGCATGGAACAATCGGCAGTGACTGTTCCACGTCCGGGCTCATCCGGACACGAGGACGAAGCATGATCACCCCCACATTGCCCGATTTGCCGAACATCAGGTATCGCGCCGATGAAGCCGGCACGGCCTGGCTGGGCATCGACTGCGCCGGCTCCAGCGTGAACCGCCTTTCCAGAAACGTTCTCGACGACCTCGTGACGGCGCTGGAACATTTCTCCAGGCAGCCGCCGACCGCCGTCGTCATCCACTCCTGCAAGCCCTCCGGCTTCATCGCCGGCGCCGATATCGACGAGTTCGACGCGCTGGACAGCCCGGAAGCGGCACGCGCCCTGATCGCCCACGGCTGGGACGCCTTCGAGCGGCTGGCTTCGCTGCCCTGCCCCACGCTGGCCCTGATACGGGGCCATTGCCTGGGCGGCGGCCTGGAACTGGCCCTGGCCTGCCGCTACCGCGTGGCTGTCGACCAGGCGGATACTTCACTCGCCCTGCCCGAAGTCATGCTGGGCATCTTTCCCGCCTGGGGAGGCATGAAGCGCCTGCCCGCCCTGATCGGCGCACCCGCCGCCCTCGACATGATGCTGACGGGCCGCGCGGTCGACGCCCGCAAGGCCGCATCCCTGGGCCTCGTGGACGCGCGTGTGGCGCCCCGCCTGCAGATGCGCGCCGCCGAGGGCCTGGCGCACTCGGGAACACGGCCGCGCAAGGCGCAAGGCGCGGGCCGGCTGCTCAATCTTCCCTTGGCGCGGCCGCTCGTCATGCGGCGGACTGAAAAGAAACTGAACCAGCGCGACCCCTACCAGCATTACATGGCGCCCCGGGCGATACTGGAAATCTGGGGCCGGCACCGGGGCAACGCACTGAACGCCCCCGGCCTCATCGATGAGGTCGTACGCTCCGGCACAGCGAGCAACCTCATACGCATCTTCCGCCTGCGGGAGCGCCTGAAAGCGTTCGGAAAGGCCTCCACGAACGCGGAGGGCCGCGGGTCTCTTCACGAACCCGGCCAGGGCGCCGCGGCACCCCCACCCCCGGGGATCCGCGAAATCCGGCATGTGCACGTCATCGGAGCCGGTACGATGGGCGGGGACATCGCCGCATGGTGCGCGCTCCATGACATGAAGGTGACGCTGCAGGACCAGGACCGGGAGCGCATCGCCGCCGCACAGGGCCGGGCACAGACGCTTTTCTCGCGGCGGCTCAAGGAGACCAGGCAGCGGCGCGGCGCCATGGACCGGCTGATGCCCGATCCCCTCGGCCACGGGGCCAGCCACGCCGACCTGGTGATCGAAGCCATCACGGAAGACCTGGACGCCAAGCATCGCCTCTATGCCGCCATCGAGCCCCGTATGAAGCCCGGCGCCGTGCTTGCAACCAACACCTCCAGTCTCTCGCTCGAAGCGCTGAGCGCGCCGCTGGCCGAACCTTCGCGCCTGGTCGGCATCCATTTCTTCAATCCCGTGGCACGGATGCCTTTGGTGGAGGTCGTCAAAGCCGACGGCACGGATCCGGCCGCCCATGCCGCCGCGCTGACCTTCGTCGGCAAGCTGGGCAAGCTGCCTCTGCCCGTCAGGGACGCGCCGGGCTTTCTCGTCAATGCCGTGCTGGCGCCCTATCTGCTGGAAGCCATGCGCTGTGTGGATGAAGGCCTGTCTCCCGAAACGGTGGACGAGGCGATGAAAGTGTTCGGCATGCCCATGGGGCCATTGGAACTGGCGGATACCGTGGGCCTGGACATCGCCCACGCGGCGGGGCTGCAACTTGCGGGCGCGGGCGGCGCGCCGCGCTGCCTGCAATCACGCCTGGACCGCGACGAACTCGGCCGCAAGACCGGTCGCGGCTTCTACGCCTGGAAGGACGGCGAACCCGTGAAACAGGCGCCGGGCACACCGCCCGCCGGGCTGGCGCGGCGCCTGATCTCACCCCTGGTGGCCAGCACACGTGAACGGGTCGAGAACGGCATCGTCGCGGATGCCGACCTCGCGGATGCCGGCGTGGTGTTCGGCACCGGATTTGCGCCCTTTTCAGGCGGCCCGCTTCATTGGGAGCGGCACATGGCACCAAGCGTCACACCCGTCTGAAGCCCGCGGCCCGCAACATGGCCGCAAGCAGGGACAAGGGTGATACCATCAACAAAAAGCGGACAAGATGGGGGATGGCGACATGAATCCGATCTGGCACGACCACTATCCACCGGGCATCCCGACCGATATCAGCAGCGAGCTCAAGGCCTATTCATCGCTCGTCGCCCTGCTCGAAGAAAGCTGTGCCCGCTTCGTGCGCCACAACGCCTATCTCAGCATGGGCGCAAGGCTCACCTATGGCGAACTCGATGAAGCCTCGCGCTGCTTCGCGGCGTGGCTGCAGTCCATCGGCGTGAAGAAGGGCGACCGGATCGCCCTGATGATGCCCAACCTGCTGCAATACCCCATCTGCCTGTTCGGCGCCTGGCGGGCCGGCGCCGTGGTGGTGAACACCAATCCCCTCTACACCCCCAGCGAACTCGAACATCAGCTCGGCGATTCGGGGGCCGAGGTCATCATCATTGCCGAGAACTTCGCGCATACCCTAGAAAAGGCGCTGCCGCGCACGCCGATCAAGCATATCGTGCTGACCGGCGTGGGCGACATGCTAGGCACCGTGAAGGGCGCCATTACCAATTTCGCGGTGCGCCGGCTCAAGAAGCTGATACCCGCCTACAGCCTGCCCGGCGCGCGCCGGTTCAAGGACGTCCTGGTCAGCGGGCGGCATTGCGGGTACCACCGTGTGGCGCTGGGCCATGACGACCTGGCCTGCCTGCAATATACGGGCGGCACCACCGGCGTCGCCAAGGGCGCCATGCTGAGCCACGGCAACCTCGTCGCCAACGTGTGCCAGGCCCATGCCTGGGTCAGGCCCCACGTCACCGAAGGGGACGAATGCATCGTCACGGCCCTGCCCCTCTATCACATCTTTGCCCTCACCGCGAACTGCCTGACCTTCATCAAGCTGGGCGCCAGCAACCTGCTCATCGTCAACCCGCGCGACATTCCGACATTGGTGAAAAGCATGGCCAATGTGAAGTTCACCGCCATCACGGGGGTCAACACCCTTTTCAACGCCCTGCTGAACGACCCGGGGTTCCAGAAACTGGATTTTTCCCGCATGAAGCTTTCCCTGGGCGGCGGCATGGCCGTACAGGAAGCGGTCGCCGAACGGTGGCTGAAGCTGACCGGCACCCCGCTCACTCAGGCCTACGGGCTGACGGAAACCTCGCCGGCCGTCACCATCAATCCGCTGGGCCGGCGCGACTTCACGGGGTCCATCGGGCTGCCGGTGCCTTCCACCGAAATTTCCATACGCAATGGCGATGAACAGGAACTCGGCGTGGGCGAAGTGGGGGAAATCTGCGTGCGCGGCCCCCAGGTCAGCCGCGGCTACTGGAACAGGCCGGACGAAACGGAAAAGGCCTTCGACAAAGACGGCTACCTGCGCACGGGCGACATCGGGCTGGTGGACGATGAAGGCTATATCTACATCAAGGACCGCAAGAAGGACATGATCCTGGTGTCAGGCTTCAACGTCTACCCCAACGAGGTCGAGTCGGTCGCCGCCGAACACCCCGACATCGTGGAAGCCGCGGCGATCGGCGTGCCCGACGAACATTCCGGCGAAAGCGTGAAGCTCTATGTCATATCGCGCAATCCGGCGCTGACGCAGCAGCAGGTGATCGACCACTGCCGCAACAAACTGACACGCTACAAATGCCCCAGGGTCGTGGAGTTCCGTGACGATCTGCCCCGCAGCAATGTGGGCAAGATCCTGCGCCGCGAACTGCGCGACGACCACGACGGTACACCGAAACAGGCGGGCTGAACGGGCGGCGGCATCGCATATCGCCGCGCATCCGTCTTCGTGATTACCCCGCATACCGGAATAGCGGTTCTTCACGCTACAATCGCGCGTTGCGACTGCTGCCCGCAAACCGTTCCATCCACAAGCATGCCTGTCCGAGCCTTGCCGCGCCCGAAACGATTCCGAGGCAGACAGGTTCCCTTTCCCTCGCGGGCCGCGCCACCTCCATCCGCCCGCCACCGAGACCCCCGAACCAGCGGCCATGCACGGCATTGATCCCCAAACCCTTGTCATCCTGGCCGGTTTCCTTGCCATCTTGCTGGCCGTTGTCCTGGTCGCCATGCGCGCCAACTTCCCGAAATCGGTCGGCGGCATCGGGCAATGGGCGGCATCCATCCCGCTATTCGTATTTTCCTCGGTGCTGTTCAGCCAGCAGCAGACGCATCCCTTCATCCACGTCATGCTGGCAAACACATTCATTCTGGCGGGCATGATCATGATCACGTCGGGCATGCTGCGCTTCTACGACCGCCCCCTTCCTTCGCGGCGCCGGGCGGCGCAGGCGGCGGCGGTCATCCTGGCCTTGCTGGCCTGGCATACTTTCGTTCAGCCGTCATTCATTGTCCGCCTGGTGCTCATGTCGATGGTCGGCGCCGCGCTGTTCGGCCTTCTGTGCTGGCTGCCCGCGCATCATGGCGGGCGCAGCGTGGGTGGCATCATCACCGCATCGGCATTCGGCCTGACCGCGGCAAGCTGTCTGCTGCGCATGCTTTCCATCCTGGGAAACCTGGACCACCCCTCGGGGCTGCTCGACCCAGGCATCCTCCAGGCGATCTACCTGGCATCGTTCAACGTCAGCCTGCTGATCGGCACGGTGGGATTCATTCTGATGGTCAATGAACGCCTGCGGGCCATCCTGGAATTCAATGCCTCGCATGATGCACTGACCGGCGCGCTGAACCGGGGCGCCTTCTTCAAACTGGCGGGCGCCGAGTTCGAACAGGGCCGCCGCAACGGCAGGCCGCTCTCGGTCGCCCTGCTGGATCTGGATCACTTCAAGGAAATCAACGACCGCTATGGCCATGCGACAGGCGACCGCGTGCTTCAGGATTTTTCCCAGGCCGTACATGACATGCTGCGCCCCGTCGACGCCTTCGGCCGCTACGGCGGCGAGGAGTTCGTGCTGCTGCTGCCTGGGCTGGCGCGCGACGAAGCGGCCGCCATGACCCGGCGCCTGCGCGCGGCCATCCTGCCCGGGCCGGGCCTGCCCCCCTACACCGTCAGCATCGGCGTTGCCACCCTGTCGCCGGACGCCGGCAATATCGACGAGCTGCTGATCGCCGCTGACAAGGCGCTATACCGGGCAAAGAAGAACGGGCGCAACCGCGTCGAGGAATGGGATGGTCGGGAAGATGCCTCGGAAAGCATCGCATACAAGTCCAGCGCAAGAGCATCGGTGACGCGCATCCATTGACGGCGCCTGCTTCAATCCTTCATGGGCCGACAGTCGCCCATTCCATGTTCCCGAACCATGCCTGCAGGTGATCCACCAACAAACGTATCTTGTATGGAAGATAACGCTTGCTCTGGACGATCGCATAGATATCCAGACCCGGGCAATGATACCGGGGCAGCACCACACGCAAAGTGCCCTGGCGGATGAACGCCTCGATCATGTACAGAGGATGCATGGAAATGCCATGGTGGCGGCATGCCAGATGCAATAAGGATTCGCCCAGATTCGAATTGAATGTCCCCGCGACCTGCACGGCGCGCGGAACACCCTGCTCATCGGTCAGTTCCCAGCGGGCGGTGGGGGCCTTCAGACTGTGTACCAGGCAGTTGTGCATTGTCAGGTCGTCGGGCCGCTCGGGCCAGCCGCGCCGGTCGAGGTATTCCTGTGTCGCCACCAGCGCCTGCGGCACCACGGCGATTTTATAGGCCACTTGATTGCTGTCTTTCAGCCTTGGGGCGATCCGCAGCGACAGATCCATGTTTTCCGCTATCAGGTCGCTGCGGCCATCGTCGAGCAGCAGAGAGACCTGGACATCGGGGTAGGTCTCGACGAATGCCTGGATGGCGGGGGCCAGATGCACCGCGCCGAACGAAGGCGGGGCTCCCACGCGGATGCGGCCGGTCGGGCGCTGTACCGGGCTGCAGACCAGGTCTTTCAGGTCATTGACGGCTTTCGATAAAGTATCGGCATTGTGCAGCAGAATCTCGCCGCTCTCGGTCAGGCTGACACGCTTGGTATTGCGATGCAGCAGCTGAGTGCCGAAGGCCTGTTCCAGCCAGGCCACTTTCTTCGTCACCGCGGAACGGCTGATCCCGAGCCGTTCCGCCGCTTTGGAGAAGCTCCGCCCCTTGGCGACTTCCACGAAGATCTCGATACACTCGATTGTGTTCATGATGGAGCCGTTGATGTTTCCAAAACAGAAAAACTGATTTTTCCACTCTATGGTATTACAGTGCATGGCTCACCGCTAGAATGGGATTCTCTTAATCCATATCAAGCCCTTAGCTATGAAAATCGAACCGAAAGGCGCGGGACTGGGCGCCACCATCCACGACATCGACCTGTCGCAGCCGCTGAGCGACGCAGACTACGAGACCATAGAGCAGGCGCTGGGCAGACATGGTGTAGTGAGCTTTCCGGGCCAGCGGCTGACTTCCGAACAACTGCGCAACTATGCCTCCCGCTTCGGCAAGCTGGAGATCAACGTCGCCAATGCCTTTTATGACACCGGCTATCCCGAAGTCATGATTCTTTCCAACATGAAAGAGAACGGCAAACCGATAGGGCTGAGCGATGCCGGGCAGGACTGGCACACGGACATGTCCTATAGCAAGACCATTGCCTTCGCCAACGTGCTCTACGGCATCAAGATTCCGCATCGCGATGGCGAACCGCTGGGGAATACCGAATTCTGTGACATGCACGCCGCTTACGAGGACCTGCCGGAAGACCTGAAGCAAGAGCTGGACGGCATGACGATCACGCACGATTTCAACAAGTTCTGGGAAATGATGCGCCGCGAGAAAGGCAGCCCCCGCCCGCCGCTGACTGAAGAACAACGCCAGCGCAAGCCCCCGGTTTCGCACCCCGTTTTCCTCGTCCACCCCATTACCGGGAAGAAGGTGCTGTACGCCAATCCCGGATATTCGATGCGCATCAACGAACTGCCTGAAGAACGCAGCGACGCCGTGCTGAAATTCCTCTTCGAGCACCAGCTGCGGGAAAAATACCGCTACCGCCACCGCTGGCAGGAAGGCGATGTACTGATGTGGGACAACATGGGAACGATACACAACGCGGTGGCGGACTACACGCCCGAAGAACACAGGCTGATCAAGCGCTGCCAGGTAATGGCCGACAAGTATTTTCCCGAGCTGTACTAAGGAAGCTCTGAACAAGTCGAGCGGAAAGCAGGCGCTGTGGGTCGGAATGGGATGCGAAGCGCAAAGCGCAGCGATAGCCGTAGCTATCGCGAGCATTTGCAACGAAGCAGACCGCCCGAATCCACAGATGCATGCGGCGCTAGGACTTGTTCAGAGCTTCCCTAAACAAACGCCCGCGCCATTGCCGCCTCGGCGGCCGCCTTTCGGCATGGGCGTCCGGCACGCCAACGGTTTCGAACTTGAACAGGAAATGTTTTGATGAACCTCGATATGACCGAGTGCGGTAATCAGGTGATGTTGTTCTTCCGCCATCTGGATGAACGGGATTATGATGCGCTGGTGAGCCTGCTCGCCCCGGATGCGGTCTGGCATCGTCAGGGCAAACAGTTGCGCGGCCCGGCGGAAGCGCTGCAGGCCTTGCGGCAACGCTCGCCCAACATGCGGATTGCGCATATCATCACCAACCTCGTCGTCGACCATATTGACGCGGGCCGCTGCACGATGCGAGGCTATATGCTGGTGGTGCGCCACGAAACGGATCAGGCCCTGGACGGCCCCGCGCCCCTGGACGGCATCGAGTCGATCCGCACCATCCACGTTGCACTGAAACGCAGGGACACGGGCTGGCTGATCGACGAATTGAGCAATGACCCCATTGCCTTTGCAGCGGTACCTTGAAGGAAATCAAATAATGAGATGGATACGCTACACCCTGGACGGCGAAACCCGCTACGGCATACTGGAAGACAATGATCGCATCACCGCGGTGCGCGGCGACCCTTTCAGCGGGCACGAAACCACCGCCACCCGGCTGGACCTGGGCGATGTGAAGCTTGAAGTGCCGGTCGTGCCGCCCACCTTCTACTGTGTCGGGCTCAATTACGTGAAGCATATCGGCACGGTCGGGCTGAACATTCCCACCAAGCCGGACGTCGGCTACCGCGCCAACAATGCCCTGGTCGCCCATGGGGAAGACGTGATCATGCCCGCCGATGCGAACCGCATCCACTACGAAGGGGAACTCGTCGTAGTGATCGGCAAGAAGACCAGAAACATCGGTATCGATGAAGTGGCCCAGTGCATTCTGGGCTACACCATCGGCAATGACGTCAGCGAGCGCGATTGGCAGGCAACCGACCGGACATTCTGGCGCTCGAAGAATGCGGACACCTTCAAGCCCATGGGGCCCTGGATCAGCACCAGCGCCGATCTGCCCGCCATGGAAACGACCGTGAGTGTGAACGGCCAGGAAACGACACGCTTTCACACTGCGGAAATGCTGTTCGGCATCGAAGAATTCATCAGCACCATGAGCCGCTACATCACCCTTCATCCCGGCGACATCCTCTGGATGGGAACCGACGGCCACTCGCCCAACCTGCAACACGGCGACCGTGTCGACGTGACGCTGACCGGCCTGGGCACATTGAGCAATCGTTTCGTCACCGCGGGGCGCAACTGATGCGGGCCGCCTGGTACGAACGCAACGGCCCGGCCGAAGAGGTCCTGCGATTCGGTGAACAGCCCACGCCCATGCCCGGCCCCGGCGAAGTCCGCATCCGGGTGGCATTTTCCGGCGTCAACCCCTCGGACACGAAATCACGCGCCGGCAGCCGGCCCGTGCTCGATGGCATCGTCATCCCTCACAGCGACGGCGCCGGCATCATCGACCGCGTCGGCGAGGGTGTCGCCCCGGCGCGCGTCGGCGAGCGCGTCTGGACCTGGAACGCCCAGTACAAAAGGCCGCATGGAACGGCCGCCGAATATGTCGTCCTGCCTTCGAATCAGGCGGTACCTCTGCCGGACGACACCTCCCTGGAGGCCGGAGCCTGCCTGGGGATACCCGCGCTGACCGCCTACCGGGCGGTGGAACTCGCGGAACTTGCGGCGGGCAAATCGGTGCTGGTCATCGGTGGCGCTTCCGCGGTGGGTTTCTACGCCCTGCAGATGGCCCGGGCCCGCGGGGCGCGTGTCATCACGACCGTGGGTTCGGAAGAAAAAGCCGCTTATCTGCGGCAGGCGGGCTTCCACGAAACGATTCTGTATAAACAGGAACCCACGGCGCAGCGGGTACTGTCGCTGACGGACGGCGCCGGTGTGGACGCAATCATAGACATGGATCTTTCCACCAGCCACTCGCTGGTGAATGAAGGGGTGCTGGCCGCGCACGGCCGCTTCGTCTGCTTTGGCTCGAACACGCGCGGCGCCATTCCCCTGGACTATGCCGCCTGGCTGCCCCGCTCATTGACGCTGAGCTTCTTTCTGGTCTACGAGCTGACACCCACCCAGCGTACGAACGCCGTGAACGGCCTGCAGGCCCTGCTGCGCGAAGGCGTATTGCAGCACCATATAGGCGCCCGTTTCCCGCTGCAGCGCATCGTCGACGCGCATCATGCGGTCGAGCAAGGCTACCTGGGCAACGTGGTGGTGGATTGCTCCTGAATACGGGCCCAAGGGCAAGCGGGGCGATCAGGGCCTGTTCATGCTTAAGGTGCTTTTAACGTGAACAGGCCCTAGTCGCCGTCCACCGGCGGCAGGAATTTGAATTGCCGCTTGTAGACTTCCAGGATCGCCCGGGTGGTCACCCGCCGTATCCCCTTGATTCCCGCAAAGGGGCCCGCCAGGAAGTCGACGAATTCCTTGTTCGTCCGGAACGTGGCCCCGGCCGAAATATCGAACGCCCCGGTGGTCGTATAGACGATATACACCTCGTTCAGTTCAGCCAGCTGCTGCGCAACCTTGCGGATCAGAAGCGCCTCGACCTCGATTTCCATCATGATCCACACGGGATAACCGACACTCAAAGGGCTGGTCTGAGCGACAAACTCGATCACCCCTCCGTTGACCAGCCGGTTCAGACGATGACGCACCGTGGATTCCGGCAGATTGAGCCCGTCCGCGATGGCACTGGCGGACATGCGCGCATCTTTGTGCAGGCACTTGATGATCTGGATGTCGGTGTCGTTCAGCTTGATTCTTTTTTCCATGTCCCGGATTCCCCGATGGTCGGTCGCAGACCCTGTATTCGTGTATTCATCAATATTTTATCTATAAAATAGATTTTTCAGCAATGTATATTGATTAATATTGATGAATACACAATAATAATAGCAAGACAAAGCCCCCGTCCGCCGGCTCTCGTCCATACCGTCATTGGCCGATGCCGCGCCTGTCCTTCACCGAACCCGTTCATACCCGATCCGGTTCATGGGCAGTGGATACGGCCGGGGCCATCACCGGAGCAAGGAGCCCAGTGTGAACGAGAGTCTCAAGCCTCAACCCGCGGGGCCGGGCACCGCCTCGCTGCCCGAGGCCCTGAAGGAATGGCGGGAACGCCACTACGACGCCGAAGTGGCGGAAAAAGGGGAACAGCGCTCCTTCATGTCGGACGTCGGCATCAAGATCGCCCCCCTCTATACGCCGCTGGATATCGACAGCGGCCGCTCCTATCTTGAAGACATCGGCTTTCCCGGCCAGTACCCGTTCACCCGCGGCGACCGGGCCAGCATGTACCGCACGGAATCCTTCGTGGTGTCGGCGTACTCGGGTTTCGGCGAAGCACAAGACTGCAACAAACGCTTCCAGACGCTGGTCGACTGGGGCGCTGAACAGTTGCTGGTCGCACTCGATCTTCCCACCCAGTGCGGCTACGACTCCGATCACGAAATGTCCACCGGCGAAGTCGGGCAGGTCGGCGTGGCCATCGACAGCCTGGCGGATATGGAAGCGCTGTTCGACGGCATCGACCTCACCCGCATCAAACGGGTCGGCACCCTGGGAAACTCCATCGGCCCCATCGTACTTGCCATGTTCGCGGCGCTCGGCGAGCGCCGGGGGCTCGAATGGAGCCAATACACGGTCAATCTGCAGAACGATCCGCTCAAGGAATATATTGCGCGGGGCACGCAGATCCTTCCGGCGGAAGCCGCCGCCCGGCTCGCCTCGGACTGTGTGGCGTGGTGCGCGGAACATGCCCCCAACTGGTCGCCGATGACAGTATGCGTCAATCACATCAACGCCGGCGGGGCGGGCTCCAGCAGGTCGGCCGCCATCGCGCTGTCGAACGCGATGCACTACCTCGATCTGCTGCTCGGGAAAGGCTACGGCATCGATCAGGTCGCCCCCCTGCTCCACATGTTCCCCGACGAGCGGCATGACTTCTTCATATCCGTCGCCAACCTGCGGGCGCTGCGCCGAACCTGGGCGCGATTGATGAAAGAGCGTTATGGCGCCACCCGCCCGGAAGCAATGGCCCTGCGCATGACCGTCTACGGCCATGGGCAGGAAACCCTGCAGGAACCTCTCAACAACATCGTGCGCATCGGCTTCGGCACCCTGGCATACGTGTTGGGCGGCGCCTCGTATGTCTACATTGCGTCCTACGACGAAGCGGTCTCCACGCCCACTGAAGAATCTGTCAAGGTGGCCCTGCGCACCCAGCAGATCCTCGCCAATGAACATGGCTTCATCGACACCATCGATCCGCTTGGCGGCTCCTACTTCGTGGAAACGCTCACCAACCAGATCGAAGAACAGATACGGGGCGCCCTCAGCGAAATCGAAGACGCGGGCGGCGCCAGGGCGGTGATCACCACGGGGCTGGGCAGGCGCTGGATGACGGAAGGGGCGGTCCGCCGTCAGCGGGCGCTCGATGGCGGCAGCCGGCCGTGGGTCACGGTCAACAAGTGGCCGCAGCAGCCCAACGTACCCAACACCGCCTTCCGGATCGATTCCCGCACCCTGCAGAAACAGCTGCGGCGCATCGCGGACGTCAAGGCCAGGCGGGACCCGGCACGAGTCGAGGCGGCGCTCGCCGCCATCGATGAGGCCTGCCGGAACGGCTCCAACATGGTTCCCCCCACGATCGAGGCGGTCAAGGCGCTCGCCACCGTGGGCGAGATCTGCGAACGATGGAAGAGCCATTTCGGCGTCTTCGAGCCATCAACCGATTTTTAAGGGAAAGCCGTATGGCCGCGTCGGAAAGAAAAGTCCGTGTATTGGTCGCCAAGGTAGGGCTCGACGGCCATGACGTCGGCGCCCGCGTCATCGCGCGCGGTCTGCTGGACGCCGGGATGGAGGTCATTTACACCGGGCTGCGCCGGACACCGGAACAGGTGGTCCGGGCGGCGCTGGAAGAAGACGTCGACGTGATCGGCATCAGCATTCTTTCCGGCGCCCATCTCACCCTGCTGCCCAGGCTCAGGAAACTGCTGGGGGAAGCCGGGGCACAGGACATCGGGCTGATCGCCGGGGGCGTCATCCCTCAAGAGGACATCGGTCCGCTGAAGGAAGCCGGCGTAAACGAGATCTTCCTGTCGGGGACGCCCGTACCTGACATCGTCCACTACATTCTGGAGCGCTACGGCGACAGGGCATGAATAATCCGGCTTCTCTGAGCGCCATCACCGACAAAGCCGCCCGCCACTTTTCCGAACGGGAATGCCTGACATATGGCCACCGGCGATGGACCTTCTCCGAATTCAACGCGCAGGCCGCCGCCATTGCCGCCGGCCTGGCCGTCCGCCTCGAACGCGGCGCCCGCGTCTGCCTTTTCATGTCGAACCGGCCCGAATACATTCTGCTGCAGTTCGCGCTCGAACAGGCCGGGCTCGTGCGGGTACCGCTGAATATGCGCTTCACCGCCCGGGAAGTGGAAACCATCATTGAAGATTGTGGCGCCTCGGCTGTCTTCTTCGACAGCGTGACGTCCGACCGCGCCACGGCGCTTGCGTCCGGCCGGCCCGGGCTCTGGTGGTGCCAGGCCGACGGCCGCGACGCGATGAACGGCCCGGGCTGGCCCGCCCTGACCGGGGCCGCGGGTCGGGTTCCCGATCTCTCCCGGCCCGACGATCTGTGCACCATCAACTACACCTCCGGCACTTCGGGGAAACCCAAAGGGGTCATGCTGACCCGCCGCAACTGGTCGGCGGTGTATCGCAACATGCTGATCGACCGCGATATACGCCACGACGACGTGGTGGCGCATATCGGGCCCCTTACCCATGCCAGCGGCACTTACTTCGTTCCCTGGTATCTGCGCGGCGCACGCAACGTGATCATCGAAGGCGGGTCGATCGACGGCTTGCTGGAAGCGATCCCGCGCGAACGGATCACCGTTTTCACTTGTGTGCCGACCGTGCTGACGCGCATCGTCAATCACCCGGATATCGAACGCTTCGACCTGACGAGCCTGCGTGCCATTGGCTACGGGGCCGAGCCGATCTCCCGCAACACCCTGGGCAAGGCACTGGACCGCTTCGGGCCCATCCTCACGCAGAACTATGGCCTGACGGAAGCCATGATGACAGTGGCAACGCTCGGCCCCGCCGATCACTTCCTGCCGGGCGAAGGAACGGAAAGGGGGACGCCCCGCGTCGGCTGCATCGGCAAACCCTATACCTTCATCGAAGTGGTGCTGCGGGACAGCGACGGCGAACCGGTCCCCGTCGGCGAAGTCGGCGAGATCACCATCCGCTCGGAACACGTCATGCAAGGCTACTGGAACCGCCCCGAGGAAACCGCCAAGGTATTGCGGGATGGCTGGCTGTGGTCGGGCGATCTGGCTTACTGCGACGAACACGGGTTCATCACGATCTCCGGCCGCAGCAAGGACATGCTCATCAGCGGCGGCTTCAATATCTATCCCACCGAAGTCGAAGCCGTGCTGACCAGCCACCCCGGCGTCCTGGAAGCCGTCGTCCTCGGCATTCCCGATCCCGACTGGGGGGAAATAGCGGTCGCCTTCGTTGCCCCGGTCGCCGACGAAACACCCTCCTCCCGGCAATTGGCCGACTACTGCAAAGCCTTGCTGGGCTTCAAAACGCCCCGCCATTTCCACTTTGTGGACGCCATACCCAAGAACGCGAATGGCAAGGTCGATCGGCCGAAACTGAAGGCGGAAGCCTTGGCCATGTGGAGATCCGAAAATGTCTGATGCCGATGTGGTCGTCGTTTCAGTGGCAAGAACACCGTTCGGCCGGTTCGAAGGCGCCTTGCGGGGTTTCGACGGCCCCGCTCTCGGGGCGCTCGCCATCGATGCATGCGTCGCACGCTCCGGGGTCCCCGCAGGCGCGATCGACGCCCTCTACGGCGGCGTCGGCATGATCGCATCCGCGGTACTGACACCGGTGCGGCAGGCCGTGCTCGGCTCTTCGCTGCCTGAAACGACACCGTCGGCAGCGATCGACCGCGCATGCTGCTCAGGCATGACGGCAATCGGCATGGGGTTCAGGGACATCAGGCTGGGCGAGGCCTCGGTCGTCGTATGCGGCGGCTTCGAATCCCTCAGCAACACCCCCCTGCTATGGCCGCGGCAGCGCGCCCGGCGTCTGGGCAACGTCACCGTCGAAGATCCGCTGCTGATCCGCGGCCGCGCCGTGCAACAGCCGATCGCCGTCTACACCGGCGATGAAGCGATCCGGCGCGGCGTGGGCCGCGAGGCGCAGGATGCCTGGGCGGTGGACAGCCACCGGCGCTATGCGCGCGCGCAAGCCGATGGGTACTTCGAGTTCGAGCGGTTCACGGTCGAAGCGCCCGATCCAAAAGGGGCGGCCAGGGAAATCAAAGCGGACGAATCGCCGCGCCCGGACACGTCGCTCGAAGACCTTGCAAAGCTCCAGCCGGTTTATGGCGGGAAGACGGTCACGGCGGGCAACGCTCCCGGCCTGAACGACGGTGCGGCCTTCCTGGCCCTCTGCAGGCGCGACTTCGCCCGCGCCCACGGTCTGGAAGTGCTGGCGCGGATCGTCGACTATGTGCAGGTAAGCGGGGCGCCCACTTCCGGCACCTCGACGCCGGCCCTTGCCATTGCCAGGCTGGCAGAACGCGCCGGCGCGGATGCTTGCGGGTGGGATGCCATCGAAATCAACGAAGCCTATGCCGCGACGCCCCTCGTCAGCACGCTCACGCTGGCCAAGGGCGACCCCGCCACGGCCGAACGGCTGCGCTCGCGCACCAATATGCATGGCGGCGCCGTCGCGCTCGGCCATCCCCTGGGCGCCAGCGGCGCCCGGATCGTGATGACCCTCATCAACGGGCTCCGTCGCCGCGGGGGCGGGCGTGGTGTCGCCGCGATCTGCGGCGGCTTCGGCCAGGGCGACGGCATGCTCGTTACAGTGGACTGAACCCATGCTCGACACCAGATTCAATATACGGCAAGTCGCCCGCACGCTCAGCCTCGTCGAGAACAGGCGCCCCGAATCGCACGCCATTCTGCAGGAAGCCTACCAGACACAGAACCACATTCCCGTGATCGGCATCGCCGGCCCGCCCGGGGCCGGCAAGTCCACCCTGGTCGACCGGCTCGCGGTGCATTGGGCGGACCAGGGCGACCAGGTCGCCATCATTGCCATCGACCCTTCCAGCCCCTTCACCGGGGGCGCCGTACTCGGCGATCGCTTTCGCATGAACCGGGCCTCGACGCATCCCCGCGTGTTCATGCGCAGCCTCTCATCGCGCGGCCACGTCGGCGGCCTGAGCCGGGCAGTCCAGGATGTGGTGGCCGTGATGGCGGCACAGGGCTTCGAACGCATCATCGTCGAAACCGTCGGCAGCGGGCAAGCCGACGTCGAAGTGGCGACTCTGGCCGATTGTGTCATTGTCGTCTCGGTGCCCGGCCTGGGGGACCAGATCCAGGCCGGCAAGGCCGGCATCCTGGAAATCGGCGATGTATACGCGGTCAACAAATCCGACCTGCCCGGCGCCGAAACCGTTGCCGCTCATCTCGAAGCCAATCTCGACCTGATCTACCACGGGCGGGCGGGCATCAATGAGTCCCGGGAAAAAGCCGGTCGGGAAAGCATGCTGTATACCAACGCCACCGTCCACCGCCGCCACGGCGACCCCGGCACGGGCGAATCGTTCTGGCGGCCCCCGGTCGTGCGCATCAGCGCGGCGGAAAACACGGGCACCGAAATGCTGTGCCGCGCAGTCGATGATTTTCTTGGCTGGCAGCATACGAGCGGCCGCGACAGAACCCGCCGCGCCGAAAGGCTCCAGGAACATATCCTCCGGCTTGCCTCGGGCCGCCTGCTGGCACAATCGCTGCCCGACGACACCGAACATCCGCTGCCGCTATTGGCGGATGCAGTGACGCAAGGTGCGATGACGCCGTGGGAAGCCGCCGGAATCTTTCTGGACGCGCTGTCGAACGCTTGGCGGCAACAAAGAGCGGCTGACCAGGCTTGAGGTTCCGCGGCGCGGGGCGCCGATGTCCGGCTGGTGGAAAGAAAAATCCGGAGGCTTCTTGCGAAGGCTCCGGATTTTTTGATTCCCGAACGTCCTGGACGACAAAAGCCGCCCGGACGAGGGATATCAGATGACGCGCGCGGCTTCGAGCAGGCGCACGACCTTCCAGGACTTATCGCGCGAGATCGGACGACCTTCCGCGATTTCGACGAGGTCGCCCTCGTTGTACTGGTTGGCCTCATCGTGAGCCTTGTACTTGTTCGAACGCACGACGATCTTGCCCAGCACGGGGTGCTTGACACGGCGTTCGATCTTCACCACTACGGTCTTGTCCATCTTGTTGCTGACGACACGGCCGATGAGGGTGCGCTGGCGCTTGGCCGCTTCGGGAGCGGTTTGAGCCGGTGCTGTAGTTTGGGTTTCGCTCATTTTTACTGTCCTGCCTTCTCAGCCATGATGGTACGGACGCGTGCGATATCGCGGCGCACTTTGCCGATCTGGCTGGTGTTGGAAAGCTGCTGGGTGGCACGCTGCATGCGCAGGTTGAATTGTGCCTTCAGCAGGCTTTCGAGCTCTTTGGAGAGCTCGGTGGCATCTTTGGAACGGAGTTCGCTGGCTTTCATGACGTCTCCTTAGGCACCGATGTGGCGCGACACGAAGGTCGTGCGGATCGGCAGCTTGGCGGCGGCCAGGCGGAACGCTTCACGAGCCAGTTCCTCGCTGACGCCCTCCATTTCATACAGCACCTTGCCGGGTTGGATTTCGGCGACCCAGAACTCCGGATTGCCCTTGCCGTTACCCATACGGACTTCGGCCGGCTTCTGGGAAATCGGCTTGTCGGGGAACACACGGATCCAGATACGGCCACCGCGCTTGATGTGGCGGTTGATGGCTCGGCGGGCGGATTCGATCTGGCGCGCGGTCAGGCGGCCACGATCGGTGGCCTTCAGACCGAACTCGCCGAACGATACCTGTGCACCGCGAGTCGCCAGGCCGGTGTTGCGGCCCTTGTGCTCTTTGCGATACTTTCTGCGTGACGGTTGCAGCATGTTTATTCTCCTTCAGGCGCCGGAGCCGCTTCAGGGCGGCGGCCGCCACGGCCGCGTCCGCCAGGACGACGGCCATCGGGGCGCTCGCCACGGGGCGCACGGCGCGGGCGACGCTCTTCATCACGAGGAGCGGCTGTCTCGGGCGGCATTTCGCCGTTCGGCAGCATATCGCCCTTGTAGACCCAGACCTTGATACCGATGATGCCGTAGGTCGTCTGTGCTTCGGATGTGCCGTAGTCGATGTTGGCGCGCAGGGTGTGCAGGGGCACACGGCCTTCGCGGTACCACTCGGTACGGGCGATCTCGATGCCGTTCAGACGGCCGGAGCTCATGATCTTGATGCCCTGGGCGCCCAGGCGCATGGCGTTCTGCATGGCGCGCTTCATGGCGCGGCGGAACATGATGCGCTTTTCGAGCTGCTGAGCGATCGAATCGGCGATGAGCTGAGCGTCGGTTTCAGGCTTGCGGATTTCTTCGATGTTGACGTGCACAGGCACGCCCAGCAGACGCTGCAGGTCCGCCTTCAGGTTCTCGATGTCCTCGCCGCGCTTGCCGATCACCACACCGGGACGAGCCGAGTAGATGGTGATGCGTGCGTTCTTGGCGGGACGCTCGATGACCACGCGGCCAACCGAAGCGTTCTTGAGCTTCTTCTTGAGGTATTCGCGGACGCGAATGTCCTCGCCCAGCATGCCACCGAAAGCCTTGTCGTCCGCGTACCAGCGCGAACTCCAGTTACGGTTGACCGCGAGGCGGAAGCCAATCGGATGAATTTTCTGTCCCATTGTGACTCCTTAAGCCCCGACCTTGACCACGATGTGGCAGGTCTGCTTCTCGATACGGTTACCGCGGCCCTTGGCACGGGCGGAAAAACGCTTCAGCGATTGACCCTTGTCGACGTAGATGGTCGTGACACGGAGTTCATCGATGTCCGCGCCGTCATTGTGCTCGGCGTTGGCAATGGCGGACTCAAGGGCTTTCTTGAGGATGTCCGCTGCCTTCTTGGGTGTGAACGCCAGGATGTTCAGCGCCTGGGCGACACTCTTGCCGCGGATGAGATCCGCAACGAGGCGCGCTTTCTGGGCCGAGATCCGGACACCACGGATATTTGCAGTAGTTTCCATCTCTTACCTCCGGGACTTCTTGTCCGCGGCGTGGCCCTTGAACGTACGGGTCAGCGCGAACTCGCCCAGCTTGTGGCCAACCATGTTCTCGTTGATGTACACGGGAACGTGCTGGCGGCCATTATGGACGGCAATGGTCAGCCCGATGAATTCGGGCAGGATGGTGGAACGGCGCGACCAGGTCTTGATCGGCTTTTTGTCTTTGCCTGCGACGGCCGCATCGACCTTGCTGATCAGATGCGCGTCGACGAATGGGCCTTTCTTGATCGAACGTGACATAGTGTTCGCCCCTTACTTGCGCTTGCGACGCGAGACAATCATGTTCTCGGTGCGCTTGTTTCGACGGGTCCGATAGCCCTTTGCAGGCGTACCCCACGGGCTGACGGGCTCACGGCCCTCGCCGGTGCGGCCTTCACCACCGCCGTGGGGGTGATCGATCGGGTTCATGGCAACGCCGCGAACGGTCGGGCGGACACCACGCCAGCGCATCGCACCGGCCTTGCCGATCTGGCGCAGGCTGTGCTCTTCGTTGCCGACTTCGCCAATGGTGGCGCGGCAATCGATGTGCACACGGCGGACTTCGCCGGAACGCAGGCGGACCTGCGCGTAGGTGCCTTCACGGGCCAGCAGCACCGCCGATGCGCCGGCGGAGCGGGCGATCTGCGCGCCCTTGCCGGGCAGCATTTCGATGCAGTGGATGGTGGCGCCAACCGGGATGTTGCGGATCGGCAGCGTGTTGCCGGCACGGATGGGAGCATCCTGGCCGGACATCAGCGTGGCGCCCACGGCCAGGCCGCGGGGAGCGATGATGTAGCGGCGCTCGCCGTCCGCATAGCACAGCAGGGCCAGGTGCGCGGTACGATTGGGATCGTATTCCAGGCGCTCGACCTTGGCGGGGATGCCGTCCTTGTTGCGGCGGAAATCCACGATGCGGTATTGCTGCTTGTGGCCACCGCCACGATGGCGCACGGTGATGTGGCCGTTGTTGTTACGGCCCGAACCGCGCTTCTTCTTTTCGAGCAGACCAGCGTACGGCGCGCCCTTGTGCAGATTGGCGGCAACCACCTTGATCATGCCACGGCGGCCGGCCGATGTCGGCTTGACTTTTACGAGTGCCATTAGTTCACCTCAGTAAAGTCGAGTTCCTGACCGTTCTTGAGCGTGACGTATGCCTTGCGCTCATTACGGCGGCGACCCATGAAACGGCCAAAACGCTTTTCTTTGCCCTTGCGGTTCAGGACCTGCACGGACTCGACCTCGACCTTGAAGAGGAGTTCGACGGCGGCCTTGATTTCAGGCTTCGTCGCGTCAGCGGCGACGCGGAAAGCGATTTGCTGATTTTTTTCGGCGACGAGCGTGGCCTTTTCGGTCACGACGGGCGCCAGGATGACTTGCATCAAACGTTCGGCGTTCATCCCAACATCTCCTCGAGTTGAGCGATAGCCGGCTTGGTGATCAGCACTTTCTTGTAGTGGATCAGCGAAAGCGGATCGGCGTAGCGCGGTTCCACCACGGCAACGTGCGGCAGGTTGCGCGTTGCGAGATAGAGGTTCTCGTCGAGCGCATCGGTGATGATCAGTACCGAGTCGAGCCCCATGTCCTTCAGCTTGGCGGCTGCCAGCTTGGTCTTGGGAGACTCGAGGGTGAAGGAATCCACCACGCCGATGCGGTCTTCGCGGGCCAGCTGCGAAAGGATCGCGCGAATGCCGGCGCGATACATCTTCTTGTTGACCTTCTGCGAGAAGTTTTCGTCGGGCGAGCTCGGGAAAGCGCGGCCACCCCCACGCCACAGCGGCGAGGACGTCATACCGGCGCGGGCGCGGCCCGTGCCCTTCTGGCGCCACGGCTTGCGGGTGGAGTGCTTGACCGTTGCGCGGTCCTTCTGGGCACGGTTGCCGCCACGGGCATTGGCCTGGAAGGCGACGACGATCTGGTGCACCAGTGCTTCGTTGAATTCGCGACCGAATACGGTATCGGGGGCGGCAACGGTGGAAGCGGCTTGACCCTGGTCATTCAGGAGCTTGAGTTCCATGTTTAGGCTCCTTTCTTGGCCGACGCCTTGACGGCGGGACGCACGACGACATTGCCGTTCTTGTGGCCGGGGACAGCGCCCTTGACCAGCAGAAGGCCGCGTTCGGCGTCGACGCGCACGATATCGAGGTTCTGGATGGTACGGGTGACGTCACCCAGATGGCCCGACATCTTCTTGCCGGGGAACACGCGGCCGGGATCCTGGGCCATGCCGATGGAACCGGGAACGCGGTGCGAGATCGAGTTGCCGTGGGAATTGCGCTGGCCGGCGAAGTGGTGACGCTTGATGGTACCGGCAAAACCCTTGCCGATGGTGGTACCGGTGACGTCGACCTTCTGGCCGGCTTCGAACACGCTTTCGACGGCCACGACGGAGCCGGCCGTGAATTCGGCGGCCTTGGCGGGATCGAGGCGGAATTCCTTCAGGACGCTGCCGGCTTCGGTGCCGGCCTTGGCGAAATGGCCAGCCGCCGGCTTGGTCACGCGCGATGCGCGACGGGTGCCATAGGTGACTTGCACGGCCGCGTAGCCATCAACTTCTGGCGACTTGACCTGCGTGATGCGGTTGTTCGACACGTCCAGCACGGTCACGGGGATGGATTCGCCATCTTCCGTGAAAATGCGGGTCATGCCGACCTTGCGCCCCACGAGTCCCAGCCGGTGAGCGGCGGGCGTAGGTGTCGAGTTCGACATTGTTTTCTCCATTCCCGACTGCGATTGGTCGGGGCTAATAGGCTTCGATTTCTCGCCCAAAAAAAGCAAAAGGGCGAAGCCCGCCAATTTAACATGGACACGGCCTATACCGCAAGCCCCTTAGTCTGGGGATCTTCTGCGGCACAAGGGGGTTTTCACTAATGCGGCAGCCCGCCGGCAGGCCGCGGTACGATCGTGGTGACGGATGCAACCCATAACGGTGAAGGGGGCGGGACAGCATGGAGCAGGATCGGCGCCGGGCCATAAGGGGCCCCTGGATCAGTTTCCGGGACGACCCAATGAAAACAACAGTCTCGGACGCCCTGCATCACGAGCCCGACGGCCTGATCCTGATCGAAGACGGTGTCATCACACATGCGGGCGACTGGAACGCCCTGCGCGGCCAGCTTGGCGGCATCCGCGTGGAACACTATCCCGACAAGCTGATCATGCCGGGCTTCGTCGACACTCACGTCCATTATCCACAGTTGCAGACCATCGGCGCCTACGGCAAGCAGCTGGTCGACTGGCTGGAACACTACACCTTCCCCGCCGAGCAGCGGTTCGCGGACCCCGCCCATGCGCGCGGCGTGGCGGACCGCTTCCTGGACGAATGCCTGCGTGCCGGCACCACGACCGCCAGCGTCTACTGCACGGTGCATCCGGCCTCCGTGGACGCCTTCTTCGAGGCGGCCGTACAGCGCGGCATGCGCATGCAGGCCGGCAAGGTCCTGATGGACAGGAACGCTCCCGAGGGTTTGCGCGACACGGCCCAGCGGGGCTACGACGAATCCGCCGCCCTGATCCGCCGCTGGCACGGGCACGCCCGGCTCACCTACGCCATCACGCCGCGTTTTGCGCCGTCGTGCTCGCCGGGGCAGCTGGAAGCCGCGGGCACGCTCTGGGCGCAGTCCCCGGGCACCGCGATGCAGACCCATTTGTCGGAAAACACCCGCGAAGTGGAATGGGTGCGCGAGCTGTTCCCGGAGCGGGCGAACTACCTCGATGTCTACGCGCATTACGGCCTGATAGGCCCTCGCGCCGTGTTCGGCCATTGCCTGCACCTCACCGGCCCCGAATGGGATCTGCTGCGCGACAGCGGCTCGGCCATCGCACACTGCCCCACCTCGAATGCCTTCCTGGGCAGCGGGCTCTTCGATTTCGGGCGGGCCGCCGCGGCGGGCGGCGCCTTGCGGCTGGGGCTGGCCACGGATGTCGGCGCCGGCACGTCGCTTTCCATGCTCGTCACCATGGGCGCCGCCTACCGGATGGCCCAATTGGGCGGGCACTCACTGTCGGCGGCCTGCGCCTTCTACCTGGCGACGCGCGGCGGCGCCCGCGCACTGCACCTGGCGGATCGCATCGGCGGCATAGAACCGGGGATGGAAGCCGACCTGCTTGTGATGGACCTGAAATCCACGCCGCTGCTGGAATTCCGCATGCGGCATTGCGAGAGCCTGGAGGAAGCGCTCTTTCTGCAGATGACCATGGCGGACGACCGTGCCATTGCGGCCGTCTACATCGGGGGCGCGCTTCGCCATGAAAGGGCACCCGCCTGACGACCCGCCGGGCCGGTCAAGACTTGTGCTCATCGCGATGCACGACGAAACGCTCGACGTATTCATTGACCGGCTGCTCGCGTATTTCCTTGGGCGCCCCGATCTGTTCCACCCGGCCGTCGCGCAGGATCACGATATGGTCGCCCAGGCGCAAGGCTTCCTGAATGTCGTGCGTGATGAACACGATGGTCTTGCGCAGCCGCTGCTGCAGTTCGAGCAGTTGATCCTGCATGTCATAGCGGATCAGCGGATCCAGCGCCGAAAACGCTTCGTCCATGAGCAGCACATCCGCATCGATGGCCAGGGCGCGGGCGAGGCCGACCCGCTGACGCATGCCGCCCGACAGTTCATCGGGGAAATGGCCGCCATAGTCGGCCAGCCCCACCCGTTCCAGCCACTGGCCGGCGACCTGGCGAGCCTGCCGCCTGGGGTCGCCCCTGACCAGAAGGCCGAAGGCGACGTTGTCCAGCACATTCATGTGGGGCATGAGGCCGAAAGCCTGGAACACCATGCTGATGTGGCGGCGGCGCAGTTCCCGCAATGCGGGCATGTCGAGCTCCAGGATGTTGCGGCCATCCAGCAGGATGCGGCCCGCCGATGGGTCGATGAGCCGGTTCAGGTGGCGCACCAGCGTCGATTTGCCGGAACCGGACAACCCCATGATGCAGGTGACCTGGCCTTCCGGTATGCCCGCGCTCACGCCCGCCAGGCCCACCGTGCAGCCGGTTTCCGCAAGCACCTGCTGGCGGTCCGCCCCCTTGCGCAGCATCTCGACCCCGCGCGCCTCGTTGCGGCCATACACTTTGTAGACATCTTCTATACGGATCTTTTCGGGCACCTGCGTATTGGCCGACATCAGTTCCTCCCGCGCCGCACGCGCCCGTAGGCCTGGGTGATGCGATCGATGACGATGGCCAGGATGACGATGGCAATGCCGGCCTGCAGCCCTCTTCCGATGTCGAGGGTCTGGATGCCGGCGAGCACGTCTTCGCCCAGCCCGCGAGCACCGATCATCGATGCCACCACCACCATGGAAAGCGCCATCATGGTGGTCTGGTTGATACCCGCCATGATGCTGGGCCGCGCCAGCGGCAGGGTGACGCGGGTCAGCATCTGCCAGCGCGTCACACCGAAGGACTGCGCGGCTTCCTTGGCCGCCGGATCGACCTGCCGCAGCCCCAGGACCGTCAGGCGGATGAGCGGCGGCACCGCATAGATGACCGTGGCGAACAGCGCGGGCACCTTGCCCAGGCCGAACAGCATGAGCACCGGGATCAGATACACGAAACTGGGCAGGGTCTGCATGACGTCCATCACCGGCACCAGCACACGCCGCAGCCAGCGGCTGCCCGCGGCCAGAATGCCCGCGGGAATGCCGATGGCGATGGAAAACAGGGTGGAGACGAGCACAAGAGAAAAGGTCTGGATGAGTTTTTCCCAGAGGCCGACCACACCGATGAGATAGAGGCCCAGCACGTACAGCAGCGTCGCGACCGGCTTGCGCGTGGCGTGCCATGACAGGGCGGCGACCAGTACCAGCAACAGCCATGCGGGCACGGCCATGAGCAGGGTTTCCGTTGGCAGCAGGACGGCCACCAGCAGGAAGTCGCCGGCACGCCGGAAGCTCTCGCCCCAGGCCTGTACCGCCTGGGTCAGATGGCGGTTGACGAAATCGGCCCCCGACCAGTGCGGGAAGATATTTCCGCGAACTTCCCGGGGGTCGGCCCCCAGGGCGGCTTCCAGGCGGGAAGCCTGGGCGGCGTCCAGCCAGGCCGACCATAATTGCGGGTTGTCCTTCAGGAAACGCTCGGCCATGGCATCGCCGGAAATGCGCTGCTCGGTCATTTCCAGTATCGCCTGATTCAACAGCCCCGGCGCGAAACTCACCCGTTCCAGGAAGCCGATGATGGCCGGGTTCGCCTGCGCAAAAGGCGTGGAGACGGCCACCGCCAGGCGGGCCTTGAGGAAATCGGTTGGGCAGGCCTGGCCTTCGCCGCTGACGATCACGTCCCAGCACGCCTGGTCGAAGGGCGGCAGCCCGATGCGGTGCAGGCGGTATTTGGCCATGAGCCCCGCGGGTTCCCAATAATAGAACAGCAGAGGCTGCCCACGTTCATGGGCGGAACTGATGGCCGCGTCGAGCGCGGCGCCCGTACCGGCACGGAAGTTGGTGTAGTGCTCGTCCAGGCCGTACAGGGACAGCAGGCGCGAGTTGGTGCCTTCGCAGACCCAGCCCGTGGGGCAATTCAGGAAACGCCCTTTGTCGGGGGATTCGGGGTCGCGGAACAATTCTTTGTAGCGCGGGAGGTCGCGCCAGGTTTCGAGTTCAGGCGCCAGCGGCGCGATGCCGCGTTCGGCATCGCCCTTGATCACGAATTCCGGCACATACCAGCCCTGCTCGGCGCCGCCTTCCAGGGTGTCGCCCACCACCCGCACCCGCCCGGCGGCGATGGCGTCTTCGATGATGGCCGAACGGCCCGACCAGATTTCAGCAATGACCTGAAGGTCGTCCTGGGCAAGAGCGGCTTCCGCGGCCGCTGGGGTGCCCGGCACGATCTCGGTGTCGCAGCCGAAGGCATCCCGCAGGATGCGCACGAAAACATGGGTGGTGAAACTGGCGCTTTCCCAGTTCTGATCGGCGAAACGCACCGGCTGGCCGCCGTTGCAGGATGGGGATTGAGCGTACGCGGCGGGTGCCAGGCACGATGCGGCAAGAAGCCAGAGCAGAACGAATGCCAGCGCTGGAATGCTGGATGCGGACTTCCGGCTTGCTGCAGAGACCGGTGGCGGCATCGGCGATGACTCCTGTTCATGAACGAGCGAGCATGCCCACAGTCTGTGACCTTAATCTAAAAACGCCATGCTGAACAGCATGGCGTTTTCTTGGTGCCGCTTACGACATTGGCGCTTACTGCAATGCGATCTCGACGTCGACGCCGGCGGGCAGATCCAGACGCATGAGCGCGTCCACGGTCTTGTCGGTGGGATCGACGATGTCCATCAGGCGCTGATGGGTGCGCATTTCGAACTGGTCGCGCGACGTCTTGTTGACGTGCGGCGAACGCAGGACATCGTAACGGCGAATCCGCGTGGGCAGCGGAACCGGGCCACGCACGACGGCCCCGGTGCGCTTGGCGGTGTCCACGATTTCAGCGGCCGATTGGTCGATGAGCTTGTAATCGAACGCTTTCAAACGGATGCGGATCTTCTGGTTTTTCATGGGAATTCCTAAAGAACGAAAAAACCGGGGCGGGATTCGCCCCGATCAGAGCGAGCAATATTTTACGCGATGATGCTTGCGACGACGCCGGCGCCCACGGTACGGCCGCCTTCACGGATCGCGAAGCGCAGACCTTCTTCCATGGCGATCGGCGCAATCAGCGTCACTTCCATCGACACGTTATCGC
>JACCES010000011.1 GCA_013416455.1 Alcaligenaceae bacterium | reverse complement strand
TTGCCCGGCGTACCAGCGAATGGGGCAATGAGCGTGATCGGCTCATCGACAGCAATTGCTCGCGCTCCAATTCTGATACGACCACCTCGATTCCCTTGCGTCCCATGATCAGCCCTCCCAGTCGACAAGAGAATCATAGGAGGATTTCAATAAATGTAAAGTTATTTATGGGACTTAACACTAGAGGATGATGAAAAATTGTTTGCGTCCTCCGAACCCCGTGGACCAGGAAAACTTCGCTTGCTGAACACGGAATATGCTCGGCGATGAGTTTGTATTCGGGCAGTCGCCGCAGGTTGCGCTGGAACCGTATCGGTCGGATGGCCTGACGGGCGCGGATGACCGACAGTCCGAGCAGGCTTGCCGTCGCCACTGCGCCGGCCCCCCGGGGTGACCAGAAAGAGACTCGGCTGAGCCTATAAGGCGGCGCAGCGGTGCTTTAGCGAAGCGCGCGGCCTTCGGGTAGGCCCTTGCCCTTCGCCGTGTCTGTCCCTGTTCCTTTTCAGAAGCATGCCCATACCCTTGCATTCTTGCCAAAATTTGCCAAAACACCTAAGTTGCAGATATGGGAACCATGAATATCTCGCTACCCGACACCTTGAAGACGTATGTGGATGACCAGGTCGCCGAACGCGGTTTTGGTACGCACAGTGAATACGTGCGGGAACTGATTCGTAAAGATCAGGACCGAAGCCGTTTGCGTAATCTTTTGCTGGAGGGCGGCACATCGGCCCCCGGCGAGCCGGCCGACGCGGCGTATTTCGATGCGCTGCGTGATCGAGTGCGACGCCACCCCGCCAGCAAGTGACTCGCATACCCGTTATTGCTCGGGCGCGTGCGGCTCAAGACGTAGATAACGCGCTGACCTACTATCGACCGAGGCCACCGAAAAGGTCGCCATGGGCTTTCTGGATGAGTTGGAGCAGGCCTACGCGCATCTTTCGAGCTTTGCCGAAACGGGCTCGAATCGCTACGCCTATGAGCTAAACCTACCGGGTTTGCGCGCACGGCCCATGGGTTCCTATCCGTACGTGATCTTCTACATGCTGGCGCGCGATCATATCGACGTATGGCGTGTATTGCACGCCAAGCGCGATATTCCCTCGTGGCTGTCCGAGACGGGCAGCTAAGGCCGACAGGCCCCATGGTGGGGCGCATTCTGACCGTCACTCGCGCGTGCCTGAACAGGCCCACACACGCTCTTGTTCTTCGAAGTTCCCGCGCAGTCTTTCCGCCCAGCATTGGACGTCGGACAATCGGCGTGGTGCCGCCCCAGGTGCTGCCTCGCAGCAACGCCAGCAGCGCGGGACCGGCCAAGCCTCGCGCAATCGGGCGAGACGGCGCCGGCGCCTGTACGATGACATCGCACCGTTCGCGCCGAGCTTTCGCCAATTGCAGTCGCAGGTATTCGTTCTCTTGCTGCAACGCCTTGATCACTGGCATCAAGGCAGCAGTATCAGCAGAGGGGGCAGCACTATTCAACATGACCTTTATTTTACCGCCCCCCCCCCCGGCAATAGGCTTCAGAATCAAGCGTAAAGTCAATAAATATGCGGGTTCTGGCCCATTCTGATTGATCAGACCAGTGTCGGCCACCGCGACATCTTTCGGCATCTCGTCCATGTCCGCAACCTCCACCGCCAGGAACGTCGCAGCCAACGCCTCCCTTGTGCTAACCGCGCCGTAATCGCCCCGGAAGTATTCCGTGCGCCATGGGTACAGCTGATTGGGGTGCAGGTCGTAGGCTCTCGCCACCTCGGCGACCGTGGCCGCCTGCTCCAGAGTTCCAAGACGGTCAGAACCGTACGCTTACTGATCTGTACCGTCTTGAAGCCGGCATCCTCGCCAATCGATCAGTCGCATTTTGCATCCCCGTGCAGTTGCATTGTGTTCGTCTTCTCTGAGTGGCCTCAGTTGGGAGTGGTTTGTCCGCCGGGGTCAGCGGAGCAAATAAGCGTCCCTCTGTTTTTCATCTTCCAAAGGGCGAGGCTCATGCAACCGGCCTTTCCTTCCTGTTTCTACTGACTGATAAAACGCGTCGGTTCACTGCGTGAACACCTGATCGAGGGTTGTGGCGTCAAGCAGGTTCAGTGACCAGGCCTGCAGCTGTGCGGTGTCGGCCTGGCGCAGGCGAGCGATGATTTCGGGAGACAGCGGGCCGAACTTGCGGGATAACTGATGCTCCAGCACGCTGGAGGCGCCTTCCCGATGCCCTTCCTGATGCCCTTCCTGACGCCAGCGCTGGCTCCAGTCTTTGGAATGTGTGGTCAGCATGATGGTTATTTCCCTCAAGTCGTTCACAGCCGGAAGGTCTATCGTCCGGGGCAGGGAGCGCGGCAGCAGCACATGGCGCACCCAAAGAAAGACGGCGCGGCGCAATTCCCGCAGCTTCGGCCCTCGCGACAGGCGCAAGATAGTTTGCAGGATTTCCTGCGAGTGCTCAAGCCCCTGATTGTGTTCCAGACGGAACATCAGGGCTGCCAGGTTTTTGGCGGGCAGGCTGCCTCGTTCGACCAGGGCGCCGGTGTCCAGCACCAGGTAGCGCATGTGCGGTTGATAGGGTTCCAGCCCCCTGGGGGCTGGCTCGAGCAGCTCCGACACCTGAAGCGGCGAGCGCCACCGCGAGGCCCCGCTGTAGATCACGATCGGCAGGATGGCCGGCAGCGGCCGCGACGGTTCGATCATCTGGCGCATCACCAGGTCTTCGTACAGCAGGGCGACATAGCCCATGCAGCGGATACTCATGATGTAGTCCTGGCCGGACTGGTGTTCCAGCAGGATCAGCAGGTACAGCATGTCGCCGTCGCGCCGGCGCACGCGCCAGACCCCGTCCGCCCGCCTGTCGCGATTGCGGCTGCTGACGAAGTTCGGCGGCAGGGGCTCGAGGGTGTCCAGATCCAGTTGGGCGCGCCAGCTGGCCGGCAGAATGCCCTCGAACAGGGCGCGCACCATGCGCGGGCTGCTGAACAGCTTGCGGTAGTGCTGGTCGTGCAGGTTCATGTGGGTGGTCCGATAAGGGCATATCAGGAACACCAACTGTAAATTCGAACGGATGGGCGGCGAGCGGGTGGTGCAGGAGGTCGTCCATGCGTGGATTTACGCCATGGCTCAGGATCGCGTTGCTCTTGAACCAGTACGCATCAAGCTTCGAGACGGCGCCTCTTCCGCCGGTAGGCGCCAGAAAAATCGTAGTCTGCCCCCCCTATTTACTAGGGCGCCGATTTTTCAAGTTCCGCTTTCAGCGTGTGTGCGTAGGCGGCCCTGGCGGTCTTGAAAATGGTCAGGTGCCGTTCAATCTTGGCAATTTCCTCGTCCACTACGCGCAGATTGATGATTTGCGCGCGTGCGTGCTCGGTCAACTCGCCCAGCTCGTACTTGCGATTGTCGATAGTGATGGTTTGTGGTTCGGCCATTACGGCATCTCCTTGTAATGAGAAATAAGCGGGCTGCGCGCCGAAGCGGCGCCAGGGATAGGGTTGTGCCGTCAGGACAGGCCGGAAAAACCGATGATGTCGCTTTCAAAAAGGAAAGCGGGGTCTTTGCCGGCGGGTTTGGCCGCCAGATCAGGATATTTTCCGGCCAGCGGACCCTGACGGAAATTGGCCCACGACAGCAGGTGGGCATAGACCAGGGGCAAAGCGCCCGTGTTGCGCAAGCTGACGAAGTCGGCTTCGGGCAGCTGGTTGAGCTTTTTTTCGTCGACGACTTTCAGGCCCTTGACCACATTGGTCAGCTTGCCGCCCTTGTTGACCTGTATCGTGCGCTCCACCAGCAGACCCAGCGCGTCGATGGCCGCCACCAGGGCTTGCGTGGCGGGTACCGCCTTCTGGATGCTTTCCAACAACGCCAGGCGGCGTTGCGCGTGGGGTGTCAGCCCGCCGGCCGGGGTAAAGACAGGATGGCCGTTGGCATCCTGGAAATGCGGCGCATCGGGGTCGAACAGGACAAGGTAGCGATTCTTGCCCTGTGCCGACGACGCCGCGGGCTGATCGGTCTGGCCCAGCATGAAGGGATAGCGTCGGATATGGGCGGGTATATAAATACCCTGCCAGCGGCCCTGGTCATCCACGTAGGCGTTCTGCCCGTCTTCAATGCCCAGCAGGGCGCAGGGCAGGCCGGACTGGTTATCGGGAAAGACAATGGGGTATTCGCGGGCGATGTCGGCCATTTCATCAAAGACGATGGGCGCCAGCACCTCGCCGCGGGCGTAGGAGTAATCATTGGTTTCAAAGACCCTGAGCCCGCCGTGCTGGGCGGGCTTCAGGGCTTCCTTGCGCTTGAACATCGTGAGCCTCCAGGAAGAAACAAGGGGAGCCGAAGCTCCCCTTGCTGTTACTGCGATACTAGCAGTGTACTACCTGATAACCGGTAGAAGAGGAGCCGGAGCCCCCCCGTTTTATCTCTATTTATCTAATCGAACGTGGATTAGCCATAGATGATGTTGAACGCAGCTACATCAGCAGCATCACCAGCTGCACCAACGATGGTGATAGAACCGCCGAAGTCGCTCAGACCGCCAGCCAGATCGGTAATGACGAGGTCACCACCGACATCTGAGAACACCAGTTGACCGGCATTCGATGCGAAGGCCGAGAGATCGAGACGATCGCCAGCCACCGGATCATTACCCCAAGTGAAGTCCGTGATCACTACATTGCCGATATCATCGGCAACGAAGCTGAACATTTCACGAGCAATGTTAGCGGTGAAGTCGACATCGGTCGTCGCGTTATCACCGTCGTTGGTTGCGCCAATTTGGTATGTGATGAACTCGCCGAGAGCCAGGGAGCCAAAGTCAGCCCCAGACGCGTCAACCATTACATAGGTTGCCACATTGGAGACGTCCAGTACATCGAAGCTGGCCAGGTCGTCTGCCAGCCACACCTCAGCCTCGTCGGCAACGACGGTAATGCTAACCAGATCCCGGTTGCCGTAAGTGTCGCCCCAGACATCGATGTAAGCGTCGGCACCTGCCGACACGGTCACTTCTGTTGCACCTGTATTGTTCAGCCAGACGTCAACATCTTCGACAGCCGTTGCATTAACCGTAAATCCATCGACATCGCCGTAGACATCAGTCAAATCAACCTCGGCGTCTTCTGCTGCATCGACCACGATGTCGGTCAGTGCTTCAAAGCCCTGGCCAATTTCCATCGGCACTTCCGCTTCACCAGGAACGTTGGCGGCAGGATCAAGAGCAGCGTTCAGAGTGCCTTGGACGCCTTCCGTGAGGGGAACAACGTTAATAATGTTGACGTCAGGGTGCTGCTCATCACTGGCATCATCCCAAACCAACTTGATCTTTCCTGCTGCATCGCTGGACGCCGTGAATCCATAATTACCAGCGTTCAGGACGGCGATAATGTCGTTGATGGCGCCTGCAGTGTGGTTTGCTGCAGAGTTATTGAAGACGGTTGTTTGCGTGTGATATGGAACGGTAAGAGTGCCGCCAGGGAACAGGTCGCTGGCGAAGGTCACTTGACCAGAAGTGGTACGGCTGAGAAGGCCGGTGTTCACACCCGCTGACGTGCTGATTTCCAGCCCCTGCACCTGTTGCACACCAGCCACAAATGGCTGCCCGGCAACGCCTTGCAGTTCCACCCCGGCATCACCGCCCGTCGACGTTACATTGATCGTGGTCAAGCTGTTCACGTCTGCGTCCGCGCCGCTTGCATCGATCTCGACAGACGCATCCCCTACGGCTGTTGCCGTGATCGACTGCAGTGCGGTGACATCATGCGCCGCATCGCTGGTGATATCCAGCCAGATATTGCCGTCGCCGTTGGTTTGATTCAGAGTCAGCGTTTCGAGTTCAGCACCGCTCAGGTTGTCGATGTCCAGCCAACCATTGAGATTGTCGACACTGATGGTCAGGTTCTGTACGCCGACAGTGTGCAGGTCAACATCATCGAAATCACCATTGGAAACCAGGGCCAGGTCGGCGTTAGGGCTGATGAGTGTCAGTTCGTTGCCATTGCCGTCAAGACCTTCGCTGAACAGCACTGTGCCCAGGTTTTCATCGAACCCGGTCAGGTCCAGAGAAGGGACTCCGGAGTGCCACAGCTTAATGTGGTCGGTGAACTCGAGCGTCTGGACGTTTTCCACACCACCGGTGAAATCCAGACCGCTAATGGTGGTTGAACCCTGAACGCCAGCAACGGCCAGTACGTTTTCGCCTTCGCCCATATCGACGGCAAGTTCACCGTCTACGGCCGAATTGCTGACGACGACGCGGTCGTTGCCGATGCCGGTGTCGACGGTTTCAAGGTCTGCGCTGCCGGAGACGTCCAGGCTGAGGTTGCCGGTGTAGCCGACACTGTCCAGCGCAACCAGGTTCACAAAGTTGGTTGAAGCCGTCAGCGCGAGCACGCCCTGACCAGTGATGTTCAGGTTCTCGACACGCTGGGCATCGCGGCTGAGGTTCAGGTACACGCCATTGGAAACGTCCAGATTGAGCGTGTTGATACCTGCGCTGGTGGCGATGACATCGACGCGCAGGTTGACGGAGTTGGCTGCGCTGCCAACCTGGCTGGCCACTACGTTTTGTACATCGACGGCGCTTACGCTGCTATCGTAATCGATGCCAGTATTGCCACGCACGTTGGTCAGCCAAATGGCCGGGGCGTCGCCTTCGTCGCTGAGATTGACATTGCCGAGGTCGAGGTCGCCGCGGGAATTAAGGTTGTGCAGGACTTCGTAACCGCTGGCACGGGCAAGATCCAGGCCGCCCCAAGCACTATCGGATGCAACGGTCAGGTCATACTGTTCAATGTTGGTGATGACCGGGTTCTCGGCGTCGAAAAGGCCCGAAAAACCATTAAGCTGGGCTTCGAGCACATCGTAGCCACCGCGGCCATCCAGCGTGTCGAAGCTTTGCAGCGTTTGTTCGGTGACCGGCAGGATGCCACGGTCAAGCGGGGCTACGAAAACATCGTTGCCGTCTGTGCCGGAGAGGTCATCGGCATCCGTAGTGAGCGTGAAGGTGTCGCCAGCATTACCTATGGGGTTGCCGTCGCGGTCTTCCTTGTAACCGTAGGCATACAGGTGCTGGGCCAGCAGTGTGTACTGTTCGGGGGTGATGTTGTCGAGGTCGTCGATACCGAAGGCCGTTTGCAGGTCTGCGTTCTTTTCGGCGTAGACCTTCAGGGTTGCGTCATTGACATTGGCGTCTGCAGACGGCTGACGACCTTCTTCGATACCGTAGGTGGTGAAATGATCGAACAATTCACTCGCAGACAGGCCAGCAGTAGCCAGATCAGGATTCTGATTGAGGTAGTAAACGCTGTCGAACCAGGGAGTGGGGCTACGCCCTTCGGCAGCGCCATACTGCACGTAGTGGTTCCACGCACCCTCGGGAGTATTGATGCCTGCGTTAAAAACGTCCTGATTGGTGGTCAGGTAGTACTGGGCATTGAAGTACGGATTAGCCATAGTAAATAGTCGTCCTATGTGTTGCGGGTCACACCCATCGATGGATGTTAACTGTTAGCCGGCCACCCGACCTACGTCGCAATCCCAGCATCCAGTAACATCGGCGGAGTCTAAACAGAATGAAACTCTCTGTCAATTGAAGCCGCTTTACCGGAACGATGTGTATCACTCACGAGTTAAACGCGATTGCCGGGCGCACCGAGTGCGGTTCGGTGCGCCAGCTGACTCCCGCCAATTCGCAGGATGCATTTGACTGTACCGCATTGCGGCGTCGTTTGTCGTACCGATGTTGCGGGGTAGGCAACTTAAAGTTGCATATTAGCAACGTAATCTAGGGTTAAACCGGGGGGAGACAGTCATTCCAGATGGGTGTTCGACACTTCCTGGAAACGATTTTCATTCAGCTCTCCGGTGGCCGCCCACAGCGCGGTCAGGGCTTCCAGGCTGGAAAGACGGGCATCGGCCAGTTCCAGCCTGGCTTCGTAGAGGCGGTCCTGGCTGCGCAACACATCGACGTTGCTGCGGACACCATATTGATAAGAGGCTTGTGCGGCTTCGAGGCTCTGTTCCGAGGATTCGACCGCCGCACGCAGGGCGCGGATGCGGTCGGCGCCGCCCACGACAGCGGTGTACTGGCGGACAGCTTCGGCTTCGGCCGCTTCCTGGGCGGCACGGAGCTCCTGGCGGGCTTTTTCGACTTCGGCGCTGGCCCGGGCGCGGTTGGCGGTGTCGTAGCCGCCGCTGAACAGGGGGATGCTGGCGTGCAGGCCGGCGCTCCAGGTGTTGGTGCGCTGGCTGAGGCTGGACAGGTTCTCGCTGTCGGCCTTGGCGTAGCCGACGACAAGGTCGAGAGTGGGCAGGTAGCGGCCGGTGGCGCGCTGCAGCTCGGCTTCGGCCACACGCAGCGTTTCGCGGGCGACCTGGACGGCGGGGTTGGCCTGCGAGACCCGGGCGCGCCATTCGTCCAGGCTGGCCGGCCTGGGCACCGGCGGCGGCGCCTGCGGACGCAAAGCGGCCAATGGGCCTTCCGCCCCGCCGGTCATGGCCGCCAGCTCGCGCAGAGCAACATCGCGGGCGTCGCGGGCACGGATGACTTCAGAACGGGCCAGGGCGAGCCGTGCGCGGGTTTCCTGGGCGTCGACGCGGTCGCCTTCGTTGGCTTCGAACAGGCGGTCCTGGGCGATGGCCTGCTTTTCGAGGGAATCGGCCAATTGTTCGGCCAACCGCCATTCCGTATCGGTTCGCAGCGCCCGCAGGTAAACCTGTGAAAGAGTCAGTGCCGTGCCCTGTTCGCGCGCGTGGAATTCGGCGATACCCAGGTCGGCCCGCGCGATGCCTCGGCGGAAGTCGGCGTAGCGCCCATAATTGATGATGGGCTGCTGTAACTGTATATAGGCATTGGTGGAATCGTAGTCGAGATCAAAGATGTGGCCCTGGCCCATCGCGTCGTACTGCGTCTGATCGCCGGTGATGCGGTTGCGCGAGTAGCCGGCGTTCACCTGAGGCAGCAGGGCCGCGCGGCCCTGGCGTCTTTCGGTCTGCGCGGCGCCGCGGGCGCTCAGGGCGGCGTGGTAGTTGGGGTCGTGCAGCACGGTCAGGCGCCAGGCATGGGCCAGATCGAGCGCCCCCCCGGCCGCCGCCGTGTTCAATTGCTGCAGGGTGGACAGATTCCAGCCGGGCTGACCCAGGGACGGTGGTTCGAGCGTGAACCCCGGCCGGGCCACGATGGCGGCCTGGGCGGCACTGCCGGGCCGGGAAGGGCCAGCCGCCTTCCCGGATGCCGGGAATGCCCCGCCCGCCGCCATTTCCGCTGGCGTGGCGTCCGGGAATGCCGCGGCCGCCCCCGCTGGTTCCGCCAGCGCCGCGACGCCAAGAACGGCCAGGGCCGCGGCGATCAGACAGCGCAAACGAAAAGGCGGGATATCCGGGTACGGCATGGGTTTCCTGAAGGCGAACGCGGCAGCGCCGGCCAAAGTGGAGAATGGGGCATTTTAGCCAAAGCCGCAATCGGGCAGATGAACGCCGGCTGAACGCGAGCGGGCCACGGTGCCCGCCCGGCGCGTGGCCACGGCCTGAAAGCCAGTGACACGATACTCGCGCTGGCGAGTTTCCACAGGGATGATTCCGTTCACTCGTTGTGGCGGCGCCCTTCCGGCTGCGCCATGGTTGCTTGGCGACGTCCGGACGGAGGAAGCGTGATGCGCGGGAACCCTCCCCCCTACTGACAAATCGTAGCGTATAGCACTACAATAAAGGCTGAGCATGATCAAACACTTCAAACACAAGGGACTGCAGTTTTTCTTTGAAACAGGCAGTAAAGCGGGCATCCGGGCGGATCACGCGCCACGACTCGCTCGGCAGCTCAGACAGTTGGACGATTCCACCCGCCCACGCGACATGAACATGCCAGGGTGGAATCTGCATCCCTTGTCCGGCAACCTGGCAGGGCATTGGGCAGTCACCGTGAGCGGCAACTGGCGATTGACCTTCGTGTTTGATGGGGAAGATGCAGTCCTGCTCAACTACCAAGACTATCACTGATGGAGTTATCCCTATGACCAGGATGCACAATCCGCCGCACCCCGGCGAGACCCTGCGGCTCGATGTGCTGCCGGCGCTGGGGCTGACGGTGACCCAGGCAGCACAAGAGCTGGGCATCAACCGGGTCACGCTTTCCCGCGTGCTGCATGGCAGGGCCGGCATCAGTGTCGACCTGGCCTTGCGCCTCGAAGCATGGCTCGACGGCCCCAGTGCGGAAAGCTGGCTGCAGGGTCAGCTTGCCCATGATCTATGGCAAGCCCGGCGACGCGAGCGGCCCACGGTGCCCGCCCGGCGCGTGGCCACGGCCTGAACCGGCGCCGGGGCAGCACGGATCAGCGCGCCTTCCAGTACCCCGGCTGCATGCTCAGGCGCGGTCGCCAGGAAGGGGGCAGGCGGCTGTAGTGGCGGCCCAGGCGGTAGCCGAGCATCTTCAAGCCGTTGTGCAGGCAGGCACGTGGCAGCCACAAGGGGGCCTGGCCCAGCAGCCGGCGGGCCTCCGATTTCACGAAACGCAGTCCCTCGCCTTCGGCGGCGCCGAACTGCTCACCTATCCAGCCGTGGTCGGCCTGGAACACGCCGATGTCGAAATAGCGGCGGAATTCTTCCAGCGGGCTGTAGTTGTGCGAGTGCCGCACGCAGGCATTCGATACATAGGCCACCTTGCAACCCTCCAATACGGCGCGCGCCGCCAGATACATGTCTTCGCTCAGGATGGTGCGTTCGGGAAACCCCCCCAGGGCGTTGAAGACTGTCGCCCGGTAGGCCGCAAACGAATTTGAAACAAAAACCGTCTTGATGCCCAGGCGCGCTCGGTCTTTCAGCCCGACCACGCGGCTTTGCGCACCATAGTTGAAGGCGCGGGCATGGGCGGCGATGGGGTTGGCGTCGCGATGCGGCAGCTGGCGGCCATAGGCCACGGCAACTTCCGGGTTCTGGAAGGCGGCCAGCAGGGTGTCGAGCGCGGCGGGGTGGTCGAGCACAGCGTCCTGCGTCAGAAAGACATAGACATCGGCGGGCTGGTTCAGCACCGCGGCGTTGCGCGTGCCGCCATGGTCGAAGCCGGCGCTGGCAATGGTCGCCACAGGAAAGCCCTGTTCGCGGGCCACGTCGGCCGAACCGTCGCGCGACGATGAATCCACCACCTCGACCCGGACGCGGTGGCGGCTGAAGGCTTGCGCGCGGGCCAGCGCCCGGGCGGCTTCCCGCCAGAGCGGGCCGCCGTTGTAGACAGGCACCACCACCAGCACGTCCAGGGCAGCGGCCGCCGAAAGGGCCTGCCCGCGCTCAGGGCTGTGCATTGAGGAAACCCTTCCAGACGGTGAGCGCGATGATCTTGAGATCGAGCCACAGCGACCAGTTGTCGATGTACCAGAGGTCGTGCTGCACGCGCTTTTCCATTTTGTCGAGGGTGTCGGTCTCGCCCCGGAAGCCATTGACCTGCGCCCAGCCGGTGATGCCCGGCTTGACCTTGTGGCGCTGCATATAGGACTCGACCATATCCTTATAGTGCTCGTTGTGGGCCAGGGCGTGCGGGCGCGGCCCGACGATGGACATGCGGCCCTGGAGCACGTTGTAGAACTGCGGCAGTTCGTCCAGGCTGGTACGGCGCAGAAAGGCGCCCAGCCTGGTGATGCGCGGGTCGCCGAAGTGGGCCTGGGTGAGCTGGCCCGAGCCTTCTTCGTGCACTTCCATGGAACGGAACTTGTAGACCTTGAAACGGCGGCCGTTGATGCCCATGCGGTATTGCTTGAAGATGACCGGCCCTTTCGAGGTCGCCTTGATGGCGATGGCGATGGCGGCGCACACGGGCAGCATGAGCACGGTGATGAGGGCGCCCAGCACCAGGTCTTCCAGGCGCTTGACGATGCGGGAGGGGCCTTCCATGGGGCTGCGGGAAATGTCCAGCGCATACAGCCCGCCGATATTGCTGATGCGGTGGTTGAGCAGGGGCAGATCGCCCAGGTCGGGCAGGTAGCGCACATCCACGGTCTGGTGGCGCAGCGCATACATGACGCATTTGATGGCCTCGCCCTGGTTCAGCGGCAGGCACAGCCAGACTTCGTGCACGCCGCAGGCCGCCACCTGCCGCCGCAGGTTTTCGTACCATTCTTCATCGTGCCCCAGCGGCATGAAACAGGCCACTTTGTAGCCCTGTTCCGGCAGCTCGTCGAAAATGCCACGCAGCGGGGCGGCGGCGTTTTCCATTTCGACCACCAGCACCTGCTTGAGGTTGTGGCCATGCAGGCGCAGGTGGCGCAGGAACAGGAAGACGGACACGCGGAACACCGTCACGAAGGCCAGAGTCACCGCCAGCGTGCTGACCAGCCAGATGCGCGAGTAGTTTTCCGCCACCTTGAGCAGCACGGCGATGCTGGCCACCACGGCCAGGGCCAGCAGCCACCCGACGAACATACGCCCGAGCTGGCCCCACAGATGGCGGCCGCGCCATGACAGATAGGTGCCCAGCATCATCTGGCAGCTCACCAGCACCACGGCCACCACCAGCGTGGCCACCAGATAGTGGTCCAGCATGAACCAGTCGTTGAAGCGAAGCCAGTGGGCCACATAGCTGCCGGCGACGATCAGCACGAAATCCATCAGGCCGGCCAGCAGGGCGAGCGGATAGCGTTCGGCGGCGGTGGGAATGTAGTGCGTCTGCGGCTTCATGATCAATAGGCGTGCTTGAACGGCGCGCGGGCGGGCGCCGGGCGTGTGGCATGGTGCCAATTATGACGGATACGCGCCCAGTCGCCCACGCAGGCCGTGCCACAGGCCCTTCATACACTGGGGGATCGAAGCCCCGATGTTACAATGCCAAGTTCGCCACATGCAGCAGGGCTCATTGCCCACCGGCACCTGTACCCCACACCGGATATCTTATGAGGATTCTTCTGTTTGGCAAGGGCGGCCAGCTTGGCTGGGAACTGCAACGCAGCCTGGCACCGCTGGGCAAGCTCATCGCCCTGGGCACGAACGATCAGCCCTGCGCCGATTTCACCCGGCCTTCCGATGTAGCGGCAACGGTACGCGCACTGGCGCCCGACGTCATCGTGAACGCCGCCGCCTACACCGCGGTCGACAAGGCTGAGTCGGATGCGCAGAATGCCATGGCGGTGAACGCCATCACCCCCGGGGTGCTGGCCGAGGCCGCGGCCGGGCTGGGCGCCTGGCTGGTGCACTATTCCACCGACTATGTCTTCGATGGCGGCGGCGTGACGCCCTGGCGCGAAGACGACGCCACCGCCCCCCTGAACGAATACGGCCGCGGCAAGCTGGCGGGCGAGGAAAACATCCGCGCGGTGGGCGGCCGGCACCTGATCTTCCGCACATCCTGGGTGTATGCGGCGCGCGGCGGCAATTTCGCCAAAACCATGCTGAAGCTTGCGCAGGAACGCGATGCGCTCAAGGTCATCGACGACCAGTACGGCGCGCCCACCGGGGCCGACCTGCTGGCCGACCTGACCGCCCACGCCTTGCGCGCCGCCTTGCGGCAGCCTGAGCTGGCCGGCACCTACCACGCCGCACCCGCCGGCGAAACCACCTGGCATGGCTACGCCCGCCACGTCATCACGCAGGCCCGCGCCGCCGGCCTGCCCGTGAAGGTATCCGACGACGCCATCCAGGCCGTCCCCACGAGCGCCTTCCCCACTCCGGCCCGGCGTCCGGCCAATTCCCGGCTGGACACCCACAAGCTGCGCGCGGCCTTCGGCCTGCACCTGCCCGACTGGCAGGCGGGCGTAGACCGCATGCTGACCGAAATCCTTCAAAAGTAAACCGACGCAAGACCATGACCACACGCAAAGGCATCATCCTGGCCGGGGGCTCCGGCACGCGGCTGCATCCCGCCACGCTGGCCATCAGCAAGCAATTGCTGCCGGTCTACGACAAGCCCATGGTGTACTACCCGCTGTGCACGCTCATGCTGGCGGGCATACGCGACATCCTGCTGATTTCCACCCCGCAGGATACCCCGCGCTTCGAACAGCTTCTGGGCGACGGCGGCCAATGGGGGCTGAACCTGCAGTATGCGGTGCAGCCCTCGCCCGACGGCCTGGCGCAAGCCTTCATCATCGGCGCCGGCTTCGTCGGCGGCGACCCTTCCACCCTGGTGCTGGGCGACAACATCTATTACGGGCACGACTTCGACAAGCTGCTGGGCAGCGCCAGTGCGCGCAGCGACGGCGCCAGCGTATTCGCCTACCACGTTCACGACCCGGAACGCTACGGGGTGGCCGAGTTCGATGCCAGCGGCAAGGTGCTGTCATTGGAAGAAAAGCCATCCCGGCCGAAATCCAGCTATGCGGTGACGGGCCTGTATTTCTACGACAACCAGGTGGTGGACATGGCGCGCAGCCTGAAGCCGTCGCCGCGCGGCGAACTGGAAATCACCGACCTGAACCAGCTGTATCTGGATCAGGGCAGGCTGAACGTGGAAATCATGGGCCGGGGCTATGCCTGGCTGGACACCGGCACGCACGAATCATTGCTGCAGGCCAGCCAGTTCATCGCCACGCTGGAACACCGCCAGGGCCTGAAGGTCGCCTGTCCGGAAGAGATCGCCTACCGGCGAGGGTGGATAGACGCCGCGCAGATCGAACGCCTGGCCCAGCCCTTGCTGAAGAACGGCTACGGCCAATACCTGATGCGCATCCTGAAAGAACACATAGCATGACGACAACACGCCGCCGCAAGGAGTTTTTCGCATGAACGCCATCCCCCTGGCCATACCGGAAGTCATTCTGTTCGAACCCAAGGTCTTCGGCGACGACCGCGGCTTTTTCTTCGAGAGCTTCAATCAGAAGCAGTTCGACGCCGCCGTGGGCCGCCCGGTCGGCTTCGTGCAGGACAACCACTCGCGATCCGGCCGCAATGTGCTGCGCGGCCTGCATTATCAGATCAGGCAGCCCCAGGGGAAGCTGGTGCGCGTGGCCGTGGGCGAGGTCTTCGATGTGGCTGTCGACCTTCGTCGCGGCTCGCCCACTTTCGGGCAATGGGTGGGCGCGGTGCTGAGCGCAGGGAACAAGAAGCAGTTGTGGGTGCCGGAAGGCTTCGCCCACGGTTTCGTGGTGCTGAGCGACGAGGCCGAGTTCCTTTACAAGACCACCGACTATTACGCGCCGGAGCACGAACGCTGCGTGATCTGGAACGATCCGACGCTGGCCATCGACTGGCCCATGCAAGGCGAGCCTGTGCTGTCCGGCAAGGACATGCAGGGCGTGGCCTTCCTCCAGGCCGACGTGTTCGACTGAACGGCAACACGGCGGTTCATCGTGCGCCCTCCCGTTCCCTCTTCGCCCATCCCTCCGCCCCCGGCTCCCGATCGCCTGCCCGTGCTGTGCGGCACGGGCGTGGGCATGATCTTCGGGCTGATGTTCGCCCTGCCCTCGGGCTATTCCTACGGCGCCAGCGTGCTGCTGCTGCTGTCATTGTGGTGCGCCTGCGCCCCTTCCTGTAGTCACTACCGCCGGATGCCGGCGATGTCGGCCGAGGATCGCGCCCTGGCCTGGGCGCTGCTGTCCTATTTCCTGGTGGCGCTGGCTTCCACCGCTTGGCTGGGCAACGACTTCCACGACCTGGACCAACCCCTGCGGGCGGCGCTGGCCGTGCCCCTGCTGTGGATGCTGCTCCGTATCCCCTACGACGCGCGCTGTCTGTGGGCGGGCGTGGTGATCGGCGTGGCGCTGTCCATGGCCGTGGGCTGGTGGCAACTGCACATGCAGGGGCTGGACCGCGCCGAGGGCTTTCTGAACATCATCCATTTCGGCAATATCGCCCTGGTATTCGGTGCGTTCTGCGCGGCGGGCCTGCAATGGGCGGCGCAGCTGCCCCGGGCGCGGCGCCTGGGCTGGTGGGCGGCCTTCGTGGCCGGCATGGGCTGCAGCGGCTACAGCATCGTGGCTTCGGGCAGCCGGGGCAGCTGGGTGGCCCTGCCGGTACTGGTGCTGCTGTACGGCATCGCCTTCCTGAACCGGCGCAACCTGGCGCTGGCGACGGCGGGCGCGGCCATCATCCTGGTGGCGGCCGTGGCGATGTTCAATTTGCCCGACAGCCGCCTGCGGGACCGCTATGACGCCGCGGTGCAGGACATACACCTATATCTGGAGGGCGAGGCCGACACTTCGCTGGGCGCGCGCTTCGTCATGTGGGAAGGCGCCCTGCGCAACATACCGGAACGGCCCCTGCTGGGCTGGAATTACGTCGAGTACGACGCGCAGATCAGGCTCCAGGTGGAAGCCGGCGAACTGAATCCCGTGGCCGTGCGCTTCACCGACAATCTGCACAATTCCTATCTGCAGGCCCTGGTCTTCCAGGGGCTGCCCGGCCTGCTGGCACTGCTGGCGCTGTACTGCGTGCCGCTGGCGGGTTTCTGCCGGCGCCTGCGCGACAGCGACATGACGGTGCGCGCGCTGGCGTATTGCGGGGCCGCCCTCTGTTCTTCCTATCTGTTCTTCAGCCTGACCCAGGTGATCTTGCGACGCAACAACGGCATCATGTTCTATGTGCTCGCAGTGGTGATACTGTGGGCCGGCATGCGCTGGCAAGAACGGCGATCCTGCGCTATTTCAACCCGGCCCGCGCAACCCGGACTGCTCAACGTTCAATCCTTGAGGCGGGGAGCGGGGCCGGAATGAAAAACGGTGTTGACGCCCAGCAACACGCCGTGATCGTCCTGCGCAAGAATGCGCAGCCGGCCGTTGTACGAGTATGGCAAAGTGGCGGCGAATGCCGTCGGCATGTCGACATGCCGGCGTGACACCAACAGCATGCGGGCGCCATGCGCGTGCAACATGCTTTCCAGTTGTGCGGGCGGCGGCAGCGCGCACGGCAATTCCGGGCAATCCAGCAGATCTCGGTAGCGGCCGGGGCCGAACCAGTCGCCGATCACCGTCCCCTGGAAAAAATAGATGCCATCCTCGAAGCCGATCTGCACCAGCCGGGAACCATATGCGCCGATATGCGCATTGGCCTGCTGATAGAGCAAATAGCCGCCGTTCGTGGCAAGCACGGTCTGCGCATGGACGAATTCGCGCCCGTATTTGACGGCTCGGTCCGCCGCGTAGGCGGCGATCAGGATGAGAGCCAGGGCCGCCGGCCAGGCAGGGCCGTGCCGGTGGATACGTACCTGCCGCAAGGGGGCCGGCCGACTGTCGGCAAGGGGGAAATCCCGGCTCGGCGCTGCAGCGGGAGCGCCTTTGCGCTGCCGGCGCCGCCCGGCCCATAGCCAAGCGTGATGTAGCGCATGGAAGGCTAGAAAGCCGCCCACGCCATAGACAGGCGCGAGGTAGCGCGGCACCTGGGTCACAAAGAACCAGAACAGCATGTATGCCAGGAAGACGGCCTGCAGAACACGGATGGCCGGCGGCAGGCGCCGCAAAAACAGACCGGCGAAGGCCGGCAGCCATAACAGCACCCCCGCTTCCAGCAATGCGGACGGCAGCATCAGGGGGTTGCGCACCACGCCATGCAATGCCTGCTCGGCATGCTGCCGGGCCAGGTCGTCTTCGTTCCAAAGGAAGAAGCCGAACAGCCTTGCACCCGCCGGATGCACCGGATCGCCCGCAATGATTGCACTGCGCACATACCACCAACTGCCGGCAAGCAGGACGGCGGCGGCGTACACGGCAGCGGTGCGCAGGGCTGCCGTGTATGGAGTGGCCGTGGTCGGCGCCGTGGAGGACGGAACGGCAGAAGCTTGAGTCGCGGCGTGCCGAACCGACGTCGCCTTGCGCCGTTCCTGAAGAATCGTCAGGACGATGAGAGTCGCCCCGATCAGCGCGGCCAGGACGACACCAAAATACTTGGTGCCGCAAGCGGCGCCCGCCAGCAGGCCGGCCAGCGCCGGCAAGGCGAAAGACCGGCCCTGACCGCCAGCCAGCGCTTTGTCCACCTCGCGGCTGGTATGCCGCTCGGATGCGCCAGGCACAGAACAGTGCGCAGGCACTGTTCCGTGTCCGGGCTTATCCATCTCGTGGCCTGCATGCCGCGCGGATTCGTCGGGTGTCGAACCGTCAACAGTGACGGTTCGACGTCCGGGTTCATTCATGATGGCGGCGGCCAGGGTGGCCGCCCAGCAGAACAGCGCCAGACCATTGTCGATATAGGCGAAGCCCAGCGTGCTTTTGACGGGGCCTATCATGAACAGGGTCAGGCCTGCCAGCAGGCCGGGGATGCCGCTGCCCGTGTAACGGCGCGAAGCGGCCCACAGGCCGAGCGCCATGACGAACAAGGGCAGGCTGGCGAACATCTGCGCGAAGACCTCTGGTGCGCCAAAGCGCCAGAGGCCGGCCGCAGCGGCGGCAGCGGCGGCGCCCGCCACAGCACCGCTCATGACACCCGCCGTATCGCCGGCCATGGCGGAGGCGGCGGGCGCGATATGGACGAGGCCCGCGATATCCGCGGCACCCAGTCCCGTCAGTGTCTGCAGGGCGTCCCCCAGCATCAGGCCCACGACGAACAGCAGGTTGAAGTTCTGCGGAAAGAGCGGAAACCGCAGGTATTCGTTCAGGACGATGGCCTGCTGCTGCACATAGTCGCGAGCCAGTTGAAGTTGATACATTGTATCGTCCCAATGACCTGGAGGATGCAGGGCGACCGCCACCGACAGCAGGAACAGCACAGCAAGCATGGCGGCTTCCAGCCACCCGGAACCGCCCCAGCATGAACGGCCGCGCCAGCGCATTGTGAAACCCCGCAGCGGCCTATCGGCACCGTGATCAGCGGCGCCCCCCTTCATTCCGGAACCATTCCGGCCGGGGCGGCCCCTGGGCCCGGGCCCACCGCGAACGGCCGCCAGGCCCGCCACCAGCAAAGCCAGCGCCATCCATGCGACACCCGCCAGATGAAGATGCCCCGCTATCCCCAGCAAGAACAACCCCGCCATGTTCACCAGCATGCCCAGGCAAATGCTGAAAAAGAGGGCCAAGGGCTGCAGCCCGCAAGTCGAAGCTTCCCCGCCCCTGATGGAGGGAGCCTTCACGCAATCGCCGCCAGGCAGGCCATCGCTTCCAAGCCCCCAGCGCAGAACCGCCCGGCCCACCACGGCGCAATGCAGCAAGAAGACGGCGGCCAATACGGTGGCGGCAAGGAAAACAATGAGCATGAGCGGCGCGAGATCCGGAAAACGCCATTCTTGCCTTGCCCCGCTTACAATTCAAGCTTAGGACGCTCTGAACAAGTCCCCGCGCCGCATGCATCTGTGGATTCGGGCGGTCTGCTTCGTTGCAAATGCTCGCAATAGCTACGGCTATCACTGTGCTTTGCGTCTCGCTGCCCATCCCGACCCACAGTGCCTGCTTTCCGCTCGACTTGTTCAGAGCTTCCTAAGCCATCATGGTTTTCCAATTTTCCACACATGATCCTTGTCGAGCCACGCATTGCCATCATTCTGCCCGCCTACAACGAAGCGGCCACCGTCGCAGAAACCATGCGCAGCTTTCATGCCGCGTTGCCGGGGGCCGAACTCGTCGTCGTGAACAACAACTCGCGGGACGACACCGCCGCCATTGCCGCCCGCACCCTGCGGGAACTCGGCGCCAAGGGTCGGGTGCTGCACGAACCCCGGCAAGGCAAAGGCAATGCCGTGCGCCGCGCCTTCCTGGAAATCGAGGCCGACATCTATGTGATGGCCGACGCCGACCTGACCTATCCCGCCGGGCGGGTGCATGATCTCATCCGGCCCATCGCCCAGGGCGAGGCCGACATGGTGGTGGGCGACCGCCATTCGGGCGGGCACTATGCGGCGGAAAACAAGCGCGCCCTGCATGGTTTCGGCAATCAGCTGGTGCAGCGCATGGTGAACAGGCTGTTCAATGCCCAGTTGGTGGACATCATGAGCGGCTACCGGGCCTTCAACCGCAGTTTCGTGAAAACCTATCCGATACTCGTCGAAGGCTTCCAGATCGAAACCGACATGACGCTGCACACGCTGAACCGCCGCATGCGCGTCGTCGAGATTCCCATCGAATACAAGGACCGGCCGGAAGGCAGCTATTCCAAGCTGAACACGCTGTCGGACGGCATGCGGGTGATTTCCACCATCGTGAAGATTCTGCGCCATTACCGGCCGCTGGCCTTCTTCACCGCCATGAGCGCGCTGTTCTGCCTGGCCGGCCTGCTGGCCGCCATCCCGGTACTGCAGGAATGGATGCAGATGCGCTACATCGTGCGGGTGCCGCTGGCCATGCTGGCCGCCTCGCTGGAAATCGTCGCCTTCCTGCTGCTGGCGGTGGGCATCATCCTGGACTCACTCAGCCACCACGAAAAGCACCGCGCGGAACTGCATTATCTGCGGGTGTATGGGGAACAAGAACGGGAATGAAGCCGGCGGGCCGACGTGACGCATCGGCGGGCAGCCTGGTCGGCATCAAAGCCCCCCTCACCGGCGGAACAGCAGGTAGCGCGAGGTCAGGAAGTTGACGGCCATGCCTACCAGGCTGCCGGCGGCGACACCCAGGAACAGGTGCTCGCGCACCAGGTCGGAAGCCAGCACCAGGGCCGAGTAGGCACCATAATTGACTGCGCCGCCCACCAGCATCAAAGTGAAATAAGCGGTGAATTCCCCTTTGCGGGACAGGCCCGAGCGATGGCCCCGGAAGGTGAACGAGCGGTTCACCAGCCAGGTGGCGACCACGGCGGCGAAAAAGGAAACCGCCCGCCCGTAGAACGGGCCGATCGCATCGCGCAACGCATATAGCACGGCTACGTCGACAATCAGGCCGATGACGCCGGCCACGGCGAAGAAGAATACTTGGCGGATCATGGTATGAGCCGGCCGTGAATCGGCCATCGGCGAAGTTTTACCACGGGAGCGGCCGTCACGCCGCAGGGCGCCTGGCCGCCACATCGACATTGCTCGCCTGACCTGGCCCTGAAGAGGCGAGGCTTTTGCGCCTGGGCGCATGGTCAAGATGTACTTGGACCGTATTGGACACTTGCATCCCCCTCGGCCTTTCCGGATAGCGGATACAACTGTGCCACGTCATCATGAACGTTCGATCTTCTTTTCAGATGCCGCCTTGCCGCTATCAACCGCCGCTGCTACGCCTTTCGTTCCCCACTTCGACGGCCTCTGGAAAGAAGCCCTGCAGCTTTGGCTGCCCGAGTGCCTGGCACTGTTCTGGCCGCACATCCGGCCATCCTGTCTTGCGCGATCCTGCTGGATCGTGAAGAGGGTCCCGACACCGAAACCTTTCGGCACGGCGGTTTCGGTGACAAGCTAGTCTTTTCCTTCCCGGTCGTGAACCTCGCCCAATGGCGCCACCGTATGGCAAAATTGAAAGCGATGGCTCCCACCAACCCATTTGTCGTGGTGGTGCTGGCACAGCTCGAATACCGCGCCACTGCGCCAGATGCCACGCGCCTGGTCAGTAAGCTGCGGCTGGCGCGCTCGTTCAAACAGTGGAACTATGATGAAGCCACCCGCAAGATGCTGCTCCGTATCCTGGACGGCCTGCTGTTGCTGCCCGAACCACTGGAAGACCAGTTCATCGAAACCCTGGAGCAGGAGGATTCCGTCATGATGCAACAACTCACCAGCGCGGATCGCGTGCTCCTGCGCCGCGAAAAGGCCGCCGGCCTGAAAGAAGGCAAGCTCGAAGGCGCCAGCACGTTGCTGGAAACCCAGCTCCAGCGCAAATTCGGTTCCATCCCCGATTGGGCCGCCGCCCGCATCGCCCAGGCCGACGTCGAGTCTTTGCGGCAATGGGCGCTCAATGTGCTGGATGCCGAACGAATTGAACTGGTATTCGAAAACCCGTGAACCGCCCGGGCAGGTTCAGCAAGCCCGCGGCTTGCTGTCCACTGCGCAGACCCGCAATCAATCGACCTGGGCGCCGGCCGCGGCCACGATATCCTTGTAGCGGGCGCGCTCTTCGGTCATGAGCTTGCCGAATTCTTCGGGCGACGTGGGAACGGCTTCGACCAGCAGCGTCTGGAAGCGTTCCTGGGCTTTGGGATCCTTCATGGCCTTGACGAAAGCGGCATTCAGCTTTTCGATGGTTTCCGCGGGCGTACCGGCGGGCACGACCAGCCCCCACCAGGTGGCCACCGAGAAATCCTGCAGGCCCGCTTCCTTCATGGTGGGCAGATCGGGCAGTTCCTTGCTGCGCTCGTCGGTGGTGACGGCCAGCGCCTTCAGCTTGCCGCCGCGGATGTTGGGCGCCGCCGTGGCCAGGTTGTCGAAGGTGAAATGCACATCACCGGCCAGCAGGGCAAGCTGGGCCGGCGCGCCGCCATTGTAGGGAACATGCACGACATCGATGCCGGCCTGGCCGCGGAACAGTTCGCCCGCCAGATGGCCGCCGCTGCCGTTGCCGCCGGAACCATAATTGAGGATGTTGGGGTTGGCCTTGCCATAGGCAATCAGGTCTTCGACAGAGTCGATGTTCAGTTCCTTGGCCTTGTCCGCGTTCATGACCAGCACGTTGGGGACATACACCATGAGCGTGACGGGCTCGAAGTCCTTGCCGGCGTCAAAAGGCATCTTCTTGTAGAGCCAGGGGTTGACCGCGTGCGACGCCAGAGTGGCCACACCCAGGGTCTTGCCGTCGGGCGCCGATTTGGCGACCACGGCGGAACCGATATTGCCGCCGGCACCCGGGCGGTTGTCGATGATGACCGTGCCCAGATCTTCTTGCACCAGATCCGCAAGCACACGGGCCGTCACGTCGATGGGGCCACCCGCCGCGAACGGTACGATGATGCGAGTCGGGCTGCCTTCCTGCGCCATGACGGGCGCACACAGCGTGGCCGCGGCGGCAAGCGCGGCCAGTTTACGAATGATAGAAGATTTCATGGTGCCCCCCTCCAGGGAAATGGTACGAACACGAACGGCGCGACGTGCAAAGCGGGCCGCACGCGGCGGTGCACCGCAGAATACGGCGACCTCGGCAGAGACGCATTATCGCAAAATTTTACAAACGGGGGGATTCCGGCATGGGCGGCTGAAGCCTCTCGGCCTTGCCGCCGCCATGAAGAACTCGGGCCCATGGCCTCGGGCTTCTTCGCACAATGCAGGGGCGCGCCTGGGTCGCCGCATTGATATGGCCCCGCTCGACCTCGCCGTGAAAAACGGGGCTTGCGCGGGGGCCGTGACACCGCCCACGCAGGAGGCGCGGGCTGCATTCGAAAAGCGCGGGTACGCCCCCCAGCGGCACACTGGCGGGCTGGAACCCGCGATTACAGGCCCATGCAGAGGTACTTGACCACCATGTAGTCGTCCAGACCGTAGTAGGAGCCTTCACGGCCCACGCCAGACTGCTTGACGCCGCCGAAAGGCGCGGCCTCGTTGGAAATGAGGCCGGTGTTGATGCCGACCATGCCGTATTCCAGCGCTTCCGCGACCCGCCACACGCGGCCGATGTCGCGGCTGTAGAAATAGGCGGCCAGGCCGAATTCGGTATCGTTGGCCATGGCGACCACTTCTTCGTCGCTGCTGAAACGGAACAAGGGTGCCAGAGGCCCGAAGGTTTCTTCCTTCGCCACCTTCATTTGCGGCGTGACGTCGGCCACGATGGTGGGTTCGAAGAAGGAATGGCCCAACGCGGGCTGCTTGCCGCCGGTCAGTACACGGCCACCCTTGGAGATGGCATCTTCGATGTGTTCCTGAACCTTTTCCACAGCCGCCATGTCGATCAGCGGGCCGAGGGTCACGCCGTCTTCCATGCCGTTGCCCAGCTTCATCTTGCCGACCTCGGCGACGAATTTTTCAGCGAAGGCATCGTATACCGCGGCATGGACGTAGATGCGGTTGGCGCACACGCAGGTCTGGCCGCTGTTGCGATACTTGCTGATGATGGCGCCCGCGACGGCGGCATCGAGATCGGCGTCGTCGAACACGATGAAGGGCGCGTTGCCGCCCAGTTCCATGGACATCTTCTTGATGGACGATGCGCCCTGGGCCATGAGCAGGCGGCCGATCTCGGTGGAGCCGGTGAAGCTGAGCTTGCGCACCAGCGGATTGCCGGTCATTTCGCCACCGATTTCGGCAGCCGAACCCGTCACGACCGAGAATACGCCGGCCGGCACGCCGGCTTCTTCCGCCAGCACGGCCAGCGCCAGCGCCGAGTATGGCGTCTGGGTGGCGGGCTTGACCACCATGGGGCAGCCGGCAGCCAGGGCGGCGGCGGCCTTGCGGGTGATCATGGCGCTGGGGAAGTTCCAGGGAGTGATGGCGGCGCACACGCCCACCGGCTCTTTCACCACCACGACGCGGTGAGCGGGCGAGTTGGTGGGAATGGTGTCGCCATAGGCGCGCTTGCCTTCTTCCGCATACCACTCGATATACGAAGCCGCATAGGCGATTTCGCCACGGGCTTCGGCCAGCGGCTTGCCCTGTTCCAGGGTCAGGATCAGCGCGAGGTCGTCGACGTTCGCGTGCATGAGTTCGTACCAGCGGCGCAGGATGCCGGCGCGTTCCTTGGCCGTCTTGGCGCGCCATGCGCCCCAGGATGCGTTGGCCGCCTCGATGGCGCGGCGGGTCTCGGCCGTGCCCATGCGCGGGATGGTGCCCAGTTCGGCGCCGTTGGCGGGGTTGGTGACGGCAATGGTGGCGCCGCCGTCGGCATCGCACCACTGGCCATTGATATAGCATTGCTGACGCAACAGCTCGGGACGTTTCAGGTTCTGCATGGGTTCTCCGTTCCTAGAGGGGATATTCCTGAAACGCTTCATGCTTACTTTCGATATGTGAAAGGCCGGGCCGGCGGCTTGCCCTTCCCGATGCGGACGTCCATAATTGAAGCGCTTCAAATTTCGGGTTTGATTATGAGCATTGACCCATTGCCTGTCAACATGCCGAAGGCGGCGCGCGCCACCTTCCCGCATCCATGAGCGCGCCCTCGCCGCCGCGCGAACGCCGCCCCACGCTGGCCGACGTCGCCCGCCTGGCGGGCGTGTCGCTGGGCAGCGCCTCGCGGGTGCTGTCGGTGCCGGAACAGGTCAAGCCGGCCACCCGCGAAAAGGTCGAGCGCGCCGTCGTGCAATTGGGCTATATACGGGACGGCGCCGCGCGGGCGCTTGCCTCGCGCCGCACCCACACCATTGCCGCGCTCTATCCGACGCTCAACAACCCCATCTTTGCGCATTCCACCCATTCCATGCAGCAGACGCTGTGGCGGCTGGGCTATCAGCTGCTGATCACCAGCCCCGAATACCAGACCAGCGACGAGCCCGCCATCATCCGGGCCACGCTGGAACGCGGCGTGGACGGGCTCATCATGGTGGGCACCGACCATAGCGACGACATCTACGCGTTGCTGCGCCAGCGGGGCCTGCCCTACGTGCTGATCTGGTCCACCGACGAAACCGACTATCCGCATTGCGTCGGCATTTCCAACTTCCAGTCCATGTACGACCTGACGCGCGTCGTGCTGGAATACGGGCACCGCGACATCGCCGTATGCGGCGGGCATACGGCCCGCAACGAGCGGGCGCGCGGCCGGCGCGACGGTGTCCTGGCCGCCATGGCGGAACAGGGGCTCGCCATGCCCGCCGAATGGATACTCGAAACGCCGCTGTCCTATCAGGCCGGCCGCGATGCCTTCCGACAGCTGTGGTCAGGAAAGCGCCGGCCCACGGCCATCCTGTTCGGCACGGATCTCCAGGCCATCGGCGCCCTCTACGAAGCCCGTAGAATGGGGGTGCGCGTGCCTCAGGAGGTGTCGATACTTGGTTTCGACAATATCGAAGAAGGCGAATTCATGCAGCCGGCATTGTCCACGATACGGCTGCCCGCTCACGAGATAGGGCGGCTGGCGGCGGAACGTGTCGTGGCGCTTATCGAAGGCCGGGACATGCCGCCCGCCAGGCCGCTGGCGCATTCGGTGCTGCTGCGTGAAAGCCTGGGGCCGGTAAACGCCAAAGCCCCTCCCCCTTGACTACGCGGGCACCTGGGCGGCGGGGCGCAAGACGCCATGGCGGCGGGCTGGGCCGCGGCGAATATGCGCAACGAAGCCGGGCGTATCCGGCCTACGAAGGCCGCACTCGCGGTTACTGTGCCGGCACGGCCTCCGCCGCGCGGAAATGCCGCCGGGCATCCATCGCGAAGCGTGTCACGGCTTCCCGGTATTCGGGGGTGCGCACCGCGCCGGAATGCGAGGCGCCCTCGATCTTCACCAGGCGCCTCAGGCCCTCGGGCGCGCTGACGGCGGCATCGTGAAGCGCATCGCTCATGGTGTGCGGCACGACGCGGTCGCCCGTGCCATGGATAATCAGCAGAGGCTTGGAGATGGATGCCAGCTTGCGCGTGGAAGCGAAGCGCTGGGTGACGATCAGCCCCGCCCCCGGAAGGTCGCCCCAGCGCAGCGTGGCCAGCATGTCGGTGATGCTTGAAAAGCTGGACTCGATGATGATGCCCGCCACCGCCAGGCTGTCGGCCCGGGCCGCCAGATCGATGGCGATGGCGCCGCCCAGGCTGTGCCCATAGATGAAACGGCGGGCGGGGTCGGGCTGGCGGCGCTCCAGCTCGCCCAGGGCGGCCAAGGCATCCTGCTGGGCGCTGCTCTCGGATGGCAGCAGCTGTGTGGATTCGCCAAAACCCCGGTAATCGATGGCAAGCACTGAAAACCCCATGTCCGCCCAGTGCTCCATGCGGAAGACGCTTCCGTTCAGGTTCCAGCGGGAACCGTGCAGATAGAGCACGGTTGGCGCATCGGGCATGGGATGGCGCAGATACCAGGTACGCACCAGATGCCCGTTGGGCAGGACCAGATCGAAGATTTCGGTGCCCCCGGGCGCTTCCCGCCACCAGCGCTGGTTCTCGTTTTCCGGCGAAAAGATGCGCTGGCGCTGCCATTCATCGAGCTGCGTATAGCCGGTCATGCCGGCGACGCCCACGACGCCGGCGGCGAGCAGATGCCGGGGGCGGCGGAACAAGCGCCCGCCCCCGCTCTTAAGAAGCCGGATAAAACGTTTCACGGTGGCGGTAAGGAACGCCGCGCAGATACTGGGGCGCCACGGCGACGCGACCGCCGAGCTGCGCCGCCGCGTGCCAGGGCCAGCGCGGGTCGTAAAGCACGGTCCGGGCCAGCCCGATCAGGTCGGCATCGCCGTTGGCGACGATGGATTCCGCATGGACCGGTTCAGTGATCAGGCCGACGGCGACCACGGGAATGCCGACCGCCGCCTTGATGGCCCTGGCATGCGGCAGCTGATAGCCCGGCACCGCGGGGATCTTCTGATCGGGATGCCCGCCGCCGGAGGACACGTTGATGGCATCCGCCCCGCGCTTTTCGAGCATGCGGGAGAATTCCACGGCTTCTTCCAGCGTGAAACCGCCCTCGACCCAGTCGGTTGCCGAAATGCGGATCGAGACGGCCCGTTCCTGCGGGAAGGCTTCCCTGACGGCGTCGAACACTTCCAGGGGGAAACGCGCACGGTTCTCGAAGCTGCCGCCGTACTCGTCACTGCGCTGATTGGACAGCGGCGAAAGAAAGGAATGCAGCAGGTAGCCATGGGCGCCGTGCAGCTGCAGGGCGTCATAGCCAAGCCGGGCCGCCCGTTTCGCCGTAGCGGCGAAGGCATCGCGCACCCGCTTCAGGCCCTGTTTGTCGAGCGCGACGGGCGGAACCGTAGCGGGATCGAAGGCGATGGGCGATGGCCCCTGGGTCTGCCAGCCATCTTTGTGGCCCGGAGGCAGCTGCGCCCCGCCCCGCCAGGGCACTTCGCACGAGGCCTTGCGCCCGGCGTGGGCGATCTGCAGGGCCAGCGGCATGGAAGACCAGCGGCGGACGGATTCCAGCACACGTGCCATTGCGGATTCGGTTGCATCATCGTAGAGGCCGACGTCCCCATATGTGATGCGGCCTTCGGGTTCGACCGCCGAGGCCTCGACCGTCAGCAGCGCGGCGCCCGATTGCGCCAGCTGGCCCAGATGCATGACATGCCAATCCGTCATGCAGCCGTCGGTAGCCGAATACTGGCACATGGGCGCAATGACGATGCGGTTGGCCAACTCGGTGTTTCGTATCCTCAGGGGGGTGAAAAGCACGGGCGTGGACAAGTCAGTCTCCTGCTCAATATGATGATGAAATGAAGGCAGCGCATAGGGTAACGTGTTCCCCCTTCGCGTGTAAGCTGTGTCATAGTCTGACTGAAACAATACACCCTATAAGAAAGGACAACATAAACAATGAGCATCAACATCCTCCGTCTCGACAGCTGGATCGACCCCTGCTTCGATGAAATGCTCGGCAAACAGGCCGGCGTCACACTGTCCGTCATGAAGCTGTCGGACCCGGACGAGAAAAACTGGGCCATGATGGCCGAAACCGACATCTATCATGTGCCGGCCGCCAAGGACGAACTCCCGCTGAAGTGGCAGGTCACGCCCGAATTCATCGCCCGCTGCCCGCGCCTGAAAGTGGTTTCCAGCACGGGCGCCGGCTACGACCCGGTCGATGTCGATGCCTGCACCAAGGCCGGCATCCTGGTGGTCAACCAGGCGGGCGGCAATGCCGTTTCAGTCTCCGAGCACACCCTGGCGCTGATGCTGTCCGTGGCCTGCCGCGTGGTGGAATCCGACCACCTGCTCAAGACGGCGTCGGGCATGGCGCGCGAAGACCTGATGGGCCATGAACTTGCAGGCAAGACGCTGGGGCTGGTGGGCATCGGCCATATCGGCACGCGGGTGGCCCGCCTGGGCGCCGCTTTCGGGATGCAGGTGCTGGCCTGCGACCCCTACGTGGACGCAGACACCATCCGCGCCCGGGGTGCGACGCCGGTCTCGATGAAGGAACTGCTGGCGGCCAGCGACTTCATCAGCCTGCACTGCCCCCGCAACAAGGAAACCACCGGCATGTTCGGGCCGGAAGAATTCCAGGCCATGAAGCGCGGCGCCGTGTTCATCTCCACGGCGCGCGGCGGCATCCACGACGAAACGGCCTTGTACGAGGCGCTGGCCGCCGGCCACCTGGGCGGCGCCGGCCTGGACGTCTGGCTCGTCGAACCGCCGCCGCACGACCACCCGCTGCTCACCCTCCCCAACGTGGTGTCCACCTACCATACCGCCGGTGTCACACACGAAGGCCGCCGGAACATCGCCGCGATCTCGGCGCAGCAGATCCTCGACGTCTGCGCCGGGCGCACGCCGCCGCGCATGATCAATCCCGACGTGCATCCGGCGGTTGCCGCCAGGTTCCAGGACATCGCCGCGGCCTGAAGCCGCGGCATTCCTTCAACCCCGCAACGGCATCCGCCGTCCGACAGACCTGAAAGGCCGCCTATGCGGCCCGCCACCCATGCTTTATTCCAAGAAGAAACTGGACAGCCTGCTGTGCCTGGACGATTTTTCCGCCGCCGCACGGCGCTATCTGCCCGCCTTCATGTACGCCTATGTGTCCGGCGGAGTCGAGACGAACGCCTCGCTGGCGCAAAACCGGGCGGTATTCGACGAACTGGGCTTCGTGCCGCGCGTGATGCGCGATGTATCGCGGGTGGACATCTCGACGACACTGTGGGGGGACAGCCACGCCGCCCCCTTCGGCATCGCTCCCATGGGCATCAGCGCGATCTCCGCCTACCGGGGCGATGACGTACTGGCGCGCGCCGCGCAACAGGCCGGCATCCCCATGATCATGAGCGGTTCTTCCTTGATCCGCATGGAAGAAATCGCCCCCATCGGTTCGAACATCTGGTTCCAGGCCTACCTGCCCGGCACACAGGAACAGATCGACGCCCTGGTCGAGCGGGCGGCCCGCGCCGGTTTCCAGAAGCTGGTCATCACCGTCGACACACCAGTGGCGGCCAACCGCGAAAACAATGTGCGCGCGGGTTTCTCCACGCCGCTGCGGCCCACGCCGCGCCTGGTGGCCGACTGCATCATGCACCCGCGCTGGACTTTCGGCACGCTGCTCAGAACCGTGGCGCGCCACGGCATGCCCCATTTCGAAAACAACTATGCCACGCGCGGCACGCCCATCATCTCGCGCAATGTGCTGCGCGACTTTTCCGATCGCAGCCACCTGAACTGGGAACACCTGCGGCGCATCAGGGCGGCCTGGCGGGGCAAGCTGATCCTGAAGGGCATACTGAACCGCGAGGACGCCCGCCGGGCCGTGGGCGAAGGCGCTGACGGCATCATCGTATCCAACCACGGCGGCCGCCAGCTGGATGGCTCCATACCGCCGCTGCTCGCCCTGCCCGGCATCGTTCGGGCCTGCCCCGATGTACCGGTCATGATGGACAGCGGCATACGCCGGGGGACGGATGCCATGAAGGCGCTGGGGCTGGGCGCCCGCTTCGTCTTCATCGGCCGGCCCTTCGGCTTTGCCGCCGCCGTCGGCGGCGAACCGGGCGTGCGCCGGGCCATCGAACTGCTGGCGACGGAAGTGGCGCGCGATTGCGCCATGCTGGGGCTGACGAAGGCCGCGGACATGAGCGTTGAGCAATTGGCAACACTGTCGCCCACCAGCCATTTCGAGCGGTATCTGGGCGGGCGGCCCGACTAGCCAGACCGGCCAACCCCTTACCCGGGCGGGTGGGCGGCCACCGTACCAAGCGTTGCGGCGCCCGACAGTGCCGCTTGCGGCCGGCGGGCCTTGGCGGGCCTTGCATGTCCGACCGGTAGCTGGGAAGATGCGCCGTTATCCCGATCTGTTTCATCGCATCTTTTCAATGCCCCCGTACTGCCGGCAGCACCCCCTACCGTATCGAGCCGACCCGGCTGTCTACTTCCGGCGCATCCACCGCCAGCCGGGAGCGATACTGCTCGACAGCGGCCGGCCGGCGGCACAGCGCGGCCGCTACGACATCCTGAGCGCCTGGCCCCTGGAAGAACTGCTCCCTCGCGACGGCGAGCCTGGCTGGGCCTTCTTCGAGCGGCTGCGCGCCAGTCTGCGGGCGCTGAGCCCGGCCCGGTTCGAGAGCGAGGGCGAGAGCGAGAGCGAGGGCGAGAGCGAGGGCGAGGGCGACCTGCCCTTTGCCGGGGGCCTGCTGGGCTATCTGGCCTATGATTTCGGCCGCCGCCTCGAAGCCCCCGCCGGCCGGGACAACGATGACATCGGTCTGCCCGACGCCCGCTTCGGCCTGTACGACTGGGCATTGATCAGCGACCATCGGCAACAGACCAGCCAGTTGGTCTTCCACCCGCGCTGCCCGGCGGAAAAACGCCGGATGCTTGCGGAATGTTTCGCCGCCACGCCGGAAGCCGGCTTCGCGACAGAACTTCCGGCGATGCCGCTGGAAGACTTCGCGGCCCGGCTGCATGCCGCGCCATCGCCTGCTGACGAAAGCCGGTGCGCGGGCCCGGAGCTTGGGTCCGGGTGCGAAGCTTCCGGCTTTTCCCTGACCGGCGAATTCCGGCCGGCCATCGATCAGGACAGCTACCGTCGCGCCATCGACCGCATCCACCAATACATTCAGGCCGGCGACTGCTATCAGGTGAACTACACCCAGCGCTTCCAGGCCGGCTACCGCGGCGACCCCTGGCGGGCCTACAGCGCCCTGCGCCGGGCCTGCCCCACGCCGTTCTCCGGCTATCTGAATCTGGGCGGCGACGATGCCGTTCTCAGCCTGTCGCCGGAGCGGTTCATCCGCCTGCGGCAGCGGCAGATCGAGGCCCGCCCGATCAAAGGTACGCGGCCGCGCGGCCACACGCCGGAGAACGACCGGCTGCTTGCCGAGCAGCTGCGCGACAGCATCAAGGATCGCGCCGAGAACCTGATGATCGTCGACCTGCTGCGCAACGACATCGGCCGCTCAAGCCGCATCGGCTCCGTGCACGTGCCCGAGCTGTTCAGCCTGGAAAGCTATCCGAACGTGCATCACCTGGTCAGCAGCATACGGGCCGAACTGGCGGACGGGCTGGATGCCTTCGATCTACTGGCCGGCAGCTTTCCCGGCGGCTCCATCACGGGCGCCCCCAAGATCCGCGCCATGCAGATCATCGACGAGCTGGAACCCCATCGCCGCAGCCTGTATTGCGGCTCGCTGCTCTACGTGGACAGCCGGGGCGAGATGGACAGTTCCATCACCATCCGCAGCCTGCTGGCCCGGAATGGGCGAATCAGCTGCTGGGGCGGCGGCGGCATCGTCATGGACTCGGACTGGCGGGCCGAGTACCGGGAGTCCATCGACAAGGTGGACGTGCTGATGAAGACTCTGGAGCAATCAGCACTGGACTGAGAGCGGATGCTACGGGCGGCCGCCCGAGGGCAAGGCGTCGAGAACCGCCTTGCCCCCATCCAGGATGTCCCGCCGGATCGCTTCTTCAGCCAGATCGGCATCGCCCTTGCGCAGAGCGTACAGAAGGGTCTCATGCGGATGAGGCTCAGGAGCCGCCGGGCTTCCCTGCTGATAGAGAAAATTGAGATACGGACCCGTTCGCGCCCATAGCGACTGGATCATTGCCACCAGCTCGTGGCGACCGCTGAGCCCATAGACCATGAAATGCAAGGTGCGATTCAGCTTCATGGTGCTGCTGTAGTCCCCACGCTGTTTGGCGGCGGACATGCGGCCGTGCAGTTCTGAAATGGTGTCGAGCACGCCTGAACAATCTTCCATTTCCACGCAGTTCTGCACAGCGCAGCGCACGGCAAGCCCTTCCAGCACCACGCGCATATCACGCAGTTCAACGAATTTTTCCCTGTTCAACACCGGTACGGTGACCGAACGGTTGGGATTCAGGTCAAGCGCGCGCTCGGCCACGAGCTGCAGCATCGCTTCCCGCACCGGCGTCTGGCTGACGCCAAGCCGTTCGGCCAGCGCGCGGCCCGTCAATTTCTGGCCGGGCAGGAGTTCGCCCCCCGAGAGCCATTCGCGCAAGGTCTGATGAACCGACGCCGAAAGGCTCAGATGAGCGATTCTGCCCTGATCCAGGACGGGTAGAGAGGACGGGTGTGAAGTGGACAAATGATGCCTCGCTTGACGTGTGCCCGGATTTTACTTCACTCGGCGACCTTCTTGACATGATGTTATATTTTATAGAATATATAAAAACACCTCATCAGGAGAGAGACATGCGCTCACCCGCGGCCGACAAAGCCCTTCAATCCCGGGGCTTACTGCACTCCGACACCGTCGCCCACCGCATTGCGGCCAGCTTGGCCAGGCACGGTGTCACACATATATTCGGCCAGAGCCTGCCGTCGCTGGTGCATCTGGCCGGCAAGGAATCCGGCATCTCGCAAGTCGCCTATCGGCAGGAAAACACGGGCGGATACATGGCCGACGCCTATGCGCGGGTAAGCGGGAAGATCGGCGTGGTGACCGCGCAGAACGGACCTGCCGCGGCGCTGCTGGTAGCCCCTATGGGCGAGGCGCTTAAAGCGTCGATTCCTCTCGTGGCGCTGGTACAGGATGTCAACCGGGACCAGACGGACCGCAATGCCTTCCAGGAACTCGATCACGAGTCGATGTTCCGCCCGGTGACCAAATGGGTGCGCCGGGTCATCGACGCGAATCGCATAGACGATTATCTGGACATGGCGATCGCCGCCGCGACATCGGGACGTCCCGGCCCCGTCGCATTGTTGCTGCCGGCCGACCTGTTGCTGGCGAAGCCCAAGCCCGCAGCGGCGCCGCGCCGGAAATCCTTGGGCCACTATCCCCTGGACAGGGCCGCCCCCGGGCGGAACGATATCGAACAGGCCGCCGATCTGCTTGCGCGGGCGCGGCACCCGATCATTGTCGCGGGGGGCGGCGTGCATTCCTCCGGGGCCGCCGAGACGCTGGCGCGGTTGCAGGAACTCGCGCATCTGCCTGTCGCCACGACAGTAATGGGCAAGGGTTCGGTCGACGAGCGGCATCCCTTGTCGCTGGGGGTTGCTTCGTACTTCATGGGCCATAATGGCTCGACCCGCCATATGCGGCCTCTCATCAGCGATGCCGACGTCGTGGTGCTCGTCGGCAACCGCACAAATCAGAACGGCACGGATTCATGGACGCTGTATCCGGACAAGGCCCAGTACATCCATATCGATATCGACCCGCAGGAAATCGGGCGCAACTACGAAGCTGAGATCAGACTCGCGGGAGACGCCCGCACGACACTGGAACTGCTGATCGCGGCCCTCGAAGCCCGCGACCTGTCGAAACGCGCGGCCGCACGGGACGCGGTCGAACAAAAGATCGCCGAAGGCAAGGCGACTCATCTCGCGGAAGCTCATGACCTGACAAGCAGCAAGGCATCCCCGCTGCGTCCCGAGCGCATCATGGCCGAACTCGACAGCCGCCTGACGGACGACTCGATCGTCGTAGCCGATGCAAGCTATTCTTCCATCTGGATCGCAAACTACCTGCAGGCCCGCAAGGCCGGAATGCGGTTCATTACCCCACGCGGCCTGGCCGGCCTGGGGTGGGGTCTGCCCATGGCGCTGGGCGCCAAGGTTGCCCGGCCGGACGCCACCGTGTTCTGTGTCGTGGGCGATGGCGGATTCGCGCACGCATGGGCCGAACTGGAAACAGCGGTACGCATGAAGCTGCCGGTGGTCCTGATCGTTCTCAACAACGGCATCCTCGGCTACCAGAAGCACGCGGAAAACATCAAGTTCGGCGACCACACCGACGCCTGCGACTTCGCCCATGTGGATCACGCGGCCATTGCACGGGCTGTAGGCGCGGCGGGCATCAGAGTGGAAGACGTCGCCAGCCTGGGGCCCGCACTGGATGAAGCCGTCAAATCCGGGCGGATCACCCTGATCGATGTCGCGACCGACCCCGATGCCTTCCCCCCGGTGACCTGGTACGAATCCAACTAATCGGCTCCCGCCTGGCCATTTGAAGATGGCCTACCGTCAGCCATCCCATCCCGCGCCGGCATATGAAGTCTTTTTTCTGAACATATGCCTGCAAAAAGGAACAAGACATGCTTGCTGTCAGAAAATTGCGGCCGGCGACCGGCATCAGTATTGAAGAAGTGCCGCCGCCGTCCGCGCCACCTCCGGGCGACGTCACCATCCAAGTACACGCCGCCGGTATCTGCGGCTCGGATCTCCACGTATATCAATGGGGAACGAGCTATGATTTCATGCGATCGCGCCTGCCATTGACGTTGGGCCACGAATTTTCGGGAAAGGTCGTCGCCACCGGTGAAGGGGTCACGAATATCGCAATCGGCGACCGGGTGGCGGTCATGCCGGCGGGCAGCTGCCTGCGATGCTCCAACTGCCTCGGGGGCGACGTTCATCTGTGTACGGATAAAAAGACGCTGGGTCTGACCCGCGACGGGGCTTTCAGCCGATTCGTGAACGCCCCGGCGCTCGATTGCATCAAACTCGCTCCCGGCACGGACCTCACACTGGCGGCGCTGCTGGAACCATTGAGCGTTGGCGACAACGCCGCGGCGGTCGGCGGAGTCACATCCGGCGACACCGTGGTCGTTCTGGGGCCGGGAACGATCGGCCAGGCGATTGTGCGCGCCGCACGCTGGCGTGGAGCCACTCGCGTGATTGCGGTGGGCATGAACGATAAACCCCGCTTGGAAACCGCTCTTGCCCTCGGCGCCACAGACGTTATCGATCTGGCCTCCGAATCATCGCTAAAAGACGGCATTCGAGCGCTGACGGGCTCGACGACCGCCGATGTTGTCATCGAGGCCACCGGGCACGAAACCAGCATTTCCGACGGGCTGTCCATTCTGCGCAAGGGCGGCGTACTTGTCAGCGCGGGCATACACGCTCGTCCGGCGAGTTTCGACCTTACATCTTTCGTGCGAAATCAACAGCAATTGCGCGCCGCCCATGGTTCACGCCGTAAATCCTGGGAAATCATCGCCCGGCACATCGCCACGGACCCGGCGTCGGTGAGAGCCATGGTGTCCATGGAAATGAGCTTGCGAGACGCCGAAGAAGGCTTCCGGCGCTGCTTCGAACGCAATGTGTCAAAAGTGGTTCTCCGGCCTGAATAGGGCGCATCGACACTCCGCGCCGGCTTGCCCGCCCTTCAGGCTGGCCGGTTCCTTCGGTTCGGCCGTCAATCCTCTTGCCATCGTATGAAGACAATCACCCCCCCTCCTCCCCAGCAAGGGCGAACCGCCCTGGTCACCGGCGCCAGGCGCGGCATTGGTTTCTCAATTGCTGAACGTCTGCACAAAGATGGCGCCAACGTCGTGCTTCTGGATATCGACCCGGCGGAAACGCAGGCGGCCGCCATGAAGCTCGGTTCGGAAGAAGGCCGCGTAATGGCATTGGCGGCGGATGTATCGGACCGCCAAGCCGTGGATGAAGCCGTCCGACAGATCATGGCTCGGTTCGGCGGCATCGACATACTGGTCAATAACGCCGGAATTTCGCCTAAGCATGATGGAAAAAGCGCAACGGTAGCGTCAATGGATGCGGAAGAGTGGCAGCGTGTCATCAGCATCAACCTCACGGGAACCTTCTTCTGCTCACAAGCGTGCCTCGCTTCCATGAAGTCCCGCAAGTGGGGAAGAATCATCAACATGTCGTCACAGGCCGGAAGAACCGCGTCGACCATTGCCGGCGCCCATTACGCGGCCTCAAAAGCAGGAATCCTTGCATTTTCGCGAGCACTTGCCGCGGAAACGGGCCCCGATGGCATCACTGTCAACTGCATAGCCCCGGGCCGCATCATTACCCCCATGGCCGCCGAGGCCGGGGAAGAGGCAAACGCACAATATCTCAAAAGAATCCCGGTCAACCGTCTCGGTCAACCTCGGGATATATCGAGCACCGTCTCATTCCTGGCATCGGACGATGCGGGGTTCATTACAGGCGCCACCATCGATGTAAATGGCGGGGCATTCATGAGCTGATTCTCAGCTTTCGTTTTGAAGTAAGACAAGGAGACAAGAAAACATGAAAATTCTTTCCATATTACTGTGCTGTGCCTCTGTGGCCTTCGGGACGCAAGCCTACGCAAGCCAATACCCTGAGAAAGAAGTGCAGGTTGTCGTGAATTACGGAGCCGGCGGCGTTACCGACGTTGCCACACGCCTATTGGCCAAATCTTTCGAAAAGCACCTGGGCGCACCTGTTGTCGTGGTGAACCGGCCCGGAGGACAGGCGACCCTGGGTCCCGCCTTCCTGTCCCGTCAGAAACCGGACGGCTATACCGTAGGCATCATCACTTATTCCGCCATAGCAATCACCCCCCACCTGCTGGAGGTCCCCTATACCGTCAAAGACTTCGACTTCATTGGCGGTTTTGGGCGATACAGGTACGGCCTGGCGATAAATGCGGATTTGCCCTATAAGTCCGTCAAAGAGTTCGTGGAGGCGGCCAAAGCGTCAGACAAGCCATTTTTCTTTGGCGTTCCAGGAGCGCCGAACAATATTGCCTTTTTCGAACTGGCCAATCTCTCGGGCGCCAAACTGGAGCAGGTGCTCTACAAATCGGGGTCCGAAAGCGTGGGGGCCGTCGCATCCAACCAAGTTCACGCGACGATACAGACTCCTTCGGAAATCACGCCTTTCGTGCAGTCCGGAAAAGTGAGGCTTCTGGCATCGGTAAGCCCGGACCGCTGGCACGACCTGCCTGACATGCCTACCATGAATGAGGCTGGCTATAACATTCAAATAGAATCCTGGCTCGGGCTGGCGGCACCCGCCGGCACCCCGCACAATGTGCTGAACCATCTGGAAAAAGCACTGGAAGCCGCCGCGAACGACCCTGACCTTATTGAGAAACTGAACAATATGGGCATCGATCCCGTTTGGCTGTCAGGCGATGGCTACGCCAAAAAATTGGCGGACGGCTACAAGGAAATGCGCCCATTGCTGGAACAAACAGGGCAACCTCTCATCGAATTCAAACCTGTCGACTGACAGGCTTCAGGGCACACGGCGGAATGCGGCCGCCATCCATCACGGGTGGCGGCCGCATTCCGCCGCCGACATCGTTGTCCTATCCGCCCGCGCCCCGCTCCCATACCCCGCTCTTTCCGCCTTCTTTGCGCACCAGGCCAATGGCTTCGATCACCATGCCCTTGTCAATGGCCTTGAGCATGTCGTAGACGGTCAACAGGCCCACCGAGGCGGCGGTCAGGGCTTCCATTTCCACGCCCGTCTTGCCGACGGTTTCGGCGCACACTTCAATGGTGAGGCGGCAGTGGTCGGCGTCCAGCGTGAAATCGACGCTCACGTGGGTGAGAGGCAGCGGGTGGCACAGCGGGATGAGCGAGGACGTCTGCTTGGCGCCCTGGATGGCGGCAATGCGCGCCACCCCCAGCACATCGCCCTTGGGGCTGACGCCGCCCGGGGCCCGCAGGGCGGCGAAGGCGGGCGGCGACAGCCGGATACTGCCCTCGGCCACCGCCTTGCGGTGGGTGGCGTTCTTGGCGCCGACATCGACCATCCAGGCCTGGCCTTGAGGGTCGAAATGGGTAAGTGCATCTTTGCTTGGGTTCATCATGATGAGTCGAAGCGGATCAGATCGCATCAATGTAGCAAATCCCCATCGGACCGGTTGCCGGCATCCCGGGGAAGCCGGCCCCATTCCGGACTCACAACCGCGTTTTCATGACCTGCATCATGCCGGGCCGGACTGCCGCTGGACATTCCCACAATGCTCTGGCAGACTTCGATTGCGTTATATTTTTCAATATATAACGCACTTCCATACACGCGACCGCAGCCGGTCAGACAGGCCATGTTTGAGTGGAACGGTCTCACAAGGCCTACAACGATGAAGAAGATCCTCTCGTCATTCCCCCTGCCCCTGGCTGCATTCACGCTGGCGATTTCGGCCGGCAGCGTGTCGGCGGAAACCATCACGGTATCGGCCGCGGCCAGCCTGACCGATGCGTTCAAGGAAATCGCCCAGGAATACGAAACCCGCAACCCGGAAGACAAGGTGCAGCTGAATTTCGGCGGGTCAGGCACGCTGCTGCAGCAGATCGACAAGGGCGCTCCCGTGGATGTATTCGCCAGCGCCGATGAAAACACCATGGACAAGGCCGAGGCCGGCAACCTGACCGTGCCGGGCAGCCGCCAGGTCTTCGTCAGGAACACCCTGGTGCTGATCCAGCCTTCGGCCAGCACCACCGCCCTGGATTCCCTGGAAGCGCTGCGCGCCGACAGCGTCCAGCGCATCGCCGTCGGCAACCCCGACAGCGTGCCGGTCGGGCGCTACACCAAGCTGGCCCTCGAAGCGGCGGATCAATGGGCGGCACTGCAAAGCAAAGTCATCCAGACCCAGAACGTGCGCCAGTCGCTGGATTACGTCGCGCGCGGCGAGGTCGATGCCGGCTTCGTCTACGGCTCGGATGCCGCGCTCATGAAGGACAAGGTGAAGGTTTCCTACGTCGTGCCGGTCGAAAAGCCGGTCAGCTACCCCATCGCCTTGATACGCGGCGGCGGCAAGGAAGCGGCGGCGGCGCGCTTCGTCGAACTAGTGACGTCATCCTACGGGCAGGACGTCCTGGCCCGCTATGGTTTCCAGCCCGCGGCAGGCCGCTGAGCACGATCCGTCAGCATTTTGCCGCCCTCCCTCTCCGCCGACCTGCTCATCCCGCTCTGGTTGTCGCTGCAGGTGGCTTTCTGGGCCACCCTGATAAGCAGCGTCCTGGGCGTGGCCCTGGGCCTTTACCTGGCCAAGAGCCGTCTCTGGCTGCGCAATGTGCTCGACACCGTCTGCACCTTGCCCATGGTCCTGCCGCCGACGGTGCTCGGCTATTACCTGCTGGTGCTGTTCGGCAGCCAGAGCGCCATGGGCCGCTGGCTCAGGGACACGCTGGGCATCAACCTGATCTTCAGCATCAACGGCGCCATCATCGCCGCCGCCGTGGTGAGCTTTCCGTTGGTTTTCAAGCCGGCCCGCGCGGCGTTCGAATCCATAGACCCCCAGCTGGAGGAAGCCGGGCGGGTGCTGGGGGTCAGCGAAACCGGCATCTTCCTGCGCATTACCCTGCCACTGGCCGTGCGCGGCATCATGGCGGGCGTCATGCTGGGCTTCGTCCGGGCACTGGGCGAATTCGGCGCGACGCTGATGATCGCCGGCAGCATTCCCGGCAAGACGCAGACCCTGTCCATCGCCATTTACGAGGCCGTGCAGGCCGGGCGCGATGACGTGGCCAATCTGCTGGCCCTGGTGATTTCGGCGGTATGCGTTGCACTGCTGCTGCTGGCGACCTGGGTAACGCCCAAGCGGCAGCGGCCGGGCGGAGTCTGACATGGCGGTCTGGTGCGACCTGAACGTACGCAAGCAACTGCGCTCGGCCAAGCGTGTCTTCGAGCTCGATGTGCAGGTGCGGACCGACCATCCCCGCATTGCCGTCACCGGCCCTTCGGGCATCGGCAAGACCATCATGCTGCGCGCCATGGCGGGGCTGATCCGCCCGGATGCCGGGCATATCCGCATCCACGGCGACACGCTTTACGACAGTGGGCAGCGCATCGACCTGCCCGCCCGGCAGCGGCGCATGGGCTTCATGTTCCAGAACTATGCCTTGCTGCCGCACCTGACGGCGCTGGACAACGTGGGGTTCGGGCTCAGGCGCGGGGCGTGGGGGTTTCTGTCCCGGGCACACAAGGCGGAAGCCATGCACTGGCTGGAACGCTTCCAACTTGCGCATGCGGCCCATCAGTATCCTCACACCTTGTCCGGGGGGCAGCAACAGCGCCTGGCTCTGGCGCGCCTGGCCATCACCAAGCCCCGCGTCCTGCTGCTGGATGAGCCTTTCGCCGCGCTGGATCCCGACCTGCGCCAGGCCATGCGGCTCGAAGTCGACGGCCTGCTGCACACGCTGGGCATCCCGCTGCTGATGATCACGCACGACGAAGCGGACCGTGTTGCGCTGCAGGCGCAGGAATTGCGGCTCGCCCAGGTGGACGGCAAGACGGTGCGCATCTAATCTACGGCCTGCGAGTACTGAAAGGCCAAAGATCCCGCCATGAACACCAAGGTCAGATTCCGCATGCGCCTGTATCGGGATGACGCCATCGTCATCGGTCCGGGCAAGGTCGCGCTGCTGGAAGCCATCCGCGAGGCGGGTTCGATCTCGGGCGCGGCGCGTATGCTGGGCATGTCCTACCGCCGCGCCTGGATGCTGCTGGACGAAATGAACGGCGCCCTGGTTTCGCCCGCCGTCATCACGGCCACGGGCGGGTCACGCGGCGGCGGCGCCACGCTGACGCCAGTGGGCGAATGCATCATCCGGCATTACCAGGCGATCGAATCCCGGGCGGAACAGGCGGCCGCCGAAGACATCGCCGCCCTGAAGGCCTTGCTGGCCGCCGATCAGAACCGGTCGACCAGCGGGTAGACCACCAGTTCCCGGCCGGGTTCGACCCGCTCACCGGGCGGCACTTCCGCCAACGCATGAGCGAAGGCCGCGCCGCTCAGCATGGCCGAGCCTTGGCGCTGCATGGGCCTGACCCGGTAGCCATCGGGGCCGCCGTGCAAGGTCACGCGCACGAACTCGCGGCGCGGTTCGGCCTTGTCCCGGGTGAAATCGGCCCGCGCCCGCAATTGCCAGGGGCGGGCCTGCTCGATCGGCAGGCCCGCCAGCCGCATCAACGCCGGCAGCGCAAGCTGCTGGAAAGTGACCAGGCTGGAAACCGGGTTGCCCGGCAGCATGAATACCCGGCAATCGCCGATGCGCCCCCATGTAAAGGGCTTGCCGGGCTTGATGAACAGACGCCACTGGATCAGTTCGCCTTCCTGTTCCAGCGCGGTCTTCAGGTGGTCTTCCTCGCCCACCGAAACGCCGCCCGAACAAATGATGGCATCGGCATTCCGCGCCGCCTGCCGCAGCGCCGCCCGCGTGGCCGCCAGCTGATCGGGAAGAATGCCGCCGTTGTGAACGGCGAAGCCCTGGGCGCGCAGCAGGGCGGCCAGCATCTGGCGGTTGCTGTCGTAGATCTGGCCCTCGCGCAGCGCCTGGCCGGGTTCGACCAGTTCATTGCCGCTGGAAAATACCGCCACCCGCAATTGCGGCACGCAGGGCGCGTGGGTGTAGCCCTGGGCGGAGAGCAGGCCGATGGCGGCCGGCGTCAGGCGCTGTGCGCGCGGCAGCAGTGTGGCGCCGCGCCGCAGTTCCTCGGCCTGGTAGCGGATGTTCAGGCCCTGCGGCACGCCGCCCGCCTCGTCGGCCGATGCAATCGGCGATATGGTGTTGACGGTGGCATCCAGGCTGACCCGTTCCTGCATCAGCACGGCGGTGGCGCCCGCCGGAACGGGCGCGCCGGTGAAGATGCGCGCCGCCTGGCCCGCTTCCAGACGCTGCTGTGCGCCGGCGTCCCCCGCCGCGATGCGATGCACGACCTGCCAGCTCTTGCGATCATTCCCGCTGATGGCGTATCCGTCCATGGCGCTGTTGTCGAAAGCCGGCACGTCATATTGCACCGCCATATCCTGTGCGAGCACGCGGCGGTCGAGCTGTTCGAGCGCCACAGACTCTTTTCCCGCAAGGGGATGGTGTGTTTCCAGCAAGGTGCCGAGGGCATCGTGGTAATCAAGCAGATCGGACATATCGAAGCACGTTCAAGAAAAGCGGTTCTTGTAAGAGCCGCGCCCGGCTCCCGGCGTCAGACCCGCAGTGCCTGGAGCGCCGGCAGGTCATTGACGTTGGCGAAGGCCTGCTCATCATCGAATTGCAGCGTGGCGCACCCGCAGGCCCGCAGCCAGCCGCGCAGGCTGAAGTCGGATGGTTCCCGCATGCGGGGAATCAGGCTGATGAGCATGCCGGGGCGGCACATGAAAATGCTGTAGTGGGTGTGGCCGGCCGTGGCGGCCACCACCGCCGGCGGGCCATCCGGCACGAACAGGGCGGCCGCCAGGCGCGGCACCAGATCGGCGGGCAGCAGCGGGGCGTCGCAGGGCGCCACCATGATGGCATCGAGATCCGGCGGGAACCGCCCCAGCGCGCTCAGGATGCCGGCCAGCGGCCCCCGCACCCCGAATGCCGGATCGTCCGCAATCACCGTTGCGCCCAGCGATTCATACGCCGCCAGATCACGGTTGGCGCTGATGGCCAGAAAATCGACATGGGGGCGCAGCCCATCCGCCACGTGCTGCGCCAGCGGCCGGCCATGCAGCGGCTGCAGGCCCTTGTTGAGGTAGCCCATGCGGCTGCCTTCGCCGCCGGCCAGGATCAGCGCGCCGATGCGCCTGCCGTGCGCGGATGCGGACACTGGCCCGGCCCCCGGTTGCCCTTCGGCCCGCCAGCGTTGCGCGGCCCGCTGGTCGCTGGCCCGCGCCTCGACCCAGTGCGCCCGGCCATCGGCGAAGCATTCCTGCTTCCAGAAGGGTGCCTCGGTCTTGAGGTAGTCCATGATGAAGACGTTGGCTTCGTAGGCGTCCCGGCGATGCGCGCTGGCGGTTTCCACGACGACGATGTCTTCGCCCACGTGAATCCGCCCCACGCGATGGACGACGCCGGCCTTCTGCAGCGACCAGCGCTGGCGGGCCAGGCCGACGATGCGTTCGATCTCGGATTCGGTCACGCCCGGGAAGTGTTCCAGCACCAGGCATTCCAGTGCCGCGCCGCGGGCGTCATTGCGCACCTTGCCGACGAAGCGCACTTCCGCGCCGCAGCGGTCGTGGGCCTGATCTTGCGCGGTGGCCAAAGAAATCGGCCCGGTCTGGATGCGGACGCTGAACATGGTTCAGCCCCCGGTCACGGGCGGCAGGATGGCGACCTCGTCGCCGTCTTCGATCAGCGCCGCGACATGCAGCAACCGCCGGTTCACGGCCAGCTTGAAGACGCGGTCGGGATGCAGGGCTTCGGCCCAGTCGGGGCCGCGCGAACGCAGCTGAGCCAGCAGTTCGTCGGTCGTGCCGCCGGGCCAGGGCAGCGTTTCAGCCCCGGAGGGCTGCAACAGTTTGAGAGAGCCGAAATAGGTGATCGTGATCATCGTGAACGAGCCGGCATGGACGGCCCGGCGGCAAGGCGGCCCGGGCCCGGAGCAATGTCAAGCGCGATTGCCTTGACGAGTATAGCAATCGATGCCGTGCCGGCACGATGATCACCATCATTCTTCCTGTGGATATTGACCACGCGCAAGTCTTGCGCACCTGGCTGCCCGCGTCCCCCGGCCGGAACCGCCACAGGACGGCGCTCGTTGACACACCTGCGGCCTGGCGCAGCATCTGGCGGCCAGCCTGCCGCAGTACCGCGTCGAGCTGCAGTACGGGGATCTGGCCACCTTGCGCCAGGCGGCGACGCTCGAACAGGGCGACCTTCCCGCGTCGAACATCGCGGTGGGCGCCGCCGTGGTCGCGCTGCGGAACCGCGCCGACCTGGCACAGCTGAAGGACTTGCGCGGGCAGGTGCTGGCGGGAACTGGCCGATCACCTGTCGCGGCTGTCGGTGCTGGGGGAACTGTCCAGCACGCTGGCGCACGAACTGAGCCAGCCGCTGGCCGCCGACCCTGATTCGCTGGATTGAACGGCGGGCGACGGCCATGCTTCGCCGACGGCCCCCTCGTATATCCTCTTGACATATACATTCGATAACGCAAGAATACGTATATGCCAAAAGCATATACAAGCAAGGAACAGCCATGACCCGCAGCACGATTTTCATGAACAACCGCAGCCAGGCAGTCCGCTTGCCGAAGGCGCTGGCCTTGCCTGATGATGTGAAACAAGTCGAAATCATTGCCATCGGACACACGCGCATCATTGCACCGGTCGATTCCGCCTGGGATAGCTGGTTTGATGGCCCAGGGGTCAGCGACGACTTCATGGAAGAGCGCCACCAGCCGGAAGATCAAAAACGAGAGGCGTTCTGATGCTCAGGTACATGCTGGATACGAACCTCTGCATCTTCACTATCAAGAACAAGCCGACGCACGTCAGAGAAGCCTTCAATCTGCACCATGGCCGGCTATGCATCAGCACGGTCACCTTGAGCGAACTGATCTATGGTGCCGAGAACTCACAAGCCCCGGCGCGCAACCTTTCCGAAATCGAGGGCATGGCGGCACGGCTGGAAGTGCTGATGTTCGACAGTTCCGCAGCCTCGCATAGCGGCCAGATCAGATCGGAACTGAAAAAGAAGGGGACTCCCATCGGCCCTTATGACGTGCTGATCGCCGGCCATGCCCGCTCATTGGGTTTGACTCTGATCACCAACAATACGCGGGAATTCACCCGCGTGGACGGGCTGCGGACCGAAGACTGGGCGGTCGATCACTGACGCGATATAAGGTTGCGATAGGTAATTTCATCTAGGGCCTGTTGACGCTAAAAGGAGGCTTGCATGAGTACGCAAACGTGTGGATGGCAAGGCGCGAAGCGCAGTCGTGGCGGCCCCCCGGCGAGCATTCGCAACGCAGCCAGGCGCGCGTTTGCGCACTCACCCTGCGGGCTGGCTGGATATCGGGCGCCATGCGTCGTTGCGCAGGCCTTGCAGGGAGCGGCCATGCGGCGCCCTGCACGCCTAGCCTGCCACCCGATATCCAGCCAGTGCAAGCCTCCTTTTAGCGTCAACAGGCCCTAGTCCGCTCACTGATGAAGCCAATAGCCGGATGAACGGGGGCCCTCTATCCTGCAATCATGAGAATTGCGGAAGAAGACTCCCCGATGAAAACGGTTCCTGCCTGTAGCCCTCCCCCCTCCCCCTGTGCAAGCAAGCGCGGCTTCCTGAAGGAATTGCTGGGCGCCGGCGGAATATTCCGCGGGTGGAAAAGGTCGCATAGGCTTGGTAAGCTGTCAGTACGTGAAGATCCCGGGCTTCCCGGCCCGGGAACACTATCCAGGAATACCGATGTCCGCAACGGTCGCGCCCTCCTCAGCAAACCGTGACAAGCACGGTGCGCGCAGGCCTGCCCGCGAAGGCGACCGCAGCCTGGTCGACAGTTTCGCGCGCCGTATCGACTATCTGCGCGTTTCCGTCACCGACCGCTGCGATCTCCGCTGCCAATATTGCCTGCCCGAAGACTTCAAAGGCTTCGAAGAACCCGCCAACTGGCTGACCCACGTCGAAATGGCGCGTCTCATCGGCCTGTTCGTCGATCTGGGCGTCAGCAAGATCCGTCTTACCGGCGGCGAACCCCTGACCCGCCGGGGCGTCGCCGAGTTGGCCGCGCGCGTGGCCGCCATGCCCGATGTACGCGATCTGGCCATGTCGACCAACGGCACCCGGCTCGCGCGATACGCCGCCGACCTCAAGCAGGCCGGCGTGCGGCGGCTGAACGTCAGCCTGGATTCCCTCGATGCGGAAACCTTCAGGGAAATCACGCGGCGCGACCGCCTGCAGGACGTCCTTGACGGCCTCCAGGAAGCGCGCCGCGTCGGCTTCGAATCGATCAAGGTGAACTGTGTCGTCCACAGCCAGACGCCCGAAGAAGAAGTCGCGCGCATTCTTGGCTATACATTGGATAACGGTTTCATCCTGCGCCTGATCGAAACCATGCCCTTGGGCGCCAGCGGGCAGCAGTTCCGGCACGTCAATCTCAATGAAATGGGCGCCCGGCTCGCCACCCGCTTCGGCCTGCTGCACACGATAGAACATGTGGGGCCCGGCCCGGCGCGCTACTGGTCGGCCGAGGGGAAATCCCCCGCGCTGGGCGTCATCACCCCCATGTCACAGCATTTCTGTGCAAGCTGCAATCGCGTACGCCTGAGCGTGGACGGCACCCTCTACCTGTGCCTGGGCCAGGAAAACCAGGTGCCGCTGGGGGCCGCCCTGCGCCAGGGCGCCGACGACGCCGAGCTGCAACGGCTGATACTGGCCGGCATCGCCGCCAAACCCGAACGCCATGAATTCGTCACCGCGCCCCGGCGCATCATCCGCGTCATGGCCCAGACCGGGGGCTGACGCATGCCGGGGAAACCATACGCATGAACCCATGCCCGCCCGAAAGCGCCGTTCCGATGCCCGCCGGCGTGTTCGGCATTGCCGGCCGCTCCGGCAGCGGCAAGACCACCCTGATCGAAGCCATGCTGCCCCGCCTGCGGGCGCTCGGCCTGCGGGTAAACGTCATCAAGCACAGCCACCACGACGTCACCCTCGAACCCCCGCAAAAGGACAGCGCCCGCTTCCGGCTCGCCGGCGCCCAGGAAGTCATGATCGCCTCGCCATTCCGCTACGCCATCGTGCATGAATTGCGCGACCGGCCCGAACCCCGGCTGGAAGAGCAGATCGCCCGGCTGGCGCCGGCCGATCTGACACTGGTCGAAGGCTTCAAGAACGAACACATCCCGCGCCTGGAAGTCTTCCGCCCCGCGCTGGGGCACGCGCCCCTGCATGCCGAACCGGGCAGCGGCTTCGTGGCGGTGGCGAGCGATACCGTGCTGGATAACGGCCTGCCCTGCCTGCCGCTCGACGACCCCCAGGCCGTGGCGGCATTCATCTGCGGGCATCTGGGGCTGGCTGCGGGAATACGCTAATTACCACGCCAACAATATTCAAGCGATCGGTATGTAGTCGTATTCCCCCCCTCCCTGCAGGACCAGGAATGTAGTCGACGTCTTGCCAGCATTCGTCACTAAATGAGGTCGCCCCGCGCCGACCGAATATATTTGATGCGGTTCAAGGCTGACCTTCTCTTTAGGTTCCAACAGAAAAAGATCCAATTTCCCTTCCAACACATAAAATGTGTCTCTTACCACACTATGTGAATGCCAAGGAATCCGTTGTGTCGGTGAGATTTGAAGCTCTGTAATTCTAAACCCCGGACGCTCGGCATGCCGCATGCGCCGCTCTACTTCGTAAAGGTGCGTTGCATCTTTCATAGACTTCATGTCAGCCTCCTGCGTACGTTTCATCTTTATCGACAACGATGACGAAAAAACCATCTCACAACAATAAAACCGCCAAGCCATTACCCATCATTTAAGAACATTTATTAAAGCAGACCTCAGAAAATCAGCCATCATATGCATATACTCAGGCGAGCCGTCAGACTGCTTTCTAATTATTCCCAATTTTCTCTTGGGAGCATTTTCCAAGTATTTTATGCACAAACCGCCATCTATAAGCGCCTTGGCCCCCAACTCCGGAATCAAACCCACGCCAAACCCTTGCCTTACGAATTGAGCAATTGACAACAAATTGGTCAACTCCACTATCGGCCGGAACTCCATTCCGACCTTCTTGAAGGACATATCGATATAGTCCCTTGCATTGGTTCCCTGCTCCATGGAAACAACAGGCAAATCATTAATCAGGCGCTCATCCCATACCTTCACAGCATAGCGAAGGGAATCAGATTGATCACACAACAATACAAACCGATCTTCTTGGACCACGATAAATGACAGGTCGGGATCGATGTAATCCACACCGCACACAGCAAAGTCCGCCTTTCCAGATCTCACCAAGTCGACAGCATGACAGGCATGAGCCTCCTGTACCGAAAAAACGAAATCCGACAGGCTCTTTTTAAGTTCAATAAGCAAACCGGGCAGAATTAACGCGCATAGCGAAGGTAGTGCAGCAATCGTGATAGTTGGCCTTTTTCCCTGGGTCGCCTCCCGCAATCTCAAGATGCCGCGTTCATAATCCTGGACAAGCTTGTTAACGATAGGAAGCAGCATGCGGCCTTGCTGTGTGAGCTCCACATGCCGCGTGGTTCTAATGAAGATCTGACAGCCTAATTCTTGTTCGACGGATCGAACGATTCTACTCAAGCTAGGCTGCGTTGTACAGAATATATCAGCAGTTCTGCTAAAGCTGAGCGTTTGAGCCAAACAAGAAATTACCTGTAACTTCTTGGGACTTATATTCATACCAATATGTCATGAATCCGAACAAAAAAACAATTTATCAATAAAAACAAGCCATGATAGGCTGTTCCAACTCATTAAAAATAACCACCGAGGAGGAACAAATGAAAAAGCGCGAAACCCTTAAGCGGCTTGCCTTACTCCCCTTTGCATTACAACTTCCTGCCGTAAGTTTTGCCCAGAAAAAATTTCCAGATGGACCAATCGAAATGGTTGTCCCGTTTGCGCCGGGCGGACACTCGAGCATACTGGCCCGGCTTTTTAGTTCACGATTCACCGAGCACCTCAACACACCAATAATAATCCTGAACAGGCCTGGTGCCGGAGGGGCGGTAGGCGCCGAGTCGGTCGTGCGTGCGACACCGGATGGCAAAACCCTGATATTCCACGCATCCTCTTCCAGCATTTACTCTGCACTATCGCGCAGGCCGCCGCCCTACGACCCCGTCACTTCTTTCGAGCATGTAGGCTTGGTAGGGCTGGCGCCGTTCGTACTGGCGGTAAGTGAGAAATCCGCATTCAAGAGTCTGGCGGACCTGGTCGAATACGCCAGAAAAAACCCTGGAAAATTGAGCTACGGTTCTGCCGGCCTGGGGAGCAGCACGAATGTCGCCGGAGAACAATTGAAAATCATTGAAGAACTGGACATACTGCATGTCCCATACGGCGGCGCCGGCCCGGCCATTGTGGACACAATATCACAAGTAGTGGATTTCACCATAGACAATTACATAAGTACTCTCAATCTTCACAACCAGGGCAGATTGCGGATTCTGGCTGTTTTTGCCGACCAGCGATCGGAAGCCGCTCCCGGCATTCCCACAGCGAAAGAGCAGGGTATAGATATGGTGGGAAACACATTCAATCTGGTCTCCGCACCTCACGGGACTCCCAGGGAAATCATCAGCATCCTGGCCAGCGCGTTGCATGAAAGCATGCAGGACGAGTCCCTGATAAAGGGAATGAAAGATCTGGGTATGGAACCTGTCTTGGACTCCACCCCTGAAAGCACCACCCAGTTCATCACAGCCCAAACCCAAACAGTCGGCGAGATAGTGAAGCAAGCGAATCTTTACGTATCTTGATAAACCGGGCGCATGAAGCAGCATCAGTCAACACTTATACGCAGGAATACACATGAAGGCACTGAAGGACGCAACGCACCTTTACAAGGTAGAGCGCCGCGCTTATCACGCCGAGCGCAAGGAGTTCCGCATCACGGAAATTCAGATTTCCTCGACACAATGCATACCCTGGCATTCACACAGCTCGGTGCAAGATACATTCTATGTACTGGAAGGGGCAATAGAACTGTTTCTGCTTGAGCCCGAGGAAAAGATAAGACTTGAACCACACCAAATATATGCGGTTGCCGCCAAACGTCCGCACCTGGTCACGAATCCAGGTGAGTCATCAGCGACTTTCCTGGTGCTGCAAGGCGGGGGAGAATACGACAACATACAACTAACAGAGCTCCAAGCCCGCCAGCATGTGTAGCACACAAGTCAGACGCATCAGGTGGGGAGCCATCTGAACCCTTTGCAATCCCAACAGCGTGTAATCGACAATCATATAAACGCCCGCCCAACTTATCACCAAGAAATCCAGGAGCAAGAAACATGACAACATTCCGTGCCGCAATTGCGCAGATAGGTTCTATTCCATTCGATAAGGCAGCAAGCGTGCGCAAGGTCATCGAGCATATACACAAAGCAGCCGCGACGGGGGCGAAACTGGTTGTATTTCCGGAAGCAACCATTTCCGGATATCCGAAGGGTTCCGACTTCGGAGCTCGGGTCGGGGGGCGGCAGCCTAGAGGTCGAGATGAGTTCGTACGATATTTCGACGCGGCAATCACAGTGCCAGGACCCGAAACCGACGAACTTGCCGCGGCAGCACGCGAAGCTCAGACCTATGTGGTAATTGGCGTTATGGAAAAGGAGGTCGGCACTCTCTACTGTACCGCACTATATTTTTCCCCCGAAGGACAACTGCTGGGGAAACATCGCAAACTCATGCCAACCGCCATGGAAAGGTTGATATGGGGTTTCGGTGACGGCTCTACTTTGCCCGTCTACGATACGCCTTATGGAAAGCTCGGTTCGGTAATATGTTGGGAAAACTACATGCCCCTGCTGCGCATGGCGATGTACAACAAGGGAATTCAGATTTACTGTGCACCAACAGCAGACGACCGGCCCGCTTGGATTACAACCATGCAGCACATTGCGATGGAAGGTCGCTGCTTCGTACTTGCCGCATGCCAATACATCACCCGTGAGGCCTATCCGTCGGACTACGACGCCATTCAAGGTAACACGCCCGAAACAGTGCTGTTTCATGGCGGCAGCGCCATCATCAATCCGGCTGGTGAGATCCTGGCAGGCCCCAATTACGAAGGCGAAGCAATCCTCACTGCGGATATTGATTTATCCGATATTACGCGATGGAAATATGATCTTGATGTCGTAGGCCACTACGCGAGGCCTGATATATTCCGTCTCATTGTCGACGAGAACCCGAAACCGCCCGTCATGAACATGAACGACCCATTGGATCCGCTCAATTTCCAATCGCACAAAAATTAACGGATATCGCCCATTTTTTCGCTGGGGATGATTTCTGATCACGCGCCTAAATGGACTTCCCCTGGTAGGGTAGACAGCCGGGGCCCATGCGCGTGGTCAATACCACAAAAACTATGCTGGTTTATCCAGTTCACCCAGCGGGCCGATTATCATCGCCCCCTGCAAATGGAAGTCGCAGACTTCCTGGGCCAGTTCGATGATGGGCGCAATGATGTGGTTCAGCACGCTTTTCTTGTAGACGATGTGGTAGTTCACGTCGGGAAGCAGCGGCCTCACTTTCAGTTCCACCAGCTTGCCCTGCTCGACCCAGGGGCGGAAGAAAAAGGCCGGCAGATAGCTGATGCCCAGCCCCAGCATGGTCATCTGCACGATGACGCTGACGCTGTTGCAGGTCATCACCCGCTTGACGTCGATGCCCTGCTGGGCAAACCAGGCGGCGTAAAGATAGGAAAGGGCGGAATTGGTCGGCTGGCTGATGATGGGGAAGTTCATCAGGTCGCGCGCGGACAGCACGGAATCGGGGTCGATATTGAGCTTGGGCGACGCCATCCACGCATTCTTGATGGAAGCCAGCGGCACGGAATCGTATTCATGGCTCCAGAAGGGGCCGGGCATGATCGCCAGATCGACCGACCCTTCCCCCAGGCGTTCATACAAGGTCACGCCGCCGTCGATGTCCGGCAGCAGCTGGATGCGCGGATAGCGGCGCCGCGTCTCATCGATCAGCTTGGCCAGCCAGGTCATGCCGATCAGCTCGGTGGCGCCCAGCCGCACGACGCCTTCCAGCGCGTCCGGGCTGATCATCTTGCGCACGATGCGCGTGTTGACTTCGAGCATCTCTTCGGCCAGCGGATACAGCAGCCGCCCCCTGCCGGTGAGCAGCAACGCCCTGGGCTTGCGGTCCAGCAGCGACGCCCCCACGAAGCTTTCCAGTTCCGCCACGCGCTTGGCGATCGCCGATTGCGTGGTGTGCAGCTTCTTGGCCGCCGCGCTGAAGCTTCCCAGCAGGCCGCTCCAGTAGAAGGCCTCAAGCTGCTTGAGGGTGAACATCGTCGCCAGCGCACCGCTCGGATCCGGCGAGCGCTCCGGCGATTCCCCCATGGCCTCAGCCCCTTCGGAAGGCTTCTTCATGCGCGCGGATGCAGTATGTCGGCAAGAAAGCGCTGCGCCCGCGGATGCTGCGGCGCGGTAAAGAAAGTGGATGGGGCGGCGCTTTCAAGAATTTCGCCGGCATCCATGAAGACGACGCGGTCCGAGACGTCGCGGGCAAACCCCATTTCGTGGGTCACGCAGACCATGGTCATGCCGTCCTTGGCCAGGGATTTCATCACCTGCAGCACTTCGCCCACCATCTCGGGGTCGAGGGCGCTGGTCGGTTCATCGAAAAGCATGATGGGCGGATGCAGCGCCAGGGCGCGGGCGATGGCCACGCGCTGCTGCTGGCCCCCCGACAGATTGCCGGGGTAGGCGTCCACCTTTTCCGCCAGCCCGACCCGTTCGAGCAGGCTGTGCGCCAGGCCGACGGCTTCCTTGCGCGACCGCTTCTGGATGATCGTCGGGGCGAACAGCACGTTGTCCAGGACGCTCATGTGGGGAAAGAGATTGAACTGCTGGAAAACGAAACCAATGCCCGCCCGCAGCTGGTTCACGTTCACCCCTTTGCCGTAGATGTCTTCACCCGCGATCCGGATCGTGCCTTTCTCGATGGGTTCCAGGCGATTGATGGTGCGGATCAGCGTGGACTTGCCCGAACCCGATGGGCCGCACACCACCACGACCTCGCCTTTCTCGACGTGGAAGTCGATATCCCTGAGGACATGGTTGCTGCCAAACCATTTGTTGACTTTTTCAAGCTTGATCATGAAGTCACCGGCTCAAATGCGCTCAGACCATGGCGCGGGCTTTCCGGACGCGGAAATCCACCCACAGTAATCCACGTGTCAGCGTAAAACATACAATAAAGTAGATGATGGCCAAAATGCCGAAGACCTGCAGGGGCTTGGTGAGCACCAGGTTGTTGACCTGGTTCGCCGCGAAGGTGAGCTCGTTCACGCTGATGATGTAGCCCAGCGAAGTTTCCTTGATCGTCGATATGAACTGATTGGTCATGCTGGGCAGTACATTGAACAGCGCCTGCGGCAGGATGACCTTGCGCATGGTCTGCCAATATCCCACGCCCAACGAACGCGAGGCTTCTATCTGGCCCTTGGGTATGGCCTCGATCCCCGCGCGCATGACTTCCGAAAGATAGGCGCTTTCGTAGATCACCAGCGCCCCCAGCAGGGTCACGAACCCGCTGACGACCTGGCCGGTCAATTTCGGAATGACGAAATACGCCCCGAAGATCAGCATCAGCAGCGGTATGCCGCGCACCACCTGCACCAGGGCGGTGCTGGGCAGGGAAAACACCTTGTACGGGCTGACGCGGGCCAGCGTGATGATCAGCGCCAGCGGCAGGGACAGCACCAGGCCGAATACCGCCAGGATCAGGGTGAGCGCCAGGCCGCCGAGCGGGCCGTGCGGATACTGCCCGATGAGCAGGGTGAGCCAGTATTCCTGCAGAATCTCAAGCACGGGCGCCACCTTTCAGCTGGTAGTGACGGTAGATGCGCGATCCCAGGAACATGATCAGAAAGGATCCGAGCAGGTACAGGATGGTCGCCGCGCCGAATGTCGCGAAGGTGCGGTAAGTCTCATTTTCAAGTTCCCGGGTCTGGTAGGTCAGGTCGGCCACGCCGATCGCCATGGCCAGGCTGGTGTTCTTGAACAGCAGCAGCGCACGGCTGACCAGTGGCGGAATGGCCAGCCTGAGCGCCTGCGGCACGATGATGTGGCGCATGCTCTGCAGATAGCTGGCCCCGAGCGCCCGGCTGGCCTCGAATTGCGTCATCGGGATGGCCCTGAGCCCGCTGCGCATGTCTTCCGACACATAGGAAGCGGACCCCAGGCCCAGGCCGATGGCCGCCAGGGACAGTTCCGCGTTGTGCTGATAGAGCCACCCGCGGAAACCTTCGGGCAACAGTTCAGGCATCCCGAAGTACCAGAAAAGGATCTGCACCAGCAATGGAACATTGCGGTGGTATTCCACGTAGGCATCCACGAACCAGCGCGCCGGCGCAACGTTGGTGGCGCGGATCACGGTCAGCGTCAGCGCCACCGTGAAGGCAATCAGCCAGCTTACGGCGAACAGCTGCAAGGTGACCAGCATGCCGTCCAGCAAGCGCAACCATTGTTCAGGTTCAAGCAAGAACATGATCAGATCCTCTTCGGCCAGCGCTGACGTCCCAAGCCCTAGTTGCCCAAAGGCTGGATGGTGAACGAGCGCTTTATCTTGTACTGGGTATCCTGGCCGAACCATTTCTCGAAGATCCGGGCGGCCTCGCCGGAGGCTTCGGCGTCGTCGAGAATCTTGTTCACGGCCTGGAGAAGCGCTTCTTCGCCCTTGCGGATTCCCAGCCCCCAGGGTTCATCGAACACCGATTTTTCCATGATTTCCAGGGGCGACGACTCGGGGCTCTGCAGCATGAGGCGGACCAGCGCCAGTTCGGACGCGAACTGGGCGGACACCTTCTTCTGCTGCAGCGCCAGGTAAGCCGCGGAACTGTCGGCATACCCGATGACGTCGGACTTGGGCAGGTGTTTCTTTATTTCACGCTCGGAACTGGAACCCCGGGTGGCGCCTATCCGCAGGCCATCGAGCTGTTCCAGCGTCTTCAGGCCGGAATCGGCGCGGACGAGCAGCTTCTGCGGCGTGATGTAGTACATGTGGCTGAAATCGATCTGCTTGGCGCGGTCTTCCGAATAGCCCAGATTGGCCGCAACGATATCGACACGCCCTTCGCTCAGTTCGGGAATGCGGGCGGCCACGGACAGCAGCTTGTAGTTGACCTTGACGCCCAGCCCGTCGGCGATCAGCTTGCAGAAGTCGACGTCGTAACCCACCACCTGGCGGGTTTTGGTGTCCTGGAAACTGAAAGGCTGCGAGGTTCCGAGCGTTCCGCAGACCAGCTCGCCTTTCTTCTTGATTTCTTCGAGCTGGTTGGCCTGCGCCGGCATGGCGACGATGGCCGCCATGGCAAGAAAAACATGGCAAAGATTTTTGACCTTAATCATGGTAGGACTCCTCCTGTAGGGTAACCATTTTCAATTGCTGCGATGAATCCCGGGAAGCGCTGAACGACACATCGCGCCGCCTGCGCCGACGGGGCATCCTTACTGCAAGCGCGCGCATGCTTCACGGATCTTTCCGCAGCCGTTGCGGATGTCATCCATGGAAGCCGCAAAAGAAACCCGGAACGTTCCCGCTGAACCATAGGCTTCGCCATCCAGCACCGCGACGGCGGCTTCCCGTAAAAGATAATGCGTCAGATCGGTACTGGAATTCAGGATCTGGCCGGCGGGCGTGGTCTTGCCGATCAGGCCGGAACAATCTGGAAACGCATAGAACGCCCCTTCCGGCATGACGACGCGCAGGCCCGGAATATCCGAAAGGAGCGACACGGCCTCGTCGCGGCGCGCCTTGTAGGCCTGGGTGAATTCGGCGACGCAGTCCTGCGGGCCGGTAAGGGCTTCGAGCGCGGCCGCCTGGCCGATGGACGAAGCCCCGGACGTGCTCTGCGACTGCAGGGTGGCCATGGCCTTGATGAGTTCTTCCGGGCCGGCGCCGTATCCGATGCGCCAGCCGGTCATGGCATAGGTCTTGGAAACCCCGTTGACGACCAGGCAGCGATCCACCAGGGAAGGGTCCACTTGCAAAGGATGCCAGGTGGGCCCGCCGGTGAAATTGAGGCTGCCGTAGATGTCGTCGGTCATCAACCATACATGCGGATGGCGCCGCAGGACTTCCGCGAGGCTGGCGAGATGTTCCCTGGAATACAGTGCGCCGGTGGGATTGCTGGGCGAATTCATCAGCAGCCACTTCGTTTTCGGCGTAATGGCGGCTTCCAGCTTGGCGGGCGTCAGCTTGTAGTCTTCCGATGCGTCGCAGGGCACCGTCACGGGAACGCCGCCATTGACTTTGACCATGTCGGGGTAGGAAACCCAGTACGGCACCGGAATGATGACTTCATCGCCCTCGTCCAGAGTGGCGGCCAGCGCGTTGTATATGACCTGCTTGGCGCCCGTGCTCACGATGATGCGGCCGATGGGGTATTCCACCCCATACCGCTCCTTGAACTGCCCGCTCACGGCCCGCCGCAGCCCGGCCACCCCTTGCGAGTTCGGATATTTGGTCTCGCCCCGCAGAATGGCGGCGATTCCGGCCTCGCAGATATGCCGGGGGGTGGCGAAATCGGGTTCGCCGACGGTCAGGTCGATGATCTGCCTGCCCTGTTCGCGCAGTTCCGCCACGATGGCGCGCGCCGCGGCGCTGGGGGACAGCTTGATGCTCTTGATGCGCCTGGAAATAATGGACATCACTTACCTTCCCTTCTGGCCGCAATGGTTTCGTCGACCCAAGGCTTGCTGTAGGTACCGTTGCTGATCTTTTCCTTGATGCCGGCTTCCGCCTCTTCCTTCCTGCTTGCCGCTTCAAGCACCGCTTCCGCGTGCCCGGCGGGAACGACGACGACGCCGTCCGCATCGCCGATGATGACATCACCCGGGAACACCACCTGCCCGCCCACGGAAACGGGCACGTTCACTTCGCCGGGGCCATCCTTGTAAGGGCCGCGATGCGACACGCCGCGCGCGTAGCATGCGAACGCGCCGCTTTGAAAGACGTCGACATCGCGCACGGCGCCGTCGATGACGAAGCCCACGATGCCGCGGCGCTGCGCGTCCATGGCCATCAGTTCGCCCACCAGGGCATTGCCGGTCTCGCCGCCGCCGTCCACGACGATGACGTCGCCGGGCAGGCCCATCGATATCGCCTTGTGGATGAGCAGGTTGTCGCCCGGGCGGGTCTTCACCGTCAAGGCAAGCCCCACCATTCTGGCGGCGGTGGACGCATGCTGCGGCCGCAGCCCCACGACGCCATACAGGCGGTTCATGCAGTCGCTGATCTGGGCGGAGCCGATCTCAGAGAACCGCCGCAGCGTTTCGGCGGGGATGGCGGGCTGCTCGCGCTCGAGGATTCTGAAACCTATCATGGACATTCGTTAGCCGGAAACAAAAGTGAACGGCTATTAAAGGTCACGGTGATTCAGGAATCAAACGATATATTTTCGATGTTTGTCAGGAATTAAATTCGTGATCGAGTCGCTCCATGCCGGCGCGGCCGCCAGACTCGGCGCGCACGCCCACCGCCGGCCCGCGCAATTCCGGCCCCGCCATTGCGCCGGGCGGAGCACCCATCCATACAGCCGAAGCCCGCATACACATCAAGCGAAGTCCGGGTAAGCCCGGATTGTTGCGCTTTCCTTGCCGATACTGGCTTACATTCACCGAAAACAGAGGAGATTCCCCTTATGTCAGAAACGAGTTTCGGCCAGCCCCTGGGCGCCATCATGCAAGTCGCCTACATCGTGGAAGACCTGCACCAGGGCATGAAGGAATACGCGGCCAAATACAATATAGGCCCATGGTTCTACACCGATAACTACGTTGCGCTCGATGCCACCTATCGCGGCCAGCCCACCGACCTGAGCATGAAGCTGTGCCTGGCATTCTCGGGCCACATGAGCTTCGAGCTCATCGAAGTCAATGACACCCCTTCGGTGTACCAGGAAACCTTCCGGCAGCGGGGCGCCGGCTTTCATCATCTGGGCCTTGCCTGCGCGGATTTCGATGCCGATTTCAAAAAATACCAGGGAATGGGCTATGAACCGGCATTCTGCGCCACCAATGTACGCGGGGCCCGCATCGCCTACTTCGATACGACGCCCGACTTCCCCGGCATGATGGAACTCATTGAAATGACGCCATCGCAGGATGCCTTTCTGGGCAAGCTGTACGAGGCATCCCGCGACTGGGACGGCAAGACCGACCCGGTACGCCCGTTTTCCAGCCTCGTGCTGTAATCGCCTCAACAGCGTCGGGGGCGTCCATGCGGCCGGCGCGGGCCGGCGCAACACCTGCCCAGGAGAACCTATGAGCATTACCGTTGGCGAACGCCCCGACACTTCGGCGGAACTGGTCGAGCAGTTCCGCGGCCTTCAAACGAGCACGATCGGCAGCGTTCTGGACGACCTGGGCCTGGGTGGCGCCATCCTGAACATCAAGCCTCTCGCGAAAGGCATGTCCTTTGTCGGGGCCGCCCTGACAGTGAAGGAAGTGACCGGCGTACAGCATAGCTACAAGCCCGAAGATTTTGCCCTGGGCATGGTGGTCGACCGCATCCGCCCGCTGGATGTCGTCGTCATCGACAACGGCGGGCAACAGGTTTCCACCTGGGGCGGCCTGGCATCGCTGACGGCCGCCAGAAACGGCGCCAGCGGGCTGGTGGTGGACGGTGGCATACGCGATGCCGACGAAATCGTCGAGCTGGGGTTTGCGGCCTTCCCGCGGCATATCGTGCCTTTCTCGGCAAAGACGCGGGTCAAGATCATCGAAATCAACACAACGGTCAAGATAGACGGCGTGTCGGTGGCGGCCGGCGACATTCTGGTGGGTGATTCGACAGGCATCGTCCGTGTGCCGCTCGAACGCGCCGCCGAAGTGGCGGCCAGGGCCGGGCTTCTGGCAAGGCAGGACAAGCAGGCCGTCGCCGATATCAAGTCGGGCATGAGTTTTACCGACGCATTGCGGAAATTCTCGAATGCCTGATCTTGACGTGGCGGCCTTGCGAGCCGCCACGAGCAGGCCACAGCAGGCCCTGGCGCCAGGGCCCGCTGGACAGCGCTTTACGACATGTGCAGGCCGCCATTCACCTGCAAGGATTCGCCCGTCACGAAACTGGCCAGCGATGAACAGAGAAAGACGATGCCGCCCGCGACCTCGTCGGCCGTGCCGAAACGCTTCAGCGGGGTGCCTTCCAGCAGGCTGGGCCCGATCTGCTTGATGGTTTCGACCGTCATGGCCGTTTCGATCAAGCCCGGCGAGATCGCATTGACGCGTGTCCTGGGCGCCAGTTCGCGGGCCAGACTGCGGGTGAAGCTGACGACCGCGCCCTTGGACGCCGAATAATGGGCGTGCGAATAACTGCCGCGATGAGCCGCCACCGAGGCGATGTTCACAATGGAGCTGCCATCTTTCAGCACGGGAATCACCGCATTGCAGATATTGAAGGTGCCGTCCACGTTGACGCTCATGACGGTGCGCCATTGTTCGGCTGTCATGTCCCCGACCATGACTTGCGGATAAATGCCCGCCGCATGGACCAGGTGATCGACGCCGCCGTGTTCCCGGGCGACCGCCCCCGCCACCTCGCGGCACGATGCGAGATCGGTGACGTCGAGCTGGTGCGTGGTGATGCGGCCGGCGCCGGATACCAGCTCATCGGCGGCTTGCCGCAAGGCATCCGTACTGGTGTCCGTCAGGGCGATATTCGCATCGAGGCTGGCCAGGAGCCGCGCCGTCGCCCGGCCGATACCGCCCGCCGCGCCAGTGATCAGTATGGTCTTGCCCGCAAACGAAAGCATCTGCATTTTCCTTTCAAGATTCAAACATAGCCATAGGCCGACCAGCCGCCGTCGGCGACGAGGGTCTGGCCGTTGATGAATTCAGCATGGTCGGAGGCAAGGAACAGGGCCACGCGGGCGATCTCGTCGGGCGTCCCCAGCCGCCCGGCCGGCGTACGCCTGACCAGTTCGTCGAGGTTCATTTTCCCGGCGGCGACCACGCCATCCACCAGCGCCGTCCTGATATAGCCCGGCCCAATGGCATTGACACGGATCCCCGCGCTGGCCCATTCCGTGGACAGGGCCTTGGTCAGCATGACGACGGCGGCCTTGCTGGCGCAATACGCCGCGCGATTGGGCGCCGCGATCGTCCCGTACATGGACGCCATGTTCAGGATCACGCCCCGCCCCTGCCGGTGCATGTACCGCCCCACCGCCTGCGCGCAATAGAAAACGCCGTTCAGATTCACATCGATGGCATGTTTCCAGTTTTCGGCCGACAGTTCGAGGGTGGGCATGTTCATGCCAATCCCCGCATTGTTCAGCAGCACATCGATCGAACCGTAGTGCCCGTGGGCTTCGGCGGCCAATCTTTCCACCGCCGCATGATCCGCGGTGGATGCATGCCCCGACAGAACCTCGAGCCCCGGGTGGCTGTCTTCAAGTTCGCCTTTTGCGCGCAGCAATGCGTCGTTATCGATATCGAGCAGGAACAGGCGGGCGCCGTTCGCCGCAAAAGCGCCCGCCATCGCCCGCCCCAGCCCGTTGCCGGCCCCCGTTATCAGCACGACCTTGTTTTCAAGATCGGGATAACGGACGACGGCAGCCGCTTCTGCCCGCGCTGCATTCACGGTGGTGTCATCCATGTGTCGGTGGGTCCTTGTCTCGTTTTTTTCATTGTGCCCGAGCGGGGCGATGCAAGCCGGCCCGCAGCTTGACCGCGATAAATTAACACAGCCACCGACACGAAGTCGCCATCGGCCGGGAAGAAGGCAAGGTACGTATTTGCTGAAGTCGGGGTAACCCCCAATGACTGCTCTTTTTCGTCTGATCCTGGCGTATGTTAATGAAAAGGAAATCGACCGGAAGTTTACTGATACAAGCATTACCACTCGGTACACACCGGTCCCGCGCGCCTGCTTTCAATCCGGCCGGCCAGTCATCATGTGGGCCGGCCGTGTCATGGCTGATCCCCACTTTCCAAGGAGACCACAGAAATGAGCAAGACTACCCAAGGCAGCACACCGGAAGCCATGAGCAGTTCGGGGAAAACCCGCCGCTCCTTGCTGACCGCATCGGCTGCGACAGGTCTTGGGCTGAGCCTGGCGGCCGCGCCCGTCTTCGCCCAGCAGAAGGCGCAATACCGTCTGCGCATGCAATCCTTCCTGGGGCCGGGCTGGTCCGAGTGGGATGAACTGATTCCCCGCTATGCCGCGCGCGTCAAGGAAATGACCGATGGCCGCGTCGAGATCACGGCCTATCCGCCCGGAGCCCTGGTCCCCACCTTCGAAATGCTCGACGCGGTCGGCCGCCGCATCATCGACATCGGTTTCGGCGCTCAGCTGTACTGGCGCGGCCGCTTCCCCTTCGCCCAATGGAGCTGGGGCGTGCCCTTCGCGCTGAACGGCGTCGACGAATACGAGTATCTGTGGTGGGAAGCCGGCATGCTGGAATTCGTCCGCGAACGCTTCGCCAAGGCCGGCGTGCACCTCATCGCCCCCATTTATTCCGATGAATGGGGCAGCACGATCTCCACCAAGCCCATCCGCCGCCTCACCGATTTCCAGGGTCTGAAGATCCGTTCCGGCGGCGTGGGCGGCGAGCTCTGGAAGGAATTCGGCGCATCCATCGTGACCCTGCCCGGCGAAGAGCTCTACACCGGCCTGGCCACCGGCGTGCTCGACGGCGCCAACTGGGGTTCGCCTTACGGCAACATCGCCACCAAGCTGCAGGAAGTCGCCAAGTTCTACACCGGCCCCTCGATCCTGACGTCCGACGCCGAAGATCTGTTCATCAACAAGGCGAACTACGACAAGATGCCCCGCGATGTGCAGATGGCCCTCGAAGTCTCGGCGCGTTCCTTTGCGCTCGAACGCTATGCCTACTCCAAGGGCAAATCCGCCGAAGCCTTCGGCCAGCTGCGCGACGCCGGCGTCGAAATCATCGTGCTGCCGCCCGAAGACATACAGACCATGAAGGACAAGATCGCCGAACTCGTCCCCAAGATGGCGGGCGACGATGCGGACTCCCAGGCGGCACTCGACATGATCTACAAAGTACGCGACCTGTTCGCCCAGCGGCCCGCCGGCTTCTGACCCGGCATCAACCAGCCATTTCTCACCCACCGCCGCGCACGGGACGATCAAGCTGATTGATCATTCCGTGCCGGCGACTCCATGGCAGAACATCGAATGGAAACCCTGAAGAGAATCCTGGACTTCATAGACAGAATCAATCGAATCCTCGGTGGCAGCGTCGCCATGCTGATCCTGGTGCTTACCGCACTCATCACGGTCGAGGTCGTGATGCGCTACGCTTTTCACGCCCCCACGGTCTGGAGCGGGGAACTGAGCTCCCTGCTTTTTGCCACTTACGTATTGCTTGGCGGCGGCTACACCCTTTACAAGGGCGACCACGTCAAGATGGACATTCTCTACTCAAGGTTTTCCGACAAGGGCAAGGCCGTCGTCGATCTGATCGCCATCCCTCTCGTCCTGCTGTATTGCTGGGTGCTCATGGTGGAAGGCTGGTCCATGGTCGCCGACGCCATTGAAACCAACCGCACCTTCTCAACCGACTGGGCGCCGCTCATGTGGCCCTGGCTGATCGCCCTGCCCCTGGGCGCCCTGCTGCTCGGCCTGCAGGTCATTTCCAATGTGTTGCGCCAGCTCATCAACGCATTCGGCAAGCAATCCGACGAAGGGGAGACAGCATGAGCATCGAGATGGCCACTGTCGTCCTGTTCGGGCTTTTCATCCTGCTCATGGTGATCGGGCAGCCCCTGGTGTTCGCGCTGGGGTCGTCCGCCGTCGTGGGCACGTATTTCCTGTGGGGCCCCGACGCCCTGCATCTTGCGGCCATCCGGGCCTATTCCGCCGCCAACAACTTCGTGCTGATGGCCATCCCGCCGTTCATCTTCATGGGCTGCATGCTCGAACGGGCGGGCATCGCGCAGGGCCTGTACGACCTCATGCACAAGTGGCTGGGCGGCATTCCGGGCGGCCTGGCCGTGGGCACCATTCTGGTCTGCGGCATCTTCGCCGCCATGGTCGGCGTGTCCGGCGCGGCCACCGTCACCATGGCACTGGTGGCGCTGCCCTCCATGCTCAAGTACGGCTACAACAAGCACCTGTCGGTGGGGGTGATCGCGGCGGGCGGCGCGCTGGGGGTGCTCATGCCTCCCAGCGTGCTGTTCATCGTGCTGGCGCTCTATACCAATACCTCGGTCGGCCAGCTCTTCATGGGCGGGGCGGCGGCCAGCCTCGTGCTGATGGTGCTGTTCATCGGCTACTCGCTGATCATCTGCCGCCTGCGGCCGGCGGACGGCCCGGCCGTGCCCAGGGCCGAAAGGGCATCCTGGCCCGAGCGGATCCGAGCCCTGAAGGCGGTGGGCCTGCCCATCGTGCTGATCTCGGTGGTGCTGGGCAGCCTGCTGATGGGCGCCGCCACGCCATCCGAAGCCGCGGCCGTGGGTGCGGCGGGCGCCATGCTGTGCGCACTGGTGAAGGGAACTCTCAACCGCAGGAACGTGGTCGATGCCGCGCTGACCACATTGCGCCTGTCGGCCATGGTGATGTGGATCGTGTTCGCCGCCAACATGTTCACGGCCCTGTACACCGCCATCGGCGCCGAAGACCTGGTGCGCAGCGCGCTGTCCATCATGCCGGGCGGGGAATGGGGCGTCATCATCAGCATGCAGCTCGTCTGGATCATCATGGGCTGCCTGTTCGACCCCCTGGGCATCATGATCCTCACCGCGCCGCTGTTCTTCCCCATCGTCACCAGCATGGGCTTCGATCCGATCTGGTTCGGCGTGCTGTTCGTGGTCAACATGGAAATGGCCTTCCTCACACCGCCCTTCGGGTTCAACCTGTTCTACCTGAGGTCGGTGGCGCCGCCCAACATTTCCATGCTGGACATCTACCGCGCCGTTCTACCCTTTGTCGGGCTGCAGTTGCTGGGCCTCGTGCTCATGATGATCTTCCCCGAACTCATCATGTGGCTGCCCAAGCTCATGAGATAAGCCCCAGTCCGCCCGCCATCGGGCGGGCCTGCCGCGACTTCGGGACGGCGAGCCGATTCGCCGTCCCGCCAGCGGACTCTCCCTTTTCCGCATCACCCAGGAGACAACCATGTCGAATGCCATCGATTTATCGGATCCCAAGTCGCCGCTGGCGCTGTTCCATCGCATGCTGCTGATACGCCGCATGGAACAGCGCCTCGCCGAAATCCAGAAAACCGGCACGCTGCCCGGCCCTGTTCACCTGTACATCGGGCAGGAAGCGGTGGCCACCGGGATATGCGCGCATCTGAGCGACAGTGACTGGATCGCCAGCACGCACCGCGGCCACGGGCATTTTCTTGCCAAGGGCGGCGACCCCCGCGCCATGGCGGCGGAACTCTACGGGCGCTCCACCGGCATCTGCAAGGGCAAGGGCGGTTCCATGCACGTGGCCGACTTTTCCAAGGGCATCATCGGCGCCAACGGCATTGTCGGCGGCGGCATCGGCCTGACCGCCGGGGCGGCGCTGGCCGCTCAGCTCGATGGAAAAGGCGCTGTGGCCGTGGCCTTCTACGGCGACGGCGCGGCCAACCAGGGCGTACTGTCGGAAGCCATGAACATCGGCGCCCTCTGGAAGCTGCCGCTGATCCTGGTGTGCGAGAACAACGGCTTCAGCGAGTTTTCCCCATCGGACACCGTCACGGCGGGCAAGATCGTCGACCGCGGCAAGCCTTACGGCATTGCAACGGCCACGGTCGACGGCAACGACATCATGGCGGTACTCGACGTCGCGGGCCAGGCGGTCGAACGCGCGCGCAAGGGCGAAGGCACCACCTTGATCGAAGCCCGCACCTACCGCCTGCACGGCCACGTCGAATACGAAGACACCTTCCTGTCGGAAAAATACCGGTCGGACGAAGAAGTGGAAGAATGGAAGACCCGCGACCCCATCATCCACATGGAAAAACTGCTGGCGGACAAGGCCACCCCGGAGCAGATCGAAGCGGTCAAGGCGGATATCGAAAAGATCGTCGCCGATGCCTATGAATTTGCCGAGAACAGCCCCTGGCCCGAGCCGGCCACGGCGCTCGACGATGTTTTTGCTTGAGAAAGGATGAAACCATGGCACGCAAACGCATGATACCCGTCATCAACGAAGTTCTCGCCGAGGAAATGGCACGCGATGAACGGGTGATCCTTTTCGGTGAAGACGTCGAAATCAGCCTCTTCGGCGACACGAAGGGGCTGATAAAGAAGTTCGGCCCCAAGCAGGTGCGCAACACGCCCATTTCCGAAACCGTCATGACCGGCATGGCCGTCGGCGCCGCGGCCGCCGGCTACCGGCCCGTCTGCCACCTGATGTACGGCAACTTCATGTACACCGGCATGGACGCAATCGCCAACCAGGCGGCCAAGCTGCGCTACATGACGGGCGGGCAGATCAAGCTGCCCATCGTGTTCTTCCTGGTGGTGGGCGGCGGCCGTTCCGCCGGCGCGCAGCACTCCGACGTCGTCCACCCCACGCTGATGAATCTCGGCGGCATCAAGGTCGTGTCGGCGTCCAACCCCTACGACGCCAAGGGCCTGCTGAAAGCCGCCATCCGCGACGACAACCCCGTGGTGTTCCTGCAAACGGCCGGCCGCGGCGGCGACGCGGGCGAGGTGCCCGATGAAGAATACGTCATCCCGCTGGGCGTGGCCGACGTCAAGCGCGAAGGCAGCGACGTCACCATCGTCGCCATCGGCAGCATGGTGCGCCATGCCCTGAAGGCGGCCGAGGAACTCGAAAAACAGGGTGTTTCGGCGGAAGTGATCGACCCGCGCACCGTCGTGCCTCTGGATCACGACACCATCCTGAAATCGGTGCGCCGCACCGGCCGCCTGGTGGTGGTCGACGAAGCGCGCCTGACCTGCGGCGCCGCCAGCGAAATCGCGGCCATTGCCGCCGAATACGCCTTCGCGGATCTCAAGGCCCCCGTCATCCGTGTCGCCGTTCCCGATGTCGGGATGCCCTACTCGCCGCCACTGGAAAAATTCGTGCTGCCCGATGCGCAGAAAGTCATCGACGCGGTCCTGAAGATTACGAAGGGGTAAGCAAGCAATGAAAATTACGCTGAAAATGCCACGCCTGAGCATGAACATGGAAGACGGCACCGTGACCGGCTGGCGCAAACAGCCGGGCGAAAGCTTCGTCAAGGGCGAACCGCTCTACGACATCGAAACCGAAAAGGCCACTTCCGAATTCGAAGCGCCCTGCGATGGCGTGCTGCTGGAAATCCTGGCCCAGGTGGACGATACCGTGGAAGTCGGCCACGACGTCTGCGTGATCGAAAAAACCGGCTGAAGCAAGGCCGGCCCGCTCAATCACAGAGCCCTGCACGTCAAACGTTGCAGGGCTCTGTTTTTCAAGTGCGCCCATCACCGGGCGCGGGTATCGACAAGGCGTCAGATCCCCGGCGCCCGCTTGTGGAATTCCGTTGCCCCTTCGAATTGCGCCCCGACTCGGAACAGGGTGCGCTCGTCGAAGGGCTTGCCGATGATCTGCATGCCCACGGGCAGGCCCTGCTGGTCGAAACCGCAAGGCACGTTCAATGAGGGCAGGCCTGTCAGGCTGGGCACCCCCGTGAACTGCATGATGGCGGACAGCATGTCTTCTTCCTGGCCGTTCTCGATCACCACCTTCATCGCCCCGACATCGGTCGCCGTGAACGGCAGGGTCGGGCAGATGAACACATCGACCCGCTTGAAGGCTTCCAGGAATTCCTGGCGCAGCAATGCGCGATAGCGCTGCGCCTGGACATAATGCGTCGCCAGCAGCAGTTCGCCGGTTTCCAGCAGGGCCCGGACATCCTCGCCATAATCGCCGGGCCGTTCGCGCAGCCATTTCTGATGGTAGGCGCTGGGTTCGACGGATTCGACGGTGAGCTGGGCCGAGATATTGCCTTCGATATTGGCGATGGGCACATCGATCACGACTGCGCCCAGTTCTTCAAATTTCATCAGCGCGCCCCGCACAGCATCATGGACGGCCGGCTGCAGATGCGAAAAGAAATAACCGGGCACCACCCCCACACGCAGCCCTTTCAGGTCGAGATGCAGGTCGCGGGTGTAGTCTTCGCTTGGCTGCCGGGCACTGACGGGGTCGCGGTGATCGTGGCCGGCGATGACGTTGAACATGATGGCGCAATCTTCGACGGTGCGCGTCATGGGGCCGGCGGTGTCCATGCTCCATGCCAGGGGGATGATGCCATGGTTGCTGACCCTGCCGTAAGTCGGGCGGATGCCGACGATGCCGTTCACCGCGGAAGGCAGGCGTATGCTGCCGCCGGTATCGGTGCCTATGGAGCCATAGCAGCTGCGGGCGGCCACCGCCACACCCGACCCTCCGCTGGAGCCCGCCGGAAACTTGTCGGTATTCCAGGGATTGCGCACCGCGCCATAGTGGGGGTTGTCGGAGGTACCGCCCCAGGCGAACTCGTGCATATTGCATTTCCCGACGAAGACCGCGCCGGCACTGCGCAGGCGGCGGGCCACGGTCGCGTCCTCATCGGGATGCCAGTCGGCCAGCACTTTGCTGCCGGCGGTGGTGCGCTGCCCTTTCAGGGAAACGTTGTCCTTGAGTGAAAGTGGCACGCCATGCAGCGCGCCCATATCGTGCCCCGCCATCATCATGGCTTCGGATGCCCGGGCGACCTGGACGGCCTGGTCGGCGAATACGCTGATATAGGCCGACGTCTTGCCGTTGACGGCTTCGATGCGGTCCAGGCATGCCTCGACCAGGTCGACGGGGGAAACCTCTTTCTTCTTGACCGCCGCGGCGGCCTGGGCAAGGGTCAGTTCCTGCAAATCCATTCCATATCTCCTTCAGGAAGCTCCGCGCTTCCTTTGCTCAACCCCGATTGCCAAAAGCGAAAATGGTGCAGGGAAGCTGTTCCCGCACTTCATCCTGCGCCATCCGCCGGTTCAGTTCGTTGGCGGCCGGCACCCAGCTTTGCAGAATGGGCAGTATGGCCTGCTTGCGCTCGTCGCTCAGGGGCAGGCCCGCGTAGCGGGCCAATGCATCCACGTCGTCCTTCGTGACAATGAGTTCGCTCATCATGATCTCCTTCCAGATAAAAAACAGAACGCCTGTGAAGCACTCCGGCCTACCGGCCGGCGCTTCTTCGCCGCAATGCAGGGCGCCTGCGGCGCCGTATCGTTATCGCCCCGCTTGCCGTCCTCCTGAATGACGAGGGCAAGCGGGGGCATGCTCAGGAAAAATGGCCCAGCGCGGACTCTTCAGTCAGCTCGTCGGGCCTCATTTCCTGCACGATGGTGCCTTTGTGTATCAGCAGCACCCTGTCCGAAAGCTGGCGGATGAAATCGATGTTCTGTTCCACCAGCACGATGGTGAGGCCCAGGCGCACACGGATCTCCTTCAGCTTGTCGACGATTTCGTCGATGATCGAAGGCTGGATCCCCTCGGTGGGCTCGTCCAGCAACAGCAGCCGCGGCCGGGCGATCAAGGCGCGGGCCAGGGCCAGCAGCTGCTGTTCGCCGCCGCTGAGCGCACCGCCCGGGCGCCCCGTCAGCGCCTTGAGCCGCGGAAACTCGTCAAGAATCTCTTCGACGCTCATGCTCCTGGCCGGATTCGCGCAAGCCGAGAACCGCAGGTTGTCCTGCACCGACAGGCCCGGGAAGATGCCCCGCCCCTGCGGCACGTAGCCCAGGCCCATGCGGGCGCGGGTGTGCGTGGGCAGGCGGGTGATGTCCGTATCCAGCAGGTTCAGCGACCCCGCCGTGGCCGGCAAGAGGCCCATCAAGGTCTTGAGCAGGGTCGATTTGCCCATACCGTTGTGGCCCAGCACCCCCAGGAATTCGGCGTCGGCGATCCCGAAATTGACGTTGTCCAGGATGGGAATGCGCCCGTAGCCCGACGCCAGACCCTTGACTATCAGCATGCTCATGTGTCCTGCCCCCGCCCGAGATAGACGTCGCGCACCCGCTGGTTGCCCACGACTTCGTCGAATGTGCCTTCCATCAGGATCCGCCCCTGATGGAACACGGTCACCTGCCGCGCGATCTTGCCGATGAATGCCATGTCATGTTCCACCACCACGATGGCCGCCTGTTCGTTCAGTTCGCGAATCAGCTCGACCATGCGGTCCGTTTCCTCGTCGCTCATGCCCGCCGCCGGTTCGTCGAACAGGATCACCTTGGGATCCCGGGCGATGACCATGCCGATCTCCACCCACTGGCGCTGCCCGTGGGCCAGTTCGCCCACCAGCTTGCGGGACGCCGCCCGCAGGCCCAGCCGGGTCTTGATCCGGTCGGCGCGCTCGCTTGCCTCATGCGCGTTCAGCACACTGCGCGCGGCAAGCCACAGGTTCTCGTCGACGGACAGCCCGTCCAGCACCGTCGGCACCTGGTTCTTGATCCCCATGCCCCGCTTTGCGATGGCGTGCTGCTGCGCCCCGCTGATGCTCTGGCCCTGGAACAGGATGTCGCCTTCGGTGGGATTGAGCTGCCCCGACAGGAGCTTGAAGAAGGTGCTCTTGCCCGCCCCGTTCGGCCCGATCAGGCAGCGCAGTTCCCCCTGGCGCAGGGAAAAATCGATACCGCTGAGCGCACGCACCCCGCCGAAACGTTTTTCCACGCCGCGCGCCTCAAGGATGACGGCTTCGGCGCTCCCTGGCCCACCCGGCCCGCCGCCAGCGATCCGTTCATTGCTCATTGCACACCCCCCCGCTTGTTCAGCGCCAGCGGCCGGCACAGATTCCGGACAGTGGGCACCAGCCCCTGCGGGAACAACAGCACGCAAACGATCAGAATGAAGCCCAGCGTCAGTGTGACCTGCCCCACCCCAACGGTGCCCAGCCATGTCGTCAGGTATTGAATGAGCAAGGTGCCGATGATGGGCCCCAGCAAGGTGGCGCGCCCGCCCACGATCACCCAGATCACCACCATGGCGGCCTGATTCAGGCCGAACATCTCGGGCCCCACGAAGCTGCCCCACAGCGCATACAAGCCGCCCGCCAGACCGGCGATGCCGCCGGCGATGACGAAGGCAAACAGCTTGTACATGCGGCTGTCGTAGCCGAGCAGCTCCATGCGGTTCTCGTTCTCGCGCAGGCCGACCAGAACGCGGCCGGTGGTGCTGGCAAGAAAGAGCCGGATGCCCACATACACGATCAAGAGAAAGAACAGCGCCAGATAGAAGATGCCGTCGATGGACTGCAGATCGAGCGGGCCGATCTGGACCGGCAGCCCCGGCAGGCCGGGAATGCCGTTCTGGCCATTGAGCCGCACGCTGCCGATGACGTATTCGGGACCCGACGTCGCCCGTACGCCCTTTTCGAAGATGAGGGTGACGACCAGCGTGATGACGCTCAGATAGATATCGCTGATGCGGCCGAAGATCATGAAGTAGCCCAGCAGCAGGGCGAACAGCATCGGCACGACAATGGCCATCAGGAAGCCTAAGCCGGCCATGTCCGTATTCAGGCTGACGATGGCATAGGTATAGCCGCCCAGGCCGAAGAATATCGTCTGGCCGAAGCTCAGAATGCCGACATAGCCCCACAGAAAGCCCATGCTTATCGCCAGCAGCGACAGAATCAGCACCAGCGACAGATCGAGCTGCATGGCCATGTCGCCGAACACCGGCACCGCCAGCATCAGCAGTACGCCCGCCGCCACGGCCACCCACCATGAGGTGCCCGGCCGCTGGCCGGCGTGGGCGTCGAAACCCGTGAGAGATGAACCGTTCATGCTACATACCCCGCTTCATTCGGCCCGTGATACCCATGGGCAGCATGCGCAGCAGCAGGACCGCCGCTATCAGCATCGTGACTTCCCCCATGACAGAGCTGTAGATATAGGAAACCACGCCATCGATGGCGCCGAATATGGACGATGCCGCCGTTGCGCCGATGAGCGGCAGATGGCCGCCGACGATCACGGTAATGAAGGCCTTGGCCACGAAGAAGCCGCCCATGGACGGGCTGACGCCGGTGATCGGCGCCAATGCCGCGCCCGCCAGCCCGGCCAGGCACGCGCCGAAGCCGAAAGTGGCCATGTACACCCGGGCGCGGTCCACCCCCAGGCAGCTTGCCATGTCGGACGCCTGCATCGTGCCGCGCACGATGAGGCCCGCCTTGCTGCGGACCGCCAGCCACCATGTCAGCACCAGCAGCAGCAGCGAGAACACGCAGAGCACGAGGTTGTAGGACGATACATTCATCCCCCCGATGTTCACGTTGGTGAAACTGGTCGAAATGCCCATGCCCGAGGCGCCGAACAGGGTGGTGGCCGCCCCGACGAACAGCAGCGACAGCCCCCAGGTGGCAAGCAGGGTGTCGATGATCCTGCCGTAGAGGAAGCGGATCACGAGCCGTTCAACGATGACGCCCAGCACGCCCGTGAACAGCCCGCCGGCCAGCACGCCCAGCCACAGCGGCGCCCCGGCATTTACGGCCAGTACGCAGGTGTATCCGCCCACCATCATGAACTCGCCATGGGCGAGGTTGATGACCTTCATCATGCCGAAGATCACGGCCAGGCCCAGGCTGATCAACAGCATGAGCGAAATAGAGAAAATGACCAGATACAGGCCTGTGTATAACGACTCCACCGTGTTCTCCAAAGCAAAAACGCCGAACCGCCTTCCTCACGCCGGCGCGGCCACGCGGCGGCGCGTGAAGGCCCCACGGCCGGCAGGCCGGCCAGAGCCTTTCACGCATGCCGGCACGCCGGCCGCGCTCAGACCTTGGGTTCGTACTGGGTCGTGTCGTTGGGATTCTCGACCAGGTTGCACACTTCCTGGGTGTCGCTGGGCGGACGCTGATCGAACGACTTGATCACATCGAAGCCCTTGTCGCGGTTGCCGATGGCGATGTGGATGTCCATGATCGTGTGATTGGACTGGTTGTCGATGGTGTACAGGCCGCCCGGGCCATTGAACTGGGTGCCCGGCAGCGCGGCAATGACATCGTCGGGCTTCACGCTGCCGGCGCGCTTGACGGCCTCGGCCCACAGCATCATGCCGCGATAGCCGTATTCACCATATTCGCCGATATAGTCGGTCTCGCCGGTGAAGTCGGCGAATTTCTTGACGAAGCCGGCGGCCGCGTCGGTCGGCAGGGTATCGATGAAAGAAGCCGCGATGATGGTGCCGTCGTTTTCCTGGGCGCTCAGCATGGAATTCTCGCGGGCTGTTCCATATACCGTGCCGATGAGATCCATGTTCTTCTTGCCAATGGTGGATTCGAACTGGCGATAGAAGCTCATGTGCGCATCGCCCACCAGCGCGGACCAAACGGCGTCCGGCCGGGCGCTCTGGATGCGGCTGAGCACCGGCGCGAAGTTGGTGATGTCCAGGGGGAAGAATTCCACCGCCACATCCTTGCCGCCCTTCTCGCGAATGAATTTCTGCAGCCACTTGCTGGTGATATGGCCGTAGTTGTAGTCGGCCGCCAGAATGTAATGGGTCTTGGCGTTGCGCTCGTCCATCACATAATTGACGAGCGGTTCCAGTTCCTGGGCGGGCACCATGCCGGAACACACATGCCTGCGGTCGCAGACACCGCCTTCGTACAGGGCATTGTAGAAGTACAGGCCCTTGAAGCGCTGCACGATGGGCCGCACGACCTCGCGGGCGGAACTGGCGACCGCGCCATGGATGACATCCACCTTGTCGCGCACGAATGCCTGGGTGGCATATTGCGAATAGAGCCGGTTGCTGGATTGCGTGTCGTAGAAGATGATTTCCACCTTCCTGCCCAGCAGTCCCCCGGCTCGGTTGATTTCATCCACCGCCATCGCGGCCGCGCTGATCTGCTTCAGGCAGTAATTGTTCAGCACACCCGTCCTGTCCAGCAGATTAGCGACCTTGATGGGGTTGCTGCTGTCGATGTTCGCCTGCGCGAGCAATTCAAAGCTGCTTGCGTAGGCCAGCATGCCGGCAGCCGTCTTCATAAAACCACGTCGATTCATGCTCATGAGTGTCTCCGTCGGGCCGTCCCGCGATTCGGTCTCCGAACGCGCGGGCACCGGCCGCTCATCATTCTTGAATGTTGGTAAAGGCGCGCAACGATGCGGCCCTACGCCGTTTCAACGATTCCCTTCAGGGTGGGACGGCGCTTGTGCCAATCGGTGGCCTGCTGATAGGCATGGGCGGCGCGCACGATCATGTCTTCGCGGAAGTCGCCCCCCACGAACTGGAACCCGACCGGCGTGCCGGCATCAGTGAAGCCTCCGGGCAGCGTGATGGTCGGCACGCCCGCCATATCCAGCGGCGCCGTATAGCGCATCATGGCGAACCAGAGGTCCACATATTCCTGGCCCGTGACGCTCATCTGCGCCATGGTGGGCGAAGCGATCGGGGTGGTGGGCGCCAGCAGCAGATCCAGGCCGTGCATCAAGCCGCGGAAGGCGCCGGTGTAGGCGGCGCGCTGCAGCAGGATCTTCTGGTGGTCGGTGGCACGCAGCGCCCGGCCCGTATCCAGCAGGTCGATCAGTGCCGGGCCATAAAGATCCTTCTTGGAGGGGTAGGTTTCCTCGTGCGCCACGGCGGCTTCGATGCCGCACAGATTGAACCAGTTGCGCTGCACATCGGTGCCGTCCGGGACATTGACCTCGACGATTTCGGCGCCCAGCTTCGCCATGATCTCGGTCGCCTCTTCCATCATTTTGAGGGTTGGCGCATCCAGATCGACAGTATTCCACTTACGGTCGACGCCGATGCGCAGGCCCTTGACCCCTTGTTCCAGCTCTTTAAGGTAATCCTGCACGGGCGCGTGGCTGCTGGTCGGGTCCTTTTCATCGGGGCCGGCGATGGCGCCCAGCATGGCGGCGGCATCCTCGGCGCTGCGTGTCATGGGGCCGAGGTGGTCGAGCGACGCGGCCAGTTCGAACGCGCCGTAGCGGCTCACACGACCCCAGGTCGGCTTGATGCCGGTCAGCCCGCAGGCCGCGGAGGGGTAGCGGATGGAACCGCCCGTATCGGTGCCGATCGCGCCATAGCACAGGCCGGCCGCCGGCGCGACGCCCGAGCCGCTGGATGACACCCCGGTCCAATGATCCGGATGCCAGGGGTTGACCGGCGGATCGATGTCGGGATGGTGGGTGGTGAGCGCGCCTTCGGTAAGCTGGACCTTGCCCAGGATCACGGACCCGGCATCGCGCAGGCGCTTGACCACGGTGCCATCTTCCTTGGCCTGGAAGGCCTTGTGTATGGTCGTGCCGAAAGCGGTCGGCGCGTCGGCCGTCCAGCACAGGTCCTTCACCGCCACGGGAACGCCATGCAGGGGGCCACGCGACTCCCCCCGGGCGATTTCCTCGTCCGCGCGGCGCGCCGCCTCGATAGCGCCTTCCTTCATCAGGACGACATAGCTCTTGAGATATCCGTCCAGCTTGTCGATGCGTTCGAACTGTTTTTCAGTCACTGTCACGGAAGAGACTTTTCCGGACTGAATGGCCTGGCCGATTTCACGCAGGCCCATGTAATGAAGTTCATCATGGTTCATGTCACCCTCCTGTATCAAGGCTTGTATTCAAGCCACTACCCATCGCCGCGAGGGCGATTCCGAGCGGATGCGAATCTTTGTCTGCTCGCTACCCGGATAGGCTAAACAGGAAGATGGCGGCGTGCTTGACCAGGGCCGCCAGCGGTTTTGACTGCAAGCGCCAATGCGCCGGCGCGTCAGCTCATGGCCCGCAGGCCCTTGGGTGAATACCCGTACACCAGCTTGAACATGCGGCTGAAGTGGGACACATTATTGAATCCATAACGGAAGGCGGCATCCGTGACCCGCAGCACCCTGCCTTCCGCCAGCGAAAGATGCGCGGCTTCGAGCCGGCGCTGCCACACCCACCGCATGGGCGTGATGCCGCTTTCGGCGAAGATCCTGGTCAGCGTGCGTTCGGACACCTTCACCGCCGTGGCAATGCGTTCGACCGTCAGCAAAGGGTCGTCCAGGTTCGACTCTATGAAGCTTTTGGCGTTTTCGAGCACCTTGTTGCGATGGCTCGCCTCAAGGCTGTCCCCAGCCATCTGCACCTGGATGGCGGCGCCGAGAAGGTCGAGCAGGGAGCCGGCGAACTGCGCCCGCACGGACCGAGGCAGGTCTTCCGACAAATCGAGGCGCGCCGCTTCCTGGATCATGTTGGACAATAAACCGGTAATGGGCTTGTCCGGCATGAAGCGCACGGCGGTATACCGCTCGGCGTGGGGTGCCCGGTACAGCAGCTGCCGGCGCGGAATGCGCAGCAACAGTACTGATTCAGGGGCCAGCGCATAGGTGAACGGCCGTTCGGCATCGTACAGCACGATATCGCCGCTGCCGACCCCGGTGGAGCGGCCGGACTGCGACAGATGGCCCGCGCCCGACTTCATGAGCGACAGCAGGAAGGTCTCGTTGGGATCGCGGCGCATATGGGAAGACGTGCGTTCCCAGATATGGTGCGGGGACGACATCCGGGAAATTTCCAGCTCGCCGATGGACTTGGCCGAAAACCTGCCTATGAAGCCGCCGGGATTGTCGATCCGGCTGTTGGCGGGAACGCAATGCTGGCACACGACTTCATTCCAGTATTCCGGGCGCTGGCGCTCGCTCAGGGCCTCGGTCGAAAAGCTCAGGTTCACTTTGCGTCTCCGGAATGTGGAGAACTCCGGCCTGCCGGCCGGAGCTTCTTCGCCACAATGCTGGGGCGCCCGCGGCGCCGCATTGATATGGCCCCGCTTGAGCTCGTCATGAGCGACGGCTTGTGCGTGGGCGCGTGGTTTCCCCGGAAACGCTATCAAAGCAGACAATAAAATCACATCGGTGTTTACCCGACGAACCTTGGACGCGGGCGCGCCAGCGGCCTCACCGTCGACGTTTCCGGCGCGGGTATGATCAGAAATCCTGATGTTTGCTGACGGGGGATGCATCGCCATGAATACCATCTTCGACCTGATCGACATGCAGCTGATCATCAATATCGCCAAGTCGTCCAACCTCACCCGCGGCGCGGAAAAATCGCATATGTCGGCGTCGGCGGCCAGCGTCCGCATCAAGAACCTGGAAGACGGCTTCCATACCCGCCTGCTGTACCGCACCAATCAGGGCGTAACGCTGACGCCGGCCGGCGAGGCGCTCATGCGCCACGCGCAGAACCTGGCAAGGCAGATCGATCAGTTGCATGCCGACATGCAGCAGTTCGAGCAGGGCATCAAGGGGCGCATCCGCATATTCGGCAATACCACGTCAATGGCCGAGGTCATGCCGGCCATACTGAAACGCTTTCTTCCCACGCATCCCGACATCGATGTCGAAGTGCATGAACGGCACAGCCACGAAATCGTCAAGGCCGTGGCCGAAGGCACGGCCGACCTGGGCGTGGTGGGCGGGCGCCCGCCGAACAACAATCTCCATTTCCTGCCTTGCCGCGAGGACAACCTCGTGCTCATCGTGCCCCGTGGCCATGCGCTTGAAGCGGCCGCCGACGTAGCCTTCGCCGATACATTGGAATATGACTACGTCGGCCTGTCGGAATGGAGCGCCATCCATTCTTTTCTGGTCCAGACCGCGGCATCGCTGGGCCGGCAATTCAAATTCCGCGCCGAAGTGGGCAACTTCGATACGGTATGCCGCATGGTCGAGGCGAACGTGGGAATCGGGGTCATCGCCAGGTCGGTGGCGCTGGCCAATGTGCACACAAGAAACATCTCGATGATCCAGCTTACCGATGGCTGGGCCAAACGCCGCCTGCATGTCTGCATGCGCGACCTCGAAGCCCTGCCCCCCTACGCCCGGGAACTGGTGGACATGTTCGTGGCCGAAGGCCGGTCCGGCGGCTCGCGGTGCCCTTCCTTCACTAGGGCCTGTTGATACTAACGCCCAAGATCCCGCCTGACGTTGGGCAGGAATTCCATCATCGCCACCTGGAACAGGAACTGGGCCCCCTGCACCATGATGAAATTGAAGCCCGCGTCATGCAGCTGCTTGACCCGCTGCCGCATTTCATCCAGGGTATAAGCGTAGCTGGTATTGGCGCCGACCATGATCCCGCGGTCCCGCGCCTTGCGGATCGCCGCCTCCACCATCTTCCACAACGCCGGGTCGTTGAAGTTGGGCTTCTTGGAATTGCCGCCCAGCACCTTGCTCAGGTCGGTCATGGCAAAGAAAAACATCTTCAGGTCCGGCAGGTCCAGAATCCGGTCGAAATCGTCGATCGCACCCTGGCTTTCCATATGCGGAATGATGTAGGTCGCCTCGGCCATCTCATCGGTGCGCTGCGTCCATTCCGTGCTCGCGAACGGATGGATCCACAGCGCCCGCCGATGCCAGTCCTTCGCCACTTCGAGCGCCTCGGATATTTCCTGCAGGCCGGAATGCGAGATCAGCACGTATTCGGCCCCGATTCCCTGCAGGCGGGATAGATCCACGCCGATACGGGCATCGTAGCCATGCCACGGATTGGTATGCATGCGTATCACGGGTGTGATGCCCGCGGCTTCGCAAGTGCGGATCATGTTCTGCACGTCACGGAAATCCATGCCCGTGAACATCATATCGATCATGGCCCAGTCGAATCCGAGGTGTGCGCACAGTTCCGCGGTTTCCGGGTCATTCACCCATACGCCCAGCGCCGTATGGCCGGATTTCATAGTGTCCATCAAAAGGTTTCTCGGTTTCACGGCAATCTCCATTGATGAGGCCCGCCATTCCGGGCGATGAAAGAAGCAGGAAAGGATTGCGGCGGTTTCATCCGGCCGTTATCGGACGCATTGCCTTGGGTGGCGCCGCCTGGCTTCTGAACAGGAGCTTGAGCACCACCATGAAGGCCACCCCCACCGCCATCTGCAGCAGGGAATAAGCGGCCAGCCTGGAAAAGTCGCCCACATTCCAGGCCTCGAAAGCCAGCACCGAGAAAGTCCGGTTCTGTGCGGTATACAGAATGATCACCATGGACAGCTCCGTCATGAAGAAGCTGAACAGCAGCAGCCAGGCCGCCACGATGCTCGGAAGAATCAGCGGAAGAGTGATGTGCCAGAAAGTGCGGATCGCCCCATAGCCGCATACCCGGGCGCTTTCCTCCAGTTCGGGATGGACCTGGATCAGGCTGGCCGAGATCGACCGCACCGCGTAGGCGGTGAAGCGCCCGACGAAGGCAAGGATGATGATGAGCATGGTGCCGTACACCGGCAGCGGCATCCCTATCCAGATCAGCATGAAGCCGACGCCGAACGCGATGCCCGGGACCGATATGGGCAGCAGCACCAGATATTCCAGAAGCCCGCGGCCGCGCATGCGTGTGCGCACCACCATCCACGACATCAGAATTCCCGTCAGCGTTGCGGCCGTGGCCGAAACGACCGAGATGATCACGCTGTTGCGCAAGGTGAACCAGACATCGTCCGAAGACAGCGAAGCGATCAGGTTTTCCAGTGCGTATTCCCCGGACCATGTGTATCTGGAGAGCGAAGCGGCCACCAGGATGGCAATGGGGGCGAGAATGGTGCTCATCACATAGATCAATGCCAGCAGCCCCGCCGGCCAGCGCCACGCACCCAGATCGACCAGACGAGGCCGGAACCCCTTTCCGGTCACCGTCGTATACGAGCGCCCCTTGAGCACCGCGCGCTGCAGCCAGGTTGCCAGACTGGACAGCAGCAGCAGATAGATGGCCAGCACCGCCATGATGCCGTAGGCGGGCGGTACTTCTTGCGAACCGATCCAGATGCGCGACGTCAGCATCAGAATCTGGCGCGACCAGCCCAGCACGACCGGCGTACCGAACAAACCGATGGCGATCGTGAAAGACAGCGCGGCGCCCGACAGGATGGCCGGCGCCAGCAGGGGCGCGGTGATCCTCCGAGCCGTCTGCAGGCGCGTCAGCCCCGCGACCTGCGCCGCTTCTTCCAGGCTGGGATCCATGCTGCGCAGACTGGCGGCGACGATCATCATCACGTATGGCGCGAGATAGAGCCCGATGACGATCAGAATCCCCAGCGGGCTGTAAACGTCGAGCATGCCGGGCGCGCCCACCGCCGCCAGCAGCCGGTTCAGGACGCCGCTGCGCGGGGCGGCCAGCAATGCCCACGCAACCGCGCCGACGAAAGGCGGAATGAAGATCGGCAGCTGGCACACCACTTCAAGGAAGGAGCGCCCCACGGTATTCGTGCGCACGAACAGCCAGGCCAGCACGACGCCGATGGCCGTGGCCACCAGCGCCGCGCCGACCGAGACGACCAGCGTATTGAACAGCGCGGCCCAATAAACCTCGCCCGTCAGCACGGTGGCCAGGTGGCGCCCCGTGAACCGCACAGCGCCCTGCTCGACATCGACCACGGCACGATAAAGAATGGCCGCCAGGGGCGCGACGATCAGAACGGCGGAAAATATGCCGAGAATCGCCATGCCGGCCGCCATGGGGAACCGCTGACGCAGAAAACCCTGTGTGACAGTCCGGGACATGGGCTACTCCATCACCACTCTGATGTCTTCGGCCGCGACGGCCAACCCGATCTCGTCGCCGACGCGGCGCGGAACCGCATTCAGCTCCACCACGCTGACCGGCCCCGCGGGCGTATCGATGCGGTATTCCGTCCGGTCGCCGACAAAGCTGCTATAGGCGATGCGGCCCGGCAGGGCGCCCGTCTGCCCGGCGCCGACCAGCCGCCACTTCTCGGGACGTATACACAGCATGGATCCGGCAGCGGGCCTGGAATCAGCGGCGGAGGGAAGCGCGACCCCGCCCGGCAAGGTATATACGGCACACCCATCGGACAGCGTCCATTCGAACTGCTCGATGATGTTGGCCCGGCCCAGGAATTCCGCGGCGTACCGGGTCGCGGGATAGTCGTACAGTTCCTTGGGCGCGCCCTTCTGGACGACGCTGCCGTCCCGGTACAGATAGACCGTATCCGCGATCGACATGGCTTCTTCCTGATCATGGGTGACGAACAGGATGGTGCGTTCCAGCCGGCGCTGGAGCTCGCGGATTTCCGTCCTCATCGATATGCGGAGCTTCGCATCGAGATTGCTGAGCGGCTCGTCCATCAGAATCAGCGGCGACTCGGAAACGATGCAGCGCGCCAGCGCCACCCGCTGCTGCTGGCCGCCGGACAGCTGCGTGGCGCTGCGGTCGGCGTAATCCCGCAGGCCCACCAGCCGCAAGGTTTCCGACACGGCCTGTTCGATAGCCCGCCGGCTCGCACCGGCCGCGCGCAGGGGCAGGCTGACATTCTCGAATACCGTCATGTGCGGCCAGATCGCATACGACTGGAACACCATGGAAACCCTTCTTGATTCCGGCGGCACCCAGATGGCCGGCTGATCCTGGTAGACCACACGCCCCGCGATATCGATTCTTCCCGCCGAAGGCCTTTCCAGGCCCGCAAGGCAGCGAAGCGTCGTCGTCTTGCCGCAACCGCTGGGACCCAGCAGGACCGAGATCCTGGCCTGCTCGAACGTTTCGGTCACCGAGTTCAGGACGCGCTGCGAGCCATAATATTTTTCCAGGTTCTGAATAACGATCGACATGAGCCGCCCACCCTATCGGATTCCGGTGGCGTCCTTCCACATCTCGATCAGTTGTTTCTGCTCTTTGAGCGCCTCGGCGATGTCCAGAGGCAGCGTCTTGACCTCGGCCAGATCAGGCATGCCCTCCGGCGGCCGCGAACCATTCCGCAAGGCGTATTCGTTCGCATCCTGCACGATGCCCTGGACCTCGTTCATCATGAAATCGACGAACAGCTTGGCGGCGGCGGGATTCGGGGCATCCTTCACCACCGACACGGAAAAAGGCGAAACCACCGTACCCGACTTGGGCACGATGAACTGCAGGGGAGCGCCCTTGGCCACCGCGCCGCTATAGTGGTTGTTGACGATGTAGAACATCAGCGGCTTTTCGCCGGAAAGCAGCTTGGACAGCCCTGCGGGCGTTGTCGGCGCCAGCTCGGCCCCGGACTCGATCAGGCCCCGATAGATCGATCTTGTCTTCTCTTCGCCGAAATTCTGGTGCAGCGCAGCGAGCAATGAAAACGCCGCCGACGATGTACGGGGATCGTAGAACGTTATCTGTTCCCGCCATTCCTTGCGGGGGTCGGCGAAATCGAACCAGTCCTGCGGCAGCGGTACATCCTTCAGGTAGGTCTGATTGGCGGTGATGCCCAGGATCAGTGCCTTGACACGCTGAAAATGTTTTCCTTCGGGCGCCGCATAGGCCGGGAAGTTCTTCAGTTCAGGCGAACGATAGGGGTCGAGCAGCCCTTCGTCCTGCATGCGCGTCAGCACATCTTCCAGCGAGAAGAAAACATCGGCCGCCTGTTTGCCGGCGCCCCGCTCGGTGACGTGGCGGTTGTAGATCTGCCAGCAGCCGGCCAGATAGGAAGTGACGTTGATCTCGGGATAACGCTTCTTGAACGCGGCCAGGTATACCGGCGTTTGCGGGGGATCGCATCCGTAGACGACCAGGCTGCCTTCCTTCTTTGCCGCCGCTTCCAGTTCCGGGTCGGACGCTGAAGCACTGCTCATGCCGAAGCCCACCAGAACCAGGATGCACAACAGCACGCGCAATCCGTCACGAGACAAGATAGAGAGCATGATCACCTCCCGCCGATAGGTATGAATGCCTGAGAACGTTCTGAACCAGTATTGCAAAGATACGGACGGGACGGAATTTGTATCTGTTCAACGCCGGCTTTAGCGTCGTCAACAGCGAGGGGGCGGCGACGCGAAGCATCGCGCGGCGCCGAGCAGGCGGGCGGCATGGCTGGCCGAACGGGTGGATACGCTTGGCGACCCCTCCGCCAGTCTTGCTACCATTGAGCAGACATCCCGGAGCATCCCGCCATACCCTGATGGACGCAAACACTTGCCCTCCCCTGTTGGAGGAAATCCTGCGCCGGGCCCACCGCCGCTATCGCCTGCCGGCGCTGGCGGACTCGCCAGCCCGCATGCCGGCGGCCGATCCTTCGGCGAAGCTTGCCGTGGCGATCGAACACGCCCGCGAGTCGCTGGCCCGCAATGAGCCGCCCGGCCAGGCACTGAAACAGCTGTTCATCGACGCGCTTGCGCAGCTGATCCGCGATGCCCTGCGTACCGGGGCCGGAGACCCGGCCTTCCAGGCCATGGTGCTGCGGCACCGTGCCCCAGCGGTACGCGAATACGCCTCGCTGTCGGCCCACGCCCGCCAGGATGAGCGCGGCATCCGGGGAATCGTCAACGCGATCGCCCATCCGGCCAGGCTGCGACCTATGCCGGCAGGCCCGCGGCGCGACGCGCTGGACCGGCTGCACGCCACGGCGGCGGCCGGCTCATGGTCGGCGCTTTCCCAGGCGGCGGAACAACTGCGCGCCGCGATGGATAGGGACGAAGCGCTGGAAACGGCAAGCACGCCAGCGATCGCGGCCGGCCTGACACGGCTGCTGGGCAGCCCCGCGCTGGAGCGCCTGCGGCGCCTGGAAGCCCTGCGGGCTGACAAGCTCGTGCAGCGCTACCAGACGCTGTGGGAAAAACAGGGCCCTCGCGCGGGAAGCAGCCAGGCCGCCATGGCGGGGTCGGCCTCGCGCCGGCGCGGCTCGGCGGTCGAAACATCGGCCATGCGGGCACTGCAGGCGCTGGCGGCACGGCTCAACAAGGCGGAGGGGGCAGGCACCCATGGCACCGCCGACAACTACCGCGTCGTGGCCTCGATGCGTGTGCCGGCATCCATTCCCGCCAGCCATCGGCACGCCAAAACCGAGTGGGATGCCGTATTGCTGAAACTTGCGCGAAGTTCCGGCGCCGGCGCCGATGCGGCATGGGACATCTGCCTGCTTGCGGAAGCCAAGGCGTCGGTGGAAGCCGCAAGCACCGACCTGCCCCGGCTGCTGCGCGGGCTGCGCCTGCTGGCCCGGGCCGAAGCCGACAACAGCTATTCGTTCCGGACGCAGGAAGGCACGATAGCGCTGTGCGGCGCCTCACTCAGCGCGCTCGCCACCGACGAAACCAGCCTGAAAAAAATTGTCCTCTACTGCTGTGACGCGCCCGCCGCCGCGACGCTCCGCCCGCTCAGCGCCGCCAGCCGCATGCAGCTTCTGTCGGCGCCCGCCAGCCTGGAATTCGCGGCCGCCCTGGAAGCGCGGCGACATGCCGACCCCCGCCTGCTTGGTGCCGTCTGGCGCGAACTGCTCGAATCGCCCCGCTGGGCGGCGGTGCTTCAGCAATACCCCACGCAGCGGCTGGCGCGCGACCTGATGGTGAATACGGCGGATCTGCTGGCGGCGGTCGAAAACAGGAACCCGGGCGATTGACCACGCACCCGCGCGCAAGCCCGGCGTTCTTCACCTAACCGTCTTGCAATGCTTCCATCAAGCGGCGATGTATCGCGAACAATTCGGGGTCGTCCGGATGCCGCGGCCGCTCGATGGCGACATCGATCACGGCACGGATCTCGACCGGCGTTCCGCCCATTACGATGACCCTGTCGGCAAGAAACGCGGCTTCCAGCATATTGTGCGTGACGAGCACGCCGGTCGGGCGCCGGCGGGTTCCGTCCAGCCAAAGCGATTGCAGCAGCATGCGCAGGCGGCGGGCCGTCAATTCGTCCAGAGCGCTGAAAGGCTCGTCCAGCAACAGCACATCGGGATTCACGGCGAAGGCACGGGCAATGGACACCCGCTGGCGCTGGCCGCCCGACAGGAACTGCGGATAGGCCTGCGCATGCTCGGGCAGTTCGACCTGTTCGAGCAGCGTCCTCACGGTCGCGTGCCGCCGGTCCGGATCGGACTCATGGCGTGACAGGACGATTCCAATGTTCTCTTGCACGCTCAGCCAGTCCAGCAGCCTGGGCTGCTGGAACACCACGCTCAGGTTGATGGAGTCGACGGGCTGATCGAACATGATCGCCCCCCGCGTCGGCTTGTCCAGCCCGGCAATCAGGTTCAGGAGCGTGGACTTCCCGCAACCGGACGGCCCGACCAGGGCCACCAGTTCCCCCGAACGGATCCTGAAGTCGAAGGACTTGAGCACCATCCGTTCAGGGTCGCCGCCACGCGCCGGGAATTGCTTGTCTATCGACTGGATCCGGATATTGCTGCTCATGCCTGATTGCCCTTTTTCCAGCGATTGGCATGCCGCTCCAAGGGCTGGAAAACACCGTGCTCGACGATCAGCATCGCGGCCCAGAAGGAAAGTGTCCATGCGATGACACCTTCCACATTCTGGGTGCTGAACTGAGCGTTCAATTGATAGCCGACGCCGTCCGACATACCGAAGATCTCGACCAGAACAATGACCTTCCAGGCAATCGAGAACCCGACCCGGCACCCGGAAATAATGAAGCTGTAAAGCACCGGCAGCCAGATGCGCCGCAGCACGATGTGCGTGGGCAGCCGGAAGACGCGCTGCATTTCCACCAGTTCATGGGCCAGGGAGCGCACCCCCTGATTCACCGAAATGATCAGCGCGGGCAATACGCCCAGCGCGACGGCCACCACCGGCGACGCCAGGCTGACGCCGAACCAGATGACGCACAACAGCGCCCAGACGAGGCCGGGGACCGTCAGGCCGAGAATGATTCCCGGTTCGAAAAAGCGCTCGGCGAACCGCGAGACGGCGGTCAGGATGCCGATGGGCAGGGCCACGGCCAGCGCCAGCAGGAATCCCAAGGACATGCGTACGAACGTGATGCCGATCTCGGCCGGCGCGAAGCCGCTGAGGGTGATCCCGGCGAATTCACGGGCGATGGCGGCGCTTCCGGGGACCAAGGGCGAGTCGGCTTGGATGGCCATGATTTCCCATGCGGCCATCAGCACCGCAAAAAACAGCGCCTGCGGCGCCATGCGCCGCCATGTGCCCCGCAGCCGCCGGATGATCGGAACCGCGGGGGCCGCCGTGACTGGGCGGGCGGAATCCAGGGTCAGGTTTTTCACGTTCATCAGGCGTTCACGCTCACATAGAGGGGCCGATCCGGTACGCGGTCCAGCAGACCGAGTTCGGCGGCAACCTGCACCTGCTTGTCGATGGCGGCAAAGACGCCATCGTCCCATCGAGTGGCATAAGCGGGGGCCAACCGCTCCGGCAGCAGCGCAATCGCCTCGTCTTCGCTTTCCCTCAAGCCCAGGCTGGTCGCGATCGACCGTAAACGGCCGGGATCATCCTGTACGGCGCGTCCCAGGCGCTCGAACAGCGCGGCCAGCCGGCGGGCCGTTTCGCGGTTGGCGTCGAACCAGCCACGGCTGGCCGCGAGCCCGACCAGGAAAGGATCTTCGTCAGTGCCCGTGGCCTGGCGCCACAGATCCGCCACACGCGCGATTTCCCGCGCCCCCCGGCCCACCAGGCGCGTGGCGGTGGGTTCGAGCGTGATGATGGCATCCACGTCACCTCGTTCGAACAAGGCCAGATTCGCCGTGGGAGAACCATGGATGACCTTGATATCCTTCTTCAGGTCGATACCGTTCAGGGCGGCGGCGATTCTTGCCTGCAGATAGGTTTCGCTCGTCTCCGCCGTCGTGGCGATGGTCTTCCCGATCAGCTCCTTGGGATCGCGAAAGCCGCTGTCGCCGCGCACGATCCAGCGGCCGTGATTGTTCAAGGCGGGCCCGAACAGCACGATATCGCTCCCCCTGTTGGCCAATGTCGCCAATCCGACGGCGCCGAATACGCCAACGTCCAGCGAACCGGCGCTGAGCTGAACCTGCATCTTGCCGGGGTCGGCGGTCACCCATTTCAGATCGAGGCCGGGGCCCTGGTTCAAAGACAGATTGTCGATCAGTGGCTGCCAGGCCGAACCGGCGCTGCCCGGCGATGGCAAGGTGATTCGCACGGCGCCGGCTTCGGCGCCCCGTGCGCCGGTGAACAGGCTGCCCAGGGCCAGGGCGCCGCCTGCTTGAAGAAATGTTCTGCGTTGCATGGCTATCTCATTCTTTGGTTTGGAGAGTCGGTGGCTCAGAGCACCAGGGCCCGGTGCAGTACCCGCCGGCTTGCGCCGAAATCAGGCACTCCCCGATGCTGGACAGTCCGGTTGTCCCAGATCAGGGCGATCCCGTCCGCCCATTGATGCCGCGCCTGTACTTCGGGCGCCGAGATCAGATCGAACAGCACATTCAGCAATGCCTCGCTGGCGCGGCGCGTCACGCCCAGAATGCGCTGCGTGTACAGCTCGTTGGCGAATATCTGCTTGCGTCCGGTTTCAGGGTGAACGCGGATCAACGGCACTTCTATCGATGGATACTTGGCTCGCTGGCCCGCGCGTTTCTCGAAGTCGTGATAGGCAAGCGTCAGGAATCCTTGCGTCTCGACATCATGAACCGCCGTCAAGGATTCAAAGTAGGCGGCCAGCGCGGGGTGCAGCAGATCGTAGGCCGCCGTGGCGTTGGAAAACACGGTATCCCCGCCGGTGCCGGGCACTTCCTGCGCGAACAGCGCTGTAAAGGGAGGCTGCTCGACCTGGAACGACTGATCGATATGCCAGATATAGTTCATGCGCGTTCGCTTGATCGAGGAGTCGATGGCATTGAGTTGCCCGGCCTTGCCCGTTTCCGGCGTATAGGGCGTATTCATCAGCCGGACACTGCCGAACAGCGAGACCAGCCGCTCGAAGGACTGCGCGTCCACCGTTCCCGGTTCGAAGCTCAGGAAGCCATGGCGCAGCAAACCGTCATACAGAAAGCGGCGCAGAGCGGGCCCGACGTCGCCGCCATCGTGCAAACGCAGGCCTCGCACGGTTGCGCCGACCGTGGAGGAATACGGAGTGATACTGACTTCACCCAGTTCGCTGGCCGTACTGGGATACTGTGTGAGATCCAGAGCCTTGGACTGGATCCGATCGAGTTTTTCGTCGTCGACGTAAATGCCGTTCATGGAAGCACCGAAAATTGCGAGCCTGGGCGAGGCGGGATTGACAAGGGATTCTCTGATCAAGGGAAACAGGATGTTCAGGGCTGGGCCGCCTGGATGGGAAAACGCGGGTCCGCGCCCCATTCCAGCCACGATGCGGGATAGACCGCGGCGGCCTGGCCGGCCAGTTGCAGGGCGACGAATGTACGCGCCGCGCGGCCTCCGCCGCCGCAATAGACGATGGCTGTCGCGTCAGGGCCGGCTCCGGCCCGAGCGGTCTGTTCCCTGATTCCGGCGGGGGCGGCATAACGGCCGCCGGCGTCGAGTTCGTGGCTGTTGTCCCAGAATTTCGCATCGGGCACACGCCCCTTGCGGCCTGCGTTGCTGCGCAGACCGTCGAATTCTTCACGCGAACGCGCATCCAGGATGATGTCGCCGTTCTCGACCGCGGCCAGCACATCGTCGGCCGTCGCCAGATAGGCGGGTTCGGGGTTCAGCGCGAAATTCGTGGCGGCCCACCGTGACGCCTCGGAAACCAGCGGGGCCCCCCATGCGGCCAGGCCGCCATCCAGCAGCGCGACATGCCGCAGCCCGCCGTATGCGAGCGCCCAGGCCGCCTTGGCGGTCGGCGCATCGTTCTGGGCGCCGATAAGTACGACCTTCGACGCCGGCGTCAGCCCCAGCGTGGACAGCGCCCATGCCAGCAAGGCGTGAAAGCGCGCCAGCGATGCGGCATCGGTACGCGTGATGGACAGGAGCGCCGGATCGAAGTGGCGGGCGCCTGCGATATGACCTTGCCAGTAATCGGCGGACGGACGGGTATCGATCAGCACCCGCTCTTCAGCGCCGGATGTCTGTTCCAGGCGTTGCGGCGTAAGGAGTTCAAAAATGGCCATGACGGGATCCTCGTTGATTCTGGAAACGCAAACGGCGTCTTGCCGTATTGCGTCGGGACAGGCTCACACTGTCCCACACCCGCCGCCCGGATCAAAAGAAGAATTAATTGTTAATACATTAACTAATTTTATTTACGCCCGACCGTGGAATTAAGGAGAATCAATGGATTACAGTTTCTTCATCGCCCCGCCCAATCGACATGCACGCCCGCCACACACAAGCCGCCGACGGCGGAGATTTCCGTCCGCTTGCTCTGCTGGTGGGTTCGGCGATGTTCATGGAACAGCTGGATGCGACCGTCATCAGCCCCGTGATTCCCGACATCGCACTGCAGTTCGGCGTGGATCCGCTGAGCCTGAACCTGACGATGACGATCTACCTCTTGTGCTCGCTGATCTTCATCCCGCTCAGCGGCCTGCTGGCGGCCCGATGGGGATCACGTACGACGTTCTGCTGTTCCATATCGCTGTTCGTGGTGAGCTCGGCGCTCTGTGCAATGGCCACGGGGCCGGTCGCGCTGTCGGCCTATCGGGCCCTGCAGGGGGCCGCGGCCGCCCTGATGGTGCCGGTGGGACGCAATGTGCTGATCCACGCCACAGGCAAGGGCAAACTGGTGCAGGCCCTGGCCTGGATGGTGACGCCGGCCATGCTGGGGCCGATGCTGGGTCCACCGCTGGGCGGGCTCCTGGGAACCTACCTCAGCTGGCACTGGGTATTCTGGGTCAATGTACCGGTGGGGATCATGGGGCTGCTTGCGGCGCGGCGCATCATGCCCGAACTGCGCACGCCTGTCGCCAGTGTCTTCGATCTGCGCGAATGGCTGCTGCTGTCCGTCTTGCTCGCCTGGGCCGTAATGGGTATCGATTATGTGCGGCAGGCCGACGCACCGGGGTGGGCAATCGCCTACGCCTTGGTCCTGGCCGCCTTGCTGGCCGCCTGCAGAGGCTACCGCCGCAGGCTTGCACGCCCCATGCTGGATTTCTCTCTGTTGCGGGTTCCATCGTTCGCGGCCGGCTTCTGGGGCGGTAGCCTGGTCCGCGTCGGTTACGGCGCGCTCCCTTTTCTTCTGCCGCTGATGCTGCAGCTTGGCCTGGGCTATTCCGCAGTGCATAGCGGATTGGTGCTGCTCATCGGCGGCACAACCGCCATGTTCGCCAAGACACTTACGGCCGGCCTGCTGGCGCGCTGGGGCTTCCGCCATATCCTGATCGGAAATGGATGGATATGCACGGCCGGGCTGGCGGCCTGCGCCTCGTTCGCCGTACCCGGCTGGGGGCTTGCCGCCATTGCCGCAACGATGGCGGTCTCGGGCTTTTTCCGAGCGATTCAGTTCAATGCGCTCAGCGCGATCGCCTATGCGGACCTGCCCCCCGAAAAAGTCGCCTCGGCAACGACGCTCAATACCATGGCCTGGCAGCTGGCGGTGGCCCTGGGAATCGCCGCTTCCGCCCTCGTCGTCGAATGGACTGCCGCTCTGTACGGCCGCCAGGCGCCCTTGGCGCAGGATTATGCGGTAGCATTCATTCTGCTCGCCTTGGTCTGTCTGGCCGGATGGCCGTGCTATCGCGCGCTTCCCGAACACGCCGGGGCCGAACTGAGCGGCCACGGCCGCAAGGCAACCTGAGGCCTGTTCCCTATCCACCCCACCACGCTGAATCACCATTGAATGTATGGCCATGCCCCCGATAGAGCGCCTGGATCAACTCTATGAAAGGCCGGGGTTCCTGCTTCGGCGCGCCCATCAGATCTTCGCCTCCATCCTTGAAACCGAATTCGCTTCTGTCGGCCTGTCCCCGGCGCAGTACGCGGTGCTGATCGCCCTGCACGATCAGAAGAATCTGACACAGGGTGATCTGGCACTTTCATTGGGAATGAACAAGGCCAGCATCTCACAGATCGCGCAAGGGCTGGAACGCAGCGGGTGGCTGCTGCGGCAGGTCGACGCACAGGACAAACGGCAGCTGCGCCTGGCGCTCACCACGCAGGGCCGAAATTTATTGCGACGCACGCATGCGATGGCCGAATCCACTTACCGGGCGCAGATGTCGCCGTTGAATGAAAGCGAGCGCGAACAATTCATCGTGCTGCTGAAACGGCTGGTGAGCGATCTTGAGCCCCGCGCCAGAACGGCTTTCCAGCCCGTTCAATCCAAACGCCGTCGGGCCGGCATCTAGGGACTATTGACACTAAAAGGAGGTTCGCATGAGTACGCAAACGTGTGGATGGCAAGGCGCGAAGCGCAGTCGTGGCGGCCCCCCCGGCGAGCATTCGCAACGCAGCCAGGCGCGCGTTTGCGTACTCACCCTGCGGGCTGGCTGGATATCGGGCGCCATGCGTCGTTGCGCAGGCCTTGCAGGGAGCGGCCATGCGGCGCCCTGCACGCCTAGCCTGCCACCCGATATCCAGCCAGTGCAAGCCTCCTTTTAGTGTCAACAGTCCCCAGGGCCTGTTGACACTAAAAAGCGCCTGTGCGCGCCGCGCGTGATCCGCGCGCAGCGCGCACCCCCGTGCTCAAAAATGCAGTGCTTTGCCGTAGGCCGACAGCACGGCCTCGTGCATGGCTTCCGACAGCGTGGGATGAGGAAAGATCGTATGCATCAGTTCGGCTTCGGTCGTTTCCAGTTCGGCCGCGACCGTGTACCCCTGAATCATCTCGGTGACTTCCTCGCCCACCATATGCGCGCCGATCAGTTCGCCGAGCTCGGCATCGAAGATCACCTTGACGAATCCGCCCGTCTCGCCCAGCGCGATGGCCTTGCCGTTGGCGGAGAAAGGAAATTTGCCCACGCGCACCTTTCTTCCCAGTTCGCGCGCCTGCCGCTCGGTCAGCCCGACACGGGCAACCTGCGGATGGCTGTAAGTGCATGAAGGAACACGGTTCACATCGATGGGGCGGGGGTCCAGACCGGCGATCTTCTCGATGCAGACCAGCGCTTCATGCGAGGCCTTGTGCGCCAGCCACGGCGCGCCGGCGACGTCTCCGATGGCATGGACGCCGGGCTCGCCCGTCGCGCCGTACTCGTCAGTGACGATATGGTTGTTCACCACCTTGACACCGGTGCCTTCGAGACCCAGCCCTTCGACATTGCCGACGATGCCGGCGGCCACCAGAATCACTTCGGCCTGAAGCCTGCCGGCCTGAGCGCCGCCCAATTGCACGGCCCAGCCGCCGTTGCCGCGCTCTGCCCGGGCGATATTGCTGCCCAGATGCAGGGTAATGCCTTGCTTGCGCAGTTCCTGGCCAACGTATTCGGAGATTTCAACATCTTCCACCGGCAGCACGTGTTCGGCCATTTCAACGACATCCACCTTTGCGCCCAGGGCGTGGTAGAAGCTCGCAAACTCGATGCCGATCGCGCCCGCCCCGATCACCAGCATGCTCTTCGGCAGGCTGGGCGGCGTCAGGGCTTCGCGGTAATGCCATACCCCGTCCGCCCGGGCATCCAGCCCGGGCAGGGTCCGTGCGCGCGCCCCGGTCGCCAGCACGATGTGCTTCGCCATGACCGGCGTTTCCGCCCCTTCCCCCTTTACCGACAGGCGGCCCTTCCCCGCCAGGCGCGCCTGGCCCTTGATCACGGTTATGCCGTTCTTCTTCATCAGATGGGTCACGCCGCGCTGCAGTTGGCCCGCCACATTGCGGGAACGGGCCACGATGGCCTGCAGGTCGGGTTCCGGTTCAACGGCCTTGATACCGAACTGGTCCGCCTTGCGCATCAGGCGCAGCACATCGACCGAACGCAGCATCGCCTTGGTGGGAATGCAGCCCCAATTCAGGCACACCCCGCCCAATTCCGCCTTTTCCACTATGGCGGTACGCATGCCAAGCTGGGCGGCGCGGATCGCCGCCACATACCCGCCGGGACCCGCCCCGACGACCACGACATCGAATTGATCAGATTTCATTTGCTTTATTTCAGATGAGAGCGGAGAGGGGATTTTCCACGATCGTCTTGAATATGCCTAGCCATTGCGCGGCAAGCGCGCCATCGATCGCACGATGATCCACTGAAAGCGTTACCGTCATGACCGAGGCAACGCCCAGCTCGCCATCATCATTCGCCACTGGCCGGCGCTCGAAGCCGCCGACAGCGAGAATGGCGGCCTGAGGCGGGTTGATGATGGCCGCGAATTCCTGAACGCCATACATGCCCAGATTGCTGACCGTGAAGCTGCCGCCCTGATACTCGTGCGGCTGCAGCCTTCCTTCGCGCGCCCGCTGGGCCAGATCGGCGATTTCGCCGCTGATGAGCGACAACGGCCGGGCATCCGCCGCCTTCACGACAGGCGTGATCAGCCCCGTCGGCGTGGAGACGGCCACCGACACATCGATGGCATCGTATCGGCGCAATGCCGTCTCGGTCCAGCTGACGTTCATGTCGGGCAGTTCCCGCAAGGCCACGGCAACCGCCTTGACGATGAAGTCATTGACGGAGATCTTGCGGGATGCCGCCTGATTGATCTGCCCGCGCAAGGCCAGCAAAGCGTCCACGCGGCAATCGGCGCGCAGGTAGAAATGCGGCACGGTCTGCTTGCTTTCGCTGAGCCGGCGCGCAATCGTGCGGCGCATGCTGGTGTGCGGAACGTCGGTGTAAGCCTGGCCCGCGCCCGGCGCCGCCGCAGCCGCAGCCGCCTGAGCGGGCGCCAGGGCGGGGGCCACGGCCGGCCCGGCCGAGCGGGCCGCCCGCACATCGCGCTTGATGATGCGCCCTTGCGGGCCGCTGCCCTTCAGGCCTGCGAGATCGACACCGGCATCGCGCGCGAGGCGCCTGGCCAACGGACTTGCGAAGATGCGCTCACCGCTTTCCACCGCTTCCACGGCAGCCGGCCCCGGGGACGCGGCGGCAGGGGCATCCGCCGCCGCTCCGCCCACCGCCGCACCGGCGGCCTGCTGCCCGCCTTCGTCGGCGGAGAGCAGCGCGGACAGGTCGGCATCCTTTTCGCCGGCTTCGAGCAATACCGCGATGGGCGTTCCCACCTCGGTATCCTTGCCGGCCTGAACCAGAATGCGGCCCAGCACCCCGGACTGCTCCGCGTTGAACTCGATGACGGCCTTTTCGGTTTCGATTTCAGCCAGGCAATCGCCCTGCGCGACAGTGTCGCCTTCTTGCTTTGCCCACGAAACAATGACTGCGGAATCCGTGTTGGCAGCCACTTCGGGCATGCGTATCAATATTGCCATGTTCGCCATTCCCCTGCGCCGGTACCGCGCGATAGATCGAATATGAATTCAGCCATGGGAGCCGCCCAGCCCCTGCCCGCGCAGGATTTCTTCGAGGCCTTCGACGACCTCTTCCGTGCGGGCATGCGCGGCGCGTTCGAGCACCTTGCTGATGCTGGGCGACGCCTCGCCGCCGGTGACCCTCTGCACGGGCTGGTCCAGCCAATCGAAATAACGCCGCTGGATTTCATCCGACAGCCAGGCGCCGTAGGATGTGCCCTGCGCGCCCTGCTCCACGATCAGCACATTGTTGGTTTTACGGATGCTGGCGCCGATGGTGTCCCAATCCAGGCTGGCGCGATCGAGCCAGCGAAGGTCGATGACCTCGGCATCCACGCCCAGCCGCTCGACCGCTTCCAGGCTGTGGGCCACCATGGACAGGTAAGTCAGCACGGTCACGCTTTCGCCCGCGCGGCGCACGGCCGCCTTGCCGAACGGGATCTGGTAATCCAGATCGTCGGCCGGGACCAAGCCGTTCGAGGCGTAAAGATCTATATGCTCGATGACCAGCACGGGGTCATTCAGCTTCAGGGCGGTATTCATCAGGCCGATGTAGTCGAAGGGCGTGGAAGGCGCCACGATCCGCCACCCGGGGCTGGTCGCAAAAATGCCGACCGGGTCCATCAAGTGCTGCGAACCATAGCCGGAGCCCATGGCGACCTTGGTGCGCAGGACCAGCGGCACATTGATATCGCCGCCGAACATGTGGCGCGCCTTGCCGATCTGGTTGAAGACCTGGTCGGCGGCCACCCACATGAAATCCGGATACATGAACTCGACCACAGGCCTGAAGCGGCCGTCCATGGCCAGCCCGCCGCCCAGGCCGGCGAAGGCGTTCTCGCTGATGGGGGTCCCCAGTACGCGCTCGGGGAAACGGTCTTTCAGACCGCGCGTCGCGCCATTGGTGCCGCCCTTCAGACGGTGCACGTCCTCGCCCAGCACCACCACGCCATCGTCCGTTTCCATGCGGCGCGCCATCACGTCGGCCACCGCATCGATGAACTTGCCTTCTTCCATCCTGCCCTGGAACGACGCCTGTTCTTCGGTGCGTGCGCCATCGAGCTCGCTGAGGTCGCCACGGATGCCGACATCACGGAAATCGGGGCTGGGCCAGAGTTCGGGACGGATCCGCTTCCCACCGCGCTTGCCCTCGGGATCCGGCTCCGTCAGCGCCGCCACGGCCTGATTCATGGAAGCCTGTATGCGCTGGCGCAGCGCGGCGATCTCTTCCGCCGTGATCAGCCCGCGCGCCATCATGCGATTGCCCAGCGCGTCCAGCGGGTCACGCTCGCGCCAGGCCTGTTCTTCTTCCTTGGGGCGGTAGCCGAAAGCACTGCCGGGAAAGCCGCCGTTCTGGTGGAAATAGCGGTAGACATCGGCCTCGATGATCGTCGGCCCCTTGCCCGCGCGCATGTGCCGCAGCGCCTCTTCCATGGCCAGATTCACGGCCAGGGGATCCATCCCGTCGACTTTCCAGCTGGGAATGTTGAAGGCCTGGCCGCGCGCCGACAGGCGCGGCTCGGCCGTGGCTTCCTCAACGTGGGTCGACACCGCATAGAGGTTGTTTTCTATGAAGAAACACAGCGGCAGCTTCCATGCGGCGGCAAGATTCATGGTTTCGAGCACGGAACCGATATTCACCGCGCCATCGCCAAAGTAGGTGACGGCGACCGCGTCGGTTCCCGCATGCTTGTGCGCCCACGCCGCCCCGGCCGCCAGGGGCACGCCACCGCCCACGATTGCGTTGGTTCCCAGGGCGCCGGCCTCTTCCCAGCGCAGGTGCATCGAGCCGCCACGCCCACGGCAGAACCCCTGCGCCAGGCCCATGATCTCGGCCAGGGTGCGCTGCAGCAGCGTATGCACTTCGGCGGAGAGCTCTGCTTTGGGATCCAGGCCATTGGGCGCTACATAGGCCAGCGCCTTGCTCAGGAACTGATGATGGCCACGGTGCGAGCCATTGACCTGGTCCGCGGCCGTCAACGGCACGATGGAGCCGGCCGCGCCGCCTTCCTGGCCGATGCTGGAATGGGCCGGGCCGTGCACGAGCCCTTCCATGGCCAGTTCGATCACCGTCTCTTCAAAGGCCCGGATCATGTGCAAATGCGACAGCAGCGTGCCGAGCCGCCCGGGATCCGCGTTCTTCCAGTCTTCTTCCGTGGTGCGCAACTCGACCCATCGCGATGAAGGGGAAAGCTCTATGATTTCTGGCATGAGGTAGTCTCCGCAGGAGTGGATTCGCGTTCAGATATAACTATAGGCAGACCAGCCGCCATCGGCCACGGCGATATGGCCGTTGATGAAGGAAGCATGGTCGGACGCCAAAAACAGGGCAAGCGTCGCAATTTCACGGGGTTCGCCCAGTCGGCCAAGAGGCGTGCGCCTGGCCAGGGCGTCCGGGTCCATGCGGCCGGCCTTGATCAGGTCATCCACCAGCGCCGTCTTCACATAGCCCGGCGCGATGGCATTCACCCTGACCCCATGCTTGGCCCACTCGATTGCAAGCACTTTGGTCAGCATGGCGACCGCCGCCTTGCTGGTGCAATAGGCGGCCCGCTCGGGGGCGGCGACCGTGCCGTACATGGATGACATATTCAGGATGACGCCGTGGCCTTGTTCGACCATGAACCGGCCCGCCGCCTGGGCGCAATAGAAGACGCCGTTCACATTGACATCCATGGCCTGGCGCCATTGCTCGCCGGCAAGCGCCAGCGTGGGGCAATTCATGGAAATGCCGGCATTGTTCAGCAGGATGTCGATCCGGCCAAAGGCGGCCTGTGCGCCGGAAACGGCTTCATTCACCGCCGCTTCATCATTGACGGCCGCCACCCAGGTCCGCAGCTGGACGTCAGGGAATCCGGCCAGCAAGGATTCGGCCGCCGCCCGCAAGCGGGCCGGGTCGATGTCCAGCAAGGCCAGGCGCGCATCACAGGCCGCGAACGCATGCGCCATTGCCAGGCCTATGCCGTTGCCCGCGCCGGTAATGAACACCACTTTGCCCGCCAGATCGTGGAAGGACCCGCCTTGCGCCAGCCGTGCGAGCGCTTCCGCCGCAATCGTATCGCTCATACGCGAACCACCGTCAGTGAGGAACCGGTGGCCCGCCGGCGGCCCCGGCCGCAGGAAGACTGGAAGGCGGCGGGAGCCGGTGCTGGCTGAGCGGGGTTGTTCCGATGTTTCATGGGTGCTTTTGAAAGTGTCTTGTTTTTCGTGCCAGGCCTTCTGGCTTTCCTACTTGTCTGATAATATAAACAACTTGTCAGACAGGATTTGCGCCATTCTACGCAGCTGAAAAATCGGTGTCAACGGGAATCCGGGTTCCGGCGCCCGGGGAAGCGATTCTTATCAACACACTGGCTCGCCCAGCAAGTACAGGACAACTGCAGCATGATCACCTTCTCTGGAAAAACAGTCCTCATAACCGGCGCCGCCAACGGCATCGGCCAGGCGGTAGCCCGCAAGATGGCGGCCCTGGGCGCCAACCTCGCGCTCAGCGACATCAATGCCGAAGCCGTTGACGCCCTTCGAAAGGAATTGAGCGCCGGCGGCGCAACGGTCAGCGCGCACCGCGGCGATGTTTCCGACGAGGACTCATGCGAAAGCACGGCACAGGAAGCCGCCGCCCGCCACGGCGGGATCGATCATCTGGTCCACTCGGCCGGCATCTATCCCGAACGTCTGGTCGCCGACATGACAAAGCACGAATGGCGCAGCCTCATGAGCGTGAATCTGGACGGCACCTTCCACATCTGCCGCGCGGTCATTCCCCATCTGGCCCCCAACAGCAGCATCGTCAACCTGGCGTCGCTGGCCGCCCATCGCGGCAGCCATTCCCACGCCCACTATTCGGCGTCGAAAGGCGCGGTCGCCAGCTTCAGCAAAAGCCTGGCGCTCGAACTTGCGCCCAAGACACGCGTCAATGTCGTTTCACCCGGTATCATCAGCACCGCCATGACGGCAGACCTGCTTCAGCAGAAAGGCCAGGCTTTGCTCGACGCCACGCCTCTCAAGCGTTTCGGCACGGCCGATGAAGTCGCCGGCGCAATCCTGTTCCTGTGCTCCGATCTGGCCAGTTTCGTGAATGGCGAAACCCTGCATGTCAATGGCGGGCTGTACATTGCTTGACCACGCGCCAAAGCGCAAGCCTCTCCACCTCGCGGCCTGCATGCCGCTCGGATGCGCCAGGCCCTGTTTGAACGCACGACCAGAATCCGACAACCATGCATGACACACTCACCCCATCCGCGCAGCCCCTGACCACGCCGATCGCCACATGGCTGAAGCACGAGATCGAGCAGCGGCGTCTCCGGCCCGGAGACAAGCTGCCCAGCGAAAAACAGTTGTGCGGGCAGTTTTCCGTCAGCCGCTCGGTGGTTCGCGAAGCCGTCTCGCAACTGAAATCGGAAGGCCTGGTCAGCTCGCACCAGGGCCGGGGCGTATTCGTGAATGAACGGGGCACCCGGCAATCATTCCGGCTCGACCCCACCCGGCTGGATGACGAGGAAGACCTGGCTTATGTGCTGGAACTGCTGATCACGATCGAAGTGGCCGCCACGAGGCTGGCGGCCCTCAGGCGTACGCCTGACGACCTCAAGCGCATCAGGCGCGCGCTGATCGGCATGGAATACGCCATCGCCAACGACGAACTGGGCGATACCGAAGACTATCTTTTCCACCAGTCGATCGTCGATGCGGCGCAGAATCCGCATTTCATTGCGCTCAATGAATACCTGGAACAGCACATCAGGCGGCTGATACGCAAGGCGCGCAGCAACACCGCCCAATATCATCAGGGCCTGGTGGAATGCGTGCAGCAAGAGCATCAGGCCATCTTCCGCGCCATCGAAGCGGGCGACCCGGACGCGGCCGCCGGCGCGGCCGAGGCGCACCTGCGCAATGCGGCCGAACGCCTCAGCACCTATATGGCGCAGCCGCCAAAGTAGCGCGCAAGCGCCGCCCGGCGGCGGCCCGCATGCAAGTCCGCCGGCCCTTCGCGTTCAATCGCGGGACCGCCGCAGGATAGCCATCACACGCGCGTCATAGCGGTCGCCCGCCACCTGATCGGGTGAAAACAGCGTCGTGATTTCCCGCAAGCGGGCGTCGTCGAGCACGACGTCCAAAGCGCCAAGATTCTCATCCAGAAAGGCCAGTGTGTCGCAGCCGCAGATCGGGATGGCTCCCCGGTTCACATGCAGTATCCAGGCCAGCGCCAGTTGCGCCAGGCTGCAGCCAAGCTCACGCGCAGTGTCGGCCAGACGATCGATGAGCGAAACATTCCACGCCAGGTTCTCGGCGGAAAACCTGGGCTGGCGGCGGCGCACGTCATTTGGCTCCAGGTCATCCAGGCTGCGGATGCGGCCGGTCAGCATGCCTCTGCCCAGCGGTGAGAAAGGCATCAGCGTCACGCCCAGTTCCCGGCATGCGTCCGCCACCTCGTCTTCCACCTCGCGCGTCCACAGGGAATATTCCGCCTGCAGTGCCGCAACGGGATGGACTTCATTCGCCTTTCGCAAGGTTTGCGCGGAAACCTCGCACAGCCCGATGTAACGGACCTTGCCGCCGGCGACCAGATCCGCCATGGCGCCGACCGTTTCCTCGATCGGCACATCAGGATCCTTGCGATGCAGGAAAAGCATATCGACGCAATCCGTTTTCAGCCGTTGCAGCGATGCTTCGCAGGCCTGCCGGACATAGGCAGGATCCCCGCAGACGACATAGCCGTCCCCCTGCCTCCGGTAGCCGAACTTGGTGGACAGCACCGCGTCCCCCCGCCGCCCGCGCAGCGCACGGGCAAGCAACTCCTCGTTATGGCCCCAGCCGTAATAATCCGCGGTGTCGATGAACCGGACGCCGCGGTCGAGCGCACGCGCTATGACCGCAATGGATTCATCTTCGGAGCGGTGGCCATACGCATGGCTCATGGAATAACAACCGAGAGCGATCGGCGCGACGGTGATGTCGGTGCGCCCCAATCGTCTCGTCCGGGTCGGCGGAATGATGGATGACATGCTGAAAATTTCCGGATTACGGTATATCGAATGCGCGGCGGACTGCGCACAAACGCGCCCGCCCGGGCCATGCTCAGGCGGTGATCGTCATTTTCCGGATCGGATCTTCCCCGTTCCAGTTCCGTGATGCTTCGCGTACGAGGTTGAAGCGATCCATCTTTCCGCCCGTCGTTTCAGAGAGCTCAATGATGGTGCCCGGCATGGACGGATCGATGAAATAGCCGAAACGCCCGCCCTTTCCCATACGCCCTGAATGGCCTTCCTGGAAACCCAGGCGCAGCAGTTCGCCCTTGAATTCGTCGAACCGGTCGGCGGTCCAGTAGGCGATGTGCTGAATACCTTCCTGGCCGCTCTGGATCATGTCCAGATACAGGGACGGCGCGTCATTGCGCTGCTGGATAAGCTCGATCTGCACCTGGCCCGAATTGGCCAGCGCAATCGACATATCGGGAAAGGCGGACGGTTTGCCATAGTAGTTGAATTCTGAAATGGGATTGGTTTCCCGGTAATACCACGGCCCCACACCCAGCGCGATCCATTTTTGCATGGCCGCCTCGATGTCGCGCACGATATACCCGATCTGGCAAACTTCCCCAAACTTGATGCTCATATGTGTCTCTCAGGGTGATGTCGGGGGCGCCTCACCACGAAACGCCCCCTATGGGATGCTCTGAACCATTCACCGCGCCGGCTTGCCGCTCGAATTATTCAGAGCATCCGATGCAGGCTGTGCCCTACATTTTCAGTTTCTTCAGCTGCTCTTCAAGATTCTTGTAATCGTCCTGGAACTTCTGGTCGAGATCCTGCGGCGCGCCGGTCCGCGCCACCATTCCCTGGTCTTCAAGGATCTTGACGAATTCGGGCGCCTCGACAACCTTGTTGATCGCCGCATTCAACTTCAGAACGACGTCCTCGGGAACACCCTTGGGGCCGAAAACCGCATACCAGGAGCCCACGTCAAAGCCGGGATAGCCCAGCTCGGCGATCGTAGGAACGTCAGGCAGGCTGGGGTTGCGCTCCAGCGATGACACGGCCAGCGGGCGGACACGGTCGCTTTCGATCAGCGCCTTGCCGGAAGCGATCGACGCGCCAACCAGTTCAATGTGCCCGCCCACCACATCGGTCATGGCGGGGTTGGCGCCTTGGTAGGGCACGTGCGTCAACTCGATCTTGGCGGCCTCATCCAGCGTGGCGGCCAGCAAGTGGGCCACACTGCCCGCCCCCGAACTGCCGATACGCAGTGCCTGCGGATTGGCGCGCGCATGGTCGATGACCTGCTTCATATCCTTGTATGGGGAGCTGGCGGCGGTGACGATGACCTGCGGCGTATCGGCCACGCTGGCAATGGCCGTGAAGTCCTTGGTCGAGTCGAACGTACCCCCGCCCCCACGAAGCAAGGGGCCGATGACCATGTTCTCGCGCACGGCCAGTATGACCGAGTATCCGTCGGGAGCGGCATCCTTGATGGCGCCCAGGGCAATGGCGCCCATTCCGCCGGGGCGATTCTCGACGACCACGCTCCAGTTTTCAGCCTTGGAAAGATGGTCCGCCAGCTGCCTTGCCAGGATATCGGTGCCGCCGCCCGGGCTGAACGGCACCATCAGCCTGATCGGCTTGGTGGGAAATGCGTGAGCAAGCGAGCCGAACGCCGCCAGGGCGAACGCTGATACCATTAAAGCCAGTCTTTGAATTTTCATTCTTATCCCCTTGTTTATCGTTGATGATTCACCGTGGCCACGTCCGGCCACCCACAGCCCGCCCTGCCTCGCTTGGGGACGAGGCAAGGCATGGTTCAAGCTTTGTTCTCGGAAACCGGTTCCGCCGGATGATTCATCCGGCCGGCGGCGCTGCGGTCAGATCTTTGCCGGGAAGGACCGCCATGCGGGGGCGGCCTTCACTCGTGAAACGGCTCAGCCGGCTTCCGCCCCGGCGGACCCTGTTTCATCCAGCACCGCCTCGGCGACACGGAAGGCGTCTATCACCGCGGGCCACCCGCAGTAGGCGGAACAGTGGATGAGCAACTCTTTGAGCTCTTCCGGAGTGAGCCCGTTGTTCAGCGCGCCGCGCAGATGCACGGCCAGCTCGTGGGGGCGATTCAGCGCGATGAGCGCCCCAAGCGTCACGGCGCTGCGTGTCCGCAGGTCCAGGCCCGGACGGGACCATATCGAACCCCAGCCCATCTCGGTGACCAGTTCCTGCAGAACCTGTGTCAGCGGATTCTTCTGCGCCCGTTCCCAGGAGGCATCGACATGCGCCTGCCCGAGCACCCGCCTGCGCAACCCCATGCCCTTCTCAAATACCGTTTCCGTCATAATCTTCGTCGATCCTCATTGTTGGGAAGCATTGAACGACTCATCGCATCGCATGCATGCCGGATCCGGGACGCCTGCCTGCCGCTCGAATCATTCAGCGTCTTCCTGTTCAGTAGAAACATTGCGGCTGCGGACCCGCACCCCGGACCAGTTCTCCATGTGCCTGATCAATGTCGAATAATCTTCGTTCGCGCCCCCTTGGGACATCGCAAATTCCCAAGTCGCGCCCACGGTACTGCCGACCCACATCGGCACATGCAGTGCCGCGGCTTCTTCCAGGCCGAGCCGCACGTCCTTGTAGATGATCTCCAGCCTCGACCCGTAATCAAAAGTCCCGGGCAGCACCGCTTTGGGTATCTTGTCGGTCGTGGCACTGTTGCGGCCGGTGCTGGCGTTGACGACCGCCACCATCAGGTCGGGATCCAGGCCGGCCTTGGCGCCCAGGACCAGCGCCTCGCACGCCGCCGCCATATTGGCCGCCGAAATCATGTTGTTGACGAGCTTCATCATCTGCGCCTGCCCTGGAACGGGACCCATGTCGAAAACATTCTTCCCGATGCGCCGCAGGTAAGGATGTATCGAGGCGACTGCCCCGGGATCCCCGGAAACGATGATGGACAGCGTGCCGGCTTCCGCACCGCGCGGGCCGCCGCTCACAGGCGCGTCGATGACCGTTTTCCCGGCGCCCGACATATCCCTTGCGATACGCTCCAGCGTTCTCTGGCCGATCGTCGACATTTCGACATAGACGGCTGCGCGCCCGCCGTGCATCACGCCGTCGGAGCCGGACGCCACCTGAATCGAAACATCCTGCGAAGGCAGGCAGGCAAATACGATGTCGGCGTGATCCGCGACATCCCGCGGGCTGCTTCGGGCAAGCCCCCCCTTGCCCGCGTACTGCCGCAAGCGTTCCGCATTCGGATCGTACAGATGGACGGTGTAGCCGGCTTCGAGCAGCCGCGCCGCGATCGCCGCGCCCATCATGCCCAGGCCGATGAACCCCAGTTGCGGGTCTGTTGCCGCGGTTTCGCGTGAAGAAGAAATAGCCATAACTGTCATCACCTATATTGCTTTCGGCCTGCCCCCACCCGCCCGTTTTGAACGCGCCGGCGGCCGTTTCCTTTCCATGAAACTTTGAGAAATCAGGCTTCTCAGCCATTGGACCGCCGGTTGCCGGTGGGTACGCTCGTGCCAGTACATCTTGATGGATATATCGGAAACATCGAACGGCGGCTCAAGAACCTGGAGGTCCAGGGCGCGCGAATAGAGCACCGCCACCGACTCGGGAACGGTTGCGATCAGGTCTGTCGCCGCCACCACCGGCGGCAATGCCACCGCCGAAGGCAGCTGCATCCCTATGGACCTCACGGCCCCGATTCCCAGGAGCGCCTCATCGATGTCGTCCTCGATGACGGATGTTCCTGAAGGCGTGAGCGCATATCGTGCGTGAGATGCGCCCAGATATTGGTCCAGCGTCAAAGGGCTGCCTATATCCGGATTGTTCTTCGATGCGATCACCAGCAACCGCTGCTTGATCAGCGGAATATGGCGCAACCCTTCCGGAGGGTTCCTGAAATGGCCTATGGCGAGGTCTATCCGGCCATCTTCGAGATCCTGGCGAACCGTCGACAAATTCGGCGTATGGACTCTGAGCACGACCCTGGACGACTCGCGGCGCAGCACCGAACTGATCTCGGGCATTATTGCCAGGGCAACGGATTCACTGGCCGAGATATGAAACGTGTAAGGATCGCTGAACGGATCGAACTGGACCCGCGCACGCAACACCCGGTCGATGGAATCAATCGCATCTTCGACACTGGCAACGATTTCCCTTGCCCTTGGCGTTGCCACCATGCCTTTTTCAGTACGCACCAGTATGGGATCCATGAATTGTTCTCGCAGCCGCTTCAGCGTGGCACTCATCCGGGGCTGCGAAATCCCCATCAGATCCGCCGCGCGAGTCACATGCTGTTGATTGACCAAGGCACATAAACATCGAAGTGGAAAAATATCAAGATGGCGCAAATCCATGTCAGTCCCGCCGCGGCATTTTCAAATGCCACAGAATAAGCGATCGCATCCCGATCGCGCCTGCACGGCGGGCCACCCGGTTATCGACTTGCTGCTCGACGCCGGATCGTTCCGATGATTGTGGCAGCGCCCCATATATTCAGAGATCACCTCACTCGGGAAAACCTGGGTTCCAGTTTAGGCGTAACCACCGCGCGAAGGCCATTTCCAGAACGTTATGTGCACATACGTTCCCAGACATCATGGCTCGGCGGCATGGACCATCATCAGTCATAGAAATCTTCCTGCGACACAGGGTAATCCCTGGTTCGCGGAAATTCGTTAAAGCTTAAACTTGTTCTCAATGCAATACGTATGTTCTCAATGAGAACACATGATGCCTGCTTTGTGGGCCCCGGTTAACTCAACCACATAACCAGAAATAGGATAGGAGATGACTCGTCCAAGCGAAATCAAGGTGCGGGAAGGCGCCACGCCCGGAACACCGTATGCGGCCTTCGAAGAAGGGCGCCAATTGACCGGAGTGCGGTTCGACATCACTCCCGACTTGATACAGGAGTACATCCGCGCTGTGGATGCGGACGCCAGCCTGTATCAACTGGATGGACGCGCCGTCGCCCCTCCCGGAATGATCTTTCCATACATGACCGCCGTCCTATACAAGGACTATCCGCCCATTCAAGGAATCGTGATGGGCGAGGTCGAACTCGAATGGCATGCGCCGGTCTGGGCCGACGAAACCACACCGGTTCGGGCGAACGGCGCCATCGTCAGGAAGTTTCACAAAAAGGGCCGTGGCTATGTTCAATGGAAGGCGCAGTTTCACGATGCGGACGGCCGGCTGTTGTGGGAACTCGTCAATACCTTTCATGTACCGGAGTAAAGCATGCAGCGAGAAATTGCAATCGATCAAGCGATGATAGACCGATATGGCCGGATCAATGGCGACAACGACATCATCCATTACGACCACGACTATGCGGCCAAACGGGGTTTCCGCGGCACCTTGCTGCATGGGCCGCACATGAGCGCATTTGTCATGGATGTCGCAGTCAGGAAACTGGGCGCCGACTGGCTGCGCGCCGGGAAACTGTACACCCGCTGGGTGGGGCCGGTGTGCCCCGGTGATGTCTTCCATGTGGAAATCGAGGACAACGGCGACCTGCGAGCAACATCAAACAACCAGCCCGCCATGACCGGCCGTGTCGGATTGAGACCCGCGTGATGGGCGGCGACACCAGCGCACAGATTTTCGCACGGGACTTATCGGCCGGCGCCCTCTTCAAAGGAGTCAGCCGCCGCGTCGATATGGCGATGTTCAGGGATTTTGCGGCGCTTACCGGCGACAAGCACCCCATTCACTACGACGCGGAGTACGCCCGGCAGACTGATTTCGGGGCATGTGTCGCGCATGGCCTGTTGTTGGTGTCCCTGGCCGCTTTGGGAGCCAGCGATTTATCCGGGCAGCTTCGTGATTCCATGGTGGCGCTCGTCGCCCAGGAATCCAGATTCATCGAGCCCGTATTTCCCGACGATCACATCCAGATAACTTACGAAGTCATATCCACAGGCCCTCCCGACCGGCGTGGGCGCTCTCGCGTGACCTTCGGCATAGACATGCGGAACCAGCATGATCGAACAGTATTCACGGGTTCACATCAGTACCTTCTGAAATGGGAGAGCGAGTCAGCATGACAGTACCTTATGAAGCGATTTATCCAGGCCCCTGGAAGGACAGCACGACGTTCTCGCCGGCTGTGCGTTGCGGTGAATGGCTGCTGATATCCGGCATGACGGCTGTCGATGAAAACCGGAATATTGTGGGCGTGGGGGATATGGCCGCCCAGGCCAGATACATCTACAAGAAGATCGGAGCCGTACTGGCCGCCGCGGGCGCGGGCTTCGAGCACGTGGTCGAGACGGTGGACTACGTCGTGACACTGGAAGGATACGACAAGACGGCGGAAGTGCGCCGCGAACTGTTCAAAGGCCCGCCCTATCCGGCAGCCACCGGGGTTGTGGTGGCCGGGCTGGTCAGGCCCCAGGCTCTGATTGAAATCAAAGCAACCGCCCGAATACCACGCCCATCGCTTTAGGGCCTGTTCACGCTAAGGCCACTCTGAATGATTCGAGCGGCCGGCTGGCGCGCCGGATCGCCCGGATCCGGGAATGCATACGGCGCAACGAGTCGTTCACGGCTTTCTTGAGCAAGTCCGGGGATACAGGAGGAGACATACCCTGATTTCCCGCAGGACGTTTCAACCCACCAGAACCGAAAGGAAATCATGATGAAAGCATCTCCGCTCATACTCTGCTTGATGTCACTGGCAATGATGGCAGGATCACCCGCTACCCGCGCACAGGACAACTACCCGGACCGGCCGATCAGTCTGGTGGTCCCATATCAACCCGGCGGCACCAATGACATTATTGCCCGCGTCGTGGGGGCACGATTATCCGACGAATTGGGAGTCCCTGTCGTTGTGGACAACCGGCCCGGGGCCGGCGGCAACATCGGCGCCTTGCACGTGGCGCGCTCGGCGCCTGATGGCTACACCTTCATGGTCGCGCCGGCGGGTCTCCTTACCGTCAATCCCATCCTTTACAAGAGCGCCGGCTTCAGCGTAAAGGATTTCGCGCCACTGACCCTGGCCGGTAGCCTGCCCAATGTGCTGCTTGCCCATCCCTCGGTTTCCGCCGCATCCGTAAGCGAGCTGATCAGCGCACTCAAGAAAGATGATGGCACATTGACCTTCGCCTCCATGGGCAGCGGCACGTCCGGACACTTGAGCGCGGAGATGTTCAAGATGATGGCCGGGGTGACGTTCGAACATGTCCCTTACAAGGGCAGTGCTCCCGCTCTCAATGATCTGATGGGCGGCCATGTTCATTTGATGTTCGACAATCTGCCGACAGCCTTGCCCCTGGTGCAAAGCGGTAAATTGAAAGCCCTGGCCGTGACCAGCAAGACGCGCAGCGAGTCGCTTCCCGCCGTCGCAACCATGGACGAGTCCGGCGTGTCCGGCTACGAGGCGACGGCATGGTTCGGCTTCGTTGCCCCCGCCGCCACGCCCCCCGCCGTCAAAGAGAAACTCAGCAAGGCTCTGATCGCATCCCTGCGAAACCCGGAGGTACAGGACCAACTGCAGAAGCAGGGCGTGGACGTCGTAGCGAATTCAATGGAGGAATTCGGAAGCTTTATCGAGACCGAAGCCGACAAATGGGGGAAAGTCGTCGAGCAGTCCGGCATGAAAGTCGACTGAAAGTAAAGCCATATGAACATCCGCTTTCAAGTCTTCTTCCTGGAAAATTGAGAAACATATGAATCACGATGTACGGTTGAGCCACGCGTTGAATCCCCGGTCAATTGCCGTAGTCGGCGCCTCCGAGAATCCGGAAAAAATTGGCGGAAGGCCGATCAAATACATGCTGCGGCAGGGATACAACGGCTCGATCTTTCCCATCAACCCGACACGTGCAACCGTACAGGGCCTGCCCGCCTACCCGACTTTGGACACCCTTCCCGAAACACCCGACATGGCCATTGTGGCCGTGCCGGGTGCGTTGGCCTGTTCCGCCGTCGAGCAGGCCGCCGCGGCCGGAATCCGGACATGCGTGGTCATGAGTTCCGGTTTTGCGGAAACCGATGAGGATGGAAAACGGGCCCAGGCGGACATGGTTTCCATCGCACGCGGCTCAGGCATGAGGATCATCGGGCCGAACACACAAGGACTCGCAAACTTCAGCACCGGGGCCGTCGCGTCATTTGCCACGCTGATCAGCGAGATCCCGCCTCGGGACGGGCCTGTGGCGATCATCAGTCAAAGCGGCGCAATGAGCATGGTTCCCTACGCGGCCTTGAGGGAAATGGGCATCGGAGTCCGCTACTCGATTGCCACAGGAAATGAATGCGACCTGACCGTCGCGGAACTCGCCATGGCTGCCCTGCATGATCCGGATATCCGGATCCTGCTTCTGTATGCCGAGCACATCCCCGATCCTGAACGTTGGGCCCGGATGGCCGAACTCGCCAGGCAGCGAGGTGTGCCCGTGCTTGCGTTGAAGGCGGGCGTCTCCGCCGCGGGCCAGGCAGCGGCCAGTTCCCATACCGGAGCGCTGGCCAGCGACGACCGGGTCACAGACGCTTTCTTCCAGAAGCATGGCATATGCCGGGTCCATGACATGCGTGCCATGGTCAACGCGGTCCCCCTGTATCTGCATGGCCGATTGCCCAGGGGAAACCGCCTCATCGCCATCAGCAACTCCGGCGCCAGCTGTGTCATGGCCGCGGATGCCGCGGAGCGGCACGGCCTGTCATTGGACCCTTTCGAGCACAAGGATCGGGAAGCCGTCTCTGGCGTGCTGCCATCTTTTGCCAGCGCCGCAAACCCGATCGACCTGACGGCCGCGTTGCTCACGGACAGCAGCTTGTTCACGAACCTGCTGCCGCTTTTATCCCAGCGAAATCTGGGCGATCTTTTTCTGATCACCCTGCCCATGTCCGGCATAGGCTACGATGTGCCGGGCTTTGCCCGCGATGCGGCGGCCTTTGCCCGGGCATCCAATAAGCCGGTGGCGGTGGCCGCCCCTTTGGCGTCCACGCGTCAAACCTTCTTCGAGCATGGTTTACCGGTATTTTCACACGACATCGACGCCATTGCCGCGTTGGGCCAGTTGTCTCGACACGCCCAGCTTCTGCGCAACGTCGAGGAAGCCGCATTGTCCCGCACGCCGGCTCCCCGGCCTCGGGAACACGACGCCAGCCCGACGCGCTTCATGTCGGAAGCCGACAGCCTCGACTTGCTGGAAACCGCAGGCATCACATGCATTCCCCACAGAGTCTGCACTGATGAGACCCAAGCCGTCGCCGCGTGGCGCCACTTTGGACGTCCTGTCGTCCTCAAGGCATGCTCGGATGAAATCCCGCATAAATCCGACCATGGTCTCGTGGTTCTGGACTGCAACGACGAGGCCTCAGTCAGGGATACGTACCGTCGCCTGACCGCCCGTGCCGCCGGGATGGGAAAACATATCGCGGGTATACTCATTGCGCCCATGATCCGGGGACGGTACGAGTTTGTACTAGGAGGACGCTACGATGAGCGATTCGGAGCCATTGTCATGCTGGGGGAAGGCGGCAAATATGTCGAAGCCCTGCCCGATTTCACTACGCTCATCCATCCGTTTTCCATGGAGCAGGCAGAGCGTGGCTTGCGGAATCTGCGCATGGCCCCTCTGTTGAAAGGTGTAAGAGGAGAACCGGCGGTGGACACCCGCGCACTGTGCCGCAGCGCAGTGGCGCTCGCCGAATGCCTGCACCGGGCGGCCGGCAGGCTGCGTTCCGTGGATATGAACCCCGTCCTTGTGGGCGTCGACGATAGTCTGATCGACGGTGATACAGTTGTATTGGACGCCTTGGTGGAATATACGGAAGCATACAGCACCGATCAATGAGCAAACAATCAGCGCCACAGAACGACCTGGAAGACCCCCAGGGCCGGCCCGACGTTACCCGCTATTTTGTCGGCGCCTTTGCCAAAGGCCTTACAGTGATTCGTGCCTTCGGCGAAGGCGCCACGTCGCTTACATTGAGCGAAGTGGCCGCGCGCACCGGCATGACGCGGGCAGGCGCCCGGCGTTTCCTCCTCACGCTGGAGGATCTCGGCTATGTCCGGCGCGAAAATGAGCGGTATTTTTGCCTTACCCCAAAGGTACTGTCGCTCGGATATGCCTATTTGTCTTCTCTGCCGCTGTGGTCATTCGCTGAACCGGTACTGGAAACCCTGGTCGAGGAAGTCGGTGAAACCAGCAGCATCGTAGTACTGGACGACGTGGAGATCGTGTACGTGTGGCGGGTTGCCGTGCATCGCATCCTGTCGCAGGACACGACGATCGGGACGCGCCGGCCCGCTTATTGCAATTCTATGGGCCGCGTCTTGCTCAGTTCGCTGAACGAATCCCAATTGAAGCACTACTTCTCACACACCCAGTTGCGGCCTTACACAAAAAGCACGATCACGGACGAAAAGCTCCTGCGCGAGGAACTGGAGCGCGTGCGCGTTCAGCGCTATGCGTGGGTTCAGGGCGAAATGGAGCCGCACATCAGCGGCCTGTCGGTACCCGTATTCGACGCGGACAATCGCGTATGCGCCGCTTTGAATGTGAGTTTCAATCGCCTGCCGCTCGACCGCGACCATATCGTCCAGACCGTATTGCCCCGCCTGAGCGCAGCCGCCCAGAGACTGACCTCTTCCCTGCGAGCCGCGGCCCCGCACAGGCGGGGCTGAGGGGCGTGGTCAATATGTCAGCCTGCCCCCCGACAGATCAAAGACGGCCCCGGTAGAGAAAGAGCATTCGCCCGACGCACAACTACGCATGGACAAACTGCTGTCCGACCTCGCCGGACAGGCGCGGCTTTCCTTACAGTGAAGCCTTCGACACGTCTTCCAGTTACCCGCCATGCGCCACCATGACCGCCACTACCGACAGCTGTTCGGCCACCCCGATGTCGTGCGCGCCTTGCTGCAGGGCATGCTACCGCCCGAATGGGTGGCCTTGCTGGATCTGGACACACTGCTGCCCCTGCCCTCTGACCACGTCAGCAGCGCGCAACAAGCCCGTCAGGGCGATTTGCTCTGGACAGTGCGCCGCACCGACAGCGAAGTTCTGTATTTCATGCTGCTGCTTGAACACCAGGCGCGCGGCGACTGGCTCATGCCAGTGCGCGTACTGAGCTACACCGGACTGGGCTACGAAACCCTGGTGCGCCGCAAGCTGACCCCGCCCGGCAATCCCCTTCCTGCCATCCTGCCCATCGTGCTCTACAGCGGCCTCAAGCCCTGGAAACACGCGCAGGATATTGCATCCCTGCTTCAACCCGTATCCGCTTCGCTGCGCCCCTTCCAGCCAACCATGCAATACCTGCTCATCGACGAAGGAAAATGGGTGCGCTCAGGCCATCTGCCCGAAGACAACCTCGCAGCCCAGCTGTTCAAACTGGAGCATAATCAAGGCATTGAACATACCGGGCGCTTGCTGCAAACTCTAACCCAGCAGCTCGCCAGCGAACCGAACCGGGAGCTGTACCGCATCGTCGGGCAATGGGTGCGCCACATCCTGCTTCCGCGGGCGCTGCCCAGGCATATCCCGCTTCCCGACAGCGAAGACCTCAAGGAGATCACCGCCATGACCACCACCCTCCACCATTCCCGCGACTGGACACTGAAGTACCGTCTGGAGGGAAAGCAGGAAGGCAGGCAAGACGGGCAGGCAGACTTGCTGGCGCGCCTGATAGCCCGCAAATTCGGCGCTTTACCCGACACAGACAGGAAACGGCTCGCCTCGGCCACTTCCACCCAGCTTGAAGCCTGGTCGCTCAATATACTGGACGCCGAGCGCATCGAAGATGTCTTTCGAGATTAAGCATGATAGGTCGCGGCCCCCCCCTGGGTATGGCCTCGCTTGACCTCGTCGTGAACGACGAGGCTTGCGCTTTGGCACGTGGTCATGAAAGACAATATCAATCTTTGTCTCCTGTTTCTTCGTGAAAAATTGGACAACTAATAGGATTTAGGCAACCCCAGGACTTTCTCGGCGATGAAGCTGAGGATCAATTGCGGGCTGACCGGAGCCAGGCGCGGTATCCATGCTTCGCGCAGGTAGCGTTCCACATGGTATTCCTTCGCATAACCCATGCCGCCATGCGTCAGGATGGCGTTTTCGCATGCCCCATAGCAGGCTTCGGCGGCCAGGAACTTGGCGCCGTTGGCTTCCGCGCCGCAAGTCTGGCCCTGGTCGTAAAGCCAGGCGGCTTTCTGCACCATCAGATGCGCGGACTCCAGTTCGACCCACGACCGGGCCAGCGGATGCTGTATGCCCTGGTTCATGCCGATCGGCCGGTCGAAGACCTCGCGCTCTTTTGCGTAATTGGCCGCCCGGCCCAGCGCCGCCTGGCCCAGGCCGACCGCTTCGGCGGCAATCAGTATCCGTTCGGGATTCAGGCCGTGCAGGATATAACTGAACCCCTTGCCTTCCTCGCCTATCCTGTCTTCAACCGGAATCCGCAAGCCATCGATGAAAACCTGATTCGAATCCACGCATTTCCGGCCCATTTTCTCGATTTCGTGGACCTGGACAGTGTTGCGGTCCAGATCCGTATAGAAAAGGCTCAGGCCTTCGCTGCCCTTGCATTCCTCGATGGGCGTCGTACGCGCCAGCAGCAGCATCTTGTTGGCAACCTGCGCGGTGGAAATCCACACCTTCTGGCCGCTTACCACGTAATGATCGCCCTGGCGCACAGCGCGGGTCTTGAGCCTGAGGGTATTCAGGCCGGTATTCGGTTCGGTCACGCCGAAGCAGGCCTTGTCGGCCCCGGCGATGAGGGGCGGGAGCCAGCGCTGCCGCTGCTCGGGGGTGCCGAACACCACGACGGGGTGCAGCCCGAAGATGTTCATATGCACCGCCGAGGCCCCGGACAGGCCCGCGCCCGTGGCGGCAATGGTATGCATCATGAGCGCCGCTTCGGTAATGCCCAGCCCCGCGCCGCCGTATTCCTGGGGCATGGCGATGCCCAGCCAGCCCGCCTGGGCCAGCGCCTGGTGAAACTCGAACGGGAACCCCCCGTCGCGATCCTTGGCAAACCAATATTCATCGTCGAACGGCTGACACAGGTTCTCAATCGCCGATCTGATTTGTCTTTGCTCTTCGTTTAAACCGAAATGCATGATTCTTCCCGCATATGTTTAATGGGACACTGGTGTCCGTTCAGTTGATTCCGGCGCCGGAATCAATGGCGAAGTCGAATTCGAGCTGATGCTGGCCCAGTGCCGGCGGCGGCCTGCGGTAGCTCGCCGGCGTGCGGCTCAGCTTCACCGGCGAGGCAATTCCTGTGTATCCGTCCTGCGACACGACCATCCGGCGATGCGCCGTATGCGGATGCCGCAAGGCTTGCGGAATATCCAGTACGCCGGAACAGGGCACACCAGCCCGGAGCAGCCGTTCCGATAAGGCCTGTGCATCGTGTGATTTCAACAGGCCGGCCAAGGCTTCCTTGAGCCGATGCCTGTTGGCGCCGCGTTTGCTGTTCGATGCGTAGTCGGGGTCGTCCGCCAGCCCGGGCGCACCCAGTTCGACGCAGAGTGTCCGGAACTGCCTGTCATTGCCGACCGCCAGAAAAATCGGGTTGCCGGCTGTCGGGAAAATATCGTAAGGCGTGATGTTCGGATGGGCGTTGCCGGTGCGCGCGGGCGTCTGTCCATCGGCGAAATAGCTGGCGGTATGCGGGTGCAGGATAGACAGCGCGCAATCAAAAAGCGCCACATCGACGAACTGCCCGCGCCCGCTGCGCTTGCGCTCCTGAAGCGCCAGCAGCACGCCTATTGCCGCATTCAGCCCCGTCACCATATCGACTATCGGCACGCCCACGCGGGTAGGCTGGCCTTCGGCATCCCCGTTGACGCTCATGATGCCCGACATGGCCTGGATCGCGGCGTCGTAGCCGGGCATGCCCCCCAGCGGGCCGTCGGCGCCGAATCCCGATACCCGGCAGTGGATCAGGCCGGGGAAGCGCTGGCTCAGCACATCGTAGCCCAGGCCCCACCGCTCCATGGTGCCGCTTTTGAAGTTCTCTACCAGAACATCGGCGCCTTCCAGCAGTTGCAGCAGGCCACGGCCGCCGGACGGCGACGACAGATCGAGCCAGATGCCCCGTTTATTGCGGTTGAGGCCCTGATAATAGGCCGCGACATCCCCCACGAAAGGCGGCCCCCATGTACGGGTTTCATCACCGGCGGGCGGTTCCACTTTGATGACCTCGGCACCGTGGTCCGCCAGGATCTGGGTGCAATAGGGGCCGCTGAGCACCCTGGAAAGATCGATGACACGCACACCATCCAGAGCGCCGGCGGTTTCCGGCCCGGCGGGGATCTCGTTCTCTTTTTTCATGCCTTTATATAAACATTCTTGAGCATCGGCGATATGAGCGCACGGCCCGCCGCTTACGCAGCCGCCGCCGGCTGGCTGGCCGCTCTGGCGGCATCGATCATTGCGGAGTAGGGAAAGTAGGGCGGGAAAGGCCCGATACGATTCATATCGACTTCGACGAGAGTGGGGCCCTGTGTTGCAATCGCCTTCGCAACCGTCGAGCCGAAGTCTTCCGCGCGATCGACCCGCCAGGCGGGAATGCCCGCAAGTTCCGCCAGCCCCATGAGGTCCGGCGCCAGCAGGCTGCTATGGGCATAACGGCCTTGGCACATGGCATCCTGCATATGCTTGATGACGCCATAGCCCCCATCATTCATGACGATCATGACGATATCGGCCCGTTCCTGGACCGCTGTCCATAGTTCGGTCATGTTGAAGAAGAAGCCGCCATCGCCCGTAAGCAGGACGGTTTTGCAGTCTTTGCGGCCGATCGCCGCCCCTATGCCCAGCGACAGCCCCTGCCCAATGCCCGCGCCCACAGGGTAGATGTTCTGGCTCTGTTCGTGCAGAGGGAAGATGCGATGCCCCCAGGTACTGTTGCTCAGCGTGACATCGCGCGCAAATATGGCGCTTTGCGGCATGACGGCACGTAATTGGCTTGCGAAGCTCTCGTAGGGCCCCAGCGTTTGCCGGAAGTCGTTTATGGCTTGATTCTTGGCGCTGCGCACTGCGTGGCTGAACCCGGGATCGACTTTCGGGCCATCGTCGCCCAGACGGGCAAGCAGACGCTTCAGTGTCACGGCGGCGTCACCGCGGACAAACAGGCTGCCCGGGTAGCCGCGCCCTTCAGCGGCGGGATCCACATCGATCCTCACCAGATTCGCTGGCAGCTTCAGCTTATGGTCGAGCGTTTCATGCCCGCGAATCCGTGAGCCGACGACGAGCAGCAGGTCAGCCTGCTCGTAGAGGCCCTCGACGGCCGGGCTGCCCGGCCCGTTCAGTGCGCCGAGATTGGAGGGGTTGTCGTCGCTGACGACCCCATGGCCATTCCAGCTGGTCACCATGCCGAAGCCCATCGCCAGCAACGCGGCGAGTTCCTTGCCGGCCCCGCGCGCACCGCCGCCCGCCCAGATCATGGGGCGCTTTGCGGCGCGCACTTTTTGTTCGAGCTGCGCAAGCGCCGGTTCGTCGGGCTCGCGCGGGGCGGGCGGAGCGACAATGAAGTCCTGGTCGGCTGGCCTGCCGATCCGGGCACGCTGCACATCGATGGGGATTTCAACGCTCACGGGCCCCGCCGGCGCGGTCAGTGCCTCGGCCCAGGCCTGTTTGAGAACATCGAGGGCTTCACCCGGCGAGCGCACCCTGTAAGCCGCCTTGCCGACCGAAGCGAGCATGCCCAGCTGATCCGGCACATCGTGCACGGCCCCGGTGCCGCGACCGATATGGTCGACGGCGCTTTGACCCGTGATGTGCAGAAGCGGCGTGCCCGCGAATCTTGCTTCCACCAGGCCCGGCACGGCATTCGAAGCGCCCGGACCCGTGCTGCTGACGAGCACCCCCACCTTCCCCGTCGCCCGGGCCAGGCCATCGGCCATGTGGGATGCGCCGGTTTCCCCACGCGTCATCACCATGCGAATGGAATTGCCCAGCGTGATGCCGTCCATGATGGGGATGTTGTGAACGGAAATGATTCCGAAGACGGTATCGGCACCGTTATGCTTGAGGAAATCCGCCACCAGGTGGCCGACAAGATAATTCGACATCATGCTGCTCCGTTACGGTTGGCGCAGGTTGGCGCGTTCCACAAGGTCAAGAAACTGTTTCCCTTCCTGCGCAATGCGATCATGGAGCTGCTGGGGCGTGCTTTCCACGATCGTGTAGCCCGACGACTGCATTCTCTGGCGGAACGCCTCGTTGGCCAGGATCTTGTCCGTCGCGCCGGATAGCGCAGTGACGACCTCATCCGGCGCCCCGGCGGGAGCCAGCACGCCCAGCCAGCCATCGAAAATGAAGTTCGGGTAGCCGGATTCGACCATGGTCGGGACATCCTTGAACATGGGATTGCGCGTTCCGGAAGTCACTGCCAACGCCTTCACCCGCCCGCTTTCCACAAGCGACTTGGCCGTGGTGTTCAAGTCGAACAGAATGGTGATCCGGTCTGCGATCAGATCGGCCTGCGCCGGCGCATTGCCCTTGTACGGGACATGGGTCATTTCGATCTTCGCATTGTCTTCGAGCAATTCGCCCGACAAATGGTTGGAGGCGCCGACACCGGCCGAGCCATAAGTCAGTTTGTTGGGGTTGGCCTTGGCATCGGCCACCAGGGCCTTGATGTCCTGGTAGGGCGACTGGGCATTCACCAGCATTACATTGGTGTAGCTGACCACTGACGCAATGGGCTGGAAATCCTTCAACGGATCGAAGGAAAGATCCTGCATGGCGGGTGTGATGGTGACGGTCGGCGAGGCGACAAAGTAGAGCGTGTAGCCATCGGGCGCGGACCTGGCGACGGCCTGGGCGGCAACGGTGCCGCTGGCGCCGCCGCGGTTCTCGACCACCACGGACTGCTTGAGCGCATCGCCCAGAAGCTGCGCGTACTCGCGTGCCACGATATCGACCGACCCGCCGGGTGAATACCCCACCATCAACCGTATCGGCTGAGTGGGATAAGCGCTTTGAGCCGACGCCATGGACAGGGGTGCGAGACCCAGCCCCACGACAAAACATAGTTGCTTGGACCAGATATTCATGTCGCCTCCAGAGAATTTTTATAGTGGGCGAAGGCGGGATCGCCCTCTCGTTCTTGCCATGCCGCGTCCGGCACGGTGCTGGAGCACTATATCAATAAATTCCTACGCAAGAATCAATATTCTTCCACAGGAATTTTGATATCCTGTACGCATGTATTGATGGAGATTCAGATCATGTCGCAAGTGAAGTTGGTCGCCCGGACACTCGATTTGTTCGAGTTTTACGCAGACAAGGGCGAGCCCCTGTCGCTGACGGAGCTTTCGCAGGGCCTGGAAACGCCCATGTCCAGCACATTGGCTCTCGTGCGGACGCTGGTCAGCCGCGGATACGTGTATCAGACCCGCAAACGCAGCTATTACCCGACCAAGAAGCTGATGATGCTATGCGGGCTGATCGACGCGAAGGACCCCATTCTTGACGCGCTGCGGCCATACCTCAGGCGGGCACGGGATCTGAGCAACGAGACCGCCGTCCTGGCGACGCGCGAGGATCTTCAAGTCATCTATCTCGATACCGAGCAATCCACCCAGGCGATCCGCTATATGGCGCAAGCGGGTGAAGCACGCCTGCTCCATGCGAACTCATCCGGAAAAGCGCTGCTTTCCAGCCTGGAAGACGATGAGCTGGACACGCTGCTCGATCGAATGGAAATGCAGGCGTTGACCCCCGCCACCCTGACGTCGAGAAAGCGCCTGCTCGACGATCTGGAGCTGTCACGCCGGCGCGGCTGGGCCGCGAACGTTGCCGAAAGCGTCGTGGATCTGGCAGCCGTCGCCAGCCCGTTTTCCCTGGCCGGTAAATGGTATTCACTTTCCATTGTGGGCCCGATCACGCGCATGCAGGCCGCCTGGGATCAGCATGTCGCCGTTCTGGCCGGCATCATGCGCGACCTGGAACGGGATCAGGACGCGGAGGGCCTGTGACCCCCCTTTCCAGCGGCGCCGGGATCCCCTACGCCTGGAACACCACACCCAACGCCTCGTCGATCGCGGCGCATACTTCGTCGACCTCGTCCCGCGTGATGATGAGCGGCGGCGCCAGGCAAAGCGTGGTGTTCAAGCCCGGCAAAGCGCGTGTGATCATGCCAATGAGAACGCCCTGCTGCTTGCACCGCGCCACCACGCGCTTTACGTCGGCCTCGGCAACAGGGATTCTGGCGACCCTGTCGCGCACGAGCTCGATGCCTTGCAACAGGCCCATGCCGCGGACATCGCCAATGACGGCGTGCCTGCCGGCCAGCTCGCGCAGCCGCTCCTGGAGGTAGCGGCCCATGGTTGCGGCATTCTCGACCAGCCCTTCCTCTTCCAGGATGCGCAGGTTCTCCAGCGCCGCTGCCGCGCCCCCCGCGCAGCCGCCGAAGGTGGATACGTCGCGGAAGAAATTCAGCGGATCATCCGGTTCGTCCTTGAAGAGATCGAAGATGCGTTCGCTGGTGACGGTGCAGGCGATGGCGGCATACCCCGAAGCCGTCCCCTTGGCCAGCGTAACGAAGTCGGGCTCGATATCGAAATTCTGGTATCCGAACCATTTCCCGGTCCGGCCGAGACCGCAAACGACTTCGTCGATATGCAGCAGGACATCGTGGCGCCGGCAGATTTCCTGGACGCGCCGCCAATACCCATCGGGAGGCACAATGATGCCGCCCCCCGCCGTGATCGGTTCCAGGCACAGCAGGCCGACCGTGTCGGGCCCCTCGCGCAGAATCACGTCTTCGATCGCATCGGCCGCGCGCTCGCCGTAGTTCGCGACATCCCACTGTTTACGGTATTCCAGGCAATGCGGCACCTGAACAAAGCCTTCGGGAAACGGGCCGTACTGCGCCACCCGCTCCGGCTGCCCGCCGGCGGCCAGTGTGCCGATGGACGAGCCATGGTAGTCGCGCTCCCGGAACAGAATCTTGTACTTCCCGCCATCGCGGCGGCGAGCCGAAAGCTGGCGCACCATCTTGAACACTTTCTCGTTGGCTTCCGAACCCGAATTGGAAAAATACACCCGCCCCAGCCCCGGCATTTTCGCCAGCAGCCGCCGGGCGAATTCCGCGCCGGGAAGATTGCCCGCGCTCTGGGCGAAGTAGTGCATCCGGACGAGCTGGTCCCGCACGGCATTCGCGATGCTTTCCCGGCCATAGCCGACGTTGACCGTCCACACGCCGCCGGCCGTCGCATCGAGATACTCCTTGCCCTCCGCATCGACGACGCGCGTGCCTTTGCCTTCCACCACGACCCACGGCGCGGAATTCCGCAACGGCTCATGCTGGAGCATATGGTGCCAGACGGCGCTGCGGTCATCTTCGACGGCCGCCGAAAAATCATTTGGAATTGCATGGTCAGACATCGAACACTCCTTCATGAAGCTCAGACGGGATCCACCGGAACGGGCGGCATGCCGCGCGCGGCGATATCCTCGGCGGCGGAAAACAACAGATCTTCGCGATAGCGGCCGGCCGCCAGCTGTACGCCCACAGGCGCCGTGCCCACCATGCCGGTTGCCACGCTCATGCAGGGCAGACCAAGAATCGCCAGGCCGAGCTGCGTCATTTGCGCATCCCAGACCATGCGGTAATCGCCGGGCGACTTCTGGTCCAGATCATTGGCAAAAGGCAGCCGTGCCGAGACCGGCAGCATGATCAGCGGGTATTCCTCGAAGAACAGCATCCAGTCGCGAAGATAGGTCGCCCGCTCTTTGAGCGCGCCGCAGTAACCGGCCAATGTGATGTCGGCCGCCTGAGCCTGGCCCCGCAGCATGGCCAGCGCGCCGGGGTCGGCCTCCGCCTGCGCGGTCTGCAGCGACGTGTGGTATTCGTCGCCCAGCCAGAGGGTGATCTGGGCCCGGGCCGCGGCGCGCATCGGCGGGATGTGATCGAGCTCGATCACATCCCAGCCTGCATCACGCAGGCGTCCGGCCGCGTCCAGCAAGGCATCGACGACGCTGTCGTCGGTTTCCATGCCGTCGGGACGCAGACACAACGCCAGCCTGCGCGGGCGCTCGGGCCCCGCAAACGGCGCCGGCACCCACCAGGGATCGCGTGGATCAGGCTGCGCCAATGCCATGAAGGACAGCTTCACATCGGCCACCGTGCGGGCCAAGGGCCCGGACACGGACATCAGCTGCCCGCCGAAGCCTCGTTCCGGGAAAGAAGCGTTGTAGTTCGGGACCCGCCCCAGCGTTGGCCGCAACCCATGCACGCCGCAGGCATAGGCCGGATAGCGGATCGACCCGCCTATGTCGGTGCCATGCGCGACCGCGCCGATCCCCGTGGCGACCGCCGCACTGGCCCCGCCCGACGAGCCGCCAGGCGTGAGCGAGCGGTCGAAGGGATTGCTGGTGCCGCCATGCAAGGGCCCATTGGTGAACCATCGCAAGCCCAGGGCCGGCATGTTGGTGCGCCCGATCGGGATGGCGCCCGCCTTCTCGAAGTTGTCGACGACAGGGCTGTTCACCTTCGCCATATGGCCCTTGAGCGCGGCAATGCCCATCGTGGTTGCGAACCCCGCTTGATCATGCGTGACCTTGATGGTGACTGGCACACCGGCCAGCGGCCCAGGGTCATTGCCGGCCGCGATACCGGCGTCGACGCGGTCTGCCGCGGCCAGCGACCGGGCGGGATCGGCAGCCACGACGGCATTGATGCGCCCATTCACGGCATCCATCCTGTCCAATGCCGACTGCACCGCCTCGCGGGCGGAGAACTTGCGGGATTTGACGCCCGCCGCGATATCGCTGGCGGACAGCCGCCATAACTCTGAGCTCACCTCAGTCCCCTTTCCATGTCGCCCCCCTGCTTCAATTCACCCTGGGAAGAAATCCCCCGGCCGGAGCGGAGCCACCTCGCGGCATACCCGCCCACGGAACAGCGCGGGAGCCTGCACACCTTTGTCGTAGCGATTAACGGAATATATGTATCTCTGTACGATACTAATGTATATTTTTATGGATCGTATTTGGGATAACATCCCCTGTCAATAGACAAGGAGGACAGCATGCGCCGCGATATTGCCCAGGGTGAACCCGGTATCCGGGCGGCCACTGACGAAGAAGCGAATGACCCGCTATTCATCCAGGGCACACAGAGAACGATGCAGATCCTGTCCGCCTTTCATCACGCATCCAGGCCCATGAGCCTGGACGACATCGCGGCCGCTTCCGGCGTGGGCCGCAGCAGTGCGCAGCGCATCCTGCACACTTTGCGCGTACTCGGCTATATCGAGCGCAGCGAAGACGGGCGCGGCTATATCCCGGGGCTGCGCATCCTCGACCACACGCTCGACTATCTGCGCCTGAACACCTTGATCTCGCGCGCTTCCCCGGTGCTGCTGGACTTGCGCCGCAATACGCTCGAACGTGTCGATCTGAGCATTTTCGATGATCTGAGGCTGGTCTATGCTTCGCGGCTGCAAAGCAAGCGGGAAACCTTCTTCGCCACACTGGTGGGCCATAGCGTTCCCACCTTCTGCACCGCCGGCGGCCGGGCGATTCTTTCCCATCTGCCCCCTGCGGAAGCGGGCGACATCATCGACCGATCGGACCGCACGCCGTTCACCGACAAAACCATCACGGCACCCGATGAAGTGCGCGCCAAAGTGAAAGAGGCCCAAACCGCGGGCTATGCCCTGACCGTCGAGGAAGTGCTGGTCGGCGAAGTCGGCATAGGCGTGGCGATTCTCGGCCTGGAAGGCCGCCCGGTCGGCGCCATCCACGTCGCGGGCTCTTTGAGCGAGTGGACCCCGGAATCATTCTGCGCGCGCTTTGCGCCATTGGCGGTGGAGGCCGCCAATGCGATCAACCGGCTGCGTTGAGCGGGACCTGGGCTTCGCTGCGTGTCGAAAGGGTCAGCGGACTTCGAAGATGGCGTCCACTTCCACGGCAACGCCGCGCGGCAGAGAGCCGACGCCCACCGCGGCACGCGCATGCTTTCCTTTCTCGCCCAGCACTTCCACCATGAGGTCGGATGCGCCATTGACGACCAGAGGGTGCTGATCGAATTCAGGCACGGCGTTCACGAAACCACCCAGGCGGACGCAGCGCACGACGCGCGACATGTCGTCTTCGACCGCGGCGGCCAGATGAGCCAGAATGTTCAGGGCACACAACTGCGCCGCCTTCTGCCCCGTTTCCACACTGAGGTCGGCACCCACCTTGCCAAGGTACATGGCCCGGCCGTCCTGCAAGGGCACCTGCCCGGAAATATGGACGAGATCGCCGCTGCGCACCCAGGGCACATAATTGGCGGCAGGCGTGGAAGGTGTTGGCAGCACGTGGCCCAGTTCGGCCACACGGCCGGAAATCGTTTCGGACATGAGATTCCTCATAAGATCTGACAGTGAAGAACCCCGGCCGGTCGGCCGGAGGCATCTTCGCCACAATCCAGGGGCGCCTTCGGCACCGTATTAATTTTGCCTCGCTTGACCTCGCCCTGGAGGACGAGGCTTGCGCTTAGGCCCGTGGTCAAACACCTTCGATCAGCACCATGCGCATCACGGCGGCGCCTTGCCGGGCGGCGATGGCCGCTTCGTACTCGGACGAGGCATAGAATTCGCGCGCCTTCTCTACCGAGGGAAACTTCAGGAGAACGACCCGGTCGGGCGACCAGTCGCCTTCGAGCACCTGCACCGCGCCGCCGCGCACGCAGATTTCCGCCCCGTGCGCCTGCATGGCGATGGTGGATAATTTTTTATATTGTTCGTACTGCTGTGCATCGGTGACGTCGACGTTGGCAAGGATGTAAGCGCTGGACAATGCTGTTCTCCGGAATCTGTTTTCAGGCGCGGGGCTGGCGGGCACGACAGCGCCTGCCACATTGTCTACTTTACTTCATCGATGCGGTGTCCGAGCGGCCGATGCAACAAAGAGCATGCCGATGGCAGACCCATGCCACCGCCATGCCCCTCATTGCAGGGTCAATTCGCGCTGAGATTCATCTCACGCGCAAGGTTTCCCCAGTTCTCCGCGTCCGCGGCGACGGTCTTCGCGAAGGCGTCGCGGCTGATCGGCGTGGGCAGATCACCCTGCGCCCTGAAAGCGGTCTGTACGTCCGGCTCGCGCAAGATTTCGTTGATCTCTTTGTTCAGTTTCTCGGCGATCCCGGCCGGCAGCCCGGGAGGCCCGAAGATACCGACATAATGGCGCACCGCGAACTCACTGATGCCGCTTTCGCTCGCGGCCGGCAGCTCGGGCAAGAGCTCGAATCGCTCCGGCCCCGTAGTGGCCAGGCCTTTGATCCGCCCCGTTGCAAAGTGCGGAGACACGGTCGAAATGTTGGCCACACTAAAGAGCACGTCGCCCGCAATGAGCGCGACCGCAACCTCGGAACCCGCCGCATACGGTATATGCTCGGCCTGGCCGCCGATCCGGTTCAGAAACAGCTGCCCGCCAAGATGCACCAGGGTGCCGTTTCCGGTAGAGGCGAAATTGTATTTGCCAGGCTCGCCCTTGATCTGCTCGACCAGGTCCGCGAGCGTGCCGCCTTTGAAACCGGAACCGGCGGCGATCACGAAGGGCACCTGCATCATTTGAGCCACAGGCGTAAGCGTTTCAGACTTATAGGCGAGATTCTTATAGAGAACGGGGGCAATCGACATGGTGCCGGTAGCCGAGACCAGCAGCGAATAGCCATCCGGCTTCTGGCTCGCGGCGTGCGCCGACCCGATGGTGCCTCCCGCGCCGGGCTTGTATTCGACGACAAACGGCTGGCCCAACCGTGCCGAGAGCTTATCGGCAACGATCCGGGTGATGCTGCCGATCGACGCACCCGCGCCAAAAGGCACCGTAATCGTCACGGGCCTGGAAGGGTATTGCTCTGCTTGCGCCAAGCCGGCAAACGGGGCGGCGCCGGCAAATAATGCCGCAGCCAGTAAAAATTTTCTCACCTTGTTTTCTCCTCGATCAAATGACGATGGCCGCGCGGCCGTTCAGGGCATGAAGTACCCGCCGTTAATATCAAAAACGGCACCTGTAATGAAGGACGTTTCCTCGCCGGCAAGGTATGCGACCATGGCGGCCACTTCTTCCGGCTCACCGATGCGCCCCACCGGTATGTTTTTCTTGTAGTTATCGGTCATTTGCGCATTGAGCTGGCCACCGAGCCCGGCGTTGATCGTGCCGGGGGCGATGCAGTTGACCGTGATCCCGTCCTTGGCGACCTGGGAAGCAAACATTCTGGAAAAACCAATGAGCCCGGCCTTGGAAGCCGAATAATGGGCGCCGGACACCATCGAACGCGTGCGTCCGGCAACCGAAGCCATGTTGATGATGCGCCCCCAGCCGTTTCCGCGCATGCGAGGCGCGACGGTGCGACAAAGCAGAAACGGCGCGGTGAGATTCACCATGAGCACCGCTTGCCATTCAGCGAGCGGCACTTCTTCGGCCGTGAGGCTTTTGCCGTCGACCTTGGGTGAAATTGCCGCATTGTTGACCAGAATGTCGACGTGCTCGTGTTCGGCGTCAAGTCGGCCGAAAACCGCCTTGATTTCGTCTTCGCTCGTGATGTCGCACACAAGCCCCCTGGCTTGAAACCCCCTTTCACCCAGCGCTTGCGCCTGCGCATATACCGCGTCGGATACATCCAGGAGCAGGACCCGGTAGCCTTCCTTGCACAAGCGCTCCGCAATGACAGCGCCAAGCCCACCACATGCGCCGGTCACGAGCGCCGTTCGATTTTTCGTATTTGAATTCATTGATATGCCGGCAGGTTGAAAATTGGCCGCCTTCACATGGGGATCGGCACCTGTTGCGCCATCGGAACCCATGGCCCCAAAGCGCCTTTAAACGAAGCATGACTGGACGCTTATTATTCTAGGCAGGCCGGATCGAGGCGTCTATTTGTATATTATTAAATGGTTTTTTAACGCCTGTTATATCGCGGCCGGCATGCGTGAACGCATGCTTGATTCAGCGCTACGCCTGGAAGGCGCTTTGCACCGCGTCAAAGGCAGCCATGATAAGCGGTTCATCCTTGCGCTGCGCGGCTGCGATGAAGTACAGATTTGATGGCAAGGGCAGATCTTCGAGCATCACCAGACCATGCGCTTCCGCCTCTCTGATGGCCACCGGCTGGCGGGCCAGCGCAAGCCCCATGCCACAACGCACCATATCGAGCATTGACGCCTCGACGTCGGCTTCCGCCACGACATTCGGTATAAGGCCATGCCGCTGGAACTTTGCGGTAAGCAGACGGTTATAGACTGAATTGGGGTAAGGCCAGATCCAGGGCATCTGTGCGAGCTCCTTCCAGCTTTTGCCTTCAAGGCGCGAGCGCCATCCCTGGGGTGCAATGACGAAATGCGTGAATACCGTCAGGTGCAGCGCGTGGAGCTCCGGCGGGATCGTCTCTTCGGGGCCGGCAACGTAATAGCCCGCATCCAGGACACCTTTGAGTATGTCGCTTTTTACCAGCCCGGTCATGCCATGGTGCAGCTTGGTCTGGAGCCGCGGGTAAGCCGTAACGAGATTGCTGAGAAACGTACCCAGGCGGGTGATTTCCGGGTTCATCGTAGTGCCGATGGAAAGCTCGCCGCTCATGCTGGTTTGCATGTGCGCGGCCCGCTCCTGCAGATGCCGCACCGCGGCAAGCACACGCTCCGCCAGGGGCAGGATTTCCTGCCCATCCGCGGTCAGGGACAGCCCCTTGCTCGTGCGAACCAGCAAGGTCAGATCCAGCTCCTGCTGGAAATTCTTGAGCTGTATGCTTACGGCGGGCTGCGTCAGGAACAAGGCTTCTGCGGCGCGCGTCAAGTTCCCTTCGCGCGCGACCGCCACAAACGACCGAATATGCTGGAGATCCATGCCCTGATGCTACAACATCTGGGGTCCTGTCTGGTTAAGAAAGCTCTGAACAAGTCACCGCGCCGCATGCATCTGTGGATTCGGGCGATCTGCTTCGTTGCAAATGCTCGCGATAGCTACGGCTATCGCTGCGCTTTGCGCCTCGCATCCCATCCCGACCCACAACGCCTGCTTTCCGCTCGAATTGTTCAGAGCTTCCTTAAGCGAACCAATCAGACAGAACACTAGTTTATCCGGGGGATGCCCGCTTCCTTGATGATTTCGCCGGTTTTTTCGCGCTCGTCGAGCAGGTACTGCGTGTATTCGGCGCCGGCCATGAACTGAGGGTCCGCGCCGACCTGACGAATCTTTTCCTGGACTTCGGGCATACGCAGCGCACGTTCGATGCTTTGCTGCAGCCGCTGGACGACTTCCGATGGCGTACCCGCCGGCACGGCCACCCCCGCCCATGCTTCCACCGAGACATCGTAGCCGGCTTCCCTGAGCGTGGGCACATCGGGATATTCCCTCCAGCGCTCGGCGCTACCCGAGGCAAGCAGGCGCAGCTTGCCGGCCTCCAGGTGGCTCAGAATATCGGGAGGATTCGCGGCAATCACCGCAACCTGCCGGCCCAGAAGCGCGAGGGAGGCTTCAGGGCCGGCTTTGTAGGAAATGAGTTCGAACTTGCCGCCGGTTTTTCGGCCCAGATCGAAGAAAATAAGACTGTTTGGCGTGGAAGGCGAACCGAAAAAGACGGATTCCCCGCCCTTGGCGGCCTCGACCAGATCTGAAATCGTCTTGAATTCCGAGTCGGCGTGTACGGCTATTCCATAACGGTTCTTGCCGAAACCCGCCACATGGACGAGGTCTTCCGGTTTCACCGAAACATCCATCAGATGCGGTGTGGTGGTCACAACCGAAGCCGAGACAATTGCCAGGGTGTATCCATCGGCCGGTTGTTTGGCGACATGCGCGGGGCCGAGCGTACCCAGCGCCCCCGGCCTGTTCTGCACGACAATTGTCGCGCCCAGATCTTTTTCCATACCCGAAGCGAGCGCGCGCGCCATGAGGTCGGTTACGCCGCCGGGGCCAAAATTCACCACCATGTTTATAGGGCGGTCAGGGTAAGCGCCGTGCGCCGCCGCGCCGAATGCCAAGGCGCCCGCCACCCCGATTACTGCGCCCAGAACACGGGCGTTTTTCCGCAAGCTGCGCATGTCTCTTTCTCCGTTTATTGGTTCGATTGCTCTGTTTACGCAATAGTCTAAATGAACGGGAGGGTTGGGGGATTGCATTTTTTAAAGTTCATTATTAAGCCACTTTAATATGCTCCGGACGCAGGGCTTTGATATTAATTTTTCGTGAACGGATAATCCCGGACCAGGAACATTGCCGGCGCGCTGTTCCAGGCGGCATACAGGCCGCGAGGCGGAGAGGCTTGCGCTCAGGCCCGTGGTCAACCGCGGGTTTGGCCATGGGCGCATGGCCACATTTGAAGCGCTTATAAACGTATTAGAAATTTCAAAATTGCATTCGCACCCGCTCATGCCCACAATCTTGAAGTGAATATCACAACGGCGCCCGCGCCCGCTTTTGACCGCGCCGCCCGGCACGACGACCGCCGGCCAGCCAATCATCGCGCGAAGCCGTTTACCCCATCAAGACCGGATACAGGAAGAAGGATGACGACCAAACCGCTGTTGCAAAACCCACGAAGCGCCGCCGAAGCGGTAGTGCAAGTGCTGAAAGAGGCCGGCATCGATACGGTATTCGGTATTGCCGGAGGTCATTCCGGCCACATATGGGCGGCGCTCGAAAAATACCAGGATTCGATTCGTACCGTCCTCGTCCGGGAAGAGTCTTTAGGCAGTGCCATGGCCGAGGTCTACGGCCGCCTGACGGGCAAGCCTGGCGTGCTCATCGGCCAAGGCCCATGGGTGCTGGGCAACGGCCTGCTTGGCACGATCGAAGCGCAGCTGTCCAGCTCGCCCATGCTGCTGCTGACCGATTTCAGCGATACGCCCGAACTCTCGCTTCACGGCCCCTACCAGAGCGGGCGCGGGGATTACGGCGGCTGGGATGCCCGGCTGGGCTTCAAGGGTGTGACCAAGCAGGTATTCGAAGCGCACCACCCCGCCGCCGCGGTGCACGCCACGCAACTGGCCATCAAGCATGCAACGGCCGGCCAGCCCGGGCCGGTGGCGGTGCTCTTCAGCATCTCGGCCTTCACCGGGCAGGTGGGCCCCGACGATGCGCCGCGCCTTTACAGCACAAGCGCCTACCTGAACCGCAAATCCAGCCATGTCGACCCGCTGGCCGTTTCCGAGGCGGCCGCGGCGCTCGCCGGCGCCGCGCGGCCGGTCATCATTGCCGGCAACGGGGTTCGCATCGGCCAGGCCTATTCCGCACTGCACGGCCTGGCGCAATCGCTGAACATTCCGGTCGTCACTTCCCCATCGGGCAAGGGCGTGTTTTCCGAAGCGCACGGCCTGTCCCTGGGCTTGTACGGCACCTTCGGGCATCCGGCGGCCAACGCTTGCGTCTCGGAGGCCGACTTGATCCTGGCGGTAGGCACCAAGCTCACGGCCTCGGACACCGCCTACGAAAATCCCGCTCTCATCGACCCGCGCCGCCAGACGCTTATCCAGATCGATGTCGAAGCACGCAATGCCTCGTGGAGCTTTCCGGCCGACCACGTGATAATCGGCGAAGCCGCGGTGGCGCTCGACGCACTTGGCAAGGCGGCCAGCGGCGTCGACGGCAAGGGGCTCGACCGGGCGAAGGTCTACCGTAGCGCCCACTCAAGCCTTGAAACCGAGCTGCCGGGCGATAGCGAAGTACCGATGTCGCCGCCGCGTCTTATCGCGGAAATGCAGCACGTACTGCCCCCCGGCACAATCATCTGCTGCGATGCCGGAGAAAACCGCATCTTCATGATGCGCTACTACACGACACGCGAAGCGGGCGGCTTCCTGCAGGCCGCGGGAGCCGGCCCCATGGGGTACGCGATTCCGGCGGCCATGGGTGCAAAACTCGTTCACCCGGAGCGTCCGGTCGTTGCCGTATGTGGTGACGGCGGCTTTTCGATGTCCATGAACGGGCTCATGACGGCCCTCGAAGCCAATATCCCCATTATCACGGTCATCTTCAACAACCAGATGCTCGGCTGGTCCACGCATATCCGGGGGCCATTCGCCGCGCAGTTTCACGACTTTGATCACGCGGCCATCGCGCGCGCCCTGGGCTGCCAGGGGGTGAAGGTCAACACGCCCCAAGAGCTTGCGGCGGCGCTGCGGGATGCGCTCATTGCCGAGGTGCCGACTGTGATCGATGCGCGCATATCGACCGAGCTCTCCTATAAATCACTCATTGCTTCTTTTGACCAAGCCCCGCCCACGGCTGAAAAACGGTGGGAACAGGGAGCGGCCGACTGATGAAAGCGGCACCTTCGGTACTCATCACAGGCGGGGCCGGCGGCATTGGCAAAGCTACCGCCGCGTGCTTTGCAAAAGAGGGCTACCGGGTATCCCTTCTCGATTTGAATGAAGCCGTGCACGAAGCGGCACAAATGCTGAGCACTCGCGCCGGGCAGGTTCAAGGCAGGGTGGTGGACGTGGCCGATGAAACGCAGCTCATTGCCGCCGCCAGATGGCACCTGAGCGAGACGGCCGGCAAATGCGATGTGCTTGTCAACTGCGCCGGCATCTCGCCCAAGGGCCAGGGGGGCCCCTTCGCCCTGCCGGAAATCACCACCGCCCAATGGGAACGGGTGCACCGGGTCAATGTCACGGCGCCCTTCATTCTGTGCCGTGAACTCATACCGGTCATGGCGGAACGCGGCTTCGGGCGGGTCATCAATGTCTCATCGCGGGCGGCTCGCACCTATGTGCCGGCCTCCGGCCTGGATTATCACACCTCGAAAACGGCGCTGCTCGGGCTCACCCGCGCCTTGGCCGGCGCATACGGGCGCCATGGCGTAACGGTCAACAGCGTGGCGCCCGGGCGCATTGCCACCGCCATGGCCCAGGCCACCCGCCAGGATTTTCTGGACGAAACACTCAGGATGATTCCAGCGGGACGCTTCGGGGAACCACAAGAGATCGGTGAACTCATCTTGTTTCTGGCGAGCGAAAAAGCGGCCTATATCAATGGGGCCTGCATCGATGCGAACGGGGGAATTTACATGACGTGAGCAAGGGCCGGGCTTGATTCACACGACCAGCCCAATGCCGCCTGTGCGCTGGAACTTTTCATGCCCCATATTGAATGGGGCATCTGAAAAACACCGCCCTGTCGGCCGGAACCTGCCCACGTCGCGGCCTGCATACCGCTCCGATTCGCCAGGCACACCTATGGTAAATTATCAATTCGCAAGCGCACTCATCCATAGGGGTGTCGACGATGTCATTGATCAAGCACCTCAATCTTGTTGACCTGAGACTCATTATTAATATTGCTCAGTCCCGAAGCATAACAAGAGGCGCCCACAGCACTAATCTGTCCACCGCTTCCGCAAGTAAACGTGTCAAGAACCTGGAAACCAAATTAGGGGTGAACCTGTTTGTACGAACACCCTCGGGCATTACCCTTACGCCTGCGGGCAAAGCCTATGTTCACCACGCCAGGCTGGTTCAGCAGCAATTGGAACGGCTCAGCGTGGATCTACAAAGGTATGCTTCCGGGACGGAAGGGCATATCCGCTTTCATGCGAACAGCACGGCAATTACCGAGTTCTTGACTTCCATTCTGCCATCCTTCTTGAAAGACCACCCCGAGACACACATTGATCTGTTCGAACGCATGAGCGTCGAAATCCCCGATGCAATCCTGTCGGACGTCGCCGACATCGGCATCATGGCTGGCCGGCCGACTCATGACAATATCGAAGTCATTCCTTACCGTACAGATAAGCTGGTATCAATAGTATCGCCACAACACCCGCTTGCTCAGAGGCGCGCAGTTCCGTTTCGCCAGCTTTTGGATTACGATCACGTATGCTTGCCAGACGCGGCCGCGCTGTCGGGATTCCTTCACAGCGAGGCCGAGAAAACTGGCAAACCGTTGAAAGTCAGAATCCAAGTGACAAATTGCGATTCCGTTTGCAGGATGGTCGAAGCAGACGCGGGGGTTGCGATCATTCCAGCGTCTGCGGCCCAGCGTCACATCCGCAAATCCGATATAAGCGTCATCAATCTGGAAGACAGCTGGGCGCTGCGGGAACTATACATAGTACGCCGCAAGAATCGCCAATATTCCCCCATCATTCAGAAACTTCAAAAAATCCTTCTCGAAGACGCCGATCTTCAGAACCGATGAACCGGAATCCGGTGTACCCGCTGCTCGCCACGTCGTCGCATTTCTTCCGGTAAACGTCGAGGCCTCCTACGTATGGTGTGAAAACACGGGATTTCCCGGGAATATTGTCTCCCGAATACCATGACTTGGCGGTAGGATAAAGCGTCGCATTCCCTACTTCAGCCACATGGTCAGTCCATTTCCTCTCGGCGTCCTCGCTGCAGGATATTTCGGCCAGGCGATTCGCCATCATGTGCTGGATGCAGCCGGATATCCATTCGACATGCTGCTCGATGGCGCAGACCATGTTCGTCTTGACGGAAGGGCTGCCAGACCCGGCCACGAAAAACAGATTGGGGAAGCCGGCCGTCATGAGCCCCAGATAAGTCAAAGGGCCGTAACGCCATTTCTCACGCAATGCAGCCGAACCCCGCCCCCGGATATCGATGGCAAACAGACTGCCCGTCATCGCATCGAAGCCGGTCGCAAGAATCATTGCATCCAGTTGATAATCATCGTCGTCGGTAACGATACCATTGGACGTCACCTGCCTGATGGGCGACGTCCGGATGTTCACCAAGGTCACATTGTCGCGATTATATGTTTCGTAATAATCATCGCCGAGACACAGTCGCTTGGTTCCGATGTAGTGATCATTCGGGCAAAGGTCCTCAGCCGTCCGCGGGTCCCGGACGATACTTCGAATTTTCTGCCGAACGAAGCTGCCGGCGGTCTCATTTGCCTCCGGGTCAACAAGAAGCTCTTTGTATGAATACAGGTAACTGATCGCACCGCCAGTCTGCCACTTCTTCTCATACATGAGATTCCGTTCTTCAGCACTTGCTTCGTGCGCGTAATGCGCTGGCGCCGGATGTCCGCCAATGCAGAACGGCGTTTGCCGCGATTGGCGGCGGCGTTCCGGATAATTGGCCTTATGCGCCGCTTCCACATCGGGATCCAGCTGTCTATTATGAGCAGGAACCACAAAATTCGCTGTCCGCTGGAATACGTAAAGATGCCGGCACTGGCGGGCGATGATGGGAATAAGCTGCACAGCGGAAGAGCCTGTCCCAATGACACCCACCCTCATACCCGAAAAATCCGGCTCGGATTCCGGCCATTGCCCAGTGTGATAGAAACTGCCGGAAAACCCCTCAATGCCGGCGATATCCGGCATATGGGTGCTGGAAAGGCAGCCCGTCGCCATGATGCAAAACGTTCCGATGAAGGATGCCCCATCATGGCATTTTATATGCCATTGACGCTGATCCTCTTTATAATGCGCCTCGACCACCCGCGTATTGAACTGGATATCATCCAATAAGGAAAATTTCTCCGCCACATGCCTGATGTAGCGCTGGATATCCTTTTGTGCGGAATACCGCTCGGGCCATACCCATTCCCGCTGCAATTCGTCCGAGAAAGAATAGGAATACTCAAGACTCTCCACATCGCAACGGGCACCGGGATACCTATTCCAGAACCAAGTGCCGCCCACATCGGGCGCCGCTTCCAGTATTCTGGCACGCAGCCCCATCTCATGGCACTTTTTCAGCATGTAGATACCAGCAAACCCGGCACCTATGATCAGAACGTCGAACAAGTTTTCCTTGCGTGAACTACGAGACATGCAGCACTCCTTCCTTATTTTCCAGCCCTGGCGAGACCCCGGTTGAATACCCTGCCGGCCATCAGCGCCATGGGTTCCGCAATCAGTTTTTTTGAATGTCCGCGGCGGCGGCTACGCGCGCCCACTTATCAATATCATCCTTCAACATGACGCTGAAATCGGCTGGCGATTTCTCTAGAACCTCCATGCCCAAACCAGCTATTTTCTCCTTCACATCATCCTGCCCAAGGATTTCCGTTATCTTTTCACTGATAGTGGCGACAATCTCCGGAGGCATGCCGCCAGGCCCCAGCAAGCCGACCCATGGGCTCACTCCAAACTCGGTAAAGCCAAACTCGGAAACCGCCGGCACATCCGGGAAACGCGGTGAGCGCTGCGAGCTGGACACGGCAAGCGCTCTGATTTTCTTTGCATCCACCTGGCTTGCGACTGACGGGATACTGGCGATCACGGACGGGACATGTCCGCCAAGCAGGTCGGTCAGCGAGGCTGCCGCGCCCTTGTATGGAACATGACGCATACTGGCGTTGGTTTCATGGTTGATCATTTCGCCAATCAGATGATTGAGCGATCCAATTCCAGCCGAACCGAACTCCGTACCCGGGTTGCTTTTCGCAGTTTCGAGGAATTCGCCGAAATCCTTTGCGGGATAATCATCACGGACTATCAGCAGAAACGAAACAGAGCCGATAGTGGCTATGGGAGTGAAGTCCTTGATTGGGTCATAAGGCAGATCCTTGTACAGACTGACATTGATCGCTTGCGGCCCATCGCTGGACATCAACAACGTATAACCATCGTTGGCGGCTTGGGCCACGCTCTGAAGGCCAATGATCCCACCCGCGCCGGGTTTATTTTCCACGATGAAAGACACCCCCAGGCTCTGGGAAAGTTTTTCCGCAACCAGACGCGCGAGAAAGTCTGTGGCACCCCCGGAAGACTGAGGCACGATAATAGTCACGGGTTTAGCGGGATATCGTTCCGCGGCCTCGGCCAAGCCCGCCCCGCCGATCAATGATACGCTGACAGCCAATAAAATTATGAGTTTCCTGGCAAGCACTATTGTCTCCTGTGTTTTTGGTATTTGCTCGCGCCCCGGATGCGGGAAGGCTTTCAGAGCCGCGTTGATATTGACTCGCTTGGCCCTGCCCCAAAGACGGGGCTTGCACTTGGGCGGGCGCTCGATGCATATGATCATTCAAGCTTCAACAGAAAGCCATTGGTATTATTTTGAGTGCTGTTTCCCTGGTACCAAGGGCGATTCGTACAGTAGTATTCCGGAAAGCCTGCTTCACCCGCCGGAACCCGAAGCGCGCGGCTCAACGCACACAGATATGCCTTCCCATTGGATCGATGCCCACATGTATGCACGGAACCAAAGCAATCATTGATAAGAATCTTTCCAGCCAGCTGGAATCAGCCCGGGAACTCAGCGATAAGCTGACCCAAATGGGCTGTGCCACGCCAGAGCGATTACGTTGGGTGAGCGAGTGGCGGTCGCTGGGATTGCCACAGAAGTATCCCGCTGATGTCGAGAAGCAGGATCTATATGTCGCGCTGCCCGGGACAGAAATACCAATCCGTATTTATCGAAGTAAAGAACGCCTGTTTTCGCAGACTCCCAGGCGTCTCATGATGTTCTTCCATGGTGGCGGGTGGGTCAGCGGAAGCATTGCCACCCATGATTTATTATGCGCCCACCTTGCGGCATTCACGGGGTTCGTCGTGGCCAGTGTCCATTATCGCCGCGCCCCCGAAAACCCATTCCCGGCACCACTGCATGACTGCATGAATGCTGCCGGGTGGGCAGTGAACAATATGGAACTGCTGGGTGCCACCGACAAGTCCGGCGTAGTTCTTTCTGGTGACAGCGCGGGGGCGCATCTTGCCCTGAGCACTGCAATCGAATGCCTTGGCAATCGGCACATCCGGTGCGCCGCTCTGTTGTTGTTCTACCCACCCGTCGCTCCGGACTTGAATACAGTCAGTAAACGTGTCTTTGCTGAAGGGCCGGGGCTGACACTGGCAGCAATGGACGATTTTTGGAAGGCGTATATGGGAACATGCGACGAACATCCGAAACATCCGGCATTATTCCCACTCGCATTTTCCGAGCTGGCCCGGCTACCACCGACCGTCCTCTATACCGCGCAGTGCGACCTTTTACGGGATGAAGGCTTGTTGCTTTCAGATGCGCTACGCCGGGAGGGGGTCGCTGTCCGATATGAATGCGCCCACGCTATGCCGCATGGTTTCGCCCGCATGCTCACAGCAAGCTCAGCCGCTTCCGGCTTTGTGCTCCAGGCGTGTAGAGATCTAGAGCATCTTCTTGAGGGCGACAAATCGTAATTGTCGACGAAACGTGCGGCGGCGGGAGCACACAGACCGGTGGCGAGGCATGGCAAGGGGATGCGGACAAGCGCCCGCGCGCGGATAGCCCCCGGCCTCATTCCATTCCGCAGCTCTGCCTGCCCGCGGGCAGGTCGCGCATGCCGTTCAGTACGATGCGCTGGTGTTTTGCGACAGCGCTGCCCTGCAATGCGGCGCGCCAGATCCAGCGGGCGGCTTCGCAGGGGTCGGCGCGTATCGCGTCGCCATACAGCGTGGAGCCCGCCAGCAGCACGCTACCCAGCATTTCCTGAGCGCGCAGATTGCCGGCTTCGCCGGCCATGCGCAGCAGCGACAGCATGGCCGGATAATCCTGGAGCGTCCGGGCTTCCAGCGCGAGTTGATACGCCTGCCCTGGCGTAACCGAGGTCTGCTCCGCCGCATTCACGGGCAACACGGCCTGCAGGCTCAGCACGGACACCGCCAGCCACCGCATCAAGCGGATCGCCATGCCCGGGCGCTTGCGGGGAGCGGTGCTTTCCGCGTTCGATGTGAATACCATAATGCATCTCCTTTGAACGATGGACTTTCCGGTCGGCATGCCACCCGTGCCCGTGCCAGGGCGATCCAACGGAAACCCGTCAGCTCCACCTCGATACCCCCTCTCGTTGGCGGCGGCATCCGCAACAGGCGGGCCTGAATCAGGTCCGGGAACGGTTGCCGCACACCAGTGAACGGGGAGGCTTGTGCTTTGGCGCATGGTCATGATGCGTCCATTGAAGCTTGGCGAAAGCATGGGCACAATGTGGTTTTCTCGCTTGATCCTTCGGGTGGCCCGAAGGGAGGAAGGTGATTCCATGCGGCCGGACCTTGCCGATCTCCGTCTGTTCCTGTGCATCGTGGATGCGGGCAGCATCACCCAGGGCGCCGTACGCGCCAATCTGGCGCTGGCATCAGCCAGCGAACGTCTGCGCAACATGGAAGCCGATATCGGTGTGGCGCTCCTGACACGTCGACCCCGCGGCGTCGTCACTACCGAGGCGGGCGAAGCCCTTGCCCATCATGCGCGGCTGATTCTCGGCCAGCAGGCACGCCTTCAGAGCGAACTGAAAGATTTCGCCTCGGGAACTCGCGGCACGCTTCATCTCTATGCCAACACTGCCGCATTGACCACTTTCCTGCCGCCCCGGCTCGCCCCATGGCTGGCCGAACGACCGCGCCTGCATGTCAGGCTGAAAGAACGCACCAGTGCGGAAATCGTGCGTACCATTTCGGCCGGCCTGGCCGAAGCGGGCATCGTATCCGATGCCGTGCGGGCGCCGGGCCTGCTTTTGCAGCCGGTCGCCCAGGATCATCTCGTCCTCATCGTGCCGCAGGCGCATCGCCTCGCCCGGCGTGACTCAGTCCACCTGGCCGACACGATGCAAGAGCCTTTCGTAGGGCTGGCTCCCGGTAATGCGCTGCAGGACCACATCGACAGCCATGCCCGTACCCTTGGGCACCCGCTGCACCTGCGCATCCGCATGAAGACCTTCGAAGGGCTGTGCGAGATGGTGGCGCATGGCGTAGGCCCGGGCATCGTGCCGCAGGGCATCGCCAGCCGCCACCGGCGCCGGCACAACTACCGGACGGTGGCCTTGGCCGACGATTGGGCGCGCCGGCGGCTTTGCCTGTGCTTCCGGGATTGGGAGGCCCTGTCCTTGCCTATGCAAAGCCTGCTCGCGCACCTGGGCGCCAGGGCCTGTTGACACTAAGGATGGATGGACGGCAGTTGCGTTCACCGCGCCAGCGGAAATGGCCGCGCCTGCTCGAAAGCGTGGCTGGCGCGCAAGACCGTTTCTTCGTCGAACCAACGGCCCACCAACTGCAAGCCGATCGGCAGGCCTTCCCCGCTGAATCCGCAAGGGCATGAAGCCGCCGGATTGCGCGACATATTGAACGGCCATGTATACGGGGTCCAGTCCCACCAGTTCGGGAATCGGGATGAATCCGGCGTCAGCAAGCCGGCCTCGAAGGCGGTGACGGGAGTTGTCGGCGTCATCAGCAGATCATGGGATTCGAACGTATTCTGCAGGCGCGCGCTCAGAACCCGGCACATGCGCCGGGCGTGCTGCACATCCATGCCCGATAAGCGTCCGGCGATGTCCATCTGGCTTCGCAGCTCGGGTTCAACCTTATGCAGTTCCCGCTTGGGAAGCCGGCCCAGTATTTCTGTGAATCCCACAGCCCAGAGCACCTGGAACGCTTCGCGCATATCGCGAAGGTCGAGCTCCACGACATCAACCACGGCCCCCATCGAACGAAAGCAATCGGCGGCGCCAAGCACCGCTTCGGCAACCTCCGGGTCGGTGCAGCCAAAGCCCAGGTCGAGCGACAAGCCGATGCGCATCCCTTTTATACCGGCATTCAACGCTTCAACATAGGACAGGTTCCGGGCGGGCACGGAAAAGGAGTCACGCGCGTCCCCCTGGCTGATGACCTCCAGCATCAAGGCGGCGTCATGCACATTCCGGCTCAGGGGGCCCACTACCGCCATCGTGCCCAATGGGCTCGGATACGACGGCACCAGTCCGGCTGTCGGCTTCAAACCATAGATGCCCGTAAAGCCGGCGGGAATCCGGATGGATCCGCCGCCATCGGCCCCCGTTGCAAGGGGCGCCGCCCCAACGGCCACGGCAACCGCCGAGCCCCCGCTGGATCCGCCCGGCGTCCGGTCCCGCAGCCACGGGTTGCGTGTCACACCGGTCAGGCGGCTGTCTGTAATGCCTTTCCAGGCAAACTCCGGTGTGCTCGTCTTGCAAAAGAAGATCGCGCCGGATTCGCGCATGCGCGCCACGATAGGCTGATCTTCTTCCGCGCTGCCCGCGGACCCCTGGGTCAAGGAACCGAAACGCGTCGGCCATCCCTTTACCGTGCAGGTGTCCTTTATCGCAACGGGAATGCCGTCCAGCAAGCCTTGCGGCCGCCCCTCCCGCCAGCGCTTTTCGGATGCAAGCGCCATGTCCAGGCCCAATTGACGGTCGACCAGGCAGAACGCGTTCAACGGTTGTTGCGCATCGATGGCCTTGAACGCATCCTGTATGACATCGACGGGGGAAAACTCCCGACGCTCGTAGCCTTTCAGCAGCTTGGAAACACTGTACCCGGAAAGATATTCACTCATGGCATCACGATGGTTGCAGAAGCAAAGCGAACGCCGGGATGTATGTCACCATGAACAGCACAACCAGCATAATCACGATAAATGGCCAGATGGCCACGGCGATCCTGTTGAGGGACAGCCCGCTGACCGCCATGCCTACGAACAGGCAGTATCCGATCGGCGGCGCGGCCATGCCGATGGCGGAGTTGGTGACGATGATCGCGCCGAAATGGACAGGGTCGATCGCATAAGCGTTGGCGATGGCAATCAGCATCGGGCCCAGCACGACCATGATGGCGATCTCGTCCATAACCGCCGCCAGCAGGAAAAAGGCGATATTGAGAATTGCCAGCATCTGCCATTTCTGGTCGATGTTCTCGGATAGCCAGCCGGAAAGGCGGGTAGACAGCTGCTCCTGAGCGACCATGATCCCGAAGCCGTTGGAAAACGCAATGATCGCCATGACGATGGCCGTCACCTTCAATGCGTCGGCCGTGATTGCGGGAATCTCGCGCCAGTTCAGTCTGCGTTCCACAAAAACCCCGATGATCAAGGCATAAATGCACGCGACCACCGCCGCTTCCGTGGGGGTGAACACACCCAGATACAGGCCGCCAAGCACAATCACCGGAGCAAACAATGCCCAGACCCCCTGCCGCAGGGCCCGCCGGATCTCCGCCCAACTGGCGCGCTGCTGCAAAGGAATCCGGTTCCGTTTTGCGTAGATCCAGACCACCAGCGCCATTCCGCCCGCCATCAGCACGCCGGGGAGAATCCCCGAGGTGAACAGTCTTGTGATCGACTGTTCCGCGATCACTCCCCAGATCACAAAGGCGATGGACGGCGGGATCAGCGGAGCCAGCACCCCCGCACTGACGGCCAGCGCCGTGGCAAACGACTTCTCATAGCCCCGGTCGACCATGGCCGGGATCATGATGGCGCCTATCGCCGCGGTCGTTGCCGGCGCCGATCCCGATATGGACGCAAATATGCCGGCCGCGAGTATGGTCACGAGCCCCATCCCGCCGGTGCGGTGGCGCACCAGAACATCGGCGACGTCCACCAGCCTTCTGGACAGGCCGCCGGCCGTCATCAACCCGCCCGCCAGCATGAAGAACGGAATGGCCAGCAGCGTAAACGATTGCGTTCCCGCCACGAAGGACTGGGGCAGCAGAATCGGGTTGATGTCGGCGACGAAAAGAGACACCGCCACCACCGCCGCGATCGCGAAGGCAAAAGGAACGCCGGCCAGAACAAGCAATCCGAATCCCGCCGACAGCAACAGGGTGACGCTACTCATGATCTTTCCTATCAGGGCTGATCACACGCTCGAACGAGAACAGCACCAGCAACACACCAAAAAACGGGGCACACGCGTACAACCATTCAATCGGGAACCCGATGGCGGCGGATGTGGAACCCAGGGTCTCCGCTACGTAATGCCAGCCTGCCCAGGTAATGAAAAGCCCAGTGCATCCGATCAACAGGCTGATGGCCCGTTCCCACCAATGCCGGCACCATCCTGGCAGCGCATCGACCAGCAGGCTCATGCGCGCATGGGACAACTGCCGGACCCCGGTGGCGGTACTGAATACGATCACCCAGGAAAACAGCAGCATTGCCACCTCTTCGCTCCAGCTCAGCGGTGTATTGAAGGCATAACGCATGACCACCTGCATTCCCAGAATGACAAGCATGCACAGCGTCCCAAGCACCGCCAGGCCTACGAGTGCTTTCTCTATGAGGTCGAAGATTCTACGCATTGCCTCTCGTGCTATTCCTGAATGATTGCCAGAGTCTGATCCATGACATCAGCGCCCACAGCTTTCCGTGTTTTCTCGTAGATGGGCTGCATGGCATCGCGGAACGGCTGGACATCGTCGATTTCATTTATCTGGAGGCCGGCCTCTTTCATCAGCCTGAGTGTGTCGCCCGCCAGCGCGGCACTTTTCCGGCGCTGCTCCTCGACCATTTTCCGGCCCGCTTCGCGCACTTTCGCCTGCTGTTCATCGCTCAGCCTGTTCAGCGCCCTGCTGGACATCAGCAGTGAGACCGCGGAATAGTTATGGTTGGTGATGGAAAGGTATTTCGTCACCTCCTGGAACTTGCTTGCGTAGAAGACCGCCACCGCGCCTTCAAGGCCGTCGATCGTCCCCTGCTGTACCGCGGTGAACGTTTCGCCCCATGCCATGGGCACCGCGGCTCCTTTGAGCGCAGTGAACATATCGATGAACATGGGGTTCTGCATCACTCGATACTTGACGCCCGCAACATCAGCCGGCACATACACGGGCTTGCTGTTGTTCAGCATCTGACGAAAACCTCCCTCAGTGAACCCAAGGCTGGTGACCCCTTTTGACGCGAGTTTTTCAGAGATCGACTTGCCCACGTCGCTATCGAGAACCCTGTGCGCCTGCTCTTCATTGGAGAAGAGAAATGGCAGATCGAAAACCTGGAAGGCGGGTTCGACCTGGGCAATCACCGAATTGGTGATCAGTGCCAGGTCGACCGTACCGAATCTCAGACCTTCCAGCATCTGCCTTTCGTCTCCCAGCTGCCGGTTGGGATAAAACTGCACGGTGACTTCATTGTTCGTCAGCCGTTCGACTTCTTCTTTGAACAGATGCGCGCCAATGGCATAGGGGTCGTTGGGGCTGTCGGTCGTCGTCCAGCCGAGTTTCAACACGGTGCTGGCAGCCGCCGACACCGGCGCCGCCATGGTAAACAGAACCGAGCAGGCGAAAACAATGCCACTGAAGATATAAGAACGTTTCATGCAATTTCCTTGTCAGCTTGTCATATAAGAATGGACGGAAAACCTCAACGAGCATCCGCCATATTGGACACATGCACAGGAGGAACGGTATTGAAAAGGTCCGGATGCGCCGCTTCGACCTGTGCCGCAAGCTGAAGCAGCAGGGCTTCTTCGCCCCATCGGCCGTACAACTGCGCGCCCACCGGCATGCGATCGCCATCGAACCCCGCGGGTATGGCCAGGCTGGGCAACCCCACCTCGTTGGCGGGAATGGCATAACGACTGGCATCCAGCTGTCTGTTGAACCAGTCGTCGAGCGGCTGGCCGCCCAGCAATGACCCATCGGTGTTGGCCAAAGGCGCGGGTACCGCGTAGGCAGGGGCCAGCAATATGTCGAATCTTTCGAACAAGCGGCCGAAATCCCGGCTCAGCCGATTGTTCATCATCATGCTTCGCCATAGATCGAACTTGTCATAGCCTTGAGACGCTTCGTACATCCTCCAGGTCATGGGGGTCAGATAATCCTTCAGGCTTTCTGGCGCGATTCCCTGTGCGCGCGCCATGTCGGGAAGCAAGGCGCGGCCGGACATCCAGTTAATGGTGTAGCTGTCCCACATCTCCTCCCAGTTGCAGATGTCCCGGTCGTTGATCTCTTCAACCGAATGGCCCAGGGCCGCAAGCTGCTCAGCCAGGGCCTTTATGCGTTCGGCAGCCGCAGCGTCCACGGTATGTGCCCGCCCCCAGCTTCCCGTGGACAGAGCAATGCGCAGCGGCCGGGGATGGCGTTTGCTGGCTTCAAGATAGGATTGCCCCATGCCGCGCACATGCATGAAGCTGCCGCCCAGAGGCACATGAGCGGCATAATCGAGCACCGCGGCCGTATCACGCACCGTGCGCGTGATGATCCCGTCATTCGAGATGCGTGACAGATATTCACTTGAATTCAATGGGCGGGGCAGCAGGCCGCGCGTAGGCTTGAGCCCGACCAATCCGCACAGCGCCGCGGGAATGCGGGTGGATCCGCCGCCATCCGAGGACGAGCCGACAGGCACCATCCCGGCGGCGACCGCGGCGGCGCTTCCCCCGGACGACCCGCCCGCCGTGCGCTCGGTATTCCAGGGATTGCGGGTGCTCATCACCGTATCGAGATAATCCGTGGTGGTGTCCCAGGCAAGCCCCAGTTCGGGCGTCGTGCTGCGCCCCACCGGAATCAGGCCGGCCCGGAGAAAATTCTCGATGATCGGATCGGTATGGGGAGCAACGAAATCCTTGTACAGACGCGAACCCTGTTCCTGCTTCCGGCCGCGCAAGCCGGCGGCGAGGTCCTTGAGGAGCATGGGTACGCCGTACAAGCCGCCGTCCCGTGAAGACCCTTCCACATCGGGCTGCTCGACAACATCGTCAAAAACCTCCAGCACGGCTTCGAGCCGGGGGTTCAACAGAACGATCGCGCTCGCGGCCTGAAAAGCGGCTTCCCTTGCGGTCAGCGCACCCTGCCTGATAGCCGATGCAAGCGCCAGGCCATCATGGCCGGCCCACTCCCGCCAGGTCATGATCAAGCTGCGTGACATACTCATAGGGTGCCGGGTCCTTAACAGTACGCGATAGATCTCTTACGATGGTCTGCCGCTACGCTCTATCGCCTTGCGGCAATGGCGTAATAGTAGATAGTCCAAATTGAACATTAGCGATAGAATGTTCAATCACATTGATGAATTATGCCACTCTATGCAGCCACCACTCAATTACAATGAACAAAACCTAGGGGAAGCCCTAGGTAACGGAGCTCGCGATCTATCTGCGGGGGGGTCGGGGAAGGTGAACACCAAAGCCATGAATGAACAGGAGGAGCAACAGGTTTACGGCGTCGTGAAGAACGACAAGGACGGCCTGATGAAGCTGGGAACCCGCTTGAGGACGCTTCGCAAGGAGCGCAAGCTGTCCATCCGGGATCTGTCGGAAGCCGCCGGCGTATCCACAGGAATGATCAGCCAGATTGAACGTGGAAATGCCTCACCGTCACTACGATCGCTGAGAATGATCGGGGCGGCCATGCATGTGCCGGTGTCCATATTCTTCAGCCCCATGGCGGCCGCGCCTGAAGAAGGGAAATACATCGTGCGCCGCAATGCGCGGCAGCTGCTGAAGCTCAGTGGCTCCGTCATGAAGGAATTGATGAGCCCCAGCACGCTGGAACTGCTCGAAATCTTCCATGTCACGCTTCAGCCCGGCGGGGAGTCCGGGCCCGAGCCCTACAGCCATGCGGGGGAAAAGGCCGGCATCATCATCTCCGGCTCACTGGAGCTCTGGCTGGACGGCACCCTTTACCAGCTGGAACAGGGTGACACCTGTCAATTCCAGGGAAGCATTCCGCATCGCTACTGCAATCGCGGCGACATTGCAACGAACGTGATATGGGTTCTCACGCCGCCGTCGGTCTAGTGTCCTGTTCACATTGAAAACCGCCCCGCGCCGGCTGCCCATCGGGCAGGCATTTGCGGGGCGTGGAAAAAGCTATCATCGGGGCTGCCATGCAGTCAGCGCCCATCCCGGCATATCGTCCGGGGTGCCGCCATCGTTTCGAGGAGCCCGGCGCCCCCATGAAGCCTCCCAGCAAAAAAAAGCGCAGCCCGGAACCTGATCCAGGCAGGCTCGCCCGGCTATCGTTTTCGCCGTGGCCGCTCGTCTTGTGCGTGGGTTCGATACTGTTCTATGTATTCCATGTCCGGATACACGGACTGCTGCCCGGCATCGAAATCTCCAGCCTGCGCAACATCGCCGCGGTCGCGGTCTTCTATTCCTTCGGCTGGCTGCTCGCCCGCGCCTTCCGCGCCCTCATGACCCGCAAAGGCAAGGCCACCGGGCGGCGCAAGGTGCCCAAGCTGCTGAGCGAACTGGTGTCCGTCACCCTATTCACCATCGCGACCATGCTGGCCATCGGCCTGCTCATCGGCAAGTCGTCGGGCGGCGTGCTCGCCAGTTCGGGCCTGATCATCGCCATATTGGGCTTCGCCATCCGCAACGTGCTGGCCGACGTGCTCTCGGGCATCGCGCTCGGCCTGGAAGCGCCCTTCCGCATCGGCGACTGGGTCGAATTCGACGCCACCACGACCGGGCGCGTCACGGAAATCGGCTGGCGCACCACGCGCATCCTCACCGCCGACGACACCTATATGATCCTGCCCAACAGCCAGATTTCCCGGCAGATGCTGACCAATTACAGCGCGCCCAGAAAGCACTACCAGGCGAGCGTGCGGATCACCCTCAGGCACAACGTTCCGGCCACGCAGGCGAAGACACTGCTGAAGGAAGCCACCAGGCTGGCGCTCGAAAACCCCGGCATGGTGGAAACACAGAAAGCCATCGTGCGCGCCACGGAGTACGGCGTGGAAGGCATCACCTACACGATCAAGTACTGGGTATCGAACTTCGCCTTCGACATGGAATGCCGCGACGCGATGCTGGCCGCCATCGACAAGACCCTGCGCGACCATGAGGCCCTGCCGGCCATGGAGCGCGTCAGGCTGGTGGTGGGAAACGACAAGGTGGTCAGGGAGCAATAGCGGCGCGGCCGCCACAGGCTCCCGCACTTCGCGGGCCACCCTGCATGATTCCGGACGCGGGCCGCCAGCAGAGTGGCCGCATCACACGATGCTCAATCCAGCAATACGGTCGTCCGATTGAGCAGGCGCCAGCCATGCGCCTTGTAGTTGGCAACCGCGAAATGCATGTTGGTGAAGTTGTCCCACATGGCGACATCGTGCAGGCGCCACTGGTGCCGGTACAGGAATTCCGGGCGGGTCGAATGCTCGAAGAGCATTTTCAGGACGGCGTCGCTTTCCGCGGCCGAAAGCTCGAGAATGCGGCTGGTGAACCCCGGATTGACATAGAGTGCGGGACGGCCGCTGACCGGATGCCGGAGAATGACCGGCTTGGTCGCAGACTTCTGCGCGGCCTGATCCAGCTTGCCGGCGTATTCCTTGGCATAGCTGGATTCCAGCGCCGCTTTCAGGACGGTATGCATGGCCGTCAGGCCGTCCAGCATCGTCCTCATGGGCTCGGAAAGCGCATCGTAGGCCGCCCCCATGTCATTGAATATGGTGTCGCCGCCGACCGACGGCAGTTCGATGGCATGAAGAATCGAACCCCGGGGCGCCTGTTGCATCCACGAGCCATCGGAATGCCAATAGGTGCCGGCATCTTCGCGGCCCAGCGGCTTGCCGTCGATCTTCTTGTTGGAGACACGGTAGATTTCCGGGTAGCCGTCGAGCAGGTAGTGCGCCAGCACCGGCGCCTGGATGGCGATGTCGTCCTGCACCTTGCCGAAGTATGACGTCAGCCGGACATGATCCGCCGGCGTGATGTTCTGGTCGCGAAAGAGCAGCATCCCGGAAGCGTCGATCCACAGCTGCTTGAGCAGCGCGATATCGTCGGATGCCAGTTCCTTCGAAAAATCCACGCCGGTGATTTCCATCCCGAAGGTCGGCGTAAGCGGGCGATACTTGATTTCACTCATGGCGGTTATTCATGTCCTTGATATTCATGTTGTCCTGCATTCATCCTGTACCCGCGCATCAGCGCTCGATATGGCAACCCAGCCGCTCAAGCGTGGCGTCGACCCACGATCTGTCCAGTTTCCCCGCCTCGATGGCGGCGACCATCCCGCTTTCCAGCCTTTGCTTCTCTTGCGCCGCTTCAAGCAATGAAGCCACGGAATCGAAAGGCAGGCAGAGCACACCGTCATCGTCGCCGATCATGAGGTCGCCGGGCTCGATGACCATGCCGTCGATCGCGATCGGGACATTGATTTCGCCCGGCCCGTCCTTGTAGGGGCCGCGATGCGTGACGCCACCGGCGAACACCGGCATCGGCAACCTGGCGATTTCCCCGGAATCCCTGATCGAACCATGGATCACCAACCCGCCGAGCCGTCGTTTGATGGCTTCGCCGACCATGATGTCGCCGATGAGCGCATTGGTCAGGTCGCCCCCGCCATCGACGACGATCACGTCACCGGCCTTCGCCAGCTCGAAAGCCTTGTGGATCATCAGGTTGTCGCCGGGGCGGGTCTTGACGGTAAGCGCCGGGCCCGCCATGCGGCCGCCCGCATGCATGCGGCGCACGCTCGGCCCCCCGGCGGACATCCGTGACATGCAGTCACTGACGTTGGCGACGGGTATATCGAGGAAAGCGCGCGCCAGCTGAAGGTCGACGGCGCGGCGGCGTTTGAGAATCTGCAATCCGAGAGACATCCGGAATTCCTTTCAAAGAGATCAATCGAGCTTGATGCCGGCCGCCCGGATCACGTCGCCCAGGCGTTGCCGGTCATTTGCATAAAGGTCGCGCATCTGCTGTGGTGTCCCGCCCAGCGAATCAGCGCCCATCTGGGTGATCTTGCCGCGCGCTTCGGGCGACTGCAGCATATCGTTGATGGCGGTGTTCCACTTCGATATGATATCCGCGGGCGTTCCCCGAGGTACCAGCAGGCCGAAGGCGCTGGCCATCTCGACGCCTTCGACGCCTTGCTCACGGAATGTGGGGACGTCTTTGAGCGATGCGACGCGAGCGTCTGAAGTGACTGCCAGCGGCCTCACCGCCCCGGATTCTATCTGACCTTGAAGGGTCGGCACCGATCCCATGTACAGATCGACCCGCCCGCCAAGAAGATCCGGAAGTGCGAAGGCCGAGCCTTTGTAGGGCACATGCGTGATATTGATATCTGATGCCTGCTGCCAGAGCTGGTGCACGATATGGATGGACGTGCCATAACCCGGGGATGCGAAGGTGACTTTTTCCGGGTTCGCTTTTGCCGCCTTGATGACGTCGTCGACCGTCTGATAAGGCGAGTCCGCCTTCACGACCATAACCAGAGCGCCTTTGGCCACCAGACCCACGGGCTCAAGGTCCTTGTCCGGATCATAGGTAAGTTTGCTGTAGATCAGCGGGTTGAGCACTACGTTGTCTGTCTGGCCCATTACAAGCGTATAACCATCCGGCCTGGATCGCGCCGCCTGATCCAGCGCAAGATTGCCCCCCGCTCCCGGTTTGTTTTCGACGACCAGGCCCCAGCCATGCTTTTCCTCGACAAAAGCCGACAACATGCGGGCGAGCGCATCCGGCGCGCCCGCGGGCGGGAAGGGAACGATCAGCCGGACGGCGCGCTCCGGGTAAGAGGCCGCCTGCGCCGCCGCAACCGCACAGCATGTCATAAGCATTGCCGCCACCCACTTCAAGTTCTTCATCATCTGTCTCCTGTTGTTTTCGGTTCTGCCGCATTGAGTTCTTCAGCCTATGCAAGGCCTGCTCAGTCCACCCGGGCTTCACCCCGCGCCGATGCCGAGCGCACCAGCCATTCGAGTGCCGCATCGGGATGACCGCCGGGCGCCCCGCCCCGCTTCAGGGCGTCGGCGCTGCGCTCAAACAGGGCCTGGACCGCGGCCAGCACCAGCGGCTCGATCCCATTCGCGCGCATGAGCTGCCGGGCCTCCATGACTTCGTCACGCCGCCGCCCCGCATGCTCGATGTGTGTCGTCACCAGTGTTTCCATCAGCGCCTGCAGCGGCGTCTGGTCGATGTCGAGAAGCACTTCATGCAATTGCGCACGCAATCCGCTGACCTCGGCGGTCGCCAGGCATTCGATGGTGAGCGCTTCCAGCCCCTTCGAGAAAATGCTGCGCAGAAGCTTGAGCCGCGCCGCATTGCCCGGCGGCCCGTCGACGATCTTCACAGGCGCGCCGATGCCGCTGAACAGATTGGCGACCATATCGGCGCGCTCGCCCGCGCACAGCAACGGCGTCTTCACGCCGCGCATGTTGACGGCTCCGGTGATTGCGACATCGACGAAATGCAGACCCGAATCCCCTGCGAGTTCCGAAGCTTGCGCCATGGCCTCCGGCGTCGCGGTCGTCATGTCGACGTAGACGGCCCCCTCTTTCATGAAAGGCAAAGCCTGCCGCGCGACATCGAAGGATGCGCTGCCGAAGACGGCGCTCAATACGTAATCGGCGTCGCCGAGCCAGGCGCCCGGGGCGCCATGGATCTTCACCCCATTCGCGGCAGTGAACGCCTGCAACGGCTCCGAAGGCTCGATGTCCCAGACTCCGCAAAGGATCAGGCCGCCTTCGACAAGCCCCTTTGCGTAGCAGCTGCCGACGACGCCGCCCCCGATGAGTGCGAACTTCATGGTTTATTCTTCCTTGCGGTTCGAGCGATGGCGCAACTGGCGGGTCGGGACGAACTCTCCGGCTCTGTCGTCGACATTTAAGTACAAAAAAAACACATAAAATATAATATACGCCTTAAAAATACCTATCAAGCATTTTTTATGTGCATAAAAAATACAATCAGGGGAATGATGGCCGGAAGGCATACGGCGCAAGGGAGTCCGGCATGAAAGAAAGCGACAAAGCATACGAGCTGCTTCGGAAGCGGATCATCAGTGGCCACTACGCGCCCGGCGAGCAGATCAAGGAAGCACCGCTCTCACGCCAGCTCGGCATGAGCCGCACGCCAGTGCGCGCGGCGTTGAAACGCCTGATAGAAGATGGGCTGGCGACAGCGGATGCCGGCCAGGGCGTCCATGTGTCGATATGGGGGGACCGGGACATCGAGGAAACCTTCCAGCTGCGCATGCTGCTCGAGCCCTATGCCGCCCGCTTGGCGGCGGAACGCGGCGGAGACGCGATGGTCGCCCGCCTGCGGGAACTCAATGAACAGATGGCCGCCGGCATCAAGGCGCAGGACGTGGAAACCGTTCAGTTCGCGAACCAGCTGTTTCATCGAACGCTGCTGGAATACTGCGGCTCGCCGCGCCTGCGATCCATCCTCGAAGTCATGGCGGACATCCCGGTGCTCGTCCGTTCGTTCTACCTTTCGGACGAGAGCGAACTGGAACAAAGCTTGAGACACCACGAAGAAGTGACGCTCGCGGCCGCCGAGCGCGATGGGGAAACAGCGCAACACGCCATGCAACTGCACCTGCGGACCTCGTTCCGGCGATTCATCCGCCGACGCTCCGAGTACCAAAGGCAGGCGCTGGAGGGTTAGGCCCGCGATGCATCGCCGCCCGGAACGGGCCAGCGTCAATTATGCCTTGCTGCGTGTGCAAGACACCCTGATAGGCGGCGCCATTGCCTTGATATTTGGCTATTTGCTGTGGCCCAATAAAACCCGTCACCAGCATTTCGCACATCCCTTTCAGGAGAATTGCATGCGGCCCGCTACGCCGTTTACGGGAAACTGGCCGCATTGATCGAACACGGCCCCCCTGACCAGTTGCCCTCGACAACGTGGGCAAACCGGCAAGCCCACTCGCCCGAAGCCGTGCTGCTGAATGCCATACAAGACGATCTGCGGCACGTGAGCGGACTGATCGGTGCGCGCGAGGCATGCGGGCCCTAACTCAGTATTATTCAAAGCAATGAACCTGCAAGCCGGAAAGGCCTGCGTCAGTTCGGAAAGACCCAAGTCGCCAAACGGTGTCTCAAGACCTTCACGCTTATTCCCGGCCGGCCATTCAGAAATCGAGCATTCGTTTCTTGAGAGAATTGATGTGCTTGTACATCATAGAGGACGCACTTTCCTTGTCCCCATTTTTTATATGAAGGTACAGCTCCTCCAGATCTTCTATATTTGAGCTGCGATTCTGGGCGGCCGTAGGTTGAAACCATATCCGCATCGATCTATCCAAAAGCCCCTGCGCCAATTCAGCGAGTATGGAATTCCCTGCCTGTTGATATAACATTTGATGGAACATCCTATCAACCAACATTACCCCGACTGGTTCATTATTATTGTGGCATTCCCTGCCCTTTTGGATCAGCTCCTTCAGGCGGTTTATGAGTTCGGCATCTGCCTGCTCGACAGCCAGCCCCGTAAGATACGGTTCGATGAGCAAACGAGCAGACACCAGCTCCATGAAACTTTCCAAGGTTTCGCTCTTGACAAGAACGCCTTTCCGAGGAAGTATATCAACCAAACCCTCGCGCTCCAGCCTGTGTATCGCCAGGTTTATGGGGCTACGCCCCAACCCCGTCTTTTCACTTAACTGAGCAACATTTATCTGGTCCCCTGGCCGCAGCTCCCTCCGAAGAATCATGCTCTTTATAGCGATATAAGCCTGTTCTCCCAGGGAAATGGAAACATCTTCCACCTTGCGGCCAGAGTGATGCTTGGATATTTTTTCTTCAAGCAAATGATCGAAAGCAGGCCCCATGTTCAACACCCAATCATACATTTCAATGACCATATTTTCCGCGCTACTCCGATCATCATGATAGCTCAAGACCGGAAAAACAACTACTGAAGAGAGATATTCTCGGACTCTATGATTTCCTTGAAACGCTCAGCTTCATCACGCATAAAGCGCGCGAAATCCTCTGAAGAACCAGGCTGCGCCTCAACCCCTTGATGCACTAGAACGCTTTTTACCTCTGGCTGCCTGAGAGCATCGGTGAAAAGCGCGTTCAGCTCACCCAGTCTTTCTTTCGGGACCCGCGCGTTCGTTATCAACCCCATCCAGGTCTCGGACGTAAAACCAGCAAGACCGGACTCGGCAAGTGTGGGCACATCCGGTAGCGATGGCGAGCGCTGTGCACTTCCGACCGCTATGGCGCGCAATGTCCCCGCTTGAATGTGGGGCATAACGGGACCAACATCGGCAAACGTGGCGTCCACTTCGCCAGAAAGCACGGCCATGACCGCTGCCGGCGATCCTTTATACGGGATCTGCAGCATATTGATTCCAGCCTGCTTCTTGAAACGCTCAAACCCCAAATGGATGGATGAGCCGGTACCCACTGAAGAATATGTAGAATTTTTCTTATCCTTCGATACCCAGGTTATGAATTCATCCAGATTTTTTGGCGGGCTGCTGGCTGCCACAACGAGAACGTGGGGGTTTCCATATAGACGAGTTATCGGGGCAACGTCTTTTTCGAAGTCGTAAGGAAGCTTATCCACAAGCCGTGGAACAATCACAGAGCTAGCCGCCGCAATGGAAACCGTATAGCCGTCAGCCGGGCGCTCCAGCATGGCATTTGTTCCTATAACGGTATTACCCCCTGGCCGGCTTTCCACAACCACGCTTTGACCAGTTTTCTTCTGAATTTCTTGACCGAGAGCCCGCGCAATAGTGTCCGACGAACCACCTGGAGAATATGGAATAATGATACTGATCGACCTTGCCGGAAATGTCTCGGCAGCGGCCGGACTAAGAAAGGCACATGCCGCCAATCCGATGGCAACGGCAAGGAATGACGTTAACGGCGATTTATTTCGTTCTATTCTCATTTTTGAATTTTCCTTGGGGAATTCAATTCGCGATGTGATTTCGAGCCCGCCAATCAAGACCTGACTACCCTTTCCTCAGCCGCCGGCGCCAAGACGTGCTTGACCTTGAATCTCGACGAGAAGCTCAGGCTTAGCCAAACCTTTTACTTCTATTAGCGCGCATGCCGGAAAGTCGCCGGAGAAGAATTCCTTGCGTGCTCGCCAAATTTCCGTGTTGTCCGAGATCCTCGTGACGAAGATGGTAAGTGTCACCATGTCGTTCATCTTTCCGCCCGCTGCTTCGATCAGATATTTCATTTTCTGAAAGATAGTCTTTGCCTGTTCATACGCAGTTTCGGGGATGGAATCATCGGGAGCGCGAGCTGTCAGGCCAGAGATGTACAACGTGTCATCTACTTGCAGGCAGTTTGACCACAGCCCGGCAGGCGGCTCAGAAACATGCGGACTCGTGACCCGAATTTTCTTTGACATAACTCCTCCTTGAACAATTTGTGAAATACGTGTGAAATTTCAGTGTAGGATCAGTGTGATTCATTGTCAACGCCATCAATCCGCACTGACTCCACATAGCCCAGTCGGTCCCTCCTCTGAGTGGATGGTGGTCGCAGGCATGGATTGCCTTTGCGCATGCTGAACGTTTCCCGTTCCACGCCGCCGCCTATCATGTAGACTTCAAAAAAAAGACGGGTGGCTGGCCGGCGCTGAGCAAGCCCGAAGGCGGCACGTCGCCATCCGCACCGCTTGGTGCGTATCTGAACGAACTCATCTGGAGTACAAATTCATGCCTGTCTCGATTCTGGAATCCCGCATCTTCAAGGATATGTTCGGCAGCGAACGCATGCGGGCGGTATTCGACGACGAAGCGACCCTCCGCCGCTACACCGAGGTCGAAATCGCTCTGGCCAAAGTGCAGGGTGAGCTCGGAGTGATCCCGCGCCAGGCGGCGGAAGCCATTGCCACCCGCGCGGACGCCTCGCAACTGGACTACGACCTGCTCAAGCGGGAAACCGAGATCGTCGGCTACCCCATCCTTCCGCTGGTGCATCAATTGGCCAGAATCTGCGGCCCGGAGGGCGAGTTCCTGCACTGGGGCGCCACCACACAGGACATCATGGACACCGCCACGGTTCTCCAGGTGCGCGAAGCGCTGCAGATCATCGAAGCGGATCTGGCGGCGCTCGATGACGTCCTGGACGCCATGGCACATACCTACCGCGACACGCCCATGGCCGGCCGCACGCATCTCCAGCACGCGCTGCCCATCACTTTCGGCTACAAGGCCGGCGTATGGCTGCTGATGATCCGCCGGCACCGCGAACGGCTGGAACAGCTCAAGCCGCGAGTGCTGATCGGCCAGTTGGGCGGCGCCGCGGGCACTTTGGCATCATTGGGCGAAGACGGCCTGGCCGTGAGCGATGCCCTGATGAAAGAGCTGGGCCTGCTCGCCAGCCCCATTTCCTGGCACGTGGCCCGCGACGGCCTGGCCGAAGCGGTGCAGTTCCTGGGGCTGGTGACCGGTACACTGGGCAAGATCGCCCTGGACATCATGATCATGATGACCAATGAATACGCCGAAGCGTTCGAACCATTCGTCAAAGGCCGTGGGGCTTCCAGCACCATGCCGCAGAAACGCAATCCGATTTCCTGCGAGCTGATCTGGAACGCATCGAAAATGGTGCGCCAGCAGGCCGGGCTGGCTCTGGATGCCATGATGCAGGACTTCGAACGCGCAACCGGCCCATGGCACCTGGAATGGTCGGTGATCCCCGAATCCTTCGTCTTGACCGCCGGCGCGCTCGAACAGGCGAAATTCATGCTGGCCGGCCTGGAAGTCGATACCTCCCGCATGCGCCACAATCTGGACATTTCCGCCGGCCTGATCGTGGCCGAAGCCGTAATGATGGGTCTGGCGCCGCACATCGGCCGCCAGACGGCGCACGACGTCGTGTACGACGCCTGCCGCAAGGCCGCTGATTCCCGCCGGCCGCTGGCCGACATCCTGTGCGAAGACCCCAAGGTCTCGGCGCACCTCGACCGCGGCTCCGTCAACAGCCTGTGCGATCCCGGCAACTACCTGGGCAGCGCGCCCCAGATGGTGGACCGGGTGCGTGCCTTCCGCAATTCCTGAAGCGCGAAAGAAAGTCCATCGAGGTTAGGTTGGGTTGGATCAGGCGCATGGCGGTTCCGCGGGCGCAGGTCTGGGAATTGCTGGCTCCCGCCACCCGATTACGAGCGCGGCGGCCTGCGACGCGCCCAGCCGGCCGCCAAGGCGTGATGCCGGCAAAGGCGCTCATGGGCACGCGATTCTTGCTGTAACGGGCGGGAGGAGGCCCGCATGTTTCTCAAACTATTGACGCTCGCACTGACCGCCCTGATCCTGCTTCCAGGTGGCGCGCATCTTCTGGAATTGCCGGCGAAAATGCAGCTCACACAAAACGAGTATTTCGCGGTTCAGAAAATCTACGCCGGCTGGGCAGTATTCTCTGTCGCAATATTCGCCGCCATCATCGCTAATGGATTGCTATTCTGGTTGCTACGCGACATCGACATGCCAGCCGCCCGCGCAGCGCTTGCGTCGACCCTGCTCATCTGCCTGACATTGGTCGTGTTCTTCATCTGGGTGTTCCCGGGCAACCAGGCGACCGACGACTGGACGTCCATCCCCGCGAACTGGGAAACGCTGCGGCGCAACTGGGAATATGGGCACGCGGCGAATGCCGTACTGACTTTTGCCGCTTTGCTCGCAACCGCCCGCGCAATCATGGGCGGCGCCCGATGACACCATCGCCGATCCGACAAAACAGAACGCCACTCGCCGCAATGCCAAGGGCCGCGCGGAAGCGGCTGGAGGGATTACAAATGAATGCGAGCAGGACGTTGGCCGGCCTCCTGGCCGCTATTGGGCTTGCGACCCTGGGCTTTCTTGGCGGATGCGCACCGATCATGACAGGGCAAATGGCTGAAGGCGGCTTCAGCGCGGCGAAATCCGCCCTGGGCGGTTGGAACCCCACCGCGACAGGCGCGGACGAAAGGCAGAAGCGGCTGCAGGCGACGCTCAATGAGACAGACGTCGGCGATGACATCCAGCCCGTGCTGGAAAAAATAGACGAGCCCCCGCGGGAAAAATCCGGAAATGCGCAAGGCTATACCTGCTATGAGTTTCCCAGCGTGTATTCCTCTACCGAGGCGGCCGTTCTGGTGGCACTCGACGGCAAGATCATCTTCTACGGCAATTCCCGGTGTACTGAAGAAATGAACGCCGCCAACTTCAAGGACGGCGGCAAGTATGCGACGGGTGGCTCTGTTCGGGCTTTGAACTGAGTATCAGAACATCATCCCTTGCGTGACACCTTCCAGCGTGTTGTCTGCAAGCGAAATTTGCAGGCTGGTTTCACCGAAAAAAAGCCGACAGATCCGGGCGGGCCGGTGCGCCGATGATCCGCTCTATCGTGAGCGCGATCTCAAGCAGGCTACGCTCTGCCCGGGCGCCGCCCATCAGTTGCATGCCCACCGGCAACCCGCCTTCCGGTATATAGACGGGCTGTGTAACCCCGCAAAGGTCGAAGAAATTCGCAATACGCGTTGGCCCGGCGCAGTGCCGGGATAAAGTGCGCATGTAATCCACCGACATTTCAGTGCTGTCGTAGGTCGGTGCGACTTCCCTTTTTGTGGGAGAAAGCAGGGCATCAACCTGTTCCAGGACTGCGTTCACATCGCGCGAAAGCACCCGCCTGCGCTCAACGCTTGTTTCGTAATCGCTCCTGGTAAAGTGAAATGCCTCGCTCAGACGATCGAGAACGTCCGGATTAATGCGATCGGCATTGGCCTTGACCCAGTCCTGCCCGAGTGCCGATAACAAGTCGGACTTGCTCAGGATGTTATACAGCCCGTCAACCTCGTGTGCGTTCTGAACAGCAACGCTTTCGATCTGGACGCCATGCTGTGCCAAACGCAGCAGCGCGGCTTGCATCGCCGTATCAACGATCGGATCCAGGTTGTCGAAGAAATACGGCTTTGATACGCCCAAGCGTATTTGACCCGGCTCGCGCGGCACAACGACAGGTTCGCCTGTCAGCCCACGCCATACCGTTGCGGCATCTTGAGCCGACCCTGTCAGTATCCCCAGCGCATCCAGCGCGGCGGAAACAGGCAGAATGCCGTCCATCGGCCATCTGCCCGCACTAAACTTCATTCCGAACACGCCGCAATGCGCAGCGGGGCCCCTGACGGACCCCCCTGTATCGGTGCCGATTGCGAAAGCACACAACCCCGCCGCCACGGCCACCGCGGAACCGGAGGAAGAACCGGAAGGCAGGCGGAAGCAGGTCGCGTCCCACGGGTTGCGCGGCGTCCCCAGCCGCGCATTCACCCCTGTGTTTCCAAGCGCAAATTCCACTGTGTTGAGCTTGCCCAGCACGACGCAGCCGCGCGCCTTGAGCAGCGATACAAAGCTGGCTTCCCCGTTCAACCTGCGGGCTACGTCCGTATGGGACCCCGCAAGACAGGGCATGCCGTCCACCATGATATTGTCTTTGATCGCAATGGGCACACCCATCAGCGGCCCAAGGTCCACACCGCTACTCAACTGCTGATCGAGCAGGCGAGCCGCCGCGATCGCCTGCTCATGGGCAATGTAGGCATAAGGGCTCAGGATCGGATCGAGCACACTGATTCTGTCCAGATAGGCCCGCGTCGCCTGCTCGATCGATAGCTCGCCGGACCTCAGTTTCGTACCATATCGTTCAAGACCGATACTCAGAAGATCGGGCGCGAGATTCGGTGTCGAAGACGTTGTCATGGTCAGGCGCGATCCGGCAGGCTTCTGGCCACCCGCCCTTCGTAGGCGGGCAGAAACCGCCTTGGCATCGGCCCTTTGTTACGCCCGCCTTGTTCCATTTGTTCCCAGGCGTGCGCAAGAATGCCCACTGAGCGCGATAAGCAGAACAGCCCACGCGCCAACGCCGGAGGAAAACCCAGCTCAGCATAAATGACGGCGGTGGCGCCATCGACATTCATTGGTATCGGCCTGTTCTTGCGCTGTTGCAGCGTCTGCTCGATCGCACGACCAATTGCCGCGAAATTTCCGCTCACCACCTGCTCGGCAGCGGCGGCATCCACCAAGCCAAGCAGCCGGGGCGCACGCGGGTCAAGTTGGTGAAAGCGGTGCCCGAATCCAGGCACATACTTCCCGTGCTCCTGCGTGTAGGCATCCAGCTCAAGCGCGACCGCCGCAGCCAGATCGTTGCCTGCCTGAACACTTGCGTCTATCCGGACGTACAACTCCACCGCTTGTTCACCGGCCCCACCATGCACGTCACCCAACACGTTCAAGGCCGAGGCCATGGCATTATTCAAGCCCACCCCGCATGTCGAGGCCATACGGGAGATCGCTATGCTGGGCGCCTGCGGGCCATGGTCAACCGCCGCGACAAGCGCCGCCTCCAGCAAGCTGCCCTGTTGACGCGTAGGAAGATCGCCACGCATCATTAGCCAGGCCATCTCGGCAAATCCCACGTTACCGATGAGATCTTGAATCGCATAGCCTCGAAACCGGATACTTCCGGGCTGCATATCGATGATCGAGGTGCGCCACCAGTCAGCGGACTCCATGGCCTCGTTGCCGTTGATATCGCTCATATTGTCTTGTCCTCGACGAGACGGGCAATGTCCTCGTCGCTGTAACCCAGTTCACTAAGAATCGCCGCGGTATGCTCGCCCAGCTGCGGCGGCGGCGCCTCGACCTCGGCAACCTTGCCGTTGACCTGAAAGCCGCTGCGCACTACCCGAATCTCGGCGCCGACAGCGGACACGTCATCGATAGCGGCCACCAGATTGCGCATCTGGATTTGTGGATGATGAAGAACGTCCTGAACACCAAGCACCGGCCCACACGGGATGCCGCGGCCGGCCAGCTCGGGCCACCATTCTTCGGCGGCCCGCGCCTTCAGTGCCCGCTCAAGCTCTGTGGTCAGTGTTTGTCGATATTCAAGCCGCGCCTCGCGTGTCGAAAAACGAGGGTCGGCGATGAGATCCTGGCGGCCCAGCGCTTCGCATAGGGCCTCGAATTGCTCCTGCTTGTTGGCTGCAATATTGAGCAGGCCATCGCCGGTGGCAAACGTGCCTGATGGGCTGGCGGTAAAGTTATCGTTCCCCCGAGCGGAGGGAATGACATTGGCATTCAAGTAATTCGACACCACCCAGCCCATCCCGGAAAGGACTGATTCGAGCATCGAAACATCGATGAAGCACGCTTGCATGCGCGACGGGTTTGCCAGCTGCGCTGCAATGGCAAAAGCGGCCGTCATACCACCCACCGTATCCGCCAGTGGGTAGCCCACCCGGTAGGGGGCCGTGTCCGGCCCGCCAGTAATCGCCATGACCCCGGCCATACCCTGAATAATCTGGTCGTAGGCGGGCAGACTCTTCAATGGTCCATTCTGCCCGAACCCGGAGATCGCGCAATACACCAATCGTGGCTGGTGAGAGGACAGCACATCAAACCCAAGGCCAAGGCGCTCCATGACGCCAGGCCGGAAGTTCTCCACCACGACATCCGCGCTCTGGAGCAACCTCAAAAAGATTTCCCTGCCCTTGGCATGTTTGAGATTGATGGTCACGGAACGCTTCCCGGCATTCTGCGCGAGGAAAGACAAGCCCATGAAACGCTGATTGAGCGAAGGGTCGGCACCCAACTGCCGCGCAAGATCACCGCTTTGTGGTGTCTCGACCTTGATCACCTCTGCTCCCATCAGCGCAAGTTGATTGCAGCAATAAGGCCCTGACAGCACATTGGTGAGATCGAGAACACGAATGTTCTGCAACGGAGCATGTATAGGTGTCACGCTTTTCCTTGAATCAATAACGTGTTAAGGGTCCTCTGATCAAGTCCCCGCGCCGCGTGCATCTGTGGAATCGGGCGATCTGCTTCGTTGCGAATGCTCGCGATAGCTACTGCTATCACTGCGCTTTGCGCCTCGCATTTCACTCCGATCCACAGCGCCCGCTTTCCGCTCGACTTGATCAAAAGGTCCTTAATCAATGCGGATATCGGCGGCCTTGATGATGGCTGACCACTTCGAGGAGTCCTCCACCACTTCCTGGGCGAACTTCTCAACCGTCCCGCCCATGATGACGCTGCCCGCCCCTTGCAGCTTCTCGATCATATTGGCGGAGGACAGAGCCTCATTTATTCTTTCGTTGAGGATGTCGATAATGCCCTCAGGAGTGCCGGCAGGCACGACGATGCCGGACTTGGACGCCGCCTCGAACCCCGGCAGCGTTTCTGTCAGCAAAGGCACACCTGGCAGCTGGGGAACCGGCTCAAGTGTAGTGACCGCGAGCACGTTGATTTTGTCGCTGTTGCGTTGCGCCATTGCGGCCGGCGTCGCTGCGAAGATGATGTCTATCTGGCCGCCGAGCAAATCATTCATAGCCGGCGCGGCCCCTTTATAGGGCACATGCAACAAGTCTATGTCGGCCTCCTGGGCGAAGTAGCGCCCCGTAATATCACCTACCGTACCAGTGCCCGCATTCCCGACCGCCAGCGTGCCGGGATTGTCCTTGGCATACGCGATCAGGTCCGCGACAGAGCGAAAGTTCCTTTTCGCACTGGTAAGAAGAACCATGGGCTGCGCTTCCAACGAAACGACCGGCGCGAAGTCGTCCTGCACCTTGTAAGAGATATCCTTGTACAGGTACGGGTTGATGGACAGATTGGACGTCTGGCCAACAGCCATGGTGTAGCCGTCCGGACTGGAGCGCGCCAACATCCCCAGGCCAATTGTGCCGCCCGCCCCGGGCCGATTCTCTACCACTACGTTCCATGAATAGCTTTCACTCAGCTCGTTAGCCAGAAAACGCGCAATGGTGTCCGTGCCCCCGCCGGGCGGGAAGGGAACGATCAGCTTTATAGGTTGATTCGGATAGCTGTCTGCGGCAGCGGCGAACGGCGCCACTAGCACAGAGCCCACACTCAAGGCCGCAATGGCAAAGAATTTATGCATTTTCATCGTTGTGTCCTTATTTTGGCCCTAGGAAGCAGGGTGCCGCGTGGTTGTGATTTAATGCCAGCTGACGATAACCGTCTATTGAATAATGTTGATGGATAGATTACCCGCAGGAATCAAATGAATATCGATCTACGCGACCTTCGGTATTTTGAAATCATCGCCGAACAGAGTCACCTGGGCCGTGCAGCCGCGCTATTGCATCGCAGCCAGCCTGCGCTGACCAAATGCATTCGACGCATCGAGGAGGATCTCGGCGCTCCCGTATTTGATCGGACGGGACGCAGCTTGACACTCACTGTCGTCGGCAAAGAGCTGTACACGCGAGCCAAGAAGGTACGGGAGGCATGTGAGCGTCACCTTGGCGATATGAGAGAGCTGGCCAAGGGCAATGTGGGGAAAGTGCGCCTCGGTTGTGGCCCGATAACGGCCGACTACCTGTTGCCGACCATATGCTCCCTGATATCGCGAGAGGCGCCGGGCATCTCCCTCGAAATCGTAGTCAACACCAACTACGTCCTGAAAGAGCAGATGTCGGAAAGCAAGCTCGACCTCATCGTGGGCGCACTTCCCAACGACCAGCGGCTCATCAGCCGGGGCATACTGCAAGACACCGTTGTCGTTGCCGCAAGCAGTGAACATCCTATTTTTCAACGGCATGCCTTCGGCCTTGCAGACCTGCTCGAGTATCAGTGGATATTGCCATCCCGGCAGGTAGCAAGCCGGATCTGGCTGGATCAGGTATTCCAGTCACGGGAGCTAACCCCGCCCGAAGCGTACATCGAGACCAATGTCCTGCCCAACCTGCATGATGTCATAGCAAGGACGAATTCATTGTCGTTTCTCTCCAAACTGGCGATTACGCACCCAAAGGCCAGAGGTCTGCTCCATGAGGTATCGCTACCTGAAACAACCATGGAGCGCCAGCTGGGCATTACTTATCCCCGGCGAGACGTTTCGCCAGCCTGCACGACAGTCATATCGCTTTTAAGCTCGCGCGCATTGAATGAAGAGTTGTCAGATCAATAGCGCGCCCCATGCATCTCTTATCATCTAGTTTTCGTCGGCCGGAAGACCAGCCACTTATCGGTGAAGGGTGGCGGGAACGCAATCAACCCAAGCAAAGGAATATCATCAGATGACAACAGAGATCCCGCAAGGATTTGTACCGTGGGTGCCAACCACCCCCTTCGTAACGCACGTCGCCACGATCGGCCCCATCTATAAGAAAGAATCCGACTCCATCCTGGCGCTACGGTTGCAGGAAACCCATGCCAACATGCACCAGATCGCCCATGGCGGGCTGCTGGCGACCCTGGCCGACTGTACCCTGGGGTACTACATACCGCTTCAATGCAATACCTCCATCGTCACCGCAAGCATGTCGATAGACTACCTGAGTGCGGCAAAGATCGGCGATTGGCTTGAAGCGCGCGTCAGCATCGACAAGCAAGGTAAAAGGCTCATTTATGCTACCTGCCTGCTGCAGGTTGATGACGTGAAGATAGTGAGGGCGACGGGCATATTCGCGACGCGGGATGCAAAATAGCCGGATCTTCATCTGGCCCCCCCTGGTTCGTGCGGCCCAGGCTGCTTTTCCGGCCGCATCCGAGTAACCGCCCGTAGCCCCTGGCCGATTGCACCCAAGATGCTAAAGCGTAGATCGCCATGTTGCTGAAGTGATCCGGAACACTATTCCTGACAATGCATCACGACAGACCCTTGCTGAGCTTCCCGCTCACTGTGGCCGTTTACTGGCTTCGCGCTTCGCCTTGTGGGGCAGATACGCGGAACTCGCATCAAGCGCGCGCCACTGCCCGGGAAGCAGACCATCCAGTTTCCAGGGCCCCACCTGCACGCGAATGAGCCGCAGCGTGGGCAGGCCTACCGCGGCGGTCATGCGCCGCACCTGCCTATTGCGACCTTCCTTTATCGTGATCGCCAGCCACGTGGTCGGGATCGTCTTGCGGAAACGAACCGGCGGGTTCCGCGCCCATACTTGCGGCTCGCCCATGCGCTCGGCCCCTGCGGGCAAAGTCGGGCCGTCCTTGAGCGTGACGCCCCGGCGAAGGCGTTCCAACTGCTCCGGCGAGGGCTCCCCTTCCACCTGCGCCCAATACGTCTTCGCCATCTTGTGGCGCGGATCCGCAATGTGCGCCTGAAGGCGGCCGTCATTGGTCAGCAGAAGCAAGCCTTCGCTGTCACGGTCCAACCGGCCCGCCGGATAAACGTCGGGGACATCGACGAAGTTCTTGAGCGTTGCGCGGCCTTCGCCGCCGCTGAACTGGCTGAGCACGTCGAAAGGCTTGTTCAGCATCAACAGCCTGGGGGTGTGGGGCGGCATGAACCATACGCTCGGATGAAAAGGTTGGCAGGCCATTCCTTCCAGGATGTGTGGCCCCTGGCATGGCAATAATGACCATTCTATATAGTCATTATGCCAACAGGGCCGCAGCGGACGATCGGAGCCCGCCATGCACATCCGTCACGAGCCAGCCTCCGGACATCAAGGCTGTCACAGCATCAGCTGCAAACCACACCGCTACAGAACATGCGCCCGTATCTCCGGATTGATCCGGCAATCCAGGACAAGTGGCCCGCCCGGGCTCTCTTGCAGCCATCTTTCGACCACACTCAGGTCATCAGGTGACCGGACTGTTGCCGCCTGCCCCCCCATCGATTGCGCGATGGCTGCAAAGGAAGGCGACGGCGTGAGCGCAACTTCGGTGGGCAGCCCTTGCTCACTCAAGAAGTTGACCTCGGAACCAAGCGCTTCGTCATTGCTGACGACCACCAGAATCGGCAAGCGCAGCCGTATGGCTGTTTCAAGATCACCCAGCGTCATCATCATACTGGCGTCACCGATAGCGGCCAGCACCACTTCCCCAGGCCTGGAAACGGCGGCGCCGATGGCACTGCCCATGCCCAGACCAATGGCACCGGCATCGCTGGCCTGCAGGAAGTTACGTGACTTTTCAACATGAACATAACGGATGGCAAACCTGGCCTGCTGCCCCCCATCGGCACACAGGATGCGCGACCGCGGCAGAATCCTGTCGAGTTCGATCATCAATATCCGAGGGTCGATCATGCCGGACCCGCTTTTGTCCTGCACCCCGTGGCGAGGCTGGAAACCCTTGATGAGGTCACGCACTTCGCCGCTTCTGAAACCTTCGACTGCGTGGGCGCGACGTTCGAGTTCCGCAACCAGCATTTCCGCTGTCAAACGGGTGTCCGCGGCAATCTCCATTTCGACATCCACAAAACGGCCGAATGCCGCGGGATCCGTGTCCACCTGGATGATCATTGCCTTCGGAAACAAGGTGTTCTTGTAAGTCGTCAACCCGTTCAGGCCTGCGCCAAAAACCAGTACGCAGTCAGCTTGGGGAATCAGTTCGGAGGCCACAGGCGACGCGTAAGTGCCGCAGATGCCGACGTTGTAAGGGTCACCATGAAAAAGCGCGTTTGCATGCAGCGTGGTTGCCATGAGGGCGCCGGTCAATTCGCCCAGGCGTCTGAGCGCCGATTCTGTGCCGGCATCAAGCGCACCACGGCCCGCAAGAATCAAAGGCCGGTTGATCGCCCATGTTTCCTGCAACACGTCCGCAACGGCGGAAATCTGCTCTGCCCGGGGAGCCACCGGCTCTTTATTGAGCCCGGCGGCCGCATCAACACCCGCAGCGGTGACGCCCGGCCCGGATGCGTGGCTTGTCTCGTGAAGAACTCCGACCGTATCGGTCGGAGCTTCTCCGCCACAATACAGGGGCACCTGCGGTGCCGTATTTGAAATTTGCCTCGCTTGACCCAGCCCTGCCGGGCGGGGCTCGAGCATAGGCGCGTGGTCAACAGCCCCTTCGAGAACATCTCTGGGGAGCACAAGCACAACCGTCTCTGAAGCAGCCTTGCGCATCGCCCGATGGGTTTCCTGCCAGGCGGAATTGACCGATGCCGGCTTGACCGAAGAGATCCCAAGAATATCCAGCACGGCGGTTTGCGGAAAGTATTTCAGCCAGTTCACCGGCGGCGTCGTGCGGATAGCCTCGGATTCGAGATCATCTTCCGCGACATTGCCTGTTCCGACCAGCACACAGATGCGCGATTTTCCTCGATAAGCACTATTGATCGCCGTGATCGCATTGGAAAACCCCGGCCCGCCCGTGACGGTGACCACCCCCGTACGACCGGTTGCGCGCGAATAACCGTCGGCCATTGCGACCGCCTGATTTTCATGCCGGGCAAAGATGTAACGGATGCCGCGCTCATTGGTCGCCACGATCAATGGACCGGTATCGTCGCCCAAAACTCCAAAAATGCATTCAACACCTGACTCGGCAAGCGCATCAGCAATTCTCTCAAAACCTTTCACGGGGTGTCGCGCTCCCGATGTACTCATTTGCACTGTCTCCTTGTTCACAAGATCAGAGGGTGTATCCATATTGCACCTTCACAGATATCTTCTTTGTATTTGTCCGGACAAACAATCCAGGGCTAGAATATCATTGAATCATCACATCCGGCAAGACGTTTTAGTGTCTTCAGAGACGTGCATAAGCAGGGAAGCGCGGTTCAGGCAGCCCTGTTCACTCACTGCGCAGGTTTTTCAAGACAGCCTGAACAGCCCCGGAACCCTGAAGTGCGGAAATAAAGTCTGCCCCCTAGTGTTAAGTCCCATAAATAACTTTACATTTATTGAAATCCTCCTATGATTCTCCTGTCGACTGGGAGGGCTGATCATGGGACGCAAGGGAATCGAGGTGGTCGTATCAGAATTGGAGCGCGAGC
>JACCES010000010.1 GCA_013416455.1 Alcaligenaceae bacterium | reverse complement strand
TACTCGCCGCGATGCTCCTGCACCAATCGGACGGCACGTTCACGGACTTCAGGGGAAAACTTGTTGCTCTTGCTCATGGCTCCATTTTCTCAAGAAATGCAGCCTCCTCAAAACCCGGGGTGATTCAATCAGGCAAGTTAGCGGGGCGACAGGACGCCCGCATCGATCAACTGGAGGCCGATCGCAAGGCCGCAGAGAGGGCGCGAAAGGTGGAGAATGAAACGGCTGCGATGGACGATGATGCTGTCGCTCGTGAGTCTATCGATAAGTGGGTGCGCGACGCCGGCCGCCGGTAGCTTCTGCTCGGTCGCGCGACCGATCTACTACGACACGTCCGACCAGGTACTGGATACGCCGGCGCCTATCAGGCGGCAGGTGCTGGAGCATAATCGGAAGGGTGAGGACCTGTGTGGGTGGTGATCAATTACTGATCTCGACGACGTACCCACCACAAAATGACGCCGAGTACGGCGCCGGAGAAATACAGGATGTATGGAGCATGATAAAGTGACATAATGTGACGATCATGCTCTAAGCCTATCGTCGATGCAAGTGTCAATTGTCAAGGATTGAAAAATCCAGAACGACGATTGGGACCGGTTGGGGTGGCATGGGCTGCTACCGCTCGGTCAGCTCCCGCAGCGCAACCCACAGCGGCATCCCGAACGCCTTGGCAATTCGCGAAGCCGTCATCAGCGATGGACTTGCCCGCCGCCCGGTCTCGATCGAGCTGATGCAGGCTTGGGAAAGGCCGGCGCGGCGCGCGAGCTGCTGCGAGGACCAGCCGTAGGCCTGGCGCTTGGCGCTCGTTGGCGTATGGCCGTAATATGTAGGCATTATTGTAGGCATCCATAATAAAATTCCCTTGAAATCCGCATGGATGATCATTGTGTGCCTCCCTCCGTCTCCGCCAGCTGGCCCCTTGATTTTCAAGGGGCTTTGCTGTTTCTGGGCCGCTCGTTGTTCGAAGGCTGGGACGGTTAAGTTTGGCTCTACCCCATAAACGGGGGATGGGCATTCGTTAGACACGGTTGATCACACCGTTCCAACCGCATTGGGCCAAGACCCTGAGGCGGTAATTCTCAAAGTTCCGTCTATCCGCTCCATTTCTGCGCGGCGCCCGGGTGCTGCGGCAAGAGTCTGCTATAAGAAGGGGTCGTAGCAACTCTGTAGGAGGGCGCCGTGAAAATGTCCGCTCAAACGCTGAGCCGATTCGGCTTATCGCTGTTTCTTGTCGCAGCTATTTCTGGGTGCTCGTCGGCCGGAGGTTCGATCCAGTGCAAGTTGAGCCCCGGCAGCTGCATGCACGAGGGCTCGTATGAGCCGGGCGAAGATGAATATGCTGAAGCGGAAGCGAGAGACTTGAATCGGGACGCAGCCAGAAAGGTGCGCCGCAGCTCTGGTTCGTGGTGGTGATGCAGGCGAAAGCCTGAGCCTCCTTTTAGTGTCAACAGGACCTAACAGCCATACATTGATGTCCCACTTCGGTGCGCTGTTTTTTTGTGCGTCAGGCGTGAGCCGCTTCTTGAATCGCCCCGGCAACCCACTGGTTCAAGCTTTCCCCGCTGGCGGCAGCGGCAATCGCCGCGGCCTGATTTCTTCGTTGAATGCCATAAAACTCTCCGAGAGAGCGTAAGCCCCTGTAACGTACCACCCAACTGCAACGTGGCACCGAGCGAAATCCCTGCTGTATGGATGGGCAGGGGGCGTCAGTGCGTGAGCGTCATCTGAGCGATGTAACCAGATCGAGTCTCACCTGCCGACTTGGCCCTCTGATCCAACAGGGCGAGGATGCGACGAGGCAAGGTGATGTTCACTCGCTCGGTGGTGTCGTCTATCAGGGCCGGGTCTACCTCGGCCACCGCCCATATCCAGCCGTCGTACTCGCCGGTCTTTTGTAGATCGGTGATGCTTGAAGGCTTGGGGATGGGTTCGCCGTTGCTGATGGAGTCTTCAATCCACAGGGCGATGGCTTCCTTGGCGTTTTCGATGGCCTGATCAATGCCTTCGTCGGCCGCCGAAAAGCAGCCGGGGAGATCAGGCACAACGACGCCCCAGGCCGTGGTGTCATTACCGGGTTCGATTGCGATGGGGTATTTCATAGTGATCTCCTTATTTCAGTCCAGCTTGACGCAGCAGCTTGGTCACGATACCGATGCCCAGGTCTTTCTTAGGGTGCGGAACGCTGATGTGACCGGGTAGCGTAGGGTGGCGGTAGACATAACGCGAACCCTTCACGTTCTGCAGTTGCCATCCGGCTTTTTCTAGCTGCTTGATGAGGTCTTTGCTGTTCATTGTGTATGATACACACCGAAATCCATGGATCAAGAAATTAACGGCCTTCGCGGTGGCGGTTGTTGCTTCTTCACAGGCTCAGCTTCATTCCCTCATGGGTGGCGCTGAACCCCAGCGCTTCATAGAACCTGATCGCGTCGGGCCGTTGCTTGTCGGTCGTCAGCTGTATCAGCCCGCAGCCGGTGGCGCGGGCCAGGCCGATGGCGTGTTCGAACAGGGCATGGCCGATCTTCCGGCCACGATGTCTGCCGCTGACCCGCACGCTTTCGATCTGGGCCCGCAGCATGCCGCCGCGGGACAGTCCGGGAATGAGCGTCAATTGCAGCATGCCGACCACCTCGCCGCCCATCACAGCCACGATGATCGAATTTCCCGCCTGGGCCCGCACCGCGTCGAGCGCGGCGGCGTAAGCGTGGAGGTGCTGGAGGCCATCGCGGCCGGCGCCCAGGGCATCATCGGACAGAAGGCCGGCAATGGCGGGGAGATCCGCTTTTTCAGCTTCGCGGAAGGCAAGGCTTGTTTTCATGCGTGCTCCCGCATCCGTTTTCCTTTCCAGAAGATCAGCAGCCCCACGATGATCACCACCCAGAAAACCACGCCGTCACTGGAACTCATCAGATCGATGAATAGCCCCATGGCGCCCTGGTCGCACGTTCCGTCAGCCGCCCCCATGGCGCACCCGAACGATGCGAGATAGAAGGCCGCCGCAACCGAGCCTATGGCGAGGTTGGCGCCCAGTATCATCAAGAGAGCGCCGAGTCTGCGCATATTCCGCCTCGCGGGGTTATTTCTTCCACCGTTGTTCCTCCCATCCCGTTGATGTGCATTTGCAGTCGCATGCGACACACTTCTTCGACAGTTTTCATAGATATCCATTAGACAGCGCGCAATGAGAATAGCGCGGCGGCGACGGGGCCGGGGTTACGCTTTGCAAGGCTTGCTCAGCGGTTCGCTGCTACAGTTGAGCTTTTGAACCCGGATTTTTGGAGAGTTACATGCTTGCACAGGTAAAGGCGCGGTATTTGTTGGTTGGGGCGGTAGCCGCCGGTATCTTTGCCGCACCCGTGTTTGCGCAATATTCAGGCCCGTCCGCGATTGGTCAAACCTCGGTTGCCGAGATTCTGAAGAACCCCGTGGACGACCAGGACGTGCAATTGCAGGGGCATCTGCTGCGCCAGACGTCGCACGATAAATACATTTTCTCGGATGGCACCGGTGAGATCGTTGCCGAGATCAAAGCGAGGCGTTTTGCCGGTCAATCCGTGGATGAAAAAACGAAGGTGGAACTCATCGGCGAGGTCGATACGAGCCGTAAACGCCCGCCGAAGATAGAAGTGGATTCTCTCAGAGTCGTCGATTAGGAAGGCAAGGACCAGGCCCTAGGCGTGCGGGCCGCCGCGTGGCGCACCGCTGCGCCGCCGCGGGCGAACCGTATCGCTATCTGCTTCGTTCCGCGATTCTCATGCGGTTGAGCCGCAGCGCCTCGGGAGTGGGTTCCCAGTCTCCCCAGAACGCATCCGGTATGCCGGGGAACTGCCCGCGCTCCACGCCCGGGAAAGAAGGCTTATAGCCGCGTCGTTTCATTTCGCCGATCAATTCAAGGTGGCGCCTGGCCAGGTAGCCGAGTCGGGTATAGAAGAACAGCAAGTGGCCCTTCCCGAGCGTGTACGCCGCCGGTTGGGAAAAATCGCCCCGTATCGCGGCTTTCTGCGCGAGCGCAAACACACGTGGCAGTTCCCGGTATTCCGCGACAAGATGGGCGCCGCTGAGCTCATGCACGGGGACGCAATTGATACGGGTCATTCTGTCGAGACAAGGAGAAAAGAAGGGTTATACCAGTTGTTCCCTTCCACTGCCCCGCCGGCTCCGGGCGCCTTGCCGTGTCCGAGGATTCGCGAAGCGCGGGTCTGACGGAGCGATGATCGACCCTGGCCCGCGGGCTCTTCAGTGTTGCGCCGAAGCGTCCGCCATGCCTTTTCCTTCGCTTGCTTCAGCGAACTCCATGTCTTCGTCCAATTCGATCTGCGCAATGCGTTCTTCGAATTTCGCGACAACCTCGGCCATGATTTCTTCTTTCTGGCGGGTGCGTTCGTTGGCGTTGCCTTTGGTGCCGGCCTTGCTGCCCACCTCGGTGCGCAGCGCCAGCCGCTGGCGGCGGAAAAGGTCGCGATACTTGTCGCGCAATTTGCGGCTGCGTTCAAGCTTGCTGCGCAGTTGGGGCTTCGTCATCTTTTTGATCTCCGCCGCCCTCGCTGCGTCGAATACTTCCAGCTCGGCCGCGGTGAGTAGTTTTTTTGCCGTGGTTCTTGTATAGGCCATATGGCTTGCTCCGCTGAGTGGTATCGGAGCGCAGGGCCAAGCAAATACCTTGCCCGCGCAGAGCCCGCAAGCCCCGGGGGAGGGGGCCTGCGCGCGGGCGCGTGCTCAATAGATGTCGGGTTCCCCGGCGGCTTCGCCGAATTCCCGGGTCAGATAGTCGAAGTCGCAGCCCTGGTCAGCCTGGCTGATATGCCGCGAAAACATCCAGCCGTAGCCGCGTTCGAACTTCGGAGCCGGCGCCTTCCACTCGGCGCGCCGCCGCGCCAGTTCTTCATCGCCGACCTGCATGTCGAGCGTGCGTGCGGGGATGTCGATGCTGACCAGGTCGCCGGTGCGCAGCAGCGCCAGCGGGCCGCCGATATGGGCTTCGGGTGCGACATGCAGCACACAGGCGCCGTAGCTGGTGCCGCTCATGCGGGCATCCGAAATGCGCAGCATGTCTCGATGGCCCTGCTTGAGCAGAACCTTGGGCATGGGCAGCATGCCCCATTCCGGCATGCCCGGCCCGCCCAGCGGGCCGGCGTTGCGCAGCACCAGGATGTGGTCCGGCGTGACGTCGAGGTTTTCATCGTCGATGGCGGCCTTCATTTCGGGGTAGCTGTCGAAAACCAGTGCGGGGCCCGTATGCCGCTGGAACCGGGCTTCGCAGGCCGACGGCTTGATCACGGCGCCATCGGGACAGAGGTTGCCCCGCAATACGGCCAGCGAGCCTTCGTGATACACGGGGTTGGACAACGGCCGGATGACGTCGTCGTTATGGACCCGGGCGTCGGCAATGGCCGCGCCCAGGGTGTCTCCCGTGACGGTCAGGCAGCCCAGGTCGAGCTTTTCGCGCAGTTGCGCCATCAGCGCCAGCAGGCCGCCCGCATAGTGGAAGTCTTCCATCAGATAGGTGGAGCCCGAAGGCCGGATGTTCGCGATGACGGGCACTTCGCGGCTCAGGGCGTCCAGGTCGTCGAGCGTCCAGTTCACGCCGGCGCGGCGCGCCATCGCCAGCAGATGGATCACCGCGTTGGTGGAGCAGCCGGTGGCCATGGCCACGATGGTGGCGTTGCGCACCGCGCTTTCAGTGACGATCTGCCCGGGCCGCAGATCTTCCCAGACCATTTCCACGATGCGCCGGCCGCAGGCGGCGGACATGCGGATATGGCCGGAGTCCGCCGCGGGAATCGAAGACGTGCCGGGGATGCTCAGGCCCATGGCGTCGGCGATCGCCGTCATGGTGGAAGCCGTGCCCATGGTCATGCAGTGACCATAGGATCGGGCGATGCCGCCTTCCACGCCCAGCCATTGCCGGGCCGTGATGTTCCCGGCGCGCCGCTCATCCCAGTATTTCCAGGCGTCCGAGCCCGAGCCCAGTTGCTGCCCGGCGTAATTGCCCCTCAGCATCGGGCCGGCGGGCAGGTAGATCATCGGCAGGCCGGCCGTGAGCGCCCCCATGATGAGGCCCGGCGTGGTCTTGTCGCAGCCCCCCATGAGCACCACCCCGTCGACCGGGTGGGCGCGTATCTGTTCCTCGGTTTCCATGGCCAGCAGATTCCGGTACAGCATGGTGGTCGGCTTCATGAAATTCTCGGAAAGCGCGAGGGCCGGCATTTCCACCGGAAAACCGCCCGCCTGCAGAACACCGCGCTTGACGTCGTCCACCCGCTGCTTGAAATGCGCATGACAGGGGTTCAGGTCGGACCAGGTGTTGAGGATGCCGATGATGGGCTTGCCAGCCCAGTCTTCCGGTGCGTATCCCATCTGCATGATGCGGGAACGGTGGCCGAAGCTGCGCAGGTCGTCGGGCGCGAACCAGCGCGCCGAGCGCAGGTCTTCCGGTTTCTTTCTTTGTATGCGCTGATAGTGGGTGCGGGTCATCCTGGAATCCTCTGCAAGCCTTCTGGTCCGATGTTATCACCGCTGTGATACCGGTTCTTTCAAGCGTGTGGCGCTGGCGCTGTCCGTCGGCGCGGTCATGCGTTGCGGGCCCTCGGCCGAACCGGAAAGAGCAGGCCCGCGGGTGTAAGATCGCCATTGGGAAGTGAACCCTCCAGGAGCCGTCATGAAAACCAGCGCAAGAAACCAGTTCGCAGGCAAGATCAAGTCGATTCAGACAGGCGCAGTGAACGACGAGGTCGTGGTCAACATAGCGCCCGATCGGGATATCGTCGCCGTCATCACCACAAGCAGTACGAAAAGGCTGCGATTGGCTGAAGGCTCCGACGTGGTGGCGCTGGTCAAGGCGTCGTCGGTCATTTTGGCGACCGGTCGGGAAGAATTGATATTCTCGGCCAGGAACCAGTTTTCGGGCACCGTGATTTCCGCAAGCAGGGGGGCGGTCAATGCCGATGTCGTGATCGACATGGGGGACGATATGCAGGTCGGCGCCATCATTACCAACACCAGCTTCGACAAGCTCGGCATAGAAGTCGGCGCCAAGGTGACCGCGATTTTCAAAGCTTCAAGCGTCATCGTCGCCGTCAAAGCATAGGGCCGGTTCATGCTGAAAGCCGCCTCGTACCGGTCGCTCATCGGGCGTCAGGCCACAGGCGCGGTGGCCGCCGCCTAGCGGCCCCCGCGCAAAGTCTGCGCAACGATACCTGCCGCCCGGGGGTTGAGTTAAGATCGTTCTTGCATTACAGACCCTATCCAGAAGAGCAAACGCAGGAGACACACCATGAAAATCCATCGATTTCTGCGGCCGCTGCTGGCTGCCACGCTGTTGTGCGCAGGCGCCGTGGCGCAGGCCCAGGTCAGCGTGATGCTGCCCGCCAATCCCGGCGGCGGCTGGGATTCCACCGGCCGGCAGTCCATGCAGGCCATGAACGAAGCCGGCATCTATACGGGTACGGTCAGCTTCACCAACAGGGGCGGGGCGGGGGGCACCATAGGCTTGGCCGAATTCCAGCGGCAGACGGGCAAGGCCGATGCGCTGGCGGTCTTCGGCGCAATCACGGTGGGCTCGATTTCCATGAACAAGTCGCCCATCGACCTGGCCAAGTTCAAGCCGGTGGCACGGCTGACGGCGGAATACATCGTCCTGGCGGTGAAGGCCGACGCGCCCTACCAGAACCTCGCCGATTTCGTCGAGGCCCTGAAGGCCAACCCGGGTGCGACGGCGGTGGGCGGCGGTTCGGCGGGCGGGGTCGATCATATCGCCCTGGCCCTGCTGGCGCAGAAGGGCGATGTGCCCGTCGGGGCGCTGAACTACATTCCGCAGGCCGGGGGGGCCGATACGGTTACCGGCATCGTGAACGGCACCCTGAAGGCCGGCCTTTCGGGGATTTCAGAGTTCCAACAGTTCGCCGACTCCGGGCGCATCCGCATTCTGGCGGTCACTTCGGCCGAGCGCATGAAGGGAATGGATGACATTCCGACATTCAAGGAAGCCGGCTTCGACGTCGAGATCGCCAACTGGCGGGGCGTGCTGGGTTCCATCGACATGCCCGAGGAAAACTATCGCCTGTGGGTCGACCGTTTCACGCAGTTGAGCGAAAGCGAGCCATGGCAGGCCGTCATGGCCCGCCTGGGATGGGAGCCCTTCTTCCTGGGCGGCGAGGAATTCGGCGAGTTCATCCAGGAGGAGACCAAGCGCATCAATGGCATTCTGCATGACGCCGGCCTGGTCAAGTAAGCGCGCCGGATGCCGTCCATGAAGACCGTCCCCGGCCAGCCCTGGTGGCTGGGGCTGGCGGTCATCCTGATCGGGGCCGTCTGCCTGTACGCATCGTCGCAGTTGAGCCTGGGCGCTCAATATGCCGCCATCGGGCCGGGCATGTTCGTGGCCCTGGTCGGGCTGGGCTTGCTGCTGCTGGGCGTGCTGCTGTTGATCCAGATGGCGCGGGGTACGGCGTTCGACGATGACGAACGGGCGCGGGACCCTGGCATGGACAAGCGGGCTTTCTTCACCGTCCTGGTGGCCAGCATGGTGCCGGCCCTGGCCATGGTGCCGCTGGGGCTGCCCCTGACGGCCATGCTCGCCTTCATGCTGGTGGCCCGCGCGCTCGGTTCGCGGCGCATCGTGATGGACCTGGTTTCCGGCTTCGTGCTGGGCAGTGCGTGCTGGTTCATGTTCAGCAGGCTGGGTCTGCAATTGGGCGGCTTTCTGCCGCTGGCGGGTGTGTGATGGATACCTTTTCCTTGCTGCTGCAGGGTTTCGGCGTGGCCCTGCAGCCCATCAACCTGATGTGGGCCTTCATCGGGTCGGTGCTGGGCACGGCCATCGGCATTCTGCCCGGCATCGGTCCGGCGCTCACCATCGCCCTGCTGCTGCCCGTGACGGTGTCGGTGGGTCCGGTTTCGGCCTTCATCATGTTCGCCGGCGTGCTGTATGGCGCCATGTACGGCGGTTCGACCACGGCCATCCTGATCAATACCCCGGGCGAGGCCGGTTCCATGATGACGGCCCTGGAGGGCAGCAAGATGGCGCGGGCCGGGCGGGGGGCGGCGGCGCTTGCGACGGCCGCCATCGGTTCGTTCATCGCCGGTACCCTTGCCACGCTGGCGCTGACATTCGCCGCGCCCATGGTGGCCGAACTGGCCTTCATCTTCACGCCGGCCGACTACTTCGCGCTCACCGTCATGGCCTTCACTTCCGTGGCTGTGGTGATGGGCGCTTCGCGGGTGCGCGGCTTCATCGCCCTGTTTCTCGGGCTGGCGCTGGGGGTGATAGGCATAGACGGCATGACGGGGCAGCCGCGCATGACCTTCGGCTTTGCCGACCTGCTGGACGGCGTCGAACTGACGGTGGTGCTGGTGTCGGTGTTCGCGATCGGCGAGATCCTCTATGTCGCCAGCCGCTATCGCCACCAGAACGAGGAACTCATCCCCATTCGCGGCAAGGTCTTCATGACGCGTGAAGAATGGAGCCGGTCATGGAAGCCCTGGCTGCGCGGCGCCGCCATCGGTTTTCCCATGGGGGCGATTCCGGGCGGCGGCTCGGAACTGCCGACGATGCTGTCGTATTCCCTGGAAAAGAATCTGTCGCCCAAGAAGGAAGAATTCGGCCATGGCGCGATCGAGGGCGTGGCCGGGCCCGAAGCCGCCAACAATGCGGCGGCGGCGGGCGTGCTGGTGCCGCTGCTCACGCTGGGTCTGCCCACTTCGGCGACGGCGGCGATATTGCTGGTCGCCTTCCAGAACTACGGTCTGCAGCCCGGTCCCTTTCTGTTCACCAGCAATGCGGAACTCGTCTGGGGCCTGATCGCTTCGCTGTACGTGGGAAATGCCATGCTGCTGGTGCTGAACCTGCCGCTGGTCGGTTTGTGGGTGCGCCTGCTCTACATTCCCAAGCCGCAGCTGTACGCCGGCATTCTGGTATTCGCCATGATCGGGATCTGGGGGGTTTCCGGGTCGGTGTTCGATCTGGCCCTGATGGCGGTGCTGGGCGTCGTCAGTTATGTGATGAGGGTGTACGGGTTTCCGATAGCTCCCCTGCTGATAGGCCTGATCCTGGTGCCCCTGGCGGAAAACCAGCTGCGCACGGCCCTGGCGGCCGGGCAGGGCAGGGTGGGCGTGCTGTTCGACAGTCCGATATCCGTGGCGTTCCTCGTGGCGGCCGTGGCCTTTCTGTTCGTGCCGTGGGTATTGGGGAAGCTGCGCCCGAAGGGCGCGTGATCCCGGTTTTCAGAATACCCATGCTTGGGAAGCTCTGAACAGGCGACAGCGCCTGCTTTCCGCTCGACTTGTTCAGAGCTTCCCTAGAAACGGAGTGAAATCGGACGGGGGCGGGGGTATAAATCAAGTATCGGAAGCCGGCCCCGCCGTGCGGACAGGCTGGCGCCGAGCCTCCAGGTCAAGGATTTCCCATGAAGCATTGCACCCCTCCGGAAAACGCGGTCGCCGCCGCCGAGAAACGTCTGGCGGCCTACGACTGGAAAACGTTCACCGACGAAATGAACAGCCATGGGCACGCCGTGCTGCCAGGGCTGCTGACGCCCGAGGAATGCCGGGGGATCGCAGCGCTCTATCCGCAGGAAGCGCATTTCCGCAGCCATATCCTCATGGCCCGGCATGGCTACGGCAGAGGCGAATACCGCTATTTCCGCTACCCCTTGCCCGATATCCTGGGCGGGCTGCGCACGGCGCTCTACCCGCATCTGGCAGGCATGGCGAACGAGTGGAACCAGTGCATGGGAATCGCGGAACGCTATCCCGGGACGCATGCGGCGTTTCTGCGCCGGTGCCATGAAGCGGGGCAGACCCGCCCGACGCCCCTGCTGCTGCAGTACGGGCCCGGGGACTTCAACTGCCTACATCAGGACTTGTACGGCGATCTGGCCTTCCCGGTGCAGGTGGCCGTGCTGCTGTCGGAGCCCGGCCGCGATTTCACGGGCGGCGAATTCGTCCTGACGGAACAGCGCCCGCGGATGCAGAGCCGGGTCGAGGTCGTGCCCCTGCGCCAGGGGGACGCGCTCGCCTTTGCCGTGCATCGCCGCCCGGTGCGGGGCGCCAGGGGCATGTACCGCGTGAACATGCGCCACGGCGTCAGCCGCCTGCGCTCGGGCTTGCGGCATACGGCGGGGATCATCTTTCACGACGCAAAGTGATCGCTTACTGTGCCTTGATGTTCTGGCTTCCAATGAGGGCCTCCCAGCGCGCGGACTCCGTCTCCATACGTTCGGAAAGCGCTTCGCGTGAGCCGGTAATGACTTCGAGGGCCTGGGCGGCAAGCAGGTTTTTGACATCAGGCTCATTTAAAGCCGAAGTGATTTCGCGGTTCAGGCGCTCCAGCACATCGACCGGTGTGCCGGCGGGCGCAAAAAGGCCCATCCAGGAAGTGACATCAAAGCCCTGCACTGTTTCGCCGATCGTCGGTGTGGAAGGGAACATGGAAGCGCGCTGTCCCTGGGTAACGGCAATAAGCCGCAGTTTTCCGCTTTCCACATGAGGCGTGGTGATGGCCAGCGCCACGAAACCCGCGGGGACATGGCCCGCCACGACGTCCTGTATCGCCGGCGCGCCGCCTTTGTAGGCTACATGGGTGAGATTGGCCCCGGTCTGTTGCTTCAACAGTTCGGCCGCGAGATGGTGCGGGGTGCCGGTGCCGGGTGTTGCATAGCTGATGCCGCCCGGTGTGCGGTGCGAATACGCTATGAATTCTTCCACAGTGGTGATCGGTACGGCATGATTCACGACCAGCCCGACGCCTATCGTCGTCAGCGTGGCGACGGGGCTCGTGTCGCGTATGGGATCGAACCGCATATCCGGGAAGAAATGCGGGTTGATGGTCATGTTTGAATCGGGAACCACGGCAAGGGTATAGCCGTCGGCCGCGGAGCGTATCATTTGTTCCAGCCCGATGTTCCCGCTTGCGCCGGGCTTGTTGTCGACGATGAATTGCTGCCCCATGCTCTGGCCGAGTTTCTGCGCAAGCAGTCTTGTGACGACATCGGTGGAACCTCCGGCGGCATACGGCAGGATGATTCTCACGGGGCGGGACGGGTAGGCCTCGGCCCGCGAAAGCAGCGGGAACGCCGCAGGGGCAAGCGCCATCCATTGAAGGAGTCTCCGGCGGGATGGCATATAGGGGCTGGATATCTTCATTGTCTCGTCTCCAGTTTGTTTTCTTGTCTTGGCGTGAACAGGCCCTACGCAGTCCCTACTACGGGAAGCCGCCGCTCCGGCAGGCCATTGCGGCCTTGCGAGATCATGTCCGCGAGTTCGCGCCGTATGTTCCGGTGGGCCGGATCTTCGTAGCGGTTGTGCAGCTCATGTGGATCTTCTTGAAGGTCATACAGTTCGCCGGCGCCGGAATTCACCTCTATGGTCATTCGGTGGCGCTGGGTACGCACGGTCCGCAGATCCAGGGCCACGCCCACCCTGCCCGCCCGCAGATCCCATTCGTTGTAGGCGAAGTCGCGTTGCCCTTGCCGTTCGATCAGCGGCCGCAGGGACCGGCTGTCGACCTGGCGGCCGGGGCTGGTCTGCGCATAGTCCAGGATCGTTGAAAACAGGTCGACGGTGGATACGGGATCTTTGATGACTTGACCGGGCGGCACGCCCGGACCACGCACGATCATGCCCACGCGCAGCAGACCGTCGTACATCATGGGGCCCTTCAAGACCAGGCCGTGGTCGCCCAGCCAGTCGCCATGGTCCGTTGTGAAGATCACGATGGTGTTGTCGGCCAGGCCCTGGTCATCGAGCTCGGTCAGGATGCGCCCGACGTTGTGGTCGATCAATGAGATCATGCCGTAATAGTTGGCCGTCAGTTCGCGTAGCTGGGCTTCGGACAACGCCTCGATCCGGGAATACTCTGAACGCAGCTTCAGTAAATCCCCGGACAGCTGCGGGGTGTTCTCCACGGCCGCGCGGTGCCACCAGGGCCGCCGTTCGAAGTCGCGCGTGCGATGTTCCGGGATATCGACTTCGTCGGGATGGTGCAGCCGGCTCCATGGTTCGGGCGCGTCGAAGGGGTGGTGCGGGTCGGAAAATGATGCCCAAACACAGAACGGCTCATTCCGGTGGGTACGGATGAAATCGATGGCCCTGTTCCCGACCCAGGTGGTGTTGTGCCAGGCTTCCGGAAGCTGGGAATGGAAGGTCTGCGGCGTGGGCGTCTTGGGCGCATGGCCTTTGTAAAGCTTGTTCTTTTCATCGCCCCGGCCATCTCCGTGATACCAGCGCTCGTAGTGCATGCCTTGCGGGGGTTTGAAAGGGAGCCAATAGTTATGTCCCACGAGCACCATGTCCGTTTTCTGGAATCCCATGTAAGGGCCGGCCCAGTCTTCTGGAAAACCGGCTGAACTCTCGATGCATTCCGGTGTGCCGGTGGGCTGAAAGGTGAAATATGAGCTGAAGTGCGCTTTGCCGATGAGCTCGGTGATGTAGCCGTTCCGTGATAACGCGCCGGCAAAGCCTGCTTCGCCCGTCTCGGCCGGCAGGTCGATGCCATTGTCCGAAACGCCGTGGCTCGTCGGTAGAAGCCCCGTCAATATGGATGCGCGGGATGGCTGGCAGACGACGTTCGGCGTGATGCAGGTGGAAAATCGCGTGCCGTCACGGGCGAGCATGTCCAGATGCGGCGTGCGGACTTTTCGTCCTTCGAAGCCGTAGCAGTCCCCGCGGTGCTGATCAGAGGTTATCAACAGGATGTTGGGGCGTTCGGATCGTTGTCGTGGCATGGCATGTGATTGAGGAGTAAATAATCCATACTTTACGTGCTGGCCTTATTCCTCGATAATCAATTTTCACTGCCTATTGATAACGAATCGATATCATCCTGGATCGGGTATGACGCTACCGCTGCCAAGAAGGGCGTTGTATAGCCGGCTGAGAATCAAGCACCTCGAACTGCTGCGCAACGTCTGTGCGCTGAAGACCTTGCGCAAGGCCGCCGCCGCCAGCGCAATGACACAGCCCGCCGCCACAAAATTGATCCAGGAACTGGAGGATATGCTGGGCAGGCCTCTGTTTGTCCGAGACCGGCGTGGCATGATTCCGACGCTGTATGGGCAGGCTGTTCTACATCATGCAAACATCCTGATGGCCGATGTCGGCAACATGCAGCAGGAACTGGAGCTGCTGGCCGATGGGGGGACGGGGATGATCCGCCTGGGTGTGGTGCCCTCGCTTTCATCCCAGCTTTTGACGGATGCGATTGCGCATACGCTGAAACTCAAGCCGGGTATCCGGTTCACCGTAAGAGAAGGGTCGACCAGCAAGCTCCTGCAGGACCTGGCCGCAAACGACCTTGACCTCGCCTTCGCGCGACTCCTTGATTCCGCGGCGCTGCGCGAGCTTTCGGTGATCGATGTCTATGCTGAATCATTCGCCGTGGTCTGTTCGCCGAAGCACGTCATGGCGAGGGCGCGGAATGTCACCTGGAAGGATCTGGCCCGGCTGCAATGGGTGATGCCGCCGACGGGAACACCGCTGCGCGAACTGGTCGACAGTATCTTCAGGCATGAAAACGTGCTTGCCCCGATGCCCGCCGTTGAATACAGCAGCTTCGACAAATTGCGTTGCTTGATTGCGGGAACCGACTTCATCGGCCTGATTCCCGCTTCCATGGCCGAAGCTTCCCACGATGACGGAAAGCTGAGGATCATCGGCCCGAGACTGACTGATTTCGGCCCGATCAGCCTGGTACGGCGCAAAGCGGCCGAGGCGCCCCCGGCCGTCATGTTTTTCACGAGCGTCGTGAAGGAAATGGGTCGGCCGCTGCGTGAATGAGCCCGGAAATGGAACAGCGGCTGCGCACTATTCCATGCCTGGTGAATTCGAGGCGCATGCAAGCCGCGACGCGGATAAGCCCGGACATACGACAGCCAACTGCGGATTGTCATATGCCTGGCGCATCGGAGCGGCCTGCAAGCCGCGACGTGGGGCATGGCCCGATGGCCGAGCCCCGGCGTCTCAAGCTATGGCATTCAAGCCTGATTTCCGTATCCGTCGGCGACGATGACTTCGATCAGGTTGGGTTTGCCGCTGGCTATCCCGTCGTTCAGGGCGGCGGCGAGGTCGCGGGGATCGGTGATGCGGCGTGCCGGGATGCCGAACCCCTCGGCGACCGATACGAAGTCGATGGCCGGGTCGCGCATGTCCATCGCCACGAACTGATCGGTATGGCGCCCCGCGACCAGGCGGTCCTTGAGAATGCGGTAGCTGCGATTATTGATGATCACGTAGGTGATCGGCCGCTTCAGGTGAGCGGCCGTCCATAGCGCCTGTATGCTGTACAGCGAACTGCCGTCGCCTATGGTGGCCACCACGGGGCGGTCGGGCTGAGCCAGGCTGATGCCCACGGCGCCGGGCATGCCGAATCCCAGGCCGCCGCTGGCAAGCCCATAGAAACTGTTGGCGTCGCTCATGGGCAGCATCCCGAGCAGGGGCGGGGTGGATGTCAGCGCTTCTTCGACCACGATGGCGTTGGCCGGCAGCGCATCGACCACGCTCTTTATCAGGAAGCCCGGGTCGATGGGGGTGGCGGTGGCGTTTTCCATCGCCGCGGCGACCAGCTTCCGGCGCTGTGCGGACCAGTTGGATTCGCCCAGGGCAGCGATGCGCTGGCTGGCGGCTTCGGCGTAGCCGGCCGGGCGGGTGGCGCGCAACGCCGGCAGCAAGGCGTCCAGCGTGTCTTTCACATCGGCCCTGATCGCCAGTTCGGTGGCGTAGTTCTTGCCGAGTTCCCATTCGCGTTCGCTGATGTGGACGACGGGCATGTTGTCCGGCAGCGGGTCGATCGGGCTGTAGGGCGACATGCGCAGCAGGTCGCCGCCCAGGCACAGGACCAGATCATGCCTGGACAGGCTTTCGCGGACTTTTTTCTGATTGCGCGTCAGATCGCCCATGCAGGCGGGGTGATCCGCCGGAAAGCGCGCATTGTACAGAACGGGTTCTTGGTAGACCGCGGCGCCCAGCAGTTCGGCCAGTTCGGTGGCTTGTGCGAAACAGTCGCGGTGCGACAGTTCGCGCCCCGCAATGATGACAGGGCGCTCGGCCGCGAGCAGGCGGGCGGCCAGGCGGCCGATGACCGGATCGCTGGGGCGCACCCCGGTTTCCACGCGCGTCGGCGAGCCGAGGTCCAGCGGCATTTCGGCGTCCAGGATGCTGCCCGGCAGGCTGATGAAAACCGGCCCCATGGGCGGCGTCATCGCGATCTTGGCGGCGCGGTGAATGATGCGGGGCAGGTCTTCCAGGCGGGTGGCTTCGCAGGCCCATTTCACCAGAGGCTGGGCGATGGGCAGCAGCGGTTCGTACAGAATGGGTTCCTGCAGGCCGTAGCCCACTTCGTACTGCCCCGCCGTAACCAGAATCGGCGAACCGGAGAACTTGGCGTTGTACAGGGCGCCCATGGCATGGCCCAGGCCGGGCGTGCAATGGAGATTGACGGCGACCAGGCGGTTGGATGCCCGCGCAAAGCCGTCGGCCATGCCAAGTACGATGGATTCCTGCAGGCCCAGCACATATTCGATCTGGGGGAACTGCGGAACGGCCTCCATGAGCGCCAGTTCAGTGGTGCCCGGATTGCCGAACAGATGGGTGACGCCTTCGTTGATCAGCAGCTGCAGGAACGCGTGCCGGCCGGTTATGGTTTTGGATGACATATCTTCCCTGAATCAATAAACAATAATCAATCGTTGCAAGAGTGGGCTGTGCCGGCGTTGCGCCGGATAACGTTCCCGCCAAGGGGGGGCGGAATAATGATTCGAGCGGCAAGCGAGCGCCCCGGGTCGCGTGGACCCGGGCGAGTGTCCCGTCTAATTATTCTTTCCGTGGAAAGCCTGAGCAAGGGCCGGGGTTTATACCAGTTATGCCGTTGCGGCATTCTTGGAGCGGGAATGCCGGTTCCGGCCGCACGGGGGTTGTGCTCATGCCAGCTGCTGCAGGGTTTCGCCCACTGCGTCGAACAGGCTGCCGAGTTCCTGGGGGGTGCTGGTGAAAGGCGGGCCGAACTGCAGCGTATCGCCGCCGAAACGCACGTAGAAGCCCTTTTTCCACAATTCGAGGCCGGCTTCGTAGGGACGGATGGCAGGGTCGCCGTCGCGCGCCACGAGCTGGATGGCGCCACCCAGGCCGCAGTTGCGGATGTCGATGATGTGGGGGTTGCCCTTGAGGCCGTGCAGTGCCGTTTCAAAATGCGGCATCAGTTCGGCGGCCCGCTGGATGAGGTTGTCGTGATCCAGCAGGTCGAGCGTGGCGATGCCGGCGGCGCAAGCCACCGGATGGGCGGAATAGGTATAGCCGTGGGCGAACTCGACCGCATGTTCGGGAAGGGGCTGGCTCATGAAGGTATCGTAGATTTCGCTGGAAGCGACCACGGCGCCCATGGGAATGGCGCCATTGGTCACCTGCTTGGCGATATTCATGATGTCGGGCGTCACACCGAAGAATTCCGAGCCGGTGTGCCTGCCCATGCGGCCGAAGGCAGTGATGACTTCGTCGAAGATCAGCAGAATGCCATGCTGGTCGCAGATCTGCCGCAGGCGCTGCAGATAGCCTTTGGGCGGGACGATGACGCCGGCGGAGCCCGACATGGGCTCGACGATGACGGCGGCGATGTTGGAAGCATCGTGCAGTTCGATCAGCTTGAGCAGCTCATCGGCCAGGGCCACGCCGCCGGTTTCGGGCTGGCCCCGGGTGAAGGCGAGGTCAGGCTGCAGGGTATGGGGCAGGTGGTCGGCATCCATCAGGGTACCGAACATCTTGCGGTTGCCGCCGATGCCGCCCAGGCTGGTTCCGGCGATATTGACGCCATGGTAGCCGCGCGCCCGGCCGATCAGCCGCGTCTTTGCCGGCTGGCCCTTGAGGCGCCAGTATGCGCGCGCCATCTTCACGGCGGTGTCGGTGGCTTCCGAACCCGAGTTGGTGAAGAAGACATGATCGAGGCCTTGCGGCGTCAGCGCGGTGATCTTGTCGGCCAGCTGGAATGAGAGGGGGTGGGCGAACTGGAAGGCGGGCGAGTAGTCCAGCGTACCCAGCTGCCTGGCCACGGCCTGCTGGATTTCGGGCCGGGCGTGGCCGGCGCCACAGGTCCAGAGCCCCGACAGACTGTCGAATATCCTGCGGCCAGTGTTGTCGTAGAGCCAATTGCCTTCCGCCTTCACGATGATGCGGGGGTCTTTGTGAAAGGCGCGGTTGGCGCTGAAGGGAATCCAGTGGGAGCGCAGCTTGAGGGATTCGACCAGGCCAGCCGGCTGGTAAGCTGGAAAGTTCATGGGAGTCTCCGTCAGGACAATGGAATGATGGCGATCCCCCATTATGCAGAACATTGTGTCTGAATAGAATGGTATCGCGCCGGCGAATGCGGATATAAGGCGCGGGAAATGAAAAAGGCTCCGCCCGTGAGAGCAGGAGCCTTTGCACGGCCAGGCGAGGGACACCCGGCCCCCGCCTGGCGAAGGATGCGCCGCTTCAGGGGTGCAGCTCGCCGTCCTTGTTGTGGTCGTTGCCGTGGAAATCGTCCATGACGTGGTCCATGAATTCCTGGCGGTTCACGCGCCCGTCATTGTTGACGTCGACCGCCGAGAATTGCTGGGGCGTCAGTACCCTGGCGGCTTCGGCGGCGCTCAGGCTGTTGTTCTTGTCGGTATCGAGTTCCTTGAACGCGCCTTCCATGAAGGCACGGTATTCGGCTTCGCTGACGGTGCCGCTGCCATCCTTGTCGAGGTGGTTGAATTGTTCGTAGGTCATGCCGCCGGCGGTGTTCTGGGCATGGCCGACCGCGGGGATGGCCAGGACAGCGGCGAGTGCGAGCAGTTTGAATGGATTCATGATCGTGCCTCTCTTATTTGCAGCCCATGGTGTTGCCGATGTAGCCGCCGGCACCGATGCCCACCGCCGTTGCCGCCGTGCGGCCCCGGCCGCCGCCGATCGTGCTGCCCAGCAGGCCGCCGATGACCGCGCCGCCCACCGTGCCGGCGATGCAGTTGAATTCGGCATTGCGCGAATGGTGGCCGCCCGAGCCGGAAGGGGACTGGCAGGCGGCCAGTGCCCCGAGACTGATCATGGCAATCACGATCATTGCCTTGTTCGTTGTTCTGGTTCTCATGGTGATGCTCCTCATTTGAGTGCGGGTCGTCGTGCGTTGGTGTTGCTGGTGAACTGAAATGGGAACTGGCGCGTGGGCCGCGCTGGAACGATGGCCGGTTTCCATGTCATTCCAGATAGCCCGGCGCCCGGGGCAATGCCGCGAATTCTACAGGATCGTGCTGAATGATGATGCGGGCGCCGAGGTTCGATGCCAGGGTTTCGATGCGGTTCATGGATGCCAGGGTTTCCGCGCGGCTCGCGTTGAATGAGGGTACGCGCTGGTATTTGCGGTTCTCGCGCGTGTGATAGAGGTCGCCGCTCAGGATCACCGGCCCGCTCTTCGCCAGCCGGACCAGCAGCACCTGGTGCCCCGGTGTGTGTCCGGGCGCCTTCAGAATCCTGACGGTGCCGTCGCCGAAGACATCGTGGTCGCCGTCCAGCAGCTGTTTTTTCGTGCGCTCGCCGGCCTGGAGAGCATCGGGGTTGATGAATGGGCTGGGTTCATTGAGGGCGGTGTCCAGCTCTGTACGATTCACCAGCCATGTCGCATTCGGAAAGGCGCCGGCGTTGCCCGTATGGTCGAAGTGCAGGTGCGAGAACGCCAGATAGTCGATGTTGCGTACGCCGATGGCCTGCAGCTGCGACCGAAGGCTGCGGTCCACCTGCAGGATGACGCCGCCGTCGACCGTGACCGGGCCCTTGCCGGCCAGGCTGTCCCCCAGGCCGGTGTCCCACAGCAAGGTGCCCGAAGGATGCGTGACCACGAAGCAGGGAGCGGCGAGGCTGCCGCTGCGGCCGTCGTACTCGCCGGTGTCGGAGAACATGCCCATGTCCGGCAGGCTCACAGTGCCGCAGTCCAGTGCGTACAGCCGCAGCGCGGGACTGGCCACGGGCACCGCAATGGCCGTGGCGGCGGAGGGCGCCACGGCCGCGGGGGCCGCGGTGCCGGCGGCTGCCTGGAAGGGATCCGGTGCCGGGACGGGGAAGGTGGTCGCGCCGGCGGGCGCCACGGCCGGCTGCGCGACGACAGCCGCCGAAGTTCCGGCCAGGGCGATGCACGCAATTGATTGCGCAAAGAATCGGCGAATCATCATGTTTCGTTTCCTTGAGTTCCGTCTGCTTGCAGTCTTGCTTATAGCAAGGGCGGCGGCGTTGCGCCAGGGCCTGTCCAGGCTGAAAGGCGCTTGGCATGGGCGGGCCGTCGGCGTCGGGCGAGACGCGGGGATCGCCGCGTGTATCCCGCCGTGTCGCCGGTGTCAGTGGGTGTGCAGCGTCGTCGGCGTGGAGTCGGTGTCCGGGATGAGGAAGGCGCCCGCCGCACGCTCGCAGAAGTGCCTGGCGAGTTCCTCGAACCTGCGCAGCGTGCTCCTGCGGTTGTCTTGCCGCATGATGGCGTAGACGTCGGTGCTCAGGGGAATGTCTTCCAGCGGGCGGGTCTGGAGGGCGGGCAGGCGCAGCGTCGTGGAGCGCGGCACGACGGCAATGCCCAGCCCCGCTTCGACGAGATAGAGCTGGGCGGGAACTTCCGCCACGACCTGGCATTTGCGCAGATCGATGCCCACCTGGGTGCACAGAGAGTGGAAACCGGTGGCGAAGGCGGAGCTTTCGCGTTCCAGCAATACCAGACGTTCGCCCATCAGATCACTCATTTTCAGGCTGCTGCGCGATGTGAACGGATGGGTGGCCTGCATGGCCGTGACGGGCGGGTCGTACCAGAGCAGAAAGCTCCTGAGCAGATGATCGTCCGCATGGTAGCGGGAAATGCCGATGTCTATGGTCCGGTCCAGCAGCGCCTGCACTTGGTCGCAGGGCCGCATTTCATTCAGGACCAGGTTGATGTTGGGGGCTTCGCGATTGCAGTGGGCCACGAGCTGGGGCACCAGCCCCAGGAAGTGCGAGCCGGACAGGCCGATTTCTATGGCGCCTTCCATGCCTTCTTCGATGGCCCTGGCCCGGGCCTTGGCCCGGTTGAGCCGTGCCAGAATCGCCTTCACTTCGTACAGATAGATGCGGCCGGCGTCGGTCAGCTCGACGTGGCGGCTCGACCGATTGAACAGCCGCACGGACAGTTCCTCTTCGAGCAGGGCGATCTGCTTGCTCAGCGGCGGCTGGGAAATGTGCAGCCTTTGCGCGGCCCGCGTGAAACTGAGCTCTTCGGCCAGCGCCACGAAGTATTTGAGTTGGTTGATGTTCATCGTTCAGACGAGCGCCATCACGATCGAGGGGAACAAGGTGATGATGATGATGCACAGCAGTTCCACCAGCACGAATGGCAGCGCCCCCCGTATGATGTCGGCCAGGCTGATCTCGGGCGCGATGCCTTTGATGACGTATAGATTCAGGCCCACCGGCGGCGTGATGACCGCCATTTCGCAGGCGATGATCATCACCACGCCGAACCAGATCGGGTCATAGCCGGCCGCCACGATGATGGGCAGCAGGATGGGGGTGGTGATCAGGATGACCGATACGATGTCCAGGAACATGCCGATCACAATGAGAAACAGCATGGTCGCGCACAGGATGACCCAGCCCGGCTGCTGCAGTTCGCCCACCAGCCCTACGATCTTCTGCGGGATCATCAGCCGCGTCATGATGTATCCGAACAGCAGAGCGGACGCCAGGATCAGCAGGATCATGCCGCTGGTGACGATGGTGGAGCGCAGTATGTCGATGGCCAGCCTGACGCTGAGCTCACGCCGGCCGGCCGCGATGGCGAAGGCGGCGAAGGCGCCGACGCCGGCCGCTTCGGTGGGGGTGGCGATGCCGAAATAGATGGTGCCCAGCACGGCGAGTATCATCAGGCAGGCCGGCCAGACGTGCCGCAGGGCCGACCAGCGTTCCCGCGCCGAGATCTTTTCCTGGCCTCGGGGCGCCATGTGGGGCCGCAGCTTCACGACAATGTACAGATAGAGCATCATCAGGCCGGTAAGCAGCAGACCCGGAAGAATCGCGGCCGTGAAGAGCTTGCCGATGGACTGGTCGGCCATTTCGCCGTACAGCACGAAGCCGATGCTGGGCGGGATCAGCAGCGCCAGCGAACCGGCGGCCGCCACGGAACCGCCAGCCAGGCCGGGGTCATAGCCACGCTTCAGCATTTCGGGGATGGCGAACCGCCCGATGGTGGCCGCTCCCGCCACGCTCACACCGCTCATGGCGCCGAAGACCGCCGAACTGCCCACGCTGGCGATGGACAAGCCGCCCGGCAGACGGTGCAGCCATACGTAGAACAGATGATAGAGCTTCCCGCCTATGCTGGTCCGGGCCATGACTTCGCCCATCAGAATGAAAAGGGGGATGCAGATCAGGGTGTAGCTGGCCAGCCCGCGATGCAGAATGGACGGAATCACGTTGAGCGCGTTCATGCCCCCCTGCAGAAACATGCCTACCAGGCTGGCGACGCCCAGGGCGGCGAAGATGGGAGCCCCGACCGCCATGAGAAAGGCGAATAGCAGCAGGATGAGGGTGAAGATGAGCGTGGCGTCCACTTATTCGTCCCCTTTTTGGGTGGTTTTCGCTGCTGTGGAGCGGAATCGGGTCAGGGCGATCAATGCGAGAATGGCGGCGCCGATGGGCAGCAGGCTGTAGGGTATCCAGAGCGGCGTTCTGAGCAGGGACGACGATTTGTAGCCTTTTTCGAACGCGGTCTGCACGATGTTGGTGCCCGCCCATACCAGCACGACGGAGAACAGCAGCACTGATGCCTGGCTGATCCAGTGGGCGAGCCGCTTCCAGTGACCGCGGAACTTCGCCTCGGCGAATTCGACGTTGACGTGCCTTCTTTCATGGTGAACCCAGCCGGCCGACAGCCAGGTGATGGCCACGAGCAGATACGCGCTGACTTCCACGGCATACAGGCTGGGGGCGTTGAACAGATACCGTGCGACCACGCTGTACACGGTGATGGCGGTAAGAATGACGAGCAGGACCTCGGCAATGATGATTGCGATGCGTCCAAGAACCACGGGCAGTTGAGACAGTTTCATCCCGGACTCCATTGATCAGAAGCACGATGTGCGCCCGGCGCCGCGGCGAGCGGCCGCCGGCCGGTGGTGTCAGGCGCGGCTCAGGAGCGCGATGAGCGCTTCGGAGCCGCACACCTGCGCGTATTTGGATTGCAGGTCGATGAGATTGCTTTCGTGCTGTTCGCGGGAGCGGTCGCTGACGCAGTCCGACACCACGAAGGGCGCATAGCCGTTCTGCATGGCATCCACCGCGCTGGCGCGAACGCAGCCGCTGGTCGTACAGCCCGTCACGATCAGGGTGTCGCAGCCGTGGGCGCTCAGGAGACTGTTCAGATGCGTGCCATGGAAGGCAGAGGCCTGGGTCTTCCGGATCACGAGGTCTTCGCCTTCGACGAAGTCGATGCGCGGGTCGATTTCACAGGGCGGACTGCCGTCGATGAGCGTGACCAGGGACCCGCATTTCTTGAGGAAGGGGCCGGCTTCGATGACGGGATTGCGGTAGGCGACGACCGTATGGAAGATGGGACCCTTGCCGCGATAGGCGGCGATGAGGCGGTTGAGCGCGGCGATGGCGGTGCCGCAATCCGCCGCCAGCGGGGTCAGGCCGGCTTCGGTGAAGCCGCGCTGGAAATCAATGATGAGCAGGGCGGGGCGGGAGCCGAACTCCAGTGAACCGTAGAAGCCGCCCGCAGTGTTTGCACTGTCGATTTTCATGTTCGTCCTGAGTGAGGAAGGGCCGGACGCGGCCGGCGGGCGGCCGCGTCATGAAAAAAACGGCGGCTCTACTGGGCGGTGTCGGCGACGATCTTCAGGTAATCCTGGCCATTGGGAATCTGCGCGGCCCATTCGTCGATGGCCTTGGACGTCTTGTTCTTCATGTCTTCCCGGTCTTCCGGGGAGATGCGCTGGACCGTCATGCCTTTTTCTTCGAAGGTCTTGAGGGCGACATTCACGTACTCTTCCACCATGCGGAACTGTTCCGCATCGCGCTCTTTGGCGCTTTCCATGAGAATTTCCTGGAGGTCGGGGGGCAGCGAGTCGAACTTGCCCTTGTTTATCGTGAGAATGGACATGTCCACCGCCAGGTTGACCAGCGACAGGTGCTTCACGACTTCGTACAGGCTGCGGCCCATGCCGGTGATCAGCGGCCGGGGTGTCCCGTTGATGACGCCGCGGTCGAACGACAGGTACAGCTCGGACGAGGACATGCCGGTTGGCGAGCCTCCCAGGAGCTGGACGGCCCGGGCGTCCGTGGCGCTGGTGGTGGCCCAGACCATGCCCTTGAAGTCGTCGGCCTTGAGCACCGGTTTTTCGCGCGAATACAGTTCGTAGGGATCGAAGGGCGCCGCCCCGAGGATGACGGCGTTGTGGTCGTCCGCCATCTGCTTGCGGATGCCCAGGTCCAGCAGGCCGTTGTCCAGCGAGCGGCGCAGGTGGGCCATGTCGTTCAACAGGAAGGGCAGGGTGAAGATGTTGAATGCGGGAATGCTGCCGCCCGCGTACGAACCGGTAAGGTTGGTGATGTCGATATCGCCCCGGTTGATGGCGGCGAGTTCTTCGTAGCCGTCGAAAAGCTGGCCCGAATGGAATATGTTGATCTTGAGGCGGCCCTCGCTTTTTTCTTCTGCGCGTTTTGCGAAGTTTTCCAGCGGCTTGTAGATGTATTCATAAGACGGCGGAAGATAGGTGGAAATGGAAAGTTCGTATTTGGTTTGTGCAGTCGCTGAACCGGCGGCTATGAGCCCCAGGGTGGCGACGATACTGCCCAGCAGGCGTTTCATATTGTTTCCCCCTTTTTGATGTGGACCGGATGACAGGATTTATTTCTTGGAAGAATGGATGATGCCGATCCGCTGTCATTATCTTCACAAGAATTTATTCAATCCAATACTTTAAACCTTGCGACCTATTCTCTTTCAGAATCGATGCGGCGTATCCAAGGGAAATCGATGGTTGACGGAATGCGTGGAAGTTCTAGACCACGTGATCCATAAGGATGGGATAGAGCGACAGCACCAGCAGCAGCGCCATGGCGGCATTGAAGCACCGCAGGGCGCGGGGCCCGCGCAGCATCCTGCCCACGGCGCTGCCGAAGAGCGTCCAGCAACTGACGCTCGGGTAGTTTACGACGGCCAATACCAGTGCGGCCAGCAGCAGGTCGTGCGCGGCATAGCTTTGCGGCATGTAGGCCGCGATCATGCCCACCACCATGATCCACGCCTTGGGGTTGACCCACTGGAAGGCGGCGGCTTCCCAGAAAGTGAAAGGCCGGCCGCGGGCCGGCCCGTTCTGGCCACCCTGCGCACGGGCGATCCGCCAGGCCAGATGGATCAGATAGGCGGCCCCCGCGTATTTGAGTGCCGCATAGGCCCCGGGCACTCTGTCGAATACCGTGCCCAGCCCCGTTCCCACCAGCAGCACCATGATGGCGCCGCCGGCGGTGATGCCCATCATGTGGGGCAGGCAGCGCCGGTAGCCGAAGTTTGCGCCGGCGGCCGTCAGCATGACATTGTTGGGCCCGGGCGTGATGGAATTCACGAAAACGAAGACTGCGAGGGGGAACCATATATGGGTGTTCATGCGGATGTCTGGATGTGAGTGCCGGTTCAGTGGCATACTACTGAAAATAATCAATACAGTACCGGTACACTTAAGCGGATAGAAATCAAAACTGGCCTGGTATGACTACCATGACACTTTCCCACAATGAAACCGAGTGTCCGGCGCGCTTTCCGGACCCCGGCGCGGCCGGCGGCTTCGCTCGCGGCTGGGCTCCGCTGCGCCAGGCGGGTGCCTCGCTGGTGGACCAGCTGGCGGAATACATTGCCGCGCAGATACGCAACCACGGTTTGCGTTCGGGCATGCGCCTGCCTTCGGTCCGGGCCATGGCACAGGATGCGGGCCTGAGCCGCCATACTGTCGTGCAGGCTTATGACAAGCTGGCCGCCCAGGGCCTGATCCAGCCGCGCAAGGGGTCGGGGTTCTACGTTTCGCCGCCCTCCACCTTCATGGCGCCGCCCTGGGCGGTCCATCCCGAGACGGGTCCGGATGGCGCCTTTGATACCGCCTTCCTGCTGCGCAGCATGTTCCGCAATGACGGGACGCAGAGCATGGCCGGCAATGCCGGGCTGCTGCCGGCCGACTGGCTCGATCAGGACATGGTGGGTGCGGCGGTGCGCACGGTGGGCCGGACATTGGGCAGCGGCGTGCTGGGCTATGGCGACCCGCAGGGCCATCGGGGGCTGCGCCAGCGTCTTGCTACCCTGTTGCAGAATCAGGACATTCCCGCCCATCCCGATGACAACCTGATGACCGTGGCCGGGGTCACACAGGGTCTGGATCTGGTCGCGCGCGCGCTGCTGCGGCCCGGCGACGCCGTGCTGGTGGAGGACCCCGGCTGGTTTCTGATCTTCGGGCGGCTGGCGGTCCATGGCGTGCGCGTTGTCGGTGTGCCCCGGCTTGCCGACGGCCCCGATACGCGGGCACTGGAACATCTGGCGCAGGCCCACGCGCCCAAGCTCTTCATTCTGAACACGGCGGTGCACAACCCCACGGGGCACACTTTGTCGGCGGGGGTGGCGCACGAAGTCCTGCGCATTGCCGAACGCCATGATTTCCTGCTGGCGGAAGACGATACCTATGCCGACTTCCATCCGGGCATGCCTCTGCGGCTCGCCACGCTGGACCGCCTGAACCGGGTCATCCTCGTGGGCGGCTTTTCCAAGACGCTGGCGGCAAGCCTGCGGGTGGGCTATATCGCCGCTTCCGCCCCTCTGGTGCGCCGGCTGACCGACGCCAAGCTGCTGAGCGGTCTCACCACGCCCGAACTGGGGGAGCAGGTGGTCAACCACGTGCTGGCGGAAGGCAAGTACCGGCGGCATATCCAGCGGCTGAGGGCGCGGGTCGACCAGGCACGCAACCAATGCATGGGCCTGCTGGCCGAACTCGGCTGCGTGCAGCAGCACGAGCCTTGCGCGGGGATGTTCATGTGGGTGGATACCGGAGTCGATACCGAGGCGCTGGCAAGACGGGCCGCCGCGCGGGGCGTGCTGTTCGCGCCGGGCGTGCTTTTCTCGCCGGAACAGCGGCCATCTTCGTGGATGCGCCTGCCGGTGTCGATGATCGATCATCCGCGCAGCTGGGAGATCCTCCGCGCATTGCTGGAAGAGGCGCGCCGGGGGCGCTGAGAGGCACCCGCCGCCCCCCACAAGGCGGGTGTTCCTCTTTGCTTGCGGCAGTGTGTCGCTACAATGGCGCTGCGCAAGGCGGCGCGATTCCGGCTTCCCGGCCGGCGGCTCATGTTCCAGGAGGGGCGATGATAGATGGCCTGATCAAGATTCTGGCGTTCCAGATCGCCGGTGAAGCCATTGTCTTCATGCTTTCCATTCCCGTTCCCGGCGCCGTCGCCGGCATGGCGCTGCTCTTTCTGTACCTGGTCGCCAGGGGGCGCGAAGACGAAGGCCTGGACAAGTTCACCACCGCTTTCCTTCGTCATCTGAGCCTGTTCTTCATTCCGGCCGCCGTGGGCATCATGGCGCATCTGGAACGCATCGGCGAAGAATGGCTCGCCATCGCCGCCGCGCTGGGCGTCAGTACGGCGGCCTCCGTCGTGGCCACCGCGGCCACCGTCAAGCTTCTGAAGCGGTGAGCGGGGCCATGCCGGTCATTCAGCATATCGCCAGCCTTCCCCTGACCTGGCTGCTGGCCACCCTGCTGGCCTACCGGCTCGGGCTGGCCGTCCACAAGCGGGCGGGCAACAGCCCGTGGCTGCACCCCGTCGCGGTGGCGACGGTCGTTCTCGTGGCCGTGCTGCTCGCCGGGGGAGTGGACTACGACACCTATTTCGAAGGCGGGCGCTACATCCATATACTGCTGGGGCCTGCCACGGTTGCTCTGGCCATTCCGCTGTACCACCAGCTTGGCCGCCTGCGGCGCGACTGGGCCGGCCTGCTGGGCGGGGCGCTGGCGGGTTCGGCAATGGCCGTGGCGGCGGCCATGCTGGTGGCGTGGCTGCTGGGGGCATCGCATGCCACCGTGCTGTCCATGGCGGCCAAGTCGGTGACCATGCCCATTGCGATCGGGATCACGGAAAAACTGGGCGGCGTGGTATCGCTCACTTCGGCCCTGGTCATGCTGACAGGCATACTGGGCGGCGCGATCACGCAGCCTCTGCTGGCCCTGATGCGCATCCGCGAACCTCATATCGCCGGTTTCACGCTCGGCGTGGTGGCGCACGGCATAGGCACGGCGCGGGCCCTGCAGGGCGGCCAGGAAATGGGGGCTTTCGCCGGCTTGGCCATGGGGCTGGCCGGTCTGCTGACGGCGGTGCTGGTGCCCGTCTGCCTGAAGCTTGCGGGTTTCCTGTAGCAAATTCTGTAAATCGGGGAGCGAAACATGACGATGGAAGATCAAGACGGCAAAGAAGGCGGCGGGTCCATGCAGCGCATCGCGCTGCGGCGGGCCGAACTGGGGGAAGGCTTCGCCGTCGCCCGCGCCTTGCCGACACGCGAGCGGCGCATGGTGGGCGCCTGGTGCTTTCTGGATCATATGGGGCCGGTCGATCTCGCGCGCAGCGACGGCATGCGCGTCGAGGCGCATCCCCATACCTGTCTGCAGACCTTCACATGGATGATCGAAGGCGAAATCCTGCATCGCGACAGCCTGGGTTCCGAACAGATCATCCGGCCGGGGCAGGTGAATCTGATGACGGCCGGGCACGGCATCGCCCATACCGAATACTCGCTGGGCGGCCATTCGCTGCACGGAGCCCAGCTCTGGATCGCCCTGCCGCCGGAACATGCGGACATGGCGCCAGCCTTCGATCACTATCCCGAATTGCCGATGTGGTCGCGTCACGGCGTCACCTTCACTTTGCTGGCCGGCGGCTTCGAGGGGCATGAGGCGCCCACGCGGCTGTATTCGCCGCTGGTGGGCCTGGATCTCCACGCGCCTCGCGGAGGCAGGGTCGAGCTGCCGCTGAGCACCGATTTCGAATACGGCATTCTGCCCACCCAGGGTGAGGTGGGTATCTATGATGTAGATATGGAAGCCGACGCCCCCATAACCGACGCCTTCATCTATATGCCGCCGGGCGGCGAGACCCTGAATCTGTCCCTGCCTCCCGGCGGACGCTGCCTGCTGATCGGCGGGCGGCCTTTCGGCGGCACGATCAGCATGTGGTGGAACTTCGTTGCATCATCGCGCGAATACATCGATCAGGCCTATCTGGACTGGCAGCGGGGCTCGACCCGTTTCCCGCCGGTCCCGGGCGCCACCCACCGCCTCAACTCCCCGCAACCCCCTTGGATGAGCCAGGACACATGACAGTCCCTGCGGACTGTCATGTGCCTGGCGAATCCGAGGCGCTTGCAAGCGCCGAGGTGGAGAGATGCCGCACCGCAAGATGAACCCCTGCCTAGCGAATCGGAGCCGCCTGCAGGCGCCGAGGTGGATGAACTCGGACGTAGCACAGTCCACTGCGGACTGTGCTACGCCTAGTGAATCCGAGGCGCTTGCAAGCGCCGAGGTGGACAGATGCCGCACCGCAAGATGAACCCCTGCCTGGCGAATCGGAGCCGCCTGCAGCCGCCCCGGGCCGCCCGTTCCTCTTTCAACTTCAACCCGAACACAAAGAATCGACCTCATGACTTCCCCCTATCAGATCGTACAGCTGGCCTCGCTCGGCCAGGCAATGGATGAAGAACTCGCCCGGAACTATTCCGTGCTGCCGCTCTGGCTGGAAAGCGATCCGCTGCCGCGGCTGGCCGAGGCGCCGGACGCTATCCTGCTGATCACTTCCGCGCGCCTGGGCCTGATGCGCTCATGGCTGGAGGCCCTGCCCGGCCTGAAGGCGGTATGCAGCTGGGGGGTGGGCTATGACAACTTTGACATGCAGGCGGCCGGCGAACATGGTGTCGCCGTGAGCAATACGCCCGATGTGCTCGACAATTGCGTGGCCGACATGGCATGGGCATTGATGTTCAGCGTGGCGCGCCGCACCAGCCTGGGCGATCGCTATGTGAAATCCGGGCAGTGGAAATCGGTGGGCGGTTTTCCACTGGGCACGCGGGTGTCCGGCAAGCGGCTGGGCATCGTGGGGCTGGGCCGCATCGGCCTGGCCATCGCCAAGCGCGGCGCCGGCTTCGATATGGACGTGCGCTATCACAATCGCCGCGAACGCCCGGATGCGCCCTATGCTTATGAAGCCTCGCTGACAGATCTGGCGCGCTGGGCGGACTTCCTGATCCTGGCCTGCCCGGGCGGGCCCGAGACCCGGCACATCGTGAACAGCGAGGTCCTGCGCGCACTTGGCCCCCAGGGGATACTGGTGAATATCGCCAGGGGCTCGGTGGTGGATGATGCCGCCCTGGTCGAGGCCCTGCGCAGCGGGGAACTGGGCGGGGCGGGGTTGGATGTCTTTACTGATGAGCCACGCGTGCCCGCCGCGCTGCTCGACATGGACAATGTCAGTCTCATGCCCCATGTCAGCAGCAACACCCGCGAGACCCGCCATGATCTGGGGCGGCGGGTCATGGACAATGTCCTGTCCTTCATGGAAACCGGCCGCCTGGTGACGCCTCTCAGGTGATCGTCATCAGGGTGGCGTTGCCGCCGGCCGCGGCGGTATTGATGCTCACCGAGCGTTCCAGCAGCAGGGGTTCCGGCGCATAGTCCGCGCCATGCGCGAGGCTGTCGCTGGCCAGCCCCTGCACAGCGATGATCGGCCCGGGACGCGCCGCCAGACGGCGGTTCAGTTCCAGCAGGGCATCGCTGTCGCCTTCGAACAGCACCGCATCGAATGACGCATCGTCGATGCGGGCCCGGTCAATGACTTCGACGCGGCCGCGTATGTCGTCATCGGCTTTGGCCAGGGCATTCCGCAAGAACGGGGCTTCAACGAAAAGCGCCCGGTTCCCCGTTTTCAGCACCGCATCGAGCTGCGCCCGCAGGCCGGATTCGCTGCGGGCGATGCACAGGACGGTGCCTCGCGGCAGCACGTGGTATTCGTTGCTTTCCCCGGTGGGGCCCGGCAAGCGCAGGGTGAGCGGCAGGCCTTGGGAAAGGTCGATGTCCGGAGACGTGCCCGCCGGGCGTGTCGAGAGCAGGCGGTACAGGTAGAGCGGGCCGCCCGCCTTGGGGCCGGTTCCCGACAAGGCCTCGCCGCCGAAAGGCTGCACGCCCACCACGGCGCCGACGATGTTGCGGTTGATGTAGAGATTGCCCGCGCGGACGCGGGACACGATTTGTTCGACAGTCTCGTCGATGCGCGTATGCAGGCCGAAGGTGAGACCGTAGCCGGTGGCGTTCACCGCATCGAGCACTTTGCCGAGATCATCGCGGCGATAGCGCAGGACGTGGAGCACGGGGCCGAACACTTCGCGTTCCAGCTGCCCGATGCTGTCGATCTCGATGAGGGTCGGCGGCACGAACGTGCCATGGCGGGTGTTCGCCGGCAGAGGCGCGGACAATACCTTCATGCCGGCGGCCCGCATTGTCTGGATGTGGCTGTCGATGCCGCGGGCGGCTTCGGCGTCGATGACCGGCCCCACATCGGTGCTCAGGCGATCGGGATTTCCGATGCGCAATTCCTGCATGGCGCCGCGCAGCATTTGCAACAGACGGTCGGCGCAGTCGTCCTGCACGCACAGCACGCGCAGGGCCGAGCAGCGCTGGCCGGCGGAATCGAAGGCCGAAGCGAGCACGTCGGACACCACCTGCTCCGCCAGAGCGGAGGAATCCACCACCATGGCGTTCTGGCCGCCCGTTTCCGCGATGAATGGAATGGTGGCGCCTTCGCGCGACAGGCGTTCGGCCAGCGTGGCCGAGATATGCCGGGCGACCGTGGTGGAACCGGTGAACAGGACGCCATGGATCTCGGGCCGCGCAACCAGCGCGGCGCCGACGGTTTCCCCATCCCCTGGCAGGAGCTGGGCCACACCGCCAGGCACGCCCGCGGCGTGCAGAATGCGGATGGCTTCGGCGGCGATCAGCGAGGTCTGCTCGGCCGGCTTGGCGATGACTGCGTTGCCGGTGGCCAGCGCGGCCGATACCTGGCCCAGGAAGATGGCCATGGGAAAATTCCAGGGGCTGATGCACAGCACGGTACCCAGCGGCCGATGGCTGTCGTTGTCGAACTCGCGTTCCGCCTGTCCGGCGTAAAACCGCAGGAAATCGACCGCTTCGCGCACCTCGGCCACGGCATTGGGCAGGGACTTCCCCGCTTCGCGGACGATCAGCCCGAGCAGCGACTGCATGTGTTCTTCGAGCAGCTGGGCGGCCCTGCGCAGGCATAGCGCCCGCTCGCGCACAGGGGTGGATTGCCAGACCTGGCCGGCTTGCCGGGCCTGCCGCAGGGCCGCCTCGATGTCGCCCGCGGCCGCGTCCATGACGGCGCCGACCCGGTCGCGGTGGTCGGCCGGGTTGAGCACGGTGCGCGCGCGCGGGTTGCTCCATTCGGATTCTTTGCCGTCGACGATGGGCATCGCCCGCCATTGGCGCTCGCCGGAGCCGAGCAGGGCGGCCGCCAGCGAGGCCAGCCGGTGTTCGTTGCTCAGATCCAGGCCCGCCGAATTCGGACGGGCGCCGCCTCCGGCCGGCCCGTAGAGTTCACGCGGCAGCGGGATGCTTTCGTGGGGCGCTCCCAGCGGAACGATGCGGGAGGCGGCCTCGACCGGATTGGCCACCAGCTGTTCCACGGGTATGGACCGGTCGCCGATCAGATTGACGAAGGAAGTATTGGCGCCGTTTTCCAGCAGGCGCCGCACCAGATAGGCCAGCAGGGTTTCGTGCGTGCCCACCGGAGCGTAGATGCGGCAGGGACGATTGAGCCTCCCTTCGGCCACCTTCCCGACCACTTCTTCGTAGAGTTCTTCGCCCATGCCGTGCAGGCACTGGAATTCGTACTGGCCGGCATAGTAGTTCTGACCGGCCATATGGTAGATGGCGGCGACAGTGTAGGCATTGTGCGTGGCGAATTGGGGGAAGACGGCGTCGGGCGCCGCCAGCAGTTTGCGGGCGCAGGCCAGGAAGGAAATGTCCGTATAGACTTTACGTGTATACACCGGATATCCTTCGAGGCCTTCGGTCTGGGCGCGCTTGATTTCGGTATCCCAGTAGGCGCCCTTGACCAGGCGGATCATCAGGCGGTGCCGGCTGCGGCGCGCCAGGTCGATGATGTGATCGATGACGGATGGCGCCCGCTTCTGGTAGGCCTGGACGACGAAGCCGATGCCGTTCCAGCCTTCCAGCGAGGCGTCGAAGCAGAGGGCTTCGAGCAGATCGAGCGAGATTTCGAGCCGGTCGGCTTCCTCGGCGTCGATGTTGATGCCTATGTCGTATTCGCGGGCGAGCCGGGCGAGCGCCAGCAGACGCGGCAGCAGCTCGGCCATGACCCGGTCGAACTGTGCCCGCGAATAGCGGGGATGCAGGGCGGAGAGCTTGATGGAGATGCCGGGGCCTTCGTAGATGCCGCGGCCCGTGCCGGCCCTGCCGATGGCGTGGATCGCCTGCTCGTAGGCCTCGTAGTAGCGCCGGGCGTCGTCGGCGGTGGTGGCCGCTTCGCCCAGCATGTCGTAGGAATAATTGAAGCCGCGCGCTTCCATGCGCCGATTGTTGGCCAGGGCTTCGGAGATGGTCTGGCCCGACACGAACTGTTCGCCCATCATGCGCATGGCGAGGTTCACACCCTTGCGGATGACGGGTTCGCCGCCTTTGGAGATCAGGCGGCTGAGGGCGCTGGAAAGCGTGGTCTCGCTGTTCACCGCCACCAGCCTGCCCGTGAGCACCAGCCCCCAGGTGGCGGCATTCACGAACAACGAGGGCGAGCCGCCGGTGTGCGACTTCCAGTCTCCCTTGGCGATCTTGTCGCGGATCAGCGCGTCGCGGGTGGCGCGGTCGGGTATGCGCAGCAGGGCTTCCGCCAGGCACATGAGCGCCACGCCTTCCTGGCTGGACAGGGAAAACTCCTGGATCAGGCCTTCGACCCCGCCGCCCTTGCGCTTTTCACGCAGCGTGGCCGCCAGCCGGCTGGCCAGATCATGCACGGCCTGGGGCCTGGCGATGCCGGCCAGGGGCAGCAGCAGGGACACGCATTCTTCTTCCGGCTTGCGGTAGGCAGCCGTGATGGCCGACCGGCCGACCGATTGTGGTTGCACCGAGCGGGCAAATTCGCGAAAAGGAAAGGGCGGATGTCCGGTGGCGCCGTCTTCCATGTCGGCGCCGCCAGCGCCGGGCTGGAGCTCGACGGGAAAATCCCCCTTCTCGATGCGGGCCAGATAATTCAGCAAGGCCTGTTTGTGCAGTGCGTGGGCGGTGAATCCGGTGCGTTCCGAGGCGGCCTTCAGGCGCTCTCGAACGGACTCATCGACCTTCACGCCCAGTGTCGTCGTCGCCATGGCAACTCCTGATGGTTCGAGGTGTATCCGGATGTGTTTTCAGGTGCAACCTTTTTTAGTAAAGATGCCTAATAAAATTTGGTAGCCATATGATTATATTGATTTTAATGGGTACAACCACAATTGTTTCCGTATTGTCAGGGAAGGGCGGGCAGCGCGCCGCATGCTATAACCGGGCAACAAAAGAAAAGGAGACTTTCCATGCTGAAGGTTTATGCCATCGATGGCATTACCCCGGTCGTAGACCCCAGCGCCTTCGTGCATCCCTCGGCGGTGCTGATCGGCGACGTCATCGTCGGTCCGGGCGTCTATGTGGGGCCGCTGGCTTCATTGCGCGGCGATTTCGGCCGCATTGTCCTGGGCGCCGGATCCAACGTCCAGGACTCCTGCGTCATCCACGGCATCACCGAGCAGGACACCATTGTCCAGGAAGACGGGCACATCGGCCATTCCGCCGTGCTGCACGGCTGTCTCATCGGCCGCAACGTCCTGGTGGGCATGAATGCCGTGGTCATGGATGGCGCGGTGGTGGGGGACCACAGCATTGTGGGGGCCATGGCCTTCGTCAAGATCGGCATGCGGATTCCGGAGCGCAGTCTGGTGATGGGCGCGCCGGCCCGGGTGCTGCGTGAGCTGTCCGATCAGGAAATCGCCCGCAAGAGCGTCGGCACCCGGCATTACCAGCATCTGACGCGGCGCTGCCAACAGACTCTGAGGGAAGTCGAGCCCTTGCGGCAGGTGGAAGCCGACCGCAGGCGACTTACGCGGGAGCTCATCGATCCGCGGCAATGACCGGGCGCCCGCGCCCGGGCCCCGCTGGCGCGTACCGGCCCGGCGGCGGCCGTGGCTGATTCAGAGGCGGCCCGCCGGCGGCCGCGGCCCGCTCAGTCGAAGATATGGCCGTTCAGCAGGATGGAACGGTCGACTTCGTGGAGGTCCGTGTGGCCGCAGAAGGCCATGGAAATGTCCAGTTCCTTTGCGATGATTTCCAGGCAGCGCTGGACGCCGCGTTCCCCCATGGCGCCCAGTGCGTAGAGGAAGGCGCGGCCTATCATGGTGCCCCTGGCGCCCAGCGCCATGGCGCGCAGGACGTCCTGGCCAGAGCGGATGCCGCCATCGACCCAGACCTCGATGTCTTTGCCCACGGCATGCACGACGCGGGGCAACGCGGAAATGGAAGACGGCGCGCCGTCGAGCTGGCGGCCGCCGTGATTCGACACGATGAGGGCGTCGGCACCCGAATCCACCGCCAGGCGGGCGTCGTCGGGTTCCATGATGCCTTTCAGGACCAGCTTGCCGCCCCAGCGGCGTTTGATCCATTCCAGATCCCGCCAGCTCAGGCTGGGGTCGAATTGTTCCGTCGTCCAGGAGGACAGCGAAGACATATCGGTGACGTCTTTGGCGTGGCCGACGATGTTGCCGAAAGTGCGGCGGTTCGTGCCCAGCATGTTCAGGCACCAGCGTGGCTTGGTGGCGAGATTGACCAGATTGGCGAGCGTCGGTTTCGGCGGGGCGGTCAGGCCGTTGCGGATGTCCTTGTGGCGCTGCCCCAGTACCTGCAGGTCCAGCGTGAGCACCAGGGCGGAGCAGTTCGCCGCCTTGGCGCGATCGATCAGCCGCTCCATGAAATCGCGGTCCCGCATGACGTAAAGCTGGAACCAGAACGGCTTGTTGGTGTGGCTGGCAATGTCTTCGATCGAGCAGATGCTCATGGTCGACAGCGTGAAAGGCACGCCGAATTTTTCCGCCGCCCGGGCCGCATGGATCTCGCCGTCGGCATGCTGCATCCCGGTCAGGCCGGTCGGGGCCAGCGCCACGGGCATGGCCACGTGTTCGCCCACCATGGTGCTGCGCAGATTGCGCTTCTCAATGTCCACCGCCACCCGCTGGCGGAACTTCAGCTTGTGGAAATCTTCCTCGTTGGAACGATAGGTGCCTTCCGTCCATGAGCCGGAGTCGGCGTAGTCGTAGAACATGCGCGGCACCCTTCGGACGGCAAGCCGCCGGAAATCTTCCACGCAGGTGATCTTGTCGGGTGTGGGCAAGGCATGTCTCCTGTGAGATTGACCATGGGCCGGGCCGGTTTTTGTCCATGAATGTCGCAGATTATGCCCGAATGGGCATCTTAAATAAAAAAACCGCCGGGCGTCATGACATGACCGGCGGCGCTGCGCATTGCGGCGCTCAGGCCCGCGGGCCCCGGCGCGGCCGGGGACGGCCTTCATGGTGCGATCTACGCGGTTTTATCCACCTTGATGAACAGCGAAGAGAACCCGCTGCCGGGATAGCCGGCCTTGACCGGCGTGTGCCGCTCGCTCAGCGCAAGCCATCGGGTACCGGAAAGCATCGCTTCCATTACCATGCGCAGTTCCAGACGCGCCAGCGGCGCGCCCGGACAGACATGGATGCCCGACCCGTAAAGCAGGTTCGTTTCAGGGTCGCGGTCCAGCCGGAACTCATCGGGATTCCCGAACACGGCCTCATCACGGTTGGCCGATGCCCACACCACGGCCATGCGCGTGCCGGCCGGAAGAGAGTAGCCACCGAGCTCTGTCTCGCGTGTGGTGACCCGGCGGTTCATGATGAGCGGCGCATGGATGCGCAGGATTTCGTCGATGGCGGCCGGCAGGTGTCGAGGTTCGTCGCGCAAACGCTGCTGCACGTCCGGATGGGCGGCCAGGTAATGGGCCAGGATGCCGACCGATGCGGCGATGGTTCCCAGCTCGCCCACTGTCCAGTTGCGCAGGATGCTGATGATTTCGGCGTCTGTCAGCGGACGGCCGACGGCTTCATTGCGCAGCAGGTGGGTGGTGACGTCGCCGGGCGCATCGGCGCCGGCTTTGCGGCGTTCCGTAAGTAGATCCTTTATATATCCGTCGAACTCAAGGGCCACGGCGCTCTGAGCCGCCTGGTCGCGCGACAGGGTCGCGGCGTGGTTCTTCAGCGTCCATTGCCGCAACGGTTCATGCAGCGTATCCGGCCATCCCAGCCAGGCGCACTGGGCCCGCAGGGCGAAAACCTGGGCGAACTCGCCGATCAGCTCGATGTGGGTGTCCGCCGGAAGGGCCTCGACCAGGCGCACGGCGATTTCCCGGCATTGCGGCGCAAAGGCATCCATGTGGCGCTGATCGAAGTACGGTTCGATGAGTTTGCGAAAGGGCGTGTGTTCTGGAGGATCCATGCCATTGGGGACTGAAGGAAAGCGCGACACCGCATTGCTGAAAGTGTCGTGGTCCTCGATCACGCGCAGCACGTCGGCGTGCCGGAAAACCGAGGTGTAGCCATAGGGGCTGCGGGCCATCGGGCAATAGCGCCTCATTCGGTCATAGGCGGGAATCTGGTCGCGCAGGACTTCTTCGGACGTGGGATCCCAGAGGGGAATCCCGTTATCCGATCCGGAGGCCTCCGGATCCCTTGCCGACAGCTCAGAGGCGCTGGAACAGGACGGCTCTGCCTGATCCGGCCGTGAAGGAGATGGCTCGCACTCGGTTTCGGGGTCGAAATGCGGATTCTTGCTCATTGTTGTCTCTCGATGATCGCCGCTACGTCCGTAGCAGGGAAAAGGTGCCGCGTACATTGTAGGGATGGACCGGGAACACGCCGGGAAGACCCTGACCGGCGCGCTGTCTTTCCCGGGACGCGGCCAGGTCGCCGACGTGACACTTTGATGACCAGAGAACCCGGATGGGCCGGCGGGACAAGGACTTGGCGATCCTGTCCGCAAGTTGTCCAACGGGTTATTCACGGTTTATGGGGATAAGTCGGGCTTGGGCCTGTTGACGCTAAAAGGAGGCTTGCATGAGTACGCAAACGCGCGCCTGGCTGCGTTGCGAATGCTCGCCGGGGGGCTGGCCGGATGGGCATGCCATCTTGTGAAAACAGCTTCACACAGCCGATGAATTGGCATATTTTCAATGCGTTCCATCCAATCTTGCGAGGCCGTCATGACCGATATCTTCCAGAAGCGGGTCCATCCTTCCGCCGCGTGGTCGCGCGATCTGTTTGCCGAGGTGGTGACGGTCAAGGGGCCGGGAACCACGCTGTACTTGTCGGGCATCGGCGCGGAAGCCCTTGGCGCGCGGGCGGGGGACATCCAGCACCCGGGTGATGTCTACGCCCAGACACGCCTGGCCTACGGCAAGGCGGCGCAAGTGCTGGCGAAGCATGGCGCCAGCCTGGCGGACGTCGTCAAGATCACGGCCTATCTGCTGGATGCCCGCATGCTGCCCGAATATCACCGGGCGCGGCGCGAGGCCTTCGAGGGGCTGCCGCCGCCGGCGCATACTTTGTTGGTGATTGCCGCCCTGGCCTGGCCGGGCATGCTGGTCGAGGTCGACCTGACCGCCGTGACCGGGCACGGGCAGGACGCATCCCGGATGGAGCCCCCGGGCGCTGCGGGGTGAGTGTCGCGGTTTACCGCGGTGTCTTGGCCAGCGTGCCGCAGTCGCCCGAAATGCGCCGCGCATCGGTCTTCATATCGATGCGGCCGTGTTCAGGGCTGGTAAGCGTCGCTTCCGTCGTGTAGTGGGCGGGGCCGTGCAGGGTCGTGGTGAAGTCGCCCTGGCTGGGAGGGTCGGTACAGACCATATGGCCGCGCCAGGTATTGCCGCTGCGGCTGACCTTGGTGAATGTGCAATCGCCCTCGGTGTCGCCTTCGCGGATGACATCGTCCTTGATGTCTTCCGGCGCGAGGCATATGCGCAGCGCTGTGCCTTCGCCCATGCCGATGCCCATGCTGCCCATCTGTTGCTCCATCATCTTTCTTGCTTCGGGAGGCAGACCCTTCATCTGTTCACGCATCTGGGCCATCTGGGCGGATATATCGGGCTGCCCGGGTATGCGCATGTCGTGCTGGATTTCCCACAGGCCGGGTTGCACGCTCTGTGCATGCGCGGTGGCGGTCAAAGCCACGAAGAGGGCGGCAGTGGCTTGGACGTAGGGTGTTTTCATGGCTGTTTCCTGGTGGCTGACACAGCGCAACATACCGCAATCACCGGCATTTGCCACTCGGCGCTAACCCTGTGCGGGCGGGATGGCGCCTGCGCGCCCGCGCCCGCCCGGCGGCGGGGTGGCTTGCCTGGTTTCCCGGCATGGCATGAAGACGCTGTTCAGGCCTGTGATTCAGGGCGCCCCAGCTGTATCCGCTTGACGCTGTACCGCATCACCGGTCTGTCTTCCTGATTGAAGACGGTGATGGTGGAGCTCACTACGGCCCGGCCATGCTTGGAAGTGGGCCGCACATCGGTGATCTCGACCTGGGCCCAGATCGTGTCCTGCGCCATCACCGGCCCCTGGATGTCCATCTGCATTTCCAGCATCGCCAGGCCTACGCCCTGGATCAGGGTCTGCTGCAGCATGCCTTCGATGATGGAGTGCGTCAGCGCCGCCGGGGCCATGCGCCCCTTGATTGCGGAATGTTCGTAATTGGGGTCCAGGAAAATCGCTTCCAGCATGCCGGTCACCCCCATGAAACCGACGATATCCGTTTCGGTGATCATGCGGCGGAAGGTTCTGTAGCGCTGGCCGGTTTGCAGGTCCTGCCAGTAAATGCCCTGGCCCAGCAGAGGAGTCGTGGCGTTCATGTCTGTGGATGCTTGTTGTGCAGTATTCATGTTCAGGTAGGGTCATGGTGGTTGGAAATGGGCGAAATCCCGTTTTCTTGCATCAGCGCATCGCTCAGGCCGGTAGTGCGCAGGATTTCATCAGTATGCTCGCCCAGCCGTGGCGGGCGCATCAGCGGCACATGCACGCCTTCGATATGCATGGGGCTGCGCGGGTAGCGATACGCCCCGCCGTTGCCGTCGGGGAGATCCTGAAAGAAGTCGACACTGCGCAGATGCGGGTCGTTTTCCAGATCTTCCAGGGAATTGACCCGGCTGGCCGGGATGTCCCAGGCCGGCAGCTTTTCCAGCCAGTACGCGGTTTCCCTCGTCCGCAGGATTTCGCCCGCGACGGCATACAGGGCGTCGGTGTGTTGTGTGCGCAGCCGCAGCGATTGGAAGCGGGGGTCCTTCGCGTGCCCGGGAAAACCGGAGTTCGTGAAGAAGCGTCGCCAGTCCGCATCGGAGTAGGGCATCATGCATACGTAGCCGTCGCGGGTGGGGAAGGGCCGGCGATCACTCGACAGCAGGCGGGAATAGCCCATGCCTTGCGCCGATTGCGGCAGATGGCCCCCGAAGTAGTGCTCTACCAGCACGCAGGCGGTCATGGATTCGAACAGGGGGACTTCCACGATCTGGCCCCGCCCCGTGCGATCCCGCCGTATCACGGCCGCCAGAATGGCATGGACGGCGGTCAGCGCGCCGATCTTGTCGGCCATCACCATGGGCAGATAGCCGGGCGCGCCGGTCTGGCCCCGCATCAATGCCGAGGCACCGCTGAGCCCCTGCACGATGTCGTCATAGGCGGGCTGGCCCGCGTAAACGCCGTTGCCGCCGAATCCGTTCAGGCTGACATGCACGAGCCGCCCGTTCCTTTGCAGCAGCGGCTCCGCTTCCAGGCCGAGGGCCGGCAGTTTCTGCGGCCGTATGTTGTGCATGAGAACGTCGGCAGTGTCGATCAGCGCGTGCAGCGCGGCTAAGCCGGGTTCGGTTTTCAGGTCGAGAACGACGCTCTTCTTGTTGCGGTTGACCCCCAGAAAGATCGCTGCCATTCCGGCCTCGTCGGCCGGGCCGATATAGCGCGTGGGGTCGCCCTGCGGAGATTCCACCTTGATGACTTCGGCGCCGTAGTCGGCCAGAATCATCGACGCATAGGGGCCGAAGATCACCGTGCTGAGATCCAGCACCCTGACACCGGACAGCGGCCGGTCGGCCGGATCGTTCTGTTCAAGCATGCTTGTCTTCCCCCTCGTTGTCTGATCGGCCGCACGGTCACAGGCCGATTGTTGATCCACGAGGCATTGAAGTCTAATATTAAAAAATCAATTTCTGATAACAAATCCATTATGTCGGAGGAAGCGGTGAACCTGAAGCAACTGCATCAGTTCCTCGTTATCGCGGAAGAAGGCAGTTTCAGGGGCGCGGCCGATCGCCTGTTCATTGCCCAGCCGGCGCTGTCCGTGTCGATCCGTTCTCTCGAAAAGAGCCTGAATGCGTCGCTGTTCCACCGCAGGCCCAAGGGGGTGGTGCTTTCGCCGGCCGGGCATGCCCTGGTTGAAAGTGCCCGCGGCATGCTCGCCCATGCCGAACAGGCGCGAAAGGCGGTGGGGCTCGCGGCCCATGGTTCATGGGGCGCGTTGACTTTGGGTTTTGTCGGGCTGGCGACATACCGCGTGCTGCCCGAGGGCCTGCCGCGCTTCCGCGCGCTCCATCCGCATATTCAGCTGGAACTGCGTGAAGGCGATACCTTGACGATGATCGAACAGGTACGGGAAAGCCGACTGGATGCGGCGCTCATCCGCGGACCCGTGGCCGATGATCCGCAACTGCGTCAATGGGTGGTCGAAAGCGATGACCTGATCCTGGCCGTACCGGCCGCGCATCCGCTTTCAGGCCGCAGGCGGGTCGCCCTGCAGGAGGCGCAGGCCGGGCATTTCGTCATGTACTCGCAGAGGCATGCCCCCGGCCTGCGCGACGTGGTGATTGCGCAATGCATCCGCGCCGGCTTCATTCCGCGTATCTGCCAGGAAGCGGTTCAGGTGCAGACGGTGGTCAGCCTGGTGGCCAGCGGGCTGGGCATCGCCCTGGTTCCCGCGACCGCGCGGCTTCATCCGAACCGGCATGTCCGCTTTCTGCCCCTGACCGACCAGGCGGCCCGTAACAGCGTATCGATCAACTACATTGCGCGCCACGACACGGCGGCGTCCCCGGTGGGGAAACTGCTGGAGTGTCTGATGCCGGCATCGCCGGGGCAGCCCGGCAAGAACCGGCAGACAAGAAATTGACGTTGCACGATCTGACGGCGCTGAACAAGATACGCAACGCAAATAAAAACCGCTCAATAGCAGCAGCGAGGCAGCCGTTCTCAGATGAACCAGCAAAGAGGTCGGCTGTGTTCGATATGTATGTTGTACCTGGAACTCAAAGCTTATGTGGCGAGCAAAATGGTAAACTTGACCAATCTTTGGAAGACTTCGCCGTGCGAAACTAATTGAGCCGCCTGACATGAATCAACCCGATAGTGAAATTCTCACGCTGGACGAAGTGGCGACCTACCTCAAAGCCGGGAAGAAGACTGTATACCGGCTAGCCCAACAGGGTGAAATACCGGGATTCAAGCTGGGTGGCACCTGGCGGTTTCGTCGCGGCGAACTGGATCGCTGGATTGCCGTACAGATAGCAGAGAAAACGCAGGATAGAACATGAGCGCCTCGCAGAACGATAGCAGCCGGGTGGCCACGCACCGAGTGAGGGCTGTAGGCTCATGAACGCCGTAGAAATCGAACAAGCCATCACCGACCTTGCGGAGCAGCCCTTTGACCCCGCAGCGTTTCCCTATGCTTTCCTCGAAGCCTTTGGCAACAAGGCAACGACCATCAAGCGCCTGCGCGCCGGGGCGTCAAACAAGTCCGACCTGGGCGGCATTCTTCAGACCAACAATATCCACATTCTGACTTGCGATACAGGTCTGGTGACACAGACGCTGGCCGCTCTCAAGGCCAGCCCGGCCACAAACAAGGCCAAGGCGAAGTTCATCCTCGCCACCGACGGCGCGGACTTCGAGGCCGAGGACCTGACCAGCGGCCAGACCGTCGCCTGCGCCTTCAAGGACTTTCCGGATCATTTCGGCTTCTTCCTGCCGCTGGCGGGTATCAGCACCGTCCGCCAGATCAGCGAAAACGCCTTCGACATCCGGGCCACCAGCCGCCTGAACCGATTGTACGTCGAACTGCTGAAAGACAATCCTGAATGGGGCACAGCAGAGCGCCGCCACGACATGAACAAGCTCATGGCGCGGCTGATTTTCTGCTTTTTCGCCGAGGACACCGATATTTTTATGGGCAAGGGGCGTTTCACCGAAACCATCGCCCAGATGAGCGAGCGTGACGCCTCCAATGCCCACGAGGTCATTGCCACGCTGTTTCGCGCCATGAACACCCAGCGCGAAGAGCGGGCCGCCGCCGGCATTCCTCGTTGGGCCGCAGAGTTTCCCTACGTCAACGGTGCTTTGTTCTCTGGCAGTGACGAGGTGCCGCGCTTCAGCCGCATTGCACGCTCCTACCTGCTGCATGTCGGTGGGCTGGAATGGACCAAAATCAATCCGGACATCTTTGGCTCGATGATTCAGGCCATTGCCGAAGATGAAGAGCGCGGCGAGCTGGGCATGCATTACACCAGCGTGCCCAATATCCTGAAGGTGCTGAACCCGCTGTTCCTTGACGAGCTACGGACGAAATTGGAGGAAGCTGGCGGCAACCCGCGCGTGTTGTTGAACCTGCGCAAGCGAATGGCGCGAATCCGCGTGTTCGATCCGGCTTGCGGCTCGGGCAATTTCCTGGTCATCGCCTACAAGGAAATGCGCGCAATCGAGGCGGAGATCAACAAGCGGCGCGGTGAACCGGATCGCACATCAGGCATTCCGCTTACCAACTTTCGCGGGATCGAGCTACGCGACTTCCCAGCGGAGATCGCCCGCCTTGCGCTGGTCATCGCCGAGTATCAGTGCGACGTGCTGTACCGAGGGCAGAAGCTGGCCCTGGCCGAGTTTCTGCCCCTGCGCAATGAAAACTGGATCACCTGCGGCAACGCGCTGCGGCTCGACTGGTTGAGCATTTGCCCGCCGACGGGAACTGGCGTGAAGTTGCAGGGGGATGATCTCTTCGAGACACCGCTCGATCAGGCCGAAATAGATTTCGAGAACGAGGGCGGCGAAACGTATATCTGTGGAAATCCACCCTACTTGGGAAGTCGTGCTCAAACAAAATCACAAAAAGAGGACTTGCTATCAGTCGCCGGTCAGTACACGAACAGTTCTGGCGTGCTGGACTACGTTGCTGGGTGGTTTATTAAGGCCGCCGAGTATGGAAAGGCTGCTAAGAGCTCGGCGGCATTCGTGGCAACGAATTCGATATGTCAGGGGCAGCAAGTTCCTGCCCTGTGGCCAATTGTGTTTGCAAGTGACCACGAGATCATCTTCGCTCACACCAGCTTTAAGTGGGCCAACCTCGCTAGTCACAACGCTGGTGTGACGGTTGTGATAGTTGCTATCTCGAAGCAGTCCGGCCGGTCCAGAAGGTTATTTTCTACGCTGAACAATGGCGAGTCGCTTGCAACCGAGGTCGACAATATCAATCCGTACCTCGCGCCATCCAGGAACGTCTTTGTAATTGCCCGAAGTAGCCACGTTGCTGGACTCGATGCACTGGATCGGGGAAGCGCTCCCACAGATGATGGCGCGTTCTTCTTTGACCAATCTGGTTATGCAGTCGCGGTGTCCGGCTCTTCAGAGGTCGCGGCAGTCCTTCACAGGGCGGTAGGGGGGGCAGATTTCATACGCGGGAACACACGATGGATCATGAAGATCGAAAAGGACGATCTGAAAAGCGAGGTGGTGTCAGCTTTCGCCCAGCCGATTCTTGATAGGGTTTCTGCGTTTCGTGCCGCGAGCAAGAAGAAAGCGACGCAGCAGTACGCCAATCGTTCCTTCGAGTTCCCGGAGGATCGTCATTTCGCAGGGAGGAAGTTATTTGTTCCTCAGCTCATGTCTGAGGGGCGCGACTATGTGACGTGTGGCCTATTGGAGGACGATTGCCTTGTCCTCGCTCCCCACTTTCAAGCTCCCGCGAATGAACTGCATGTTCTCGCGCTCATTTCGTCCCGCTTGCACGCAGTGTGGGTTGAGGCCGTCTGCGGCAAGTTGGAAACGCGCATCCGCTACTCCAACACCCTAGGCTGGAACACCTTCCCGGTGCCGACGCTGACCGAGAAAAACAAGGCCGACCTTACGCGCTGCGCGGAGGACATCCTGCTGGCGCGGGAGCATCACTTCCCCGCGACTATCGCCGACCTCTACCACCCCGACACCATGCCCGCCGACCTGCGCGCCGCCCATGATCGCAACGACGAAGTGCTGGAGCGCATATACATCGGTCGGCGCTTCAAGAACGACACCGAGCGGCTGGAGAAGCTTTTCGACCTCTACACCAAGATGACGGCGGCAGCGGACAAAGCACCGACGAAGAAAAGCGTGGCGAAAAGAGCTGTCGCAAGGAGGAGGGCATGAGCCGCCCCGAGCCTTTGCTGCCAGTGTACGACTTCTCTTCCGCGCCAGAGCCTGTCAGGTTACTCCAAGGGGCGGTGGAGGTCGGCTTGGACAATAGTACGTTTTCTGGAACGGCTAATTTTCTTCTGAAGTTTCTCCCCAGCCCATGTCTGTTCTTTCGTACAACTCTTCAGGGAGTTACGGGGTCTCCGCTTGCGTTCGCCTTCAACGAACCAGTCGATCCATCGCTGTACTTCAATGGTCAGGAGATTAAGGGATTCTGTGGAGGGCGCAGGGTCGAGAATATAAATTCCCCGACTTGGGAGCTGGATTGGCACCCCCAATTTGAGCCGGTGGCATTGAGTGATATGCACTCCAAGACGTCGGCTGCGGCAACTTTTCATCTCTTCAACTTTCCTGAATTCCGGGGTGGTCAGCATCAGAAAACTGCACCTGCAGGATGTGCTTTGTTAGTTCTGGAGTCTGAAGAATGGAGAATTTCTCTTCAAGAACTACCAGATGGTGCTACGCGTGAAGCTTGGATTCGAATCAAAGCCGAAGGTGGTTGTTTCCTGACGCATATGGTGAAACTGGAGCGAAAGGACGGCAAGCTGTTCTCGGGTGACGATGCCAGCGAACAATGCCATCGTCTTAGCAACTTCCTCTCGTTCACCAAAGGCGGGAAGTGCACACCTGTATGTGGGGTGGGGTTCGATGCTGCAGGCGAGAAGACTTGGGAGACCTTTGCTTCCCCGCATGCTGTCAAGCCGCCTTATTCGTGGTTCAACCCGTTCAAAGCGAGTCAGGCTGAACGTCTCTTCCCGCTGTTCGTAAAGCGTTGGCAGCAGTCGGAGGAGTGGAGGGACTGTCTGCGCTCATCCATCTACTGGTATGTACAGGCCAACACGAATGGAGGCTCGCCGGGCATTGATGCGGCTATCATCCTGGCACAGTCTGCCTTGGAGCGATTGGCATACCACTACCTTGTTGTGGATCGCAAGATGATCTCTGGCAAGGGTTTCGATGACTTGCGTGCTTCTGACCGGCTGCGAATGCTTTTCACCGTCTGTGGTATTCCGAACGAGATCACGGATACCACACCGGACATCCGCCAGGCAAATGACACCTTCAGAAAAGAGTCCAAGTGGCTGGATGCGCCGCACGCCATCACCGACATCCGAAATTCACTGGTTCATCCCGTTAGCAAGAAGAAAGTGCATGATTGCTACGTAGATGCATGGAAGTTGAGCCTGTGGTACCTGGAGTTGTCTGTTCTGGCCTTGTGCGGCTACGACGACACTTATACCAGTCGGTTGACGGCGAAATACGTGACCGAATCAGAGATAGTGCCATGGGGAAAGAAAGCATGAGCACCGATGATGCAAAACCCATCAAGCTGACACCAGCGCCCGAAGGCTACGCCGATTGGCTGGCCGACCTGAAAACCCGTATCCACACCGCCCAGCAACGCGCCGCGCTGGCGGTCAACCGTGAGCTGGTGCTGTTGTACTGGCAGATTGGTCAGGACATCCTGGCACGGCAGGCCGCGCAGGGTTGGGGCGCGAAAGTCATCGAGCGGCTGTCACAGGACTTGCGCTCGGCCTTCCCAGAGATGAAAGGCTTTTCCCGCGCCAACCTGATGTATATGCGGGCGTTTGCGGCGGCGTGGCCCGACGAGCAAATTGTCCAACAGGCTGTTGGACAATTGCCCTGGGGGCACAATCTTGTGCTGTTGTCGCAGTTGAAAGACCCAGCACAGCGGCTGGCCTACGCCGAAAGCGCCATCCAGCACGGCTGGTCGCGCAATGTGCTGAACATCCATATTGAAACCCGTTTGCTGGAGCGTAGCGGCACAGCGGTAACCAATTTTTCAGCCACCTTGCCGGCGCCGCAGTCGGACTTGGCGCGTGAATCCCTGAAAGACCCGTATCGCTTCGACTTTCTTGGCTTGAGTCGCGAAGCAGGCGAGCGGGCCATCGAGAATGCGCTGGTCAAGCACGTCACTGAATTCCTGCTAGAGCTGGGCGCTGGCTTCGCCTTTGTCGGGCGACAGGTGTTGCTGGATGTGGGCGGAGATGAGTTTTTCATCGATCTGCTGTTCTACCACCTCAAGCTACGCTGCTATGTGGTCATCGAGCTGAAGGCCGGCAAGTTCAAGCCCGAGCATCTGGGCCAACTGGGTTTCTACCTGACCGCTGTGGATGAGCAGGTCAAACACCCGCAGGACAACCCGACCATCGGCCTGTTATTGTGCAAGAGCAAGAACAAGGTCGTGGCCGAATACGCGCTGCGCCAGAATAATCAACCACTGGGCGTGGCGGAATACAAGCTAATTGAATCCCTGCCGCCGGAACTGGCGACAGATTTGCCAAGCATCGAACAGATCGAACAAGAGCTGATGGGTGATGCAGATGCAGCCAATGCGGACGAGGAATCATGACCACCGATAACGCCATCAAACAACGTGCTGTTCCCTCTGTTTCCGTCACTTATGCCCGCAATGGTGTCTCGACCAAGGCGAATGCTCTCGGGATGCGGCCGATGCAAGAGCACGCCTTTGAAAAACGCGGCGAGCAATATCTGCTCATCAAGTCTCCGCCAGCCTCGGGCAAGAGCCGTGCGCTGATGTTTGTGGCGCTCGACAAACTAGAGAAACAGGGCATCAAGCAGGCCATTATTGTCGTGCCGGAAAAATCCATCGGGGCCAGCTTCAACGACGAACCTCTGTCGCAGTACGGTTTCTGGGCCGACTGGCATGTCGAGCCCAAGTGGAATTTGTGCAATGCGCCGGGCAATGACAACGGCGGCAAGGTCAAATCGCTGGGCGCGTTCCTGGAAAGCGACGACAAGGTACTGGTCTGCACCCATGCGACCTTTCGTTTCGCGGTCGATGATTGCGGGGTGGAGGCGTTCGACAACCGTCTGATCGCGATCGATGAGTTTCATCATGTCTCGGCTAACCCAGGCAATAAGCTCGGCCAGCAACTGGGGCAGTTTATCGAGCGAAACAAGATCCATATTGTCGCGATGACCGGCTCCTACTTCCGGGGAGATGCCGAGGCCGTGTTGGCTCCGCACGACGAGTCGAAGTTCGATGCAGTGACCTACACTTACTACGAACAGCTCAACGGCTATGAATACCTCAAGCAACTCGACATCGGCTACTTCTTCTACAGTGGGTCTTATGTCGATGACATCCTCAATGTCCTTGATCCAGCCGAGAAGACCATCATCCACATTCCCAACGTCAATTCGCGTGAAAGCACGAAGGACAAGATCAAGGAGGTGGAGCACATTCTTGGTGAACTTGGTGATTGGCAAGGGGCAGACCCTGCGACTGGTTTTCAGCTAGTTAAACGCCCCGATGGCCGGGTGCTACGTATCGCTGACCTGGTGGACCCCTCCAACCAGGGAAAGATACAGGAAAGCCTTCGCGCGGCAGAAATGAAGACGGATCGCAACTATGTGGACATCATCATTGCTCTGGGCATGGCGAAAGAAGGTTTCGATTGGATTTGGTGCGAACATGCGCTGACCGTGGGCTACCGCGCCAGCCTGACCGAAGTCGTGCAAATTATCGGTCGTGCCACACGAGATGCCCCGGGTAAAACCCGCGCAAGGTTCACCAACCTGATTGCCGCGGTAGACGGGACGGAGGAAGCCGTCACTGAGGCCGTCAACGACACGCTGAAGGCCATTGCGGCAAGCCTGCTGATGGAGCAAGTTCTTGCGCCGCGCTTCGAGTTCAAGCCCAAGAACCCCGAGAGCGGCCCGACGCCGGGCTTTGACTATGGCGATGGGGGTTATGACCCGGATCACTGCAATGTCGGTGTCAATGAACAGACAGGGACGTATCAGATCGAGATCAAGGGTCTTGCCGAACCCAAGAGCAAAGAGGCGGCGCGCATCTGCCAAGAAGACTTGAACGAAGTGATCGCGGCCTTCGTGCAGGACAAGCCCACTATTGAACGAGGCCTGTTCGACGAAGAGCTGATTCCCGAAGAGCTGACGCAGGTTCGCATGGGAAAGATCATCAAAGACAAATATCCCGAACTTGATGCAGAAGATCAGGAGGCAGTACGCCAGCACGCCATCGCTGCTCTCAACCTCACGCAGCAGGCCAAGCGGCTTGTCACCGAAGGAGAAAGCGAAGGTTCGCTCAACACGGCCCTGATCGACGGTGTGCGCCGCTTCGCGATGGATGTGCGCGAACTGGACATCGACCTGATCGACCGCATCAACCCCTTCGGCGAAGCTTACGCCATCCTCGCCAAGACTATGAGCGAAGACAGCTTGAAGCAGGTCGCAGCCGTTATTTCGGCCAAGCGCACCTCGATCACGCCTGACGAAGCCAAAGTGATTGCCAAGCGTGCAGCTGAGTTCAAACGTGAGCGTGGGCGGCTCCCATCCGCAACCTTGCAAGATGCCTGGGAAAAGCACCTGGCCGAAGGCGCGGCCGCATTCATGCGCTTCAGGGCGGAGGGGCGGTATGAGTAATTCCGACCTTGACGATCTGGCGGCAGAACTGGCCGAGTTCGCGCCGCCTGAGAAGAAAAAGGGACGTTCAGCCGGCGAGGAGCGTGTCATCGCCGGCTTCGAGGAAATCCAGCGCTTCACCGAGCAGCATGGGCGTGCGCCACAGCATGGCGAAGACCGCGATATCTTCGAGCGTCTGTATGCTGTTCGACTCGACCGTCTACGTGCGCTCCCGGACTGTCGCGCCTTGCTTGAGCCGTTGGATCATCAAGGCTTGCTTGTCGGGCACGCGACCGAAGCTGCTTCGGCGGATGACGCCATCAACATTGACGACCTAGCTGCGGAACTGGCGGAGGTCGCCGGCCCCGACGACATCAGGGTCTTGCGCCATGTCCGTACCAGCGCCGAAAAACGCGCCGCTGAGGAAGTCGCGGATCGCAAGCCGTGTGAGGACTTTGAGGTGTTCAAGCCTCTTTTCGAGCGCTTGCAAACGGAAGTCAAAACCGGCCTGCGTCAGGCACAGATCATAGAGGCGGGAAACCGGGCGATTGAAGCCGGGGATTTTTTCGTTCTCGATGGCATCACGCTCTATGTCGCCGAAGTCGGCGAGCCGCTGAAAACCACCGCGGGGGAAGTGGACCGCCGCTTGCGTCTCATCTTTTCCAACGGCACTGAGAGTAACCTGTTGCTGCGCTCGCTTCAACGCGCCTTCTACAACGATGCAGCTGCACGGCGACTGGCTTCGCCCGAGAGCGGACAGCTTTCCTTCGGCGGTGAGCTTGAAGCCGATGATGTCGAAAGCGGTACGATCTACGTCCTGCGCTCGCTGTCCGATCATCCCTATGTTGCGCAGCACCGAGATGTCATCCACAAAGTGGGTGTGACCGGTGGTAGGGTGGAGACGCGCATCGCCAACGCCGAACACGATTCCACCTATCTGTTGGCGAAGGTCGAAGTGGTAGCGACGTACAAGCTCGCGGGCATCAACCGCGCCCGGATGGAAAGCCTGTTCCACCGGTTGTTCGCACCAGCTCGGTTGAACATCACCATCAATGACCGTTTCGGCCATCCTGTGCAGCCTGAGGAGTGGTTTCTCGTTCCACTGTTCGTCATTGACGACGCTGTTGCGCGGATCAAGGATGGCAGTATCACTGGGTATGTCTATGATCCTCAGGTCGCAAAGCTCGTGAAAGACTAGGATGTACTCGACTATTGAGTGCTACATTTCTGTAGGGTGGTTCACACTGTGAGGATGGCGCAGGGCAATAGAGCGCTGGCAGAATGGTGGATTTGAAAATTTTTAGAAATAAAATCAAATTTTGGAGATTTTTGGAGGAATGCCAGAGTGTGTGTGTGATGCAAGTGTGTCAAGTTGACACACTGTGGCAATTGAACGTTGAGCTTTAGGCGAAGTTCGACAGAGCTTGGTCTGGGCGGGCGAGCCTCGAAGGACTGAGGTGCAAGGGGGCTCATGCGGCTTGTGCTGACGGATGTTTGGCTGCGGAAAGTTGCAAACCTAGTGCAAGTGGGCACCCGAATGCGAGCCTGAATATTTTTTCAGAAATCAATATGATTAAAAAATTAAATCGTTATTTTATGATTTATTTTTTACATATATGTAGTGGCAAAAGAGCTGACTGCCTGGGGTGTCCAGGAAGACGAACGCGATCGATTAACTCGAGAAGCCTTGGCTGCTGTTGATGTGAATCGCTTGCTCGACCACGTGGATGTACAGGCGAGGGCGGAGACGCTCACTGAGGTCCGGGAAGGCGCTGATCGTAGCCTCGACGCATCCTGAGGTTAGTGTGTCTCTAGTGTACGGTAGACACATAAAGGACAAGGGGTTAGCCCTTTTGAGAGCTAACCCCTTGATTTGTATGGCGCGGCTGGCAGGATTCGAACCCACGACCCCTTGGTTCGTAGCCAAGTACTCTATCCAACTGAGCTACAGCCGCTGAGAAATGAAATATAGCACGATTTTTTTGTGGTGTGCAAGTGGCTTCTGATAAAAATCGAAAGCGGCTGCCGGCACCACGTAAAACCGGGCTTTCCGTCACACTCGACCCGTGCGGAAAAGGCGCATTCTACATGGTTTTCGTAGTATCGGCGGCTGGCCCCGTCTTTCCGACGGTACCGCGCTTTCCGGACACCCAGTCCGACCCGCCCATGTAGTAGCGCAAGGGCTTGTCGGCCCAGGCGCCGGCATAGTGCACGCCGATGCGCGGCGAAGTCAGCACGGCGATGGGCTCATGGCCGTCGTCGGCCAGGTAGAGCGAGCTGTCGGGGCCGCAGAGGTCGGCCCCGTAATGGCGCTTGTCTATGTCCAAGGCCTTGGTCAGCCGGCCCGGGCCGCTGGTGTTGAGCGACAGCCCTTGCACGGGTTCGAGCGCGCGCAGCAGGACGGCCGAACCGCTGTCCGGCGGCCCGGTGACGACGTTCATGCAGTGGTGCATGCCGTAGATGAGATATACATAGGCGTGGCCGGCTTCGCCGAACATGACACGGGTGCGCGGGGTCACGCCCTTCGATGAGTGGGCGGCAAGGTCATGGCGGCCGAGGTAGGCTTCCACTTCGACGATGCGGCCGATGCGCAGCCCGAGTTCCGTTTCATGCACGATCAGCTTGCCGAGCAGTGCGGGGGCCACTTCGGTCGCGGGCCGCTGATAGAAGCCGCGGGGCAGGGCGATCATCACTGCCCGTACCGGCTTTCCAGGCGATCCAGCCAGGCTTGTTTCTGTTCGTCGGGCAGAAAGGATGCCTTGAAGCTGTTGCGGGCGAGCGTCACCAGTTCGTGGCGCGCCAGGCCCAGCTTGTGCGCGCACTGGATGTAGTTGTCGGCGATGTAGCCGCCGAAATAGGCGGGGTCGTCGGAATTCAGCGTCACGACCGCGCCGCGCCGCAGCAGTCTTGCGGCATTGTGCCGGGCCAGGTCGTCGACCACGCGCAGGCGCAGATTGGACAGCGGACAGACCGTCAGGGGAATGCCTTCGTCGATGAGGCGCTGCATCAGCGCCGGGTCTTCTTCGCTGCGCACACCATGGTCGATCCGTTCGGCCTTGAGCAGATCCAGGGCGTCCCGCACGTAGGAAGGTGGGCCTTCTTCGCCCGCGTGCGCGACGGGGCGGAAGCCCAGGGCGCGGCAGCGTTCGTACAGGCGTTCGAACTTGCCGGGAGGATGGCCGACTTCGGACGAGTCCAGCCCTACCGCGATCCAGAGGTCGCCATATTGTTCGCGCAGAGGCAGTGCCGCTTCCAGTGTGGCCAGGGCGTCGGCTTCCGGCAGATGGCGCAGGAAGCTCAGGATCAGCACGCTGGTCAGGCCATGCCGTTCGCGGGCATCCCGCAGCGCCCCGGCCAGGCCGGCGAATACGGTTTCCATGGCCACGCCGCGGCTGGTATGCGCCTGCGGGTCGAACATGATCTCGGCGTGCACGACACCGTCGGCGCGCGCCCGCCGCAGGTAGGCCCGCGCCAGTTCATGGAAGTCGTGTTCGGTTCGCAGGACCTGGGTCCCGGCATAGTAAAGATCGAGAAAGGATTGCAGATCGTTGAACTGATAGGCGGCGCGCAGGGCGTCGACGCTGGCATGGGGCAGGCTCACGCCATTGCGTTCGGCCAGCCGGAACATGAGTTCGGGTTCGAGCGTGCCTTCGATGTGCAGATGCAGTTCCGCCTTGGGGAGTTCACGGACGAAGGCTTCCAGGCCGTTTCCGGCCGCAACGGCGGCGCCGCCGGGGATGGACGAAGTTTGCATGGTCTTACTGTATCAGGTGTGCGGCGGCCCCGACCAGCCCCGGATACGGGCTGCGTATTACGTGCACCGGTATGGCTTCCAGGTATTCCCCGAAACGGCCCTTGTCGTGGAAACGGGCATGGAAGGGGGACCGGGCGAAGTAGTCGCCCAGCTTGGGAACGATGCCGCCGCCCAGGAAGATGCCGCCGCGCGCGCCCAGGGTGAGCGCCAGGTTGGCGGCCGCCGTGCCCAGGATGGCGCAGAAGATGTCCAGCGTCCGCATGCTGTGCGGGCAGGATTGTTCCAGGGCCCGCCTGCTGATGTCCGCGGGCGCGAGGGTTTCCTGCGGGAGCCCCGCCTGCCGCGTGAGGCAGCGGTGGACGAACTGCAGGCCCGCGCCGGAAAGAAACCGTTCTATGGAAACGTGGCCGTATACCTTGCGCGCTTCTTCCCAGAGCCAGGTTTCGGTATCGTCGCAGGGCGAGAAGCTGGTGTGGCCGCCTTCGCTGGCCAGAGCGATCCACTTGCCTTCGCTGGTGGGAATCAGGCCCGAGACGCCCAGGCCGGTGCCCGGCCCCAGCAGGCCGATGGGCGCGCCGCGCATGGGCTTGCCGCTGCCGATGAGTTCCAGCTCGTCGGCCGGCAGGTGGGGCACCGCCAGCGCCAGGGCGGAAAAATCGTTCAGCAGCACGAGCTGGTCGAGCCCCAGCTTGCCGCGGGTGGCCTCCACTGAGAAGGACCAGTCGGTATTCGTCATGCGGATCTGGTCGCCGGCCACAGGGTTGGCGATGCCTATCACCGCCGTCTTGACCGCCGGCATGCCTTCCTGGGACATGTATTCGCGCAGCGGTTCTTCCAGATTGGGGTAGTCGGTGGTGCGCTTCACCCATATGCGGTTGATATCGTTCACGTTGCGGCACAGCGCGAAGCGGATGTGCGTACCGCCGATATCGCCGACGATCTTCATGGGGTGTTCAAGGGTGCCAATGGACATCGAAGGAAACTCCCGGTTCTGCCGCCAGATGGCTGATGGGCAATTGTTTGCTGATTTTCTTTTCGGCTTCGAGCAGGACGTCGCGTTTGTCTTGTCCCGATATGTACAGGATCAGGTGACCGCAGGCGCGCAGGCCGGCCAGGCTCATGGTGATGCGTTCATGCGGCGCGTGCGGAGGGGTGACATGCAAGTAGTGCGCCGCGCCCGGAGCCAGGGCCGCGTCGAGCTGGGGCGCGCCGGGAAACAGCGAGGCGGTGTGGCCGTCGTCGCCCATGCCCAGGACGGCCAGGTCGACGGGCCCGGCCTCGCGATTCGCGGCGGCCACCGCCTGCCCGATGGAGGCTTCGGCGCGGTACAGGCCGCGGAAATCGGCGGCGGCCGCCTTGCCCGCGAGCAGGTGCCGGCGCACGAGCCCTTCGTTGCTGTCGGGGTGGCCGGGGGGAACATAGCGCTCGTCGACCAGGCGCAGGCGGATGCGCCGCCAGTCGAGATCGGCCATGGCGAGCCGCTGGAACAGGGGGATGGGCGAACGGCCGCCCGAGACGGCCAGCGTGCAGGAGCCGGCGGCGCCCAGCCCGGCGCGCAGGCGCGCGGTGATGTCACGGGCCAGCGCTTCGATGCAGGGTTGCATGCCAGAGTGATCATGCCACATGGTGCCTCCCGGGGACGGACAAGCTTCATTAGGCATGAGCAGGCGCCCGAGCGCAAGCCCGTTGCGGTACGATCGTCAGTCGCCGGAGGTTTGCCGCCCGCCCCGCAGCGCCGCCAGGGCCAGCAGCAGCCAGCCTATCATGAAGGCGACGCCCCCCAGGGGCGTGACGGCGCCGGCCATGCGCAGGCCGCTCAGCACGAGCACGTACAGGCTGCCGCTGAAGATCAGGATGCCCGCCAGCAGGAAGACGGCGGCGGCCGATGACAGGCGCCGGCACAGCCGCGGGCGCAGTGCGGCGATGCCCAGCAGCCCCAGCGCATGGACGAACTGGTAGAGAACGGCGGTCTGCCAAACCGCCAGCATGTCGGCGGAGACGTGCGCCTTCAGGCCATGGGCGCCGAAAGCCCCGGTGCCGACGCCCAGCATGAGCAGCAGAGATGCGATGACGACGATGATATGGGTTCTCAAGCAGGCACTCCTTTCGGTAGTATCATTCTCGCACCCTTGGGGGTAGAGGCACGGTAGCGAGGCACACCATGGGATGGACAACACACGAAGTCATCAATCAGGTACCGGACCTGGCCGATTACGATCTGTACGCGGCCGATGCGGTCCTGCGCGAAGCGGTGCTGCGCGAAGGCGCGGAAGCGGCCGCGCCGGCCTTGTCGGAATACGGACGGAAGCTCGGGCAGGCAGGTATTATCGCACTGGCGGAAGAAGCCGATCGCCACCCGCCCGAGCTGCGGGCCTTCGATCCGCAGGGGCGGCGCGTCGACAGCGTCGTTTTTCATCCCGGCTGGCACGAATTCCTGGCCCTGGGCTTCCGGCAGGGCCTGCACGAAGGCGCTTCGGTGGCGCGGGCGGCGGCCTTCCTGATGCATGGCCAGATCGAGGCCGGCACCCTGTGCCCGCTCACCATGACCTCGGCCGCTCTTCCCATTCTCGCCCGCGAACCCTGGTTCGATACGCTGCGCCCCCGGCTGTCTTCCCGCGAGTACGACAGCCGCGACCTCCCGGTGGCGGGCAAGCACGGCATGCTCGTGGGCATGGGGCTGACGGAAAAGCAGGGTGGTTCCGATCTGCGGCGCGCCAACACCCAGGCCTGGCCGGCCGAAGCCGATGGCGCCTGGTTCCGGCTGGTGGGCCATAAATGGTTCTTTTCCGTCCCCACGGCCGACGCGCATCTGGTGCTGGCCGTGCTGGGCGGCGAGCACACCTGCTTCTATGTGCCGCGCTGGCTGCCCGATGGCGGCCGCAATGCGGTACGCATCATGCGCCTGAAGGAAAAACTGGGCAACCGCTCCAACGCGAGCGCCGAGGTCGAGTTCCAGGACGCCCTGGGCATGCGGGTGGGCGAGCCCGGGCGGGGCATTGCCACACTGGCCGAAATGGCGGGCTATACGCGGCTGGACTGCGTGCTTGGCAGCACTGCCCTGATGCGGGCCGCCCTGATGCGCGCCCTGCACAGCGCACGACACCGCGCGGCTTTCGGCCGAATGCTGTCGCAGCAGCCACTGATGCGGACAGTGCTGATGGATCTGGCCATCGAGGTCGAGGCCGCCGTGGTGCTGGGCATGCGCCTGGCGCGTGCCGTCGGGGCGGGCCGGGCGGGCGAACCGCTGGACCGGGCGCTGGCGCGCATCGTGACGCCGGCGGCCAAGTTCTGGATATGCAAGCGCGCGATCGGCATGGTGGCCGAGGCCATGGAAGTGCTGGGCGGCAACGGCTATGTGGAAACCCATGTGTTGGCGCGCCTGTATCGCGAGGCGCCCGTCAACTCCATCTGGGAAGGGTCGGGCAACGTCATGTGCCTGGATGTGCTGCGCGCCCTGCAGCGGCATCCGGATCAGGCCGGCGCCCTGTTCGGGTGGCTGCGCGCCGAATTGGGCGGCGATGCGCGGCTGTCCGGCCGGCTCGATGCGCTGGAAGGCCAGTTGCTGCGGCCGGCCCAGGAACTCGAGGCCGTCGCCCGCAATGTGGCGGGCATGCTGGTGCTGCTGGCGCAGGCTGCGCTGCTGCGCCGCCATGCGCCGCAGGTGGTCGCCGACGCCTTCATCGCTTCGCGTCTGGTGTCGGGCGGCGGCGGGGTCTACGGCATGGAAGCTTCGCCAACGGCGCTTGCCAGCGTGCTGGAACGTGCATGGGGGGAAGCGGCGTGAGCATTGCACCAGGTCTGGGGCCCGATTCTTTCATCAGGCGCGGCGCGCGGCGATTGCGGGCCGGCCGGTGGCCGGCCATGCCGGCCTGCGTGCTTGTGCTGCTGCTGGCGGGTTGTTCCGGCGAACCCGTCAATAGCCCCTACCCGCGCGACGAGGCCGCGCAGAACGTGCTGCATACCGCGTTCACGCAACGTTCGCCCAAATACCTCGATCCGGCCAGTTCATATTCCACGGACGAAACACCGTTCACCTACTCGATCTATGAGCCGCTCTATGCCTACGACTACCTGATGCGGCCCTACCGGCTGGTGCCCAAGGCGGCGGAAGCCGTGGCGCAGCCCGCCTACTACGATGCCGAGGGCCGTGAGCTTCCGGGCGATGTCGCGGGCGAGAAGGTGGCGATGAGCGTGTACGACATTCCCATCCGCCGGGGCATCCTGTATCAGCCGCATCCCGCTTTTGCGCGGGATGCCGCCGGGGCGCCGCTGTACTGGCCGATGTCGCCCGATGAAATCGCCGGCCGCTACGCCATCACCGATTTCCCGGAAACCGGTACGCGGGAACTGGTCGCCGACGATTATGTATATGCATTCCGGCGGCTGGCGAGCCCGAGGGTCATATCGCCCATTTTCGGCGTGCTGGCCGAACACATCATCGGCATGCGCGAATACGGCGAACACCTGAAGGAAATCGACGCGGCCCACGCCGACACGCCGCCGGGCCAGCGTCCCTGGCTGGATCTGCGGCAACATGGGTTCGAAGGCGTCGAGGCCATCGATTCCCATACCCTCCGGATACGGGTCGACGGCAAGTATCCGCAGTTCCGCTATTGGCTCGCCATGACGTTCGCCGCCCCCATCGCCTGGGAAGCCGATCGTTTCTACGCGCAGCCGGGCATGGACGAGCACGGCCTGTCCTTCAATACCTGGCCGGTGGGCACCGGCCCCTACATGATGGCGGAATCCATCATCAACCGGCGGCATGTCCTGGAACGCAATCCGAATTTCCGCGGCGAGCCCTATCCCTGCGAGGGCGAGCCGGGCGACGGGCAAAAAGGGCTGCTGGCCGATTGCGGCCAGCTGACGCCTTTCGTCGATCGCGTGGTATTCCACCTGGAAAAGGAAAGCGTGCCCTTGATGGGGAAATTCATTCAGGGCTATTACGACATTCCGGAAGTCGGCCGGGGGGATTACGGCGCCGCCATGACGGTGGCGGCTTCCGATTCCGCTGAAAAGGCGGCGCTGTACGCCGACCATGGCATACAGATCCACACCACGACGGAAGCCCAGATCTATTACCTGGGCTTCAACTGGCGCGACCCGGTGGTGGGCCGGGGCGACACGCCCGAACAGGAAGAGCGCAACCGCAAGCTGCGCCAGGCCCTGAGCATCGCCTTCGACTGGGAACAGTTCATCGCCATCTTCCTGAACGACCAGGGCACGCCCGCCCATGGGCCGGTTCCCCCCGGGATCCTGGGCCATCAGCCGTTGCCCGAGGGCGTCAACCCGCAGGTCTACCGCATGGAAGACGGGCGGCCCGAGCGGCGTTCGCTCGATGAGGCCCGCCAGCTGCTTGCCGAAGCCGGCTACCCGGGCGGGCGCAATGCCGAAACCGGCCGTCCCCTGATCCTGCACTTCGATTCGGCCGGCGGCATGGGTTCCAGCCCCATGCTCGACTGGATGCGCCGGCAGCTTGCTCAGCTCAATATCCAGCTGGAAGTGCGCGCCACCGATTACAACCGTTTCCAGGACAAAATGCGCAATGGCACCGCCCAGATGTTCATGTGGGGCTGGGTGGCCGATTATCCCGACGCCGAGAACTTCCTCTTCCTGCTCTACGGCCCCAACGCCAAGGCGGAAGGCGGGGGCGAGAACGCGGCCAACTACCGCAATGCCGAATTCGACCGGCTGTTCGAGGAAATGCGCTTTCTGGATGATGGCCCGCACAAGGACGAGCTGATACACCGCATGGTGGAGATCGTGCAGCGCGATGCGCCATGGATGTTCGGCTACTACCCGGCCTCGGGCGGCGCTTATCAGGCCTGGGTGGGCAATGCGAAACCGTCGCAGATGGTGCGCAACACGCTGCAGTACTACCGCCTGGATCCCGCCTTGCGCGCCGCCAGCCTCGAAAAATGGAACCGGCCGATATGGTGGCCGCTGCTGCTGGCGCTGGCGGCCCTGCTGGCCGGCGTGGCCCTGGCGTGGCGCCAGGTGCGCCGCCGCGAGGCGGCCATCGTGCCGGTGGCGGATGCGCCGCCGCCCACATCGACGCCATTGAAGGAAGATCGGACATGATTTCTTACATTTTCCGGCGGCTGCTGTACGGCGTCTTCATTCTGCTGGGTGTGAATATACTCACCTTCGTGCTGTTTTTCGCGGTCAACACGCCGGATGACATGGCGCGGCTGGCCATCGGCGGCCAGCGGGTCGACCAGGAAGCCGTGGAGCGCTGGAAGGTGCAGCGCGGGTATGACAAGCCGCTGGTGTACGACGCCGCCGCCGAAGGCGCGGCGCGCTTCACCAACACCATTTTCTACGACCGTTCGGTGCCGCTGCTGCGCTTCGATTTCGGCTTTTCCGACGGCGGGCGCGATATCGGCCAGGAAATACGCAGCCGCATGATGCCCAGCCTGATGCTGGCCATCCCCACTTTCGCGCTGGGCCTGCTGGTCAGCGTCTCGTTTTCGCTGTTGCTGGTGTATTTCAAGGGAACACGCCTCGATTTCGCCGGCGTCGTCTTCTGCGTGGTGCTGCTGTCCATTTCCAGCCTGTTCTACATCATCGCGGGCCAATGGCTGTTTGCGAAGATACTGAAATGGGTGCCATATTCCGGCTATGTGGAAGGCTGGGGCAGCCTGCGCTTTCTGGCCCTGCCCGTGCTGGTGGGGGTGATTTCCGGCCTGGGGGCGGAAGCCCGCTTCTATCGCAGCCTGTTCCTGGAAGAAAGCGGCAAGGACTACGTGCGCACCGCCAGGGCCAAGGGCCTGGCCGAAAGAGTGGTGTTGTTCCGGCATGTGTTGCGCAATGCCATGCTGCCGATACTGACCGGCACGGTGTCGGCGATACCGCTGCTGTTCATGGGCAGCCTCATCGCCGAATCCTTCTTCGGCATTCCCGGCCTGGGCAGCTACACCATAGACGCCATCAATGCGCAGGACTTCTCCATCGTCCGCGCCATGGTGTTCCTGGGTTCCGCGCTCTACATCGTCGGCCTGATCCTGGCGGATGTGTCGTACACGCTGGCCGATCCACGCATCCGATTCGAGTGAAGCCATGCCGAAATTCGTACTTCTCTGGACCGATGCCTTCATCCTGCTGGCCCTGCTGGCGGTGATCCTCCAGATATGGCGGGCGCGCCGCAGCCCCGCCATGGCGGTGGGCTGGCAACAGGTGTTCCGCCGTCCTTCCGCCGTGGCGGCCGGGGTGGTGCTCGCATGTTTCGCACTGATCGGCGTGCTGGACTCCATCCACTACCGGCCGCTGCTGCCGCCGGCCCCCGGCGCAGCCGACCAGCCGGCCGTGCATTCGCCCATCACCCGCTCCGCGCTGGATGCCGTGCTCGATCTGACTCAGCTTCCGAATCGCGAAAGAACCTATTCAGCGCCGCTGGCCCTGCGGCAGTTCACCAAGGAGTCATGGCTGGTCGACGGCGAGGTGGTGCGCGACTACCCGCGATTGCAGTATGCCGGGCTGCGGCTGGCGGACGAATCGCAGCGCGGCGCCGATCTGCTGCGCCGCGCCCTGACAGGCATGGCGCTGGGCGCGGCGGCGGCCGTGGGGCTGGCGCTGCTGCTGACGGGCCTGCACGCGCGCCGGCGGGGCGGATGGTCGGCCGGCCGGCGATGGTGGTGGCGCGAATCCGACGTTCCCTGGCGGGCCTTCTGGATCACGGCGAGCGTCATCTGCCTGCTGGGCGCGGTGACATTGAGCCTGGCCGCCGACTACCACGTGCTGGGCACCGACCGCACGGGCAACGACGTGCTGTGGCTGTCGCTCAAGAGTGTGCGCACCGCGCTGGTCATCGGGCTGCTGACGACCTTCGCCATGCTGCCGCCGGCCATATTTTTCGGGATTACCGCCGGTTATTTCAAAGGGCGGGTCGATGACGTCGTGCAGTATGTCTATACCACGCTGACCTCGATTCCGGGGGTCCTGCTGGTGGCCGCCTGCGTGCTGATGATGCAGGTCTATATCGACAACAATCCCGAACTCTTCGACACGGTGGCCGCGCGCGCCGATCTGCGGCTGTTCCTGCTGTGCCTGATACTGGGGCTGACGGGCTGGGCCGGTCTGTGCCGCCTGCTGCGCGCCGAAACCCTCAAGCTGCGCGAGCTCGAATACGTGCAGGCGGCCCGCGCCTTCGGCGTCAGCCACTGGCGCATCATGCGCCGCCATCTGCTGCCCAATGTCATGCACATTGTGCTCATCACCATGGTGCTCCAGTTTTCCGGCCTGGTCCTGTACGAGGCGGTGCTGTCCTATCTGGGCATCGGGGTGGATCCCAGCACGCCTTCCTATGGCACCATGATCGATGCCGCCCGCACGGAAATGTCGCGCGACCCCATGATCTGGTGGAATCTGCTGGCGGCCTTCGTATTCCTGCTGGCGCTGGTCCTGTCGGCCAATATCTTCGCCGATGCCGTCCAGGACGCCTTCGATCCGCGCATGCGGCGCATCCAGCCGCGGCGCCTGATGAAGACCGGCCGCCGGCCGCTGGGGGCGGCCGCGCCGACGGACCCGGTGATGGCTACGGCCGTTGCTTCCACTGAACGGAAAGGGAGCGAGTGATGCAAAGCAGCGGCGGCCATATCCTGGAAGTCAGCGACCTGAGCGTGGGCATCGAGTCGGATGCCGGCATGAATCTGGCCGTTGCCGCCCTGAGCCTGGCGATTTCCGCGGGCGAGACCTTTGCGCTCGTGGGCGAATCGGGCAGCGGCAAGAGCATGACGGCGCTTGCCCTGCTGCGGCTGCTGCCGGAAGCGGCCAGCATGCGCACGGGCCGGGTCCGGCTGGGCGGCACGGACCTGACCCGGCTGCCCGAGCGGGACATGCGGCGCATCCGCGGCGGCGAGGTCGGCATCATCTTCCAGGAACCTTCCACCTGCCTGAATCCGGTGCTCACCATCGGCGCCCAGCTAGAGGAAACCTTGCGCCTGCATACGTCCTACCGTGGCGCGGCATTGCGCGAGCGCGCCGTCCGCTGGCTGGAGCGGGTCGGCATTCCCGAGCCCGAGCGGCGCCTGGGGGATTATCCCTTCCAGTTTTCCGGGGGGCAGAAGCAGCGCATCATGATCGCCATGGCACTGGCCGCCGAGCCACGCCTGCTGATCGCCGACGAGCCGACCACGGCGCTGGACGTCACGGTCCAGAACCAGATACTGGAGCTGCTGGCGGACATTCAGCGGGAACTCGGCCTGGCCATTCTGCTCATCACCCACGATCTCGCCGTGGTGAAGAAGGTGGCCCGGCACGTTGCGCTCATGCGCCACGGGAAAATCGTCGAGCTGCGCGACGCGGAGGGCTTCTTCGCCGATCCGCGGCATCCCTATGCGCGCGAGCTGCTGGCGGCGATTCCGTCGCTGGACAGGCGCAGGCGTCCCGATACGGCCGCCGACAGCGGCGAACCTGTGCTGGAAGTGCGCGATCTGACCGTGAGCTACGTGAAACGGCGCTCCATCCTGCGCCGTTCCACGGCGGCCGAGGTGCTGCGGGGCGTCGGCTTTTCGCTGTATGCCGGCGAAACGCTGGCGCTGCTGGGCGGGTCGGGCTGCGGCAAGACGACGGCCGCCAAGGCCCTGATCGGCCTGCTGGACGACCAGGCCGTGGTCGGCGGCGAAGTGCGCCTGCACGGCGCGAGCGTGAAGGGTGTGAAGGGCGCGGCGCTCAAGGCCATGCGGCGGCATGTGCAGATCGTTTTCCAGGACCCGTATGCGTCGCTGGACCCGCGCATGCCGGTGGGCGAGATCCTGGCCGAAGGCATGGCGGCGCTGCGTCCGGAATGGTCGCCCGCCGAAAGAGAGCGGCGCGCACTGAGCCTGCTGGATCAGGTCGGCCTGCCCGGCGACGCCGTGCGCCGCTATCCGCACGAGTTTTCCGGCGGGCAGCGCCAGCGCATCGCCATCGCCCGGGCGCTCGCCGTGGAACCGTCCGTGCTCGTGTGCGACGAGCCGACTTCGGCGCTGGACGTGTCGGTACAGGCGCAGATCCTCGATCTGCTGCAATCCCTGCAGGAATCCCTGCGGCTGGCCTGCCTGTTCATCACGCACAATTTCGGGGTGGTGGAATACATGGCCGACCGCATCGCCATCATGCATGAAGGCCGCATCGTCGAGGAAGGCAGCGCGCGCGATGTGCTGAGTTCGCCCCGGCATCCCCAGACAAAGGCATTGCTTGCCGCCGTGCCACGCCTGTAGGAGAATGGGGCAAGGGCTTGCATCGGGCGGGCCCGGCCCCATATTCACTTCATGTCACTGAAAGTATTCGATCTTCAATGCGAACACGGCCATGTCTTCGAAGGCTGGTTCGCGTCGGCCGACGCCTATGAGTCCCAGAAGGCCAATGGGCTCCTGTCCTGCCCTGTGTGCAATTCATCTGCCATCAGCCGCAAGGTATCCGCGGCACGCCTGAATGTCGGCAATCTGAAGCGGGAAAGGCTGGCGCCATCGAATGCCGTGCCCGCGCAGGCCGGCGGTTCGTCCGGCACCGCGGGCGAAGGCGGCGCCGGCCAGGCGCCGGGCGCCGGCGACATGGCCCGGATACAGGCGGAATTCATCCGCCACGTGCGCAAGCTGGTGCGCGAAGCCGAAAACGTCGGCAACCGCTTCGCCGAAGAATCCCGGCGCATGCATCATGGCGAATCCGAAGAGCGCGCCATCCGTGGTACGGCGACGCCGCAAGAGCGCGAAGAACTCGCGGAAGAAGGGATTTCCGTGATGGCCATTCCCGATTTCTTCGACGACGACCGCCTGCAATGAAAAACACCGGGTTCCGGGCGAACGCCGGCCCGCGGGCTTACATTACGCGGCTGCGGTATTCGCCCGTGCGGGTGTCGATCTCGATCTTGTCGCCGATGTTGCAGAACAGCGGTACGGCCACTTCGAAACCGGAAGCGATCTTGGCGGGCTTCAGGACCTTGCCGGAAGTATCGCCCTTCACGGCGGGTTCGGTGTAGTCGATTTCACGTACCACGGCCGTAGGCAGCTCGACCGAAATGGCGCGGCCTTCGTAGAAGACCACTTCCACGGCCATGCCTTCTTCCAGGTAGTGCAGGGCGTCGACCATGTTGTCGGCTTCGACTTCGTACTGGTTGTACTCTTCGTCCATGAAGACGTACATCGGGTCGGCATAGTAGGAATAGGTGCAATCCTTGCGCTCCAGCAGTACCACTTCGAATTTTTCGTCCGCCTTGTAGACGGCTTCGCTGGCTGAAGCGCTGAGCAGATTCTTGAACTTGAGCTTGACGACGGCGGCGTTGCGGCCCGACTTGTTGTATTCGGCCTTTTGCACGACGAGCGGATCGTTGCCGACCATGATCACGTTACCGACGCGCAATTCCTGTGCGGTTTTCATAAACTTCAGTGACTCCGGAGGTTGTGTGCTCCGCCAGAACGGGTCTTGAAAAGCCGGAGCAAAAAACTTGAATAACCATGTATTTTAGCGTGTCTGGCCGTTTTTTGCGCAGAATTCACCCAGTCTTGTCGCGAGATCATCCTGGTCCCGCAGGGCGGCGCACCATGCCTCCACCTGGGCCCGCCATGTCCGCAGGCGTTCATCGCTCAGCAGGGTCGGCAGCCTTTCAGTGGCTGCCCGCTCATCGCCCAGGCTCCAGGCGCGCATGAGCTGCCGGATGTCGGCCGGGAAGGGCGAGCGCTCCAGCCAGGCGTCTAGCTTGTCCAGGTGGGCGCCGTCCTCTTGCGGATAGGGCTGCCAGATCAGGGGCTGGCCGGCCCATAGGGCGCGCAGCAGAGAATCCTCGCCGCGCACGATATTCAGGTCGCTGCTCCACAGCAGGCGGTCGAAGGCCTCCTGGTCCACGAAACGATGGGTATGTACCTGGATTCTGCCGGAGGCCGACGAGGCGGCGCGGAGTGGGTCTTCGGGCCATATGCCTTCGGGCATCAGCACCAGTGTGTCGCGGCCGCCGCCGGCGAGTGCGGTGAACAATGCCGGCAGCGGAGCCCGGGGATAGCAGTACACATACACCAGCCTGGCGCCGGCCCGCAGCCGTTCCAGCCAGGCGGGGCCGACGCCCAGGCTTTGCAGCAGCTGGATCGCGGCGCCGGGATCCGCCTGCCAGGCCATGCGCTGTCCGATCAGGCCCGGTTCGCGCAGCAGCCCGCCGGTATGAGGGGTGAAGCCGGGGAAGAAGAAGAACTTGCGCAGGCCGTTCGCTTGCGGGGATGGCAGGCCGTGGCAGGATTCCACCCAGGCTTCAGCGCTGAGATATTCCAGGTTGATCCAGAGCTGCCGGCCGGACATGCGTGCGATGTAGTCCGCCGGGATTTCGCAGGCAAAGGCTTCGATGACCACGTCCGCCGGCGCACTGCCGGCGACGGCGCCTTCATCCCAGCGCAGGATATGCACGCCATCGACGGTCTGGCCGGCCTGGTCCGGTTTCACGGCGGGCGTGATGCGGGCAAAGCTGGCGAGGTCGTCCACCCACAGGCGGACCCGGCCGCTCGGCCGGCGGGCGAGCTGGCGGGCCAGCCTCCAGCAGACGCCGATGTCGCCGTAGTTGTCGACCACCCTGCAGAAGATGTCGAATGAGCATGCAGCCATGATGTGGGGCTTGCGCCCGCGCTCAGTGGAAGTGCACGGGCTCCATGTCGGTTTCGTCGGGCAATTCGGGGTGCATCATTTCGCCCAGCGAATTGGGGAAGAAGGGCGCGCCGCAGTCGTCGCAGAATTCCAGCGGCTGGATGCCGGGCAGGCGCCGGACTTCGGCCACGCCCAGTTCCTTGAGCAGGGCGGCGATGGATTCGGGCACGTCGACCTGCGGGCTTTCGACGGCATCGATGATGGCTTCTTCCTTGCTCAGCACCGGCCAGATGCAGCCGTAGATGACGTCGTTGCTCGTGCGCGGGCTGAAGCCGATGCGGAATTCCTCGACGCCGGCGTTGCCGCAGGCCACGATGGCCGCCCGCAGCTCGGGCCCCGGCAGATTGGCGGCCGTCTGCAGCCAGGTCACGGCGGCGCGCAGGGCCAGGGGCCTGATGCGGCGATCCGCTTCGCGGTTGGTCATGTAGAAGGCGTCGGGCAGCAGCACTTCGATCTGGCAGCCGGTGAACAGGGTGCCTAGCAATGTGTTCACGTGCCCGGCCCAGAGTTTCTGGCTTTCTTCGCGGCGCTCGACGGCCGAGGCGTCCGGGTCCTGCCAGCGGAAGACCGGCCGGCCGCGGGGCACCGCGACGGCGGCCACGGCGAAGCGGGCGTCGGCCAGCATGCCTTCGGTATCTTCAGGTTCGCGCACGGGGCAGGCTTCCGTGGAGGTTTCCAGGGCCAGGGCACCGAGGCGCTGGGCCCAGAGCCGCGTTTCCTGGAAGCTTTGCGGCATCTGGTCGAAAGTGACGAGATTGGGCAGCATGGCGATGCGGGCCCCTTCGGCGGCGATGGAGCCGGCCAGCGCGCTGCGCAGCCCTTCGTGCTGTGCGGCCGTCAGCCGGCCCTCGGGCAGGCGGTAGCGCGTCCAGGCCACGATGGGCGCCGACACCAGGAGTACGTCGTAGTCGTCATCCCCCCGGGCCAGTGCCAGGGATTCCGAGCAGGTTTCCGCCTGTTCAACCAGGATTTCGTAGACATTGATGTCATCGTTGACCAGGAAATCCAGGACGTTTTCCAGCATTCTGGATTTCCTGCCTCCGAGCATCTTGGTGATGAGCTGGGCGAGCTGATCTTCCCAGTAGACGTCTTCCAGACGGCTACCGGAGCGCGCCAGCGCCTGCGCCAGGGAGATCAGGCGCTTCGCGTCGCGCGTCAGACGAATAGCGGGGGTATCGGACATACCTGAAACTGAGACCTTTTTACGTGGTCCGGAAATCGGACCGGGTCTCTTAGTGTAACCCGCCCCCCCGCGGAACTTCACGCGGCCAGCGGCTCACGCGGCGCGCAGGCGCTCCCCGCACTCGATCGTGGGATTTATACAATTTATTGTTTGTAGCCTAAAGATACTTTTGATAAATTTCGTCAGTTTCCACCGCATGTCATCAACGGAGCCCTCCTCATGCGCATGACGCTTGCCCCGCTGGTCTTCGCACTTCTCTCCGGCGGCGCATACGCGCAGTCGTATTCCTCCATATGGAGTGTAGGCGACAGCCTGTCGGACACGGGACGCACTTACGAACGGACAAGAAACGTCGGCGACCTGTTGGCAGGTATCTTGGCCGCGACGACCGGCGGCGGGCACGTGGATGTCCGGCAACCCGTGGGCCCGCTTTATGCGAACGGCCGCTTTTCCAACGGCAGCGTCTGGGTCGAATACCTTCACGACATGAATGGGCTCACCTACAATCCGGACCGCAATCTGGCCTGGGGGGGCGCCGTTACCGGGTCGGCCAGAGACATCGTCATCTCGGCGTTGATCAAGCACCTGGAGCAGCAGGTCGACGAAGATTTCCGGCCGCAGATCGACGGCGAGACCAAGGGTTTCTTTGGCACCATCTCAGGCTGGTTCAACGATCCGCAGCTGGGCGCTTCCCACTTTGGCGCGCGTCCTCTCGTTACGCTATGGATAGGCGGAAACAATTTCCGCCAGGAAGTGGAGGACAAAGACTGGCATTCCGCCTGGTTCTGGAGCAGCCAGAATTTCAATGATCCGAAGAACGCCATTTTGAAAGGCGTGCCCGAGAATCTGCGCCATATCCAGGCTTCCTTCCTTACGCGCAATGATGTCGGGCAGAACGGCATTACATACTATGTCCCCACGGTCGCCGATGTCAGCACGACGCCGAAGTTCTCGGGTTCACCCGACTACGTGCGCAGCGGGTTGGGGCTTGCGGTGAAAGAGACCAATCGGGAACTCAAGGCGGCGCTGTATACCCTGCATGACGAGTTCTCGCACCAGAAACCGGGCACGCGCATTGTAGTGATCGATGTGGCGGCACTGCTGGAAGAGGTCCAGGCCAATCCGCGCCCATTCGGGTTCACGGATACCGTACACAATTGCGTCGATTCCGGCAGCGGCAATTACGCCAATGGCTGTGGGGCCGGCAATGTCGGCGATTACCTGTTCTGGGACCAGTTTCACCCGACCACCAAGGCGCACGACATGATTGCGCGGTATGCCGACCTGACCGATCGGATGGAAGCGGGCAGAAGCGCGGACCTGCCTTTTCCCTATGTGGCGAACATCGAGATCCGCGACCGTGCTTTCCTCGGCAGCATAGGGGGGGCGGCCAGCCTCATCAAGAAGGGCGAGGCGACGCTGACACTCGCTGGAAACAATACCTATCGCGGAGGCACCCGTATCGATCACGGAACCGTCCGCGTGTCGAACGACAGAAATCTTGGCGCCACCGAGGGGATGCTGACCATGCGGGGCGGGACCCTGAACAACAGCAGTTCGTTCACCATGCGCAGGGATGTCCGCGTGGATGCCTCAGTCTCCGAACACGCCCTGCAGGGCTCCAAGTTCGGCGGCACCTTCAATACGGATGCGGGCACCGTGCTGACTCTCCAGGACAATACTGTGTACGGGAGCGGCGATATCGCCAAGACTGGCCAGGGGACACTGGACCTGCGTTCGACCATGGCAGAGGGCCGGGAACTGACAGCCGTTCGGCAGGGGCTGCTCAAGGTCAATACCACCAATGAATACCGAAGCACCGAGGTCAACGTGGAGCGCGATGGCGCGCTCGGCGGATCGGGCACGATCGTGGGAACCGTGAAGAATGCCGGCAAGATCGTTCCGGGAAATTCGGTCGGCACCTTCATCATCGACGGCGATTTCGTGCAGGAGGACTCGGGCAGGCTGGTGCTCGATGTCGACACCGACCGCGCCGATCTCCTCCATGTTACAGGCGCCGCGACCCTGGGCGGAAGCCTCCGGGTTGCGCTGGATCCGTCGGACAAAATTCTCGACCAGGTCTTTACCTTTTTCACTTCTGATCAGCGTATCGAGGAAGAATATGACGAGGTTCTCAATCCCAGCCCGTTCCTGACGGAGAACCTTCATTACAGCCCCCGTTCCGTGACCATCAGCTTCGCCCGCGATTTCCGCCTGCCCGCGCTCACCGGGAACCAGCATGTCATGGCGACACTGCTGAACGATGCCTACAGCACCCTGCCGCAGGGCGATATGGACAACGTCTTTTCCGCGCTCGATCACACTGTCACCGATGCGGACGGCGCGGCGGCCCTGGATGCGCTCTCCGGCAGCGCGCTGGGCAACGCCGGCGTGGCCGACGCGCTGCAGCGCATGCAGTTCATGCGCGCCATGGAAGACCGGATGGCCGACAACCGCTCGGGGCGGAATTCCGCTCCGGCCGCGGGCGTCTCCAACGGTGCCGGCGACGATGCCGCCGGCGTGGGCCGGACGATGCAATGGGCCGCCGGCAATACCGGGAGCGCGGCGGCGGGCGTATCCGCTGAACGTGCCTCCGTATGGGGCCGGGTGTTCGGCGGCCCCGGCCGGTCGAGCGGGCAGCATGCCTTCGACATGAGCGGAACCGGCGTCCTGCTGGGCGCCGACATGCCCGTGGGACCGGCCCTGGCAGGCATCAGTCTGGGCTATGGCCAGATGAAGACCACGGGCGACGACAAACTGAGCAGAATCAAGGCGGATGCCTATCAGCTGTCCGTCTATGGATCGGTCAACCGCGATACGCTGTTCGTCGACGGCACGGCCGCCTACACCTATGTCGACTACCGGACCAAACGTTCGCTGGCTTTCGGCGGTCTTTCGCGGCAAGCCACCGGGTCGCCGAAAGGCCACGATGTCAGCATTGCCGCCAAGGCCGGCTTGCGCCTGGCGCTTGGCGAATGGAGCGCCGAGCCTTCGCTGGGGCTGGACTGGTACCGCCTTCGCCGTGGCGGTTTCCAGGAAACCGGCGCCGGCGCCGCCTCGCTCGATGTGGCCGGCGAGACCCAGAACCTGGTCATGCCTTCCGTCGGCGTACGGCTTTCGCACAGCTTCCAGGCGGGGGCGTACATCCTGAGCCCGGAACTGCGTGCGCGCTACTACCATAACCTGGGCGACAAGGAATCGATGGTCACGGCATCCCTGGCAGGCCTGCCCGGCAGGCCATTCAGCGTCACGGGCGCCGGGCTTGGCCGGCATCTGGGCGTGGTGGGCGCGAGCCTGGCGCTGCAGAAGTCCGACGATATCAGGCTGTTCGGCCAGTACGACGCGTCCTTCAGCCGCCATACGGTGGGCCACACCTTCTCGCTGGGGCTGAGAATGACCTGGTAGCACCGGGCATGCCGGCGGGGCGCGCCCGTGTTCCGCCGGGTACCGCCCCCTGGGCGGGCGGCCGCCCCGCCAGGCGAAGCGCGGCGCGGCAACACTGAAAAAAAGGGCTCCCGATGAATATCGGGAGCCCCCTGAGAGTGCGGGAACCGGCGCCATGGCAACCGGTTCCTGAAACCGCCCCGCCCGGTCAGACGCCGACGGATTCCGCGATTTCCCTGTATTCCTCGATCTGGTCGAAGTTCAGGTACTGGTAGATTTCGTCGCCGCTTTCGTTGATCACGCCCATGTCGGCCATGTATTCCTCGCGGGTGGGAATGCGCCCGAGGCGCGAGCAGATGGCCGCCAGTTCGGCCGAGCCCAGATACACGTTGGTGTTCTTGCCCAGGCGGTTGGGGAAGTTCCGGGTGCTGGTCGACATGACCGTGGCGCCTTCGCGCACCTGGGCCTGGTTGCCCATGCACAGCGAGCAGCCCGGCATTTCCGTGCGCGCGCCGGCGGTGCCGAACACCCCGTAATGGCCTTCCTCGGTAAGCTGCTGGGCGTCCATCTTGGTGGGCGGAGCGACCCACAGCTTGACCGGAATGTCGCGCTTGCCTTCCAGCAGCTTGGAAGCCGCGCGGAAGTGGCCGATGTTGGTCATGCAGCTGCCGATGAAGACTTCGTCGATCTTGGCGCCAGAGACATCGGAAAGCGTCTTGACGTCGTCGGGGTCGTTCGGGCACGCAACGATGGGCTCGACGATCTCGTCCATGTCGATCTCGATGACGGCGGCGTATTCGGCGTCGGCATCGGGTTCGAGCAGTTGCGGATCGGCCAGCCAGGCTTCCATGGCCTTGATGCGGCGTGCCAGCGAACGCTCGTCTTCATAGCCGTTGGCGATCATCCACTTGAGCATCACGATGTTGCTGTTGATGTACTCGATGATGGGTTCTTTGTTCAGGTGCACCGTGCAGCCCGCGGCGGAACGCTCGGCCGAGGCGTCGGACAGTTCGAACGCCTGTTCCACCTTGAGGTCGGGCAGGCCTTCGATTTCCAGGATGCGGCCCGAGAACACGTTTTTCTTGCCCTGCTTTTCGACGGTGAGCATGCCTTCCTTGATGGCGTAGTAAGGAATGGCGTTGACCAGGTCGCGCAGCGTGACGCCGGGCTGCAGCTTGCCCTTGAAACGCACCAGCACCGATTCGGGCATGTCGAGCGGCATGACGCCGGTGGCGGCCGCGAACGCCACCAGGCCGGAACCGGCCGGGAAGCTGATGCCGATCGGGAAGCGTGTGTGCGAGTCGCCGCCGGTGCCGACAGTGTCGGGCAGCAGCATGCGGTTCAGCCAGCTGTGGATCACGCCGTCGCCGGGGCGCAGCGAGATGCCGCCGCGCGTGCTGATGAATTCGGGCAGCGTGTGGTGGGTCTTGACGTCGACAGGCTTGGGATAGGCGGCCGTGTGGCAGAAGGACTGCATGACCAGGTCCGCCGAGAAGCCGAGGCAGGCGAGGTCTTTCAGTTCGTCGCGCGTCATGGGGCCGGTGGTGTCCTGGCTGCCGACCGAGGTCATGCGCGGCTCGCAGTAGGTGCCCGGACGCACGCCCTGGCCTTCCGGCAGGCCGCAGGCGCGCCCGACCATCTTCTGCGCCAGCGAGAAGCCCTTGCCCGAATCGGCCGGGTTCCTGGGCAGGCGGAACAGGTCGGAAGGCGGCAGGCCCAGCGCCTCGCGGGCCTTGGCGGTGAGGCCGCGGCCGACGATCAGCGGGATGCGGCCGCCGGCGCGCACTTCGTCGAACAGTACGTCGGACTTGACTTCGAACTCGGCGATCACCGCGCCGTTCTTGAGCGCCTTGCCTTCGTAGGGGCGCAGTTCGACCACGTCGCCCATTTCCATTTGGGAAACATCGAGCTCGATGGGCAGGGCGCCGGCGTCTTCCATAGTGTTGTAGAAGATGGGAGCGATCTTGCTACCCAGGCAGACGCCGCCGAAGCGCTTGTTCGGCACGTAGGGGATGTCTTCGCCGGTGAACCACAGCACCGAGTTGGTGGCGGACTTGCGGCTGGAGCCGGTGCCGACCACGTCGCCGACGTAGGCGACCAGATGGCCTTTTTCCTTCAGCGACTGGATGAAGGCGACCGGCCCGCGCTTGCCGTCTTCTTCGGGCTGGAAGGCGGCGCCTTCGCGCTTGTTCTTCAGCATGGCCAGCGCATGCAGCGGGATGTCGGGGCGGGTGGTGGCGTCGGGCGCGGGCGAAAGATCGTCGGTATTGGTTTCGCCGGGCACCTTGAAGACGGTGATGGTCAGGCTTTCGGGCAGTTCCGGGCGGGAGGTGAACCATTCGCCGTCGGCCCAGCTCTGCAGCACGGCCTTGGCATGGACGTTGCCTTGATCGGCCTTTTCCTTGACGTCGTGGAAGGCGTCGAACATCAGCAGGGTGTGCTTCAGGCCGTTCGCCGCGACGGGGGCCAGTTCGGCGTGGTCCAGCAGCTCGATGAGAGCGCTGATGTTGTAGCCGCCCAGCATGGTGCCCAGCAGTTCGGTGGCACGGCTGGCGTCGATGATGGAACAGGTTTCCTTGCCCAGGGCCAGGGCGGCAAGATACGAGGCCTTGACCTTGGCGGCGTCATCTACACCTGCTGGAACACGATGGGTGATCAGATCGAGCAGATGCTGTTCTTCGCCGGCGGGCGGGTTCTTCAGCAGTTCGATCAGCTCGGCGGTCTGTTGAGCGGACAGAGGCAGGGGCGGGATGCCCAACGCGGCGCGTTCGGCAACGTGTTGACGATATTGTTCCAGCATGTGCTTGCCTTATGAGCGAAGTTGTAGGAAGGGTTGCCTGGATTGTACGGGCAAACATGGGCTGGACGCAAATGTCTTATATCTTATATAAGACTTGGCGGGCGATAATGTGGCAAGCGCAACACGGCGGGCGCCGGACAGCGGAAGGAGAAGAGCCGTCAGAGCGCCGGGCGGCGCGGGCGCGGGCGCAAAAAGGAGGCGGAAGAAGGCCGGAAACCCGCCACCGGCCCGCGAACGGGGCGGGCCAGGCTCAGGAAGCCAGCAGGTCGTCGTAGCCGCCGCGCTGGCGGCGCATCCAGGCGTCGACGTAGGAGCACAGCGGGCGGACCTTCCAGCCCCGGGCGCGTGCGGTATCGAGTGCCGTTCTGGCGAGATCGGCGGCAATGCCGCGGCCGCCGACGGCTTCCGGCACGCCGGTATGGGTGATGATCATGACGTCGCCGTGCAGCTCGTAGTCGAGCACGCACAGCTGGCCGTCTTCCAGCCATTGGAAGCGTTTTTCGGCGGTATTGTGTTCGATGCTGCGGCTCATGCGGGCTCCGGGTAGTGGCGATGCGTCAGTTCATTGTAATCAGGATCATGAGCCACAGCACGAGCATGGAGAGGATGCCCAGGAAGCAGCCGCCCCAGAATCCGACCACCGGCCAGCGCACCCGCAGCGGAATGTCCCTGGGGTCGATATCGGCCAGCAGGCGGTTCGCCTGGCCGCATACCCAGAACTTGCCGCGGGGAAACATCAGCCGCAGGAAATAGTCGAGCGTGATGGTGAGCTTGACCGTGGCCGGCATCTGCTCCCAGCGATAGCGCTTGAGGTAGGGATGGCGCATGGCCTGGTTGATCGTGCGTATGTTCATATAGAGGAACAGCGCGGACACCAGGCAGGACATGACGCAAGCCACGAGCAGGGTGAACGAGAAGGGCAGAAGGTAGAAAGTGACGGAATCCAGCATAGGCGCAATTAAAGCATAAACCCGGGCCGCTCCGGATGTGGATGGCGCCCCGAACGGGCGCCATCAGCGCCCGGGCCGCCGCCACAGGGGGGCGGCGCTCAGGCGGGCGGGCTCTGTGCAATGTAGAGATCGACGTATTCATGCACGGGCATGGCATGCAACCGTGCCGCGTCGCCGGACACCGCGAGTATGCGTTCCTGCTGCGCTTCGGGAAAGCGCCGGGCCAGATTGCGCCGGAACTTGGCTTCCAGCAGCGGCAGGCCTTCCGGGCGCCGGCGCCGGTGGCCGAGCGGATATTCGCATACGATTTCGGGGAGCCGGGTTCCGTCTTTCAGTTCCACGCTCAGGGCATTGGCGATGGATCGTTTTCCGGGATCGAGGTAGTCGGCGGTGAAGGCGGGGTCTTCCACGCAGGTGATGCGTTCCCGCAGGGCGTCGATGCGCGGGTCGGCGGCCACATCGTCTTCGTAGTCGGCCGCCGTGAGCCGGCCGTGGAGCAGAGGCACGGCGATCATGTACTGCACGCAGTGGTCGCGGTCGGCCGGATTCTTCAAGGGGCCCTTTTTGTCGATGATGCGCAGGCAGGCTTCCTGCGTGCGCAAGGTGATGCGGGCGATGTCGGCCGCGCCGCGGCCCATGGCGGCCAGCTGGCCATGCGCCTGCATGGCGCATTCGACGGCCGTCTGGCCGTGGAATTCGGCCGGCCAGGAAATCTTGAACAATATGTTTTCCATGACGTAGCTGCCGTAGGGGCGCTGGAAGCGGAAGGGGCGGCCCTTGAAGTGCACGTCATAGAAGCCCCAGGTCGGCGCCGTCAGCGCGGATGGATAGCCCATTTCGCCCCTGGCGGCCATGAGCGCGAGCTGGACGGCGCGGCTGGTGGCATCGCCCGCGGCCCAGCTCTTGCGGCTGCCGGTATTGGGGGCATGCCGGTAGGTGCGCAGGCTCTGGCCATCGACCCAGGCGAGCGACAGGGCGTTCAGCAGGGCCTGGCGGTCCAGGCCCAGCAGCTGGGCGACCACCGCCGTTGAGGCCGCCTTGACCAGAATGACGTGATCCAGGCCCACGCGGTTGAAGGCGTTTTCAAGCGCCAAGCAGCCCTGGATCTCGTGCGCCTTGATCATGGCGGCGAGGACGTCGCGCATGGTGGGCCCGGTGCTGCCGCGCGCGGCCGCCCGGCGCGACAGCCAGTCGGCCGTCGCCAGGATGCCGCCGAGATTGTCCGAGGGGTGGCCCCATTCGGCGGCCAGCCAGGTATCGTTGAAATCCAGCCAGCGGATCATCGCGCCGATGTCGAAGGCGGCCTTGACCGGGTCGAGCTGGTGATGGGTGCCCGGCACGCGGGCGCCGTCCGGCACGGTGGTGCCCGGCACGACCGGGCCCAGCAGCTTGGTGCAGGCGGGGTATTCCAGCGCTTCCAGGCCGCAGCCCAGCGTGTCGAGCAGGCAATGGCGGGCGGTTTCGAAGGCCAGGTCGGAGTCGATGCGATAGTCGAGGACATAGTCCGCGATGCCGACCATGACCTCGTCCCATTGCTGGCGTTCCGTGTTATCCATGAGCGTATCTCCCTTTGGACAGGATGAGGGTATCCGGTGCCCGTGCCCAGGGACCGGAGCCTGCCGGTGTCGACAGGCTCCGGGCAAGCGCCGGGCCGGCGGTGAACCGCCGGCCGCGCCGCCTTCGGAACTCAGAAAGCGTCGCCGGGCACGCGCACCCAGCCTTCCATGAGCACGCGGGCGCTACGGCTCATGATGGCCTTGGTTACTTTCCACTGGCCGTCCTGCAGCTGGGCCTCGGCGCCCACGCGCAGTGTTCCGGACGGGTGGCCGAAACGTACGGCATTGCGTTCGCCGCCGCCCGCCGCCAGATTGACAAGCGTGCCCGGAATGGCCGCGGCCGTGCCGATGGCAACGGCGGCTGTTCCCATCATCGCATGGTGCAGCTTGCCCATGGACAATGCCCGCACCAGCAGGTCGATTTCCGCCGCTTTCACGGTTTTCCCGCTGGATGCGTTGTAGTCGGCGGGCGGGGCGACGAAAGCGACCTTGGGCGTGTGCTGGCGCTGTGCGGCTTCGGTCAGATCGGAGATCAGACCCATGCGCAGCGCGCCATGCGCGCGTATGGTTTCGAAGGTCGCCAGCGCCTTGGCGTCGCTGTTGATGTCGTCCTGAAGCTCGGTGCCGGTATAGCCGATGTCCGCCGCATTGAGGAAGACGGTCGGGATGCCGGCGTTGATCATCGTCGCCTTGAACGTGCCGACACCGGGCACTTCCAGCTCGTCCACCACGTTCCCGGTGGGGAAGAGCGCGCCGCCGCCGTCATCGTCGTCAGCGGCCGGGTCCATGAATTCCACCGGGATCTCGGCGGCCGGGAAAGTGACGCCGTCCAGTTCGAAATCGCCGGTTTCCTGCACGGCCCCGCTGGTGACGGGGACATGCGACACGATGGTCTTGCCGATGTTGGCTTGCCAGATGCGCACGGTGACGGCGCCGTTTTCCGGAATGCGGCCCGCGTCGATCAGGCCGTTGGAAATGGCGAACGGGCCGACGGCGGCCGACAGGTTGCCGCAGTTGCCGCTCCAGTCGATGAAGGGCTTGTCGATGGACACCTGGCCGAACAGGTAGTCCACGTCGTGGCCGGGCTGCCCGCTGCGCGACAGGATCACGATCTTGCTGGTGCTGGAGGTGGCGCCGCCCATGCCGTCGGTATGCTTGCCGTAGGGGTCGGGGCTGCCGATCACGCGCATGAGCAGGGCGTCGCGGGCCGGGCCGGGCGCCTGCGCGGCGGCCGGCAGGTCTTCCAGCCGGAAGAAGACGCCCTTGCTCGTGCCGCCGCGCATATAGGTGGCGGGGATCTTCACCTGAGGTGCGAAACTCATGTTTCCCTTTCCTTTCTTAGGCTTCGGTGTTGGCTTCGAGGAAGTCCTGGGCGAAGCGCTGCAGCACGCCGCCCGCTTCGTAGATGGACACCTCTTCGGCTGTATCCAGGCGGCAGGTCACCGGGACTTCCAGGCGCTCGCCGTTGCGGCGGTGAATGACCAGCGTCAGGGTGGCGCCCGGGGTGCGTTCGCCGCTCACGTCGTAGGTTTCGGTGCCGTCCAGTTCCAGGGTCTTGCGGTTGGTGCCGGGCAGGAACTCCAGCGGCAGCACGCCCATGCCCACGAGGTTGGTGCGGTGGATGCGTTCGAAGCCTTCGGCAACGATGGCTTCCACGCCCGCCAGACGTACGCCCTTGGCCGCCCAGTCGCGCGACGAGCCCTGGCCGTAGTCGGCGCCGGCCACGATGATGAGCGGCTGGGCACGACCCATGTAGGTTTCGATGGCTTCCCACATGCGCATGACCTTGCCCTCGGGTTCGAGGCGGGTGAGTGAACCCTGCTTGACGCCGCCGTCGACCACCGCCATCTCGTTGATGAGCTTGGGGTTGGCGAAGGTGGCGCGCTGCGCGGTCAGATGGTCGCCCCGGTGGGTGGCGTAGGAGTTGAAGTCTTCTTCGGGCAGCCCCATTTTCGCCAGATATTCGCCGGCGGCGCTGTCGAGCAGGATGGCGTTGGAAGGAGACAGGTGGTCGGTGGTGATGTTGTCGCCCAGCACAGCCAGCGGACGCATGCCCTTCAGGCTGCGCGCTCCCGCCAGCGCGCCTTCCCAGTAGGGCGGGCGGCGGATGTAGGTGCTTTGGGGGCGCCATTCGTACAGGGGCGATACCTTTTCGCCCGAGACGACGCCGGCGGCGAACATGGGTTCGTAGACTTGGCGGAAGTGTTCCGGCTTGACGCTGGAAGCCACCAGGGCGTCGATTTCTTCGTCGGTGGGCCAGATGTCCTTGAGGGTCACGGGGCGGCCCTGATCATCGTGCCCCAGCACGTCTTTTTCGATGTCGAAGCGGATGGTGCCCGCGATGGCATAGGCCACCACCAGCGGCGGCGAGGCCAGGAAGGCCTGCTTGGCGTAGGGGTGGATGCGGCCGTCGAAGTTGCGGTTGCCCGACAGCACCGCCGTGGCATAGAGGTCGCGGTCGATGATTTCCTGCTGGATGCGGGGGTCGAGCGCGCCACTCATGCCGTTGCAGGTGGTGCAGGCAAAGCCCACGATGCCGAAACCGAGCTTTTCGAGTTCCGGCAGGAGCCCGGCTTCTTCCAGGTAGAGCTGGACGGCCTTGGAGCCGGGAGCCAGCGAAGTCTTGACCCAGGGCTTGCGGATCAGGCCGCGCGCATTGGCGTTGCGGGCGATCAGCCCGGCGGCGATCACGTTGCGCGGGTTGCTGGTGTTGGTACAGCTGGTGATGGCGGCGATGATGACCGCGCCATCGGGCATGAGGCCGGGCTCTTCCCGCACTTCGCCCGTGATGCCGTGTTGCGCGAGATCGGTCGTGGCCACGCGGCGATGCGGGTTCGAGGGGCCGGCGATGTTGCGCACCACCGATGACAGGTCGAACTTCAACACCCGTTCATATTGCGCCGTGGCGAGGCTGTCGGCCCACAGGCCGGCTGTCCTGGCGTAATTCTCGACGAGCTTCACCTGTTCGTCGTCGCGCCCGGTCAGGCGCAGGTAGTCGATGGTCTGCTGGTCGATGTAGAACATGGCCGCCGTGGCGCCGTATTCCGGGGTCATGTTGGAAATCGTGGCGCGGTCGCCCAGTGTCAGGCTGGGCACGCCTTCACCGAAGAATTCCAGGTAGCTGGACACCACCTTGGAATTGCGCAGGAATTCGGTGAGCGCCAGCACCAGGTCGGTGGCCGTGGAGCCGGGGGCAAGCCGGCCCGTCAGTTCCACGCCGACGATGTCGGGCAGGCGCATCCACGATGCGCGCCCCAGCATCACGCTTTCGGCTTCGAGGCCGCCCACGCCGATGGCGATCACGCCCAGCGCATCCACGTGCGGGGTGTGGCTGTCGGTGCCGACCAGGGTATCGGGGAAGGCCACGCCGTCGATGGCGTGGATGACGGGCGACATGCGCTCCAGATTGATCTGGTGCATGATGCCGTTGCCCGGCGGAATCACGTCGACGTTGCGGAAGGCCTTCTTTGTCCAGTTGATGAAGTGGAAGCGGTCGTCGTTGCGGCGATCTTCGATGGCGCGGTTCTTGTCGAACGCGTCCTTTTCGAAGCCGGCGTGCTCGACGGCCAGCGAATGGTCGACGATGAGCTGGGTGGGCACCACCGGGTTGACCAGGGCGGGATCCCCGCCTTTGGCGGCGATGGCGTCGCGCAGGCCGGCCAGGTCGACCAGCGCGGTCTGGCCCAGGATGTCATGACAGACGACCCGTGCCGGATACCACGGGAAGTCGTGGTCGCGGCGGCGCTCGATGAGCTGGGTCAGGGATTCGGTGAGGATGGCCGGGTCGCAGCGGCGCACCAGGTTCTCGGCATGCACGCGCGACGTGTAGGGCAGCGTGTCATAGGCACCCGGCCGGATCGCATCGACCGCTGCGCGCGCATCGAAGTAATCCAGGTCGCTGCCCGGCAGGGGTTTGCGATAGGCAGTATTCATGTTGCGGTTCTTTCCGGTGCGGGGGGCCCCGGCCCGAAGGCGGGGCCCCCCGGCTGTCTTGGGGAGCCTTTCCGGCTCTGATATGGATGGTGTTGCGGGTTTCGCCAGGCCCCGCCCCCGCGCCTGGCCCGGACTCGCCGCCGGACTCATTCGCAAGTGCGAGGCCTTATGCGCCAGGGATCAGCGTTCGCCCAGCGGCACGAATTTCTGATCTTCGGGCCCGATGTAGTTGGCGGTCGGGCGGATGATCTTGTTGTCGATGCGCTGTTCGATGATGTGCGCCGCCCAGCCCGCGGTGCGCGCAATGACGAACAGCGGGGTGAACATGGCGGTGGGCACGCCCATCATGTGGTAGGACACGGCCGAGAACCAGTCCAGGTTGGGGAACATCTTCTTGACGTCCCACATCACGGTTTCCAGCCGTTCGGCGATGTCGTACATCTTGGTGTTGCCGGCCTCTTCGGACAACTGGCGGGCCACTTCCTTGATGACCTTGTTGCGCGGGTCGGAAACGGTGTAGACGGGGTGGCCGAAGCCGATCACGACTTCCTTGTTCTCGACCCGGCGGCGAATGTCGGCCTCGGCTTCGTCGGGGTTCTCGTAGCGCTTCTGGATCTCGAAGGCGACTTCGTTGGCGCCGCCGTGCTTGGGGCCGCGCAGGGCGCCGATGCCGCCGGCGATGGCCGAGTACATGTCGGAGCCCGTGCCGGCGATGACGCGGGAGGTGAAGGTGGACGCATTGAACTCATGCTCGGCGTAGAGAATGAGCGAAGTGTGCATGGCGCGCACCCACTCGTCGCTGGCCTCTTCGCCGTGCAGCAGGCGCAGGAAGTTGCCGCCGATGGAGTCGTCGTCGGTTTCGACGTCGATCATGCGGCCGTTGTGGCTGTAGTGATACCAGTAGAGCAGCGCGGGGCCGAGGCAGGCCATCAGGCGGTCGGCGATGTCGCGCGCATCGGGCGTGTTGTGGTCGTCTTTCTCGGGCAGCAGGCAGCCCAGCACGGACACGGCGGTGCGCATCACGTCCATGGGGTGGCTGGCCGGCGGCAGGGCTTCCAGGGCGGCCTGCAGCTGTACGGGCAGGCCGCGCAGCCGGCGCAGCTTCTGCTTGTAGGCGGCGAGTTCGGCGCTGTTGGGGAACTTGCCGTGGATCAGAAGATGGGCGACTTCCTCGAATTCGCTGGTGTCGGCGATGTCGAGAATGTCGTAGCCGCGGTAGTGCAGATCATTGCCCGAGCGGCCGACCGTGCACAGTGCGGTGTTGCCGGCGACCACGCCCGAGAGGGCGACCGATTTCTTTACCTTGGGTTTGTTTTCCGTGGAGGTTTCAGTTGTCATGCCTGGCTCCTTTTCAATGAGTGACGGGGCCGTGGCCCCGGGATTTCCTTGCAATTATTTCGCCTTGCCCTGTTGGAACAGGGCGTCCAGGCGAGCTTCGAATTCGTGATAGCCGATGCGGTCGTAGAGTTCATCGCGTGTCTGCATCATGTCGACGACGTTGCGCTGGTGGCCGTCGCGGCGGATGGCCTGATAGACGGTTTCCGCGGCGCGGTTCATGGCACGGAAGGCGGACAGGGGGTACAGTACCATGCCGACCCCGGCGCCGCCGAGTTCGGGCACGCTGAACAGGGGTGTCGCGCCGAATTCGGTGATGTTGGCCAGCAATGGCACCGAAACCGCCTGGCTGAAGCGCTTGTAGGTATCGAGATCGTACGACGCTTCGGCGAAGATGGCGTCCGCGCCGGCTTCCACGCAGGCCTGGGCGCGTTCGATGGCGGCGTCCACGCCTTCCACGGCAATGGCGTCGGTGCGGGCGATCAGGTAGAACTGTTCATCGGTGCGCGCATCCGCCGCGGCCTTCACGCGATCGGCCATTTCGCCCGTCGTGACGATTTCCTTGCCGGGGCGGTGGCCGCAGCGCTTGGCGCCGACCTGGTCCTCGATGTGGCAGCCGGCGGCGCCGAACTTGATCAGGCTCTTGATGGTGCGCGCAATATTGAATGCGGACGGGCCGAAGCCGGTGTCGATGTCGACGATGAGGGGAACGTCACAGACGTCGGTGATGCGGCGCACGTCGGTCAGCACGTCGTCGAGCGTGTTGATGCCCAGGTCCGGCAGGCCCAGCGAGCCCGCCGCCACGCCGCCGCCCGACAGGTAGATGGCGCGGTAGCCGGCGCGTTTGGCCAGCAGCGCGTGATTGGCGTTGATCGCGCCAATGATCTGCAAGGGCTGTTCTTCTTTGAGCGCCTGGCGGAAACGCGCGCCGGCGGATTGCATCGTATTCTGAGTCACGTCGGTACCTCGGTTGGTTGGGCGCTCATGGCGCACGGATAAGTGATTTGCTTCATTTAAGCACGAATCATGCCAACTTTATGGGGCGGGTGGGCGGCAGGGGGCAAGACTTACGGTGGCGGCCCGGGAAACGCCGGAGCGCGCGGTTCGGCGCGCGGGCCGTGGCACGGCCGGGTAGGGTGGCAGGATGCCGGAGCCCCGCCGGGCGGGGGCGGCCGGCGGGCTGACCGGCAGTGCGTTTCGTGCTATGTTTCATTTCTGAAACGATATCGTTTCATTCATTTTAACCGTTACACGGGTTCCGGGGTTGCGGCGCCCGCTTCATCACGCTCATCATGACGCCTTATCCTTCCCTGTCGTCCGGCCGCCTGCGCATCGTCGCCGTCGGTTTCCACGGTCTGCGCGACCTGCTCGAAGAGGCCGCGCCCAGCTACGCGGGCGTAGCCGAGGTGGCGGTGCTGGACAAGATCTACGACGATGCGGTGCAGGGCATCGCCGCGCTGCGCCAGTCCATGGGCGTGGATGCCGTCGTGTCGGCCGGCTCCAACGGCAATTTCCTTCGCGACCACCTCGATCTGCCGGTGGTGCTGGTCAAGCCGGATGGCTTCGATCTGCTGCAGGGTCTGGCGCGCGCGGCCGGCAAGTCGCGCCGCATCGCCCTGGTCACGTATGGCGCGCTGCCGCCGGAACTGCTGCTGTTCAACGAACGGTTTTCGCTGCGGGTGGATATGCGCGCCTATGCCAGCGAGGCGGAAGCCGAGGCCTGTGTGGAAGAGCTGGCCGGCAATGGAACCGATACGGTCGTGGCGCCGGGCCTGGTGGTCGACCTGGCCCGCGCCCGTGGCATGGAGGGGCTGCTGCTGTATTCGCAGGGGGCCGTCCGCGAAGCCATGGCCGCGGCCATCGATATTGCGCGGGTCGCCCGCCAGGAAGCCGCGCGCCGCGAGAAACTGAGCATCATTCTGGGGCAGCTCAAGGATGGAGTCGTGGCGGTCGATCCGGAAGAGCGGATAGAAACCATCAATCCCGCGATGGAGACGCTCATCGGCAGACCCGCCGAGCAGTTGCTGGGCCAGCGCCTGAGCGCGGTGCACGGCGAGCTGAGCCTGGCCCATACGCTGCGCACGGGGGCGCCCGAGGTGGAACAGGTGCAGCAGGTGAACGGCCGTACCACGGTGGTGAGCCGCCTGCCCATCCTGGAGCAGGGGCGGCAGACGGGGGCCGTGCTGGTCTGCCAGGATCCCGTCGCGATCCAGCGGCTGGACCGCAGCCTGCGTGCGCGCAGTCGTCCTCCGCAGCGCCACGCAAAATACAGTCTGGCGAATCTGGTGGGCGAAAGCGAGGCGCTGCGCAGCGTGCGGCGGCGCGCGCAAAGCTGCGCGCAGAGTTCGGCCACGGTTCTGGTGGTGGGCGAGAGCGGCACGGGAAAGGAGCTGCTGGCGCAGGGCATACACAATGCCAGCGCGCGTCACGCACAGCCTTTCGTTGCGATCAATTGTGCGGCCTTTCCCGAGTCGCTGCTGGAAAGCGAGCTCTTTGGCTATGTGGAAGGCGCGTTCACCGGTTCGAGCCGCGGCGGCAAGATCGGCCTGTTCGAGGCGGCGCATACCGGCACCATCTTTCTGGACGAGATAGGCGAAATGCCGCTGTCTTTGCAGACGCGTCTGTTGCGGGTGCTGCAGGAGCGCGAGGTATTGCGTATCGGCGCGACGGTGCCGACGCCGGTGGATCTGCGCGTGATTGCCGCGACTCACCGCGATCTGGCCCGGCAAGTGCGCGAGGGCCTGTTCCGTCAGGACCTCTATTATCGGCTCAACATCCTGGGGGTGCGTCTGCCGCCGCTGCGCGAACGGCATGGCGATCTGGCGCTGTTGGCGCGGCATCTGGCCGAGAAGATCGCGCTCCGGCTGGGCGACGGGCGGCTGGCGGACGAGGCCCTCGTGATGGCGGTGGTGGAGGCGGGGCGGCATTATGCGTGGCCGGGCAATATCCGGGAATTGGAGAATCTGATCGAGCGCATCATGGTGTTCCGTGAGCCGGCATTGGGTGGCAGGGGGATTTCGGTGGACGAGTTGCGCGAGATCGCGCCGGAGCTGTTCGCGGGGCGTGATTCCTTTGGCGCCGGGCAGGGTCATGGTGATGAAATCCGGGCCATGTCTGGTGTGGGGGGGGGGATCGACGTGGAGAGTGCTGAACGGGAGAACCTGCGAGCGGTGCTGAGGGAAAGCGGGGGAAATCGGGAGGAAGCAGCGCGTTTGCTGGGTATCAGCCGGACGACGCTCTGGCGGCGGATGCGGAAGCTGGGGATGGAGAGATGAGGGGGGGACGGGGGCTCTTGAGGGTTTGGGCGTCTGGGTTCTTTTAGCCGGCCGTGCCACCGGGCTGGTTTCTCGGTGTCTGGTTTCTTTAGCCGGCCGCATCTGCCCCGATGAACAACCCCCGCTCTCAGGCGCGGGCGGAGCATGGGCGCTGCGAGCGACTTCTGAGCCGCCGAGCCGCAGGTGCCGGACAGAGGAACAAGGCCGCTGCTGTCTGAGCCCGAGCTTGCAGTCCGGGGGACTGCAAGTCGGCGAGTTCAGCGGCCGCTCTGTCCGGTGCCGGAGGCGAGAGCAGCCCGAAGGGCCGGCGAGGGGAGCCGTAGCGCCCGTGCTTCGCCCGTGCCCTCAAGAACCCAGGCGACATCCCTGGCCCGCAACCCGCGACGCAGAAACAAAAAGGGCGCATCACCGATGCGCCCCGTAAAAGCAAGGATCCGGAAAATTACTTCAGCAGATCCTGCACGCCATCACGCTCTTCGAGCAGTTCCTGCAGCGTGAAATCCATGCGCTCGCGCGAGAAAGCATCGATTTCCAGATCGGCCACGCGGGTGTACTCGCCATTGGCCGTAGTGACCGGAACGCCGTAGATAATCCCTTCCGGAATACCGTAGGACCCGTCAGAGGGGACACCCATGGTGACCCACTTGCCGTTCGAACCCAGCACCCAATCACGGATGTGATCGATGGCGGCATTGGCCGCGGAAGCGGCCGAAGACAGGCCGCGCGCATCGATGATGGCGGCGCCGCGCTTGCCCACGGTGGGAATGAACGTATCGCGGTTCCAGGCGTCGTCATTGATCAGCTGGGCCAGGCTCTGGCCGCCGACCGTGGCAAAGCGGATGTCCGGATACATGGTGGGGGAATGGTTGCCCCAGACAATGAGCTTCTCGATGTCGGCCACGGCCTTGCCCGACTTGGCGGCCAGCTGCGACAGGGCGCGGTTGTGATCCAGGCGCAGCATCGCGGTGAAGTTCTTTGCCGGCAGATCGGGAGCGGACTTCATAGCAATGTAGGCGTTGGTGTTGGCCGGGTTGCCCACCACCAGCACCTTCACATCGCGGCTGGCGACCTCGTTCAGCGCGCGGCCCTGGGCGGTGAAGATCTGGGCATTGACCTGCAGGAGGTCCTTGCGCTCCATGCCGGGGCCGCGGGGGCGGGCGCCCACCAGCAGGGCAACGTCGGCGTCCTTGAACGCTTCGCGCGGATCGCTGTGGGCGCTCATGCCCTGCAGCAGCGGAAATGCGCAATCGTCCAGTTCCATCATGACGCCTTTCAGGGCCTTCTGTGCCTTCTCGTCGGGAATCTCGAGCAATTGCAGAATGACCGGCTGGTCTTTGCCGAGCATTTCGCCGGAAGCGATGCGGAACAGGAGGGCGTAGCCAATCTGGCCGGCGGCGCCGGTCACGGCGACGCGCATGGCGGGTTTGGACATGAAAGATCTCCGATAGAAGAGTAGGGATGAAAGGGATTTTCGACGTGCGACAGTGTAAAACTTTTGTCGCGGGCGCGTGGCGTTTTCCGGCCGCAGCGGCGCAGCGGCCGCGCGGGCGGGCCGGAACAAAGCGCCGTGGGCGGGCCTGCCGGGAGACCGCCTGAAAAGTGCCCTAGAGTAGCGAATTGCGCCGCCATCGTCAACAATCTTATATCTTATATAAGATAGAGGATTATTAGACAGAAACCGTCAAGCATGCGACAATTCTACGGTTACCCAGAACCCACTGGCCCGGCTGGCGCCGGGCCGCTTGCGCCATGTCCGATCCTCCCACCATAGACCGAAGCCCCGACATCGATCGGGCTGGTGGCAGCGCGGCATTCAGCCCGTTGTACCAGCAGATCAAAGGCTTGCTTTTGCAAGGGTTGGACCGTGGCGAATGGAAACCGGGCGAAGCCATCCCCAGCGAACTCGAACTGGCCGCCCGCTTCCAGGTGAGCCAGGGCACGGTGCGCAAGGCCATCGATGAACTGGCGGCTGAAAACCTGCTGTTGCGGCGCCAGGGCAAGGGCACTTTCGTGGCCACGCACCACGAAGCCAAGGTCCGCTTCCGCTTTCTGCGTCTGACGCCCGACGACGACAAGCCGGCGGTATCGGGCAGCCGCATTCTCGACTGCCGCCGCCAGAAGGCCCCGGCCGACGTCGCCGCCATGCTCGAACTTCGGGCGGGCGACACGGTCGTGAACCTGCGCCGGGTGCTGTCATTCGACGAGTCCCCGACCATTCTCGACGACATCTGGCTGCCCGGCGCGGCCTTCAAGGGCCTGACGGCCGATCTGCTCGCGGGCAGCCGCAGCCCGCTCTATGCCTTGTTCGAGTCGGAATACGGCGTCAGCATGGTGCGCGCGGAAGAAAAGATCAGGGCGGTGGCGGCCAGCGATGCGCAGGCCGAACTGCTTGAAGTACCGGTGGGCCATCCACTGCTGCAGGTCGAGCGCGTGTCGTTCACCTACGGCGACCGGCCCATGGAATTGCGTAGGGGGTCGTACCTGACGGAAAGGTTCCACTATAGAAACAGTTTGAATTGAGGCGACTTGCAAGCCGATTTGATGCCCGCGGGGCAAATCGGCGAAAATGCCGGTTGCGCTTTGCAATATTTCGATTTTCCGCAATCACTTCGAGGCCATCATGTCCGACACAGCTTCAAAGTCGCGCCCACAGTACCGTAATGTCACTGTGCCGCAGATCCTGAGCTACCGCCTGCCCCTTGCGGGCAAGACGTCAATCCTGCACCGCGTCAGCGGCGCGCTCCTGTTCCTCTGTCTTCCCCTGGTCATCGTGCCGCTGTTCGGCCGCAGTGTGGAATCGGCCGAAACCTTCGCAGGCCTGGCGCAATGGACCTCGCATCCGCTGTTCAAGCTGGTGCTGCTGGCAATCATCTGGGGCTACCTGCATCATTTCTGTGCCGGCATCCGCTACCTGACCCTCGATCTGCATATGGGCAGCGACAAGCATACCGCCCAGAAGACGGCGGGCGCCGTCCTCGCGATCAGCCTGGGGCTGACCGTGATTCTTGGTCTCAAACTGTTCGGGGTGTGGTAATGACTCAGCAAAGTCTCGGCCATAAGCGGCTCGTCGTCGGCGCTCATTACGGCACCCTCGATTTTATCGTCCAGCGCGTCACGGCCATCATCATGGCCATCTATACCGTCGTGCTGCTGCTCGGCTTCCTGTTCATGGGCGAGCTGAACTACGAAAACTGGCGCAATCTGTTCGCCTTCACCTGTCTGGGCATGCCCGTGGGCCAGATGCTCGCCACGGTCGCCTTCCTGTCGGTGGCCTGGCATGCCTGGGTGGGCGTGCGCGACATCTGGATGGACTACGTGCGGTCTGCCGGCCTGCGGCTCTTTCTCCAGGTCCTGACCCTTCTCTGGCTGGTGGGTACCATCGCCTTCTTCGCAAAAATACTCTGGAGTCTGTAAGCCGTGGCTGCTGTCATTACTTCCTTACCACGCCGCCGCTTCGATGTGGTGGTCGTAGGCGCCGGCGGGGCCGGCATGCGGTGTTCCCTGCAACTGGCCGAAGCCGGCCTCTCCGTGGCCGTGCTGTCCAAGGTCTTCCCGACCCGCTCGCATACCGTGGCGGCCCAGGGCGGCGTCAGCGCATCGCTGGGCAACATGAGCGAAGACGACTGGTACTGGCACATGTACGATACGGTGAAGGGTTCCGACTGGCTCGGCGACCAGGATGCCATCGAATTCATGTGCCGCGAAGCGCCGCACGCCGTGTACGAGCTCGAACACTTCGGCATGCCCTTCGACCGCAACCCCGACGGCACCATCTACCAGCGCCCCTTCGGCGGCCATACCGCCAATTTCGGCGAAAAGCCCGTCCAGCGCGCCTGTGCGGCGGCCGACCGTACCGGTCACGCCATGCTGCACACCCTCTATCAGCGCAACGTTGCCGCGCGCACCCAGTTCTTCGTCGAATGGATGGCGCTCGACCTGCTGCGCAACGAGGCCGGTGATGTGCTGGGTGTCACGGCGCTCGAAATGGAAACGGGCGACATCTATATTCTGGAAGGCAAGAAGGTGGTGCTGGCCACCGGCGGCGCCGGCCGCATCTGGGCAGCCTCCACCAATGCCTTCATCAATACCGGCGACGGCCTGGGCATGGCGGCGCGCGCCGGCATCCCGCTGCAGGATCTCGAATTCTGGCAGTTCCACCCCACCGGCGTGGCCGGCGCCGGCGTGCTGATCACTGAAGGCGTGCGCGGCGAGGGCGGCATCCTGCTCAACAAGGATGGCGAACGCTTCATGGAACGCTATGCGCCGACCCTCAAGGATCTTGCGCCCCGCGATTTCGTGTCCCGTTCCATGGACCAGGAAATCAAGGAAGGCCGCGGCTGCGGCGACGGCAGCTACGTGGTGCTCAAGCTCGACCATCTGGGCGCTGACACCATCCAGAAGCGCCTGCCCTCGATTCGTGAAATCGCCATCAAGTTCGCCAACGTCGATCCCATCAAGGATCCGATCCCGGTCGTGCCGACCATCCACTACCAGATGGGCGGCATCCCCACCAATATCTATGGGCAGGTGGTCACGCAGGTGAACGGCGAACCCCGCATCGTCAATGGCCTGTACGCCATCGGCGAATGCGCGGCCACGTCCGTGCACGGCGCCAACCGCCTGGGCACCAATTCGCTGCTCGACCTGATCGTGTTCGGCCGTTCCGCCGGCAACCACATCGTGGCCGAGCATCCCGAAAAAGAACACCAGCACCAGCCGATTCCGCAATCGGCCATCGACTTTTCCATAGACCGCGTCAACCGCCTCGAATCCCGTACCTCGGGCGAAAAGGCGCAGGATGTCGGCAACAAGATCCGCATCGCCATGCAGCACCATTGCGGCGTGTTCCGCACGCTCGACCTGCTCCAGAAAGGTGTGGAAGCCATCGAAAGCCTGGTGCCCGAAGTGCAGGACATCTACTTCAAGGACAAGTCCAAGGTGTTCAACACGGCCCGGGTCGAAGCGCTGGAACTGGCCAACATGATCGAAGTGGCGCGCGCCACCACCAAGTCGGCCGCCAGCCGCACGGAAAGCCGCGGCGCCCATGCCCTGAGCGACCACCCCGAGCGCGACGACGAGAACTGGCTGCGCCATACCCTGTGGTTCTCCGAAGGCAGCCGCCTGGAATACAAGCCGGTCACCATGAAGCCCCTGACTGTCGAGAGCTTCCCGCCCAAGGCGCGCACGTTCTAAGCAGGATACGAAATGACTCAAAAACGCACCGTCAAGTTTGAAATCTACCGCTACGACCCCGACAAGGACGAGCGCCCCTACATGCAGAAGCTCGAAGTCGAGCTTGAACCGACCGACAAGATGCTGCTGGACGCGATCGTTCGCATCAAGAACGATGTGGACGACAGTATTTCCATACGGCGGTCCTGCCGTGAAGGGGTGTGCGGTTCCGATGCCATGAACGTCAATGGCAAGAACAGGCTGGCCTGCACGACCAACATGAACGAGCTTTCCGAGCCCATCGTGCTGCGTCCGCTGCCCGGCCTGCCGGTGGTCCGCGATCTGATCGTGGACATGACGCACTTCTTCAATCAGTACCACTCGATCAAGCCCTACCTCATCAACGACCAGCCGCCGCCGGAGCGCGAGCGTCTGCAGTCGCCCGAGGCGCGTTCCCACATCGACGGCCTGTACGAGTGCATTCTGTGCGCCTGCTGTTCCACTGCCTGCCCCTCTTTCTGGTGGAATCCGGACAAATTCGTCGGGCCGGCCGGGCTGCTGCAGGCCTACCGCTTCATCGTCGATACCCGCGACGAGGCGACGGGCGAACGTCTCGACAATCTCGAAGATCCCTACCGCCTGTTCAGGTGTCACACCATCATGAACTGTACCGACGTCTGTCCGAAGGGCCTCAACCCTTCGGCCGCCATCGGCAAGATCAAGGAATTGCTGGTGCGTCGCACTATTTAACCCACCCGTTAGTTCAACCCTTTGGATCCCTGATGAGAAAGTTGTCAGACCTGGACCGTGTGCGCTTGCGCTGGCGGGCGCGCCGCGGCCTGCTGGAGAACGACCTGATCATCACGCGATTTCTGGATCAGTATGAGGCCGAGTTGACCGACGTCGACGTCGTCGCCCTGACCTTGCTGTTCGAGATGAGCGATAACGATCTGCTCGACGTTTTGCTTGGTCGGCGGGAACCCTCGGGCGTGTACGACACGCCCGATGTTCGCCGCCTGGTCGCCATCATGCAAAAGCTATAAATATCTAGAGGAAAATGTGATGCAACTGTCTGACAAGAAGGCTACGCTGTCGTTCTCCGACGGCACACCGTCGGTCGAGTTTCCCGTATACCAGGGGACGGTCGGCCCGGATGTCATCGATATCCGCAAGCTCTACGGCGAGACCGGGTTGTTCACGTACGACCCCGGCTTCATGGCCACCGCTTCGTGCGAATCCGCCATTACCTATATCGACGGCGACAAGGGTCAGCTGCTGTATCGCGGTTATCCCATCGACCAGCTCGCCGTGAACTGCGACTTCCTCGACGTCTGCTACCTCATCCTCAACGGCGAACTGCCCGATGCGGAACAGAAAAAGGAATTCGATCATGTGGTGACGCACCACACCATGGTGCATGAGCAGATGCAGTACTTCCTGCGCGGCTTCCGCCGCGATGCCCATCCCATGGCCGTGCTGACGGGCCTGGTGGGCGCCATGTCGGCGTTCTACCACGACTCCACGGACATCACCAATCCCTACCACCGCCATGTGTCGGCCATCCGCCTCATCGCCAAGATGCCGACGCTGGTGGCCATGGCCTACAAGTATTCGCGCGGCGAGCCCTTCGTCTACCCGCGCAATGATCTGTCCTACACCGGCAACTTCCTGCGCATGATGTTCGCCACACCGTGCGAAGATTATGTCGTCAACGAAGTGGTGGAACGCGCGCTGGACCGCATCTTCATCCTGCATGCTGACCACGAGCAGAACGCCTCCACCTCCACGGTGCGCCTGTGCGGTTCCTCGGGCACCAATCCCTTTGCGGCCATCGCCGCCGGCGTGGGCTGCCTGTGGGGTCCGGCACACGGCGGCGCCAACGAAGCCTGCCTGACCATGCTGGAAGAAATCCAGGCCAACGGCGGCCTCGAATACGTCGGCGAGTTCATGGAGAAGGTCAAGGACAAGAACTCCGGCGTGCGCCTGATGGGCTTCGGGCATCGCGTCTACAAGAACTATGATCCCCGCGCCAAGCTCATGCAGGAAACCTGCAAGGAAGTGCTGGCCGCGCTGGGCCTGGAAAACGACCCGCTGTTCAAGCTGGCCATGGAACTCGAGCGCATCGCTCTCGAAGATCCTTATTTCGTCGAACGCAAGCTGTACCCCAACGTGGACTTCTACTCGGGCATCGTCCAGCGCGCCATCGGCATTCCCACCTCGCTGTTCACGGCCATTTTCGCATTGGCGCGCACGGTGGGCTGGATCGCCCAATGGAGCGAAATGCTGTCCGATCCCAACTACAAGATCGGCCGTCCGCGCCAGCTGTACACCGGCGCCGTGGAACGCGACGTTTCCGGCGGTTGAACCGGCGATTCCCCGCGGTCCGCGCGCCGGGGGCGCGCGGACCGCGGGGGGCCCATGCATCATGCGTCCCCGTCCGGCATCCGCCGGCCGGGGACGCTCTTTTTCCATTCCGGACGTAAACCGGTCTTCCGCCTGGCGGAGCGCCTTCCAGTGATCAAGAACCCAAGCGCCATTTTTTTTCTTCGTGATCGGCCCGGCCTTGCAGCCTTCCCCCACGATGATGTCGAAGAAGGGGGCTGTCCTTCTGAGCATCGCGGGGTCGGCGAGTCCCTGCCGCAGGCGCGCGGCGAAGGCGCGGGGCCGCGGCAACTCAGCCTGGCGCTCGATCGCTGGCCCGCGCCCGTTGCCGGCGGCCTGTACGACCGCGCCGCCGCTCACCGCCAGGCCTTTGAGCAGCGCTGCCTGGGCGGGCGCGTCGCCATCGAGCTATGGGTGCTGGAAGTGGTGCCGGATCTCTATATCCAGGCCTGCGAGGTGCAGGTGGGCGAACTTCGTCGCAGCACGCCTTTGCGGCTGAGCATGCGCAATCGTTACCACGCGCCCGAAGCGGCCTTGCGGGCGGCCGCGCAGAAAGCGGCGAGGGAAATGAAGGCCTTGGGGCGTGCGTCGGGCACCGATGCCGAGAACCGGACGGTTCTGCTGCGCGCCGCCAACTGGCTGGACGACATCCTGACGCACTGCGCTTATCTGCTGGAGCGCCAGGTCAAGCTGTTCGGGTAAGGCAAGGGGCAGCCGCGCCGTTCGGGCCCGGAACGCGGGTTTCTTCGCGCCGCCGGCAGGGCTTTCCTCAGTCAGCGACCATAACGGCCACCGAAACGGGGGCGCCGCGCGAGACGGTGCCGTAGATAGGGCATTCGCGCTTGAAGTACTCGACCAGCTCGCGAGCCTGGGCTTCTTCCACGCCGCCCAGGGTGAAGCCCAGATGCACGCGGGCGTAGTGATCCGGCCGATCGGGATCTCGCTCGGATTCCGCCGCGATCCGCAACGACGAGAGCGCAAGGCCTTTCTCCGCGGCGGCGGCATGCAGCAGGGACGTTGCGCAGGTATTCAGGGAGGCCAGCAGCAGCTCGCCGGCCAGCCAGGTATTGCCGCTGCCCCCGTTGGCGGGCGTCGCGCCCGAAAGCAGTGTCTGCGTTCTTGCCTGTGACAGCCAGATTCCCGGCACGCCGGTGCTGCGGGTTTCCACGATATTGGCCATGCGTATTCTTTCTTTCCGGAAGAAGGGCCGATCATCCTAGCCGGCGGGCGGCGGGCGCAGCAAGAAAGTTGTCGTCATTTGCTTATTGCTTCGCCGCTCATATCCATACAACACATCGGTATTTCACATGGACGGACGCGCTGGGCAGAATGATCTGGTTTCCATGCCGCAAGGCAATCAAGCGAGCTTTCGCCATGCCTCATTCCGCTCTTCTCCGACGTTCATTCCTTTTTGCCGCCCTGGCCGTTCTCATGGGTGTTGCCGGCATCGGCGCCATCTCCGCCCAGGCCGAGTCCGCGGATTATCCGGTCAAGCCCCTGCGCCTCGTCGTGCCATATCCGCCCGGCGGCACGGCGGACATCCTCGCCCGCGACATCGGCGCCCGGCTGGCCACCGAACTGGGACAGCCGGTGGTGATCGAAAACCGTGCCGGAGCGGGAACGGCCATCGGCGCCCGCCACGTCGCGGGAGCCGCGCCCGATGGATATACATTGTTTCTTGGCACGAGTACGTCGCACGTCATGAATCCCGCCGTCAACCCGCAAGGCGTCGGCTATGACCCGATCCGGGACTTCACGCCGCTGGCGGCCATAGGCGAGGTGCCCTACGTGATCGTGACGACGCCGGAAAAAGGCCTGTCCTCCCTGGACGATCTCCTGTCGCGCACCGCCGCCGCCGATCGCCCGCTGAGCTACGCCTCGGCGGGCACGGGGTCAGCCAACCACCTTGCGGGCGAGCTTCTCGGAAACCTGACCGGCGTCCCGCTGATACACGTGCCGTACAAGGGAAGCGCGCCCGCCCTGAACGATGTCCTGGCGGGGCAGGTCGACTTCATGTTCGATCTGATGACCACCTCGCAAGCACATATCCAGTCGGGGAAGCTCGTCCCGCTGGCCCTGACGGCCGGGCAGCGCACGAGCGCGCTGCCGGACGTTCCGACCACGGCGGAGCTCGGCCGGCCGGAACTGGCGCTGACGTCCTGGTTCGGCCTGTTCGCTCCCGCGTCGCTGCCGCCTGAAGTGGCGGCAAAGCTCACGGCGTCGCTGGAAAGCGTGCTGGCGGATGAGCAGGTCCGCGTCAGGCTGGGCCAGCAGGGCTTGAATGCGCTGCCCTTGGTCGCCGCCGATTTCGGCGCCTTTCTGAGGCGCGATCTCGGGTACTGGCAAGGCGTCGTGCGCGCCGCCCACGTCGATGTCAATGGTTGAATCAGGAGGATCACGAATAATGACTCACGCCACAGGCCAGATGCATCTGGCGGCCTTCGCCGCGGCGGGCCCCGTATCGGGCAATCATGGCGGGTGGCGCTACCCCGGCGCGGACAGCGACATCCTTTCGCCCGGCTACTACGGGCGCATCGCCCGCGCGCTCGAAGCGGCCTGCTTCGACCTGCTCTTCGTCGCCGACATTCTCGCCGTGCCCGACCGGCTCGACAGTTCCATGGACAGCCAGTTGCGCTATGGCGCGCTGGGGGCGCTGCGGCTCGACCCGCTGGTCGTCCTCTCGCTGATCGCCGCGCAGACCAGGCATCTGGGGCTCGCCGCCACGATCTCCACCACTTATTTCCATCCCTATCAGGTAGCGCGGGCGCTCGCCACTCTCGATCACCTGAGCGAAGGCCGCGCCGCCTGGAATATCGTCACTTCGTTTCAGCAGGCCGAAGCCCGCAACTTCGGCCTGGAAGACCATCTGGCCAAGGAGGCGCGCTACGATCGCGCGGACGAATTCATGGAAGTGGCCTGCAAGCTGTGGAACAGTTGGGCGCAGGACGCGCTGGTGCGCGACGCCGGCGCGCCCTTGTTCGTCGACCCTGCCAAGGTGCGGGCCATCGAGCACAAGGGGCAATGGTTCGACGTGAGGGGGCCGCTCAATGTGAGCAGACCTCCCCAGGGGCGGCCGGTCTTCATCCAGGCCGGCGCGTCGGCGCGCGGCAAGCGCTTCGCCGCGCGTTGGGCCGATGTGATTTTCGTGACCCATGCGTCGCTCGATTCGGCCAAGGACTTCTACCGCGAGATGAAGGCACTGGCGGCCGAGCAGGGGCGTGATCCCGGCACGCTCAAGATACTGCCCGGCATCGCGCCCATCACCGGGGAAACGGAAGAAATCGCGCTGGCGAAGGATGCGGTGCTGACCGATCTCGCCGATCCCCGGGCCGGGCTTTCGACCCTGGCCTACCACATGGACGTCGACCTGGGCCAGTTCCCGCAGAATGAGAAGCTGCCGGTGCTGGACCAGCCGGGCGTCCATGGCCACTACAAGGAAGTGGCGGAGCTGACACAGAAGCGGGGCATGTCCCTGAGGGAAATCGGCAAGCAGTACGGCATCAAGACCAACCGCGACTTCATCGGCGACTATCGCCATGTCGCCGATCGCATCGAACAGTGGTTCACGGCCGGGGCCTGCGATGGTTTCATGATCCAGTTCCCCTATTTCCACGGCGGCCTCGACGACTTCGCGCAACTGGTCGTGCCGGAACTGCAGCGCAGAGGCCTGTTCCGCACGCAGTACGAGGCCGGCACCCTGAGGCAGCGTCTCGGCCTGCCGGAAATCGCTTCGGCGCCCGAGGTGGAAGCAGCGGGGGCGGTCGCGGCACGAGTGCATGCATGATGTCGTAGCCGGCTTCCCGCGGCTTCATGGAAGAGTGTCGGGGCGTCGCGGACGCCCCGCCTTTCATTACAGCTGCACTTCCCCCTGTTCCTGCTGCGCGTCCACCACGGCAAGCGCGGTCATGTTGACGATGCGGCGCACGGTCGAGCTCGTGGTGAGGATGTGCACGGGGCGCGCCGCGCCCAGCAGGATGGGGCCCATCGCCACCCCGTTGGAGCCGGTCATCTTGAGCATGTTGTAGGTAATGTTGCCGGCGTCGAGGTTGGGCAGGATCAGCAGGTTGGCCGGCCCTTTCAGCTGGGCTTCGGGGAAGGCCTTGAGCCGGATGCTTTCGGACAGCGCGGCGTCGGCGTGCATTTCGCCATCGACTTCCAGATGGGGGGCGCGTTCGGCGATCAGGCGCCGGGCTTCCGCCATCTTGCGCGAAGATGCCGTGGGCCGGCTGCCGAAATTCGAGTGCGAGAGCAAGGCGATCTTGGGCACCACGCCGAAACGCTGCACTTCTTCGGCGGCCTGGATGGTCATGTCGGCGATTTCTTCCGCAGTGGGGTCTTCGTTCACGTGCGTATCGCAGATGAACAGCGTCTGGGTGGGCAGCGTCAGCACGTTCATGGCGGCAAAGGTGCGGGCGCCCGGCTTCAGGCCGATCACTTCCTCTACATAGCGAAGCTGGTTGTCGAACTTGCTGGCCACGCCGCAGATCATTGCGTCGACGTCGCCGCGCTGCAGCAGCATGACGCCGATCAGCGTGTTGTGCTTGCGGATCATGGCCTTGGCGATGTCGGGCGTGACGCCTTCGCGGCTGCGCAGCTTGTAGTAGGCCTGCCAGGTTTCGTTGAAGCGCTCGTCGGATTCGGGGTTGACGATCTCGAAGTCGACTCCAGGGGCAATGCGCAGGCCGAATTTTTCGATGCGCATTTCTATGACGGAGGGCCGCCCGATCAGAACGGGAATGGCAAGCCGTTCGTCGACGATGGTCTGGGCGGCGCGCAGTACGCGTTCGTCTTCGCCGTCGGCGTAGACCACCCGCTTGGAAGCGGACTTGGCCTGCATGAACAGCGGACGCATGAGCTGGCCCGTGCGGTAGACGATGCCCATCAGCTTCTGGCGGTAGGCTTCCATGTCTTCGATGGGGCGGCGGGCCACGCCGGAATCCATGGCGGCCTGCGCGACGGCCGGCGCCACCTTGACGATGAGGCGCGGGTCGAAGGGCTTGGGAATGATGTAGTCGGGGCCGAAGCTCAGTTCTTCGCCGGCATAGGCGGTGGCCACCTCGTCGTTGGGTTCGGCTTCGGCCAGTTCGGCGATGGCGCGCACGCAGGCCAGCTTCATTTCTTCGTTGATCACCGTTGCGCCGACATCCATGGCGCCGCGGAAGATGAACGGAAAACACAGGACGTTGTTGACCTGGTTGGGGTAGTCGGAGCGGCCGGTGGCGATGATGCAGTCGGAGCGCACGCTCTTGGCCGCTTCCGGACGGATTTCGGGTTCGGGGTTGGCCAGCGCCAGGATCAGCGGTTGCGGGGCCATGGTCTTGACCATGTCGGCGGTGAGCACCCCCGGCGCGGAACAGCCCAGGAAAACGTCGGCATCGGTGCAGACATCCGCCAGCGTGCGGGCATCGGTGCGCTGGGCGTAGCGCGCCTTGTTGGGTTCCATGTCGGCTTCGCGGCCTTCGTGGATGACGCCGCGCGAATCCACGACGTAGATGTTCTCGCGGCGTATTCCCAGATGGACGATGAGGTCCAGGCAGGCGATGGCCGCCGCGCCGGCGCCCGAACACACCAGTTTGACGTCTGCCAGCTTTTTGCCGACGACCTTCAGCCCGTTCAGGATCGCCGCCGATGAAATGATGGCCGTACCGTGCTGATCGTCGTGGAAGACCGGAATGTTCATGCGCTCGCGCAGCTTCTTTTCGATGTAGAAGCATTCGGGCGCCTTGATGTCCTCGAGATTGATGCCGCCCAGAGTGGGTTCGAGGGCGGCGATGATGTCGACCAGCTTGTCCGGATCGTTCTCGTTCAGCTCGATGTCGAAGACATCGATGCCGGCGAACTTCTTGAACAGGCAGCCCTTGCCTTCCATGACGGGCTTGGCGGCGAGCGGGCCGATATTGCCCAGGCCCAGGACCGCCGTGCCATTGGTGATGACCCCCACGAGATTGGAACGGGAAGTGTATTTGGCGGCGGCATCCTCGCCTTCCGCATGGATGTTCATGCAGGCATAGGCCACGCCGGGAGAATACGCCAGCGACAGATCGTCCTGATTGGCGAGCGGCTTGGTGGGCATGACGGAAATCTTGCCGGGTGTGGGCGAGGCGTGATAATCGAGCGCGAGTTTCGCCAAGTCGTCATTGGCATGCATGATAGATACTCCTGATCGGGCGGTTCTTGAATCGCTGAAGTGTGAAAATCCGGCGGAACGGCAAGAATATCACTATGAAGAAATGTCGCGACGCAGCAATTCGGGCATAGTGTTTGCTTATCCCAACGGATCGCCCGCTCCGGCGGCCGCGGGGGCGTGTCTGAACACCGGATGCACACATCAGAGGGTTATACTAAGGGGCACTATACGGCTAGATTTGAGTTGAGGCGTCGTATAACCGTTGCCTTCTGTCCTCCGCTATCCGCTATCCGGTTTGGCCGTGTCGCGGAAGGTTGTCCTGCACATAAACGAGCGAGACGCTCGGCTAGGTGAAGCGAATATATGTCATCTGAAAAAGAGCTTTTGTCCACTTCCTATTTATTTGGAAGCAATGCGCCGTACGTCGAGGAACTGTACGAATCCTATCTCGACAACCCCGGTTCCGTCCCTGAACAATGGCGCGGCTACTTCGACCAGCTCCAGCATCTGCCCGCGCCGGGCGGCAACGAGCAGACCCGCGATCAGGCTCACGCACCCATCGTCCAGTCCTTCGCTGAACGCGCAAAGGCCAATGCCTTCATCGGGCATGTCCCCGAACCCGATCTTTCCGTTGCCAGCAAGCAGATTTCGGTACAGTCGCTGATCGCGGCCTATCGTTCGCTGGGCGTGCGCTTCGCCGACCTCGATCCGCTCAAGCGGCACGAGCGTCCCGCCATTCCCGAACTCGATCCCGCTTTCTACAGCCTGGCCGAAGCCGATCTCGACCGGGTCTACGCGGCCACCAACACCTATTTCACCAAGGCCGATGCCATGACCTTGCGTGATCTGCTCAAGGCGCTGCGCGACACCTATTGCCGCAGCGTCGGGGCGGAATTCATGCATATCTCCGATCCCACCGCCAAGCGCTGGATCCAGGAACGTCTCGAATCGACCTTCGGCACGCCTTCGTTCTCGTCCGAGCGCAAGCGCAACATCCTGCAGCAGCTCACCGAAGCCGAAGGCCTGGAGCGCTATCTCCATACCAAGTACGTCGGCCAGAAGCGCTTTTCGCTGGAAGGCGGCGAAAGCTTCATCGCCAGCATGGACGAAGTGGTGAACCACGGCGGCGAGAACGGTGTGCAGGAAATCATCGTGGGCATGGCTCACCGCGGCCGCCTGAACATGCTCGTGAACATCATGGGCAAGATGCCGGGCGATCTCTTCGCCGAATTCGAAGGCAAGCACGCCGAAGGCCTCACCGACGGCGACGTCAAGTACCACAATGGCTTCTCCAGCGATATCTCCACGCGCGGCGGCCCCGTGCATCTGTCGCTGGCCTTCAACCCCTCGCACCTGGAAATCGTCAACCCCGTGGTCGAAGGCAGCGTTCGTGCGCGCCAGGACCGCCGCGGCGACGAACAGGGCCTGCAGGTGCTGCCCGTGCTGGTGCATGGCGACGCGGCCTTCGCGGGGCAGGGCGTGGTCATGGAAACGCTCAATCTGGCACAGACCCGTGGCTATGGCACGGGCGGCACGCTGCACATCGTCATCAACAACCAGATCGGCTTCACCACGTCCGACCCGCGCGATACGCGTTCCACGCTGTATTGCACCGACGTCGTCAAGATGATCGAAGCGCCGGTATTCCACGTCAACGGCGACGACCCCGAAGCCGTGGTGTTCGTCACGCAGCTGGCGCTCGAATACCGCATGAAGTTCGGCCACGACGTCGTCGTCGACATCGTCTGCTTCCGCAAGCTGGGCCACAACGAGCAGGACACCCCCTCGCTCACCCAGCCGCTCATGTACAAGAGCATCGGCAAGCATCCGGGCACCCGCAAACTCTACGCCGACAAGCTGGTGGCGCAGGGTGTGCTGCAGGCCGAAGAGCCCGACCAGATGGTCAAGGCCTATCGCCAGCTGCTCGATGACGGCCAGCGTTCGATCGAGCCCGTCCTCACCGACTTCAAGAACAAGTACGCCACCGACTGGTCGCCCTTCCTGGGCACCAAATGGACCGATCACGCCGACACGGCGGTGCCGCTCGCGGAACTCACCCGCATCGGCGAAAAAATCACGACGGTTCCGGAAGGCTTCACGGTGCATCCGCTGGTGAACCGGCTGCTGAACGACCGCCGCGCCATGGTGCGCGGCGAAGCCCGGGTCGACTGGGGCATGGGCGAGCATCTGGCCTTCGCCACGCTGGTGGCCAGCGGCTATCCCATCCGCATCACCGGGCAGGATTCCGGCCGGGGCACGTTCACGCACCGTCACTCCGTGCTGCACGACCAGAACCGCGAACGCTGGAACGACGGCACCTATATTCCGCTGCAGAACGTATCCGAGAACCAGGGGACGTTCACCGTCATCGATTCCGTGCTGTCCGAAGAAGCCGTGCTCGGCTTCGAATACGGCTATGCCACCGCCGAGCCCAACACGCTGACCATCTGGGAAGCGCAGTTCGGCGACTTCGTCAATGGCGCCCAGGTCGTGATCGACCAGTTCATCACTTCCGGCGAGGCCAAGTGGGGCCGCCACTGCGGGCTGACCCTGATGCTGCCGCACGGCTATGAAGGCCAGGGGCCGGAACACTCGTCCGCCCGCATCGAGCGCTTCCTGCAGCTGTGCGCCGACAACAACATCCAGGTCGTCCAGCCGACCAACGGCTCGCAGATCTTCCACCTGCTGCGCCGCCAGATGATCCGCCAGTTCCGCAAGCCGCTGGTCATCCTCACGCCCAAGTCGCTGCTGCGCAACAAGGACGCCACCTCGCCACTCGAAGATCTGGCCACGGGCCAGTTCCTGCCGGTCATCGGCGAAGCCGACACATCCATCGATCCGGCGGCGGTGAGCCGCGTGATCGTGTGCTCGGGCAAGGTCTATTACGATCTGGTCAATGCCCGCAAGGAAGCCGGTCGCAACGACGTCGTCATCCTGCGTGTGGAACAGCTCTATCCCTTCGCCCACAAGGCCTTCCAGGCGGAATTCGGCAAGTATCCGAACGTCAAGGAAATCGTCTGGGCGCAGGACGAACCGCAGAATCAGGGCCCGTGGTTCTACGTTCAGCATCATCTGTACGAGAACATCGCGGACGGCCAGAAGCTCGGCTATGCCGGCCGTTCGGCCTCCGCCTCGCCGGCGGTGGGCTATCTGGCCAAGCACAATGAGCAGCAGCGAGCCTTGCTCGAAGCAGCGCTGGCGCCCAGGTTCAAGGGCTTCATGCTGACCAAATAAAGACCCATCTTCAGAAAATTCAGAAAACGGATAAGCAACCATGGCAATTACTGATGTTCTCGTACCCCAGCTTTCGGAATCGATTTCGGAAGCCACGCTGCTGAACTGGAAGAAGCAACCCGGTGAAGCGGTCGAAGCCGACGAAATCCTCATCGAAGTGGAAACCGACAAGGTCGTGCTGGAAGTACCGGCTCCGGCATCCGGTGTCCTGAAAGAGATCGTCAAGGGCGATGGCTCCATCGTGACGTCCGGCGAAGTCCTGGCGCGCATCGACACTGAAGCCAAGGCCAGCGCCGCGCCCGCGGCGGCACCCGCCGAAGCGCCGGCGGCCGCACCCGCGGCGGCCGCTCCCGCCGCGCCGGCGGCGTCGGCCATCACCTCGCCGGCCGCGGGCAAGATCCTGGCGGAAAAGGGCGTGGACCCGGCCGGTGTCGAAGGCACGGGCCGCGGCGGCCGCATCACCAAGGGCGATGCCCTGGGCGCCGGCACCGCCGCCGCGCCCGCCCAGAAGGCCGCCGCCCCGGTCGCCCCGCCCACGCTTTCGCTGGACGGCCGCCCCGAGCAGCGCGTGCCCATGAGCCGCCTGCGCGCCCGCGTGGCCGAGCGCCTGCTGCAGTCCCAGCAGGAAAACGCCATCCTCACGACCTTCAACGAAGTCAACATGCAGGCCATCATGGACCTGCGCAAGAAGTACAAGGACAACTTCGAGAAAGAACACGGCGTCAAGCTCGGCTTCACGTCCTTCTTCGTCAAGGCGGCCGTCGCGGCGCTCAAGAAATACCCGGTCGTCAATGCTTCGGTGGATGGCAAGGACATCATCTACCACGGCTATTTCGACATCGGCATCGCCGTGGGCAGCCCGCGCGGCCTGGTGGTGCCCATCCTGCGCAACGCCGATCAGCTGTCCATCGCCGACATCGAAAAGACCATCGCCGACTTCGGCAACCGCGCCCGCGATGGCAAGCTGTCCCTTGAAGAACTCACCGGCGGCACCTTCTCCATCTCGAACGGCGGGGTGTTCGGTTCGATGCTGTCCACGCCCATCATCAATCCGCCGCAATCGGCCATCCTGGGCATTCATGCCACCAAGGAACGTCCGGTCGCTGAAAACGGCCAGGTCGTGATCCGTCCGATGAACTATCTTGCATTGTCCTACGACCACCGCATCATCGACGGCCGCGAAGCCGTGCTGGCGCTGGTGGCCATGAAGGAAGCACTGGAAGACCCGCAATGCCTGCTGCTGGACGTCTGACGATCCGAGCATGCCGAGGAACCACCGGCCATGCCCGCCTCGACCGGAATTGGCCGGGCGGCGGGCAGTCCACAGCGGACTGTCCCGCGCCCGGCCAAGCCGGGCCGCAGGCGGGCTGCGAGGCGTGGGGCAGGCCTCGGTTGCGGCATGGGGGCTCATTTCAGGTGTGCTGAAAGCTTCCTCTGAATCAACTTCAAAGACAGAGTAAAACCATGGCTAAACAATTCGACCTCGTCGTCATCGGCGCCGGCCCTGGCGGCTACATCGCCGCCATACGCGCGGCGCAACTGGGCATGACCGTCGCCTGCATCGATGCCTGGACGTCCGACGACGGCAAGCCCGCGCCCGGCGGCACCTGCACCAACGTGGGCTGCATCCCTTCCAAGGCCCTGCTGCAGTCATCCGAACACTTCGAGCAGGTCAACCATCATTTCTCCGAGCACGGCATCGAAGTGAAGGGCGTGAGCCTGAAGCTGGACACCCTTCTCGGCCGCAAGAACACGGTCGTCAAGCAGAACAACGACGGCATCCTGTACCTTTTCAAGAAGAACAAGGTCAGCTTCTTCCATGGCACGGGTTCGTTTTCCGCCCAGGTGGATGGCGGCTGGAGCATCAAGGTGGCCGGCAACGATGAAGAAGAACTCGTCGCCAAGCACGTCGTCGTGGCGACCGGCTCATCTCCCCGCCAGCTGCCGGGCCTGGATTTCGACGAAACCACGGTGCTGTCCAACGACGGCGCATTGCGCGTTCCCGCCGTGCCCAAGAAGCTGGGCGTGATCGGCGGCGGCGTGATCGGCCTGGAACTGGGCAGTGTGTGGCGCCGCCTGGGCGCGGAAGTCACCGTGCTGGAAGCCATGCCTGATTTCCTGGCCGTGGCGGATCAGCAGGTGGCCAAGGAAGCGCTCAAGGCCTTCAACAAACAGGGCCTGAAGATCCATACCGGCGTGAAGATCGACGATGTGAAGGCAACGTCCAAGGGCGTGACCGTCCAGTATGCCGACGCCTCCGGCAACGAGCAGAAGCTGGCCGTGGACAAGCTCATCGTGTCGATCGGCCGCGTGCCCAACGTGCAGGGCCTGAATGCCGAAGCCGTCGGCCTCAAGCTCGACGAGCGCGGCTTTATTGCCGTGGACGACGATTGCCATACCAACCTGCCCAATGTCTGGGCGGTCGGCGATGTGGTGCGCGGCCCGATGCTGGCCCACAAGGCCGAGGAAGAAGGCGTGGCCGTGGCCGAGCGCATTGCCGGCCAGCATGGCCATGTCAACTTCGACACCATTCCTTCGGTCATCTACACCTCGCCCGAGATCGCCTGGGTGGGCAAGAACGAACAGCAGCTCAAGAAGGAAGGCATTGCCTACAAGGCGGGCAGCTTCCCCTTCATGGCCAACGGCCGCGCCCGCGCGCTGGGCGACACCACCGGCTTCGTCAAGATCCTGGCCGACGCCAAGACCGACGAAGTGCTGGGCGTGCACATCATCGGCCCGGTCGCGTCCGAGCTGATCGCCGAAGCGGTCACCATCATGGAATTCCGCGGCGCCGCCGAGGACATCGCCCGCATCTGCCACGCACATCCCACGCTGTCCGAAGCCCTCAAGGAAGCGGCCCTGGCCGTCGACAAGCGCACGCTCAACTTCTGAGCATCGCCCCTTCTCCCCGGGTTCACCCCGGGGAAGCTCCCGCCTTATCTTCTTTCATGAACGTACGCGAGTATTACCGGAAAGCGCTCGACGAGCGCGGCTACCGGCCCGATGCGGCCCAGGAGACGGCCGTCGAGCGCCTGCAGCGCTATTACGACGAGTGGGTCAACTTCAAGAAGGCGCGCTCCTCGCGGCTCAAGAAGCTGTTCAAGCGTCCGCCGGTGCCCCGGGGGGTTTATCTGTGGGGCGGCGTCGGGCGGGGCAAGAGCTTCATCATGGACGCCTTCTATCTGACAGTGCCGGTCAGGCGCAAGACGCGCCTGCATTTCCATGAGTTCATGCGGGGGGTGCATGCCGAGCTGAAGGAAGTGCGCGGCCAGGAAGACCCGCTGGATGAAGTCGCCAACCGCATCGCGCGCCGCTATCGCCTGATCTGCTTCGACGAGTTCCATGTATCGGACGTGGCCGATGCCATGATCCTCTACAAACTGCTGCTGCGCCTGTTCGAGCTTGGCACGTCCTTCGTGATGACATCCAATTACGAGCCCGACACCCTGTATCCGGACGGGCTGCACCGCGATCGCATCCTGCCGGCCATCCGCCTGATCAAAGAGCGGATGGATATACTCAATGTAGATACGGGAACCGACTATCGCCGGCGCAGCCTGGAACAGGTGCGCATGTATCTTACGCCGCTTTCGGCGGAAACCACGGCCGAACTGCGGGCGGATTTCGACCGGCTCGCGGATACCGCGCCCATGGAGCCCGTGCTGGTTGTCGAAAACCGCGAATTGCGGGCCATTGCGCTGGCGGGCAGCATCGTGTGGTTCGATTTCGCCACATTGTGCGGCGGGCCGCGTTCGCAGAATGATTATCTCGAACTGGCCAACCGCTTCCAGACGGTGATTCTTTCGGACGTGCCCCGCATGACGGCCCGCCAGGCTTCCGAAGCCCGCCGTTTCACCTGGCTGATCGACGTATTCTACGATCACAAGGTGAAGCTCATCATGTCGGCGGAATGCCCCGCGGAAGAGCTTTATACTCAGGGTCCCATGTCCAACGAATTCCATCGCACGGTGTCGCGCATCGTTGAAATGCAATCGCGCGAATACCTCGAATCCGAGCGCAGGGCGGCCGTCACCCTGTAACGGCAGGCCGGGGCGTCCACGCACATCACACAGCACATCAACATGAATACGCGAGTATTGACCGGCATCACGACCACCGGCACGCCTCATCTGGGCAACTATGCGGGCGCCATCCGTCCATCCATCCAGGCCAGTACCCGGCCCGATGTCGATGCCTTTTATTTCATGGCCGACTACCACGCGCTGATCAAGTGCGAAGATCCGGCGCGCATTGCGCGTTCGCGGGTGGAAATCGCGGCCACCTGGCTGGCCGCGGGCCTGGATCCCGAGCGCGTCACCTTCTACCGCCAATCGGATATTCCCGAGATCCCGGAACTGTGCTGGATGCTCAGCTGCGTGACCGCCAAGGGGCTGATGAACCGTGCCCATGCCTACAAGGCCGCCGTGGACCAGAACGTCGCCCGCCATGTCGACGAGGACGACGGCGTGACGATGGGCCTGTTCTCTTATCCGGTCCTGATGGCGGCCGACATCCTGTTGTTCAATGCCGACAAGGTGCCTGTGGGGCGCGATCAGATCCAGCATCTGGAAATGGCGCGCGACATTGCGCAGCGCTTCAACCACCTGTACGGGCAGGGCCAGGATCTTTTCGTGCTGCCTGAAGTGCAGATCGACGAGGAGGTGGCCACGCTGCCCGGGCTGGACGGGCGCAAGATGTCCAAGAGCTACGACAATACGATTCCCCTGTTCGAGGGCGGCGCCCAGGCCATGCGCGCGGCCGTGATGCGGATCGTGACGGATTCGCGCGGCCCGGGCGAGCCCAAGGATGCCGAGAATTCGCACCTGTACACGCTGTACCGCGCTTTTGCCGCGCCGGCCGAGACGGCGGATTTCCGGCGGGCGCTGGAAGAGGGCCTGGCCTGGGGCGAAGCCAAGAAACGGCTGTGCGACCGGATCGACGGGGAACTTGCCCCGATGCGGGACCGCTATGCCGAGTTCATGGCCCGGCCCGAACGCATTGAAGACATTCTGCAGGCCGGGGCGCGGAAGGCGCGGCGGCTTTCCGCGCCTTTCATCGAGCGCCTGCGCGTAGCGGTGGGTTTTCGCCGCAATGTGGTGGCGGCCGGTGCCGCGGCCGTTCCGGCGGGGGATGCCGGGCCCAAGGGCAAGCCGGCCCGCTTCGTCAGCTTCCGCGATGAAGATGGCCGGTTCCGCTTTCGCCTGATCGGCGGCGATGGCGCCGAACTGCTGCTGTCCGAAGCGTTTGACGACCCCAAGGCGGCGGGAACGGTGATCAAGGCGTTGCAGCAGCCCGGTGCGCTGCAGGCCATGAGCCGGAAAGAGGGTGGCCGTGTTCTGGTATCGCTGGATGAGCGGCTGGTGTGTGCCTATTCCGTCGAAGTCGCGGGTGATGTGGAACAGGCGTTAGCATCCTTGAATTCCTGAGCGCCCCTGATCCGTATTCAGCCCGTCAGCGGTTTCTTCAAGCCGCGTGCCTGGTTCCGGACGAGCGGGAGCCAGGGCTTCGCGGCCGGGAGCGTCGAGCCCCGGCGCCGGCCGGCAGTATCAGAACAGCTCGATCTTTTTTTCCGTGCCAGCCGATGGCTTGCTGCCTGTGAGCAAGGATTTTTCATAGGCGTTTTCGGCGTCGGCATTGGCGATGGCTTCGGGTTGCTGGATGGCGGTGCGGCGGCAGAACGCATAGCCGGTCAGGGGGTCGAACACGACCTTGCGTGACCAGGTGCCGCCCATGTCTTCGGCCAGAAGCGGGATGCCTTCGCGCTGCAGCCATTGGCGCGCAAATTCGGCATTGCGTGTGCCGATGGCCATTTTGATGGCGTTGAGCACATTGCCCCCGCCAAACGCCTTGGCTACCAGCCGGCCATCGGATGCGCCGCGCGCGAACAGGGCATTGCGCAGGACCTCCATGGCGTAATCGCCGTGCAGGACAATATCTTGATCGTTGAGGCCGCGCCGGTTTCCGCTGGGCAACAGAAAATGGTTCATGCCGCCCAGACGCAGTTTGGGATCGTACAGGCAGACCGCCACGCATGAACCCAATATCGTGGAAATCGGGCGCTGGCTTTCGATGGCCCATCCGCCCGGGTTGATGTTGCGGGCGCGGCGTTCAAGATCGCGGCCGGAATCCGCGGGGCCGGGTGTGCCGGTATTGCCGGGCGCGTTGAGGCGCGCGGGCACGAGCAAATCAGCGGCCATAGACGATGATCTCCCGGGCGATGCGGTCCAGCGGCACCACCTTGCCGGCGCCGCCAAGCTCGATCGCCGCTTTGGGCATGCCGAACACGACGCAGGTGGATTCATCCTCGGCGATGGTCTGTGCATGGGCGTCGTGCATTTCCTTCATGCCGCGCGCGCCGTCATCGCCCATGCCGGTCATGATGATGCCCAGCGCATTGCGCCCGGCCACCTGGGCGACGGAGCGAAACAGCACGTCCACCGAAGGTTTGTGCCGGTTCACGACCGGGCCATCCCTGACTTGCACCAGATATTGTGCGCCGCTGCGTTGCAGCAGCATATGGCGCCCGCCCGGGGCGATCAGCACCCGGCCGGGCAGCACTCGGTCGCCGTCCCGCGCCTCGCGCACTTCCATGGCGCACAGGCCATCCAGGCGCTGGGAGAACAGGGCGGTGAATTTTTCCGGCATGTGCTGCACCACGACGATGCCGGTACAGGTGCGCGGCAGCTGTGTCAGCACGGTTTCCAGCGCCTGTGTGCCGCCGGTGGAGGTGCCGATGGCCACCACTTTTTCGGTGGTGTCGTGCAGGGCGCCCGCGCTGCCGACGCTGGCGCGGCCCGGCTGCGCGGCGGGCGCCGCATCGGCCGCCGGCCCCGGGGGAGGCCGGGGAGCGCTGGTGCGCACACGCGCCATGTTGGCGCGTGCGGCGGCGCGCACGGCACTGACGAGATCGTCGCCGGCGTCCTGCAGAAATTGTTTGACGCCCAGCCGGGGCTTGGTGATGATGGCCAGCGCACCGGCCGCCAGCGCCTCCATCGTGGTGGCCGCGCCTTCCTCGGTGAGCGACGAGCAGATCACCGTGGGCGTGGGCCGCTCGGCCATGATTTTTCGCAGGAAGGCGAGGCCGTCCATGCGCGGCATCTCGATGTCGGTGATGATGACGTCAGGCCACTGCCGACGCATCTTTTCCAAAGCCGCCACAGGGTCGGGGCACACGGCAATGACTTCGATGTCGCTCTCGCGCATCAGCGTTTCGCGGTTCACCTGCCGCACGACGGCGGAGTCGTCCACCACGATGACTTTGATCCTGGCCATTGAGCTTACGTCCTTGCGGCGGCCGGCGGCAGGCGGTAGATGGTGGGGCGCACGAGCTTCACGGCATCATTGATGCCATTGAGGCTCTCGGAATGGCCGACGATCAGATAGCCCCCGGGATGGAGTTTCTGCACGATGCGCGCCACGACGTCGCGCTTGGTGCCGTTGTCAAAGTAAATCATCACGTTGCGCAGGAACACGATATGAAAGCGCCCGATATCGGGCAGCGGGGTGTTGAGATTGATCTGCATGAAGCGGGTGTGGCGACGCAGCTCGGGGGCGATCAGAAAGCTGCCCTCCTGGCCGCGGACGCCTTTTAGGCAATATTTGCGCAGATACTCGGCGGGCAGGCCGCGTGTGCGTTCCAGCCAGTAGTGGCCTCGGGCGGCGGTGGCGAGCACCTGGGTGCTGATGTCCGAGCCCAGGATGTTCCAGGCGCCCTGCACGCCCAGGCAGTCGGCCAGCACCATGGCCAGGGTGTAGATTTCCTCGCCGGTGGAGGCGGCGGCGCTCCAGACTTCCAGCGGCTGGCGCGGCGGGTGCTGGGGCACGATGGTATTGCGCAGATAATCGAAGTGCGCCTGCTCACGGAAGAAATAGGTCTCGTTGGTGGTCAGAAGGTCCACCATGGTCTGGCGCTCTTGCGTATTTTCGGGGCCGGCCACCAGCTCATGGTACTGGCCGAAGGTATTGAGCCGCAGCGCCCGCAGGCGCTTGCCCAGGCGGCCCACCAGCAGCCCCTTTTTGGAGTCCGCCAGGCTGATGCCGGCGATCTCGTGGATCAGACGTTGAAAACGCGCGAACTCCGCGTCGGTGATATGGAATTCCGTCATGCGCCGTGGGGGCCGTCGTGCTGGCCCTGGCCGATCTGTGTCAGCATCGACATTTCGTCGACCGACAGCACGCGCTGGACCGACAGAATGATGACGAACTTGCCCGCCACCTTGCCCATGCCGGCGATGAAGTCGGCGCGGATGTGCGCGCCGAAGGAGGGCGCGGGCTCGATGTCCGTGCCGGGAATCTCCAGTACCTCGGACACCGCATCGACCATGACGCCGATATCAAGCTTTTCGTCGTCCTGCTGCACCTCGACGATGACGATGCAGGTGCGCCGCCGCACGACGGAGATTTTGCCGCTGAAGCGCGCTCCCAGATCGATGACCGGCACGACTGCGCCGCGCAGGTTGATGACGCCCCGGATGAAGCGGGGCATCATGGGGATTTCAGTCAGATTGCCGTACTCAATGATTTCCTTTACGTTCAATATGCCGACGGCGAACATTTCGCTGCCGACACTGAAGGTGAGGTACTGGCGGGCATCGCCGCTCTGACTGGACTGGGCGGCGATGCCTGTGCCGCGTGGCGACGGGTTGGGCTGGGACATGCGGGCTTCCTTGGGTTGGTTTCCAGGGCGTCAGTAGCGCTCGAAGTCCTGTTCGTCCACGGCCGCCGGCGGCCGGGCCTTGCCATGGGTGGCCGGGTACGCGGCGGGGGACGGCACCATATGCGCGGGCTCATGCTCCGTGGCGGCGCCGGCCCGCTTTTCAGCGGCATCGACCGCAAAGAAGCTCATCAGTTCCTGCAACTGCCCGGCCTGGCCGCCCATTTCCTCGGCGGTTGCCGCCAGTTCCTCGGAGGCCGAGGCGTTTTGTTGCGTAGCCTGGTTGAGTTGCCCCATGGCGCCGTTGATCTGCCCCACGCCCTGGCTCTGTTCCTGGCTGGAGGCGGCAATCTCCTGCACCAGATCGGAAGTCTTGCGTATGGCGGGCACGATTTCATTGAGAAGCTGGCCCGCCTGTTCGGCCAGCTTCACCGAGCTGGAAGCCACCTGGCTGATTTCCTGCGCCGCCACCTGGCTGCGTTCGGCGAGCTTGCGGACTTCGGCCGCCACCACGGCAAAGCCCTTGCCGTGCTCGCCGGCGCGCGCGGCCTCGATGGCGGCATTGAGCGCCAGCAGATTGGTCTGGTAGGCAATGTCGTCGATGATGCCGATCTTGTCGGCGATCTGCTTCATGGCTTCCACGGTTTCCTTCACCGCGTTGCCGCCTTCCTCGGCCTGGCGCGCGGTCGAGGTCGCCATGCCGTCGGTGACCTTCGCGTTTTCTGAGTTCTGATCGATGCTGGCGGTCATCTGTTCGATGGAAGCCGTCGTTTCTTCCACCGAAGCCGCCTGTTGCGACGAGGACTGGCTCAGGGACTGGGCCGTGGCGGATACCTGGCCGGCGGCGCTGTTGAGCGCATCGGCGGCCATGTTGATCTGGCCGATGGTGTCGGCCAGCTTGGCGATGGTGTTGTTGATGGCCTGCTTGAGCATGTCGAAGTCGCCGGAGTAGCCAGCGGTGATGGTCTGGGTCATGTCCCCCTGCTCCATGGCCGCCATCACGCGGCGCACATCGTCGATCGGGCCGACGACATTGTCCAGCGTGGCGTTGATGCCCTCGATGATCTTCCGGTATTCCCCCTGATACCGGGAGGCGTCGGCACGGGTGGCGAGGCGGCCTTCGATGGCGGCCTGGGCCAGGTGGGAGGCTTCGGCGCTCATGTTCTTGACGGCGGCCACGGCCTTGTCCAGCGATATCAGCACCAGGCCGACTTCATCATGCCGCGTGGTGTCGATCTTCATGTTGAAGTCGCCGGCGGCGATCTTGTCGGCGATCGTCACGGCGTCACCCACCGGGCGGGTGATGCTGCGTGTGATGAACCAGCCCATCAGCACCGCCAGCAGCGCCGCCACGCCCGCCAGACTCAGCAGCAGGGTCTGGGATTCGGCCACGGTGGCTTCGGAGGTGGTGCCGGCTTGCTCCATCAGCCCGGTCTGGTAGCTCACCAGGCCGGCGATAGCCGCGAAGTAGGCCTCCTGGGCCTCGCGCAGATCGCCGGTGATCAGGGCGCCGAACTCTTCGGCGGAGGCGTACCGCCGGATCAGCTCCAGGGCCCGATCCTGCTGGGCGCGATAGGCTCTGCGCGCCGCATCGATGGCCTGGAGCCGTTCCCTGCCGGTGCCGGTATGGATCGATGCTTCGAGCTGTTCCAGGGTGGCATCGATGATGGCGCGCTGGGCTTCGATTTCTTCGTATGCCTTCTGCTTCTCGGCCGGATCGGGAAGAATGTAGGCATTGCGCAGTTGCCGGGCGATGGCGTTGACGGCGTCGAGGACGTCGTTGGCCTGTCCCACCTTGGGGAATTTATCGTGAGCCATGTCCTGGACTTCGGCGCCAAGGGCCGCCAGGCGGGTGTAGCTGATGCCGGCGATGGCCACCATCAGCAGCAGGGTCACGGCAAAGCCTACGCCCAGGCGGATGCCGATCTTGATGTTTTTCATGGGGATTTCCTATTCCGAGGCATGAGAGGATTGAACCGGGTCGGTTGCCGGGTGGGATGAGAAATGAGCGCCGGAGAAGCTCTCTTCCTCGCGTTGCACCGCCAGCTGGGTCAGCGCTTGCACATCCAGGATCAGAGCCACTTCACCCGAGCCGAGGATGGTGGAGCCGCCGATGCCGCGCAAATGGCGGAAGAGATGGCCCAGCGGCTTGATGACGGTCTGGAACTCGCCCTGCAGCTGGTCGACGACAATGCCGGCCTTGATGCTGCCCGCTGTGATGACCACGACGTTCTCGCGCGCCGGCGGCCGGCCGCTGACTTCAAAGAAGTCGCGCAGCCGTATGAAGGGCAGCACTTCGCCGCGCAGGTTCAGCATGTGGCCGCGCGTGTCGCCGGCCTTGAGGTCCAGGCATTCGACCACGGAGTCCAGCGGGATGACGTAGGAGGCCTGGCCCACGGTCGTGAGAAAGCCGTCGATTATGGCCAGCGTGAGCGGCAGCCGGATGGTGAAGCGAGACCCCTGGCCGGGCCAGGTCCTGACATCGACGCTGCCGCGCAGCGCCTGGATATTGCGCTTGACCACGTCCATGCCCACACCCCGGCCGGACAGCTTGCTGACCGATTCGGTGGTGGAAAAGCCGGCCTCGAACACCAGGTTGATGATTTCCTGCTCTGTCAGGTTGTGGCCGGCCTGGATCAGGCCGCGTTCGATGGCCTTGGACTGCACCCGTTCGGTGCTGATGCCGCCGCCGTCGTCGATCACTTCGATGATGACGTTGCCCGAATCGTGAAAGGCATTGAGTTCCAGCCGCCCGCGCGCCGGCTTGCCGGCGGCCAGCCGCGCTTCGGCGGATTCGATGCCGTGGTCCATGGCGTTGCGCATCAGGTGCATCAGCGGATCGCCGATCTTCTCCACCACCGATTTGTCCAGTTCGGTTTCAGCGCCGGTGATGATCAGCTCGATGTCCTTGCCGAGCTCGCGCGCGGTGTCGCGCACCACCCGGTTGAAGCGGTTGAAGGTTTCGCCGATCTGCACCATGCGCAGCTGCAGGGCCGAGTCACGGATGTTTTCCACCAGACGCGAGAGCACCGAGTTGGCTTCCATCAGATGGCTCTGGCCGCTCTGGCGCGCCAGCAGGCTGGCGGAGGCGCCGGCGATCACCAGTTCGCCCACCAGGTCGATGAGCTGATCGAGCTTGTCGGCCTGTACGCGGATCAGCCGCGCCTCGGCATTGCGCTTGTCGCGTACCTGCTTTTGCCGGGCCGCTGCGGCCTCGACGATCTCGGGCTGCACCGCCTTATGCTGCACCAGGATGCTGCCCAGGGGTGGATGTGCCGCGGCGGAAGCGCCCGCCGTATCGGTGGCTGGAGGCTCGGACTGTGCTTGTTGGCTGCGCAGCCCGGCGTCGAGTTCTTCGCGCGTCAATGCGCCGGCGCGCACCAGGATCTCGCCCAGGCGCATCGGTTCTTCGGGCAGGCGCTCGATCAGTTGCAGATAGTCGGCCAGCTTGCTGTCGGGCGGCAGGATGTACAGCTCGCAATCATCGCGGCAAAAGGCAAAGACGTTTTCGATTTCCTGCTTGCCGGCTTGCGAATGCAGCCGGACTTCGAAGCCCAGATAGCAAGCCTCGGCATCGAAATTGGATGCCTCGGGCATGGCGTCGCACAACGTCGCCATATGCACGATCTCGCCCAGTTGCCGCAGGTAGCGCAGAAAGTTCAGCGGATCCATGCCCATCTTCAGCACGTCGGGGCCGAAGCGGATGGATATATGCCAGCAGTCGGCCGACGGGAAGGCGGCGGTGGCACCGGACGATGCATCGGCTCCCGGGCCGGCCGCCGCATCGCCGCCGAATGCATGCAGCCCTTCGGCCAGGCCCCGGCCCGCCTCGGCCAGTACCGGATCTTCATCGGTACGGCCTTGCTCCACCACGTCGAGCAAGGCGCGGATATGGTCGCAACCCCGCAGCAGCAGGGTGACCATCTCGTTGTCGATGCCGATCTCGCCGTTGCGCAGGCGGTCGAGCAGGTTTTCCAGGATATGGGTAAACCGTTCGATGTGGTGCAGTTCCACCACGCCGGAAGCGCCCTTGATGGTGTGCGCGGCGCGGAAGATGGCATTGAGCAGGTCCGTGTCGCTGTCGCCCCGTTCCATGCGCAGCAGGCCGTCTTCCATGGCTGTAAGCTGCTCGCGGGCCTCCTGGATGAAGACGTTGAAGATTTCTTCCATGGATGGTTCCTGAGAGTGGCGATGCTATGAAGACGCGGGCAATTCGGCGCGGCCCGGTTCCGGGCGGCTTTCGGCCTGAGCCGGCGGTGCCGGAGCTTCGCCGAAGAAGTCGGCGAGATGGCAGAAGCCGATGACTTCGAGCACTGTCTCGCTGGCGGCGACGATGCGCAAAGGGCGCCGCCGGCGCTGGCTTTCGCGCTGCGCCAACAGCAGCAACTGCAATCCGGCCGTGTCGATTTCGCTCACCTGGGACAGGTCCAGTTCCAGCCCACTACCATCGGCTTGTTCCAGCGCGGCTTGCAGCCGGATCTTGAGGGTGCCGGCGTCGTAGATGGTCAGTGGCCCGTCGAGAGCCAGGCGACGGGAGCACGGGGGCGGGGACGGCAAGGCGGCGTCGTTCATGCTGGGGCTCCTGGTGTCAGAACAGTTCGATCTTGGGTTCGCCGCCGGCTGGAGAGGTGGGAGCGGGGGGCCTTGCGGTTGGCCCCGTGGAGGCGGCGCGGGTATCGGCCTGAACCGCCCCGGCCGCGGCCAGGGCGCTATGGTGATCGCTGCGCTGGGCATGCATGACGTAGCCGCTGTAGATGTCCTGCAGATGCTCGGTCAGCGGGCGCAGCTCGTCGTCTTCGGCGTCGGCGGAGAGCAGGCGCCGGCTCAGCAGGCGGGCGTGCTCGTCCAGGCGCGTCAGCGCGGCGACGACATGTTCGATCTGCTGGCGGGTCACATCCTGGAACTGGACGCTGGCGAGCGTATCCATGAACATGGCCGTCAGTTCCTGGCTGGACTGGCGGATCTGTTCGATGGCTTCGGCGCCGTGACGGATGAGTTCCCGGTGGTCGCGCCCCAGCTGCTGGAGCTGGGACGAGAACTGCTCCAGTGCCTTATGCTCGATTTCGATGTTGTTGTGCGAGAAGTTTTCTTCGTATTGATTTTCGATGGCGCCAACCACGGACTGGATGCCGTCGTTGATCTGGTTGACGGCCTGGTCGGTGGCTTGCGAGAGCTTGCGCACTTCGCCCGCCACCACGGCAAAGCCGCGCCCGGCCGCACCCACGCGGGCCGCTTCGATGGCGGCATTGAGCGCCAGCAGATTGGTCTGGAAGGCGATATCGCGGATCAGCTTCACCAGCCCGGTCAACGAACGCGCCTGCCGGGTGAACTGTTCGGTGCGCAGCCGGTCGGCTTCGGCCTGATCGATGCGCTGGCTGATGTACTGATTGAGCTGGTTGATCAGTTCCTGATTGTGGGCGGCGCGCTCGTTGGAGGAGGCCATCATGCTGGAGGAGCGATCAGCGTTGGCGTCGACGAGCTGGTTGAGCCTGTCTATCACCCGGTCGATGTCGTTCAGGCGGGAGATGATGTCGAAAGAGGCTTTTTCGGTTTCCTGCACGACGGTGTTCAGTTGCTTGCTCATTACTTCGTTGAACCGGGGCAGCTGCTGCAGTTCGTCGCTCACCCGCCGAGCCGCGGCGGCGCGCGTTTCAGCCCCCAGGCGCCAGCTGCGATAGAAGATGACCGCCACGATACGCTGCGCAAAGAACGACATCACGACGATGAGCACGCCGCCCAGCGCGTCGCCGGCGGGCTTGCGCAGGCCGATGCCGGGCAGGAATTCATACATGAACCAGTCGTTGCCGACATAGATGGTGGCCCACACGCCGGCACTGACGATCGCCAGTGTGAGCAGCAGCCTGCGTTTCTCTTTTGCTGAACCGTCCATGGCTCTGGTCTCCGGTGCTTGTGCCGCTGTGCTAGCGCATGACCAGCTTGATGGTGTTGAGCAGGTCGGTGGCTGTGACGGGCTTGACCAGCCAGCCGGAAGCCCCCGCCGCCTTGGCTTCGAGACGTTTGGCCTGTTGTGATTCGGTGGTCTGGAACAGGATGGGCATGAACCGGTATTGCGGCAACTGGCGCACTTCCTTGATGAAGTCGATGCCGTTCATGCCGGGCATGTTCAGGTCGGTGATCAGCAGATCCACCTTGATGCCGGTGCTGAATTTCTTCAGTCCATCCTGGGCGCTGGCGGCCTTTTCGACCTGGTAGCCAGCCTTGGTCAGGATATTGGACACGGACAGCAAGAGCGTGGCGGAATCGTCCACCAGCATGATGGTCTTCACAGTCGAACTCTCTTTCTCTTGAACGAAAACAGTTGGCCGGCATTGGGGCAAACCACGGGGTTCCGGGTGGTATGCTCGATGTAAACCAAAGATTTAATAAGTAATAAAAAGTATCTTAACTGAGATGGTTCTTCAAGGGAAATCTGCGTGTGTGTGGACGTGCACGCCCACGGGCTGTGGTGTGAAAAGCGCCGCTTTCTATGGTTCTTCGGGGAGAGTGCTTAGGGAAAATGCGGGGTTGGAGGCGAGGTCGTGCGTGCGTCTGGACATGAAGGCATGTCATGCGTGGTTCGTGAGTTGCCTCTTTTTGTTCTGGGTGGAGTTTGAGGATGGTAATAATTAGTAGTCAATAGGTGTAAATATAAATATATTTTACGGCTTGCATGGTTAAGGCGAAGTTGTCGTTCCGCATGGCTTTCCTGCGGATCAGCGGGTATCGTGCTGAGTGGCTGCGGTGTTTGTGTTCTTGAGCCGTTGTCCGGGTTCTTGAGCCGGCCGCGTCAGGCGTTCGCGCCACCGGGCTAGCTTCCGGGGTCCGGCTGCGCCAGACTTCCCTTGTCGTCACGTCGGCCGGGGCGGGCGCAAAACTCGTGCAATCGGACAGCCCCCGGCTGTCCGAAAACGTCGCGCTCAGACAGTTGCGCCCTTGCACCCCCGTCCGACGCGCCGCCCGCGGCCCTCCAGAACCGCCCGGCGTCGCATCCGCCCGCCACGGCCTCACGGCTGAAGATCCTGTGGCGTCCCTGCTGGGTGGCGTCAATGTGTATACAGGACGTGATCGTAGCGTGGAGACGTGAATGGTGGCAGTCGAACTGCGACGAGCCTGCGACAGGCTCCCACATCTGCCTTGATGAACAACCCCAGACCTCAGGCGCGGGCGGAGCATGGGTGCTGCGAGCGACTTCTGAGCCGCCGAGCCGCAGGCGCCGGACAGAGGAGGAAGGTCGCTGCTGTCTGAGCTCCGATAACAGTCCGGGGGACTGTTATCGGGCGAGTTCAGCGGCCGCTCTGTCCGGTGCCGGAGGGGAGGGAAGCCCGAAGGGCCGGCGAGGGGAGCCGCGGCGCCCATGCTTCGCCCGTGCCCTCAAGAACCCAGACAAGATCACCGGCCAGCACTCCAAGCCATCAAGAACCCAGACAAGATCACCGGCCAGCACTCCAAGCCATCAAGAACCCGACAACACCCCGGCCGGCTGACTTTCAGAACGACATGGCGGCCTTGAGGATAGCCAGGCCCTCATCCAGAACCTCATCCTGGATGGTCAACGGAAACAGGAAGCGGATCACATGCCCATCGGAACCGCAGGTCAGCAGGATCAGGCCATGCTCCATGGCATCGCGCTGGACACGAACGGCCGCCTCCGCATCAGGCCGGCCGCTGGCCGGATCACGGAACTCCACCGCCACCATGGCACCCAGCCCGCGGACCTCGGCAATGCGCGGCTGATCGATTGACTGCAGAGCCTGCCGCAGCTTGCCGCCCAGCTCGTTGGCGCGCGCCACCAGATGCTCCGCCTCGATGACTTCCAGCACCGCCAGCGCGGAAGCCAGCGCCAGAGGATTGCCCGCGTAGGTACCGCCCACCGACCCCTTGGGAGCCGCATCCATGATTTCAGCGCGCCCGCATACGGCGGACAGCGGCATGCCGCCGGCCAGGCTCTTCGCCATGGTGATCAGGTCGGGGATGATTCCCGAGTGTTCTGTGGCGAACATGCGGCCGGTCCGGGCAAAGCCGGTCTGTACTTCGTCGACGATCAGCAGGATGCCATGCTCATCGCAGCGCGCCCGCAAGGCCTGCAGAAGTTCGGGCGGAGCGACGTTGAAGCCGCCTTCCCCCTGCACGGGCTCGATGATGATGGCGGCCACACGCCGGGGGCTGATATCCGCCTTGAAGACATGATCCAGCGCCTTGAGACTATCGTGAGTCGTCACGCCGTCGAGAGCGCTCGGGAAGGGAATGTGATAAACCTCGGCCGGCAGCGGGCCGAAATCCTGTTTGTAGGGGGCGACCTTCCCCGTCAACGCCATGCCCATGAAAGTGCGGCCGTGGAATCCCCCTGAAAACGCGATGATCCCTGTGCGCCCGGTTGCCGCGCGCGCAATCTTCACCGCGTTTTCCACTGCCTCGGCCCCCGTCGTAAAGAAGGCGGTTTTCTTGGCGTGACCGCCGGGCGTGAGCTGATTGATCCGTTCGGCCAGTTCCACGTACAGCCTGTAGGGCGTCACCTGGAATGCTGTATGCGTGAAGGCTTCCAGCTGCCCACGGATGGCCGACACAATATGAGGATGGCTGTGGCCGGTGTTCGCCACCGCGATGCCGGCGGCAAAATCGATATAGCGCCTGCCGGCGACGTCCCAGACCTCCGCATTCAGGGCGCGTTCGGCGTAGAAGTCGCAAGCGATGCCGATTCCGTTGGGAACGGCTGCGTTCTTGCGAGCCTGCCAGTGTTGATTGAGATCCGTCATTTCCGTCTCCTTCCTGCGTTGTCCATGATGGGTTTTTTTCAATATACTGAGATTTTGGTTCTTTAAATAGACCCATTTATATAAATAAATTGGAGCCAATTTTGAGCTCGTCAATACCATCGGAATGGCTGCAGCAGCATTTCAATCTTGAAGAAGTTGGACCTGCATATCATCAGCTGTACAGGTTGATATGCAGAGCCATTCTGGAAGGAAAGTTTCCGGCCGGAACCCGTTTGCCATCCTCGCGGGATCTCGCCGGCGACCTGGGCATTGCCCGCAATACGGTGCTGCAGGTGTACGGGCAGCTGGCGGATGAAGGCTATGTGCGTGCCGGCGTCGGGCAGGGTACTTATGTCGAGGACATCAGCCAGGATCTGGTGGAACCCGCCGACGAGGCATCGGACTCATCACAGGAGCCGGACCGCCGGGCGCCGCTTGCCGGAACACCGCATGGCCTGTCCCGGCGAGGCCGCAACGTAATGAACCATCTGGGATTCTCGAACCGGCAGACGGGGGCGTTCATGCCTGGGATCCCGGATGTGCGCGAATTTCCCTTGAAGGTATGGAGCCGCATCCAGAACCGGCAATGGCGTGCGGGCCCCTGGGACTTGATGCGCTATGCGCCGGCGGGCGGGTACGGGCCCCTGCGCCAGGCGATATCCGACTATCTGGGCAGCGCGCGCAGCGTGCGCAGCACGGCCCGGCAAGTGGTGATGACGACGGGGATACACCAGGGCATCGATGTGGCCGCGCGGCTGCTGTGCGACGACGGGGACGTGGTATGGATAGAAGAGCCCGCCTATTGGGGGATCCGCAATCTGCTGTCGTCCTCGGGCCTGCGTGTGGTCCCCATACGCGTGGACGATGAAGGGATCTGCCCGGGCGCCGCGGAACTGGCCCATCCGCCCCGGCTGATCGTCGTTGCGCCCTCCCATCAGTATCCGCTGGGCATGGTGATGAGCCTTGCGCGGCGGCGGATGCTGCTGGATTACGCACGCCAGGTGTCCTGCTGGATCATCGAGGATGATTACGACAGCGAGTTCCGCTATGGCAACCGGCCTCTGCCATCCCTGCAGGGAATGGACGATGCTGACCGGGTCTTGTATGCGGGCAGTTTCAGCAAGACCCTGTTCCCCGGCCTGCGGGTCGGTTTTCTCGTGGTGCCCGACGTCCTCGCCAATCATTTCGCCAATGCCATCGCCGAACTCTACCGGGAAGGCAACATGATGTCGCACTCGGTACTGGCCGAATTCATTCGCGAGGGACATTTCGGTGCCCATATCCGTCGTGTGCGCAAGCGCTATGCAGAGCGCCGGGAATGCCTGATCGAGGAAATCCATCGGCATTTCGGGTCCGGGCTCGGGATCGTCGGCGACCGTTCGGGCCTGCATCTGGTCCTGGCCCTCCCCGAGGGGGTGGAAGACGCAATGGTCGTGCGCGACGCCCTGGACCAGAAGGTCATCACGCGGCCTTTGAGCGCTTATTACCTGAATCGCGGCCACGCCCGGCCGGGCCTGCTGCTGGGGTATGCCGGGGTGACACCGGAAGAAATCCGGCCGGCTTTCAGCGCTCTGGCCGGGGTGCTCGACCATTACCTCTGATCGGCCAGGGTGACCGCGCCGTCCCGGGTCGATGTCTTTGCGCACAGCAGTGCTTTCCATATCGTCGCGGACCGATGATTTATTGCATCAGTCGATCCGGATCCATGCAGATATGCAGCACTCTTTCCCTGGAATATCCATTTTCATAGTGGGGGCCATGAGCGAATCAGCGGCTTCGGAAGTTGGCATGGTTAGTGCTTAAGTGGTTGTTGCAAGGGTAATCGGAATTTATCTCCCGCTTATCCGGATATTCCCGGCCGCGCCGGACTTTTCGGGGCGGAGCGGCCGGGGATGCGGAGCCGCTATTTCAAACCAACAACGGAGGCATTCATGGCTCGTGATCCTAAATACGATATTCTCTTCGAACCCATCAAGATAGGGCCGAAGGTATCGCGCAACCGGTTTTTCCAGACTTCCCATTGCGCGGGGCCGGGCTCCGAGCGGCCGGGGACCCAGGCGCATTTCCGGGCCATGAAGGCGGAAGGCGGATGGGGGGTGGTGTTCACCGAATACTGTTCCATCCATCCCGAGGCGGATGAATATCCTTATACCTCCGCCCGCCTGTGGGATGACGGCGACGTGATCAACCTGCGCTATATGTGCGATATGGCCCATGAGCATGACAGCCTGGTCGGCGTCCAGCTCTGGTATAGCGGGATACACGCGCCCAATCTCGAGTCCCGCGAGGTCGGCCGGGCTCCCACCGGGCTGGTGTCCAATATGTTCCCGTCGCGCACGGTGTACGGCAGCGAGATGGATCATGACGATATCCAGGCCGTCATCAATATGTATGTGCTGGCGGCAAAGCGGGCGGAGCAGGCCGGTTTCGATCTGCTGGAGGTTTCCGGTGGCGACAGCACCGTGCCCATCCAGTTCCTGGAGTCCCGATACAATCACCGCACCGACAAATACGGCGGGTCTCTCGAAAACCGGGCGCGGTTCTATATAGAACTCATGACCGCCCTCAAGAGAGGCCTGGGGGACACCTGCGCCATCACGACGCGTTTCGAGGTCGATACTCTGCATGGCCCCGGCGGCATCGAGACCAAGGAAGACGGCATGAAGTTCATGGAGCTCATGCACCGGGAAGGGGTCTGTGATCTGTGGTCGGTCAAGATCGGCGACTATGAAGAATGGGGCGAAGACGCCGGCGTATCGCGCTTTCGCAAAACGGGCTGGATGACGCCCTTCGTCAAGGATGCCAAGAGCGTCGTCGGCGACATCCCGGTGGTGGCCAACGGCAGATTCACCAGCCCCGACGACATGGTCAACATCATCCGCGGCGGTGTGGCCGACATCATCGGCGCCGCTCGTCCATCGATCGCGGACCCCTTCCTGCCCAACAAGATCGCCGAAGGCCGGCTTGAAGACATACGCGAATGCATCGGCTGCAATATGTGCGTCTCCAAGTTCAACCAATCGGGGCAGCTGCAATGCACGCAGAACCAGACGGCAATGGAAGAATACCGGCGCGGCTGGCACCCGGAGAAATTCGAACCGGCAAAGAATCCATGCTCCGTTCTCGTCGTCGGCGCCGGGCCGGCAGGCATGGAGTGCGCGCGCGTGCTGGGCGAGCGCGGCTATACGGTCCACCTGCGCGAGGCCGAGGCCGAGCTGGGGGGGCACTGGAAATGGGTCAGCAAGCTGCCGCGCCTCAATGAGTGGGGCCGTGTCATCACCTATCGCGAGATTCAACTGCGGAAGATGAAGAACGTCGAAATCCACCTTGGAGTCGGCAAGATGTCGGCGCAGGATATTCTCGACTATGGCGCGGACCGCGTCGTCGTCGCCACCGGCTCGCACTGGCGAACGGACGGCCTGGGGCCGGAAGGCCATACCCCCATCCCCGGCGCCGATGCGTCGCTGCCTCACATCTTTACTCCGGAGCAGATCGCGGCGGGCAAGCCGCTGGTCGGAAAGCGGGTGCTGGTCATGGATGCCGAAGGGCACTTCCTCGGCATCACGCTGACCGAGATGATGGCCGACATGGGGATGGAGGTCACCTATGTGACGAATTTGTCCGAAATCGCCGACTACGGGCAGTTCACGCTGGAAGTGCAGAACAATAAACGGATGCTCAACGAGAAGGGCATTCCCGTCATACGCAACCATTGGATCGACAAGATCGAACCTGGGAAGGTCACCCTTGGCTATATGTATCGCTACAGCGCCGACCTCACGGGGCCCGACACCGGCTCGGTTCCGCGCCGACTGAATCCCGGAACGACCGAGATCGAAGCCGACTCCGTCATTCTGCTGACATCGCGCGCTTCCGACGACCAGCTTTACCGCGAACTGAAGCAGCGCAAGCCGGAATGGGATGACAACGGCATCGAAGCCATTTATCGGATAGGCGACTGCAAGGCGCCGATGCAGGTGCTCCAGGCCATGTTCGAAGGCCATCGCCTGGCGCGTGAATTCGACAGCGGGCATCCGGAGTATCCGCTGCCCTGGATCCGCGAGCGCCAGGTATGGGGCCACGAGACCTATCCAAAACTGGGTGATGCGCGGCCGAAGGTGGAAGTCGGCTGACGCCGCTTGATTCATGTCGGTATCCCGGGGCTTTCCTGAAGCGCCGGGCGCTTCCAATCATCATAAAAAAGTAGAGCCATGGAAACCAGGGAGCTTTTTTGGGGGCTGTCGGCGACCGCCACCATAGCCTTCTATGTCATCGGGTTCAGCGCCATGGGGGTGGCGATTCTTGGCGTGTGGCGCAGCATCCGCAAGTACCTGCGCGGCAGCGCGTCGCCGGTACCGCTGGATGTATGGAGCGGCATATGGCGCATGCTGCGGGACATGCTCAGCCACCGGACCGTCCGCCGCCGCGACCGCTATGCCGGTTGGGCGCACGCGGCCATCTTCTTCGGTTTCGTGCTCCTGTTCATTGGCACCTCCATCATTACCCTGGATTACGACATCGTCCAGCCCTTGCTCGGCGTGTCGTTCTGGAAGGGCTGGTTCTTCCTGGTCTTCAGCCTGATCCTGGATGTGGCGGGCGTTGCCGTCGCCATCGGGCTGGCCATGATGATGCTGCGGCGGGCTTCGTTCCACCTGCCCAAGCTGAATTACATCCGGCGCTACGCTGGCGAGGACAAGCTGCGCCGGCCGGCGGCTGCGTGGCGCGTCGAGGACTGGATATTCCTCGGCGCCCTGCTGGTCATCGTCCTGACCGGTTTCATGCAGGAAGGTCTGCGCCATGCGATGGAGCGCCCGCCGTGGGCCGCCTGGGAGCCGGTCGGGCGGCTGATAGGCGGGTCGCTGCTGGCGCTGGACCTCGGTCCCGATTCGCTGTCGCGGCTGCGTTCCGTGAACTGGTGGCTGCATGGCGTCGCGGCCCTGGCGTTCGTTGCCGCCATTCCCTGGTACAAGGCCAAGCACATGATCGCCGCCCTGGGGTCGCTGGCTTCGCGGGACCCTCTGGCTTTGCGCCGCTTGCCGAAAGCGGCGGCCGGGTCAGCCGAGATCGGCGTGGGCGATATTTCCGAATTCTCCTGGAAAGACCTGCTCGACCTGGACGCCTGCACCAAATGCGGCCGCTGCCACGAAGCCTGTCCCGCCCGCACTGCGGGTTATCCGCTCAGCCCCCGCGATCTCATCCTGGATCTGCGCCTGCACAATGACCGGGCCCAGGGCTGCAGGCAGGCGGGGGGGCTGCTCGACGGCGGGGTGATCAAGCCCGAAACGCTTTGGGCCTGCCGCATGTGCGGCGCCTGCCTGGAAATCTGCCCCGTGGGCATCGAGCAGCCGGTGAAGATCCTGCAGATGCGCCGCCGCCTGATAGAAAACGACAACCTGGATCCCCTGCTGCGCAACGTGCTCAATACCATCAGCGTCTCGGGGAACAGTTTCGGCGAGCCGGCGCGCAAACGCGCCGCATGGGCGTCCGAACTGGATTTCCGCATCAAGGATGTAAGAAAGGAACCCGCCGATCTGCTGTGGTTCGTCGGCGATCAGGCTTCGTTCGACCCGCGCAATCAGAAGGTCAGCCGTACCGTCGCGCGTCTGCTCAAGGCGGCGAGGGCGGATTTCGGCCTGCTGCATGACGGCGAGAGAAGCGCGGGCAACGATGTGCGCCGGGTGGGCGAGGAAGGCCTGTTCGAATCATTGGTCGAACACAACATGGACCAGATGGCGAAGGCCTGTTCCTTCAACCGCATCGTTACGACCGACCCGCACAGCTACAACACTTTGCGCAATGAGTATCCGGAATTCGGCACCATGGCGCCGGTCGTGCATTACACCGAACTGCTGTGCGAGCTGTTCGAGTCCGGCGCGCTGAAGGTGGCCAGGCCGCTCGGCCTGCGTGTTACCTACCATGATCCCTGCCATCTCGGCCGCCTGAACAAGGTCTATGGGGCGCCCCGCAAGCTGCTGGAATTGATGGGTTGCGAACTGGTCGAGATGCCGCGCAATCGCGACAACTCGTTCTGCTGCGGTGCGGGCGGAGGCAGATTCTGGATACCGGAGCAGCCTGGGACCAGCAAGCCGTCCGAACTTCGCGTGCGGGAGGCGGCGGAACTGGGCATACAGGTTTTTGTCACTTGCTGCCCGAAAGACCTGACGATGTTCGAGGATGCGCGCAAGACCGCTGGGCTCGAGGAGGATTTTATCGTGGAAGATATTGCGGAACTGGTTGCCAGAGCCATCGATCTGGATGAATTCGATCTGCGGGATCTGCCCGCCTTGATGGACCGGATCGCCGATTCGATGGCGGAACGCGTCATGGAATCCGTTCAGGGCCGGCTGGATGCCTGGCTCGAACAGAACCGGTCGGCGCTGATTGCCGTGCCTGGCGAAGCCGTCGCGCCGGTTCCGGCGGCGGTGGCGGGCGCGGCGGTCGAGGCGCGCATGGAACCGGTTGCCGTCCGGGTGCCATGGCTCGTTTCCCCCGCCCAACCCATATCATTGTCCGGTCACCAGGCGCCGGCCAAGGAAGGGCGGCGCATCGTGGTGCCCATCAAGCAGATCGGGCAGCTCAGCGACGATTTCCAGTTCACTGAAGACGGCCTTGCGATCATGCCGCAATTCTTCGAGTACCTGCTCAATGAATGGGACGATACGGCCATCGAACAGGCCTTGCTGTTCACTGAACAGCTGGGCGGCGGCGAGGTCGTGGCTGTGACCATCGGGCCGCCCGAAGCGGAAGAAAGCCTGCGCAAGGCGCTGGGTAAAGGCGCCCACCGCGGTGTGCGTATCTGGGACGAATCCCTGTCCGATGCTGATCCGATCACGATCGCCAGGGTGCTTGCGGGTTTCTGCATCCTGGAAGAACCGGACCTCGTCATCACCGGCGCGCAGTCCGGGGATCTGGCGCATGGCTCCACGGGGACGGCGCTGGCCAGGCTGCTGGATCTGCCTTCCGCGGCGCTGCTCATCAAGGCCGAATGGGACGGCGGGCCCGAAATGCAGGTCGTGCGCGAGCTGGAAGGTGGCGCGGGCCACCGCATAAGCTTGCCGGTTCCCGCACTGATCACCATGCAGACCGGCGCGAACAGCCCGCGGTACGCAACCATGCGCATGATCAAGCAAGCCAAGGCCAAACCAGTATCAAATGTCGGTCTGGACCCGGAAGACGCCCGGCAGCGTGCCGCGGTCGTCCGCCAGCTGCGGGTGCCGGAGGCGACCCGCGCGGAAATGTTCGAAGGAAGCGCGGATGACATGGCCAGAAAGGTAATCAGCATCATTCAACAGAAAATGGGGGCCAAGGCATGAGCGGAATTCTTGTCGTTGCCGAGCACATGAGAGGCAAACTCGCGGATATCAGCGCCGAGCTCGTCGGCGCGGCCCTGTCGATCAAGAATCATGTCGGGGGCGGCCTGAGCGTCGTCGTGATCGGGAAGGACGCGGCGTCGTTCGAGAAACAGGTGAACCTGGCGGGCGTGGACAAAGTCATGCTGGTTCCCGTGGAAGAGGAACATTTCGATGCGGCGGTCACTGAACAGGCCCTGTGTTCGATCATAGAGAAAGAGCAGCCTGAACTGGTATTGCTGGCGCATTCCGCCAGCGGCCTGAGTGTCGCCGCCGGGCTGGCCGTGCGGCTGGGCGGGGGCTTCGTATCGGACGTCTTCGGTATCGGCTTCGACAACGGCCGCTTGCGCGCCACGCGCAGTGGATACGGGGGCAAGGTCAACATCGAACTCGAGTGTCCGGACAAGCCCGTGGTCGTCATGACGTTGCGGGGCGCCACCTTCAAGGCGGCCTCGGGCGATGGCCAGGCGCAGCTCCAGGAGATCGGGATCGATCTGGCGCCCGTGGCCAAACGCCGCAGCAGGCATGTGGAATACATAGAGGCGCCGTCTTCCGGGGTGGATATCGGAAAGGCGGAGTTCATCCTGTCCGTCGGGCGTGGAATCCAGGATGAAAAGAATATCCCCCGGTTTCAGGAGCTGGCTGACAGGCTGGGCGCCACGCTGGGCTGTTCGCGTCCGGTTGCTGATTCAGGCTGGCTGCATAAAGGGCATCAAGTGGGTCTGACCGGGAAGGTCGCGGTCAACTGCAAGCTGTACATCGCCCTGGGCATTTCGGGGGCCGTGCAGCATCTTCACGGGATGAAGCATATAGAAACGATCATCGCCATCAATACCGACCCGAATGCGCCGATTTTCAACGTCGCTACTCATGGGGGGGTCATGGATGTGTTCGAGTTCGCCGGCGCTTTGGAAAAGATATCTTGAATCACGGCCGTTGTTCCTGATGTCGGGAATGAGCGGGCCGGAAAAGGGGGCGGGGTAATGATAGACGCTGAAGAAATAAACAATGCTCTGCTGGTGCTGGAAATCGACAATCAGATGAATGTCAGGGCGATGAACAGCACGGCAATTTCCTTGCTCGGCGTGTCCGTTCCCTGCAAGACGAGCGATCTGCTGGATTACCGCACATGCTTCGATCTGAGGGAGATCATGCGCGCCGCCGGTTCGAGCCAGCTCCCCGCCTACCGGGTGTTCGGGCTCAAGCTGCCGGGCAAGGAGGCTTGCAGAAAACTGATAGGCCTGGTCGAGAACGTCAGGAAAGGCTCCGAACACTGCCTGCGCGCCACGGTGCCGTTCGGGGCTCATTCCCACCCTCAGCTCGAAGCGCTCATTTACTCGGAAGAACTCCACAGAACGTTCGTCCAGACCGCATCTGAGGCCATGTGGTGCATAGATTTTTCCGAGCCGGTCGATCTGACCCGGGGCCCGCTCGAGATCGTGCGGCAGATTTTCGAGAACGACTGCCGATGGCTGATGTGCAATCAGGCGATGGCCAGGCTTTACGACCTGCCGGAAGGTATGGATCTGAACGAACAGCCGGTCTCCAATTACTTCCCCAGAAACCGGGAAAACGAAGAGTTCGTGAAGGAGATCATCAACTCCAATTTCTATGTCGAGAATGCCCTGAGCATCGATACGGGGCATGACGGTTCCATCATGTACATGGAGAACACGGTCCATTGCAAGATCCAGGATGAGTTCCTGCTGCGCATGTGGGGTACCACGCGCGACATTACCGGATATCGCCGGACCAGGAACCGGCTGGCGCGGGAAGCCTCCGATGTGCGAAGCATACTGAACGCCATTCCGGAAGCGATTCTGGTAATCGACAGAGATCGCCGGCTGTTGGCCGTCAATGCCGCGTTTCAGGCCCTTTTCGAATGGAATCCATATGAATTCTTCGGCCGCGACATACAGGACATCGTCGACCTGACCACGCCACTGCCCAATCACAGGAAGTGGTACGGAGTGGATCGCCAGAAATGGGTCACCAGCGTCAAAGTGCCGGATGGTTCGCATGTCAGTTGCAACGTGCAGAGCTTTCCCATCGGGGACAATGCGCCCGAGCGCTTCGTCATTACTTTATATCCCGTTTCCGGAAAGGTTGCCGCGCAATAAAGCAAGCCCTGAACAAACCGTCGCGATGCCTGCGTCACCGGATTCGGGTCTGAAAGAACCGATCGGCGGATGAGGACCACGCGCCAAAGCGCAAGCCTCGTCCACCTCGCAGCCTGCATGCTGCGAGGTGGACGAGGTCGAGCGAGGCAATATCAATGCGGCGCCGAAGGCGCCCCTGCATTGTGGCGAGGAAGCTCCCGACTTCAGACGCGAGTGACTCACAATGATATTCAGAAAAGGAGGGGGGCATGAAATTCTTCAGCTCAAGAGACACCTTTCCAAATTCCGCAAGCAAGGAGGATCTTGAGGGGTTCTTTACCGACAGCCGGCTGCGGGCGCTGTGCGATCTGCTTCCGGATGGCCTGATCGTGGTCAAATGCACGGGCGAGATCGTCTATATGAACATAGCGGCCGAAAGCATGAACGAGGTCTCGCGCAGATCGCTCACAGGGCAGCACCTGAGCAGTCTGGTGGCTCAGAGCCAGATCGGCTATGAATCGCTGATGGATGACTTCACGGGGGGAATCCGAACCAGCAGGGTCGTATTGGGCGCGGACGACCGAAGCTATACGCTGATCACGCGGGGCATAGAAAGCGCGGACGGAAAGAACAACTACTTTCTGATGTTCCTCAGAAATGGCGGCGCGCAGACGCTGACCGCCGCCCGGCCGTCGGCGCGCATGGAAAATGACGTGCTCTTCGGCGGCCGGCGAAGCCCCATCGCCGAAGAACCCGAACAGCTCTTCATTACGTGCCCCGTCACCAGCATGCTGATAAAGCAGGGCCAGAGGACGGTGGCATTGGGAAGCCGACTGCTTTTATTGGGGGAATCCGGTGTCGGCAAATCACAGCTCGCAAAATATCTGCATGACACCGCCGGTCAGGAAAGCCGCCCATTCGTGCATATCAACTGCGGGTCGATTCCGGATACCTTGTTCGAATCCGAGATGTTCGGATACGAACGAGGGTCGTTCACCGGCGCCTCCACCCGGGGGAAGAAGGGGTTGATCGAAGCCGCCGACGGCGGCACGCTGTTTCTCGACGAGGTGGGCGAGATCCCGCTGCAGTCCCAGGCCAAGATACTGCAGGTGCTCGAAGAAGGCATGGTGCAGCGCGTCGGGGCGACTTCCCCCAGGCGCTTGCGCATGCAGGTCATTGCCGCCACCAACTGTGATCTGAGGGCCGCCGTCATGGCCGGCAGTTTCCGGCGCGATCTGTACTATCGCCTGAACGTCATCACGCTCATGATCCCGCCGCTCAGGGAACGCAGGCATCTGCTGCCTTTGCTGATCGATCATTTCCTGCACGAAGTCAATATGCGGCGTTCCGTGCCGCTGCGTATCGATGATGCCTGTCGGCGGCGACTGATGTCGTATCCATTTCCAGGAAACATAAGAGAACTCCAGAATATCATCGAGTACCTGTCCGTGGTGTGTGAAGAAACCGCAACCGTCGATGCGCTCCCGAAATACCAGATGGACTTCGGTGACCCTGTTGCCGGGTTCGAACCCTGTACTTTCCGGGCGCACGGGCTGGAAGAGGACGCTGCGAGCCGTTTCGCCGCCGGATTCGATCTTCGCCTTGCCGTCCGCGACTATGAGAAGGAGCTCATTCAGTCCGCGATTCATCAGGCGGGAAGCAAGAGAGGAGCGGCCAAGCTGCTGAACGTGGATATCGCCACGATCGTCCGGAAAAGCAAAGAGCCGGAAGGCGGTTGATGCGCTGGAGCAGCAGCGGCGTCATTATCTCATCGAGATGATGATTTTCTGTCTCACATCATTCCGGCAATAAGGTGTTTTCATAAGAAACCCGTTGATTATCAGCCAGTTAATTACCACCCTCAGGCATCTGGAAGTTGGCATAGTTGTTGCTTATTAATGGCCTATAACAAGAAGTATCAAAAGAATATGGCCATTGGAGGATCGGGTGATGCTGGACCGAAAACGCCGTGAATTCTGCGACGATGTTGCCGTCTTGATTGAAGCCATCATGGAAGACCCGGGCAGCGGGCCGGGCGCCGTCATGGATATCGATCATTTGACGCGATATCCCGGCCTGCATGGCGCCCTGGAAAAACTCAGCGCCAGATTGAACGAGATCTCACGCGTGTTCGGAGCGCAAGCGGGAGCGCGGATCGATTTCATCCAAGGCGTGGAGATGCTGCGCGCGCGATTGCGCGAGGAAATGCAGAACAGGCGGAAACTGGAGCTCGAACTGGATCTGCTCGAAAAGCGGATCAGAACCCAGCAAAGCGATATCGAAAGGCTGCGCATAAGAAATTCCATGTCGGAACTGGTCAAGCAGACGCTGACGGAAGGCTGCTGGGAGCTCGATGTGGTCGATGGCGATATAAACCACCCCGGCAACGGCCTGCGCTGGTCCGATCAGTTCAGGTCATTGATCGGCTATAGCCGGGAGGAATTCTCGGATAGTTGGGACGATTATCAACGAATCGTGAATCCCGGCGATTACAGGACGCTCATGTCGGCAATCGAGGACTACATATTCAAAGCCGATTGGAACGAGGCCTATATCGTCGAGTACCGGATGCTTCACAAGGAACGGGGGGAAGTCTGGTACCGGGAGCGGGGTAAAGGCTTTCCCGACGGTTCAGGAAACCTGCAATGCCTCATCGGCGCTGTTCGCGACATATCCGACGAAAAGCTGGCGCACAAGACGCATCAGGATGCCATGGCCGCCATGCGGCATAAACATAGCCAGATTTCCCAGGTGATCGACACGATCAGGGGTATCGCCGATCAAACCAATCTGCTTGCGGTCAATGCCGCGATCGAAGCGGCCCGCGCCGGGCCGGCGGGGAAGGGATTTTCAGTGGTTGCCGGGGAGGTCAAGAAATTGGCGGTCCAGGCGGGGGGTGCCGTAAGGCATGTCCAAAAATTATTGGCTTAAACAGGAGGAAGACCCGATGAATGATATCCGATACTGGCACGACAAGGCCTCGAAGATCGATCCCGAAACAAGGCTGTTCATCAATGGGAAGTTTGTCGATTCCGTGGACGGAAGAAGATTCATGACAGCCAATCCCGCCACCGGGAAACCATTGGCGGAAATGGCGCGTGGCGGCGCCGCGGACATCGATCTGGCCGTGTCGGCGGCGAGGAAAGCCTTCAGGAAGGGAGTCTGGTCCAGGATGGCGCCCCGGGACCGCATGGCGGTGCTGTATCGGGTGGCTGGTCTGATCGAAGCGCATGCGGATGAATTCGCGCTGCTGGATTGCCTGGACATGGGCAAGCCGATTACTGAACTGGTCACCGGCGATGTGCCGTTTTCGGCGCTGACGTTTCAGTATTTCGGGGAAACCATCGACAAGATCGATGGCATGGTGACGAGCACGGAATCATCCGCGCTGCACATGATTCTGCGTGAACCGCTGGGTGTCGTGGCGTGCGTGACGCCCTGGAACTATCCGTTGATGATGGTGGCATGGAAGGTCGCGCCGGCCTTGGCGGCGGGCAATTCGGTCGTTCTCAAGCCGGCGGAGCAATCGCCGATGAGCGCGCTTCTGTTGGCCCGGATCTTCGCTGAAGCGGGCGTCCCTGAAGGGGTCTTCAATGTCGTGAACGGCTATGGGGAATACGCCGGGCGTCACCTTGCGCTGCATATGGATGTGGACAAGATCAGTTTCACCGGCTCGACGGAGATCGGGAAAATGATGATGATCTATTCCGGCCAGTCCAATATGAAAAGGGTGACGACGGAGTGCGGCGGCAAGAGCCCGCAGATCATCATGGCGGATGCCGATCTCGCAGCGGCGGTCACCTATGCCGTCAATGGGATCTATACCAATCAAGGCGAAGTCTGCAGCGCGGGGTCCAGGCTGCTGGTGCACGAATCGCTTTATGAAGATTTCATCGAAAGGTTCATTCAGGAAGCGCAGCGGTTCCAGCCTGGCGACCCCCTGGACCCACAAACCACGATGGGGCCCCTCGTCACCCGGGAGCAGCAGACCCGTGTGCTCGGCTACATAGAAGCCGGGAAGGAAGAAGGCGCCGTTCTGGCGATGGGCGGCGGGTATCCCGAGGAACTGGCGGCGGGCAGCTATGTGCAGCCCACTCTTTTCAAAGACGTCCAATCCCACATGAAGATCGCACGCGAAGAAATATTCGGTCCGGTGGGCGCGGTACTGCCGTTCAGGACGCGCGAAGAAGCCATCGAGATTGCGAACGAAAGCATATACGGCCTGGCTTCGTCGATATGGACCAATGACCTCAATACCGCCCATTTGATGGCCCGGGACATTCAGGCGGGAATCGTATGGGTGAATTGCTATGAGCATGGCGATATGACTCAGCCTTGGGGCGGCTACAAGCAGTCGGGCCAGGGCAGGGACAAATGCTTCGAGACCATGCTGGCACATATGCAGACGAAATCGGTGTGGATCAATCTCGGTCGGTAGCTTGTTTCTTCAAATATTAAAAAAGAGCCTTCCAAAAGGCTCTGCGCATCTTTCAGGAGACTAAAGTGGGGTACAGAAATATCGGCGATGCCGTTGACAAGGATGCTCAGCATCTGGCCAAGCTCGGATATAAGTCCGATTTTCGGCGGGATATGAGCCTGTGGGAAAATTTTGCGTTGGGCTTCACTTATTTGTCGCCCGTGGTTGGCATTTACTCGCTGTTCTCTTCATCTCTCGAACTGGGCGGACCGCCGATGATCTGGGCCCTGCTGATCGCCGGCTGTGGCCAGTTCCTGGTGGCTTTGATATTCGGTGAAGTGGTTTCCCAATACCCGATCGCCGGTGGCGTCTATCCCTGGGCCCGCCGCCTGTGGGGCAGGAAATGGGCGTGGATGACCGGCTGGGTCTATATCTTCGCGTTATTCGGCACCATCGCCGGGGTATCGTTCGGCGCCGCGCCTTTCACCGCCATGCTGATAGGGTTCGAGCCATCGACTGAAAATGCCGTGATCTTCGCCATCTTCATCATATTGCTGGCGACCATCATCAATATGATGGGAACCAAGATCCTGGCTCGCGCCGCGATGATAGGCTTCATCGCCGAGATCTTCGGCGCCCTGATCATAGGCGGCTATCTCCTGATCTTCGAGCGTCATCATGATATCTGGGTGATTTTCGATACATTCGGAGCAGGGGGTGAAGGCCAGTATCTCGGCGCCTTCCTCGCCGCCAGCCTGATCGGGGTGTATCAGTATTACGGTTTCGAGGCTTGCGGGGATGTCGCCGAGGAAGTGCCCAATCCCGGCCTGCGCATTCCCAAGGCCATGCGGCGCACCGTCTATATCGGCGGGGCCGCCGCGACATTCGTGTGCCTGGCCCTGATCCTGGCCGTCGTCGATTTCCGGGCCGTGGTCGAAGGGCGCGCCGACGGGGACGTGATCACCGGCATTCTGACGAATGCCTTCGGGCCCGTGATCGGCTGGTTCGTCGTGGGCGTGGTGCTCATATCCTTCATTTCCTGCGCGATGAGCCTGCAGGCGGCGGCGAGCCGGCTGGTATACGCCTACGCGCGCGACGACATGATCTTCGGCAGCAGGCTGCTTTCGCAGTTCTCCGCCGTCAGGCACGTTCCTCCTTATGCCTTGCTGCTGGCCGCATTCATCCCGGGGATCATCGTGCTCGCCGCGCTGTTCTCGACGGATGCGCTGGTGAAGATCATTTCCTTCGCCGCGATAGGCATCTATATCGCTTTCCAGATGGTCGTGCTCGCGGCCTTGCGGGCCAGGCTGAAGGGCTGGCAGCCATCGGGCGAGTTCACCCTCGGCCGCTGGGGCATGCTGGTGAACGTGTCCGCACTCGTCTATGGGGTGGCGGCCATCATCAATATCGCATGGCCGCGCACTCCCGATGCCGCATGGTACGACAACTACATCGTCATTCTTTCGACGGGAATCGTGCTCCTCGTGGGCGCTTTCTACATGCTTACCCACAGGCCATACAGCCGCAGCCGCGCGGCATATGGAGACGCCATACCTACTTATCGATAGCCGTCCGGAATCCATGGCCATGGGTTCCGGATTCCGCGGCCATGGATGTTTCAACGGGGCTGTGTCGTCATGAACAAGCAGAATTCATTGGGGATATTAATAATGAAAGCGAATCTCGTCTTCTCGATATTGCTGGGTGGCCTGGTGGCCTTCCTTCCCACCGCTTCGAATGCTGAACTGGGCTTCAACATCGGCGTGGTGTCCTTGTACAAAGACCGTGGTGTGGATCAGGATGGCCGGGATGAGAACGTCAGGCCCGCCGTGCAGGGGTCGGTGGACTACGGTTTCAGTAATGGAATCTATGTGGGAGCCTGGGGCTCATCGGGCCGCTTCGGCAATGCCGATGTGGAAGTGGATCTTTATGGGGGCTACAACTTCCAGATCACGGACGATCTGGGGCTGGACGTGGGATATGTCCATTATGTCTACCCCGGAGAAGGCTCATGGAATTCCGGCGAGGCGTATGTCGGCCTCAATTATCAGGGGCTTTCGTTCAAAGTCCTTCGAGGCATGAAGAGCGATGTCAACAAGGGCGATATGTATTATCGCCTGACTTACACGCATCCCATCATGGAAAGGCTGGATTTCACGGTGGGCCTGGGTTATCAGAAATATCATGCTTATGATCTGCGCGCCAAGACGGATTACAGCGTTGGCCTCAGCTATGCCATAACGAAGAATGTCTCTTTGTCCGGTGTGATCGCGGGGGCGAACCGGAGGCATGATGTGGAAGACGGTTCCCGCGACGCCCGGTTCATCGTCGGGCTCAATGTGGCGTTCTGATTCTTTTTGGGTTCTTCAGCCGGTTGTGGCGGGTGTTTGCGCCCCCGCCCGACGCGCCGCCCGTGGCCCTCCAGAACCGCCCGGCATCGCAAACGCCCGCCACGTCATTACAGTTGGGTGGCTTGGGGCGGCCCGGGGTGATTGTATCAACTATGTTTATACGTAGCGCGGACATGCCGGATCTACACTGAATATGGTGGCCGAACAGCGTGGCTGCATGATTGTCGACGGTCCGACTACAACGATACTGTGAAAGTCCCTCGCACCCTGCTGAACAATCCTCGATCTCAGGCGCGGGCGGAGCATGGGCGCTGCGAGCGACTTCTGAGCCGCCGAGCCGCAGGTGCCGGACAGAGGAGGAAGGCCGCTGCTGTCTGAGCTCCGATAACAGTCCGGGGGACTGTTATCGGGCGAGTTCAGCGGCCGCTCTGTCCGGTGCTGGAGGGGAGGGGAGCCCGAAGGGCCGGCGAGGGGAGCCGCGGCGCCCATGCTTCGCCCGTGCCCTCAAGAACCCGGACAACATCCCCGACCAATATCATTTGGCAACAACTCAGGAGAAAACAGCGCACCTTCGGTGTGCGGCCCGTGCTGGTGTCTGCTGGTGCTGCGTGGCCTCGTTGCCGCCAGTACCGGACCCTGTAAGCTCAACGCCGCAATACCAGCGGGGTCAGAGGCACCGCCTGGCACGTCAGACAGCCGTCCGGCGGGCCATCGTAGGGAGTCAAGTGGGCGACCCGGCCTGAGACCACATGCATCATGCAACTCTCGCACTGCCCGACACGACATCCGGCGGGAAGGTCGGCACCGGCCTTCTCGGCGGCATCCAGAATCGTTCCGTCGCCCGGCCGCCATTCGAAACCCAGGTCTTCCCCCTCAACCGCAACGGGCTGCGCAGCCAGGTCGGGCGGTACTTCGGCCTCGGCGGCGAAAACTTCCGAAAAAATATCGAAGGCGGGCAGTCCGCGCGCCACGATGCCTTCCCTGGCATCCTTGATGAAGCGGGCCGAGCCGCAGAGATAGGCCAGCGCGCGTTGCGCCACCAGTTCATCACTTATCCAGCCGAAATCCAGCGTCCGTACCGCATCGCAATCCACGCCGAGCCTGTCGCCCGCACGCAAGCGACGGTACAGGACAATGATTCTCAAGTTCGGCAGCGCGGCTTCGATTTCGCGCAGACGGTTTCGATAAGCGTGGGCGCCACCGTCGCGGCAAATGTAGATGAGCAGCACCCGTGGCGGGCGCTTGCCGGCAGGCATGGCAAGCAAGGATTCCAGATAGCCGACGAACGGCGTGATTCCTATGCCGCTGGCGCCGAGCACGATCGGGCGGGAGCTCGATACGGGCATCGTGAAGGCGCCAGCCGGCATGGACAGCAGCAGGCGCGCGCCAATTCCAAGATTGAGCAGATGGCTGGACATTCTTCCAGCGGGCTGGCCAGCCGCCTGTTCCCGTCGCACGCCTATGGAGATTTCCGATGCGTCTCGATGAATACCCGTCAGTGAGTAGGGTCTCGTCAACTTGCCCTCGGCGCTGGATACAAGCACGTGCTGCCCGGGCAGGAAGCCCGGCAGAGGGCCACCGTCTTCAGGTACGAGTGTGAAGGCAACGATATCGTCGGCGAGAATCGACTTCCTGGCGATCCGGAAAGGGCGGCCGCCCTGCCATCTCGACACGTTCAATTCAGTGGCGGGCTCGATCCGGCATGCCACGGCCCGCATGGGCACCGACCCGCTCACCGGATCGCGGTGCCGGTCGCTCAATACCGCGTTGGTGTTGAAGGTTTGCCGCCCCGACACCGGGGTGGGAGGCAGGCCCAGCGGCTCGCAGCCCTGCCACCAGCCGAAATCCGCGATCACGACCTTGTCATGCAATTGCGTGTCTATCCTGGCCTGTAGAATGACGCGCCCATGTTCGGTCGCGACATATAGCCAATCGCCGTCGGTAAGCCCATGTTGCGCGGCCAGGACGGGGCTGATCTCGGCCTGTGGATGGGGCGCCTTTTTACGCAACGATGCGATATGGCGATGCGAGGAATGGATGAACCACCCATTCTTGGCCGTCGATAGCGTCAGGGGGAAATCGTCGGTGGTGTTTTCAACGTTCAGGCTGGCTGGAGGCACATAACAGGGCAGGGCCGGCTGGCCTATCCCCAGCAATGACTCCGAATACAGCTCGACCACGCCGCTCGAAGTGGGAAAACCGCGCAGCTTTCCTTCGGCATTCCTGTTTCGATATTTCTCGTATCCGAACGGCTGTGGAAAGCCGACCCCTTCGGGGTGCCTGCGCAGGTCATCGACAGTAATGCCCAGAGGTTCCAGCTGATGATTCCAACCCGCCTCGATATCGCCGCCGAAGAATCTGTCGCCCAGGCCCAGCCGACAGGCCAGATCGAACACAATGTCGTAATCGGCACGCGCCTCACCCAGCGGTTCGACCATGCGTTGGCGCAACTGCACGTGCTCCACCGCCGCCTGATCGATCTCGAAGCCGCAACGCAGCGCTTCGCGTTCCCAGGGCATAGAGGCGGGCAGCACGATATCCGCGTGTTCTGCCGTCGGATTCATGTACATGTCCACATGAGCATGAAACGACAAGGCCTGAAGCGCTTTAAGGTTGCGCGCCGTATCCGCTTGCGATACCGGCATATTGGTGCCGAAGCTCATCAGCATGGTAACCGGATACGGCTTGTGATCCAGCACCGCGGCGGCAAAGTCGCGCGCCGTGATGAAGCCGAGACGGGGCGGGCCCAAAGGCAGATCGTGCAGTCCCAGCGCCTTGGCGCGCTGCGCGGGGCCGAGCAGTTCGGCATAAACGTTCACGGGGCGGTATGGGGGCGCCACTGTCCAGAGATTGCCGCCTTGCCGGTCACAGGCGCCGGTCAGCGCGTACAGGCATCCGATCGCGCGCTCGGTCTGAGTTGCATTGCTGTGTTGTCCCACACCAGTCCAGGCATGGTAGGACAAGCGGGGCGCATTCTCGAACAGCTCGTTGAACCGGACGATGTCCGATTCCGGTATCCATGTGAGATGGGCAACCTGTTTGACGGTATAGGGCTCCACGTGCCGGCGCAGCAGCTGGAACACGGTTGCATAGGCAAACTTGCGGCCTTGCACATCATGAAGCCTGCCTTCCGCATCCAGGCGGACGTCGCCGGAGCCGGCGGCCGAATCGACGAAAGGGACGAAGTCGCCATTCAGGCGCCGGGCCACGAATGTGTCAGGCGCGCCATCGGCCCAGAGATCCGCGGCCCGTAGCAGACGTCCGGTGGAGAGATCCACCAGAAAAGGGGCGTTGGTCCATCGGCGGACGAATTCGTGATCGTAGGTCCGCGTCGCGAGCAGATGGCGCAGCGAACCCAGCGCCAGCGCGGCATCCGTGCCCGGCCGTATGCGCATCCACAGATCGGCTTCCTGCCCTGAACCTTTCTGCCTGGGGTCGACCACCACGACCCTGGCTCCGCGGCGACGCGCCTCGGCCATGCGGGTCGCCTGTGCTAGCCACGTACGCGCAGGATTGTGCCCCCACATGAGTATGGTGTCGGATTGCGCGATGTCGGGAACACCAATACCCCGCCCGTAGGTCAAGGCATGAGCATAATCCTTGTGCCAGCCACATACTTCGATCGCGTAAATCAGGTTGGGACTACCGTAGCAGCGAATGAAGCGCTCCACCCATTCGAAGCTATCGATCATCGGGGTCCCGCTGGGCGTCGTGACGGCGAAAGCCACCGACTCAGGGCCCAGGGTACTGCGCGCCTTCCGCAGGTTGCGGGCGATCTCTGTCAGGGCTTCATCCCATGAAATCTCGACCCACCCCGGATCCTTCGCCGCACGCGGGTTGGTTCGGCGTAATGGGCGGGTGAGGCGTAAAGGGCTGTAGAGATGTTCCGGCGCGGCGCGGCCTTTTGCGCACAGCGCCCCGCCCGTGGGATGTTCGGCCAGCGGGAGTATTCCGGCCAGCTTTCCATTTTCAATCTCGTGCATGGCGCCGCAGCGGGAACGGCACAGGGTGCAATAGCCTGGAACGAGCGCCACGGGGACTCCATTCAATGCCGACATGCGAACGATCCTAGCACGCCATCCCGCGGTTGAAAATACAGAGACGGACTCGTAATAGCGCCATTTAAAAAGAGTCCGTCTCTGTTTGGCCCGTAGTGCAAGAACCCGCGGACGGAGGGGGCCAATGGAACGGAAAGTGGCCCTACAAAATAAACACAAGTGGCACTATATGCGCCCGCCCGACGAACTTATCATTTATTCGAACTGATTTGCGGGGCCTGGATCGTTTAAGGAAGCTCTGAACAAGTCGAGCGGAAAGCAGGCGCTGTGGGTCGGGATGGGATGCGAGGCGCAAAGCGCAGCGATAGCCGTCGCTATCGCGAGCATTTGCAACGAAGCAGACCGCCCGAATCCACAGATGCATGCGGCGCGGTGATTTGTTCAGAGCCTCCTCAACGGCCCGCGCAAATCTTGATTCCAGGCTGGACAAGACGGCTGGCGGTTCGTCGCCGACATATTCGCGCATTCTCGTCATGCATGACTGCGCATTCATTGTCGTGTTTCCCGTCGTTTACCGGCTTGGCCATTTTATAGATCTGCTGCAATGGTTGGAGTCGCTCGATGGAGAACCAGGCCCACGGCATGACGGCACGCCACGTACGTCATACGGTGACACAAGGCGTCGCCCGGATCGTCATAGACCGGCCCGAAAAAAGAAATGCGCTCGGGCTGCAGACTATCGCGGAGCTGACCAATACATTCAGGCAGCTCGATAATGACCCCGCCGTGCGGGTTATTGTATTGACCGGTTCGGGAAACCGGGCATTCGCATCGGGCGCCGACCTCGACGAACTGCCGTCCGCCTTCGATTCTCCGGAAAGTGCGCGGAGCTACGATGCGCAAGTAGCGTCGGTGTATGAAGCCATCGCAGACTGCGCAAAGCCCACTATCGCACGCATGGCGGGCCATGCCATCGGTGGCGGTTGCCTGCTGGCCCTGGCATGCGACATTCGCATTGCGGTCAAGGACATCAAGGTCGGCTTTCCTGTCGCGCTGATCGGGCTGATGCTCAGTCCACACGAATACGAGCTGATATTGCGGCAGACGACGGTCTCGACTGCGAAGCAGCTCATGTTCACTGGAAAACGGATACCGGCTTCAGAAGCCAGGGCATTGGGACTGCTGGATGTCGTCGTCCCCGCCGATATTTTCGATGCGGCGGTAAACAACATGGCTATGCAGATAGCGGGCGGCGCACCGCTTGCCATTGCCGCGACAAAGTCGATTCTGAACGCGATGGAACGCAATGCAGGCGTCGAAGAGGCAATCGCGCGCGCATACCGGTCCGTCTACACGAGCTCGGATCTGAGGGAAGGGCTTACTGCCATCAGGGCGAAACGCAAGCCCGATTTCACTGGAAATTAGGAAGAGTAATGCTAAAAGGAATTCGAGTTCTCGATCTGACGATGCATCTGTCGGGCCCTTATTGTTGCTGGCTTCTTGCCAGTCTCGGCGCCGACGTCATCAAGGTCGAGCGTCCTGATGGAGATCCTGTGCGTGAAACGGGGCCCTTCTGTCATGGCGAAAGCACCTATTTCGGAAGCGTCAATCGAAACAAGCGTGGCATTGTCCTGGATCTGAAGAGCGAAGAGGGTAAAGCGCATTTTCGCAAGCTGGTGCAAAGCGCGGATGTGCTGGTCGAAAACTTCCGCGCCGGGGTTCTGGAGCGGCTCGGGTTCAGTGTCGAAGAACTCAGAAGGCTGAACAGGAGATTGATCGTCGGCTCCATAACGGGTTTTGGCCAAGAAGGTTCCATGGCGCGGCGTCCCGCCTTCGATGTGGTCATACAGGGCATGAGCGGCATGATGAGCGTGACCGGCGACCCCGCCGGGGAGCCCATGGCCGTAGGGGTGTCGGTCGCGGACATCACGGCCGGCATATTCGCGGCGCTGGGTATCGTGTCCGGCCTGTACAAACGCGAAGTTTCGGGAGACGCGGAGCGTCTGGACATCTCCATGCTTCACTGCCAGCTCGCACTTCTCGAAAATGCGGTTGGCCGTTTTCTGAACGTGGGCGAGGTGGCGGGCCGCAGGGGTAGCCGTCACCCGCAGGTCACACCGTTCCAGGCTTATCCTGTACGAGACGGGACGATTGTCGTGGCGGCGGACGGAGAGCGCAACTGGGCAGCCATGTGCGAAGCCCTCGATGTCGGGCATCTGGTCGATGATCCGCGGTTCGTGGACAACGCCTCCCGCGTGGAACATTATTCCGAACTGGAGGCGCTTCTGCTGCCGGCGCTTCAGCGATACACGGTGGATGAGGCACTGGAGAAGCTGTTGCGGTTCGATGTGCCTTGCGGCCCCGTCAACACGGTCGCCGACGTTCTGAACAGCCCATATGTCCAAGAGAGAAACGTGGTTTCCACGGTGAAAAGAGAAGACGGCGCTGAATTTCAGTATGTTTCCAGCCCTATCGTATACGGTACCGCAGTCGCGGAACGAGCGGCTCCGGCATTGGGCCAGCACACCGATGAAATCTTGCGCGAGCTGGGGTAGGGCTCCGTGAATGTCAGAGCATAACTATTGGGGAGCTGCATGTTGCGATTAGGTGTAGACGTAGGCGGCACTTTTACGGATCTCGTTGTGTACGATCCTGAAAAGCAGTCCATTGCCATAGAAAAAATACCGTCCAGCCTCAATGATCAGGCGGAAGCGGTCATGGCCGGCATTGACAGGATGGGAATCCCGGTGGCGAATCTGGAGCGGCTCGTCCATGGAACCACGGTAGCCACGAACATCGTGCTCGAATCCACCGGAGCCGATGTCGCAGTGGTGACGACCGCCGGCCACAGGGACGTCCTGGTGGTCGGGCGTGGAAACAGGATGGACATGTACAACATCAAGGCGCCGCCCAAGAAATCCTTGATCGGGCGGACTTCCTGCTACGAGGTTCATGAACGCGTGCTGGCCGATGGCACCGTTCTCGAAGCCCTGGATGACGAGGAAGTCGAGCGCCTGGCCGACGAACTGGCTTCTAAGAATCTCGAAGCCGTTGCCGTTTGCTTTCTGCATTCCTATTCAAATCCGGAGCACGAGCGGCGGTGCGCGGATATCCTCCAGAGGCGGCTGCCCCGGGCCGTCGTAGTGGCCTCGTCGGACGTGTTGCCCGAGTACCGCGAATACGAACGGTTTTCCACTGCCGCGCTGAACGCATATATCGCGCCCGCGATGCGAAAATACCTGCGCACCTTGAGCCGGGCACTGGAAAAGGACGGCCTGAACACGACGCTGGAAATCATGACATCGAACGGCGGTTCCCTCCCGGTCGAACGAATCCACGACCTTCCCGTACTGACAATGCTTTCCGGTCCCGCGGCCGGCGTGATCGCGGCTTCGCATCTGGGCGGAATAATCGGCCACCCCAACCTGATTACCTGCGATGTCGGCGGGACTTCTTCCGATATCTGCCTTATCCACGATTTGTCGTTCACGATGTCGACGGATGGAAGGGTGGGCATGCTGCCGATCAAGGTGCGCCAGATCAATATTCACACGGCGGCCATCGGGGGCGGGAGTATTGCAAGCAATGGCAGCGGAGGCTTTCTCACGGTCGGGCCGAGGTCTGCGGGCAGTATGCCGGGGCCGGCCTGCTACGGTAGAGGTGGCAGGCTGCCGACCATCACGGACGCCAATCTGGTTCTTGGGCGGCTGAATTCCGATCGAACTCTGGGCAACGAGATCACGCTGGACCTGGAAGCGGCGCGCGAAGCGGTGGGCAGTCTGGCGAAGATGGTCGATCTGAGCGTAGAGGATATGGCGGAAGGAATCATCCGGCTGGCGACCATCTCGCTTGCGAGCGCGATCAAGGAAGTCTCCATCATGAGCGGACGGGATCCGCGGGATTTCGCTTTTCTGCCCTACGGCGGAGCCGGCCCATTGCAAGCCGTCGACGTGGCAACCGAGCTTGGCATGAAAATGGTCGTCGTACCGCCTCTGCCGGGAAATTTTTCCGCGCTGGGCCTGCTGGTTTCGGATGCGAGACGCGATTATGTGCGGACCCGCATATCCTTGCTAAGAGAAACGGATGTACAGACGATCCGTAATACGTTCACAGATCTGATCGACGAAGCCGAACACGAGTTCGATGTCGCGGGGCTGCCCAAAGAGGGTCGCGCCTTTTCCGCCACGCTGGATATGCGTTATGTAGGACAGTCTTTCGAGCTGCCGGTCTCCGTGTCGATGGATGTCAGTTCCGTCGAGGACATTGCGCTTGGGTTCGAGGAAATGTACGCGGCGCGGTATGGCGCAAAATCGGAGGGCTCGATAGAGATCGTGAACTACCGTCTCGTCGCCTGGAGCTATTGCGACAAACCCAAGCTGCCAGAGATCGCCGACCGGGGGCGTTCCGCTGAAATGGCGCTATTGGGCCATCGGTTGGTGATCTTCAATGGCAATGCCACGGAGGTGGCCATTTACGACCGGGACAGGCTGCCGGGGGGATTCAGCTTCAACGGACCCGCAATCGTGGAGGAGTCGGGCTCCACAACCAGTGTGCCACCGGGCTGGACAGCCGAGCTCGATCGCTGGGGCTGCCTTGTACTGCGTCAATGTCAAGGATGAACATGAATATCGATCCGATTACTTTGGAAGTACTCACCCAGGCCCTGATTTCGACTGTACGGGAAATGAGGGCAACGGTCTGCCGTACGGCCAGTTCGGTGGCGATCTACGACGCCAAGGATTTTTCCTGCGGCCTCTTCGATCCCGCCGCGCGCGTGATTGCACAGTCCGAGGATATAGGTTCGCACGTGGTACCCATGCCATGGTCCGTACGTTCAACGATGGAAAAACTGGGCGCCTCGATCGTTCCCGGGGACGTCATCATCCTTAACGATCCCTACAGCGGCGGGACGCATCTGAACGACGTAACCATTGTTTATCCGGTTTTTCGCGATGACAGGCTGGTGTTCTTTCCCGCGGTTCGCGCGCACTGGTCCGACGTCGGAGGCATGGTGCCGGGAAGCATGTCGGGCAAGGCGACCGAAATCTACCAAGAGGGCGTACGGATACCTCCCATGAAGATCATTGAAGGGGGCAGGACCAACGAGGCCGTGCTCGAACTTCTGCTCGCCAATATGCGTGTTCCGGAAGAGCGCCTGGGAGACTTCAATGCCAGCCTCGCCGCCTGCCGGGTCGCGGAAAGACGCATACATGAAATCTGCGACAGGTACGGTGTGGATACGCTACTGCGCGCCAGTCAGATGGACATAGACCGGGCCGAGAAACGTATGCGGCAATGTATTGCCGCGCTGCCGGATGGCGTGTACTGCTATGAGGACTACCTTGAAACCTTCATGAACGACACGTTTGAACCGCTTTTGTTGCCATTGAAGCTGACAGTGAGCGGGGATCGCATGATTGCCGATTTCACGGGCGCGTCGCCTCAGGTACCGTTCCCCGTCAATTCCACTGCAGCGGTTTCGAGCGCGGGCGTGTTCATTGCGATGAAATCCATTTTTGATCCGGACGCGCCGTTGAATCAGGGGTCGTTCATCCCTATCGAGATCATCACGCCTGAAGCGAGCATCGTCAACGTGAAGCGGCCCGCTCCGGCGGGGTCCCATGGGGAAATCAGAAAGAGGGTCATTGCGGCGATGGTCGGTGCGCTGGCGCAGGCGGCTCCGGACAAGGTCGCTGGCGATACTTGCCGCACCTCATTTCACAACCTCTTTGGCGGCTTCGATACGCGCAGCGGAAAAGAATGGGTGCATTATGAGTGGTCTTCCGGCGGCAACGGCGGCTTCGCGGAAAATGACGGGCCCAGCGCCATGGCTCCCATAGATTGGGGCGACCTGGTGACCGTTCAGTCCACAGAGGTGATCGAGAGCAGAATGCCGTTGCTGGTAGAGAAATCCTCGCTTGCGATCGACTCGGGCGGCGCGGGTTCCATGCGCGGAGGGTTGTCCCTCGCTCGCACGATACGTGTGTTGGCTCCGGAAGCGTCATATTCGCTTCTCTCCGATGGCGCCATCGTTCCCGCGTTCGGTGTGGTGGGTGGGCGTTCCGGCCTGACGGTCGGGGCCTGGATGGAGAAGAACGGAAGGATCGAGAGTTTCGATACCCCCGGCAAGGTGGCCGGCAGCCTGGTCAAGCAAGGTGAAAAAATTCACATCCGTTCCGCGGGGGGCGGCGGATACGGGGATCCCTCTGAGCGGGATATCGACCGTGTGGTCGAAGACTTCCACGAAGGTATGATCTCCCGGGCGGCCGCGCACAATGTCTATGGGGTGGTGATAGACCCTGACGGGCGTGTCGATACCCAGGCGACGAAATCGCTTCGGGAAACCCTGAAGCGCGCGGTTCGCCGTTTTCGTGCTGTCCAGTGTGTGGATTCCTACGAAAGGGGAGCCATCAGCAAGCGTCGCATTTGCCGCATGAACCCCCGGGACGCCCGGCAGCTCGGCATGGCGGAAGAGGACCTCATGGAACTGGACAGCCGGCGAGGCGCCCCTGTGAGAGCCTGGTTAAGGCTGGACCCCGAAGTCGAGCTGGATACGCTGCCCATAGACTCGCACGGGCTTGCCATGCTGCAAATACAGGAAGGCGACGCCGTCGAGGTGCGTGTGCTGCCGGGCCCGAACGCCCACATCCCGGCGAGCACCCTGACTGCGCGCGCGCCGGCTGCTTTGCCGTCGACCCAAAGCGGCCGGATACGTGCGGATCCGGAGTACTGATACGGCGATCACCAGTGCCGCTTGATGATCCGGGCCAGACGGTCGAACGCGGGTTCGATCTGTTCGGTGGGTACGCAGCTGTAGCCAAGCAACAGCCCGCGCCGCCCGTGGTCCGGATTGGCATAGTAGGCCGAAAGAGGGCGACACATAATGCCCTCGACCTTGGCCTGCTCGCTGATCGCGCGATCATTGCAATGGTTCGGCAGGCCCAGTGTAAGGTGCAATCCCGCCTCGCCGTCGATGATGCTGGCATAGTCGCCGAAATGTTTCCCGATAGCCATGTGGAGTACGTTCAGGCGCTCCGAGTACAACATGCGCATCCGACGGACATGCGAGCCAAAGTGTCCGCCCCGCATGAATTCGGTCAGTATTGCTTGATTGAATACCTGGCCGCCGCGGTAGAGTTCGGACAGCCCCATGGCAAACTGTTCCGACAGCGCTTTCGGTACGACCAGGAACCCGATGCGCAGGCCCGGGAACATCGTCTTGCTGAAAGTGCCCATATAGAGCACTGATCCGTGTTCATCCAGCCCCTGGAGCGAAGCCAGCGGACGTGTGCCGTACCTGAATTCGCTGTCGTAATCGTCTTCGACGATCCATGCCTGGTTCCGAGCCGCATACTGGAGCAGTTCCCTGCGCCGGATCAGGCTCATCACCGTTCCCAGCGGATATTGATGGGAAGGCGTCACGAAAATGAACCGCGGAGGCCTGTCGCTTTGCGTCTGGATCTGCATTCCCTGCTCGTCGACGGGTACCGGCACCACATCGAGATCGAAGGTTGAAAGCATGCTGCGCGACCCCCAGTACGCGGGGTCCTCCAGCCAGACGGTATCCCCGCCGCGTCCCATCAGCTTCATGATGAGATCAATGGACTGTTGCGTTCCAGACGTGATAATGACCTGGCCCGCATCACAATTCACAGACCTCGATATCTGCAGATAATGGGCGATTTCTTCCCGAAGCGGCATGTGGCCGCCGCGCGGCGCGTATGTCAGGAGCTCCGGATCGGACCTGCTCCAGACTTTGTTCTGCAGTCGCATCCAGACCTTCTTCGGGAACTCGGTGACGTCTGGCGCGCCTGTTCTGAACGCGCCCCATTTTGAATAACTTTCACTTGGGCTGGCAACCAGCTTGCGCCCGCGGCCGGACAGACCGTGGCTTGTGGAAAACGATTCCGTAGGTTTGGACTGGGGCGGCGTGATCTGATCGGGGACGGTGTCGGCCACAAATGTGCCTGAGCCGGCTCGCGTCTCCAGGTAGCCTTCCGCGAAAAGCTGTTCATAGGCATACAGGATCGTGTTTCGTGATACACGGAGTTCTTTCGCCAGGTCACGTGACGAGGGAAGCCGCAGTCCGGGTTCGAAGACGCCGGACAGGATGGCCTCGCGCGTCAGTCGATAGACTTGAACATTCAGGGGAGACGTTCGCGAGGTATCGGCACGGCCTTCGGGGCGTTCGATCCTGGATAATAGAAAATCGGAAATCAATGCGGCTTTCACGGATGGTTGACCTGGTTTCTTTGAGTCGTTTCAACGCCGGGAAAATTATTCTACAAGGCCTTCCTGGGTTCTACCTGAGGGATAACCCCCCTGACCAGTCGTTCAGGCACATGAGGAACAGAACGGGAAGTGGCTCCACCAAATAAATGAAAGTGGCACTTTCTCGCGTTATTACAGTGGCATTAGTATCGATGCAGAGTAAGGCCGCACAGCACAATTCCGCCGCCAGGGGCGGGCGGAGCCAGACGGCTTCGGAGGACGGAATCCCTGTCGGAGACGACCAGAAGAGAATAACGATCGGCTGAACAACAGCCGGCTACACTCACAAGGAGGAGATATGGAGAATTTCGATCAAACGCGCCGTAGGGTGCTTGCTTCGGGTGCCGCTTTGCTGGCCGGGGCATTGCTTCCCGCTCATGCATTTGCGGAAAACAAAAAAGAGTTCAGGATTGGCGCTCTGAATCCGATAACCGGCGCCGGGGGGTTCTATGGCCCTGGCATGCAGAAAACCATTTTGATGGTGGCCCAGGATGTCAATGCCGCCGGAGGCGCGGCGGGACGCATGCTCAGAGTATTCGCCGAGGACTGTCAAACCTCCCCCGAAGCCGCGGCGCTGGCGGTCAGGAAATTGGTATCGGTCAACCGTGTGGAGGCGATACTGGGCACCTGGTCGTCCGGCGTCACGCTGGCCACGATGGCACAGACCAATCCCGCCGGCCTGATTTCGATGAATACGTCGGGCGCCACGGCCATTAGCCACGAAAACACGGAAGGACTGGCTTGGCGCTTTCAAGCGACCAATGAAAGATATGGCCAGGGCTTCTTCCGGGCGGTCGAGCAGGAAGGGTTCGAGAAGGTGGCCACGATGGCGCTGAACAATCCTTCCGGCCGTTCAGTATTGGAAGGCTTCACGAAAGAATGGGAGGGCGTGGGCAAGAAGGTCGTGGAATCGGTGATATATGAACCCAATCGTCCGAGCTACCGAAGCGAAGTCCAGAGAATTCTTTCCAGGCAGCCGGATGCCGTAGTCATGGGTGCGTACTTGCCGGATGCTTCGATCATCCTGCGCGAAGGCTACCAGACCGGTATTCCCGTCCGCTGGCTGATGCCCGGCTTCGTCGGCGCTCCCGACCTCGTCAAAGCGTTGGGAAAGGAGGCCACCGAAGGCGTCATGATGATCGACATCATCATGAACGACGGCTCCGCCGCGCTTGAACGCTTCAATGCCATGTACAGCGAGGCGATGGGGCAACCGGGTTCATCCAACCTTTACGCTACGATGTGTTACGACATGGTGCTGGTGCTCGCTCTTGCCATCGAAGCCGCCGGGCCGAACGCGAGCACGGCTCAGGTGAACGAGAAGATCCGCGAGGTATCCAGTCAGGGGGGGACGGAGGTCAATACTTTCGAGGAAGGTAAAGAGGCGCTGAAAAAGGGCAAGATCAGCCTGGTGGGCGCATCTTCGCGACTGAACTTCGACGAGGTCGGCAATGCGACTCAGGACCTGGGCCTGACCGTCATCGAGGACGGCGTAGCCGTATACAAGGGCAAAGTGACTGTCTGAAGAATGGCAGCGGCCCTCACCGGAGCAAGGGCATTGCCTGACCGGAATGCCGTCCTTCCCGGATATATGGTCGCTTCCAGCGCAAGGCGCCGCGCTGAATTCATGAAAAATGCCTACCCGTCGGCTGCAGGTGGAACTTCTCCAGGAATCATTTAAGTGACCGCAGATAGTCTTGTATACCTAGGCAATTTCGCCATCAACGGCCTGATCGAAGGCCTCTTGATTTCTTTGCCCGCCTTGGCACTGACTTTGGTCATGGGTATAGCAAGGTTCGTGAACGTCGGAACGGGCGACTACATGACCTTGTCGGCTTATACCACGGTCGGTGTACAACAGCTTCTTGCCACTTCCGCCACCTATGCGGCGTTCGGCGCGCTCGCCGCAGGCGTGCTTGTTTCATTGTTTTTCTACGCGACTGTCTTCCGGCCCTTGCGCGGCCGTTCCTTCGTAATGTGCATGATCGCCTCCATTGGGGTGGCGTTTCTTATCCGGTCCGTATTGACGTTTTTTGCGGGGCATGATCAGCACGTGATCCAGGTGCCTCTGGTCAGGGCATGGAATTTCGGCGGGCTCAGGTTGCTTCCGACGGATATCGCCGTGGCCGCAGTCGCGATTTCCGCTTTGCTTGCGCTCTTCGCCGTCCTCCACCTGACTTCCATAGGCAGGCAGATGCGGGCGGTGGCCGACAATCCCGATCTCGCGCGTGCAAGCGGTATCCGCAGCCGCCAGATCATGGTGATTCTCTGGATTATCGTCGGCCTGCTTTCGGGCCTGGGCGGTGTTCTGTTCGGGATAAAAGCCGTCGTCATGCCGGAGCTCGGCTGGCTCATCATCATACCGGCGATCACTGCGATGATCCTCGGCGGCGCCGGGAGTCCGATCGGCGCAGTGATCGGCGCCATGATTCTGGGGGTGGTGCAGGAACTGTCAGTGCCGTTCATAGGTTCCTCCTACAAGCTCGTCGTACCCGTGATCATCCTGCTCATCGTCCTGCTCGTACGTCCGCGCGGGTTGTTCGGAACCTATAGCGGAGTGAGGTAGACATGCTCGCATATTTAACCGCAGTCGCCGTCATTACCCTGATCTATATGCTGCTTACTGTAGGTCTGAATCTGCAGTATGGGTATACAGGGCTGATCAATTTCGGACATGTTGCGTTCTATGCCGTAGGCGCATATACATCCGCGCTTTTGTCCCTGGCGGGCTGGCCTCTGTATTTGAGCTTTCCCGTGGCCATACTGGCCGCCATGCTCGTCGCGGCACCGATCGGCCTGCTGTCCCTGCGTCTGTCCGACGATTACCTCGCCATCGTGACGCTGGGCTTTTCGGAAGTCGTGCGTATCGTCATTCAAGAGGAAGACTGGTTGACGCAAGGCGTCAACGGCCTGTCGCGCATACCTCGCCTCTTCGGTGGGATCGGAAACAGCGGTATGTCCGACCTCGCAACGATGCTGCTGCTGATTGCCTGCAACATCGTTGCGGTGCTGCTGATACTGCATCTCGTGCGTAGCCCGTACGGACGGCTGATACAGGCCATCCGCGACGACCAAGTGGCCGTCGAGGCCCTGGGCAAGGATCCGTCACGCTTCAAGGTGCAGATATTCCTCATCGGCTCGGGAATGGCCGGCCTGGCGGGCGCGTTCTACGCCCATTTCGTGGGCTTTCTGTCACCGGAGCTGTTCATTCCGCTGGTGACCTTCTATGCATGGATCGCCATGATCGTGGGCGGGGCGGGCAGGACCGGAGGCGTGGTCCTGGGGACGCTACTCTTGATGGCCCTGCTCGAAGGTTCACGTTTTCTTCGCGACGTGATCCCAGGCGTCTCAGAGGTGCAGATGGCCAGTCTCCGGCTGGCGGTCGTGGGCCTGGTCCTGATTCTGTTCACGATATATCGTCCGGAAGGTCTGCTCGGTAAAAGGAAGGGGTGATATGGCAATCCTCGAAGCGACGGATATATATCTGCAGATCGGTGGATTTCATGTCTTGAATGGCGTGTCCATTAGCGTGCCTCATGACAGCATCGTAGGGATAGTCGGTACGAATGGCGCGGGCAAAAGCTCTCTTTTCGCAACCATCAGCGGCCAGTTGCCGCCGAGTCGCGGAACGGTGGCTCTGGAAGGGCGGGACATCACCGCCACGCCGCCGCGAAAACGCGCGCAAATGGGGCTGGGCCGGACTTTCCAGGTACCAAGGGAGTTCAAGGATCTGACCGTGCTGGAGAACATGCTTGCCGCAGCGCCCCGCCGGTATGGCGAGACGCTGCGTTCCGTCTACTTCGGATTTTCGAGCGTGAGACAGGAAGAAAAGATGCTGGTCGAGCAGGCGCGGAGCTGGCTGAGATTCTTGAACCTGGAGCAGGTGGCTCACCGTCCGGCGGGAGGGCTGTCGGGTGGCCAGAAGAAGCTGCTCGAGCTCGGGCGGGTGTTGATGCTGTCGCCTCGGTGCATATTGCTTGACGAGCCGTTCGCCGGCGTGAATCCGGTACTCATACAGGGAATTTCCGAAAAGATCCAGAACCTGAACAAATCCGAGGGTATCGCGTTCGTGATCATTGAGCATCATCTTGAAGCGGTAACCTCGCTGGCCGATTATCTATACGCCATGAATGAAGGATTGGTGATTGCCGAAGGCTCTTCCGAGGTCGTGATGAACGATCCGCGCGTGCACAATGCATATATGGGGGGCGTAATCTGATGCTGCTGTCTATCTGCAATCTGTCTGGCGGCTATGGAGAGACGGATATTATTTCCGATATCAATCTGGAGGTGGCCGAGAGCGAGATCGTAACGATTGCCGGCACCAACGGGGCGGGAAAGTCCACGCTTTCCAAGGCGGTGTTGGGCTTGCTGCCGCGCCTCTCGGGAACAATCAAGCTGGACGGCAAGGACGTTTCCCGCATCGATCCGGAATTCCGTATCTCGCATGGTCTGGGCTATGTTCCCCAGGTAGCGAACGTCTTTGGTTCACTCACTGTCCTGGAGAATCTCAAGGTTGTGCGCCACGTGAAGGAGCGTGAGCGCCGCATTGATTCGATGCTGGATGCCTTTCCCGCACTGAAAGGCAGGTTGCGCCAGTACGCCAGTACGCTTTCGGGAGGAGAACGACAGATGCTCGCCTTCGCGCGGGCCATGATGAGCGACCCGCGCCTCATTGTTCTGGATGAACCCACCGCCGCGCTGGCCCCCGCCCTGGTCAACCAGATTTTTGATCTGGTGCGGGAACTGCCGAAGCGCGGAGTTGCCGTCTTCATGGTGGAACAACGTGCCCGCCAGGCCCTGGCCATCAGCGACAAAGGGTATATCCTCGATCAGGGGCGTGTCGTGCTCTCAGGGCCCGCCTCGGAGCTGCTGGCCGACGAGCGTATGGCAGAACTTTATTTAGGTGCCACGCACTGAGAACATGGGGCAAGGGTTGACCACGCGCCCGAGCCCCGGCCGACAGGCCTGAGTTCCTCCCTCTGCCGACGGTGCTGCTTGTGGCGTGCTGCTTATGGGGTCTATCAGCATCCAGGGCGTCATGGAAGCCTTGAAGAAGCCGGTGTTGGCTGATCCATGTCAATGCCAATAAATTAGGCTTCTTGTTATTCTCCGACTCCATGCTCAGTATCATTTTGCAACGATTCAGGCGAAAAGGGCGCACATTGGGTGTGCTGCTTGTGCTGGTGTTTGCAATGGTGCTGCGCGGCATCGTTCCCGCCGGCTATATGCCCGACCCGGATGCGGGCCGGCATGGCAACCCGTTGCTCGCGTTTTGCGCGCCCGACAGCGGCAACAGTATTCCGCAGGCGCTGGCAGCCCTCTGGGCCGACGTGGACACCGACAAGGAAGCCCCCAGCGCCATGGCGGCGAGTTGCGCTTTCTGTATCCTCGGCCAACTCGCCATGGATCTTCCGGAAACCGGCCGCCTGGCTGTCGCGTCGGTTTTCTTCTTTTCCCGGCCCGTCGTTACGGCCCGGAATCCCGCACTACCGGTACAAGGGTCTCGCGGGCCTCCGCTGGGTTCGCGGGCTCCTCCTTTCTTCATCGGGTAACCCAGGGCGGGCATCGGCCCGCCGTGCGGCGCCGCATCGACATTGCTTCGCGTGATCTTGCCGTGTTTGGCAAGGGCAGCACGCTCAGGCCAGGGGCCTGGCGGCAATACAGGATGGCGCCGCATGCGCGCCATGTCGTCGCCCCTCTGCCTTTGCTTTCCCATCGCCTTTCGCGTGCCGCCTCCCCGCGCCTGCATCCCGCGCGGGAGACTGCGCGCGGACGTCGCGCATTGAATCAATGAAGAAAATCATCATGAATCCACATATCACGTTGTCTGCCTCCCTCCGCGCCATCGCAACCCTGGCCGCTGCGGGGTGTGCCTTTCCGGTCTGGCCGCAGAGCGTTCCCGCGCCGGATGAGGACCACCATCATCACTCTTCCCGTACCAGCATTACGCTATTGGAGACGGTTGTGGTCACGGGTGTCGCGCCCGCGTCGCCACTCACCTTCGTGACCGATCCCAAGAAACCCCGGCAGCCCCTTCCGGCCAGCGACGGCACTGATTACCTGAAAACGATCCCCGGCTTCTCCGCCATCCGCAATGGAGGCAGCAATGGCGACCCGGTCCTGCGCGGCATGTTCGGTTCGCGTCTGAATCTGTTGACCAACGGTACATCGATGCCGGGCGCCTGCCCGAGCCGGATGGATGCGCCGAGTTCCTATATTTCGCCGGCCAACTTCGATGAACTGACGATCATCAAAGGGCCTCAGACCGTGTTGTGGGGCCCCGGGGCGTCGGCCGGCACCATCCGTTTCGACCGCAAGGCGCCCGAGTTTTCCGACTCGGCGATATTGTTCGATGGCAGTCTGACCGGCGGTTCATGGGGGCGTCATGACGAAGTGGCCGATCTCGCCATCGGCAACGAGACGTTCTATGCGAGAGTGACGGGCAACCATTCCCATTCCCAGGATTACGAGGACGGCGATGGTGTGCGCGTGCCGTCACGGTGGAATAAATGGAATGCCGACGTCGCGCTCGGCATGACGCCAGACGCCGATACCCTGATCGAGCTGAGCGCGGGCACCGGCGATGGCGAGGCCCGCTATGCCGGCCGGGGCATGGACGGAACGAAGTTCAAGCGCGAATCCCTGGGCCTGCGGTTCGAAAAGCACAATATGGGGACCACGTTCAGAAAGGTCGAGACGCAGGTGTACTACAACTACGCCGACCATGTGATGGACAACTATTCCCTGCGGGATTTCGTGCCGTCCGGCGGCATGGGCATGCCCATGGCGTCGAATGTGGACCGCAAGACCTGGGGCGGCCGTTTTGCCGCGACCCTGGATCTGGCCGAAGACGTGGAGCTGGTGGGCGGATTCGATTTCCAGGACAGCCGGCACAGCCGCCGCAGCGGAATGGGGATGATGTCATATCACGATCAGCCCAGGGTCGAGGACGCGCGATTCCAGAATGCCGGGGTGTTCGGCGAGCTGACCTGGCGCGCAGGCGAGCGCGACAGATGGGTGGCCGGCCTGCGTCTGGACCATGCTTCCGCCCAGGATCGCCGGGAGTCGGTCAGCGGCAGCCACGGAATGATGTCGCGGCCGAATCCGACGGCGGGCGAAAAGCGCGAACGACTTCTGCCCGGCGGTTTTCTGCGCTATGAGCGGGATCTGGAGCGGATGCCCGCCACGGTGTATGCGGGCATCGGGCACGTACAGCGCTTCCCGGATTACTGGGAGCTGTTTTCCGCCACGCAAGGCCCGGTCGGAAGCGTCAATGCATTCGACGCCTTGAAGCCGGAAAAGACCACGCAGTTCGATTTCGGCGCGCAGTACCGTACAGAGCGGGTCGATGCCTGGGCGTCGGGCTATGCGGGTGTGGTGCAGGATTTCATCCTGTTCGACTACGGTCCCATGGGGATGACCTCGCAGGCGCGCAATGTCGACGCCACCATTTTCGGCGGCGAGCTGGGTCTGTCCTACAAGCCGGCGCCGGCATGGACGGTGGGTACGACGCTGGCCTATGCTTGGGGCCGCAACCGTAGCGATGGCGCGGCCTTGCCGCAGATTCCGCCCCTGGAAGCCCGCGTGTCGGCCGCATACGAGCAGGGGCCGTGGTCGGCCGGCATACTGTGGCGTCTGGTGGCGGCGCAGAATCGCTATGCTGTTCACCAGGGCAATGTGGTGAGCAAGGATTTTGCCGGCAGCAGCGGGTTTGGTGTTTTGTCCCTGAACGGTGGGTATCGTTTCAGCAAGCACGTCCAGGTTGCCTTTGGCGTCGACAATCTGTTCGACAGGACGTACAGCGAACATTTGAATCTGGCCGGCAATGCGGGTTTCGGGTATTCGGCGAATACGCGGGTCAATGAGCCGGGCCGGACGATCTGGGCGACGTTGAGTCTGCGGTATTGAGAGGGAATTTGGCTGGCTGATGTTTCCGGTTTTGTCGTTGATTTGGGTTCTTTAGCCTGCCGCATCAGACGTTTGCGCCCCCGGCCTAGCTTCCGGGGTCCGGCTGCGCCGGACTTTCCTTGTCGTCACGTCGGCCGGGGCGGGCGCAAAACTCGCACGACCCGCAGTCCCCCGGACTGCGGGCTCATGCTCAGACAGTTGCGCCCTTTCTTCCCCGTCCGACGCGCCGCCCGCGGCCCTCCAGAACCGCCCGGCATCGCAAACGCCCGCCACGGCCTCACGGCTGAGTGACTTGGGGCGTCCCAGATGTCTTGGTATCAACTTTGTATATATTTAAAACGGGTCAGGGTTCTTGATCGCAACGATCCCGTGAAGGCTTCTTCGTACCCATCCTGCTGAACAATCCCCGCGCCCTCAAGAACCTCGACTGAATCCCCCGGCCGGCACACCAAGCCCAAACGAACCCAGACAATCACCGCTTCAGTTTCGCGAACGCCTCCGCCATGGCGCCCGACGGGGGAGGCGCAGCGCGATGATTGTTGCGGCCATCGCCACGGCGATCGCCGCCGGGCTGCCTGCCGCGCGCCGCACGGCCGCCATCCGCGTCCGCTCCGCCACGGCGCACCGGCGCCGAATCGTCATTGAGCCGCATCGTCAGGCCAATACGCTTGCGAGCCACGTCCACTTCCTGGACCTTCACCTTCACCGTCTGGCCCACCCGCACCACATCGCGGGGATCCTTCACAAAGGATTCCGACAGAGCGGAAATATGCACCAGACCATCCTGATGCACCCCCACATCGACGAAGGCGCCGAAATTCGCCACATTCGTGACCACCCCTTCCAGAATCATTCCGGGGCTGAGATCCTGAATCGTGTTCACGCCTTCTTTGAACTGCGCGGTCTTGAACTCGGGACGCGGATCGCGGCCGGGTTTTTCCAGCTCGCTGAAAATATCCTTCACCGTGGGGACCCCGAAGCGTTCATCCGTGAAGTCGGATGGCGACAGGCCCTTCAGCGCGCCAGCCTTGCCCATGACATTGCGGGCTTCGGCCTGAATGCGCGACAGAATCCGTTTCACCACCGGATAGGCTTCCGGGTGGACCGCCGAGCCGTCCAGAGGATTGTCGCCGTCCGGAATGCGCAGGAAGCCGGCGGCCTGCTCGAAGGCCTTTTCGCCGAAGCGTGGCACCTTCATGAGCGCCTTTCGGTCAGGGAAGGCCCCTGTTTCATCACGGTAGGCCACGATATTGCGGGCCAGCCCCGCGTTCAGACCGGAGACGCGCGCCAGCAGCGGGGCCGAGGCGGTGTTGACGTTGACGCCCACGGCGTTCACGCAGTCCTCGATCACGGCATCGAGCGAACGCGCCAGCTCGCGCTGATTCACATCGTGCTGGTACTGACCGACGCCGATGGCTTTGGGTTCGATCTTCACCAGTTCGGCCAGCGGATCCTGCAGACGGCGCGCGATCGACACGGCGCCGCGCAGGCTGACGTCGAGATCGGGGAATTCCTGGGCGGCAAGTTCGGATGCCGAATACACCGAAGCGCCCGATTCGGACACCATGATGCGGGTGAAGCCGAGCTCCGGGTGCCGCTGCTGCAGGTCGGCCACGAGCTTTTCCGTCTCGCGCGAAGCCGTGCCGTTGCCGATGGCCACCAGTTCGATCTTGTGGCGCGCGGCCAGCGCGGCCAGTGTGCGCAGGCTGCCTTCCCGGTCGCGGCGCGGTTCGAAGGGATAGACAGTGGCCGTATCCAGCAGCTTGCCGGTGGCGTCGATGGCGCAGACCTTGACCCCGGTGCGTATGCCCGGATCGAGGCCGAGCACTGATTTCGGGCCGGCGGGCGCGGCCAGCAGCAGGTCTTTCAGGTTGGCGGCAAAGACGCGGATGGCTTCTTCTTCGGCGGCCTCGCGCAGCCGCGTGACGAATTCCGTCTCGAAGGCCGTGAGCAGCTTCACCCGCCAGGTCCACCGGCAGACTTCGCCCAGCCAGCGCGCGCGCGCCGGCGCCTGGGCATCGAAGCGGGCATCCAGGTCCAGATGGTCGACGATGCGCTCCACGCAAGGGTGGGGCGTCTGTGCTTCGAGCTCGGCTTCCAGCCCGACGCGCAGATCCAGCATGCCCTGCTGGCGGCCCCGCAGCAGGGCCAGGACCCGGTGCGAAGGCAGGGTGCCCAGCCGTTCGCTGAATTCGAACCAGTCGCGGAAATTGGCGCCTTCTTCTTCCTTACCTTCCACCACTTTGGAATAGAGCAGGCCGGCGCTCCACAGGTAGTCGCGCAGACGGGCCAGCAGATCGGCATCCTCGGCGTAGCGCTCGGCCAGGATGTCGCGCGCGCCATCGAGGGCGGCCTTGGCGTCGTTGATCTTGGCCTCGGCATTCAAGTATCCCAGCGCCAGTTCGGCGGGATCGCAATCGGCCTGCGCCAGAATGGCATCGGCCAGAGGCTCCAGCCCCGCTTCCCGGGCGATCTGCGCCCGGGTGCGGCGTTTGGGCTTGTAAGGCGCGTACAGATCTTCCAGCCGCTGTTTGGCATCGGCGGCCTCGATCTCGGCCCGCAGCTCGGGCGTCAGTTTGCCCTGGCCGTGGATGGATTCAAGGATGGCGCCGCGGCGGGCTTCCAGTTCGCGCACATAGATCAGGCGGACTTCCAGGTTGCGCAGCACGGTATCGTCCAGGCCGCCCGTGACTTCCTTGCGGTAGCGGGCAATGAACGGAACGGTGGCGCCTTCGTCGAGCAATTGCACCGTGGCGCTGATCTGTGCGGGGCGTACGCCCAGTTCGGTGGCAAGAAGCTGGACGATGCGTCCCGGGTCCGAAGAAAAATCCGGTGTCGTGACAGGCGGTTCAGGATGAGTCATGTTTCGTCTGGTTGAGGCGTGGGACGGGGCATTTTGCCACAAGGCGGATTCGGCGGCCCTTTCCTGGCGTTATGATTCCGCCATGTTCGCGCAAGATCTCGACGATATTTTCTCTGCCGAAGGCCCTTTGGCGGCCGCGGCGCCCGCTTTCCGCCCCCGTGGCGCGCAGCTCGAAATGGCGCGCGCCATCGAGGCGGCGATCCGCGACCGCGCCACGCTGATCGCCGAAGCCGGCACCGGCACCGGCAAGACCTGGGCCTATCTGGTTCCGGCCTTCCTTAGCGGCGTCAAGGTGCTGGTGTCCACGGGTACCCGCACGCTGCAGGACCAATTGTTCCGGCGTGACATTCCCCGCCTGCGCGAAGCGCTCGCGCTGCCCATCACCATTGCCCTGCTGAAAGGGCGGGGCAATTATGTATGCCACTATCATCTGGAGCGCCTGCAGCTGGACGAACGCGCGCTGCGTTCGCGCAGCGAAGTCTCGCAGTTGCGGGCCATCACGGTCTTCGCCGGCCGCAGCCGCACGGGCGACCGCGCCGACTTGGCCGAGGTGCCCGAAGAGGCCGACATCTGGCATCGTGTCACCTCCACGCGTGAAAACTGCCTTGGGCAGGAGTGCCCACACGTCAAGGACTGCTTCGTCCTGAAGGCGCGGCGGCAGGCGCAGGAAGCCGACCTGGTGGTGGTCAATCACGCGCTCTTCATGGCCGACGTCGCGCTGCGTGAAGAAGGCATCACCGATCTGCTGCCCAGCGTCGATCTGGTGGTGTTCGATGAAGCCCACCAGTTGCCCGACGTCGCAACGCGCTTTCTGGGCAGCAGCGTTTCCGCGCATCAGCTGCTGGACTTGAGCCGCGGCATGGAGGCGGCCGGCCTGGCACATGCCCGGGAGGCGACCAACTGGACAGAGGCCGCACGCAGCGTCGAGACGGCCACCCGCGAATTGCGCCTGGCGTCGGCGGCGGTGTCGCGCATGCCGGGCCAGAAAGCGACTTTCTACGCCATTCCCGACCCCGAGCCGTTCGATACCGCCCTGGCCGACTTGCTGCAGTCGCTGGACCGGGCGGCGGCCCTGCTCGGCGCAGTGGCCGAGAAGCATCCCGATCTGGAAGCCGTTTCCCGCAGCGCACTGGAACTGCGGGCGAGGCTGTTTCAATGGAGCCAGCCCGACCGGCAGGGCCACAATGCGCTGGAACGCGAGAGCCAGGCTTCCCGGCGGATGCCGGCGCAGCATAGGTCGGAGGAAACAGCGGAAACCCCTGAAGAAGGCGGGGGCACGCCGGCCCTCCAGGCCGATCCATCCCGGGCGCATCGGGCTCTGGAAGCGGGCGAGGCCGTGCGCTGGATCGAGCATGGGACACATCATCTGCGCCTGCACAGCGCGCCCCTGTCGGTGGCCGACATCTTTTCGCGCTGCCGGTCCCGGGATCAGGCCTGGATCCTGACTTCAGCCACCCTGTCGGTGCACGGAGATTTCGGCCATTTCATCCGGCAGCTGGGCCTGTGGGACGCGCGGACCGCGCGCTGGGAATCGCCCTTCGATTATGCGAACCAGGCCCTTCTGTGTGTTCCCTCGGGCTTGCCCGAGACCCATTCGCGCGACTTCAATCCCCGTTTCGCGGAAATGCTGGTGCCGCTGATCGAAGCCTGTCCCGGCGGTGTGCTGGTGCTGTGCACCACGCTGCGTTCGGTGGATCACCTGGCCGATCTTCTCCATGAGCATTTCGAGGATCTCGGCATCGAGCGCCTGCTGCTGCGTCAGGGCGACATGTCGCGGCGCTTGCTGCTGGAACGCTTTGCCGAGGCCCGCAACGCCGTGCTCGTGGGCAGTGCCAGCTTCTGGGAAGGCATAGACGTGCCAGGGGATGCGCTCACGCTGGTGGCCATCGACAAGCTGCCTTTCGCGCCGCCGGATGATCCGGTGCTGGAAGCGCGCCTGCGTGTCTGCCGCGAACGCGGCGGCAACCCGTTCATGGAATACCAGTTGCCCGAGGCGGCCATTGCGCTGAAGCAGGGGGCGGGGCGGCTGATCCGCAGCGAGGGCGATTGGGGCGTGCTGCTGGTGGCCGATGCGCGCATGGTGGAAAAACGTTATGGCCGCCTGCTGTGGCGCGGCCTGCCGCCTTTTTCACGCACGCGCGACGTGGCGCAGGCACGCGGCTTCCTGGAACGCGGACAGGCCCCGCAGGGCCTGTCCGAAGTCAACGAAGAGGGGGAGGGCGCGCGGCCCGGCGCGCCGGGGCTGCCGGCGGGCCCCGCTCTCAGAACCAGTTGATCGGGTTCCAGTAGTTCACGGGATCTTCCAGGCCCTGGACATAGTATTTGCTTTCTGGAAAGTTGAGATCCAGCACGCGTTTGGCGTTGTCGCGCAGTTCATCGAGACCCAGATGGCCGTACGACAAGTACATGATGTAGAGCGCTTTTTCCGCCGCGGTCACGCCTTCGAAGTCGGTGATCACGGTTTGCGCGCGATTGGCGGCGGCAATGTAGGCGCCGCGCCGATAGTAGTATTCCGCCACATAGACTTCGTTGCGGGCGATGGTGTCGACCAGCCAGGTCAGCCGCTTGCGGGCATCGGGCGCATAACGGCTGTCGGGGTAGCGGGCCAGCAACTGATTGAAGGCTTCGTACGATTCGCGCAGCCCCTTGGGGTCGCGTTCAGCCGGGTCTTGCCCGACAAGGTTGCCGAAGACGGCGCTGGGCGGTGTGAAGGTGATCAGGCCCTTCAGGTACAGCATGTAGTCGCTGCCCGGATGGTTGGGGTATTGTTGCTCGAAGCGGTCGATGGCGGCCAGGGCCTGTTCCGGTTCGTCGTCCTTCCAGTTGATGTAGGCCTGGTCGATCAGTGCCTGCTGCGCGTAGGTCCCGAAGGGGTAGCGGGCCTCGATGGCTTCGAGCCGGGTGCGGGCGGCGCCCCAGTTGCCGGCGCTCATGGACTCCCGGGCATCCCGATACAGGCGCTCGGCGCTCCAGCCGACCGTGGGATCCTTTTCCGGCTGTATCGTGCCGCAGCCGGTGATGAACGCCGCCATGAAGAGCATGATGGCCGCGTGGCGAAGCCGACGCAAAGCAGTGGAAGGGATCGATGTCACGTAGGAGTCCTTGGTGTTAGCATAGCCGGCCAATTATATGATTGAACATGATGTGTGACCACGAGCCTGAACGCAAGTCTCCCCGGGAAGGGGGCGACCCGGCGGATGAAGTGATGGAATACCGTCTGGCCGCCACCGTCCTGCCCGAGCGGCTGGACAAAGTCCTGGCGCGGCTCATGCCCCGCCACAGCCGCAGCCGCCTGCAGGCATGGATCGAAGGCGGGCACGTGCTGCTCAATGGCAAGGCGGTGAAAACGCGGCAGATGGCCGGCCCGGGCGACATCATCGCGGTTCATCCCCAGGCGGCGCCGGAAGACCTCGCCTTTGTGCCCGAGCCCGTCCCTTTCGGCATCGTGGCCGAGAATGAGCATTGGGTCGTGGTCGACAAGCCGGCCGGGCTGGTGACGCATCCGGGGGCCGGCAACTGGCACGGTACGCTGCTGAACGGTTTGCTGCATCGTTATCCGGAACTGGCGCGCATTGCCCGGGCCGGCATTGTGCACCGCCTGGACAAGGATACCTCCGGCGTGATGGTGGTCGCCCGTTCGGACGTCGCGCAGACGGGCCTTGTGCGGCAATTGCAGGCGCGCACGGTCCATCGCGAATATATTGCATTGGTGCATGGCTGGCTGAAGGGTGGGGGCACCGTCGACCGGCCCATCGGCCGCGACCCGGCGGTGCCGGTGCGCATGGCCGTGGAAGGGCCCATCGCGCCCAAACCCGCCATCACGCATTATGTGCCTTTGCGCCGTGGCCGGGATGCCGAGGGCTCGCCCGTGACGGAAGTCGTCTGCCGCCTGGAAACAGGCCGCACCCATCAGATACGCGTGCACATGGCCGCTCTGGGGCATCCGCTGCTCGCCGATACGCTTTACGGCGGCCGGGCGATCGCCGGCGCGACGCGGCAGATGCTGCATGCGCGCGCCCTTTCTTTCGAGGATCCATGCGCGGGCGGCGCCGTTTCCTTCGAGGCCGCCGTACCGGCCGATTTCGAAGCCGTCCGGGAACGTATCGAATGGCGGACCGCGGAAGCGACCTGACCCCGCGCCATGGCGCTTTGCTGCCCGTCCGGGGAGCGCCATGGCGCGGGGTGGCCTACGGTACGACGACGCGCCTTGGCGGTGTCAGCGGCGGCGATTGGGGGGCGCTGAATCTGGGGCTGCACACGGGTGACGATCCCGGGACTGTCATGGAGAACCGGCGCCGCCGGGCCGCGGTCCTGCCCGGTGATCCCTTCTGGCTCGAACAAGTGCACGGCATCCTCGTGGCCGACGCCGACGCCGACGCCGACGCCGACGCCGACGCCGACGCTGGCGTTGATAGCGGTGCCGGTGATGGTGTGTCCGTCCGGCCGCCGCCCCGCGCCGATGCCGCCATCACCCTGCGGCCCGGCCGCGTGCTGGCCATCATGACCGCGGATTGCGCGCCCGTGGTGATCGCCGATCTGCAGGGCCGGGCACTGGGTCTCGCACATGCCGGCTGGCGGGGCCTGGCGGCCGGCGTTCTGGAAGCGACGCTTGCCGCCTTGCGGGCCCGCCTGCCCGGCGCCGTCTGGCGGGCCTGGATCGGGCCGTGCATCGGCCAGGCGCGCTTCGAAGTCGGGGACGAGGTGCGGCGGGCTTTCGTTGCCGCCGACCCCGTCGCTTCGCGGTATTTCGCCCTGGGTGGCGCGGATGGGAAATGGCAGGCGGATCTGGCTTCGCTGGCCCGTCATCGTCTCGACATGTTGGATGTATATAGTGTAGAGACGTCGGGCCTATGCACTTTTGATCGGGCGGACCTGTTCTATTCCTATCGCCGATCGGCGGCGACCGGCCGCATGGCGACGCTCGCCTGGCTTGAACCGGGCGTTGCGGAGCAAGGCCTTCCGGCATCCGGCAGGCTCGCCGGGCCGCCGCCGGTGCGTCCCGACTTTCCCTGATTGACACACTTTGCTTTGCCTCTCAACATAGGGACAACGCTTTTCTTACTGGATGTATCGAAACGTGAATGCGTCATTTCCCAATTCCTGGCCCGCCCCCATAAACGTGTCACCCGAAGAGCTTGCCAGGATCCAGGCGGAGTTCTCGCGGGAATATGCGGGGCTGCTCGAACAGGCGCGCACAGGCAGCCTCGACGTTCCCGCCGACAAGCGATTCAGGGCCGATGCCTGGAAGGCGAATCCCTTCGCGCTGCTGAACGCGCACATGTGGCTGCTGTCGGCCCGCGCCATGAACAGCATGGTCGATGCGGCCGAAGTCTCCGGGCCGGTGCGCGAACGCCTGCGTTTTACCGTCATGCAATGGCTGGAAGCCTCGTCGCCCACCAACTATCTGCTCACCAATCCGGAAGTCCAGCAGCTCATGTTCGAAACCGGCGGCCAGTCGCTGGCGCGGGGCATGCACAATCTGCTGGCGGACATCGGCAAGGGCCGCATGAGCCAGACCGATGAATCCCGCTTCGAACTGGGCCGCAACGTGGCGGTCACCCAGGGGTCGGTCGTCTACCAGAACCCGCTCATGCAGCTCATCCAGTACGCGCCGCTCACCGCGCAGGTGCATGCGCGGCCCCTGGTGATGGTGCCGCCCTGCATCAACAAATACTACATTCTCGATCTCCAGCCTGAAAACTCCTTCGTGCGGCACATGGTAGAGCAGGGCCATACGGTCTTCCTGATATCGTGGCGGAACCCGCTGCCGGGCGATGCCGATGCCCCGGACCAGGCCACGTGGGCCGACTACCTCGAAGAAGGCGTCCTGCGCGCGCTGCAGGTCGCTTCCGATATCACGCGCCAGCCTCAGGTCAACGGGCTGGGCTTCTGCGTCGGGGGCACGCTGCTGTCTTCGGCCGTGGCGCTGGCGCGTGCGCGCGGCGAACGGCCGCTCGCGTCGCTCACCCTGCTGACCACGCTGCTCGATTTCGCCGATACCGGCGTGCTCGACATCTTCGTCGACGAAATGCACGTGCAGATGCGCGAGCAGCAGCTTTCCCAGGGCGGCCTCATGACCGCGCGCGAACTGGCGACGACGTTTTCCTTCCTCCGCCCCGGCGAACTGGTCTGGAACTATGTCGTCAACAACTACCTGAAGGGGCTCGCGCCCCCCGCTTTCGATCTGCTTTTCTGGAATTCCGACGGTACCAATCTCCCGGGTCCGTTCTTCACCTGGTATCTGCGCAATACCTACTTCGAAAACAACCTCCGCGAACCGGGCAAGCTGGAGGTCAACGGGCACGGCATCGATCTGGGCATGCTCGACATGCCGGCCTACATCTATTCTTCCCGGGAAGACCACATCGTGCCCTGGGAAGCGGCCTACAGGTCCTGCGGCCTGCTCACCGGCCCGCGCCGCTTCGTGATGGGGGCGTCGGGCCATATCGCGGGGGTCGTCAATCCGCCGGCCAAGAAGCGGCGCAGCTATTGGGCGACACCGGGTTCCATTCCGGAAGGCCAAGCCGCCGCGCCCGCCGAGGCCTGGCTGGCAGAGGCGGCCGAAACCCAGGGAAGCTGGTGGCCGGACTGGTCGGAATGGTTGCAGCAACACGCGGGCGCCCTGCGCAAGGCGCCCGCCAGACCGGGCAATACTCGATACAAAGTCCTTGAGGCTGCGCCCGGCAGCTATGTCAAGGTACGAGCCGTCTAGCTTGCCTTTGCACCGGCATGCCAGGCGACACCATTTCTATGAGACGGGAGATCGTAATGAAAGGAAAAATCGCTTATGTGACGGGCGGAATGGGTGGCATAGGCACATCGATCTGCCAAGGTCTGGCCGCACAGGGTTTCACCGTGGTGGCCGGTTGCGGCCCCAGCCGCGATTACCAGCGATGGCTGGATGAGCAGGCTGCGAAGGGCTATACCTTTCACGCATCGGTGGGCAATGTATCCGACTGGGACTCCACGGTCGAAGCCTTCCGCAAGGTGCGCGACGAGATCGGTCCCGTCGATGTGCTGGTGAACAATGCGGGCATCACGCGCGACGGCCTGTTCCGCAAGATGAGCCTGGAAGACTGGCGCGCTGTGATCGACACCAACCTCAACAGTCTTTTCAATGTCACCAAGCAGGTCATCGACGGCATGGTCGAAAGGCAGTGGGGCCGCATCATCAACATCAGCTCGGTCAACGGCCAGAAAGGGCAGTTCGGCCAGACCAACTATTCCACCGCCAAAGCGGGCATCCACGGCTTCACCATGGCCCTGGCCCAGGAAGTCGCCGGCAAGGCCGTGACGGTCAATACCGTTTCGCCGGGGTATATTGGCACTGATATGGTGCGGGCAATCCGGCCCGACGTTCTGGAAAAAATCGTTGCGACCATCCCGGTCAAGCGTCTTGGCGCTCCGGAAGAAATCGCCTCCATCGTGGCCTGGCTGGCTTCCGAGGATTCCGGTTTTTCCACCGGCGCCGACTTTTCCCTGAATGGCGGTCTGCATATGGGCTGATGCCGGGCAATCCCGCTGTACCGGCGCTCCGCGTGAACCACGGGGCGCCTCCCGTCAAATGTTTCGGCTTCTGTCATGACGCAAACCCAATCCCCATCCGTTGTGCGCCTCATAAAAAAATACCCCAATCGCAGGCTGTATGACACCAAGACCAGCGCCTACATCACTCTGGCGGATGTAAAGCAATTGGTCCTCGACAATGAAACCTTCCAGATCGTCGATGCCAAATCCGGCGACGACTTGACACGCAGCATTCTTCTGCAGATCATCCTCGAAGAAGAAACCGGCGGCATCCCCATGTTCTCGGCAACCGCTCTGTCGCAGATCATCCGTTTCTATGGCCATGCCATGCAGGGCGTCATGGGTGCTTTCCTGGAAAAGAACATCCAGACCTTCATGGATATCCAGAACCGCATGGCCGAGCAGTCGCAGGGTCTCTATGGCCCGCATTTCGGCCCTGAAGCCTGGGCCCAGTTCATGAATGTGCAGACTCCGGTGCTGCAGAACATGATGAACAGCTATATCGACCAGAGCAAGAACCTGTTCGTGCAGATGCAGGATCAGATGCAGGATCAGACTCGCGGCATGTTCAATGTATTTCCATTCGGCCCGCCGCCGGCCGACCCCGACAAGAACCGCAAATAAACCCGTCACACCCCTTTGAGGCCGGCGCCCGCTTCATGCGACGCCGGCTTTCTTCATGCCGCCGCCGAGGCGGCGGACCACCCGCGGCGGGGGCCGGCCGGGCCCGCTCAGCCGCTGGGCTTTTCCGCCTGGTTCGCGCGGCTCGCCGGGCAGGACGCCTGAGAGGCCGTCGGCGTGGTTTCCGGATCCTGCCGGTAAGGGCTGTGCGCATGCAGCGCGGCAACGTACTCATCCACGAAAGGCTGTTCGCGGTGCAGGAAATCGGCGATGGCGGGGCCGAATACAGGGTCTTCGATCCAGTGGGCCGACCATGTCTGCACCGGCAGCATCCCGCGAGCCAGCTTGTGTTCGCCCTGGGCGCCGCCTTCAAAGACCCGGATGCCGTGGGCGATGCTGTACTCGATGCCCTGCAGATAGCAGGTCTCGAAATGCAGCCCGGGCACGAACTCCGTGCAGCCCCAATAGCGGCCGAACAGCCGGTCTTCATGGCGGATGTTCAACGCCGCGGCCACAGGAGTGCCACGGCGTTCGGCCACCACCACGGCCAGGGACTCGGTGATCCGGTCATGGATGCGTTCAAAGAAATCCAGGTTGAGATAAGGCCTGTTGCCGTGTTCCAGATAGGTCTGGACATAGCAGAGATACAGATAGCGCAAGGTCGGGCCATCGATTTCCCTGCCCGTGAACCATCTGAATTCGATGCCGGCCTCCGCCAGCCGCCGTCTGTCCTGGCGCAACTTCTTGCGCTTGGACTGCGTCAGTTCCTTGATGAAAGCGTCCATGTCGGAATAGCCCCGGTTGTTCCAGTGGAACTGGACGTTGCCGCGGAACAGCAGGCCCGCCCGCTCCAGGGCGGGCAGGTCCTCATTCCCGGGAAACAGGACGTGCAGCGATGAATAGCCGCGATCGCGCAACAACTGTTTGGCGGCTTCCAGCAGAAGCAGGCGGTCGTTCTGGCCATGAGCCAGCAGGCGCGGCCCCGGAACGGGCGTGAAGGGAATGGCGCAGATCAGCTTGGGGTAGTAGTCCATGCCGTAGCGGCCATAGGCATCGGCCCATGCCTGGTCGAAGACGTACTCGCCTCGGGAATGGGACTTGGCATAGAGCGGCATGGCGGCCCGGACGGCCCCGCCTCGCCGCAGTGCCAGATGCTGCGGCAGCCAGCCGGTGCGCGGCACGGCGCAACGGGTGGATTCCAGCGCTTCGAGATAGGCATGAGACAGCAGGGGGTGGCCCTGCGCCAGCGCGTCCCAGTCCTGTGCGGCGATGTCCGATATGCTTTCCACGCAGATGATTTCGAAACTCACGGAATGAATGCCTCCTGCCGGCATTGGAACATGTGCGGCGGCCGGGGGATAGCCGCGCGCGTGCGCGGCGGACAGCCCTTCCGGGCGCCGGCCGGCCGCCGGCCGGGCGAAGGCCGCCGCCTTGGCTTCCGTGTCGAAGGGAGGTCACGCATCTCGTGTCGTTCGTGGACAACTGTACGGAGACATGTATTGCCGTGAACCGTCAAATTGCTTGCATTGGGGTCTGGCGAATGTTGTAATGTAACCAACACTGCCAGCAGGGGCGTTCCAAGGTTTATACAGGTTTGCCGGCGCCCTTTGTCCGTTGCACCATGAGTTGCGGCGTCTTGGCGGTTTGTCCATGGTCCGGGCGAATTTCCGACCGATGTGTCCTTCTTCGCCCGACGCAATACAGAACAAGTAAACGGCTATCCAGGCTGCCTTCGGGCCCCGGCGTCATTGGCATGCCCCGGCAGGCGGTTTCTGAAGCGCTGCATGGCTGGTTCCCGCTGATCAGAACTCCTTGTCGTAATGGCAGGCGGGCGTGCAGCGGGCCGGCGCAGCACCATCATGAAGATTAATGGCGACTTCCGCATCCCGGTTTCCGATTCATGGGCCTGCCGGCCACACGGCAGGCGGCTTGCCGTCGGTGATCGGGGCGAGGGCGGTTGCGGTGATGCGGGTTCGGATCCGGGCCCGGGAAGTGCCGGCAGGGAAGTACAGGCACAAAGCAAACGGGCCGATCGCATCGGCGATCGGCCCGTTGGAAATTGGTTGCGGGGACAGGATTTGAACCTGTGACCTTCGGGTTATGAGCCCGACGAGCTGCCAGACTGCTCCACCCCGCGTCTGAATAAAGAATATTAACCCTGATCGGGCTCGAATGCAAACAAGGGAAGAAAAAGTTTGTCGATGAGTGAAGGCGACACATTACGTATCCTCGAAACCGCGCTATTATGTGCGGATCAGCCCATGTCCCTGTCCGAATTGCGCAAGCTCTTCAGCGAGGAAGACGTAAGTACGGACGATCTGCGGCGCCTGCTGGCGCTGCTTCAACTGGACTGGCGGGACAGAGGCCTCGAGCTCGTCAGTGTCGCTACCGGGTGGCGTTTCCAGAGCCGCCCCGAAATGCAGCGCTACCTGAGCCGTCTCGATCCCGTGCGGCCTCCCAAGTATTCGCGAGCCGTTCTTGAAACCCTTGCCATCATTGCGTGGCGTCAGCCTGTGACCCGTGGCGATATCGAAGATATCCGCGGCGTCACGGTTTCGACACAGATCGTGCGCACCCTCGAAGAGCGCGGCTGGATCGAAGTGCTTGGCCATCGCGATGCGCCGGGAAGACCGGCGCTGCTGGGCACCACCCATCAGTTCCTCGACGATCTGGGCCTGAAGTCGCTGGATGATTTGCCGCCTCTTGAAGAGGTCGAAGCCGTTGATGCCCTGGCCGTCCTTGCATTCGAGGCCGAGCCGGGAGCGCCGGCCGACGCTGTGGCCGAAACGGAAGCCGCCGAGGGCGGCACGAATGAAATTCCTACGGAGTACCCGAAAGAAAATGACTGATATCAACGAGACGGCGGCTTCCGCCGCCGACACCCCCGATGTGTCGACAACCCGCGGCGCGGATGGCGACGCGGCGAAGCCCGCTCGCGGCACAGGCCGCAAGCTGCGCACACCCTTCCGCCGCCGTCGCCAGGACGCCGCGCCGGGGCCGCAGCAGGCCGCGTCCGAAGTGCCGGCCGCCGACAGCTCCGTCGGTGCTGAAAGCCCGGTGGGCGAATCCCAGCCCAAACCGGCCCGAGCCCGCAAGACGCCCGTGCGCAAGCGCAAGGCGCCGGGCACGGGCGCATCCGCCGCCGTGGCCGAAGCGGCCGGGTCCGAGGCTGCTTCGGCGCCCGCCCGTCCGGCCGCCGCGGGGCAGGGGG